>CAZGEC010000026.1:0-59066 GCA_964524645.1 uncultured Fibrobacteraceae bacterium | reverse complement strand
CGGGCAGCGGCGTGATGAGAATGCCGCCGGTCTCGGTCTGCCACCAGGTGTCGACCACCGCGCAGCGCTCCTGACCCACGACCTGATAGTACCACTCCCAGGTCTCGGGGTTGATGGGCTCGCCCACGGTGCCGAGGATGCGCAGCGAGGCCCGGCTGTAGCGCCGGACGTGCTCGTCCCCCTCGCGCTTGATCGCGCGCAGGGCGGTCGGCGCGGTGTAGAAGATGTTCACGCCCAGATCGTCCACGATCCGCCAGTAGCGTCCCGCGTCGGGATAGGTGGGGACGGACTCGAACATCACCGTGGTGGCGCCGTTGGCCAGAGGACCGTAGACGATGTAGGAGTGGCCCGTGATCCAGCCCACATCGGCGGCGCAGAAGTAGACATCCCCGGGGTGGTGGTCGAAGACCAGCCGGTGAGTCAGGGCAGCGTAGACCAGGTAGCCGCCGGTGGTGTGCATGACTCCCTTGGGCTTGCCGGTCGAGCCGCTGGTGTAGAGGATGAACAGCGGATCCTCGGCGCCCATCCACTCGATGGTGCTGGTGGCGCGCTGGCGGCGACACTCGACGTCCAGCCAGAAGTCGCGGCCCGGCTTCATTGGCACTTCGCGGTCCGTGCGGCGGGCTACGAGCACCCGCTCGACAGTGCTCAGGCCCTCCACGGCGTTGTCCACCGTTTGCTTCAGGGGCAGGCGGCGCCCGCCGCGCAGCCCCTCGTTGGCCGTCACCACGATCTTGGCCCCGGCGTCCAGGATGCGGTCGCGGATCGCCTCGCTGCTGAAGCCCCCGTAGACGATGCTGTGCACGGCGCCGATGCGGGCGCAGGCGAGCATCGTGTAGGCCAGCTCGGGGATCATCGGCAGGTAGATGCAGACGCGGTCGCCCTTGCGCACCCCGTGATGGCGCAGGACGTTGGCCACCCGGCTGACCTGGTGCTTGAGCTCCCGGTAGCTGATGTGTCGATACTCGCCCGGCTCGTCCTTGGCCCAGATGATGGCGGTCTGTTCGCCCCGCTCGTTCAGGTGCCGGTCCACGCAGTTGAAGCAGGCGTTCAGGCGGCCGCCCAGGTACCAGCCGAAGTCCACGTCCTCGTAGTTGCCGTCGAAGACCGTGTGCCACCTGTGGAACCAGGTCAGGTTCTCGGCCTGCTGGCCCCAGAAGTGGTCCGGATCGTCCAGGGAGAGCCGGTAGAGGCGCTCGTACTCGGCCATGGTCTTGATGTGGGCGTGCTCGCTGATGTGCGGTAGCGGGGGCAGGATCCTGCCGTCGCCGTCGGAGCCGGTGGGCATGGGATCTCTCCTTCAGGTGGCGGCCCGGGCGGGCCGCATGAGTTGAAAGGGGGGGGCGGGGGCTGCCGAAGCCCCTTAATGCATAGTAATATGATAGGAACTCGGCCACCATGATCCGGTGCCCTGGAGGACCGACCCATCCTCCGGCGAAGGAGTGGATCGCCGGCTGCACGGCTCGGGGCGTGCAGCGGGGCGAATCCTGGCTTACAATGCCCCGATCCCCGTCGCTCGTGCAAAGGAGCCCGCGTGTTCGGACATCCCCGGGGCCTCAGCACCCTCTTCTTCACGGAGTTCTGGGAGCGGTTCAGCTTCTACGGCATCCGCGCCATCCTGGTCCTGTACATGACGGCCAGCCCGGACCTCGGCGGCCTGGGCTTCTCCACGGCCAAAGCCACGGGGATCTACGGCTGGTACCTGATGCTGGTCTACCTGACGGCCCTGCCCGGCGGCCTGGCCGCCGATCGCTGGCTCGGCCAGCGGCGCGCGGTGATGCTGGGCGGCGCCGTCATCGCCCTCGGCAACTTCACCCTCGTGGTCCACAGCCTGCTCAGCTTCTACCTGGGGCTCGGACTGATCGTGATCGGCACCGGGCTGCTCAAGCCCAACGTGAGCACCATGGTGGGAGGCCTCTACAAGCAGGGCGACCCGCGGCGAGACGGCGGCTTCACCGTATTCTACATGGGGATCAACCTGGGGGCCTTCCTGGCCCCCCTGCTGGTGGGCTACATCGCCCAGAGCAGCGGCTTTCTGGAGGCGGCCCACCGGGCCGGCTTCGACATCAGGGCCGGCTGGAACTGGGCCTTCGGTCTGGCCGGCATCGGCATGATCTGCGGGCTGATCCAGTTCCGCTGGGGCGCCGCGCGCCTGCTCGGCGACGTGGGGCGCTGGCCGAGCCGCCTGAAGCAGGGCGCCGAGATGCAGAAGGTGGTCGACCGCGTGCCGTTCAGCAGCGCGGAGAAAAAGCGCCTGGCCGTGATCGCCGTGCTGTTCCTGTTCACCATGCTGTTCTGGAGCGCCTTCGAGCAGGCCGGCTCGAGCCTGAACCTCTTCGCCCGCGATTTCACCCGCAACAGCATCCTGGGCTTCGACTACCCCTCGAGCTGGTTCCAGTCCGTCGGCGCCCTGCTGATCATCCTGCTGGCGCCGGTCTTCAGCTGGCTCTGGGTGCGCCTCGCGGCGGCGGGGCACGAGCCGTCCGGGCCCGCCAAGTTCGCCCTTGGCCTGCTGGGCGTCGGTCTGGGCTACCTGGTGCTGGTGGGCGCCGTGCAGGCCTCCGGTCCGCTGGGGGCCCGCGTCGGCCCGGGCTGGCTGTTCTCCACCTTCCTGCTGCACACCCTGGGCGAGCTGTGCCTCAGCCCGGTGGGCCTGAGCCTGATGACCAAGCTGGCCCCCCGGCGCATCGGCTCGTTCGTGATGGGGATCTGGTTCACCGCCGCCGCCCTGGGCAACGGCCTGGGGGGCTGGGTGGCGGGTTTCTACAACACCGAAGGCGGGGGATCGCTGCAGACGCTGTTCGGCGGCGTGGCGCTCTACTGCCTGCTCGCGGCCCTGATCCTGGCCCTCCTGGTGCGCCCGCTGAAGCGCCTGATTCGCGGGGAGCGGGAGGAGGGGGAGGAGCCGGTCGTCGCGATCGCCTGAGCCCGGGAGGTCGGCCATGTTCGATGCCAAAACCTACAGGGAACGACGCGCGCGGCTCGCGCGGGAGCTGGACGGGGGGCTGGTCCTCCTGCTCGCCAACCGCGAGAGCCCGATCAACTATCCCGACAACTGGTACCCCTTCCGCCAGGACAGCACGTTCCTCTACCTGATCGGCCTGAACCAGCCCGACCTGGCGGCGGTTCTCGACCTGGACGCGGGCGAGGCGACGGTCTTCGGCGACGAGCTGACCCTGGACGACGTGATCTGGACCGGACCGTTGCCGACCCTGGCCGAGCGCGCCGCCGCGGTGGGCATCCGCAGGACGCGTCCCGCCGCCGATTTGGCCGAAGTCCTCACCCAGGCGCGCGGGGCCGGCCGCCGGGTGCGCTGGCTGCCGCCTTACCGGGCCGACGGCATCCTGCGCCTGATGAGCCTGCTGCAGCTCGACGAGCAGGCGGCGCGCAGGGGAGCCTCGCTGGAGCTGGTGCAGGCGGTGGTGTCGCAGCGCGCGGTGAAGACGCCGGCCGAGATCGCGGAGATCGAGACGGCGGCGGACACCACGGCCGCCATGCACCGGGCCGTCATGGCGCAGGCGGCGCCCGGCCGCCGCGAGGCCGAGCTGGCCGCCCTGCTCCAGCAGATTGCCCAGGCCGCCGGCGGACAGCTTTCCTTTCCCTCCATCGTGACGGTGCACGGGGAGATCCTGCACAACCACGGCTATCCCAACGTCCTGGAGAGCGGCCGGCTCCTGGTCTGCGACGCGGGCGCCGAGACGGCCACCGGTTACGCGGCGGACATGACGCGGACCTTGCCGGTGGATCGGACCTTCACGACCCGCCAGCGCGACGTCTACGAGGTGGTCCTCGCCGCCCAGGAGGCCGCCTGCGCCGCCCTCGCCCCGGGCGTGCGCTATCTGGATGTCCACCTGCTCGCCTCGCGGATCATCGCGGCGGGGCTGGCGGATCTCGGTCTCATGCGGGGCGATCCGGAGGAGGCGGTGGCGGCCGGTGCGCACGCGCTCTTCTTCCCCCACGGCCTGGGCCACATGGTCGGCCTGGACGTGCACGACATGGAGGACCTGGGCGAGGACCACGTGGGCTACGGCGAGGAGCTGAGCCGCAGCTCCCAGTTCGGCCTGAGATCCCTGCGCCTGGCGCGCGAGCTGCAGGCCGGCTTCGTGGTCACGGTGGAACCGGGCATCTACTTCGTGCCCGAGCTGATCCAGCGCTGGCGCGCCGAGGCCAGGTTTGCGGATTTCGTGAGCTACGAGCGGCTCGCCGACTACCTGGATTTCGGCGGGGTGCGCATCGAGGAAACCTGGCTCGTCACGGCCGATGGCGGCCGCCTGCTGGGCCCCCCAGTGGCGAAGACGGCGGACGAGGTGGAGGCGGTCCGCGCCGGCAGCGATGGGGCCGCAGCCCGGGCCTGACGCCTCCGGCGTGCGGCCCGTGGAAATCGATACCTGTGTTCATTTTGCGGCAAAATGACCCATGGCCAGCAGGGCGCGCATGCGGTATCTTCCCAGTGGGCACACCGCACAGCGAGGTGCGGCGGTCTCCACGGCAAGGGCGGCCACGGAGTCCGGGCGAGGTGGGTCTCGCCGCGAGCGGTTCGCTCAGTAAGGAGGTGATCCATTGAGTTCAGACCAACACGGCTCGGCGGAGGTGGCGTCCCCGTAAGCGGGGCCTCTCCAGCCTGTGGCTGATCGGGATCACCCCGTGCGGGGGAACCCAACGCCACCGATGCTGATCCTCCGGAGGCGCCGTCGCGTTGCGCGACGGCGCCTCTTCACGTGCGGAGGACACCAAATTCCCGCTGGCCTCTACTGCCAGCGGAAGATGCGCACCGCCACCAGGAAGCTGACCAGGCCCCAGGCGGCGAGGATCAGCAGGGGCAGCCCGTTGGTCGCCAGGTTGGCGCCGTCGTTCATCACGGAGCGCAGGGCGTCGTTCAGTGCGGTCAGAGGCAGGGCGCGGATGAAGGGCAGGAAGATCTGGGGAAAGCGCTCGTAGCTGAAGAAGGTGCCCGAGAGCAGCCACATGGGGAGCATCACCAGGTTCATCCAGCCGGAGACCGCTTCCACCGTGCGGGGGCGGGCCGCCACCAGCAGGCCGATCCCTGCGAAGCTGAGCGCGCCCAGCAGGGCCACCAGCGCCAGGTCGAGCAGGGAGCCGTGCACCTCGACGCCGAAGATCGCCCAGCCGAAACCCACCACCGCGGCCACCTCCAGGCTCAGGAACAGCAGGCGCGAGAGGGCGAAGGAGGCGAGGTAGTGAGAGCGCTGCATGGGGGTGGCGGCGAAGCGCTTCAGCAGCTTGCGGGTGCGGGCCACGACGACGGAGAAGCCGATTCCCCACATGCCGCTGCCCATCAGGTTCAGGCCCACCAGGCCCGGAATGAGGAAGTCGATGTACCGGCCGCCTCGCTCGGTGGCCGTTTCCTGCACCGTCGCGATGGCGTCGCGGCGGCCCAGGGCGCGCTGCAGGACGTCATCGACCGCCAGCTCCGCGGCCCGGCCTTCCGTGCGGCCGGGATCGTAGCGGTAGATCACGGGTCCCGTCATTACCCCGCCCCCGGCCCCGAGGTTCACCACCACGTCCACGTTGCCCCTGCGCAGGGCCTGGTTCGCCGCCTGCAGGTCGAGCACCTGGACCTGCAGGTCCGGCGCCTCGCGAAGCTGCTGGATGAGGGCGGAAGTCCCGGGAGTCGCGCCCTCGCTCACGATCGCCACCCGCGCCCGCTCGGCCGGCTTGCTGCGGAAGGCGATGCCCAGGGCCAAGGCCAGCAGCACGGGGAAGACGAAGACCCAGAAGACGGCCTCGGGCTCGCGCACGAACTCCAGAACGCGGGTCCGGGTCAGCTCGAGCAGGGGGTGATAGCGCCGCGTGGCGGACGTCGGCTCAGCCATCGCGCAAGGCTCTCCCGGTCAGGTTGACGAAAACGTCCTCGAGGGTGGCCTGGTGGGTCTGCAGGCTCTCCAGCTCCACTCCCCGCCGCTGCAGCTCCACGAGCAGCGCGGGCAGCGCGGCCCCGATCCGCTCGATGCACAGCACGTAGCTGCCGTTCTTGGTCTGGACCCCGCAGATGCCGGGCAGCGCTTCCAGCTCACCGGCCGGCAGCTCGCTGGCGGTGCGGAACTCGAGGATCTGCTGGGCGCCCAGCGAGGCCACCAGCTCCTCCGGGCTGCCCTGCGCGATGATCTTGCCGTGGTCGACGACGGCCACCCGGTCGCAGAGATGCGCCGCCTCCTCCATGTAGTGGGTGGTCAGCAGGACGGTGCCGCCGCTCGCCCGGAAGTGCTCCACGAGCTCCCAGACGCGCAGGCGGGCCTGCGGATCGAGCCCGGTGGTGGGCTCGTCCAGAAAGAGCAGATCCGGATCGGGCACCAGCGCACAGGCAAGGGCCAGCCGCTGCTTCTGCCCGCCGGAGAGCTTGCCGACCCGGGCCCGCCGCTTCTCCTCGAGACCGGCCAGCCTGATGACGTCCTCCACGGCGCGGCCCCGCCGGTAGAAGCTGCGGAACAGCCGCACGGTCTCGGCGACGGTCAGCTTCTCGGCGAGCTGCGTTTCCTGCAGCTGGGTGCCCAGACGCTGGCGCAGGGCGCGGTCCTCACCGGTGCCCCAACGGTGGCCCAGCACCTCCACCAGCCCGTCGTCGGGCTCGATCAAGCCCTCGAGGATCTCCAGAGTCGTGGTCTTGCCCGCGCCGTTGGGCCCGAGTAGGCCGAAGCACTCCCCCTCGCGCACCTCGAGGTCGAGGCCGGCCACCGCGACGACGTCGGCGTAGCGCTTGACCAGGCCGCGGCAGCGCAGGGCGACCCCGTCCGCGGCAACCGGGCCGCGGGAAACAGGAGCCGGGGTGGGGAAGAGGTCTTCGGACATCGGCGCTTCCTGTTCGCGGGTTCCGGGCTGCAAGCCGGCCGGGGCATTCCAGGGTACGGAGCGCTCCGGCGGACTGGCATATGATAGCAGGGTTGGGCCGCTTCGCCCCAGTCCCTATCCCGGACCGTCAGGGGTCGACCGTTGCCAGAAAAGCTCCTAGATTATGGGGGCTACGCGGCGAAGCGTGGCGCCGATCGGGAGGCCTGCCCGGATGCTGTCGCCAGCGCTCAGGAAGGAGCTGCAGCGGCCCGTGAGGCTGCTGAACGTCACCTGGTGGGCCTTCATGGCCGCCGTTCCGCTCTATGGCCTGATCGCCGTCCTGCCGGGCAAGAGGTTCGACGAACCACCGATGAGGAGTCAGCACCTGCTGATCATCTTCGGTCTCGGCGCCCTGGTCTCGCTGGCCTTCAGCTTGCTCTTCCGCCGGCGCGCCTTCGCCGATGCGGCCCTCAAGCGTGCCCTCGGATACACATCCCCGGACGGCGGCGGCGACGCGCACAGGCTCGAGGAGGACCTGCTGAACCTGATGCCCTACATCCAGACGCAGATGATCATCGTCTGGGCCTCGGCCGAAGCGGTGGCCATCTTCGGCCTCCTGCTCGTCTACCTCCGTTTTAATCCGCTGATCGCGCTACCCTTCGGGGCGGCCGCCCTGCTCGGCATTCTCTACCACCGCCCGCAGCCCGAGCGGATCCTCGAACGGGCCGCCAGGCTCGTCCCCCAGGGCTGAGCGACCCGACTAGAACTCCACCTCGATCGCCTCGCAGAGAAACCTCACGTAGGGAGTGGCGTCCCGGCAGATGGTCGCAAAGAGGGTCATGAAGTCGCGGGACACGACCTGCCGCTGCGTCAGTCCGCAGACGCCGTAGTAGTCCTTCCACATGAGATCGGCGGCGCAGGGGTGGCCGGCGGGATAGCCGCGGGGCACGCGCTTGAGGCGGTCGCCGTCCAGCTCGTAGCGGGCCCGGAACTTCCTGTCGGCGAGCGCGGCGCGCCACCGCTCCGGCCGCGCGACGATGGCGTCACGGATCTGCTTGAGGGTCGGATTGTCGGGATGCCAGGTGCCCGCCGCCACCAGGCAGTGGCCCGGCTCCAGGTGCAGGTAGTACCCGGGCGCGTGGGCGCTCGCTCCGGAGGCATGGCGGAACTGGATACCGCAATGGGTCTTGTAGGGGCGCTTGTCCTTGCTGAAGCGGATGTCGCGGTGGATGCGGAAGAGGGAGCCGCCCACCGGACGGGGATCGGCCCGGAAGTGGTGGCTGATCCGGTACAGGTGAGAGCCGAACTCGGTGATGAAATGCAGAGCCGGAGCTTTGACGTGCTCCTCGTAGCGGGACTGGTTCGCATGAAACCACTCCCGGTTGTTGTTCATCTCCAAGTCCAGGAAGAAGCGGAACAGCTCGCGGGTGAAGAAGGGACGCTCGGGCATGGCCCGCTCCTCAGCTGAAGTCCGCCGGGTCCGGATCCAGGTCGGGATCCAGGGGCGGGGTGAGCCCCCGCATGGGGGGTGAGCAGGTGCGGATGTCGCGCCAGCGCTGGATGACGGTCAGCAGGGCGCGCGAGGTGATGGGCTTGGGCAGGTAGTCGTCCATTCCGGTGGCGAGGCAGAGGACGCGATCCTCCTTGAGGGCGTTGGCCGTCAAGGCGACGACGGGGGTGCCCTGGTTGGGTCCGGGTCGCTGGCGCAGCTTGCGGGTGGCCTGATAGCCGTCGACCACCGGCATCTGGCAGTCCATGAAGATCATGTCGTACGGGATGGTCGCCAGCATCTCGAGGGCCTCTTGGCCGTCCTCCGCCTCGTCCACGCGCCCGCAGCCGACCTTCTGGAGCAGGCGCGCCGACATGAGGCGGTTGGTGGGGTTGTCCTCGGCCAGCAGGACCCGCTGCGGCCAGGCCCCGCCGCGGATCAGGGTCAGCTTGCCGCGGGAGCGCGGGCCCGCGATCGCCCGGCGGGTCAGGACCGGCCGCTCGTCCCCGCTCTCGGCCACTTCGCGGGCGGCGACCAGGATGGCGCGCAGATCGGCCGGGCGCAGCGGGGTGGCCAGGCAGCCATGGAAGCCCAGCTCCAACAGATGCCGGAAATCGCCCCGCAGAGTGTGGCCGATGATCAGGACGCGGGTCGTGTTGCGCAGCCGTCCGTCGGCCTTCACCTCGCGGCCGAGCGCGCTGCCGCGCCCCCCGTCGAGGGCGGAGTGGCACAGGAGCATGTCGAAGGGCCGGCCTTCGGCGCGGGCGGCGCGCAGGGCCGCCAGGGCGGAGGCGCCGTCGGCCACGGTCTCCGAGGTCATGTGCAGGGCCTCCAGGTGTTCCTGCAGCACCTGACGTCGCTCGGGATGGGGATCGGCCACCAGGACCCGCAGGCCGATCAGGCTCAGATCCGGTTCGGCCGGGCCGGCCATCTCGCGATCCAGCTCCAGGGGAACGCGCAGCCAGAAGCGACTGCCCTGCCCTTGTTCGCTCTCCACGCCGACCTCGGCGTTCATCAGCTCGGCGAGATGTCGCACGAGGGCCAGCCCCAGACCGGCGCCGCCCATCGGGCGCGGAACCGAGTCGCCGAGCTGCGTGAACTTCTCGAAGATGCGTTCCCGCTCGGCGGCAGGGATACCAGGGCCGCTGTCCTGGACGCCAATCTCGATGATGGCGCGCTGGGCGAAGCAATGTTCGCAGGTGGCCTCGACGAGGATGGTCCCGGCGGGCGTGAACTTCAGGGCGTTGCGGTAGAGGTGGGCGACCATCTGCCGGATGCGCACGAGGTCGCCGACCACGTGCTCGGGCGTTCCCGGCGCGTAGCGCAGGATCGTCTCCAGGTTGCGCTTGTCCGTGGGATCGCGCTCGGTGGCGATGACCTCCGCCAGCAGGGTGCTCAGGTCGAAGGGGATCTTCTCCAGGGCCAGGCGATTCGCCTCGGCCCGGGAGATGTCCAGGATGTCGTTGACGATGTCCAGCAGGGACTGTCCCGATGCCAGAACCGCCTCGCAGTACTGCCACTGCTCGGCATCGAGATCCGTGTCCATCAGCAGGTAGCCGGCGCCGACGATCCCGTTCAGGGGGGTGCGGATCTCGTGGCTCATGTTGGCCAGGAACTCGGACTTGGCCCGGGCGGCCTCGCGGGCGTGAGCCAGAGCCCGCTCCTTGGCTTCCTCGGCCCGGTAGCCGCTCCGGAGTGAACGCTCGTGGGAGCGGGCCAGGACGGCGGCCAGCAGGGCGGCGGGCACCGTCCCGAGAGCCGGCGCCGCGAAAGTGCCCAGCGGCAATCCAGCCGGCAGCCGCAGCAGGTAGGCAGCGGTGTAGGCCGCCGCCGTCGCCAGGGCCAGGATCAGCGCCGGACCCAGCGCCGCCGGGAGCAGTCCGCTGGCACAGACTGTCAGCAGGCCGGAGACGGCCAGGATGGGTCGGCCCCAGGTGCCGTCGTCGCCCGCGGCCACGGCTCCCTGGCACCAGGCCGCCAGGGGCAGGAGCAGTCGGATCAGCAGCCGGGCATCGCTGGCCAGGTACTGCAGGGCGAGCCAGCCGGCCGCTCCGGCCGCGGCAAGGGCCAGCAGGCGGTACAGACCGTTCACCAGCAGCGGCAGCGGTTCGCCCAGCAGGCGCAGCAGCAGCTCGACCAGGGCCGAGACCAGGCCGAACAGGAATACCAGGAGGACCAGCCCGACCAGGCGACGGCGGCAGCGCCGGTCGAGCAGGGCCTCGTAGCCCGTCAGCGCGGGGTTCGCGGGCACCTCGCCGCTGCGGATCCATTCCCTGAAACGGTTCATCATGGATGTGTCGGTTTCGTTTTCGAGATTGCGAAGGACCGCCTCCGCGTCGTGCTGATCAACGTGGCGCTGCTACAGCACGGCACCCTGGACCCTGCCCACCTTCGCCTCAATCTACACGGGATTGCTCCCCTACCGCCACGGGGCGGTGGGCGGGGACCGCGCGCACCTGGACGAGAGCTTCATCACCATCGCCGAGTACCTGGGAGAAGCAAGATACAGGGCCATGGGGCTGGTCGGCATCAACTATCTGATGCCCGGCTTCGGCATGGCCCAGGGCTTCAACACCCGGTTTCCCATCGATCCCGGCGAGCCGCACGATCGCGCGAAACAGGAACTGGGAACGGCGGCCCAGATGCGGCGGCGTCTCGATTCGTTCTTGCCTCCGGAACGGCCATTTGTCGAGCAGGAGGGATCGCGGCCGGTGGATCTGGATCCGGCCGCCCGGCAGAAGCTGCGCTCCCTGGGCTACTGATTGGCTACGGATGAGGGCCGGCGCGCTGGCGTGCGCCGGCCCACCTCAGCGCGGGAAACCGGCTTAGCCCCCGCGCGCGTAGCAGATGACCTCCAGCGGCGCCGGTTCCGGCGCTCCCTCCTCCGCCTCCTCGCCGCCGCCTTCCCCGAAGCCGGCGAACATGGCGTCGAGGGCCGCCTCGGCGCCCTTGACGAGGAGCAGGCGGTCGTCGCCGGCGAACAGCAGGCGGTCCGCCTCTGCGTCGCCGTCGCAGGCGATGCGGACCTGCTGGACGTAGGTCCCGGACGGATCGAAGACGTCGTAGACGCGCACGACGCCGCGCGGCAGCTCGCGCGCGCCCTGCGGCTGCAGGACCCAGAGGTTGCCCTTCTCGTCCACCCGCAGCTGGCGCACGGCCGGATCGCGGTCCTCGATGTGGGTTTCCACCTCGATCCGCCGCCCGTTGACGATGGCGACGATCCCGTTCTCCATATCCGCGATGTCCTTGGCGGTGCGCTTGCGGGGGTGGTAGGGGCGTTCGATCACGCGTTCCAGCGTGGCGTCCGGGCTGAAGACGTGGATGGCGTAGCGGTCCCGTTCGGGCACCGTGTAGAGGCGACCGTCCGGACCCAGGGCCCAGCCGCCGCGGTCCACGAAGTACTGCTTCTTCTCGTCGAACCGCGGATTGCCGAAATCGGGCTCGGAAGTGAGGCTCAGGAAGCGCACCTTCTCGTGGCCGTCCTCGTCGCAGCTGGCCAGGTAGGAGGTGCGCTGCATGCCGCCGCCCTCGATCTGGGTCATCAGGTTGCCGCACACGACCAGCTGGCCGCCGCGGTTGGCGACCCCGCTCAGGCCCGCGAAGCCGCCGGCTGCCGGCCCGCCGCCGGGGCTGAACGTGCCGGCGGGGTTCCCGTCCAGATCGATCTTCACGATGCGGCCGGGAAAGCCCTCGACGATGCCCAGGCTGCCGTCCGGCATGAAGAGCAGGCCGATGGGCCGCTGCGTCTCGCCCGGACCCTCGCCTTGCCGGCTCAGGGTCTTCAGCAGCTCGCCCTGGGGCGAGTAGACGAAGACCTGGCACAGCTGCCGGTCCAGCAGGTAGATGTTGCCCGCCTCGTCGGAGACGGCGGCGAAGATGACGCCGAAGAAGACCTCGTCGTCCTCCCCGCCGGCCCGCCACAGCTCCCGCAGGTTCCAGGTCTCGCTGCCGTCGCGGGGGGTGGCGGGATTGCGCTGGTGGAGGACGCCGTCGACGACGACCTCCTCGGCGGCGCGGGCGGCGCCGGGGCCCGCGAGCAGGCCGATCAGCAGAGCGAGAAGGCCGACCGGGAGCGCGGCCGGGCGGGCGGAGCGTCCAGGGGTCCACATGGTTCGCGTCCTTTTCCGGGAGCCGCGTCGGGGGGTAAGAACTTTATAACGCCTGTCGCGCCCCGTTGTTCCCGGCCGGAGCCGGCACGCACCACCTCCAAGGGTCCGCTCCCGGCGAGCGGACTCACTCCATGATGATGATGTCGATGCGCCGGTTCTTGGCCCGGCCGTCGGCCGTCATGTTCGAGCCCACCGGGCGCTCCGCTCCGTAGCCCATGGCCTGGATCCGGTCGACGGGGACCATCATGCTCTCGCGCAGGTACTGCATGATCGCGAAGGCCCGCTTCTCGGAGAGCTGCTGGTTGGCCTGCGGATCGCCCGAGTTGTCCGTGTGCCCCTCGATGACCAGCCGGGCGCCGGGGAACATGCCCAGGATCTGCTTGATCTTCTCCAGCAGCGGGACCTGCTCCTCGGAGATGTCGCTCCGGCCCACGCCGAAGGTGAGACCGTGCAAGCGCAGCACCACGTCGTTGGCCGCATTGTAGAGCACCTCACCCTCGGCCGGGGAGAGAACCGACTTGGCGGCGCGGAAGCGCTGCTCGCGGGCGCGACGCTGCTCCAGCTCGCCGGCCACGGCCTGATGCTCCTCGGTCAGCTGGGCCAGCTGGGCCTGCCCCGTCTGGAGCTTCTGGGACAGCTCGCCCACCCGGGATTCCAGCTGGGAGGCCAGCTTGAGCGGATCGTCTCCGGACGGTTTCAGGTCGAGGCGCGTCAGGCACAGGGCCAGCTTGTCCGAGACGCCGGTCAGCTGGCTGGCGAAGCGCCGCTGGTCGAGCTGGAGCGCCTCGATGCGTGCAATGAGGGTGTCGGCCGCCGCGAGCGGACCGTCGTCGAAGGGCAGGTTCTCCAGGCCGAAGGTCCGACCCACGCGGTCCATCTGGATCTCGTAGACCAGCATGAGCTTCTCCCAGGCCTGATCGTTGCGGTTGAGGGAGCGCACCGAGAGCCCGATGTTCGAGGCGTGCCGCGCCTCGTACTCGGCGCGCCGGGCTTCGGCCTCGGCCGCCTCGCGGCCGTACCGGTTCGCGACCAGCAGACCGTCGGCGTGCTGGCGCGCGCCCCGCGCCTTGTCCAGCGTCGAGGGAGCGTACTTCTCGGCGTCGTCGGCCAGCGCCTTGGCGATGAGACGATCGGCCGCTCCCAGGATATCCACCCGGATGGCCTCCAGCTCCGCCGTGCCGAAGAGCGGCTTGGCCTTCTCGGCCTCCTTGAGCCCGCCCTTGACGTCGCCCGACTCCACCTTGGCGGTCGCCTTGACGAACTGCGCCTCGGCCGCCGCGTACAGCTCGGGCACCAGGGTGGGCGCGCGGGCCGTGCGGGCCTTGTCCCGCGGCGGCAGGTGCTCCCGCAGGGAGAGCTTGGCCACCTCGGCGGCCTTCAGCGCGTTCTGGACGTACTCCAGCGCCTCGGCCACGTGCTCGTCCAGGGTGTTCTGCTTCTTGCCGGCGGCGACGTCCGCTTCGGCCTTCTGGAAGGCCTTGTCCCCCTTTTCCCAGGTGGCGGGAGCGAAGATGGGGGCCTCGGCCAGCCGGGCCGTGTCCATCAGCTGACCGAGCTCGTCGAAGCCGGAGCGGTCGAGCGCCCGGGCGGTGGCGGGACCGAAGGTGACGGCGGCGGCCAGACCGAGGAGCACGACGAGGCCGGCCCTGTGCCTGCTGGCGATTCGACTCATGACAGCAACCTCTCCTGACTGCGGTTTCGCGGGTCGGGGTCACCGTACCCGGGCGGGCCGGCGCCGGGCAAGCAAAAGGACCCCGATCCATGCGGTGGCCGCCACGAGACGGCGGCGGGGGTCCTGTTCTATTTCGGCGGGCCGGGGAGCAGCTTGAAGTCGTAGTCCAGGATGGCAGCGGCCACGGCCCGGCGGCGGATCTCCGACTCGAACCGTTTCTTCAGGTCCGGGCTGACCGGGCGCACGAGCCGCGCGGGGTGCCAGCGGTACGGTTCGCCGGTGCGCCGGTCGACGACCCGGCCCTCCGCCACCGCCGTCGAGGCCTCGTGCAGGCCCAGCCCGCGCAGGGCCTGCTGAGCGGCCTGGAAGCGGGCCTCCTCGCGCGGATCCAGGAAGTGGGTGTGCGGCGAGGTCTGGGCGGCCAGGTGGTAATGCTCCGAGACGAAGGTCAAACCGTCCAGGCCGAGCCGCTCGACGCCCAGGATCAGCAGGGAGGCCACGTCCTGCAGCAGTCCGAGACCGGGGTGCGCTTGCCCCGGGAGCAGGGGCCGCTGGGCCCGGAAGGGGGTGCCGACGTCCTGCAGGCGCAGCCACTCCACCGACAGCAGATCGTGTCCGGCGAGCGTGGCGCGATCGCGCCGCAGGCGCAGCTCCACGAGCACCTGCGGAGCGTCGCGGCCGGAGAGGATGCGCAGGGTGTGACCCATGGGGTCGTTCACGTCCACCTCGACCCTCAGCTCCCGGAAGCCGCGGGCGCGGAGCCGGTCCAGCAGGCCGAAACGTTCCAGGGCCATCTCGATACCGTGGCGCGAGAAGGCGCCCAGGAAGCGCGGACGGGCCAGTCCGATCTGACCGAGATCCTCCTCGGTCAGGGCCCAGCTCTCCTCCTGCGGCGGGGCGGCGGGCGGATTCTCCAGCAGGCTGAGGTAGTGACGGTCCCGGGAAAGGGGAAGGTGGAGGGTCGCCGGTGGCTCGATGGAGCTGTCGCCGCTGAGCAGCCGGGCGAAGAAGCGGGCGCTGTAACGCCAGGCGCCGCGGCCGTAGCCGCCGCCCAGCAGGATCACCACGGGCGGCGGATCGGGACAGGACCGCAGCTGCGCCAGGACGTAGAGATCCCGCTCCAGCATCCCGGAGCTGCTGATCCGCCAGTTTCCCAGCTTGTCGTCGGCGGCGGGGTCGCAGCCGGCGAGGAAGAAGACCAGCTCCGGGCGGAACTCCTGCAGCAGGCCCGGCAGGGCGGCGCGCAGGGATTCGAGGTAGAGTCCGTCCTCCACGTCGCCCCCGAGGGCGATGCTGGTGGAGGCCACGGCCTCGGTGGAGGCCAGGTCGCGGTTGTGGATGCTGAAGGTGTGGACGTTGGGATCCCTGGCGAAGAGGATGCGCGTGCCGTCCCCGTCGTGCAGGTCCAGATCGATCACCAGGACGCGACGGTCGCGGCCGTTGCGGCGCAGCTCCTCTACGGCCACCGCGACATCGTTGAAGAAGCAGAATCCCTCGCCGGCGTCGGCCCGGGCATGGTGGAAGCCGCCCCCGAGATTGATCACCACGCCGCCCCGATCCGCGGCCAGGCAGGCGGCTCGCACGGTCCCATCCACCATGGTGCGGTGCGAGCGCAGCAGATCGTCCTGCAGGCGGGGCGGGATCTCGTAACCCAGGACCGCGCGCAGCTTGCCGGGATCCTGCAGGGAATCCAGGTAGCGGTCGGTGTGGACGTGGCGCAGGCGGGCCAGGGAGATGGCGCGCGCCTGCTGCAGGTCCCCCCGGTGCAACAGCTTCTCCGCTTCCAGGAAGTAGAGGATGCGCAGCGCGCGCTTGGAGTCCAGGACCGGATGCTCCAGGTCGACGGCGTAGCGCTCGTGGTAGAAGAACTGCGCGGCGGCCCGCCGGGTCAGTGGATTCAGTCCCCGCCAGGTCCGGCGCAGATCGTGCAGGAAGTGCATCGTGCCACCTTGCCAGAGCGGAGGCCCTAGCGAATCAAGGCCAGCCGCCGGGCGCAGCGGATGCCCGCGGCCTCGAGGCGGCAGACGTAGATCCCGGAGGGGAGATCGCGTCCCAGTTCGTCACGACCGTTCCAGGTCGCCTCGTGCCGCCCGGCGCCCTCGTCCCGGTTCGCCAGCAGCCGCCGCACCCTCCGCCCGCGCAGGTCGTAGACGGCGAGGCTGACCTCGCTCCGGACCGGCAGCAGGTAGGGGATGGTCGTCGTCGGGTTGAACGGGTTGGGAACGTTGGCCAGCAGCTGCGGCCGCGACCGCACCGGGAGAGGCTCGGGGACGGCCACCAGCCGCGCCCGCGCCTCGTCGTAGGCGGCCAGGGCGTCGAGGCGGCCGTGGCCGTAGACGTTGTTGGGCACCGCGCCCGGCGGATCGCCGCAGTCCTCGGTGGTGGTCAGCGGCACGGCGGTCTGGTCCATGATCTCCTCGAGCTGATCCACGTCGCCCCTCAGGTACGGGTTGGCCGTCACCAGCAAAGCGACCAGGGCCGCGGCGTGGGGCGCCGCCAGGCTGGTGCCGCTGGCGGTGCCGTAGTCGGACGGCGGGACGCTGGAGCGCACCTCCAGGCCGGGGGCGCAGGCATCCGGCTTCCGGCGCAGGCTGCCGTCCACGGTCACCGGTCCCCGCGCGCTGAAGCCGGCGATCTCGTCCGCGGCATCGGTGGCGCCCACGCCGTAGGCGTCGTCGTAGATGGCCGGGGGGTAGCGGCAGGAGGAGCAGTCCGGGCCCGAGTTGCCGTTGCCGGCCACGACGGCGATCCCCGCCAGGCGCAGGGCCTCGACAGCCGGCCGCAGCACCTCGGGATCGATGCACCCCTCGCCGGGGGGGCAGACCCAGGAGTTGTTGATCACGTCCGGCGCCAGGCTCGGATCGGGATCCGCGCCGGCGAGATCCGTCGGCGCGATCATCCACTGCAGGCATTCCAGGTAGGTCGCGGGGGTACCGACGCCCTCGTCCATGCAGCGGCAGCCGATCCAGCGGGCGCCGGGGGCCAGCCCGATGCGGTTGCCCTCGCCGTCGTCGCCCACCATGACCCCCATGGTGAGGGTTCCGTGGTAGCCGTCGTCGCAGGGAACGGGGGAATCGGGCCCGCAGATACCGCCGCCGCTGTGGATGGCGTCGTGCCAGTTGTGGTCGTGATCGGCCGTGACGCCGTTCCAGCCACGATAGGCGTTCAGGAGCGCCGGGTGGTCCCAGTCGACGCCGGTGTCGACGCCGCCCACCACCGCCGCCTGGCCCGTGTCGCCGCGGTCCCAGACCTGCGGCCCGCCCACCAGCGCGATGTTCCATTCGATGCCGGCGGGGCTCTTGGCCGGCGGCTCCGCGGAGGGATGCAGGTCCTCGATCCGGAAGGGGGTGTCGGCCCGGATGCGCGCCACGTCGCTCCGGCGCGCCAGGTCCTCCAGCACCGTGTCGTCGCCCCGCACCCAGAGGAGGTTGATCAGCCAGAAGGACCGGTGGGGAACGTCCGCCGCCGCCAGGTCGGCCAGGAGCGGCGCCTGGGATCGCGCGGCCAGCCGCGTGAGCGTCTCGACGACGAAGCGCCCCCGGGCCGCCTTGCCCTGCAGGTGGCGGGCGGGCTCCAGGTCCGCCTGCTCCGCCAGGACGACCAGGAACTCGACATCGCCCGCGTCCGCGGCGGTGAGGAGACCGGCCTCGACCTTCCCCTGCCACGCCGCCCCCGTCTCCGCCGCCATCGCGGCGGCCCGGCCGGCGAAGGCGAGCAGGACGAGCAAGAGGACGGTTGCGCATGAACGGACCAGGCGGGCAATCCTGCGATGTGCGCTTTGCTGAATCACGTGGGACAACCTCCGCCGGGAGTGCCATGGCCGGCCCCGAACCCCAGATATCATAATTACGGTGCGAACCGGTGGCGTGGCAAAAACCGGCGAGCGCGGGGATCAGGCCGCCGGGACCCAGCCCAGACCCGGCCGCTCGCTGGGAAAGAGGGTTCCCTGCCGGAGGATCACGGCCCCGGCGGAGGGATCGTCGATCAGATCGAGGTGCCCGTCCAGATCGGCGTAGATCACGTTGGGCCGGGCCAGGGCGAAGTGCAGGCCGGCGGCGATGGCCAGCGCGGCTTCGTCCATGCAACCGACCATGACCTCCAGACCCGCTGCCTGGGCCACCGCGTTGATCTGCAGCGCCACGGCGATGCCGCCCACCTTCATGAGCTTGACGTTGACCATGTCCGCCAGTCCCCGCCGGGCCAGGCGGAAGGCGTCGCGCAGGTTCATCAGGCTTTCGTCGGCCATGATGGGCAGGGGGGCCTTCCGGGCCACGTGCCCGAGCAGGGTGGGCTCGGCCCGCGGTGTCGGCTGCTCCACCAGCTCCAGCTTGGCGCGGAGGGTCCGCTGCACGAAGTCCAGAGCCTGCTCCACGCTGAAGCCCTGGTTGGCGTCGAAGCGCAAGGCGACCTGCGGTCCCACCGCCTCGCGCACCTTCAGCACCCTGGCGACGTCCTCGTCCACGTTCCGCCCGCCCTTCAGCTTCAGGCAGCGGAAGCCCTCCGCCACCAGTCGCCGGGCCCGGGCCACGGTCTCCTGCTCGGGCAGGATGCCAATGGTCACGCTGGTGCGGATGCGGTCGCGATAGCCGCCGAGCAGCTTCCAGAGGGGCAGGCCCGCGGCCTGGCCCATCAGGTCGTGCAGGGCCATGTCGACGGCCGCCATGGCGGACGGGCGACCGGCCAGCGCCGGGCGCAGGCGCTCCAGGAGCCGGGCCGGCCGCAGCGCATCCGCGCCCTGCAGAGCCGGGGCGACGGTTCCCTCGAGGACGGCCTGCGTCTCCTCGGGCGACTCGCCGGTGACCGCCCGGTCCGGAGCGGCACAACCGTAGCCGACGATGCCGCGGTTCGTCTCGAGGCGCAGGAAGACGTTCACGGTGCGGTCGACCGTCTCGTAGGCGATGGTGTAGGGCTCGGCGAGGCGCATGGTGACGGACCAGGCCTCGACCCTGGTGATGCGCATGCCTCAGTACCGCCGCTCGTAGATCTGGTCCAGGCTCAGGCGCTTCAGGTGCTCGACGAAGCGCACCAGGTGCTGGACCATGAGCTCCCACATCTTCTCCCCCTTCTCGGCGGTGGCCTTCGTGGGATCGCCCAGGACCCCGGTGGGCGAGATCTTGGCCACGTAGGCGTACCAGTCCACGCTGCGCCGGGACGAGAAGTCCAGGTACTCGCTGGAGAAGGTCGGGACATGCTTCTCGGCGGCGTCCAGGAGCACCAGTCCGGGCCGCGTGGCGAGCGTGGTGCTGGTCTCGATCTCGCCGGAGTGGACGTCGTTCGAGGTCTCGGCCAGCGCCTCGATGTCGGTGTCGCTGGTCTCGCCGGTATCGACGCAGGTGAAGATGTGGGCGTCCCGGTTGATCATCTGGGCGGCGAAGTTCAGGGCCGGCGCGTTGCCGCCGTGTCCGTTGATGATGACCAGCTTGGTGATGCCGTGACGGGCCACGGCCATGCCCACCTCGTAGACCATCTGGGAGAGGGTCCGGGGGCCGACGCTCAGCGTGCCGCTGAAGTCGTCGTGATGATAGGAAACGCCGTAGGGGATCAGGGGCAGTACCAGCGGCCGGGGGACCGTGCAGGTGGCGGCCACGCGCTTTGCCAGGTAGTCGGCGTCGAAGGCGTCGGTGTCCAGCGGCAGGTGTGGTCCGTGCTGTTCCGTCGCCCCCACCGGCAGGAGGGCCACGTCCACCTCGCGGAACCGCTGCTCGGCGGCGGGCCAGCTCAGCTCGCCCAAAAGGTAGTCCGTCGGCCCGCCCGCCTCGCTGCCGCGGGCGCCCGCTCCCCCCGCCGCGGCGGATCGGCCGCGCCCCGCCGCCGCGCCCACCTTCTCGAAGGGATAAGGCTGGGCCAGGATGGCCGGATCCAGGGGATCGCATTCCAGCCAGACACGGCCGCTGCGGCGCACAGCCCCCTCGGCGTGCTCCAGGAGGATGGGGAAGATCCTCTCGCGCAGATCCACCGGCACGGCGGCCTCCGGCGAGCGTTCGCGGTCGAAGCGCAGCTGGGCGATCTCGGGTCGTGGCCGGGCCTTCACCTGTCCCAGGCGACCCGCCGGCAGCAGCCCTCGCTGTTGCAGGAGGTGGGCCATGTGCTCGGCGCCCGCGGTCTCCTGATGGACTCCCTGCGCCGCCAGGTCCGCGAGGCAGTTCCGGATCTGCTCTTCCGTGTAGCCGCAGGCCTTCGGGTCGGCGCCCAGGGCCGTCAGCATGCCCACGATGCGGCGGCACTTCTCGCAGCGGCCGCAGGGGCGGATCCGGTCGGCCTCCTTGTGAGTGGCGTGGCAGGACGTCTGGTGACGCTGCAGCTCCGGGTAGCGCTCCGCCAGGATCTTGAGGATCAGGAACTCCGAGAGCGGTCTGATGACGGAGAACTGCGCGATGCCCCAGCCCTTGCGCTGGAAGTAGCGCGTCATGGCGTGATCGAAGTAGCGGCTCTGGTCGAAGAGCCCGTCGTAATGGGTGATCCCCTGATACACCGTGCGCACCGTGGTGTCGTACTCGTCGCCGATGAGCAGGCGGCCCGCGCCGCGCTTGCGCGCCAGCGGCAGGGCGCCGAAGATGAACACGGCCACGGTCCACAGGCGGATGGGGTACTCGTCGGAACGAACGTTGGCGAAGTCCTCGCGCACGAAGGGCAGGTGCCGCAGCATCCAGCTGAAGAGACGATCCGAGTTCGTCCAGACCCGTGCCGTGTTGGGCACGACCGCGCTGAAGTGACGGTAGGCGTTCAGGGCCGTGAACCAGTGGCGCCCCGACTCGTTGATGAAGACGGGATGGGTCTCGCAGCCGATCTCGTCCAGCAGCCCGTAGGTCAGCAGGCTGTCCTTGCCGCCGCTGGAGAGGATGGCGTGGCGCCGGCGATCGGTGGTCCAGATGTCCGGCACGGCCGGGCCGCTGCGGGCGCGGGCCGTGGGGGGCTCGCCCTCGGGAAAGCTGAGCCTTGCCCGCAGGTAGTTGGGGCGCTTGACGGCCGGCAGCGTGGCGGCCGGACCGTGCAGGAAGGGATTGGGCTCCAGGAACTTCTTGACGTAGATCTCGCGCGCCGTGTTCTGGGCCATGGCTTCGAGGAAGCGCTGGTCCGCGCGGTCGTAAGGACCGCGGAAGACGATGTCGCGGCAGAAGAGCCCGTAGTTGAGGGCCACCTGCGCCGCCAGGTTCGCGGCCAGGTTCTGCGAGGCGGCGTCGCGCGGATCGAAGACCGGCTCCTCGTACTTGTAGACCAGCTCCGAGGTGTCGCTGCGCCCGGCGCGCTCGACCCGGTAGGGCGCCACCAGACGATCCTGCTCCAGCTGGACGGGCCCCACCGTGAGACGGTCGATGACCTTCAGGATGCCCAGGGGGTCCGCCGCAGACTTGGCCGCGCCCATGTTCGCCTCCGTCGGCCCGGGGCCCGGCCCCGCGGCCCGTCCCGCCTTTCAGCCGGCGCCCTGCGCGTGACGGGCCAGGATGGGCTCCAGGGCCGCGACCAGCGGCCCGGCGCCCTCCAGCAGCACGTCGCAGGCGGGCAGCCCGGTCTCGCGGGTGATCGCCTCGCAGGTGGCCGGTATCTCCTCCGGCGCCAGGTTCTCGTGGTTCACGGTGATCGCGATCACCGGGCGGTCCGAGACGATCTCGATGGCCTGGATCTGCCGCGGCAGCGGATGAATCGGGAAGCCCGGGAAGCCGTCGTAGTCCCGGCGGGCCGGCGCGTGCTGCAGCACGACGGCGTGGGGTCGTCCCGCCGCCAGCAGCTCGTAGCCCCCCGGATAGGCGGGATTCATCAGGCTTCCCTGCCCCTCCAGCACGATCACCTCGGCGCCGGTTTCGTGCCAGGCCAGCCAGACCGCGTGCTCGATCTCGCCCGATAGGAAGTCGTTGATCAGCGTGTCCAGGATGATGCCGTAGCGGGCCCCCTGCATCCAGGCGGTCTGCCCGGTGCCCACCAGCTCGGCCCGGTGGCCGGCGGCGTTCAGGGCATCCACCAGCTGCCAGGCCGTCGTGCGCTTGCCCACCGCCGAATCGGTGCCCAGGACGGCGATCCGCAGGGCCTGGACCTCCTCGATCTTGCCGCTGAAGAAGTGCAGCTGATCCCGGGGCGGCGGCTTGCGCACGTCGCGGATGCGGACGCTCTTCTGTGCGGCAAGAAGCGCCAGCTCCGGATCCTCGGACAGGTAATCGTGCAGGCCGCAGTCCACGTTCAGGCCCAGGCGGATGGCCTCGCGCACGTCGGCGCGCGCGGCCGCGTCCAGACGGCCGCCGTCCGGGGCCAGGCCGATCACCAGGTGGGTGGCCGGCTGGCCGTTCATCGCCGCGGCCGCGACGGCCTGCCGCACGTCCTCGTAGATGGGGATGCCGTTGGGCTTGCCGTCCAGCAGCTCACCCGCGTCGCTGCCGGCGTGGTAGGAATCCACCACCGAGAGGACGTGGTAGCGCCGGGTGCGCCGGACCAGGCCGTGGGCCGTCTTGCCGATGGCGGCCGTGTAGGCGCCCTCGCAGTAGACGACGGCGTTGCCGTCGCATTCCAGCTCCATCACTTTCTCCCGGTAACCACGACGACGTAGCGGTCGCCGGGCAGCGGCTCCTTGCGGTGCCATTCCAGCAGGACGAGCAAGCCGGCGGTCGAGGCCGGCAGCACGTTCATTCCCTCCCGCTGGCTCAGCTGCCGGGCCGCCGCCAGCATGGCGCGGTCGCTGGCGTAGGAGGCCCAGCCGCCGGTTCGCCGGATGGCCTCGAGGGCGTGGTCACCGTCGATGGAGTGCCAGTTGATGAGCGGTTCGTTGACCTGGGTCTCGTGGATGCTCTCCGGCGGCAGATCCTCGCAGTGGTCGCTGTTCTTCTGGAAAGCCCGGATGATGGGATTCTTGCCGTGGGAGGAACCGCCCACCATCCGCGGAATCCGTGAGGTCTTGCCGCGGCGGTAGAGGCTGAGGAAACCGCGGTAGATACCCGCGAGGGTGGTGCCGTTCGAGGCCGGCACGGCCACGGCGTAGGGGGCGTCGCGCAGCTCGTCGTAAATCTCGTGGGCGATCTCGCCGTAGGCCTGCAGCTGCAACGCGGTGTTGGCGCCGCCGGGGTTGGCGTCGTAGATCTCGTCGTGGGCCGCGCGTTCCCGCGAGACCAGCGTGGCGTTCTCGTAGTCTCCGGAGACCTTCAGGATCTCGGCGCCGCAGCCCTCCATCTCCTGGGTGCGCCGCGTGTGGTACCCCTCCGGGATGTAGATGATGCAGCGCAGGCCGGCCAGGACCGCCGCCTGCGCCACGGCCGCGCCGTAGTTGCCGCAGGTGGCCACGGTGATGGCATCGAAACCCCGGCGCAGGGCGTCCATGGCCTGGGCGAAGGCGATCCGGTCCTTCTGGGTGCCGGTGGGATTGCCTCCTTCGTACTTCAGATAGATCTGGCGCAGCCCGACCTCGCGCTCCAGGTTGCGACCGCGGGCGAGGGTGGTGTCGCCGACCTCCGAGTCGACGATGTCCTCGTAGGCCTCCAGTCGCACGTCCAGCGGCAGCGTCGGATCCGCCGCCAGGCGCTTCTGGTCCTCCATCTCGGGGGCGATGATGGAAACCTGGCTGCTGACCCCGTCCAGCAGGCTCAGAAACCCGTTGCCCTCGACCGGCGGCGAGGTCTCGTCCGCCCGGGGATCGGGGGGCGGGGAATCCTCGCCCCGCGGCGGGCGATCGGCGTCCTGTTCCTTGGTCTGCATGAGGCACTCCTTTCCCCTGGCGGTCCCGCGCGCCGGCGGCCGACCGGCGACGGCGGACCGTCTCCCTCCCGCCCGCGACCATGCCCAGTATGCGGGGAAGGGTGCGCTCTCGCTAGCGGATTCTGGCCCGGGATCAGCGCGAGGTCCAGCTCAGCTGCTCCAGGTGGCGACGCAGCTGGCCGGCGGTGCGGAACTTGCGGAGGATCAGGCTGCGCTTCAGGCCGCAGCAGATCCGCTTGATCTCCGGCGGCTGCCTGGCGTAGTGCTTCTGACCGCCCACGGCGTCGTAGAGGATGCGGACCAGGTTGCAGACGTCGTCCTCGATGAGCAGCCGCCGGCGCGAACCCCACGAGAACATGTCCACCAGCTTCAGATCGAAACCGAGACCCCGCCGGCGCACGATGATGTTGTCGGTGTGCAGGTCGCCGTGGTACTCGCCCCGGCGGTGGATGGCCTCGATGCCCGCGGCCAGGGCGTGCAGCAGGTGCAGGGCCTGGAACGGATCCAGCCGCCGGCCGGGCTGCCGCTTCAGGAACTCGCTCAGGATCTCGCCCTGCACGTACTCGGAGATGAGGAAGGAGAGGGGGTGCCGGTGGAACGTCATGGTCTCGCGCGTGTGGTAGCGGATCAGGATGGGGCAGTCGCTCAGCTTGTGCAGCTTGCGGGCGTAGAAGTGCAGGGCGCGGTTGCCGGGGTTCCGCTGGGGGAAGAAGAACTTGGCCGCCCTCTCGATGCCGGTGCCGCGCTCCCGGACCAGGTAGACCTCTCCCTCCCAGCCGGCGCCGAGCCGCCGGATCACCGTGTACTTGCCCACCAGCACGCGGTCGGGAGGGAAGGCGAAGCTCGTGATCTTGAGGGCGGGAGTCTTCGCAGGCGTCATGGTCACCCTTGCTGCGCGCCCTGCGCCGGAGCGGGCGCGGCGCCCTGCCCGGGCGCCGCGGCCGGGGCGTTCCCGGTGCCGAGCTGGATCATGTAGTCCGCTGCCGCCCGCAGCTTCTGCTCACCCATGCGGAAGGCCGGCATCTGGGGAAAACCCTGCCGCTTCTTGCCGGGATTGCTGGCCCAGCGCACGATGCCCTCCGGGTCCGCGCGGTAGAGCTGCGCGATCTCCTGCAGCGACGGCCCCACCAGCACGCGGTCCACGGCGTGGCAGGCGGCGCAGGTGTTCGAGAAGATCTTCTCGCCGGGGGGCATCTGCACCTGCGCGATCCCCTGCGCGGCGCGCCACTGGGCGGCCGCCACGGCCCAGCCGTACTCCCGTGTCTTCTCCGCCATCAGGCGCCGGTGATCGTCGATGGCGTTCTCGCGATACACGTGCCGCCCGTAGCCCATGGCAAAGGCGGTCAGGGTGATCAGCGAGAAGATAGACAAGAAGCGGCGGTTGGGCGTGCGGCAGGGCGCGACGATCTCCCGCCACATCATCACCATGGCGGAGACGCCGAAGCTCACCCCGACCGCCACCACGAGCAGCAGGTACCAGCTCATCCCCTGGCGCGGCAGGCTCAGCAGAACCAGCGGGCCGACCAGCAGCTGGCCCAGGCTGGCCACCAGGGCCGTGCTGTAGAAGATGCGCCGCAGGACTGGCCGATCCAGGGTCGTGAACTTCTCCTCCACGGGGAATCCGGGCCGCCCGAAGTAGGCCGCCAGGAACAGTGCGGCGATCGCCACGCTGGCCAGCAGGAAATGCAGGTAGCGAGGGATCACGTTGGGGAGCAGCAGGGCCGAGAAGAAGCCGTGCACCCGCGGCCACTGGGCCGGGAACAGCATCAGGTTGATGTTGGACAGGAAGATGAAAGGGATCAGCAGGAAGAGCAGGGAGGAGAACGCCCCGAGGGCGATGTGCAGACCCTTGGCCCCTGCCAGCCGGTCCCAGCTGTACTTGTGCGCATAGGCCGCCAGAAAGGCCGCCGTGACCAGGGGCACGATGGAGATCCAGGCGGCCCCGGTCAGGGCGTTGGCCGAGTAGAAGTAGACCGTGTAGAACACGTTGATCGCCAGCAGCGGACCCACGCCCAGCACCACGGCCAGGCTCTTGTTGACCGTGATGGTCTTGACGACCTCGCGGGCCAGGTTGTCGAAGTCCGGGCGCCGGCGCCCCGCGATCTCGGCCGCGAGAACGATCAGCGAGCCGCCCACCATCAGGCAGACGAACAGGATGTGCACCAGGAAAAGCATGACCAGCAGGGCCTGCAGCAGCACCGGATCGGCGGGCAGCGGCAAGGGAATGTCCCGGGGGATCGGCAGGCCGGCTGCGATGTCCATCGACGTCCCCTCCCGCGGGTCGTGCGCCGGCCGCTAGGGCGCCAGGCCCGCCACCCCGGCGGTCTGGGCGCCGGGCAGCGGCTGCGGCTGGTCGCGCAGGGCGATCAGGTAGTCCGCCAGGGCCGCCAGCTCGGCGTCCGTCCCCGGCACCGGCGGCATGAAGGGCCTGGCGTTGTGCATGCTGCGCAGGTAGGTCCGGAGTGCCTCGGGGTCCCATTCCGTCCAGCCGTACAGCCGGGCCAGCTTGGCCAGGACGCCGTTGTTGCCGCTGGTGGTGTGGCAGCGGGTGCAGGCGATGCGGAACATCTCGCGGCCGGCTTCCAGGCGGTTGCCGTCGTCGATGTCGCGCACGGAGGTGTAGGTAGCCTGGGCCAGCAGACCCTGCTCGCCCAGCAAGGCGTAGTCCGCGTGCCGGATGGCGTTCGAGTACATGTAGACCGCGATGACGTCGGGCTTGCGCACGAACTCGCGGACCCGCTCGAAGTAGCTCAGCACCCAGAGGGACAGCACGCACGGCAGCAGCAAGGCCACCGCCGGCAGGCGCCGCGGGGCCGCCGCACCCCAGAGGGCCAGCAGCAGGAGCAGGGCCACGGCCGCCGCGATGAGCCGCACCAGCCAGACGTGCCAGCTCTCGAACTGCAGGGTGCCGAGGGCCACCGGCAGGTTGTCCCGCATGGCCGCCGGGACCACGTGCCAGTAGACCAGGGCGCCCACCAGCCACAGGGGCGTCCAGGCCAGCGTCCAGGTCGAGACGAAGCGCACCGCCCGGGCGCGCAGGTCGCTGCCGCGCGCGGTGAAGAAGAACAGGAGCAGGAGCACGAACAGGCCGGCCGTCACCATGGCGAAGGGGGTGCGGAACAGCAGCTGGGGCAGGTAGACCGGGTTGAGCAGGGCGGTGCGGAAGCCGGGATCGATGGTCCAGACCCCCGTGTCCATCTGGAAGCCCAGAATGGCCACGATGACGGCCATGGTCAGCCAGGAACAGAGGCTCAGCGCCGCGCCCAGCCCGATGTGCAGGGGCTTGTGGCGGCGCCCCCAGCCCTCCCAGGTCAGGAAGTAGGCCAGGATGAGCACCACCTCGCTCACGAAGACGAGCCACTCGAAGAACCAGGCCCAGAAGAAGACGCGGATCAGGCTGCCGATGGCCGCCGGGTTGACCAGGGAGGTGGAGAGCCAGATCCCCACGCCCGTCAGGGCGCCCAGCGAGGTGGTGATCACGAAGCAGGTGAACAGGATGCGGCGGGCCAGGCGGTCCCAGCCCTCGTCGCCCCGCCGCCAGCCCCGCCACTCCAGCAAGGTCACCAGCGGCAGGGCTCCCACAGCCAGGGCGTGGTTGATCAGCACGTGCAGGCTGGCGATGACGGCGATCAGCAGGCGGTTGCCGAAGAAGTCCAGATGGAAGATGGGAAAGTCCATGCGGGCGGCGACCTCCCGGGCGGGGCGGCTTGACGGCGCGACGGGCTCAATCATAATGTGCGGGTTCGCTTCGACAAAGCCTGAATCGAAACCTTGCAGGAGGGAACCCATGAAGCAGGCGATACTGGCGCTGGGTCTGGCCGCCCTGGCGGCGAGCCTGGCCCCCGCCCCGGCCGGGGCGCATTGCCAGGTTCCGTGCGGGATCTACGACGACGCGGCCCGCGTGGCCCACATGTACGAGGACGCCGCGACCATCGAGAAGGGCATGCAGGCCATGGCCGAGCTGGCCGGCAAGAACGATCCTCAGAGCCAGAACCAGCTCATGCGCTGGGTCATGACCAAGGAGGATCACGCCGGCGACATCATGACCACCATCGCCGAGTACTTCCTGGCCCAGCGGGTGAAGCCGGTGGCCGCGGGCACCGCGGACTTCGCCGCCTACCAGCGGAAGCTGGTCGAGCACCACGCCGTCCTCGTGGCGGCCATGAAGTGCAAGCAGAACAGCGACGTGCAGTACGTGGCGCAGCTGCGCGCCGCCCTCGACGCCATCGCGGGCTACTACCCGCCCGCGGAGCACGACCACTAGAGGCGGCTAGGAGAGATCCTCGGCCCCGGCGGGGATGGGGGCCGGCAGGGGCGGCAAGGTGACCGTGAAGGTCGTGCCGCGCCCGGGGGTGGAGCGGTAGGTGATCTCGCCGCCGTGCTCCTCCACGACCCGGTTGATGATCAGCAGCCCCAGGCCGGTCCCCTCGGTCCCCTTGGTGGAGAAGAAGTCCTGGAAGACCTTGTCGGCCACCTCTTCCGGGATGCCGGCCCCGTCGTCGGCGACCTCGATGGTGGTCACCCCGGCCGGGTCGGTTCCGCAGCGGAGCGTGATGGTGTGCCGCTCCTTGGATTCGTCGGGATCGAAGCGGCAGGCGTCGATGGCGTTGGTGACGAGGTTGGTGATCAGGCTGTGGACCCCGTCGGGGTGGAGCGTTCGCGGGCGGGAGGGCCCGACCTCGACCTGGAGATCGATGTCGTCCTTGGCGGTGCGCCCGGCGAAGAGCTCTCCCACCTCCCGGGCCAGGTTCTCCGCGGCCACGTTCTCCTTGAACTCCGGCTCCCTCTTCTTGGAGCAGTAGAGCAGGTCCTTCACGATGTGCGAGACCCGCTCCACGTTGCGCTCGATCATCTCCCAGCCCTGGGCCACCGCCGCCGCGTCGTTGCGGGCGAAGGCCGTGTTGACGACGAACAGGCCCCCTTCCAGGCCCATGAGGATGTTCTTGATGCGGTGGGCCATGCCCGCCACGGCCCGACCGATGAGGGTCAGCTCCTTCTGCAGCTGCTTGACCTCGGTGATGTCGGTGGCCACCTCCATCACCCGCGTGATCTCGCCGCGCTCGTCGCGGATGGGCATGGAGTAGGTGATGAGGTTGAGGGTGCGTCCGTCCTGGGTGGTGGAGATCTCCTCGCTGGAGAAGACCTGGCCGCTCTGGAAGGACTTCTCGACGACGCAGTCGGGGCAGAGGCTCTCGCAGCGCTTGTAGACCGAATAGCAGCGCTGGCCCAGGGCCTCGCCGAAGTCGCGCCGTACCAGCTCGTTGCACTCCACGATGTTGAAGTCGCGGTCCTGCACGGAGATGTAGCACGGCACCAGGTCGAAGAGCCGCTCGTATTCGACCCGGGTCAGCTCGAGCTCGTGCTGCAGCTTCTTCAGCTCGGTGACGTTGGTGGACATCTCCACCACGCCCACCATGTTGCCCTGCTTGTCGTAGTGGGGAGCCGAGGTGACGACCACCTGCGCCGCCTGGCCGTCCTGCGTGATCACCGTCTCCTCGCCGGTGTGGATCAGGCCGTCGCGGAAGGTGGCCAGCACGGGGCAGTTGGCGCAGGGCCGGTCGCTGCGCTTGTAGACCCAGTGGCATTGCTCGCCGACGCGATCGCCGAAGTCGCGCCGGAACTTCTCGTTGGTCTCGACGATGCGCAGGTTCGCGTCCTGCACCGAGAGGTAGCAGGGCATGACGTTCTGCCAGTGGGTGCGGCGGCGGCCGGCCCGGTGCAGGAGCTGCACGGCGAGCACGCCGACGAGGAAGAGGTAGCCAGCCAGACCGAGAGCCAAAACGGGGGCCGATAGACGGGGAGCCAGGAGCAGGACGGCGACGGCGAGCAGGACGATCGAGGCGGCGTAGGTGGCGAACACGACGGCCCGGCCGGGAATGGGATAGCTGCGCGCCGTTTTGCCTGCGACGGCCATTCAGCCTCCGATGATCTCGCCCACTTGCTTGAGGAACTGCTCGCGCTGGATGGGCTTCTCCACCACCGCCTCCGGTGGCGGCAGGTCTCCCAGCTCGCCGCCGAAGAAATCCTCCTGCCGCGTCAGGCCGGTCAGGACCACCACCGGCACGCCGCGCGTCTCGGGGGCGCTGCGCAGCTCGCGGTAGGTCTTCACGCCCGAGCGCTTGGGCATCATGATGTCGAGGGTGATCAGGTCGGGCTGGAAGGCGAGGGCCTGCCGCAGCCCCTCGATCCCGTTCTCGGCCGTGGCCGTCTCGTACCCGGCCTGCCGGAAGAGAGCTCCCAGGTAGACGCGCATGTCCTGCTCGTCGTCGATGATCAGGATCTTCTTGGGCATGTCGCTCCCTCCCGGCGCCAAGGTGCTCAGGCCCCGTCCTGCAGCGCCCGGTGCGCCGCGGGCGTGTCGATGCGACGCAGCACGTCGCGGACGGCCTGGCAGACGTGCGGATCATCGAGTGCCCGCACGAGACAGGCCACGCTCTCCTCGTCCCGCAGCACCGCCAGCTCGTCGGCGGCGCAGCGAGCCAGAGCCGGGTTGCGGCTGCCGAGGGCGCGGCAGAGATACTCCGCGGCGAGGCCGCCGACCTCCCCGCCCTTGCGGGCGATGGTGCCCAGGGCCCGCAGCGCCTTCTCGCTCCCCTTGAAGTGGCCCAGGGCGCGCACCACGCGCACGTCGCCGTAGGTGGCGAGGATGGCGTCCACGGCCGCCTCGCTCTTGCGGCCGCCGTCCGTCTCCTCCGCGGGCGTGATGTCCGCGAGGTACGATTCGTCGGCGAACTGCTCGACGGCCATGCGGCGGGCGGCGGGGTTGTAGGCGGGGTCCTGGGCGATTTCCTGCAGCAGCTCGCGGTCGGTGATGCGGGCGAAGCAGGCGACCATCAGCTCGTAGTTGCGGCGGCTCTTGATGATCTCGGCCAGCAGCCGCTGGTCGGCGATCCGCTCCACCGCCGCCAGGCGCACGTCCAGGGCGACCGCGTCGCGGGCCACCTCCGCCAGCAGGGCGTCGTCCTCCAGGCGGGCCACGGCCGCCAGGCGCACCCGCGGCGAATCGTCGCGGCGGGCCAGCTCGAGGAGTGTCCGGTGGTCAGCGAGACCCTCCAGCGCTTGCAGCCGTACGCGCGGGTCGGGATGCTGCAGCTTGGGCCGGAGGAAATCGAGCAGGCCCATGCGGGACCTCCTACATCAGGCCGACCTCGTCCCAGTCGATGAAACCGGGGCGGACGTCCACCATGGCGTTGACGACCAGCTCCACCAGGCCGCCGTAGTGGATGCCGGCCTTCTCCCAGGCGCCGTAGTACGCGAGCAGATCGCGGATCTGCCCCTTGCAGTTCGAGCAGGGCGCGCACACGTACTTGTGCGTCTCCGGCCCGATGCTGTCCTGGAAGGCAACCAGGATCTGCGAGAACTTTTTGCGCCCCGCGATCCGCATGCGCCAGTCCGGGAAGTTGCTCGACTGCATGATGGCGAAGCCGCTGCCGCCCCCGCAACAGTAATTGTTCACGCCGTGCGGCGTCATCTCGCGGAACTGCGGGCAGATCTTCCGCAGGACGTTCCGCTGGGGCTGGATGATGCCCATGGAGCGCGTGATGTTGCAGGGATCGTGCAGGGTGACGGGGAAGTCGTTCCGCGAGGGATCGACCATCACCTTCTCGTTGCAGACCAGGTCCTCCATGAGGGTCAGGGCGCTCTCCCGCGGGATGTTCTGCTCCTCCAGCCAGAGCCGGTCGCCCACGGCCATGAAGGCCTTGTGGGCGTGGCCGCACTCGCCCATGACCACTTTCTTGACCTTCAGCTCCTTGGCCACCTGGGCGTGCTTGAGGGTGACGCGGGCGTACTGCACGTCGTCGTAGAACAGGCCGTAGTTCACCGAGTCGTAGCCGAGCATGTCGCTCGAGAGGGTCCAGCTCAGACCGGCGTTCTCGAAGAGGATGGCGAAGGCCTGCAGGTTCTCGGGCCAGGACAGGAACTCGCCGGCGTTGTGCATGATCAGGATGTCGGCCCCCTCCTTGTCGATGGGGATCTTGATCTTCAGGCCGGTGCGGTCCTCGATGTCCTCCTCGGCGAACTCGATGACGTCCTTGAAAGCGTGGGGATTCATGCCGGTGGACGAGCCGACGGTCAGGTGCTTGACGGTGCCGTCCTTGTGCAGCTCGTCGGGGGCGATCCCCAGTTCCTGGCTGAACAGCTTGCGCAGCTCGCGGGTGATCAGGCCGTTGTCGCAGCCCATGGGGCAGTCCTGGGCGCAGCGCCGGCAGAGGGTGCAGCGGTAGGCCAGGTCGGCCAGGCGCGCTACGGTTTCCCAGGTCACCGGCACGTCGTTGCCGTTGAACTTGTTGATCAAGCCGCCGAGCCGCGAGTTGCGGCTGCGGGCGATGCGGCGCAGCGCCTCGGCCCGGAACAGCGGCCGGTAGATCTCCACGCCGCCGCTCTCCTCGAAGATGGGACAGGCCGCGGCGCAGGTGTTGCACTTGACGCAGTTCTCCATCGACAGCAGGAACGGCTGCAGGAAGGTCCAGTTATCCGCCGGCGAGAACAGCCGATCCAGCCCGCTGAGGAACCTGGCGACCAGCTCGTCCTTCTCGGCCTGGGTCCGGGGCACGGGAATCCGTACGCCCACGACGCCGTCCAGCCCCGCCTCGATCTGCTGGCGCTTCTCGGCGGAGATCTCCGTGATCGGCGAGTCCTCCCAGTCCTCGTAGGGATGCGGCAGCTTGGGGATGTCCTCGACCTTCAGCTCGACCAGCTGGCCGCATTCCTCGCAGAGCTGCTTGATCTTGACGTCCTGACCTTTCATTCCACGTCCTCCGTGGCCACCTCGGCCCAGCTCTTGCCGCTCTGGATGTGAGGACCGCGCCAGCTCACCCCGTAGTTCAGGGCCTGCACCAGCCGGGCCTCGAGCCGCCCGCCCCGCGGATTGGGATCGTCGGACCAGCGCACCTCGTGGTAGAGGAAGTACTTGGCCACGAAGTGGAACATGCGCGTCAGTGGCATGTAGGCGATCAGCAGCGAGGCGAGGACGACCTCGCAAGCCGTGCCCGTGGCCAGCGCCGCCGCGGGGCGCAGGGCCATCACATCGGCGAGGAAGAGGCGCAACCGCGTGAAGTCGGGATCCCCGCTTGCATGAACCGCGAGGCCCACCGCCACCACGACGATGAAGAAGAGCAGGTTGAAGTAGTCGGCGGGCGCGTTGAACTTTCGCATCTCGTCGACGCCGAGCCGGCGCAGCAGCAGCCCCAGGGCGCCGATCAGCGTCAACCCCAGACCGGCGAAGCCGGCGATCGCGGTCAGCAGGACGAGTGCGCGCCGCCAGCCCTCCGTCGCGGCGGCGCCCGCCGGGAGCGTGAGCGCGCCGATCAGCAGCAGGACGAGCCAGCCGATGAGCAGGTAGACACCGAGGTGGAAGGGGAAGGACCAGACCCAGAGGCGCCGGTTGTGCAGCCTGACGCCCTTGAGCAGCAGGATCTCGGCAGCCATTTCCCGCAGCTCGTTGACGTGATCGATCTGGCGTGGCTTCGTCCACCACTCGGATTCCTCGAAGATCGATCCGCCGTAGTGAGCCCGCCCTTTCTCGTGGGCCACCGGGTACAGCTCCCAGCGCATGTGCACCGGTGTCCGGGCGTAGTGCAGGGCCCGCACGACGACGGCGACCACGAAGAAGAGGGCCGAGAAGTAGATCAGGATCTGTACCGCTCCCATCAGCACCTGCCCGGTGAAGGAGGTTAGAAATTTAACAGAACCCGGGGTGCAACTCCCTATAAATAAGAAGCCTATTGCTAGGATCTGCAAGCGAAAAAGGGCATTCGTTGATCATGAAAACCACTATCGAAAGCCTATAGATCGTGAAGCGGCCGGATCTTGCACCAGGAAAGCGGCCAGTGCTCGCGCGGTTTGGCTGCCGGCAGAGGGTATGATAACAAATTAACATATAGGCGCCGGCTGGCGCCGGCCCCGAGGCCGGGAATCGCAGTTGACAAGCGTGCCTGCGGACCGCTACCGACACAGGAAGACTTGGTCCGGGCGGGGCCGCGGCCGCAGTCCCGCTGGAGCGAGCGAGTGAGGCGCAGGCATGCGGATTTCCCGGAGGGGATGGGGCGCCGGGCTGGTCGTCCTGGCCGCGCTGTTGACCCTGGCGGCGCACGTCGCCTACTTCCACGAGATCTCCGGCTCGACCCTGCTGCGGGTCCCCCAGCTGGACGCAGCCGATTACCAGGAGCGCGCGCTGGCCCTGCTGCACGGACAGGGCTGGCCGGCGCGGCCCTTCTGGCAGGGACCGCTCTATCCGGTCGTGCTGGCCGTCCTCTACGGGATCTTTGGTGCGGCGAGCCTGGCACCCCAGCTCCTGCAGGGGCTGCTGAGCCTGCTGGCGCCGCTGCTGGTCTTCGTCGTCGCTCGCCGGGTTGCCGGCACCGGCGTCGCGCTCGCCGCCGCCATCCTCTACGCGCTCTACGGTCCGCCGCTCTTCTACGCCGGCTTCCTGCTGCCGGCCGTGCTGCTGACCGCGCTCGTCCTGCTGTTCACCTACCTCTGCTTGCGGATGCTGGCGAACGGATCCTGGCGCCCGGCTCTCGGGGCCGGACTGGTTCTTGGCGCCGCCGCCCTGCTGCGCGGCAACGTCCTGCTGCTGGCGCTGGCCCCGCTGCCTTTCCTACGCGGGCTGAAGACGGCCCGCCGCGTGACCCTGCGCCGCCTCGCCGTGTTCGTGCTGGGGGTGGCGGCCTGCGTCCTGCCGGTGACCGCCCGCAACCTGCTCGTGGGGCACGACCTCGTGCTGATCAGCTCCAACTTCGGCCTGAATCTGTGGATCGGACAGCAGAGCGAGTACGGCGGCATCTTCGGACCCGTCCACCTGCGGCCGGAGCAGGATTACGATCCGACCGGCCAGAAGCAGCTGGAGATGGAGCTGGGCCACGAGCTGAAGCCCTCGGAGGTCTCGCGGATCTACGTGCGCCGGGCCCTGCAGCGGATCCTGCAGGAACCGGGCGAGATGTTCCTGCACTACCTGCGGAAGGCCTATCGCTTCTGGAACGGCTACGAGTTGCCGCAGATCGCCTCCTACGACTGGCAGCGGGCGCAAACCCCGGCCCTGCGGCTGCTGCCGGTGCCCTTCGTGCTGCTGTCGGCCCTGGGCCTGCTGGGGATGCTGCGCTCCCGCACCCGCGAGGAGCGGCTGGTCGCCCTGATCGTCGGGCTCTACTTCCTCAGCCTGTTGCCGTTCTTCCCCACGGCACGCTACCGGCAGCCGGTGGCGCCGCTACTGGCGGTGCCGGCGGTCCTGGTCCTGCGCGACGCCGCCACACGCTGGCGGGCCCGCGACCGGCGGGGACTGACGCGCATCCTCGCGCCGGCACTGGCGCTGCTGGTCCTGCTGTGGCCGGCGTGGGCCCGGCTGGACCCGGCACGCGTGGCGTGGCGGAGCCTGATGAACGAGGCCAGCCGCGAGGCCGGGCTGGGGCACGCCGAACGGACGCAGCAGCTGCTGCAGCGTGCCGATGCGGCCCTGCCCGGCCAGGCCACCACCTTCTACTACGCCGGCCTGCTCTACGAGGAGCTGGGGGAAGATGCCAACGCCGTCCGGGCCTTCGACCGGGCGGCGAAGCTGGCCCCGGAGGAGGCGCTGCCGTTCTACCGGCTGGGGCGCGTGCTGGACCGGCTCGACCGGCGCGCAGAGGCCCTGGCGGCCTTCCGCAGGAGCGAGCAGCTCGACCCGACCTGGGACAAGCCCCACTTCGGCGAGGCCATGGTGCTGCGGGGGGAGGGGGACCTGAGCGGGGCGATCGCGGCCATGACCGAGGCGGCGCGGCTCAATCCCGGGGCCGTCCACCAGCGCAGCAACCTGGCCTCGCTCTACGCCGAGGCGGGCCGGCTGGACGAGGCCCGGCGCATCCTGCGCGAGACGCTGGCGGCCTTCCCGCACTATGCCAAGGGGTGGATCAACCTGGCCCTGGTCGAGCACGAGCAGGGTGACGAGGCCGCGGCCGCGGCGGCCCTGGCGCGGGCGGCGCAGCTGCGTCCCTTGACCGACGAGGAGCGCGAGACCATCGGCCGGCTGCAGGCCATCCTGACCGCGGGGTCCGGCCCCGCCGGCGGCTAACTCGGATCATACGTGAACAATCCGCGCTAGGAGCCGGGCGGCCCCTTCGGCCTCAGCTGGCGGAGGATCCGCTCCAGCGTGGCCTGATCCGCATTCCTGAGCAGCTGCTCGGCCTCGCGGCGCAGGCCGTCCTGGCCCCCGGAGAGATCCACGTTCACCGGTGGCTCCACGTCTAGCAGGCGGCAGACCGCGTCCAGGTAGCCCTGGGGGGTGACCGGCTTCTCCAGACAGGTGGCGAGCCCGACCATCGAGGATCCGGAGAGCACGCCGTCCAGGCCCTTGCGGATGTCCTGGTCGCCGATGTGACCGGTGACGATGAGGACGGGGATGCGCGCCCAGGCGGGATTCTTGCGCAGCTCGTGGATCAGCCGGATGCCCGACTTGCCGGGCATGACCAGGTCCGCCGAGATCAGATCTGGCGGGCGATTGCGGATCATCGCGAGGGCGGTGTTGCCGTTGTCGGCCACGTCCACGTGCATGCCGGCGTCCTCCAGCACCGAGGCCAGGAAGTCCCGCACGTCGGCCTCGTCATCGACCACGAGCACGGTCACGTCTTCTGGCTTGCGCATCGCTCTTCTCCCTTGTGCCGGTGCAGCGGCGGTCTAGGTCTCGGACTGCGGCGAGGGCGGATCGGGCTGCGGCAGGCGGTCCCGCGGTAAGCGGATCCGGAAGATGGCTCCCTCGCCCGCCCTGGTGTCGAAGCTGATCTCGCCGCCGTGCTGCTGGACGAACTTGCGTGTCGTCAACAGACCGAGCCCCGAACCGCCTCCCCCCTTGGTGGTGAAGAAGCTGGTGAAGGCCTTCTGCTTGACCTCGTAATCCATGCCGCAGCCGGTGTCCTCCACCTCGTAGACGAGTGCGCCGTCCTCCTCGGCGAATCGCATCGTGATGGTGCACGCCGCGTTCTGGCTCACCCGGCAGGCGTCCACGGCGTTGGAGACGAGATTGGCCAGGCAGCTGTGGATGCCCTCGGCGTCCAGCGAGGCCGGGGCGATTCCCGCGGCGATCTCCGTCACCAGCCGGATCCCCTGCTGCTCGGCGCTTTCCCGGTAGAGTTCCACGACGTCCCAGGCGATCCGGGCGGGATCGACGAGCGCCGGTCGCGGGGCGTCCCCGCGCGAGAAGGCCAGCAGGTTCTTGGCCAGCTCCGAGATCCTCCCCATGTTGCGCTCGAGCATACCCCAGCCGCGCTGGATGCGCCCCTGGTCGCCACGCTTCAGGCCGGTGCTCGTCACGTACATCCCACCCTCGAGGCCGGTCAAGATGTTCTTGATCCCGTGCGCGAGGCCGGCCACGGTCTGCCCGACCGCGGCCAGTCTTTCCGCCTCGAGCTTGTCCTTCTCCAGTTGCTTGCGGGGACGCAGATCCTGGGCGATGACGGCGACGCCGAGCACCTCCTCATCCTCCGGCAGGGCGACACCGGCCAGGCGCACCGGGACCTCCACATCCTGCAGCGTCCGGATGGTGGTATCCAGCAGGAGCACGCTCTCCTTCTCCCCGGCCAGGAGCTGTTCCAGAGCCGGCGGCATCATCCGGCGCCGCACTCGACGGCCCAGGCTCCGTTCCCGGTGGGCGCCCCACAGCGCCTCGGCCGCCCGGTTCATCAGGACCACGTGCTGCTCGGCGTCCAGGACCACGATCGCATCGAGGGAGTTCTCCACCAGCGCCTGTCGCAGCGTGTGTGCGCGCACCAGCTCGCGCTCCAGGGCGCGGGCCTCGGTGACGTCGAGGCACATCTCCACCACGTGGGCCACCTCGCCGTCGGGATCCCGCACCAGCGGCGCGGTCGAGACCACGTACTGGGTCGCGGTCCCCTGGCGGGTCACGCCGGAGTGCTGGGCGGTGTGGGTCTCGCCGTCCCGGAAGGTCTGCTCGGCCGGACAGTCGGGGCAGAGATCGCGCCGCTGCTTGAACAGCCGGTAGCACCGTTCGCCCCGCGGCTCGCCGAAGGTGCGGCGGAACATCTCGTTGGCCTTCACCACCCGGTGGTCGCGATTGATGACCGCCACGTAGCAGGGGACCTTCTCGAACAGGGTCCGGTACTCCTGCTGCAGGCGCTTGGTGGCGGTCAGATCAGTGGTGATGGCGGCCACGTGGGAGACGCTGCCGTCGGCGTCCTGCAGGGGCGTCATCTGGACGAGGTACTGGATGGACTGGCCGAAGCAGTCGGTGCCGCGCTCCTCGAGCACCCGCTGCTTGTTGTCGGAGAACGTCTGCAGCGCGGGACAGTCGTCGCAGGGCTCGGATCGCCCCTTGTACTTCTCGAAGCAGCTGTGCCCACGGCCCTCGCCGAAGATCTCGGCGAAGGTCCGGTTGTGATCGGCGATGCGCAGCTTCCGGTCCAGCAGGACCACCCCGCAGGGGAGCTGGTCGAAGAGGGCGGCACGGCGGCCGTGGGAGCTGGCCAGAGGGCTCACGACCGTCCTCCCGCGTCGAAGGCGCCCTGATCGGCGAGCACGCGGCGGATGGTGTCCAGGAAGGCCTCCGTCTCCACCGGCTTGTCGACGTAGCCCGTGGGGAGCGGGACCTCGCCCGCGCGGCTCAGCAGCTCCTGGAAATGATCCTGGGCACCCAGACCGCTCAGGATCAGGACCGGCACGCCCCGCAGCTCCTCGAGCTGCCGGATCTGCAGGTAGAGCGAGGAACCCATCTGCTCGGGCATGAGCAGGTCGAGGCAGACGAGATCGGGCCGCCGCTCCCGCAGCAGCGCCAGCGCGGAGGCGGAATCGTTGATCGTCACCACCCGGTAGCCGGCGTCCTCGAGCGCCAGGCCCAGGAACGTGGTGATGTCCGGCTCGTCGTCCACGATGGCCACCAGCGGCGGCGGCTTGTCCGGCGGCGTGTTCATGGCCTGCGCACGAGGCGCGTCTCCTCCGGCGTTGCGAACGTGGTGGCGGACGTGGCAGCGGACGTGGTGGTGGAGGCGGCCCGGGCGGATATCAGGCTGGCGGACAGGGACCAGCCGGGCCGCTGTCCGGCGTTCGGCAGGGCCTCCCCGGTGGCCTGCCGGTGGCAGTTGCTGCAGAGAGCCAGGCGAGGCACGGTGGCCCCGCGGGCGACGTCCTCCCGGCGATGGCAGTCCAGGCAGAGCCCGTGCAGGGCGGCGGCGTAGCCGGGAGCGACGCCGGTCTGCCAGTCCTGAGCGATTTGCACGCGGGCATTCTCGGGCGGCGATCCCGCAACGTGGCAGTCCCGGCACGGCTTCGAGCCGGCGCGGGTCTTGGCCTGGGTCCGATCGGCATGGCAGACCGAGCAGGAGGCCCGCCCCCCGTAGGCGGCCTCGTGCTCCGCATGGGCGAAGGTGTCGGTGGATCGGTACATGTCCCGGTGGCAGCGCCGGCACGACGTTCCCAGCTCCAGGGGCGCCGTGTGATGATGGCACTGCGCGCAGGACGTCCGGCCGCCCAGCTCGGATTCATGGCGCTCGTGGTCGAACAGGACGTAGCGCGGAGCTCCCGCGCTGTCCAGGAGCAGGGCCTCGCGGGTCTGGGCGGCTCCGGACAGGCCGGCGGGCCGGACCACGCCGATGCCGGTCAGCCACAGCTCGTGACCGCCCTCCGCCCGCTCCGTCCGCAGGACCTCTACGCGCCGGGCCGGACCGACCGGCCGGGCTGCGGGCTGGCTTCGCACGGGCAGCTGGATCTCCATGACGGCCAGGCCTCCTAGCACCCCGAGGATCCAGCCCAGCACGGCCCGCTGAGGGGCGCCTAGCCAGGGGGAACCCACGCGGAGCCGGGTGAGGGGATCCACGGCGGGCGGGGTGAAATGATCCGAGCGGGCGGGCACGTCCTCCCAGACGCGCAGGTTCTCCACGGCGAACAGGAAGATCAGGGCCAGAAACGCCACCACGCCCAGGGTGACGGCGAACTCCGCGGGCGTCGGGAAGTAGGTCAGGCCCACGACCGGGAACTGGCTGAAGGTGCCCACGCCGCCCCTCTGCATCATCAGGCCGGCGACGGCCATCAGGGAGCCCCAGGTCACGGCCCAGCTGCGTCCCCGCGTGGCCGGCAGGGTGAAGAGCAGCGCCGGCGCCAGACCGCCCAGCACGATCTCCAGCCAGAAGACCCAGGCGGCCGTGGTGTCGGCGAGGGCCAGCCCGAGCCGGCCGCGCACCGCCAGGTCGCCCAGCCGCAGGATCAGGTAGAGAGCCAGTACCCCGCCGGCGACCCGGGTCAGGCCGCCCACGATGTCCCAGGGTGCCGGGCGCTTGTACAGCCAGTTGGTGAGAAGGAAGAGCAGCGAGAGGAACGACAGCCCCATGCCGATGGCCGAGACGAAGAAGATGATGTTCTGGATCGGCGAGGCCCACAGGGGGTGCAGGCGCTGGGGGCTGAGGGTGAAGAGGGTGCCCAGCGTGGACTGGTGGAGGGTGGAGATGGCCACCGCGAGGATGGCCAGCACCGGCGTCAGCTTCTTCATGAAGCGCACGAAGGTCTGCCAGCCGAACCGCTCGCCGAGGACGGGCGCGAACTCCGCCAGCATCACCGTGGCGTAGAGCATGATGCACCAGGCGACCTCGAACAGCGGCGAGTGCACGTTCCAGTAGACGATGGGACGCCAGATGTTCCAGGGCTTGCCGATGTCCAGCACCAGACCCGTCACCGCGGTCATGTAGCCCAGGAAGGCGATCAGGACCGTCGGCCGCACGATGGGGCGGTACTTCCTGAGATGAAAGCAGTGCACCAGGCCGGCGATGACGAAGCCGCCCGCGGCCATCGGGATGCAGGCCAGCACGTTGAAAGCTTTCCAGAGGCCCCAGGGAATGGCATCGCTCAGGGCGCTGGTGGCGCCGAGCCCCAGCACGAGCCGGTAGACGCCGGTGGTGGTGGCGGCACCCACGAGGATCCAGAGCAGCCCCTTGGTGATCAGCAACCGGGTGTTCGCAGCGGTGTTCACGGCCTCTCCTTGTTCGCGTCCTCGCCCTGCGCAGCGGCCTCCGGAGGCGTCACCGTCTCCCGGCCCTCCACGCCCTCCGCCGCCAGCTTCATGCGCCGCTGGATCACCCAGCTGATCCCGGCCAGGCCGAGTCCGATGCCCAGGAAGGTGTAGGGCACCGTGCCCATGATGGTGTGGGTCAGGTGGGACAGCGGCTCGTCTGTCACGAAGGCGGGCCAGCCGGCCTGGACCAGGTCCACGTCCGAGATGAAGAGGACCGATGTGCCGCCGGCCTCGTGCTCGCCCCACACGTGGTCGAGGTAGCGGCCGGGAGCGGCCTGGATCCGCCGGTGGGCCTCGGCCAGCATCGCCTCGCGTTCCCCGAAAATGGTGGCGCCGGTGGGGCAGGCCGCCGTGCAGGCCGGCTGTTCCAGCTCGCCGCTCTGCAGCTTCTCGTAGCACAGCATGCACTTGCCGACCCGGGGGTTGGCCGAGCCGTACTCGAAGCGCACGTCGCGGAACGAGCAGGCCAGGATGCAGTAGCGGCAACCCAGGCAGATGTCCGGGTTGTAGGCCACGACTCCCTCGGGCGTCCGGTACAGCGCCGCCACGGGGCAGGCCGCCACGCAGGCGGGTTCCAGGCAATGGCGGCAGTGATCCCGCACCCAGCGCCCCTCGGGGGTCCGCCGCAGGGTGGTCCAGCGGTGGGCGGACAGGGCGGTGGCGTCGTCCTGCCATTTCCAGGGAGCGTCCTCGCCCGTCTCGTTGGTGCGCTGGCAGGCGGCCACGCACTCCTCGCAGCCGATGCACTTGGTCACGTCGGTGAGGATCGCGTAGGACTTCATACCGGCTCGTTCTCCTTGCCGAGGGCGATGGCGACGTGACGCCCGGTTGCGGCCGGGAAGTGCCAGCCCAGCTCGCCGACGAGCTGGGTCAGCGGCGTGAGCACGCAGTGCACGATCTTGCTCAAGGGGGTCAACACCAGGGCCAGATCGCCCAGCAGCATGTGCACCAGCACCATGGCGCGCGGCGCGAGCGGGGAGGCGGCCGGATGGGCCGCCCAGTAGCCGCTCAGGACCAGGACCAGGAGCACCGTCAGGAGCAGGGCGTCCGCCAGGGCGGTGAGCTGGCGGCTGGCCGCCACGAGCAGCCGGCCGGCCAGCAGCAGCAGCAGTCCGGCGGCGGTCAGCAGGCTCAGCACGTCGCTCGGCCCCGGCGCCAGCACGGGCCACGGCAGCGGCAGGGCCGACTGCCAGAGGCGGACGTGACCGACGTAGAAGAGCGGCACCAGCAGGATGCCCACGTGGAAGAGCAGCGAGGCTGCGCTCCCCAGGGGATTGGCGCGCAGCAGCCGTACGGGCAGCAGCCAGCGCAGCGTCGCCGTCACCACCTCCCCGCGGGGAATGCGCTTGTCGGCGGCGCGACGATGGGCGCGCACGATGTGGGCCAGGGTGTTGCCGAGATGATACGCAAGCCCCAGCAGGCAGACCGCCAGGCTAAGGCGGAAGAGCGGGCCGCGGGCCAGGGTGATCCAGGTGTCCATCGCATCTCCTCAGGTCTCGGATGCTGTCCGCTCCTCGGCCTCGTCGGCGGTCTTTGCGACCTTCATCCACTGTGGCGGGTCCAGGGCCTTGAGCACCAGGTCGTGCAGGCCGCAGACGGTGACGTTCTCGAGGCCGTGGTCCTGGCAGACCTCGGCCAGCTGTTTCTTGCAGTTGGCGCAGGGCGAAACCAGGATGCGGGCGCCGGTACGGCGGATCTGCTCGGCCTTGGTCTTGCCGCCGATGACCGTGCGAAACGCGCGGATCTCGTCGATGGACACGGTGCCGCCGCCGCCGCCACAGCAGTAGTTCTCGCGGCCATGGGGGGTCATCTCCACGAAGTCGCGACAGATGTGACGCAGGATCTCGCGCGGCTGGTCCACGATCCAGCCGCTGCGGGCGATGTTGCAGGGATCGTGGTAGGTGACGCGCTCCTCGATGCAGCCCCGCCTGAGATTCAGCTTACCCTCCTGTAGCATCTTCAGCGTGTACTCCATGAAGTTGACCACCGGCGGCGCACCGCTGTTGCCGCCGAAGGTGGGCGCGAAGTACTTCGCCGAGCGCGAGGCGTGGCCGCACTCCCCGATCAGGATCTTCTGCCCCCGCAGGCGCCGCACCTCGGCGATCTCGGCGCTCACGATGCGGTCGAGCATGCGGTCGCTGTAGAACAGGCCGTAGTTGATGCCGTCGAAGAACTTCGAACCGATGGTCCAGGAACCTCCGGTGGCCATCATGACCGCCGCGTTGCCCATCAGGGTGTCTGGCTCCAGCAGGTAGTCGCTGACGGCGGGAAAGAAGACGTACTCCGCTCCCTCGCGGTCGATGGGAAACTCGATCTTCAGTCCGTGGACGTCGGCGCAGTCCTCCTCCAGGAACTCGCAGGTGTCCTTCAGCGCGACGTAGGGGATGGCCGAGGTGTTGCGGGTCTTGCCCTCCAGCTGCTCCCGCGTGGCCACGCGCAGGGCCTTGGGAACGATTCCCACCTCCGCCAGGATCCAGCGCCCCAGGTGGGTGATCAGGCCGTGATCGACGCCGATGGGACACTCCAGCTTGCAGCGGCGGCAGGCCGTGCAGCGGTAGTAGTCCTCGGCCAGGCGGTTGATGTACTCCTCGGTCAGGACGAAGGGATCGCCCAGCCGGGCGCGCAGGGCGCCGCGGATCGTGAAGTAACGGCGGTAGATCTTCAGCAGCAGCTCCGAGCGGTGGCAGGGGACGTCCCGGGACTCGCCCGTGACCTGATAGACCGGACAGGTCACGGAGCAGCGGCCGCAGCGCGCCTTCATGCGAGCAGCCGCGTCCAGCACCATCGCGTAGTTGGAGTGGGTCAGGATCGCGGCCATCGCCTCCAGGAAGCGGTGGGGCAGGTTGACCGTGTCGACCGGTTCGAGGTGGTAGGAGCACTGGATGGCCATGGGCAACTCTCCGGTCCGCGAGAATATGGACGGCTAGGATTCTCGGGAGGCGGCCAGGGCATCGATCGTACCAGGCGCGGATTGTTTATTTAAGTTGTTTAAGCATTGTTAGTTACATGAGTGAAGCGCGGCCCGGATCGATGAGAATGTTGCAAGGACGTTTTGAAAAGGAAACACGCGTCGCAAGATCTGTTGCAATATTGAAACGACCGCCCCATACTCAGGGGGGCGGATTCTCGCCCGTGGGCTCGCAATCCGGGAGGCTGCACGTGACCAACGGCCTGGATCCCCGCTACGGCAACCTGATCTTCGACAACATCCCCTGCGGCATCTTCACCGTCGACGAGAACGGCATCATCACGGCCTTCAACCTGGCCGCCGAGGAGATGACGGGCTGGCGGCGGCTGGAGGTCATCGGGCGACCCTGCTCGCAGGTCTTCCAGAACGCGCGCTGCCACGAGTCCTGCTTCCTGCAGCACAGCATCGAACAGGCCGAGACGCATACCGACGAGGAGGTGTCCATCCAGCGCCGGGACGGGCGGCAGCTCCTGGTGGCCATCAGCACCGCCGCGTTGAAGGACGAGGATGGCCACATCGTCGGTGGGGTCGAGATGTTCCGCGACCGCACCATGGTGGCGCACCTGCGGCGCCAGCTGAAGGCGAGCTGGACCCTGGCCGACATCGTGACCAAGAGCGAGTCGATGCAGGGTGTCCGGGAACTGCTCCCGCTGGTGGCCAGGAGCTACAGCACGGTGCTGGTGGAGGGGGAGCCGGGAACGGGCAAGGAGTTGATCGCCCGTACGATCCACAACCTGGGTCCCCGGGCCGCCCGGCCGTTCGTGGCCGTCAACTGCGGCGCGCTGCCGGACAACCTGGTGGAGTCGGAGCTGTTCGGCTACAAGAAGGGCGCCTTCACCGACGCGATCCAGGACAAGCCCGGACGCTTCGCCCTGGCCGAGGGGGGGAGCCTCTTCCTCGACGAGGTGGGCGAGCTGTCGCCCGCCATGCAGGTCAAGCTGCTGCGGGTGCTGCAGGACCGGGAATACGTGCCGCTGGGCGGCGTCCGCGCCTGCAAGGCGGACGTGAGGATCCTGGCCGCCACCAACCGCGACCTCACCCTCGAGGTGCGCAACCGGCGTTTCCGCCAGGATCTCTACTTCCGGCTCAACGTGGTGCGCATCTGCCTGCCGCCCCTGCGCGTGCGGGGCGGCGACGTTCCCCTGCTGGTGGACCACTTCATCCTGAAGTTCAACGCCCTGCAGGGGCGCCGCATCCGCGGCATCTCCGAGGAGGCGATGGCTCGCCTGCTGGACTACGAGTTCCCGGGCAACGTGCGCGAGCTCGAGAACGTCATCGAGCACGCCTTCGTGGTCTGCGGCGGCAGCATTATCCGGCTCGAGGATCTGCCCCCGCACATCCGTGGCGAGCAGCTGGAGATGCACGAGGCCCCAGCCTGGGGGCCGGCGGCGCGGAACCGCAGCCTGCGGCAGGCCGAGGCCGAGGCGGTTCGCCTGGCCCTCGACCGGCACCAGGGCAGCCGTACCCTCGCCGCCCAGGATCTGGGGATCTCGCGCAGCACCCTCTGGCGCAAGATGAAGCGCAATGGAATCGCCTGATGCGGGCCCGGCTGCCGGCTAGGCCAACGCCCTGGCCACGGCCTCCAGGAACTCGTCGCGATCGATGGGCTTGTCGAAGACGGCCACGGGCCGGCTGACGGCCAGGTGGCGTCCGGCGAGACCGCTCACCACGATGATCGGCGTATCCCTCAGATCCTTGTTCTTGATGAGCTTGCGGTAGAAGTCGGTACCGGTCTGGTTCGGCATCGCCAGGTCCAGGGACACGAGGTCCGGCTTCTCCCTCACGGCCACCTCGAAGCCCTCCACGCCGTTCTCCGCGGTGCAGGTGGCGTAGCCGTTCTCCTCGAGCAGAGTCGTCAGGAACAGCCTGACATCGGCCTCGTCGTCGATGACCAGGATCTTCTTGCTCATGTCCATCTCCCTGGGGGCGTGTCAGATACCGGGTGGAGCCGTCCGACCCTCGGCGGGCTTCCCTTCCGCTGCAGCGAATGTTAAGGGATCGACAGGTGGAGGGCAACGGACTTCTGGCGATCGCCCGCTGCATTGAGGGGAGGCGGATGTCAGGAGCCGTTTCTATATTGCGGCCCCATGTCGATCCTGTCTCTCCGCGGTTATCCGGATTTCCCGGCAGGACCAGCCGCGAACCACGTGGACGGAGGCTTCCTGAGGATGCAGCGGCGACACCATTGTGAATGTCTGGTCCCGACGTTGCTGTCGGCGTTCGTTGTGGTGGCGGTGCCCGCGTTCGCGGCGCCCGCCTCCGGCGATGTCTTCTCGCCGGCCAATCCCGACAGCATGCTGGCGGACGTCCTGAAGCATCTGCCGGGCGCATCCCTCTCCCTCGCCCAGGCCGTCGCCGCGGCGCGGCAGGGGGACACGGCCGGACGAATCGCCGCGGCGGAACTGGCCGCGGCGGCGGGTTCGGTGCGGAGTGAGAAGGGAGCCTTCGATCCCGAGCTCTTCGCCGAGACCCGCTGGAACAGCGAGCACCAGCCGACGGCCTCGTTCTTCTCCGGCGCCGATGTCCTGAAGACCAAGGAGAGCAGCTACGAGGCGGGCGCCCGCCTCACGCTGCCGCTGGGCACGGAGCTGAGCGCCTCGCTCAACACCTCGCGGCTGACCACGAACTCGACCTTCGCCTCCCTCTCCCCCCAGTACGACACGCGCGGGCAGCTGGAGGTGCGGCAGCCGCTGCTCGCCGGCTTCGGTCCCGCCACCCGGGGCGACCTGTCGGCGGCCGAGCGCGACCTGGAGGCGGCGCGGGCCGGCTACGAGAACGTCATGCTGAGCGTCCGCGCGACGGTCGAGACGACCTACTGGGAGCTGTACGCGGCGGAGAGGGACTACGCCGTGGGGCAGCTGATCAGGGATCGCGCCGAGGCCTTCCTCGCCGAGGCCCGGCTGCGGGTCCAGGCCGGTCTCGGCGGTCCCGATCAGGTGGCCAACGCGCAGGTCTTCCTGGCCGAGCAGGAGCAGTCGCTGCTGGACAGCGAGGAGCGGCTCGACAGCGTCTCGGATCGGCTGGGGACCCTCATGGGGCGGCGGCCGGCGGGCGGAGCCTCGCGCTTCCGGACCAGCGAGGAGCCGCCGCGCGACTTCCCGCCGGTGGCCGAGCAGGAGCTGGTCGACCTGGCGCTGGCCCGCAACCTGGATCTCCGGGCTCTGCACGGCCTGCTGGCAGCGGCGAGGGAACGGTCCCGTGCCGCGGGCTGGCGGGCGCTGCCGACCCTGGATCTCCTGGCCTCCCTCGGCGGCAACGGCCTGGCGGGAACGGCCCGCGACGTCGTCTTCCCGGGCTCGAGCGACACCCTGCGCACCAAGATATCCGGCGGCTTCGGCGAGAGCTGGGCCCAGGTGCGCGATCGCGATTACCCCACCTGGAGCGTGGGCTTCGTCTTCGCGCTGCCCCTGGGCAACCGCAGCGAAGGCGGCGAGCACGATCGGCTGCGCGCCGAGGTGGAGCGCGCGGAGCAGCAGCTGGAAGCAGCCCGCCGTGCCCTGGCGGAGAACGTGCGGGCCCGGTACCGGGAACTCGTGCGCGGCCGGCAGCGCCTGGCGGCGGCGCAGACCGGCGTCGAGGCCTCCTACGAGCAGGTCCGCATCGGCCTGCTCCAGTATCAGAACGGTCGCACGACCGCCTTCGAGATCGTGCGCCTGGCGGCCGATCTGGCCGCGGCGCAGCAGCGCTTTTCCCGGGCCCTGGTCCGCACGGCCCAGGCCGCCGCCGAGCTGCGGCGCCTGACCGCTGGCGCGTATCCCGGATCGGCTTCCTGAGGAGCAACGGACGTGAATCGTGTGAAACTTGGAGGGCATCGCCGGGGCCGCGGATCGCCGGCGGCGCCGGGACTGCTGATCCTCTCGCTCCTGCTCGCGGCCGGTTGCGGCGACCGGCAGCAGCAGGGAGGGTTCTCGCGGCCGCCGACACCGGTGGAGACGGCCCGCGTGACCCGGACCACCGTGGTGGACCGGTTCACGGCGGTGGGCACCATCGAGGCCGGTGAGTCGGTGACCATCGTCTCGGAGATCGACGCCGCGGTGAAGAAGGTGCCCTTCGCGGAGGGGCAGGCCATCGGCCCGGGCGAGCTGATCGCGCAGCTGGACGACGCTCAGCTCCAGGCCGAGGTCGCCCGCACCGAGGCGCTGCGCGACCAGAACCGGGTGACCTTCGAGCGCATCAAGCGCATCGTCGACCAGGGCGCCGGTGCGCCCCAGGATCTGGACGACGCGGCGGCCGCCCTGAAGGTGGCCACGGCCAACCTGGATCTTGCCCGCGCCCGTCTGGCCAAGACGCGCATCGTGGCCCCCTTCGCCGGCATCGTCGGGGCGCGCCGCGTCAGTCCCGGCGCCTTCCTGCGGGCCGGCACCGCGATCACGGACCTGGCTCAGATCAGCAAGCTGCGGATCAACTTCTCCGCTCCGGAGCGCTACCTGGACCGCCTGCAGCGCGGCGCCCTGGTGACCATCTCCACCACGGCGTTTCCCGATCATCCCCTGCAGGGCACCATCTCCGTGATCGAGCCCCAGCTCGATCCCGGGACCCGCTCCGCCCGGGTCATCGCCCTGGCCGACAATCCCGAGCAGCTGCTGCGGCCCGGGATGTCCGCGGACATCAGCGTCGTGCTCGCGGAGCGGCCGCGCGCGCTGACCGTGCCGAGCGAGGCAGTCTTCGTCGAGGCTGGTCAGAACTTCGTGTACGTGGTCAAGCCGGACAGCACCGTTACGCGCGTGTCCCTGGAGCTGGGAACCCGCCTGCCCGGCGCCGTGGAAGTCCTTTCCGGACTGGCCGACGGCGCCGAGGTGATCAGTGCGGGCCACCAGAAGCTGTACGAGGGCGCCCGGGTGCTGCCCGTCGCCGCGGGCGGACCGGAGGCCGGCCGATGAAGCTCAGCGAGATCTCCATCAAGCGTCCGGTCTTCGCCACCGTGATGAGCCTGGTCATCATCCTGCTGGGCGTCATCTCCTTCACGCGCCTGCCGGTGCGCGAGTATCCGGAGACCGACCCGCCCATCGTCTCGGTCAGCACCCTGTACCGGGGCGCCAGCCCGAGCGTCGTCGAGACCGAGATCACCGACGTCCTGGAGGAGCAGTTCTCGACCCTCGAGTCGGTCAAGACCCTCAGCTCCTCCAGCCGCGAGCAGGGCTCGGTCATCACCATCGAGTTCGAGCTGAGCCGCGACGTGGACGAGGCGGCCAATGACGTGCGGGATCGGGTCGCGCGCGTGCGCGGGCAGCTGCCACGCGAGGCGGACGATCCCATCGTGGCCAAGGTGGACGTCAACGCGCAGCCGATCATGTGGCTTGCGCTGTCCAGCGACCGCCATTCCGGCCTCGAGATCAGCGAGGTCGCGGATCGCGTGATCAAGGAGCACCTGCAGCGCCTGCCGGGCGTCGGGTCCATCTTCATCGGGGGCGAGCGTCGCTACGCCATGCGCGTCTGGCTCGATCCCCAGCGCATGGCCGCCCACGGCCTGACCGTCCGCGACGTCGAGGACGCCGTGCGGCTGGAGAACGCCGAGATACCCGGCGGCCGCGTCGAGGGCACCGAGCGGGAGTTCTCGGTGCGCACGCGCGGCGACCTGAAAACCCCCGAGGAGTTCGCGGCGATCATCGTGGCCCGGGAGGGGAACGACGTCGTGAGGCTGGGCGAGGTGGCCTCGGTCGAGGTCGGCCCCGAGGACGAGCGCACCCGGGTGCGGTTCAACGGTCTGCCCACCGTGGGCCTGGGGGTGGTCAAGCAGAAGCAGGCCAGCACCCTGGACGTCGCCGCCGCCGTGCGTGAGGCCTTGCCCGATCTGCAGCTCTTGCTACCCGCGGGCATGCGCCTCGACATGGCCTACGACTCGTCCATCTTCATCTCGGACTCGGTGGACGAGGTCGGACGCACCATCCTGATCGCGCTCGCCCTGGTGGTGCTGGTGGTGCTCGTGTTTTTGAAGAGCCTGCGGGCGACGATCATCCCGGTGCTGGCCATCCCGATCTCCATCGTGGGCAGCCTGACCGTGGCCTTCGCCCTCGGCTTCACCATCAACATCCTGACCCTGCTGGCGTTGGTGCTGGCCATCGGCCTGGTGGTGGACGACGCCATCGTGGTCATGGAGAACGTGTTCCGGCACCTGGAGATGGGCAAGTCCCGCCTGCGGGCGGCCTACGACGGGGTCCGGGAGATCGGCTTCGCCGTGATCGCCACCACGGTGGCCCTGGTGGCCGTCTTCATCCCGGTGGCCTTCCTGACCGGGACGGTCGGCCGTCTCTTCAAGGAGTTCGGCATCACCCTGGCCGTGGCGGTGGCCATCTCCTCCTTCGTGGCGCTGACCCTCACGCCGGTGCTCTGCTCCCTGATCCTGCGTCCCCTGCGCGGCACGGGCCGGCGCTGGACCGAGCGTTCCTTCGACGCCTTCTTCGACGGACTCAACCGCCTCTACGAGGGTACCCTGCGCCTGGCGCTGCGGCTGCGGCCGGTCGTGCTGGCCGTGGCCGTTCTCTCGGTGGGGGCGAGCGTCTGGCTGTTCCGGGCGCTGCCCGAGGAGCTGGTGCCGACCGAGGACCGCGGCACCGCCTTCGGCATCGTCGTCGCTCCGGAGGGCGCCACTCTCGACTACACCGACCGGTACATGCGGATGGTGGAGGCCCAGCTCCTGAGCCTGCCCGAGCGGCAGGGTCTGTTCACCGCCACCGGCCTGGGTTTCGGCGGGCCCGGTCGCGTGACCAACGGCTTCGCCTTCCTCAACCTGAAGCCCCGCAGCGAGCGCGAGCGCAGCCAGCAGGAGATCGTCGGGCAGATGTTCCCGCGCCTGCTCGGCATTCCGGGCGTGCTGGCCTTCCTCGTCAACCCGCCCAGTCTCGGCGGCCGCTTCTCGTCCCAGGACGTGCAGTACGTCCTGCAGGCGGACAGCTACGACGAGCTGAGCCAGGCCGTCGGAAGGATGATGGCCGAGGCCAGCAAGCTGGGCTACCTGATCAACCTCGATTCGGACCTGCGGCTGAATAAGCCGCAGCTGGACATCGCCATCGACCGCGAGCGGGCGGCGGATCTCGGCATCTCGGTGACGGACATCGGGACGACCCTCGAGACCCTGCTCGGCGGTCGGGTCATGGGCCAATTCAAGCGCGGGACCGAGCAGTACGACGTTATCGGGCAGATGCCCGCGACGGGTCGCTCGACGCCGGATGTCATCCCGGAGCTGTACCTCCGGGGCAGCGGCGGCTTGGTGCAGCTGGCCAACGTGGTCGGCGTCCAGGAGACCGTGGCCCCCAAGGAGCTGAACCACTTCAACCGCGTGCGCGCGGCCACCATCAGCGCCAACCTGGTGCCCGGCGTCAGCCTGGGCCGGGCCCTGGACGATCTGGACCGTATCTGGCGCACGCAGCTCCCGCCGACCGTCAAGCGCGACCTGGCCGGCCAGTCCCGCGAGTACCGGGATTCCAGCGGCAGCCTCTACTTCATGTTCCTGCTGGCGGTGGTGTTCATCTACCTGGTGCTGGCGGCCCAGTTCGAGAGCTTCGTCCATCCGCTGACGATCCTGCTCTCGGTGCCGCTGGCCGTGTTCGGTGCCCTGGTGTCGCTCAGCCTGCTCGGCCAGTCGCTGAACATCTACTCCCAGATCGGGCTGGTGATGCTGGTTGGCCTGGTGACCAAGAACGCCATCCTGATCGTCGAGTTCAGCAACCAGCTGCGTTCGCGCGGCCTGGAGATCAGTGAGGCCGTGGTCCAGGCCGCCCGCATCCGCCTGCGGCCCATCCTGATGACCTCGTTCTCGACCATCTTCGGCATCCTACCCATCGCCATCGGTTTCGGCGCGGGCGCCGAATCACGGCGGCCGCTCGGCATCGTCGTGGTCGGCGGGGTCCTGTTCTCCACCTTCCTGACGCTGGTGATCGTGCCGGTGGTCTACTCGCTGCTGGCCCGGTTCAGCCGCGCCCAGCCGGTGACCGACCTCGCCGCGGAGGAAGCGGCACAGGCCCAGCGCACCAGCCCCGGCCCGGCCGCTGGTTCGGCTGCAGCCTCGGCCTCTGGTTAGGCCTCTGGTTGGGCCGCCGGTTCGACGAGCGGGCCCGATGGGTGGCCCGGCCGGTGGCCCGGCCGGCGACTCGGTAGGCGGCCTGCCAGACAATCCGCCAGGCGATCCGGCCGGCGACCCCTGGATAAGGGCTCAGACCGGCTGAAACGGCCGACTCCAGCCGATAAGAAGCCAGGGGAAGACATCATTTCTATATTAGACTATAATACTCTATGTTCATGATGGCTGCGGTCATCTGCCACGCCAGAGGAGGGAACGCATGGCATTCACCGCGGAGCAGCAGAAGACCTGGCAGGCGCTCTACGAGAAGCTCCTGCCGCGAATCCGGCGGCATGCCTGCCGGGAGTACCTGGAGGGCTTCGAGAAGCTGGGGCTGCGGGCGGACGAGATCCCCGAGATCGAATTCCTGAACGCCGCCATCGCGCCCGTTACCGGCTGGCGAACCGTGCGCACGAGCGTTCGCTACTCCGACGCCACCGACTGGTACCGCGAGTTCTCCCGCAAGCACTTCCTGGTAACCGATTACATCCGCAGCTGGGAGGAGCTGGATTTCACGCCGGAGCCGGACATGTTCCACGACATCTTCGGACATCTTCCCTTCATGACCCTGCCCGAGTACGCCGAGCTGGAGGAGATGTTCGCCCCGGCCTTTTTGCGCGCCGACGAGCAGCAGCGGGAGCACATCAAGCGCCTGGCCTGGTACAGCACCGAGTTCGGGCTCATCCGGGAGGATGGGGAAACCAAGCTGTTCGGTGCGGGCCTCATCAGCTCGGCCGCCGAATGCGATCGCGTCGTGGCGGGTCAGGTGCCGATCCGGCCCTTCAAGGTGGAGGACATCATCCAGCACGAGAAGTCGGTCTGGGATTTCAACAGCCAGCTCTTCGTGGCCGAAAGCCTCGACGATTACAAGCAAGAGCTGGTCCGCTACTTCGACGCGGTCTGAAGCACTGCGAGAGGAAGTCCATCCCCTCGCTGCGGCCGGCTGGAACCCTCACAGGGGGTGAAGGCCGGCCGTCTTTCCCACACACAAAGCCCAGCACGATGCCCGCGGCACGGTTCACCCCGGGTGAACGGCGAGCCGGTGCACGGCGTCCTTCGGTCAGGCCGCTCCGCGGTCGGGCCGCGGCTCACCAGGGTGAACGGCCAAGCCGGAGCTCGGCCGCTCTGCAATCGAACCGAATTTCACCCGGGTAAACTGCCAGGACGGGCCTGGCAATGAGCCCCTCCGCTATCGAGCCCCACTTTACCCGGCTGAATTTTTCCGTGATGCAGACCGGCCAGCCAGTTCGGCACTCTGCCGGCCCGCCGGTCCGGCGCTCCGCCGGCCCAACGCCCCGGACCATCCCGACCACGCTCGCCTAGCGCAGCTTGCCCCGTTCCCGGAAGTACGCGATCAGCTCGGGGCGCTGCCGGGGATCCGGCAGGGTGTCGTCGCCCAGCGCGTTGAACTCGACCCACAGCTTTCTGTCCCTGACGTACAGGGCGTCCAGGATGCGCACGCCGCGGCCGATCAAGGACGAGATCATGGACGAGATGTGCCCCCGGTACATCTCGACGCCGTCGATGGTGAGGACGAACTCCCTGCGATAAAGCCTGCTTCGACCGCGGTCTGACATGTAGGACTCCCACTTGCGGAGCCCCTCCTCCGAGAGCAAGATCTGGTTGGTCTTCGCGAGATAGGCTTCGACGTGGGCGTCGGTCAGGACGACCTCGCCCGAATCCACGAGCGTGATCGCGAAGCCCTGCGCCGGTGGTGCCGCCTGCGGCGGGAGGCCGCTGCGGGCGACAGCCCCGCCGCAGAGCATGGACGCGAGGATCAGGACGAGAGCGAGATTCCGGACGGACGACATACCTGCACCTCCTGCCATCGTGATCGTACCTGCAGGAATTCCTGCAGGATTTCGCACGGGGGTTCCTGCGGGCATCCCCGCGGGGTGCTGGTGAAGGATGTGCCGGGGGGCGGCGCCTGGCCGCAACGAAGGACTGAACCCATGACCAGAGCCCGGGTTCCGCCGGCGGGGCGCCGGCCGTCCTCCTACGAGGCCGTCTACGCCGTGGTGCGCCAGATCCCGCGCGGCCGCGTCGCCACCTACGGGCAGATCGCCTACTTCCTCGACCGCTGCACCGCACGCAGGGTGGGCTACGCCATGGCGGCCTTGCCCGCCGGCAGCGATGTGCCGTGGCAACGGGTCATCAACGGTCAGGGGCGCTGCAGCCGGCGCAGCTGCGGCGACGGACACGAGGAACAGCGCGCCCTGCTGGAGAGGGAGGGCGTCGTCTTCGATGCCCGGGGCCGCGTGGACCTGCAGCGCTACGGCTGGCGCCCCTGAGCGCGGGGCCTATTTCCCTTCCCAGACCGGAAGTCGTCCGGGGGTCCAGGGGGCGCCGGCCGCCTCCAGCTGGTTCTCGATCCGGACCAGATCAACCTCCACGAGCTGGCGCAGGCTCGCCAGCAGCTTCGTGAACTGCTCGCTGGCCACGCGGAAGTTCTCCCGCTGGGTCTGCGTCGGGGCCGAGGTGGAGGACCAGCTGCTCAGGACGTCGTAGACCCGGCTGGTCAGCGAGGGCATGGTCGGCTCCTCGTGCTCGGCCACGATGCTGTCGCCCTCCAGCTCGATCCGCAGCTGCTGCAGCGAATCGGCCAGGCTCTGGATCTGGGCAAGGATCGTCAGGTCGATGCCCGGCGTCTCCTGCACGGCTTTCCGCATGAGATCGATACGGCTCTGCGTGTCGTGCACCACCTGCACCGCGCCGCGCACCGCCCGCTGCAGATCGCTGGCGCGGCGCTGGAACTCGGCGAGCGCCTGGCGGTCGGCCGCGGGCAGGGAAGCCTGGCCGAGCGGCCGGACCGCGAACGTCCGGGGCTGGCCCAGGGAGGTCCACTGGCCCCGCACGTAGGTGGCCAGGCTCATGGTGTAGGTGCCCGGTGCGACGAACGGGCCCTGCGGCTTGCGCTCCCAGGGAGAACGCCGGCCGGATCCTGCCGGGGTGATGGGGTTCGGCGCCGGGTAGCGCAGGTCCCAGGCCACGCGGTGCAGGCCGCTGGAGGTCGGACCGGTCAGGCGGCGCACGACCTGCCCTGCCGCGTCCTTCACCGTGAGGACGACGGCCGGCTTCTGCTCGCGCTCCTCCGCCCGCAGCTCGTCCCAGTCCGGGTAGGGAACGGGCTTGTCCTCCTCGCGCAGCTTCTTCTCCTGCTCGTGCCGCAGCTCCTCGAGGGTCTGCAGCCCCTCCTTCAGGTAGTAGGTCGCCACGGCGCCGAAGGGCGGGTTCGGAGCGGTGAAAAGGGCCGCGCCCTGGTCGCCCTTCTCGTCGTCGCCGAGGGGCGTCCGCTCGACGTAGAGCCAGGACTCTTTCAGGGGGAACAGGATTCCCGGCTGCTCCAGCATCTCCGCCGAGACCTGTCGCAACGGGCTGTAATCGTCGAGGATGTAGATGCCGCGGCCGAAGGTTCCCACCACCAGGTCGTTCTCGCGGCGCTGGATGTCCAGGTCGCGGCAGGCGATGATCGGGATCCCGCCCTTCAGCTGAATCCACTTCTTGCCGCCGTCCAGGGTGAAGAACACGGCGAACTCGGTCCCGGCGAACAGCAGGTCGGGATTCACGTGATCCTGGACCACCGAGTGCACCTGGCCCCGCTCCGGCAGATCGCCCGCGACGGACTGCCAGGACTTGCCGCGATCGGTGCTCTTCAGCAGGTACGGCTTGAAGTCGCCCCGCTTGTGGTTGTCGAAGGCGGCGAAGACCGTGTTCGGATCGTGCAGCGAGGCAGCGACGCAGGACACGTAGGACATGTCGGGCACGCCCTTGAACGAATCGTGGCGGACCCAGGTGGCTCCGTCGTCGCCGGTCACCTGGATCAACCCGTCGTCGGTGCCGGCGTAGAGCAGCCCCTCGACCAGCGGGGACTCGCTGAGGGACACCACGCTGCCGTAGAACGAGGTGGAGCGGTTCTTGGCCACCGTGTCGATGCCCCAGACCCGGCCCATGACCTCCAGGGTGTTGCGATCGAGCTGACGGCTCAGGTCGCCGCTGATGAGGGTCCAGGAATCTCCGCGGTCGTCGCTGCGATAGATGCGCTGGCAGGCGTAGTAGAGCCGCGTCGGCGATTGAGGGCTGATGATCAGCGGCGAACTCCAGTTCCAGCGCGCCGGCGGCTGTCCCGGCCAGGTGATGGGCTGGATGTCCTGCTTCTCGCCGGTCCTGCGGTCGTAGCGGACCAGCGCACCGTACTGCGCCTGGCTGTAGACGATGTTCGGATCGCTGGGATCGACCTTGGGCGCGAAGCCGTCGCCGCCGCGGGTCAGTACCCAGTCGCTGTTGAGGATGCCGCTGGCGCTGGTGGTGCGGGCGGGCGCGCCCGGGCTGTCGTTGTCCTGGGTGCCGCCATACACGTTGTAGAAGGGTATGTCGTTGTCCGCGGTGATCTTGTAGAACTGGGTCACGGGCAGGTTGGCCTTGAATTGCCAGGTCCCACCGCGATCCCAGGTCTCGTAGACGCCCCCGTCGCAGCCGTCCACCAGGTGATCGGTATCGTCCGGATCGATCCAGAGGGCATGGTCGTCCACGTGCTTGTACTGGATGCCGACGCGGTTCCAGGTGCTGCCGCCGTCCTCGGTCACCTGCAAAAAGGTGTCCATGGAGTAGACCCGATCGGGATCGACGGGATCGGCGAAGATCTCCTGGTAGTACTGGGGGCTGGTCGTGATGTAGCCGCTCATCTTCTCCCAGGTACCGCCGGCGTCGACGGAGCGGTAGAAGCCGGTCTCTTCCCCGAGCGCCTCGATGATGGCGTAGACCACGTCCGGTCTGGTGGGCGCCACCGCCAGACCGATGCGGCCCATGTCGCCCTTGGGCAGGCCGTTGGCCAGCTTGTTCCAGCTCTGGCCCCCGTCGGTGGTCTTGTAGATGGCAGAGCCGGGTCCGCCGTCGATGAGGGTCCAGATGTGACGGCGGCGCTGGTAGGCGGCCGCGTACATCACGTCCGGATCGCGGGGATCCATCACCACGTCGGTCACGCCGGTGTTCTCGTCGATCTTCAGCGAGAGGGTCCAGCTCTTGCCTCCGTCGGTGGTCTTGTACAGGCCGCGCTCGCCGCCGGCGTTCCAGAGCGGTCCCTGGGCGGCGACCCAGACCACGTCCGAGTCCCGCGGATCGATCAGGATCTTGGCGATGTGCTGGGAGTCCTCCAGCCCGACCTTCTCGAAGTTCCGGCCACCGTCCGTGGACTTGTAGAGGCCGTCGCCGTAGGAGACGCTGCGCTGGCTGTTGTTCTCGCCCGTCCCGACCCAGAGCACCAGCGGATTGCGGGGGTCCAGGGCCAGGCAGCCGATCGAGTAGGATCCCTCGCCGTCGAAGATCGGCTGCCAGGTGGTGCCGGAGTTCTCGGTCTTCCAGACGCCGCCGGAACAGACGGCCACGTACCAGAGCTGCTTCCTGGCGGGGTGGACCACGATGTCGCCCACCCGCCCGGAGGTGAGCGCGGGGCCGATGCCGCGGAGCTTCAGACCCGAGAAGGTGGTGGCCTTGAGGGGGCCCTCCTCCTCCTTGTTCTTGTCATCCCCGGCGGCGGGGACGACCCCGGCGGCCACGACGGTGAGCGCCAGGGCCAGGATCAGGAAGGTGCGCATGGACTTCCCCCTTGGCAATGGGTACGGATATGCCAGTGGAGCGGCGATCTGGACATATTGAGGCGAGAGCCGCGTAACGTCAATGCATGGGGGCGGGATCCGCCCGCCGCCCCGGCATCCCTGCCGGCGGGAAGCGGGCAGTTTCAGCTAAAGCAACCCCTGCATTTCCACGATCATCAGGACGATGGAGAAGGCCTCGCCGGTCCCCGGCCCGGGATGCCTTGCCGCGTCCAGCACGGTGGAGGGTGATGGAATGCTGATCGAGACCATGCGCGCCACGGTCCGCGCGGCCCTGCAGGCCGTCGAGTCCAGCTGCGGCTGGCACCTGCGCGCCGAACAGATCACCCAGATTCCCGAGCGCGACTTCTCCTTCGAGCTGGCGGCCGCCGCTCACTACCCGACCGGCCCCCTGCGCCGTCTCATCGTCGGCTGCGATCGGGAGCTCGCCCTCCACGTGAGCAAGCGCGGCAGCGGTGGGAGCGGCCAGGCCATGGCCGAGGCGATGGCCCTGCCGGGCTTCCAGCACCTCTGCGAGGCCATGCGGGGCATCCTCGACAGCGAGCTGCCCTCGCAGGAGACGCAGTCGCTCCTGGTGCAGGATCCCGAGCAGTACCGCGCCCATGCCGGGCGGACGCGGAACTTCTACGTCTACCTCCCCACCCCTGCGGGCGACCTGCACCTGATCCTGGATCTCTCGCGGCGGCAGCACGAGAACCTGCACAACTTCCGCGGCGTGGACAACTACCGGGGACAGCCCCGCGGGCAGATCATCGAGCCGGCAGGCAGCAGTATAGAGGCACCCGAGCGGATCGCTAGGATCCTGGCAGGCGTGCGCCATCGTGAAGAAACCCTCATGATCCGGCTGGAGGAGGAGGGGCTGGACTCCCGTCTCCATCATGCCACGGCCCTGGACGTGGTGCCGGAGGGCAAGCGCGGCGCCCTCACGCTCACCAGCCCCTGCCTGCTGAGCAGCGACTACACCTTCGCCCGGGGGCGCGAGCTGACCGTGGTGCTCCTGTACGAGGACGGCGTGCTCCAGTTCAACAGCCCCGTCGCCGCGGTCTCGCACCTGGAGGTCGAGCCGGGCATGCAGCTGCCGGTGCTGACCGTGGAGGCGCCCGTTTGCCTGGAGCCGGGTCAACGTCGCGAGGCCTTCCGGATCGTGCCGCCCATCCGCTTGCTGGGTCATATCCGCAGCCTCAACGTCACGGGCAGCAAGAAGGCCCAGCCCCGCACTATCTCCATAGCGGTGTTGGACCTGAGCAGCACCGGCGCCCGGGTGGCCATCGCCGAGAACACGCTCCTGTCGAGCTTCCGCTGGGGCTCCGAGGTGATCTGCGACCTGCGTCTGCCGGACGCCTACGGCGTTGCCGAGGTCAAGGGAATCGTGCAGCGGATCCTGCTCTACCCCGATCAGAAGCGCCAGCGCAAGGCCCACCTGGGCATCGAGTTCGTGAAGGGCGACGAGGATTTCGACCGCGGCCTGGAAAAGGTCCACCGCTACGTGGCCGACCAGCAGCGCGAGGCCCTCGAAGGCCGCACCGAGATCGTCACGAATTCCTACTGAGAATAGAAGGCGCGACGGAAACGTCGAGACGAGATCCGCTGCCCGGATAAGTCGGCGCGGTCGTGCATCCGCGCCGCCGGTCTTTCGGTGGCGAGCCGATTTGGCCCGCCCCTCAGCGGTAGCAGGCCTTCAGCTGCCCGAAGGAGCAGGTCCGGGCGGCGATTGGGAC
>CAZGEC010000025.1:0-62847 GCA_964524645.1 uncultured Fibrobacteraceae bacterium | reverse complement strand
ATCGGGGGAATCTACACCGGCCGCAACAGACGTGGCAACCCCACGCTGGCCCGGGATGGCTGGACCGGGCTACCGCAGCCGCAGGTCGTCGAGCTCGATCACCGCCGCGACCTTGGGTTGCGGCAAGTAGAAGACGAGCGAGTAGACGTCCCTGCGGTCGAGTTCCCGTCCCGGCGGATGCTCCTCCATCTCCTTCAGGAGCACGCGAAAGTGCCGCCAGTTCCGCGAGACGTGGATGCGATCGGTCACCCACGCACCCTCTCGGTACCCGTGATAGTCATCCAGCCAGACCATGAGGAGGAGCGAATCCCCGGCTCCCTCCACCATCCGTGCCCGCCCCTCCAGGCTCGTGTAGGCCGACCAGTCTGCCGGAAAACCGCGCATGACCACGCCCGGATAGGAGGCGCTCGCGGGAGCGCGCACCCGCAGGACCCGACCCTCGCCGCCACCAGCCGGCCGGGCGAGGCCGAAGCTCCCCTCGTAGCTCTCGCCCCAGAGGTGGCGCTGGTCGCGGGTCTCGAAGTCCCCCAGACTCGGAAAGCGATCGCGGGCAGCACGCTCGGCGGCCAGCTGGGCCGGCAGCGAGGCCAGCTGGGCCGGCACGGCGAGCAGCAGCAGCAGACCCAGCACCAGAGCGGGCCGCGAGCGGTGCAGGCGCCACAGCTCCCAGGTGGCCGCGAGCCCGACGCCGATCAGATCCAGGCCGAAATCCCGCAAGCGCGCATGACGTCCGCAGAACTGCTGCACGATCTCCACGGCCCCACCGGCCGCGGCGGCCGCCACGCACGCCAGGAGAAGCCTCCCGGCCAGGGGACCTCGGCGGTGAAGGAGCAGGGTCAGGCCCAGGATCAGGGGCACGTGGAGCTGATGTCCCAGGGCCCGCACAAGGTGACGGCGCTCCAGCGCTTCCGGGATCGGGACCAGGAAAGGCATCAGCAGCAGGAACAACAGCAGGAGCCAGCGGCGGTCGGGCAAGCGCATGTTTCTCATACCTTGCAGATGGAAAACCGGTACTTGCCCGACGGTTCCTGCGGAATGCGCTCGACGAGGCGCAGCTCCACCTGCATGTCGGCACCGAGGGCGGCGCGCAGAGCGCCCGCCAGCGAAGCCGCCGTGTCCTCCCCGTAGCCGGGGCCCGGGACCACGTTCGCGAGCAGGCGCCGCCGCTCCTCCTGCACGAGCTGCAGCTGCGTGATCCCGGCGAAGCGGGTCAGCGTCTGCTCGATCAGCGAGATGCCCGCCACGCGCGCTCCGTCGGTGGCGAGCAGGAAGTCGGCCACCCGCCCGGTGACCCGCTCCAGCAGGGGTAGACCCCGCCCGCAGGGGCAGACCCGATCCGCCGGCACGCCGCGATCGCCCACCTCGTAGCGCAGCAGCGGCATGCCGGTGTTGATCAGCTCCGTCACCACGATGCGACCGTCCTCGCCGGGCGCGCAGGGAGTACCGTCGTCGCGCAGGAACTCCACGTGCACGTGCTCGGCGTTCACGTGCAGGCCGCGGTGCACCCCGCACTCGCAGGCGATCAGGCTGACCTCCTCGCAGCCGTAGCGGTCGGTCACCGGCACGCCGAAGACGCGTTCGATGACAACCCGCTCGCTCTGCAGGAGCATCATGCTCGTGGCCACGATGCCGCTGGGCCTGAGCACCTCGCCTCGCGAGGCGAGCGCCTCGGCCAGAATGAAGAGCGAATGGGCATGACCGTAGAGCAGGCCGGGCCGCCAGCGACGCCAGTCCGCCAGGAAGCGATCGATGGCCGCGTCGTCGATGCGCATGGTGTCCAGGTAGAAGACACGGTCCTTCAGAGCGTGCCGCAGCCGGCTGCGCCAGGTGAGCGGCCGGGGTGGATTTCCCCAGACGGAGGCCACCGGCTCACCGGGGCGCCAGCCGGACCAGGTATCGGCCCGCATGGCGGCTCCCGCCCGCCGCTGGACCCCGCGCCGATCGCACCAGATCCGCAGGGCCTCTCCCGTGGAACCGCCCGTCTTGGCCGGCACGAGGGCCGAGCGAGGATGCCGGCGCGAGAGCAGCTCCTCGCCGTGCCGCCGGATCTCGGCCTTGCTCAGCACGGGCAGCGCGGCCAGGTCGGCGAAGCTGCGAACCGCCGCGGGATCGAGTCCGGCCGCGGCGAAGCGGCGGGCCCAGAACGGCACGGCCGCCGCGGCCGCGGCCAACAGCTGCCGCAGGCGGCGCAGCCTGAGGGCTTCCAGGCGTTCCCGATCCCACCACTGGCTGCGTTGCAGCCGGCGGTAGGTGAGCAGGCGGACGCTCCCCTCCTTCAGGTCCCACGCCGGCTCGATCAGGGCGGCCACCAGGAAGGATGGTAGTCTCAGCACGGTCGAACCCCCTCCATCGCCGCCCGGAGCTAGGTCCGGGGCTGCCAGGTCACCTGCCGGCGACCTCGCAGGAAATGCCCGAAGGCCACGGCCGAGGCCATGTTGACCACGCAGAGGTAGTAGATCAGCGCGAGCGGGCGGGGCAGCCGCCAGCGGCGCAGGGCGTGACCCAGCAGGGCCAGCAGGTAGCATACCACCTGCAAGACCAGCAGCCAGCGCCAGAAGATCGAGCCGCCCGCCGCCAGGACCACGTTTGTCAGGAGCGCTCCAGCCTGGAAGAAGGGCGCCAGGTAGCGGAGGACCTTGTGCGAGAAGAGCTGCCAGGCGAACACGCCGTAGCGGAAGGGATCGAGCAGCCGGGCCTTGTCCTTTAGGGCGTGCCAGGCACGCAGGCTGACACGCACGCGCATGCGGAACTCGTCGCCGGCCGCCGCCAGGGCGTCCTCGTAGAGGCGGGCCTCGGGCTGGTAGACCACCCGGTAGCCCTGCTCCCGGACCGACAGCGGCAGCACGAAATCCGGCAGCTGGTCCGGGCGCATGCCGGTGTACAGCTCGCGCCGCACCGCATCGATGCCCCCGTCCACCCCCACGATGGAACCGAGCCGGGTCTCCCAGCCCCGCAGGGCGTTCTCGTAGCGCATGTAGGTCGAGCATCCCTCACCGGTGAGCGAACCGTCGGGGGCCCGGTAGAGCATGCGCCCGGTCACGTAGCCCACCCCGGGATCCGCCAGGGAAGCCACCAGGTGCCGCAGGGCGTCGGGAGCCCACAGCGAGTTGGCGTCGGCGAAGGCCAGCACCTGTCCGTCGGCCAGCGGGACGGCCAGGTTCAGGGCCGCCGTCTTGCCCTGGCGCGGCTCCTGGCGGATCAGGCGCACCCGCGCGTCAGGGATGCCCGCCACGAGCTCGTCCGTGCCATCACCGGAGCCGTCCGAGACGACGATCACCTGGAGGCGATTCCGGGGATAGTCCTGCGCCAGCTTGTTGCGCACCGTCTCGGCGATGTGGGCCGCCTCGTCGTAGGCGGCGATCAGCACCGTGACGTGCGGCAGATCTGCTGCCGGTGGCGGTGGCGGCGGCTCCTGCGGCCGCGCCAGCAGGCGGCAGAGCAGCGGGTAGCCGGCATAGATGTAGACCAGAGCCAGCAGACAGAGCCAGAAGAGCGTGGTCAGGAGGTTCATGGCTTGCGCCCCTGGCGGCCGCGAGCCCCGGTCCGGGCCAGTGCCGCCGCGTAGTAATCCTGGTGCGAGGCCACGCAGCGCTCCCAGCGATAGCGCTCCACGGCTTCCGCGCGCGCCCGGCGGGCCAGCGCCAGGCGGCGCTCCCGCTGGACCAGCAGCCCGGCGAGCGCATCCGCCAGGGCCGCTGCATCACCGGCCGGCACCAGCAATCCGGTCACGCCGTCCCGCACCGCCTCGCGGTTGCCGCCGACGTCCGTGGCCACCACGGCACAGCCGCGGAGCATGTACTCCAGCACGGCGTTGGAGAATCCCTCGGAATCGGAGCAGTTCACACCCACGGCCAGCCTGCCCAGGTAGCCCGGGACATCGCCGATGCGCCCGGCGAACACCACCCGCTCGGCGATTCCCAGGCGCCGCGCCTGCTCCTCGCAGCGGGGCCGGAGCAGGCCGTCACCCACCACGTGCCAGGCCACCTCCGGATGATCCGGCGCCACGCGCGCGGCGGCCTCGAGGAACAGGTCGGCGCGCTTGACCGCGCGGTTCAGGTTCCCGACGATGCCGACCGCCGGCGGCTCTTCCCCGTGCTCGACGAAGGGGTAGCGTTCCACGTCGATGCCGTTGGGAATCACCGTGACGCGCGCCGGGTCCAGCCCGTCGGTCTCGCAGAAGTGCTGCTTGACCGCCTCCGAGTTGGCCAAAAGGCCGTTCAGCAGGGGATAGGCACGTTGCATTTGGAACTCCAGCTTGCGGGTCCGCCAGAAGCCCAGATCCCGCAGCGACCCCAGGCGCACCGGCACGCCGGCCAGCCACGCCGCCAGCGCCGCGAAGAGCGTGGCATCCTGGAAGAAGACCTGCACCACCCGGATGTTCTCGTGGCGCAGGTACGCCCGCAGGCGCAGCAGGGCCCCGAGAGCGTGCGGGCGCAGGAGGACCCGGACGTCCAGGGCCAGGTGCGGGCAATCGCCCGGCAGCAGGTCCGCTTCCGACGGCCGGAGCGTGCACAGATGCGGCCGGAAACGGCTCCGGTCCAGCCGGCGGATCAGCTCCGCGAGCTGCAGCTCGGTCCCGCCGCGCTGCAGGCTGTCGATGCAGTAGAGGATCCCGATGGGCGGCAAACTTCGACCTCCTTGACCCATCCGGGCGGGGTTTGGGGGCGCTGCACTCTAGCACAGCGAAACCGCGCTGCCAAAGGAAGCCATGGAACCGGGATCCAGCCACCGGGACGCAGATGACCGCCGAGAAGCAAGCTTCCGGGAATGCTCGGCCGGCTCCTCCTGCCGAGATGGCTCCACTCGTCCGCACGGCAAGATCGCCGATTGTTATTTACCCTCGAGCAGAAACCCCTATTATACTGGCCGATCCGCCCGAGCTGCCGGTGGCCGGGGTTGTCGCGGTCGCTCCCCGGGAAACCGGCGCGCTCCACACGGCCCTGCGGCAGGAGGTTTGCGTGCCCCGCACCCTCGTCTTCGGCGCCATCGGCCTGACCTGGGATCTCGACGCCGCTCATCCCCACTGGGCCGAGTTCCTGGCTGGTTACCGGGATTACCTGCAGGACCGTCCGGGACAGCTGCGCATCGAAGCTGCCCTGCAGGAAGTTCCGCCGGGGGCCCCGCGCCCCGTTCTGCCAAACTCCTTCATCCGGCACCGCAGTCTGCACGGAGCCGACTTCGAACTGGGCGACGGCCTGATTCGCGGCACCCTGCGCGGCGACACCTGTCGCTGCAGCATCCATCCGGTCCTCTTGCACGGCAACGGGTTGAGGGTCCTGGAGCAGTTCTTCTACCTGCTCTACTACGAGGTGGCGCTGGCCGGCGCGCCGCAGCCGGGCGCGATGCCGTTCCTGCTGCACAGCACGACGGTGCTGCAGGAACACCGCGGGCACATCTTTTGCGGGCCCGCGGGGTCGGGCAAGTCCACGGTGGCCGCCCTCTCGGCCCCCCGCCCCGTTCTGACGGACGAGTGCTCCGTCGTGAACCTCGCCGCGGGCGCTCCCCGGGTGAGCGGGACGCCGATCAATCCCTTCTTCCGCGAGAAGAGGCCGGGAGAGGCCACGCTGGCGGCGCTCCATCTCCTGACCCAGGGCGATCGGCACCTCTGCCGGCCGCTGCCGCGATCCCTCGCCGTGCCACGTCTGTCCGCCGAGGTGATCGCGCCAGTAGGGCTTATGGAGGAAGCAGCGGCCCGCAGCCTGGGCCGCGCGCTCGACTGCGCCCTGGCCCTCTACCGGACCGGCCTGGTGGATGAGCTGATCTTCAGGCGCGACGCTGGCTTCTGGGGCCAACTGGCACCGCCGGCCCGAACCTGAGAGCTTGCAGGAAGCGGGGGGCATCCCGCCGCCGCTGATGAAGGAGAGAACGTGGCTTGGCGTTCGGATCCTGATCTCGGACAACCCGCCATCGGCTCCGGCCTCAAGAGCTTGCGTCCCTATTTCTGGCTGCTTCAAGGGCAGTACCGTGAGTTCGTGGCCATGCTGATCCTGATGGCCGTTTCCACGTCCGTGAGCCTGGCGATCCCCATCTACGCCGGCCATTTCGTGGATGCCCTGGCCGGTGGCTGGAGCCGCGAGCGCACCCTGAACATGCTGGCCATCCTCGGCGGCCTGCTCGTCCTGCAGCTCGGCGGGACCTTCCTCTACTCCGTCATCTCCGCCCGGCTCGGGCTCGGCGTCATCACCCGACTGCGCCAGCGCCTGTTCGCCCACATGCTGGAGCTGCCCAGCCTCTACTTCACGCACCAGAAGGGCGGCGACCTCTCGGCCCGCATGACCTCGGACGTGGGCAGCATCCAGTACATGATGACCACCGGCGCGGTAGCCCTGGCGCGGGCGGCCCTGACCCTGGGCGGCGCGGTGGTCCTGATGTTCCATCTCAACGTGCGTTTGACCCTGGTGGCCACGACCCTGGTTCCCTCCACCATTCTGCTGGTCCACCTCTTCGGCAAGCGGCTGCGGCGGCTTTCCCGCAAGATGTACGACGAGCTGGGTCAGATCAGCAGCCATGTTCAGGAGATGACCGGCGCCATCCGCGTCATCAAGGTCTACAACAGCCAGCCGCACGAGCAGGAACGCTTCGAGGGCATGCTGGAACGCTACCGTCAGGCGGGCCTGCACCGGGCCATCACCGCCGCCGCCCTGGACTCGGGATCGCAGATCCTGCTCTGGATCTGCCTGATCGCCGTGGTGGTCTACGGCTTCTACCTGACCTCGCAGGGCGTGACCAGCTACGGCGAACTCGTGGCGTTCCTGCTCCTGTCCTACCGGGTCGCCGTGCCCATGGGCAACCTCACCAGCCTCTACACCTCCGCGCAGGGCTCGATAGCGGCCGCGGCGCGGCTGGACGACGTCTTCGCCGTTACGCCAGAGCGGCGGCCCTTTACCGCTGCGCGCGTTCTGCCGGAGTGCTCCGGAGCCATCGACCTCGCCGACGTGGGGTTCGCCTACGACGAGCGGCCGGTCCTGCAGGACATCTCGATGCATATCGGCGCCGGCCAGTGGGTCGGCATCGTCGGACCGTCCGGGGCGGGCAAGTCCACGCTCACGGGGCTGATCCTCCGCCTGTTCGACCCCTCCCGCGGGCAGCTACTGCTCGACGGCCGCCCTTACCAAGATCACGACCTGACCGATCTGCGCGGACAGATGGCCTTCGTCTCGCAGGAACCCGTGCTCTACGACATGTCCGTGCACGACAACATCTGCTTCGGGCTGGCAGACGTGCCCACGGATTCCGTGCGCGCCGCGGCAGCCAAGGCCAACGCGCTCGAGTTCATCGATGCCCTGCCGGAGGGCTTCCAGACCCTGATCGGCGAGCGGGGTGTGCGGCTGAGCGGCGGCGAACGCCAGCGCATCACCCTGGCCCGGGCCTTCCTGCGCGATCCGCGCATCCTGGTGCTGGATGAACCCACCAGCGCCCTGGACGCCGAGACCGAGGAAGCGGTGCGGCGCGCCCTGCAGGCCCTCATGCAGGGACGCACCACCATCGTCATCGCCCATCGCCTCTCCCTGGTGCGCGACCTGGACCGCATCTTTGTGGTGTCCGGCGGGCGCTTGGTGGAGGAAGGCGACCACAACTCCTTGATGGAGCGGCAGGGCCTGTACTGCAGCCTGGTCAAGCTGCAGCTGGGAGGCTAGGGGACGTTGCGATTGCAGAAGATTCCGCCCCTGGGACCGGCCGAGCGGTACTTCCTGGCACTGCTCGCCGCTCCGCCCGGAGCCTCTCCGGCGCCGCCGGAACGGCTGCCGCCGGGCTTCTGGTCGCGCTTCCTGGAACTGGCCCTGGTGCACAACCTGCGCGGCCATCTCTACGCCCGGTTGCACCAAGAGGTGATCTGGGAGACGCTGCCGGCGGCCGTGCAGCATGGCCTGCGGTACGGGCACGTCCAGCATGCCTTCCGCAACACGCTCTTCCGGAAGGAGCTGCTCCGGGTCCTGGACGGCCTGGCGGCCGCCGGCATCGAGCCGGTCCTGCTCAAGGGCGCGGCCCTGAGCCTGACCGTGTGTCCCGATCCGGGAGAGCGGCCCTCCGCGGACATCGACCTGCTGCTCGCGCCGGCCGAGCTGGATCGCGCCGCCTCCGTGATGCGGGACCTGGGCTTCGTTCTCGACGAGCGCAGGCAGCCGGAGACCTTCTACCGGAATTTCCATTTCCACCTGATCTTCCATCAACCGGAGCGGACGTGGTGCCGCTTCGAGCTCCACTGGGCGCTGAGCCTGCCGATCATGGACACCGACCTCGACGCCCGTGCCCTGGAACAGCGCGCGCGCCGGGTGAATCTGGACGGTCGCCCGACCCGCCTGCCGGCGCCGCAGGACCTCCTGCTGCACCTCTGCCAGCACACCGCCCTGAGCGCTTTCAGCATCCTGGCCCAGCTGCACGACGTGCACGCGGTGGCCACGTACACCGGCTGGGCCCTGGATCCGGATTCGTTCTGGCGTCAGGCACGGCACGATCGGCTGGCCACCATCGCGGCGGCCTGCCTGGAGCTGGCCGGCTGGTTCGGCGAGGAGCCGAATCTCGTCCGCCTGCGCGCGCAGGGCCCGCCTCTGCCCGCGGGCCTGCGCTGCCTGCTGCGCCCCGAGACGCTGCTGCGCCGGCACCTGCTGCAGTCCAGCGCCGGTCTGCGCGCGGTGTCGTTCCTGCGCCGGGATCGGCTTGCCGACCGCTGGTCCCTGCTGGGCCGCCTGATGCGACCCTCGGGCGTCGAGCTGGGGCTGAACGGCCACCAGCTTCCCGCAGCGCAGATGACGGCGCGACGGTGCTTTTCCCGCCAGGGAGCGGGCCTGGCGGTCCGCGCGCTGGTCTATCTGATGCTGGCCCGGATCGGCTGGGAGGTCGAGCCGGCGCCGAGCCCCCGCGTCGCGACGGCGGCCCGCCAGGAGCCCGAGCACACATGATGACGAGCGCGACGGACAACCCGATGGCCCGGAAGCTCTGGCTCGAGCGCCTGGCACGAGGTCACCCGGGCCGGCTCCAGGTGCGGTCGGGCAGCATGGCGCCTCTCCTGCAGCCGGGCGAGGAGATCGTCGTGGGCCCGGCCCCGCGGCTGTTCCTGCCCGGCGATCTCGTGGTCTTCTGTCAGGGCGAGCGGCTGATCTGCCATCGCCTGATGCTGGCCTACGGTCCGGGTCGGTACCTGCAAAAGGGCGATCAGAACCGCGAGTGGGAGCGGCTGCAGACCGAGGCCATCGTGGGGCGGCCGATTGCCATCCACGCCGGCGGGGAGATCTATCGCCTCTGCGGCGCCGCCTTCCGCCTCCGCAACTTCCTGCTCTGGTTGCTGGTGGGCCTGCGAGATCTGTTCCGGCTGCTCTGCCGGCCCCTTCCCCGCCTGATCTGGTCCTGCGAGAGGTTGTTTTCCCGTCCGATCCTGGGTATCATACGCCACGTCCGCAAACCGGGAGGAAGCCCATGACCCCTTGGAGCAAGGTTGCCGTGCCCCGGCAGAACGAGGACGTCGTCGTGCGGGAAGAGGACGACGAGATCTACGTCTGCGCGGCGGATGGCGACACCATGTACACGATCACGGCGGTCGGGGCTGACATCTGGCGGGCGATCGACGGCACGAACACGGTGGAGGATATCGCCGAGCTGCTCCTGGCGGCCTACGATATCGACCGGGAAACGGTGGAAAAGGACCTCCGGGACTACCTGGGTGAGCTGGTGGCGAAGAACCTCATTCATTTTGTTTGACACTTTGTCAGTGTTCTGATAACTTCATAATGTATGGGGGATTCCTGGAAGCGGCCTTTCAGGATCTCCATTGCGATTTTCATCAACAGGCAGGTTCCTGGCCCATGGACAAGAAGAAGTACAGCAAGCCAGTCGTTACGGAGCAGAAGATCACGCTGGGAGTGTACGGCGAGTACGAGCGTACATTGACGCCGGACGACCGCCGTGACTATTACGGCGGCGGGAAAGGGCCCAACGGGAATCTCTGATGGCCTACCCAGAGCTTGCGGTGAAGACTGCAAGCTAGCATCTTGAGGATCCGAGACGTGGCGCGTGCGTCTCGGATCTTCTCTTTGTCCTCCTGATGGACATCTCCTGCGGGGCTGCAAGCAGAGGTGACGGAGTGCCTGATCTCGAGCTGACAGCGGCCGGGCTGTCCGACCAGGGTCTGGTTCGCGGCAACAACGAGGACGCCTTCCTGCTCGCGACGGAACGCCGGCTCTTCCTGGTGGCCGACGGCCTGGGCGGCCATGCCGGCGGCGAGAAGGCCTCGGCCCTCGCGGTGAACGTCGTGGCCGCCGGCAGCGAGCGCTGCCCCGAGTGGTCCGACCCGGCGCGGGAGCTTCCCGAACTCCTGGCGCAGGCGGACGCGGCCGTCCGCGAGCAGGCCGTCGGTCCCCTGCTGGGCATGGGCTCCACCGTCGTGGCCCTCCACCTGCGCGACGGGCGCTTCTGGACGGCCCACGCCGGCGACAGCCGGGCCTACCGTCTGCACGAAGGGCGCCTGGAACGCCTGACCCGGGACCACACCCCCGAGGTGGAGAGCGGCCTCTGGCTGCCCGGCAACGGGCGCAGCGGCATGATCACGCGGGCCCTCGGCATCGGCGCCGGCACCCGGTTCGAGCTGGGCGAGGGCACGATCGGCAGCGGAGATGTCTTCCTGCTCTGCAGCGACGGCCTGACCGACGCCGTGCCCGACGACTTCATCGCCGGCATCCTCCAGGAGGCCGCCACCCCCGCCGAGGCCGTCACCCACCTGATCGAGGCCGCCCTCGCGGCCGGCGGCCCCGACAACATCACCGCCGTGGTCGTGGCCGTCGCCTGATCCGGAGGCTGGCCTTGAACGAGTCCGCTCGCTCGCTTCCTCACCTAGCCGGTGGTCGACCGGCGACGGCAGACGACTGGCTCCTCGAACGCCGCCAACGGCTCGTCGCGCCCCACATCCCTCCGACAGCGGAGAGGTTGCTGGATTTCGGCTGCGGCAACGGAGCCCAGACCCTCCTGCTCGCCGAGCGATTCCGGCAAGTCTTCGCCGTGGACATCGAGCCCCGCTATCTGGACGAGCTGGCACGGGAAGCGGCGGCACGAGGCTGGCAGGACCGGATCCTGCCCACGATCTATGACGGTCGCCGTCTTCCCTGCGGCGATGGCTCGATGGACTGCGCCGTGTCCTTCGAGGTGCTGGAGCATGTGGCTGATGAGCGGGAGAGCCTGGCCGAGCTGCACCGCGTACTGCGACCCGGCGGCGTCCTGATTCTCACCGTGCCCAACCGCTGGTGGATCTTCGAGACGCACGGCGCGAGCCTGCCGCTGCTGCCCTGGAACCGCGTCCCCTTCTTCAGCTGGCTGCCCGAGCGGATCCACGACCGCTGGGCCAGAGCGCGCATCTATCGCCGGCGGGGGATTTCGCGGCTCATCGCTGCGTCCGGCTTCACCGTGCTGGAGAGCCAGTACGTGACGGCCCCTCTGGATGTCCTGCGCTGGGCCCCCTTGCAGCGGCTACTGCGTGCCACGCTCTTCCGGCGGGACAGTACGGGCTGCCCGTTCCTGGCCACTGCCATCTTTGTGGTCGCCCGCCGTTGAGACGATCCGGGTGTCAGAACTCACTGCTCACGGGTTTCCTTCCGAGCATCTAGAATCAAACTGCCTCTCGGATCCTGCTTGCCGACGTTCTCGCCCGAATCGGAGGAGGTCATCCTTTGCACCGGATACCTCCGGCCGTGGCGTCTATTCCCGTTGTTCGTAGCCGTCCTGATGCTCCCGACCCCGGCTGCTGCCGCAATCTGGCTCGTTCGAGAACCGCGTTTTCCGGCAAAACCGCTGCTGGCATGACGCGGGGGCCGTTTACAGCTGCATGGCGGGAACCTCGGCGGAGGTCCTCGATTGCAGCTTCATGGAGAATCACGCCGACTGGAACGGCGGGGCCTGCGGGGTCAACACTCAGTCCACGATGAACTTCGAGGGCTGCCCCTTCGGCGACAACACCTGCGATTCCGGATGCGGCGGCGTGGCCTCCCGCGACGGCGCCCACATGGACGCGGCCAACCGCCTCTTCGTGCACAACCTGGGCGTCGATGCGGGAGCCCTGCGCACATGGGGCGCCGGGGCGACGGTCAGCCGTTGCACCTTCCACGCCAACCGGTCCCCGGCGGGGGTGCCACGGAGCGAGGACTTCGTGCTCTGCTCGATCTCGCCGGCCCTGCCCCCGAACAACAGCTGCGGAAAGCTGATGGGAGCGTTCCCGGAGGGATGCCTGGATTGCGGGCCCATCGGAGTCCAGACGCGGAGCTGCGGTCCTCTCGCTCAGCCGGGCAGGGCCGCCAGGCTTTCGCGGAGGACGTTGGTGAGGGTATCGATGTCGGACTCGGTCATGGCGTGGTTGAGGAAGCCGACCTCGTAGCCGGAGGGCGCGAGGTAGACGCCGCGCTCGAGGAGGGCGGCGTGCAGGTCGGCGAAGCGCGGCATGCCGGAGGCGTCGATGGCCTCGAAGCTGCGCGGGGCCTGCGGTTGGAAGACCAGCCAGAAGATGGAGCCGACGCGCACGAAGCTGCCGCCCGCCTCGCGCACCGCGGCGGCCACGCCCTCCTCGAGACGGCGTCCGAGCTTCTCCAGCCGAGAGTACACGTCCTCCTCCATCAGCACCTGCAGGGTCGCGGCGCCGGCGGCCATCGCCACGGGGTTGCCCGCGAGGGTGCCGGCCTGGTAGACGTCCCCGAGGGGGGCGACCCGCTCCATGATCTCGCGCCGGCCGCCAAAGGCCCCCACCGGCAGGCCGCCGCCGATGATCTTGCCGAAGGTGACCAGATCGGCCGGCAGCTCGTAGAGGGCCGCCGCCCCGCCCATGCCGACGCGGAAGCCGCTGATCACCTCGTCCAGGATCAGCAGCGCGTCGTACTCCTCGGTGAGTTCCCGCACCACGCGCAGGAACTCCGGCCGCTGGCGGAGCAGGCCGGCGTTGGCCGGGAGCGGCTCGATGATCACGGCGGCGATCTCGCAGCCGCGCTCCTGGAAGAGATCCTGCAGGACGTTCTCGTCGTCGAGCGGGACGACTGCCGTGTCGGCGACCGCGCCGGCCGTCACGCCCGCCGACGAGGACGTGCCGAAGGTGGCCAGACCGCTGCCGCCCGCCACCAGCAGGGCGTCGCTGTGCCCGTGGTAGCAGCCGCTGAACTTGACGACGATGTCGCGCCCGGTGAACCCGCGGGCCAACCGCACGGCGGACATGACGGCCTCGGTGCCGCTGCTCACGAAGCGCATCATCGCGGCATCCGGATAGGCCGCCTTGACCCTCTCGGCCAGGTCGATTTCGAGGGGGCTGGGGGCTCCGAAGGTGAGCCCGGCGTCGGCGGCCCGGTGCACCGCCTCCAGCACGGCGGGGTGGCCGTGCCCCAGGATCAGGGGGCCCCAGGAGCCGCAGCAGTCCAGGAAGCGGTTGCCGTCCACGTCCTCGAGGTACGCGCCGCGGCCCTTGGCGATGAAGAGCGGCTCGCCGTGCACGGAGCGGAAGGCCCGCACCGGCGAATCGACCCCGGCGGGCAGCAGCTCGCAGGCTCGCCGGTACAGCTCCCGGGAACGCTCGCGCGACAGCTCGCTCATGGCAGCCACCTCTCCCGCAACGCATCACGCCCATGGTAGGTGATGATGATGTCCGCGCCGGCCCGCGCCATGGCCCAGAGGTTCTCCAGGACCACGCGGCCCTCCTCGATCAGGCCCGCATGGGCGGCCGCCTTCACCATGGAGTACTCGCCGCTCACGTTATAGCAGGCCACGGGCACCCGGACAGCCTCCCGCGCGCGCCGGATCACGTCGAGGTAGGCCAGGGCCGGCTTGACCATGACGATGTCGGCTCCCTGCTCCACGTCCAGCAGGATCTCCTTGATCGCCTCGCGCACGTTGCGGGGATCCATCTGGTAGCTGCGCCGGTCGCCGAAGGCGGGGGCGCTGTCGGCGGCCTCGCGGAAGGGCCCGTAGTAGGCCGAGGCGTACTTGGCCGCGTAGGACATGATGGCCACGTCCGACATGCCCTGCGTGTCGAGGGCCACGCGGATGGCCCCGACGCGGCCGTCCATCATGTCCGAGGGCGCCACCACGTCGGCGCCCGCGGCGGCGCAGACCGTGGCCATGCCGGCCAGCAGCTCGAGGCTCTCGTCGTTGACCACCTCGCCGTCGCGCACGATGCCGCAGTGCCCGTGGTCGGTGTAGGCGCAGACGCAGATGTCGGCGCTCACCAGCAGGTCGTCGCCGAACTCCCGCTTGAGCTGGCGGATCGCCGCCGGCACCACCCCGTCGGGATCGATGGCGCCGTCGGCCGTCGGCGACTTCTCGGCCGGCAGGCCGAAGAGCAGGACGTGGCGCAGGCCCAGCTCCAGGTCGGCCGCCACCGTTGTGAGCAGCCGATCGGCGCTCTCGCGGACGATCCCCGGCATGGCGCCGATCTCCTCGCGCTGCCCGCTTCCCGGCAGGACGAAGTGGGGCTGGACGAGCATGTCCGGGTGGAGCCGCGTCTCGGCCACCGCCTCGCGCAGCACGCCGGTGCGGCGCAGCCGGCGCGGCCGCACCAGACCGGGACCGGGGATGCTGATCTCCTGGTCGTCATCGTCGTCCAGCAGGCGGTTCTGCTCGTCCTCGTGATCGTGTTCCGCCGTCATGACGGTTCCTCCTCCCGGGATTCGGGGAGCGCGGCCATCCGGCCGGGCTCCGCGCATCTGCGATCCGGCTCAGCGGGTCAGCATCAGCCGCGCGGCCTCGGCCGCAGCCGCGGGGTTCAGGCCCCGCACGTCGCAGCGCCGCAAGCGGCCGTCGCTCGCCTCCAGCACGGCCTGCAGCCTGAGACCGCCGTTCTCCAGCGTGGCATGGGCCCCCAGGGGCAGGCTGCAACCGCCCGCGAAGCTCGCCAGCAGGTGGCGCTCGGCCTCCACGCAGCGGGCCGTTGGCTCGTGATGCAGCCGCGCCACGCCGGCGGCCAGCGCGGCGTCGCCGGCGCGTATCTGGATCGCCAGTGCGCCCTGGGCCGGCGCCGGCATCATCTGCTCCATCATCAGGTCGTGTATCCGCAGTCCGTCCGGGGCCACGCCGAGCCGCTCCAGACCCGCCTTCGCCAGCACGATGGCATCGTATTGCCCCTCCGCCACCTTGCGCAGGCGGGTGGGCACATTCCCGCGCAGGTCGCGCAGCTCCACATCGGGCCGCAGCGCCGCGAGCTGCGCGCGCCGCCGGGCCGAGCCCGTGCCGACCACGGCGCCCTCCCGCAGCGGAAGCGGACTGGCCTCGCTCCAGGCCTCCGCCCGCACGGCGAGGCACTCCCCGGCTGCACCCCGCTCCGGCACCGCGGCGACCACCAGGCCCGGGGGTCCCTGGGTGGGCAGGTCCTTGTGGGAGTGCACCGCCAGGTCGATGTCCCCGCGCAGCAGAGCCTCCTCGATCTCCTTGGTGAAGAAGCCCTTGCCCTCGAGGCGCGCCAGGCTGACGTCGCCGGACCGGTCACCCGCGGTCTGGATGATCTCGATGCGCGAGTCCAGGCCGGCGCGCTCGGACAGCAACCGCCGGACGTGTCGCGCCTGCCAGAGGGCCAGATCGCTGCCGCGGCTGCCCAGGATGATCATGCGTCGGCCGTCCTCGGTCGGGCAGCGGGCCGCCAGGCCCGCAGGACCAGCAGGAGACGGTGCTCGCAGACCGCTCCGGATCCGCGCCCGGAGCCTGCCGCCTGCGAACTGGGGGAAAGTAACCCAGCCCCCGCCGGACTGCCAGCCGGGAGGGCCCCGAGCCTCCCGTCGCGGGCATTTCTTGCCGGCATCGGGCAAGAGGATCGCCCCGGCCGGCTCTCCGCTTCGCGCCGGATCTCGCCCGAACCGCCGGATCGCGCGTCGCGGCCTGCTTCCAGCGCGGGGTCCCGGCTGGCGGCGGATTTGCTACTTCCGGCCCGGAACGGCCGGCTGGACGGGTTCCGGTGCCGGCCACGGCTCTGCTCCATGCGGCGCGCCGCCGGGACGGCGGCCGCCTGACGAGGATGGATGACGCCATGAACGTCCAGGCGCCCGTGTGCATCGCCGGCATGCATCGATCGGGAACCTCTCTCGTGACGCGGCTGCTCCGCCATTGCGGGCTGGATCTCGGGCCGGAGGACCAGCTCTTGAAGCCGCAGCCGGACAATCCCGAAGGTTTCTTCGAGAACTTCCCTCTGGTCATTCTCAACGACGCCATCCTGGCCGAGCTGGGCGGGGGCTGGGATCTGCCGCCGCAGGTGGAGCCGGCGGCCTGGTCCGAGCTGGCCGCCCGCTGGCGGGATCGGGCGCTGGCGGCTCTGACCCCGCTGCAGCGCGGAGAGCCCTGGGGCTGGAAGGATCCCCGCAACAGCCTGACGCTGCCCTTCTGGCGCGCCCTGCTCCCCGGCCTGCGGCCGGTCATCTGCCTGCGCCATCCGCGTGAGGTCGTGCGCTCCCTCTACCGCCGCAGCTCCAGCTCCGAGGCCTTCTCCCTGAACCTCTGGCAGCACTACTACAACTCCTTGCTGGAGCACACCACGGCGGAGCAGCGCCTGGTCACCCATTACCAGTCCTATTTTGCCGATCCGGTGGCCGAGCTGGGCCGGGTGGTCGCCTGGCTGGGCTGGCCGGTGGAGCCGGCCTTGCTGGTCGCCGCCTGCGGCGACGTCAAGGGCGAGCTGCGTCACCACGAGCACAACCGCGAGCCGGAGGCTCCGGAGCTGTCGCCGGAGCTGGGCGTCATCTACGCGCGGCTCTGCCGCGAGGCGGGACCCATCCCCGCCACCGCGCGTCCCATCTCCCCGCCGCCCGGTCCGCCTCCGCGGACCGCATCCGTGGTGGTGACGGAGCACCCGGCGAAGCCGGCGCCGCGTGCGGAGACCGACGATGCAGCGGACGACGCGCGGCTGATCTTCCTGCACATCCCCAAGACGGCCGGCTCCACCCTGCGGCGGATCCTCGAGCGCCAGTACGATTCACACAGGATCTTCACCCTGGAGGGCTGGCGCGTTCACGAGAAGGACTTCTCCGGCCTGCCGGAGGTCGCGCGCGCGCAGGTTCGCGTGCTGGAGGGACATCAGTTCTTCGGGCTGCACGCCCACCTGCCCGGGCCGGCCCGCTACCTCACGCTCCTGCGGGACCCCGTCGAGCGGCTCGTCTCGCAGTACTACCACATCCTGCGCAGCCCCGAGCACTACCTGCGGCCGCAGGTCGTGGACGGTGGCATGAGCCTCGCCGAGTTCGCCCACGCCAAGCTGGCGCCCGAGCTGGACAACGGGCAGCTGCGCTACGTGGCGGGGCTGGGCGACCTGCCGCGCGGCGCCGTGGGCGCGGAGCACCTGGAACGGGCCCTGCGGATCCTGGAGGAGCACTTCGCCGTGGTCGGTCTGGTGGAGCGCTTCGACGAATCGGTGGTCCTCATGCGGCGCACGCTGGGCTGGCGGCCGCCGATCTACCAGCGCACCAACATCGGGCGCAACCGCCCACCGCAGACACCGCTGAGCGAGAGCGACCGCACGGCCCTCCGCGAGGCCAACATCTGGGAGTGGGAGCTGTATCGCCACGCCGGCGAGCTGCTGGACGCGGCCGTGGCCGCGGGCGGGCGCGGATTCGCCAAGGAGCTGGTCGCCTTCCGCGCGGTGAACGCCCTGCCCCAGACCCGCATCTACCTGGAGCAGGTCTCGCGCGGCCTGGCCGAGGATCTCAACCGGCACGGCGAGGCGATCCTGGCCGCAGGCGACGAGACCTGGGCGCTCCAGGCCTTCATGAAGGCGGCCGAGATCTGGCCCGCCCATGCGGGGGCCCAGCTCAACCTGGCCCGCTACCACCTGCGGCACGGCGAGGCCGCCAAGGCCGAGCCCCCCGCGGCCGCGGCCCTGCAGCTGGATCCCCAGAATCCCGAGACGCACCGCATCCGGGCGGCCGTCAGGCGCTTGATCGAAAGCGCAAATGCCGCCACCGCTGAGGACGGTGATCGCCTCGCACCGGTCGGAACGGAGGAGATGCGATGAGCGCGACCGCTATCGACCACGCCGCCACGGCCGCCCGGGTCGCCGAGCTGAGCGCCCGCCTGCTGCGGGAGCCGCAGGACGCCGAGGCGCAGGCCGGTCTCGAGCGATGCGCGGCCGCCCTGGGCCTGCGCGAGAGCGCCGCCCCGGCTGCGGAGGCACCCCGGGTGAGCATCGTGGTGCTGGCCCGGGATCAGCTCGATCACACGCGCCGCTGCCTGAGCGCTCTGCGCCGCACGGTCCCGCCCGGGCTGGCCGAGATCATCCTGGTGGACAACGGTTCCCGCGACGGGACGCGCGCCTGGGCCGAGGCCCAGCCCGACCTGCGCCTGATCGCCAACCAGGAGAACCGCGGCTTCGGTCCGGCCAACAACCAGGCGGCCGCGGAGGCGCGCAGCGAGTACCTCCTGTTTCTGAACAACGACACGGAGCCGCAGCCCGGCTGGCTGGAGGCCCTGCTGGAGGAAGCGGCCGCCGATCCGCGAATCGGCGCCGTGGGGGCGCGCCTGGTCACGCGCGAGGGCCTGCTGCTGGAGGCGGGGGCTGTTCTGAACCTGGACGGCACGGTGACCAACCGCGGACGCGAAACCTTCCAGAGCGCCCACAGCTACGCTCCCGCCCTGGACGTGGACTACGCCTCGGCCTGCTGCCTCCTGGTGCGGCGGCAGGCCTTCGCGGCCGTGGGCGGCTATGATCCGCTCTACGCGCCCGCCTACTACGAGGACGTCGATCTCTGCGTCGCGCTGCGCCGGGCCGGCTGGCGCGTCCGCGTGGCCCCCGAGGCCTGGGTCGTCCACGCGGAGAGCATCACGGCCAAGGCGGTCACTGGCTCGGAGAAAAAGCGCCTGAAGCTGCAGAAGACGGCGCAGCGCAAGTTCCTCGACAAGTGGGGTGATCGCTTCCTGCCGCAGGATGCCGGTCCCCTGGCGGAGGTCCGCCGTCCGCTCCTGCCCGCGCCGATCCGCGTGGCCATCCTCTCCCCCTACCACGGACCGGACTGCCTGTGGGGCGAGGCCATGATCAGCGACAACCTGCGCGAGGCCCTGGAGTGGCGGTCCGACGTGGGCGAGGTGCGCATCTTCAGCTACGCCACCGCCGGCGAGCTGGCGACCTTCCGGCCGGACCTGCTCTTCTCCTTCACGGCCTGGCGGCAGCCGCTGGACCTGCCCCACGCGGTGAGCCTCTTCTACGTGGTCAACTACACGCACGAGTTCATGCCGGCCGGCCAGGCGCTGACCTGGGAGGACGCCCTGCGCCTGGAGGCGGACCTCTACGCCGCCAACAGCCCGGCCGCGGTGGCGCGCTTCGCCGAGCACAAGCCGGCGCGCCTGCTCCACATGGCCGCCAACCCGCGGGTGCACTCGCCGCAGGCGGCCCGCCCCGAGTACCGCGCCCAGGTGGCCTATCTCGGCTCCTACAATCCCGGCACGAAGGGCCACGAGGTGTTCGATCGCTACGTGCTGCCGGCCGCCGGCTTCGACCTGGCCCTCTGGGGCGAGATGTGGGAGCGCAGCCCCGAGATCCTGCGCCGCCACTGGCGCGGCGTGCTGCCGATCCCGGACATCGCAGCCCTCTACTCCTCGGTGGACGTGGCCCTCGGCTTCCAGGCCGGCAGCCAGGCGGCCGCCGGCATGGTCAACAATCGCGTCTTCGAAGTGCTGGCCTGCGGCTCGCTCCTGCTCTCGGACCGCATCCCGGCCATCGCGGAGATGTTCGGCGACTGCGCCGTCTTCAGCGACGGCCACGCCGACACCCGCGAGAAGCTGGCCCACTACCTGGAGCATCCCGAGGAGCGCGCGGTCCTGACGCGCCGCGCCCGCGAGAAGATCCTGGCGGCGCACACCTACGATCACCGGGCGCGGGAGATCCTGGAGATGTACGCGGAGCACCAGAAAGCAGGGGGACGGCTATGAGACGCAGCGTGCTGGTCCTGCACCCGACCTGGCCGCGGCCGGACACCTGCTCGGGTGACCACCAACTCCACCAGCTGATCCGCCTGCTGCGGCGGGCGGGCCACGCGGTCGTGGTGGTCGGCCTCGATCGCCTCGCCGAGGAGGAGCGCGGCCGCTACGGCGCCGAACTCGTGGCCCTGGGCTGCGAGGTGGAGGAGCTCTTCCCCCACGCCGCGGCTCACAAGCCCTGGGGCTTGGAGCTGGCGCGCGCCAGGCTGCGGGCCGTCGCCGAGCGCAATCGCTGCGACGCGGCGCTGATCTCGTTCTGGAACGTGGCCCAGGAGCACCTGCCGACGCTGCGGCGGGCCCTGCCCCACCTGCGGGCTGCCGTACACTCCTGGGACGTCTGGTACCTGCGGGAGGTCCGCGGCGCCGCCCTCGCCGGCCACCTGCCCCTGCTGCAGAAGTTCGCCCACGGCCGGCACCGGGAGCTGGCCGCATACGCCCAGGCCGACGCCGTGCTGGCGGTGACCGGGGCCGACGCCGCGGTGCTGGCCGCCGGCATGGCGGCCGAGCAGGCCGCGAACCGCCTGCCCGCCGCCCTGCGCGCGCTGCCCCCGGTGATCACGGTGCCCCACCTGCATCCCCTGCCGGCCGCTTCACCACCCCTGGCGGCGCGCCGCGACGTGGTCTTCGTGGGCTACTTCGGCCATCAGCCCAACGTCGACGCGGCCCTCTGGTTGGGCCAGGAGATCTGGCCGCGGGTGGCGGAGCAGCTGCCCGACGCGCGCCTGAAGATCGTCGGCGGGGGGGCGCCGGCCCCGGTGCGGGCCCTGGCCTCCGAGAGCGTAGAGGTGACGGGCCAGGTGGCCGACCTCGCGGACCTGCTGGACGGCGCGCGGGTCTCGGTGGCCCCGCTGCGTTACGGTGCCGGTCTGAAGGGCAAGGTGAGCCAGGCCCTGGCCGCCGGCCTGCCCGTGGTGACCACACCCGTGGGCGCCGAGGGGATCCCCCTCGAGAATGGTCGGCATGCCCTCATCGAATCGACAGCCGCCGAGCTGGCCGCGGCGGTGGTCCGGCTGTTCTCGGACCCCGAGCAGTGGGCCCGCCAGGCCGCGGCCGGCCGGTCCCTCGTGGCCGCCTGCTACGGCGAGGCTCCCGTGGCGGCCCCGCTCTTCCAGGCCCTCTTCGGGGAGCTGCCGGCGACCGGCGATCCGCCCGTCCTGCCCGCGGATGTCCGGGCCCTGAACATCCTCTGCCGCGGCTTCGACTGGCAGGACGAGCGGCGCAGCCTCCCCCAGGCGCTGGCCTGCTTCGGCGAGGCGGAGCGCCTGGATCCCGCGCTGAGCGCGGCGCCTCTCGCCGCGGCCGCCCTCCAGCTGGAGCGGGGCCGGCCGGACCTGGCCCGCGAGCCCTGGCAGCGGGCCCGGCGCCTGGCGCCGCGGTCTCTCGGCGTGCTGGCCCTGGGGGCCGAGCTGATGGCCGGGGAAGGGCACGCGGCGGAGGCGGCCCGAGCGGTGGAGACCGTGCTGGCCCTCAGCCCCGAGCATCCGCGCGCCATGCGCCTGCGGGGGGAGCTGGCCATGGCCACCGGCCAGGTCGAGCGGGCCGCCGAGCTGCTCAAGGAGGCGGCCAGGACCCATCCCAGCGACTTCCGGATCCATCGGGCGTTCACCCGCCTGGCCCTCGGCAGCGGCAACACGGAGCTGGGCCTGACCCTCATGGAGCACCAGTGGGACTACGCCCGGCAGGTCGGCTACAACGCCGAGGAGGACCAGCTGCGCCGCGAGATGGTCCGGATCACCGAGAGCCTGGCGCCGGGCGGGGAGCGCCTACCCGCCACGCTGGGCTGCCCGCCGGAGAGCGGCTGGATCCTGCCACCCGCAAGCGACGACGCGGCTGCTGCCGCGCCGGTTTCGACCCCGGCGGATGGGCCGAGCGTTTCGATCATCATCCCGGTCCTGGACCGGCTCGACCTCACCAGGGCCTGCCTCGCGGCCCTGCACCGGCACACACCGGCCGGCCGGGCGGAGCTGATCCTGGTGGACAACGGCTCCGGTGACGGCACGGTGGAGTTCCTGCGCGCCGAGCGGGCGGCCGGTCGCCTGACGGCCCTCTTCAACGCGGAGAACCAGGGCTTCGCCCGGGCTTGCAACCAGGGGGCGGCGGCGGCCCGGGCCGACGCGTTGCTCTTCCTGAACAACGATACCGAGGTCCGGCCCGGCTGGCTGGAACCCTTGCTCGCCACCCTGGCCGGCGACCCGCGGGTGGGGGCGGCCGGCAGCAAGCTGCTCTTCCCCGATGGGACCATCCAGCACGCCGGTGTGATCGTGGCCGACGATCGCAAGCTGCCCGATCCGCTGGTCGCCCGCCACATCTACTACCGCGAGCGGGCCGATCTGCCCCAGGCCAACCAGCCCCGGGAGTACCAGGCCCTGACGGCCGCCTGCCTGCTCGTGCGGCGCAGGGCCTTCGTCGCGGCGTGCGGCTTCGACGAGGGTTACTGGAACGGCTACGAGGACATCGACCTCTGCTTCCGCCTGCGCGAGGAAGGCTGGCGCCTCGTGTACGTGCCGGCGAGCGAGGTGATCCACCACGAGTCCCAGAGCGGCCCGGCCCGCTTCGTCAAGGTGGCCGACAACATCCGCCGCCTGCGCGGGCGCTGGCTGGCCAGGGTGCAGCCGGACCTGATCATCCACCCCGACGGTCGGCTCGAAACCACCCAGGCCGGGGCGATCCGGCCCTACGCGCCGGATGGGCCGGATGAGTCGGATGCGCCGGCGGCCGCGGAGCCGGCGGCCGGCGGCGGCCTGACCTCGATCGTGATCCTCACCTGCAACGCCCTGTCCTACACCCGCCGCTGCGTGGCGGCCCTGCAGGCCCACACGACCGAGCCGCACGAGGTCGTCTTCGTGGACAACGGCAGCAACGACGGCACGGCGGATTACCTGGCGGAGCTGGCCGCTCGCCATCCCCACTACCGCCTGATCCGCAACGCGCGGAACCTGGGCTACGCCGCCGGCAACAACCAGGGCTTGGCCGCGGCGCGCGGCGAGCAGCTGGTGCTCCTGAACAACGACGTGGTGGTCACGGAGGGCTGGCTGGGCCGCCTGCTGGCCTGCGCGCGGCGGCATGCGGCCGTCGGCCTGGTCGGACCGTTCACCAATCGCATCTCCGGGCCGCAGCAGCTGCCGGAGGTGGACTACGACACCGAGAGCCTGGAGGGTCTGGACGCCTGGGCCCGGCGGCTCGCCCGGGAGCAGGCCGGACAGCAGCAGATCCACTGGCGGGCGGTGGGCTTCTGTCTGCTGATCAAGCGCGCGGTGCTGGAGAAGATCGGCGGCCTGGACGAGCGGTTCGGCCGCGGCAACTTCGAGGACGACGACCTCTGCCTGCGTGCCAGGCTCGCAGGATTCGCGACGATCCTGGCCCGGGACTGCTTCGTGCACCATTACGGCGGCCGCACCTTCGCCGCCTGCGGGATCGACTTCGCGGCCAGCATGGAGGAGAACTGGCGCATCTTCCGCGAGAAGTGGGGGGTGCCGGACGGGATCGGCTACCGCGACGATCACGACATGTCCCCCCACCTGCAGGGTGGGTTCGATCCGGCTCGCCATCGCTGCCCGCTCCCCGCGGCACCCGGCGGTGCGACACCGCAGGAGAGCGCCGCCGCGCCCAGCCTGGCCGGGCGCATCGCCGCGGGCGAGCGGCTGTTCGGCGAGCAGCGCTGGCCCGAGGCCGAGGCGGTCTTCCGTGAGATCCTGGACCGGGCCCCCGACAACGTGCGCGTGCGCAACGATCTGGCCTGCACGCTCTGGCAGCAGGGCCGGAGCGCCGAGGCCCTGCGCGAGGGGAGCCAGGCCCTGCAGGCCGATCCGGCCCACCGGGACGCCGCCTGGAATCTCGGGCAGTTCCTGCTGGCCCTGGGCCGCGATTCCGAAGCGAGCGAGCTGTACGAATCCTACCTGCGGCTCCACCCGGAGGCGCGGGAGTTCGCCGCGGCCCTGGAGAATCTGCAGCAGCCCGCCGCCCGCGCGGAGCGGGACGGCTAGAGGGAGATCGCGTGGTGAAGATCGACGGTCGTGATCACCGCGACGAGGGCCGCCGCCGGCCGCGCGGCCGGCGGCTGCTGGTCGCCTGGTTCCGCTACACCTGCAACGGCGGCATCGGCCGCTTCGCCAACGTGGCGCGGATCCTCCGGGGATTCGGTCACGAGCTGGTCTTCACCTCCCTGACCGACGAGCTCGCGCCGGACTGGCCCGACTTCCCGGGTCCGGTGCAGCCGTTCGCGAGCGTGCGGGAGCAGGACTGGGACGCGGTCATGGTCCCGGGCGCGGGCGCCGCCGACGCGCAGCTCGCGCTGCTGGCGAGGCTCCGCGAACCCCGCTTCGGCGTGCGCGTCCAGCACGTGCTGAACGATCCCTCGCGGCTGGACCGCTTCCTCGCGGCCAACGCCAGCCTGCAGCCCCACGTGGTCATCTTCAACAACAGCCACTGGCGGACCGCGGACTACCGGCGGCTGGCGGGCGAGGCCTTCCACGTCCTGCCGGGCGCGGTGGATCCGGAACTCTTCCATCCCGCACCCCTGAAGACCTTCCCCGCGCGGCCTCCCGTCCTGCGCCTCGGCGGCTACGCCGCCAAGAATCCGGAGCCGCTGCTGGACGCCCTGGGAGAGCTGCCACCGGACTGCGAGCTGCATCTCTACGGCGCGCTGCCCGGGGCGGCCCGGTCACAGGCGGCGGAGCTGGCCGCTGGCGGCCGGCTGCAGCTGCACGGGCCGCTCTTCGGGCCAGCCCTGGCCGACTTCTATCGGGATCTCGATCTGGTGGTGACCAGCGAGACCCGGGCGGGCTGGTGCAACACCGCGGCCGAGGCCATGGCCTGCGGCCTGCCCTGCATGGTGAGCCGTGCGGGAACCGTGGACTTCGCGCGGGACGGAGTGAACGCGCTGGTCCTGCCCGAGGTCACCGGCAAGGCCATCGCCGCGGCGGTCGGACGGCTGCGCGACGAGCCGGATCTGGCGCACGTGCTGGCCACCAATGCGGTCCGCACCATGCGTCGCTTCGGCTGGACGGCGTACTGCCAGCAGCTGCTCCGGTGCGTGGAGCCGCCGGCCCGGAAGTCCTACTATCACCTGCCCGAGCTGGGGCTGCACGGGAAGTGGGATCCCCGGGTCCGCGCGGGCGGCCTCGAGCCGCTGCTGGAGCGCTGCCGGAACGCCGCCGTCCTGGACCTGGGCGCCGCCGAGGGGATCGTCGGCTACGCCTTCGGCCGGCGCGGCGCCCGGACGCTGCACGGCTTCGAGCGGGAGCCGGACCGCGTTCGCTTCGCCGAGCAGCTCTTCCGGCGAGCGGGCCTGGCCGGAGCCACCTTCCGCACCGCCGATCTGGCCGACTGGCCGCGCTTCGCGAGCGACCACGCGGACCTGCTGCTGGACGCCTACGACATCGTCCTCTTCCTCGGCCTCTACCACCATCTACCGGCCGCCCGCCGCGCCGAGAGCCTGCGCGGCGCCCTGGGGCGGGCCCGGGAGTGGTTCGCCATCCGCACCCCGCAGCAGCTGAAGGAGCAGGACGACCTGCCGGCGCTGATCGGCGGCGAGGGCTTCGCGCTGGTCGGCCAGCAGGCCGGCGCCCCCGCGGAGAACCTGGGCTGGTTCGGCCTCTTCCGCAGGAAGGCGCCGGCATGAAGAACATCCTGCTGATCCTCGCCGACTGCGCCCGCAGCGAGAAAACCGTCGTGGAGCTGCCGGGAGCCTCGCCCTACACGCGGCGCAGCGCGCCGCTGCCCTTCCTCGATCGCCTGCGCGAGCGGGGCACCACCTGGACCCAGCTCTGTGCGGTCTCCAGCACGACCACGCCCAACCTGGCCTCGCTGTTCACGGGGCTGCTGCCGGTGGGCCACGGCATCGTCGAGCACTCGCGCCACAGCCTGCGGGCGGGCGTGCGCACGGTAGCGGAGATCCTGCGCGAGCACGGCTACCACACCTACGCGGAGTTCACCGGTCCCGTCATTCCCGAGGTGGGGCTGGACCGCGGCTTCGACCACTACCGTTATCGCGACCGCAGCGAGTACCTGCACACGGGATTCCGGTCGTACCTCGAGCGGTTCCTGCCCGTCCTGCAGGAGCCGTGGTTCCTCTGCCTGCACTTCTGGGAAGCCCACATGCCCTACCAGAACCCGCCGCCGTTCGATAGCACGGCCTACGGCCTGACCGCCTACGACCGCGCGCTTTCCCTGCTGGATCACCAGCTCCACGCCCTGTTCGACGCCTGGGATCCGGCGCGCACCTGCCTCCTCTACTGCGGCGATCACGGGGAGCGGCTGGTGGAGGACTATGCGCTCAATGCCGCCCACGGCGGCCGGGAACAGGCGGTGCTGACCGCCTTCCAGACGCTGGGCGCCGCCAGCGGCGGCGGCTTCGATTACGACGCCTGGTTCGCCCTGGCCCGCGAGCGCTTCGGCGAGATCACGGCCCGCATCTACGCCCACAACGTCCTCGGCCACGGCTTCCAGCTGACGGAGGAGCTGATCCGCGTACCCCTGGTGATCATGGACGGCGACCGCTGCCGGCCGGGTGCCGTGCGCGACGATCTGGCCAGCCAGTCCGATCTGGGAGCGACCCTGCTGGACCTGGCCGGCCTGCCGCCCGGAGCCTGGCTGCCCCTGGGTCGCACGCTGCTCGCGGGCCCGGGCGCGGGCACCGTTTACATTGAGGCCAACGGCAGCGGCGGCCGGCAGTACCCGGCCCGCTGCTATCTGCGGGGCGCCCGCACCTCCCGCTGGAAGTACTGGCGCCTGGAGGCGCCGGGGCTAACCCACCGCGTGCTCTGGGACCTGGCGCGGGACGCGCGCGAGACGCGCGACGTCTTGGACGAGCAGCCGGACGTGGCCGCGCGGCTGGATCGCTTCGTCGACGCCAGCCTGGCGGCCTCGGCCCGAGCCACGGCCGGGGCGGCGAGGCCGCCGGATCCCGCGAAGCTGGAGGAGTCGGGGCAGGCGGAGAGCGCCCGGGCGGCCCGCATCGAGCAAAAGATGCGCGAGCTGGGCTACCTGTGAGCCTCGGCGTGAGGGGGGATCTCAGGCCTGCGCGGTCCGGGCGTCGGGCCCGGGACCGGGACTCTCGCCGCCCAGCGCCCGGGCGAGCAGCAGCCGGTGATGCCGCCGGTGCTTGAGCGGCACGTGAAAGTCCAGGCGCTGCTTGGGGGAGAGGTCTTGCCAGCGATTCTGGAGGAAGGCGATCAGCTCGCGGGTGGAGTTCTGGTAGCTTGCCAGGACGTCGTCGAAGGGCAGCTTGCGCAGCCGCTTGAGTTCCTCGCGGCTCTGCTTCTCGAAGTCCATCGGCAGGGAGTGATCGGTTCCGGCCAGCTTCTCCTCGAAGAAACGCACCGCGAAGCTGTCCCAGAAGGCCAGGTGGCCGAGCGTCTCCTTCAGGCTCAGAGTGCCGCCGGACCCCCGAACCTCACGGTCCTCCGGCTTGCAGCGGGCGAGAAGCTGCCGGAGCAAGCCATCTTCCTCCATGAAGAGGGCGATCAGCGTGTCGGGCCTCTCCATCAACCCCCTCCCGCGCGATGATCAGGTTCTGTGGGAAAGAAACCACGAATCGATTTCGCTGGCAAGCAGTCTCCTCGGGGGGGTGGCGCCCCGGCCCCACCTTGCAAAATGCACGACGAACCCCTACGATCTGGTGGCCCTCGTCCCGGCCGCCTGGCAGGCGACCCGTTGCCCCGGATACGAGGCCCGCGCCCGAAATACGGCGCCGGGCGGCGATTGACCCCCCATGGAGGAAGCACATGCGGCGCCTACCAATCCTGCTGATCCTGATGGTCGGTCTCCTGTCGAGCAGGCCGGCCGGCGCCGAGGATCTCACCGGTCGGACCGGGCTCGGCCTGCAGACGGGCCTGATGAAGCTCGTCGGCGGCCGCAACGACTTCAGCAACCTGGATCAGTTTCTCGACCTCTCCGTGCGTCACGGCCTGACGAACCACTGGTCGCTGGCCCTCGCGCTCAAGTACGGCTGGGTGCGGCCCGGAGTGATGGAGCTGGGCGAGGAGGCCGGCTGGACCACGGCCTCCGGTGCCGGCTTCTACACCGTGATCACGCAGCCGCGGCTGGAACTTCTCTACGAGCTGACGCCCGCGCGCCGCCTCTCCCCTATCGTCGGTCTTTCCCTGGGTCTCACCAGCTGGAGCGTACACGATCAGCGCGCCGAGGCTCCCGGGCTCTTTCCCGGCGGCCCCGTCCTGGAGGGTTTCGACGAGGACGGCGCCGCGCGCGAGCTGAGCGGCACGAACGTCACGGGTTCCCTGACCCTGGGTGCGGAGTGGTTCGTGTCGCGCAGCGTCTGCTTCCAGCTGGGCACGCGGGCTCACCTGCTCGCCGGCAACCAGGTCGACAACATCGGGTTGAGCGCCATCTGGGGCCCCGCGGAGACCGACGCCAACGGCGGGCTGCTGGAGGGCTTCTGCGGCCTGACGGTGTTCCTGAGCACCGGGGACATGGACCGGGACGGCATCGCGGATCGCCTCGATGCCTGCCCGCGCGATCCGGAGGATTTCGACGGCTTCGAGGACACCGACGGCTGTCCCGACGAGGACAACGACCAGGACGGCATTCTCGACAGCGCCGATGCCTGCCCGGACAGCCCCGAGGATCGTGATGGCTTCCAGGACGACGACGGCTGCCCCGATCCCGACAACGATGGTGACGGCATCCCCGACGCCGCCGACGGTTGCCCCAACGCCGCGGAGGATCTGGACGGTTTCCGCGACCAGGATGGCTGCCCCGATCTCGACAACGACGGGGACGGGGTGGCGGACACCGACGACACCTGCCCCGGGACGCCGACCGGCATGCGGGTGGACGAGCACGGCTGCCCCGCGGCCGCTGCCGCGCCGGACATGGCACGGGACCTGATCCTCGAGGGGGTCAACTTCCGCAGCGGAAGCGCGGAGCTGGTCACCGGTTCCCTGCTCGTCCTCGAGGGCGTGGCACGATCGATGCTAGCGCATCCGGAAGCCATGATCGAGATCCGCGGCCATACCGACGCCACCGGTTCCGCCGAGGCCAACCGCGCACTCTCTCAGCAGCGCGCGCTGGCCGTCCGGGATGCCCTGATTCGCTTCGGGGTCGCCCCCTCCCGCATCACGGCCATCGGCTATGGCGAGGATTACCCGATCGCCCCGAACGATACGCCCGAGGGTCGTGCGCGGAACCGGCGCGTGGAGCTGCATCGCGTCGACCGCTGAGCCGCGCGACGGCCTCCACGGTGCATCTGCCCCTCGTCGAGGGCCGGGAGAGCGCCGGGCTCCGCGGCTCCATCATGCAGGCATCATTCGCCTTGACAGCCTCTTGCCGCCTGGGGAGACTCGGGCGGGGCCAGCCGGCTACCTTTCGACGCTGGCGGACGGAACCTAGGCAAAGGAGAGGACTCATGCTGCGCTCCGCATGGCTGATGGCTGCGGCCATCCTGTTGATCGTGCCGACCGCCTTCGCCAACGACGTCTCCGGTCGTCTAGGCGTGGGCCTGGAAGGCGGCTTCATGAAGCTGATCCAGGGCGACTGGGACTACAGCAACGTCGACCAGTTCGCCGGATTCAGGCTCCAGCGCGGGCTCTCTCCCCGTTTGTCGCTCGAGCTGGCCTTCAAGTACGGCTGGATCCGGCCGGGGGTGACCGCGCCGGGCGAGGATGCCGGTCTGACGCTCGACTCGGGGGCCGGGCTGTACACCGTGATCTACCAGCCCCGCGCCGGCCTGCTCTACCACTTCGCGCCGGAACGGCGATTCTCTCCCTTCCTGGGCCTCTCCGTGGGCGGAACCGCCTGGCGGGTGAAAGACCAGCGCAACGATCTGGACTTCGGGGGGATCTTCCCCGACGGCCCGATCCTGTTCGGCTACAACGAGGACGGAGAACGCAAGGAGCTGCGCCGCACCGATTTTACGGCCTCGATCACCCTGGGGGCGGACCTGTTCCTCTCCTCCGCCCTGGCCCTGAACCTGGGCGCGCGTTACCACCTGATGCCCTTCAACGATCTGGACAACGTGGGCCTGAGCGGCCTGTGGGGGCCGGACAACGTGGACGCCAACACGGGCATGGTGGATGCCTTCGCCGGCCTGACCGTCTTCTTCGGCTCCCGTGACAGCGACGGGGACGGGATCGACAACAAGCAGGATGCCTGCCCCGACCAGCCCGAGGACTTCGACGGGTTCGAGGACGAGGACGGCTGCCCCGACCTCGACAACGACCGCGACGGGATCCCCGATTCCAGCGACGGCTGTCCGGATGCCGCCGAGGACCAGGACGGCTTCCAGGACGACGACGGCTGCCCCGATCCCGACAACGACGGCGACGGCATCGTGGACTCCGCGGACAAGTGCCCCGACACGGCCGAGGACCTGGACGGCTTCCAGGACGACGATGGCTGTCCCGATCCCGACAACGACGGCGACGGCGTGCTGGACACGGCCGACCGCTGTCCCGGCACACCGGCTGGCATCGAGGTGGACGCGAATGGTTGCCCCGTCGTCGAGGAGATCAAGGAGGACCTGATCCTGGAGGGGGTCAACTTCCTGAGCGGCAGCTCCGAGCTGACGCCCGAGTCGCTGGCGGTCCTCAACCGCGTGGCCCACTCGCTGAAGGCCTGGCCCGACGTGAGGATCGAGGTCCGCGGACACACGGACGCCACCGGCTCCGCCGAGTCCAACCGCGCTCTCTCGGAGAAGCGCGCCCTGGCGGTCCGGGACTACCTGATCGCTCAGGGAGTCCAGGCCGATCGCATCACGGCGCGGGGCTTCGGCGAGGACTTCCCGATCGCTCCCAACGACACGCGGGAGGGGCGCGCCAAGAACCGGCGTGTGGAGATCCACCGCACGAACTGACGCGGCACGGGCCCGTCAGCCGCCGGACGACAGGAGGGAGAGCCACAGGGCTCTCCCTCCTCTTTGCGGTCCCGTATGGTCCCGGCGGGCGCCGGTGCGGCGCCGGCACCCCCCGCTCAGGGATCGATCTGGATGTGGTGGTGCCGCTTCTTGCCCACCTGCAGGGCGATGCGCCCGTCCTGGACGTCGGCGGGTCCCAGGACGTACAGCTCGTCGGCCACGACCCGCCCGTTGACGCGCACCCCCTGCTGGCGGACCAGCCGGCGCGCCTCGCCCTTGCTCTTGCAGAGGCCGGAGCCGACGAGGGCCTCGGTCAGCGGCACGCCCTCCTCGGCCAGGTCGGCCCCGGAGCGCCGGCTCGAGGGTATGGAACCGGCCTCGCCCTCGCCGCCGAAGAGGGCGGCCGCGGCGCGTTCGGCCTCCTGCGCCGCCGCCTCTCCGTGCACGAGGGCGGTGATCTCCCGCGCCAGGACACGCTTGGCCCGCCGCAGCTCCGCCCCCCGCAGCGCGGCCAGGCGCTCCACCTCCTGGCGCGGCAGCAGCGTGTACAGGCGCAGGAAGCGGCCCACGTCCCGGTCATCGCAGTTGATCCAGTACTGGTAGAAGTCGTAGGGGCTGGTCCGGGTGCCGTCGAGCCAGACGGCCCCCTCGGCGGTCTTGCCCATCTTGTTGCCGCCGGCGGTGGTCAGCAGCGGGAAGGTGAGGCCGTAGACCTCCTGCTGGTTGAGGCGACGCGTCAGGTCCACGCCCATGACGATGTTGCCCCACTGGTCGCCGCCGCCCATTTGCAGCCGGCAGCCATGGCGTCGGTTCAGGACGGCGAAGTCGACGGCCTGCAGCAGCATGTAGTTGAACTCGAGGAAGGAGAGCCCGGTATCCAGACGCCGCTTGACCGACTCGAGGGTCAGCATGCGGTTGACGCTGAAGTGCCGCCCGTACTCGCGCAGGAAGTCGATGTAGTTGAACTCGCCCAGCCACTCGGCGTTGTCCAGCAGGAGGCCGTCGGTGGGACCGTCTCCGAAGCGGATGAAGCGGCCGAGCTGCTCGCGGAGCCCCGCCATGTTCGCGTGGATCTGCTCCCGGCTGAGCAGCAGGCGCATCTCCGTCTTGTCGCTGGGATCGCCGATCAGGCCGGTGCCCCCGCCCACGATGGCCAGAGGACGATGTCCGTGCCGCTGCAGGTGCACGAGCCCCATGATGGGCACCAGGCTGCCGCAGTGCAGGCTGTCCGCCGAGGGATCGAAGCCGATGTACGCCGTCACCGGACCGGCGGCCAGCAGCTCCTGCAGCCCCGCCTCGTCCGTGCACTGCTCGACGAAGCCGCGCCAGCGCAGCTCCTCCAGGAAGTCCTCGCGCGGCAGCACCTCTCCGTTCATCCCGCCTCCCGTTGCGAAAGCACAGCCCCCGCGTGCCGGGACGCACGCGAGGCCGCAGTCCGCTGAGCGAGGGACCAGTTTATCAGCTTCCGGGGTTGAGCGTCAAAGGAGGGGCAGAGGAAACGCGATGAGAAGATCATCCGCGTCCCCGGAGCGCACCGCCGGTGAAGGCCTTGCATGGAGCCGGGCTTTCATGGTTCTCCTCCCGGCCGCCGGGCCGGTCAGGGCCGCGCGCGGTGGGACGCCCTCGGCCACGATTTCTAATCTACGGAAAGGCCTCCAAGAGGTTGCGCGCTCAGGCCCACGTTTCCGGAAGGGATCTTGTAACTCGAATGACGCCAAGGAAGAGCGGCAGCCGCCCCGGCGGCTCTTCCCTGGCGGACGGCCCTGCCGGGGCTTCCGGTCTCCCGCCGGAGCCGGCGGGCCGGGACTTTGACCGCCGCCGCCGGGCGGGCTAGATTCCCGAGGTAGCCCCGCTCGACCGGAGGCCCCACGGGCCGTCCGGACCTGCCAACCGAGAGGTGTTCGCGATGTCCACCGGTTCTGACCGCCGCCGTTCCCTGCTGCTGTTCCTGGTCCTGGCCGCCGCGGGCGTCCTGCTCGCCGGCCTCCCGTCCGCCGCCGCCGCCGGCGGCGATCCGCCTCCCTACGTCCCGGACGCCACCGCCCCGCGCAAAGCCGTGCCGGATGTCTACAAGTGGGACCTGACGCCCCTGTTCGCCACCCCGGAGGCCTGGGAGCAGGGCCGGACCCGGCTGGCCGGCGAGATCCCCTCGCTGGCGACCTACCAGGGCCGTCTCGGCGATCCGGCGGCTCTGCGGAATTGCCTGGATCTCTACTTCCGCCTGCACGATCAGGTCAACCACCTAACCCTGTACGCCAACCTCGAGCTGGTCACGGCCCAGTCCGACGACGCGGCCCGCACCCGCCAGCAGCAGAGCCTCACCGTGATGGACGACCTGATGCGTACGGCGGCCTTCATCCGCAGCGAGGTCCTGACCCTCGACGACGACCAGATGGCGCGGGCCTACGCCGCCCCAAACGGGCCCGCCGTCTATCGCGCCTACCTGGACAACCTGCGGCGCCGCCGGGCCCGCGTGCTGCCGCCGGACGCCGAGCGGGTGCTCGGGCTGGCCGGCGACAACCTGTGGGCCGAGATCGACCTGAACGAGCTGCCCTCCCCGCTGGAGGACGCCTTCGGCGCTCTGCTGACCGACATCCCCTGGCCGGTGGTGCACGACGCGCAGGGACGCGAGGTGCAGCTCACCCTGGCCAACATCTCGCGCCTGCGGGCCTCTCCGGACCGAGCGGTGCGGCGCGAGGCGGTCACGGCCTTCCTGGCCACCCTTCGCCAGTACCAGCACGCGCTGGCGGCCACCCTCGGCGGCCAGTTCCGGCTGGACGTGACCTACGCCCGGGCCCGCCACTACGACACGGCCCTGCAGGCCTACCTGGACAAGGACGACATCGATCCGGACGTCTACGACAACCTCATCGCGACCGTGAACGACCACCTGGAGCCGCTGCATCGTTACGTGGAGCTGCGCCGCAAGGCGCTCGGGCTGCCGGATCTGCACCTGTACGACCTTTACGTGCCCTTCGTCCCGGACGTGGAGGATCACGTCACCTTCGCCGAGGCCCGGCGCATCCTGCCGGTGGCGCTCGCCCCCCTGGGGAAGGACTACGTCGCGCTGCTGGAGCAGGGGCTGGATCCGGCGAACGGCTGGCTCGACCTGTATCCCAGCCTGGACAAGGAGAGCGGCGCCTTCTCCTCGAGCGTCTACGGCAGCCATCCCTACGTGAAGATGAACTACCAGGATACCCGGGACGACCTCTCCACCCTGGCTCACGAGTTCGGGCACGCCCTGCACAGCGACCTGGCGATGAAGAACCAGCCCTACTGGACGTTCCGCTACGTGCCCTTCCTGGCGGAGATCGCCTCGACCTGCAACGAGGCGCTGCTGGCGGACTATCTCATCGCCCAGGCGCCGGACCGGGCCCACGAGGCCGCCCTGCTGGTGGAGCGGCTGGAAGGGATCCGCACCACCATCTACCGCCAGACCCTCTTCTCCGAGTTCGAGCGGGCCGCGCACGCGTACGTGGAGGAGGGGACGCCGCTGACGGCGTCGCTGCTGGAGCAGACCTATCGCGACCTGGTGCAGCGCTACTACGGCCCGGGCTTCACCGTGGATCCCGACGACGGGATGGAGTGGGCCTACATCCCGCACTTCTACTACAAGTACTACGTCTACACCTACGCGACGGGTCTCTCCTGCGGCCTGACCCTGGCCGAGCGGATCCGGCAGAACGGGGCGCCCGCCGTGGACGCCTACCTGGGCATGCTGAAGGGGGGCTGCGCACAGCCGCCGCTGGTGCTGCTGAAGGGGGCGGGCGTGGACCTGACCCGGCCCGACGCCATCACCACGGCCCTGCAGCTCTTCGACCGGACCCTCGACCAGCTGGAGAAGCTGCTGAACCCGTGAGACGAGACGCGCGGCGCCGGCCGCACATCAGGTGAAGGGTGGCGCGGCGGGTCACGCTGGGTGACCCGCCGCCGCGCACGGGGAACGTCCCGCGTTCAGAACTCCGCCACCGCCGCTGCCAGCAGCCGGTTGAACTCCTCCGGCCTCTCCAGCATCAGGAAGTGCCCGGTGCCGGGGATGATCCTTGCCTCGAATCCCGGCACCAGCTGCCGATTGGCTGCGACGGCGGTCTCTTGCATGTCGCTGCTGATGGTCGTGATGTTCACACGCAGCTGTCTGACGCGGTCCGCCCCGCCGCCCCCCATCCAGCGCAGCGTGTGGCGGATGGCGCTGAGGCCGACCTGTGGATCGCCGGCGGCCATGTCGGCGGCGACCCGCGCAACCAGCTCCGAGTCGGCCCCGGCCGGGAACATCATCCGGACCCACGAGCCGACCACCGGGACGAAGTTCGCCGTCAAGGCCCCGACGAAGGCGTCGACCTGCTCCTGCGGGACCTCCTGCGCGAAGGCCTGGAAGTTGTCCACCCCGACGATGCCGCGCACGCGGTCCGGCGCGGCCAGCGCCGCCTCGACCGCGACCGGGCCACCCATCGAGTGGCCGACCAGGATGGCATCATCGATGTCCTCGGCCGCGAGCACCGCGGCCACGTCGGCACCGAACGCGGCCATCGTGCAGTCCTGCCGGCCGGCGCCCGAAGCGCCGTGGCCGGCCAGATCGACGGCCACCACGCGGTGCTCCGGCGCGAAGGCCCCGATCTGCTCGCGCCAGTAGCCGCGGTCGCAGGACCAGCCGTGGATGAAGACGATCGTCGGCGATCCCTCGCCCCGGATCTCGTAGGCGATGGGGATTCCATCGGCGGAGGAAGTCGTGCGAACGACGCCCTCCGCCGTCCCCGCCTCACCGGCGAACGCCGCGGGGGGCGACGCCATGACGGCCGCGAGGATCGGCACCAGGGCCGCGAGAGAGAGGACCGACGAAATCAGCGCAGTAGCGTGGCGTTTCATGATGGCCTCCGGCGAGCGCGATGGCTCACTCTCTTGGGGTGAATCCGACACCGCCGCCCTCAGTCGCGCGTCCGGTACCAGATCATGGCGCCGACCTTGATCAGCGCCGTCGCCAGCGCGATGACCGCCAGGTCGGTGCGGAACTCGCCGCGGCCGTAGTAGTGCCAGGCGAAGTCGCCGATGACCAGCAGCGCGCAGGCCACGCCGGCGTGGCTGGTCGACTTGTAGCGGTGCAGGATGGCGCGCTCGTCGATGACCCTGGCGAACATCATGCGTCCTCCTCGAGAGTGAAGAGTTCGTCCGCGGAACAGGCGAAGATCCGGGCCAGGCGCAGCGCCAGCGGCAGGCTCGGCACGTAGCGCCCGCGCTCGATCGAGATGACGCTCTGCCGCGAGACGCCCGCCATGCGCGCCAGGTCCTCCTGGGTCAGACCCCTGGCCAGGCGGAACTCCCTGATCCTGTTGTGAACCTCGCCGCCCATCTCCGCTCCTCGTCAGGCGAGCTTGACAGGATCACGGTATAGTAAAGCCAGCTTTACGTCAAGTAGATTTTACATCGGCCGCACGTCCACGGGCACACAATGCGGAACCCCGGAGGCCGGGCCTCCGGGGTTCCATCGTCATGCCGCGGATCCGCGGACCCGCCGCTCGCTTACTTGTACAGGTTCTTGACGGCGCCGAAGCTCATGTCGTCGGTGGCGATCGGGTTGTCGACCCACACCGTCGTCAGGCTGCAGCCGCTGTAGCCGTCGATGATCAGGTAGTAGACACCGGTGGCGGGCGCGATGAAGCTGACCGTCTCGACGTCACCGCTGAAGGTCGCGTCGGCTCCGGCCACGCAGGTGTTCACCGGATCGTAGCAGTCGGTCACGACGTAGATGGAGCTGTCGTGCGTCCCCTGCTGGCTGGCGGAGAAGGTCTCGCCCGCCGTCAGGTAGATGCTGTAGACCACGTCGTTGCCCGAAGCATCGTAGCCCGTGCAGCTCGTCGGGTAGACGCCCGGGCTGAAGTTGTTTGTGGCCTGGCACAGGTCCACCTGGAACATCGTCTCGCCCTGCTCCTGCAAATCGATGACGCCCGAGCAGTCGTTGTTGGGAGGCGGCGGCGGCGGGGTGTACCCCTCCGTGATCTGCACGGCGTCGAGGTGATGATCGGCGCCGTCGTCACCGGCGTAGTTGAACTCGATCAGCACGTTCGTGCCGTCGTACGCCGACAGGTCGACATCGAACTGCTCCCAAACGAAGGTCTCCGTGGCTTCGTTTAGGAAGTTGAAGACCTCGGTGCCGTTCACCCTGACCGTGAAGTTGGCGTTGACCGACCAGTAGGGACTGCCCATCGTGGCGAAGACCAGGTGATCCTCGTTGATGCTGGAGTCGATGAAGTAGTTGAAGGACAGCGTCTCGTCCTGGGGGTTGCCCGCCTGCCAGGGGACCTTGGCCGCGTAGAAGCCCTCGTAGACCGCAAGGTTGTCCTGGATCCAGGTGTAGCTAGGATTGGTCGTCGTCAGCGTCCAGCCGGCCGGCGGGAACGCACCCTCGAAGCCCTCCATGTAGGCCCGCGCGTCGACCGTGGCCGGCGGCATCCGGTAGTCCAAGGACTTGGGAGGCGTCTTGGCGGCCAAGGTCGGAGCGGCGGCCATCAGGACCACAGCGAGGATCAGCAGCGTTGTCTTGAATCGCATTCAAGCCCCTCCTGTCAGATTGCCGGAGTGAAACTCGGATCCGAACACAATGTGAAGTTCGACACAAGTTGGATAATTTGAGCCGTTTCACCCCCTTATGATTTCTAGGCAGGCAGTCTCCGCTGTCTAACTCCATTGATGGTATCATACATAAAAGCGGGGATCAACTCTTTCCATGGCGTTTCGCCGGGCCCAGTAAGGGCATTCTGCAGCGCTTGCGGGGCCTCCGGGCGAATGGCCCGAGAGGAAGGCGACAGAAGACCTCAGAGGCCGGTCTCGAGGGCCAGGGTCAGCAGCCGCCCGGGTGCGGACGCGGGCCGCGACGCTCATCGACGGTGCGGATGGGGCATGGCGTTCCAGACCCGGAGGGAGAGGATCAGGCCCAGGGCGGCGATCGGGACCATGGCCAGGGGCCAGGGGCGCCAGTTGGCGGGGTTGGTCACTGGACCGATGATGTGCCCCGCCGCGTCGAGCTGCTCGCGCGGCAGGATGATGGCGTAGGTGAACGACATGACGGCGGTGCCCAGGTACACGAAGCCGTCGATGATCCCCACGGCGATGCCCGCGTTCCGGCTCCCCCCGAAATCCATGCTGGCCGTGCCGGAGAGCATGCCGTGCACCCCGATGACGGACATGGACATGACGAGCACCAGCCAGCTCACGAGGCTGGTCTGGTAGGTGAAGACCAGGGCGATGGAGCCCATGAGCATCACGGCGTAGAGCAGGCCGGCCACCGGTCCGCGGCGGGACCGGAAGACGTGATCGGAGATGACGCCGGCGACCACCCCGCCGAGGATGCCCGCGCAGCAGAGGAGCAGCCCCCAGTGCTCGTAAACGAAGCTGCCGGCCAGTCCCAGCACGCTATCCGTCTGCTTGGCGAAGGTGCGGAACCACTGCATGATGGCCTGGCGCAGGAACCCGCTGCAGAACTCGATCGCGGCGATGGTCATGATGATGGGGTTGCTCAGCATCATCTTGAAGACCGCCACGGCGCCCATCCGCGGTCCCTCCTCGCCGGCGGTGGCGTCGGCGGTGTCGAAGTCCCGCTGGCCGGCCTCGCCCGGCGTGTCCTTGACCAGGACGAAGTCGATCAGCCAGAAGAGCAGCAGGATGGCCGCGGGCATCAGGAACACCCAGGCCAGGCCGAGGTGGTTGAGGATCAGGTAGCACCAGTCGAAGGCGAAGTAGAGGCCCAGCGAGATGAGGATCCCGAAGATGGCGCCGAAGACGCCTCGCTCCCGCACGTGGAACCAGGCGGAGTTCACCTTGACGATGGCCACCGCCCCGAAGCTCTGGAAGTACATGTTCAGGGCGTAGAGCAGGGAGAAGACGTAGACGAAGCGGGTGGCGAAGAAGGCGGATCCGAAGCCCTTGTGGAGCAGGGAGACCGACACCAGGCCCATCAGCACGTTCATGAGCGCCGCGCCGCCGGCGCCGACGAGGATCGAGAAGCGGCCGCCGAAGCGATCGGTCAGCGGCCCGTTGATCAGGAACGAGCAGCCGTAGAACACGGTGCCGACCCCGAAGATGATCCCGAAGGCCTCGTTGCCCATCATGGCGCCGCCGTGGGCGCCCGCGATGGTCTCGAAGGCGAACTTGCTGACCTTCAGGTTGTAGCGCGCCATGTAGAGAAAGGCGTAGGTCAGGCCGAGCGGCAGCCAGTTCAGGACGCGCCGCCGCCGGAAGCCGGCGCTGTGCCCCAGCTCGATCTTGGGCAGGCGGGCGATGACGATGGCGACCACGGCCAGCAGGATGAGGATGGGCCACAGCTGGTTGAACCACTCGGACATGCCTTGCACTCCTTGCACGTGTCGGGTGCCGGATCAGCTTGCCAGGATAGCAGCCGCCGGGTGGCGGTCCAAGCGAAGCCTGCCGGCGCGGGCGGCGGTGCGCCGCCCGGTCCTCAGCTCGGCTGCCTCTTCAGGACCACGATGGTGATGTCGTCGGACTGGGGCGTCCCGGCCGTGTGGCGGGCCACGGCGGTCAGCACCGCCTCCTTGATCTCCGCGGCCGTGTCGCCGGCGTGCCGGCGGACGACCTCCAGCAGGGCTTCCTCGCCGAACATGTTCTCCACGTCGTCCGGCGGCTCGGCCTCGGCCTCGTCCCCGCCCTCGCCCTCGCCGTCGTTCTTCTCGTCCCGCTCGTCATCGCCCGGCTCTTCCTCGCCGGCGTCGTCCCGCTCCGCCGCCCCCGCTGCGGCGGGTGCGACCGCGGCCCCGCCCGCCGGGGGGCCCACGGCCTCCGTGATGCCGTCCGTGTACAGCACGATCACGTCGCCGGGCTCCAGGTTCACCTCCTGTTGCGCGTACTCCTGATCCGGCAGCATGCCTAGCAGCAGGCCGCCGACCGTCAGCTTCTCGAGGCTGCCGCCGGCCCGGCAGAGCAGCGGCGGGTTGTGGCCGGCGTTGGTCGAGGTGAACGCGGCCGTCGCGCGATCGAGCACGCCGTAGAAGAAGGTCGTGAACATGTGGGGATCGGTGGAACGGACGAGCAGGTCGTTCACGCGGCCGACGATCTCCGAAACGCTGCTGGGATGGATGACCTGCCCCTGCAGGCTGGCCTGCAGGTTCGACATGAGCAGGGCGGCGGGCATGCCCTTGCCGGAGACGTCACCGATGGCCAGGCCGAGCCGGCCGTCCGGCAGCTCCAGGAAATCGAAGTAGTCGCCGCCCACCTGGCGGCTGGGCAGGCTGGTGCCGCTCACCTCGAAACCGGCCAGCAGCGGTGCGGCATGGGGCAGCAGCCGCTCCTGGATCGCCCGGGCGGTCGCCAACTCCCGCTCGAGCCGCTCGCGGGCCACCGCCTGCTCGCGGCCGCGCGCGACGGCCGCCGTCATCTCGTTGAAGGACTCGGCTAGATCGCCCAGCTCGTCCTCGTTCGGCAGCGTGATGTGGGTCGTCAGGTCGCCGGCCGCCAGGCGCCTGGTCCCCTGATGCAGCACCTTGACCGCCGAGGTGATCCCCGAGGCGATGCGCAGGCCGAAGAAGAGGGCAAAGATCTGGATGAAGAGGAGCAGGGCGGCCAGGACGGCCAGGGCGATCACGAGGGCCTGGTTGAAGCTGTTCTCGCCCCGCACGAACTCCCCGGCCAGGCCGGCGAGATCGATCTTCAGGTGCAGCAGGATGCTGTCGGGCCAGAATCCGTCGGGCCCCAGGCGGATCACCGGCAGCACGGCGCCCCCGAAGCTGAAGCGCCGCCGCCAGAGGCCGCGCAGCGAGTCGGGAACGGCCGCTCCCCGCTGCAGATGCCCCTGCAGGTCCAGGGTTCCCCGCGTGGTGTCCCGCTCGGCCGCCTGCACCGCGGGGTCGTCCTCGTCGCCCACCCTGAGGGCTCGGCTGCTGTAGAGGCCGGCATCGGCGTTCAGGAGGGCCGAGAGGCTGTCCAGCACCGTGGTGTCCACCCGGTACCCGTCGGCCTGCAGCTGCGGTCCGTCCACGCCACGCAGCTGCAGCAACCAAATCTCGCTCTCCAGGCGGAAGTAGCCGGTGGTGTCCACCGGCGACCAGCGACCCGCGGGCACGGCCGGCGCGGGCGGTATCGGCGCCCGCTGCGTGTCCGCCAGCGCCGCCAGGAACGACCCGAACCAGGCAGGCCGCTCCATGTCGCCCTGGAAGCGATCGCCCTCGCGCCGGTAGCGAAAGCTCCGGTCGAAGGGGCTGCTGCCGAAGCGGGTGCCGGTCGCGACCAGCTCCTCCCAGTGGCGGAAGACGTCCAGACCGCGCGTGGCGGCCGTGCCCCCGAGCGCGGCGTAAAGGGCCACCAGCCCGAAAAGGGCAAACAGGAGCAGCGGCACCAGAGCGATGAACAGGGCGCTGATCGCCAGCTTCGGCTTGAGCCGCAAGAAATGCAGGCGCATGCCGAAGAAGAGGTGCAGCAGCGAAAAGACCCAGAAGAGCTGCAGCGAGGCGAGCGCATAGCGCGCCAGGTTGAGCCCAAGCCCGAGGAGCCAGGACGGCTGCTCCGCGCCACCGTGGAAGAACCAGCCCACCACGACGGCCACGAGGGCGACCAGGCCCAGACCGAAGGCCGCAGCGCGCCGGCCCGAGCCGAGATGCTGGTAGGGGCGATAGCGGCGGAAGAGGAGGAAGGCGACGGTCAGCGGGACCGCGATGTACAGCCCCGTGGAACTCGGACCGGCGAGCAGCAGGGCCAGCAGGGCCAGCGCCTGCCAGACGAGCCAGAAGCGACGCCCCCGCGTATCGAGCAGCAGGAAGCGCACTGCGGCCTGCCAGGCCACCAGCAGGGGGATCAGCGCGAGCCAGCAGGCCGCCGGGCGCAGCACGCCCCACAGCTGGTTCGCCAGGGCCGCGGCGAGGCAGCCGCCCACCACCGTGAGGAGCAGGCGCCAGGCCGGACCGCCGAGGGTCGAGACCGGCCGGCGGTGATCCTCCTCCGGACCGGGAGAGGTGGCTGTCCCGGACTTGTCGGTGGGCACCGCAGGTTCGGACGTCACCGGATGCCGTGCTCCTTCTTGTAGGCGGCCCAGTTCTCCTTCAGGGCGCAGAAGGACTCGAAGTCGGGACAGAGCAGGAAGGGGTTGTGCTGCTGCTCGTGCGCGATCGTCGAGTGAGGCCGCTCTCCCTCGCCACCGTAGTAGTCGTGTCCGGGAAAGACAAGCGTTTCGGGGGGGAGGGACAGGATGCGGTGCAGGGATTCCCACTCCGCTTCCGGCGAGGAGCCGGGGAAGAAGAGGCCGGTGCCGCCGACCTTGCCGCAGAACAGCAGATCGCCCGTCATCAGGCGACCGTGGAACAGGAACACCATGTGACCGGCGGTGTGTCCAGGCGTGAAGATTGCCAGGACGCGCCGCCGGCCGATTTCGACCTGGTCGCCGTCCGCCACCGGCCGGGCGCCAGCAACCCGCTCCTGCGGGTGGGCGTGCACGGCGGCCCCGGTCAGCTCCACCAGGCGGGAAACGCCGCCGACGTGATCGCCGTGGCCATGGGTGACGAAGATGTGACGCACCTGGAGGCCGCGCTCGGCGGCCAGCGCGGCCAGGCGCTCGGGGCCGAAACCGGGATCCACCACCGCGCCGGCGCCGGCCCGCGGATCCCCGAACAGGTAGCTGAAGTTGCGATCGCCACCGAGATGCACCTGGAGGAAGCAGGCGGTATCGTCCGAATGGTCGTTCAGTATCATCGCTCCTCCCGGTCCGGGAATCGCGGCCGGAGGGGCGGCCTCAGAGGCCCTCGCCGAAGCGCAAGGAGAGCGTCACCCAGGTGTCGTGCCCGCCGGCCTCGAAGGGATGGGCGGCATCCTCGAAGTAGTGCCAGGTCTGGGCGGGCGAGGTGTGCACGCTGAGGCCGAGGTCCCAGAAGCGCGCCTTCCGCCGGTCCCGCCTCTGGAGCTGGATTCCCGCGCGCAGGCCCACGCCCCAGTCCTGCTGCTCGAGGACGTAGCCGTTGCTGTAGGACCCGTAGTAGGGATCGTAGAAGAGGCCGCCCCACTGCATGGAGCGGATGAAGTAGCCGTAGGCGCCGCTGACGTAGAACTGCGTCCGGCGTCCCAGGGGCTGTCGGATCAGCAGCCCCAGCTCGAAGTTGTAGGTGTTGCCGCGCCCGTTGCCCGCCAGCTTCTCGAAATCGTCCTGCAGGTCGCCGAAGCCGATCTCCATGCCGAAGAAGGGCATCAGGCGGCCGAACATGCGACCCCAGCTGACGCCGAACATGCCCTGATCGGTGAAGAACTCGCGGAAGTCCGTCACGTCGTGCTTGTAGCCGGCCTCCAGGATCAGGTACCAGCGGCCGCCGAGTTCCTGGTAGCGGGCCCTCGCCGTGTCGACCGGAGCGCGCCGCCGCGGCTGCACCGGCGGCAGCGGCACCTCGGGCCAGACGCGCACCCGCCCTGGGGCGGGTTCCAGCCGCACCTCGCCGGTGTCGGCCGGGGCCGGCACGGCGGCCGGTGCTCCGCCGACCTCCGACGGGGGGCCCTCCGGCAGCGTGGACGGCGATTGCGGCATCCCCGTCTCCCGCGGCGGGCCTGCGGGCGGCACCCCGGCTGCCGGTGCGAGGGTCGTCGTCTCGGGGGCCGCGAACCCGCCCGGCGGCGGGGCACCTGGCGCGGGCAGCAGAGTGGCCGCGGAGGTCCTCGACCAGGGCTTCCCGGCCAGGATGTCGGCGGCCCGCTGCTGCCAGGCGAGCCAGGTGTTGGACGGGATGTTGCGCTCGCGCCAGACCATCCCCTTGTCCGTTCTCTCGTGCAGGCGGGCGAGGTAACCGCCCCACGGAGCCAGCAGGAAGACGGCCTGCTCCGCCTTTTCCAGCTCGCCGTAGAGGCCGAAGCGCTGCAGCTCGTCCGCCGAGAGGGTATCCCCGAGCGCGGGATTCAGCCGCACCGGCTCGTCGAGGTCGCGCGCTTGCGCGGCCGTGGAAGGCAGCACGGACGCCGCCAGCAACACCGCCAGCCAGAGCCCGCCCGGCCCCCACACAACAGCGTCCCGGAGCGGGGAACGGATCCGGGACCAGGCGTCGCGCGTGCCGAAGCAACCGAAGAGGCGTCTTGTCATGAGCTAAATAATACAGTCATTGTGCCGAGGTTCCTAGCCGCGAACCGGGGGGCCGCGCTCCCGCCGGCCGACAATGCCGGCTTTGCAGGCGCCGGCAAGGGGCTTATCCTCGCCGGGAACGCCAGGCGAGAGGAGAGACCATGACGCTGGACAACCCGCCCGAGCCGGCCGTGGCCGCCGGTCTGCCACCCCACGGCCGCGCCATGCAGCCCATTCTCTGGAGCACCATCGAGCGCTGGCAGGCCGCCGCGACCCCGGTCGGCGACTGGGAGGAGACCCGCCGGCGCGTGCCGCTGCGGCGCGAGGACTGGGCCGGCATGGTCGAGCTGCTGCAGCTCATCAACGCCTTCCAGTGGCACGAGGAGGATCGCAGCCGCGACCGGCGGGCCGACGACACCACGCTGGCCGCCGTGAAGCGCTCCATCGACGCCTCCAACCGGCGCCGGGTCCACCAGGTGGAACAGCTGGATGCGCTGCTCCACGAGCGGCTCGCCGCCGCCGGGCTCCTGAACCCCGATGCCCCCCTGCACAGCGAATCCCCCGGCAGCATCGTGGATCGCCTGACGGTGCTGGCCCTGAAGATCTTCCACGTGCGGGCGGCGCTTTCCGCCGCGCGCCGGGCTCCGACCGCAGGCGGCCCGGACGCCGCGGCCGGCCCCGGGCCCGAATCCCCCGCCGATCCGCAGCTGGCCGGGCTCTACGAGCAGCTCCGGGGCCTGACCGAGCAGATGGTCGACCTCACCGGTTGTCTCGACCGCCTCCTGGCCGATATCTACGCCGGCCGGGTTCGCTTCAAGCTCTACCGGCAGGTGAAGGTCTACCGCGACCCGGCCTCGGGCCGCGTTCATCCGGAGTGAGCACCGCACCGCGACGGCCGCGCTTCAGCGGCTCAGCTGGAGCGGGCAGTGGAAGTCGAAGAAGCCCCGCGCGAAGGGATTCACCGACGCCGACGCCCGCAACTGGTAGGGCACGCTGACCTCGTAGTCGCCCGGCCGGCGCAGGCGCCACTGCACCTCGTACTCCAGGTTGTTCAACGGCTTGACCTGCTCGGCCCTGTCGAGCAGCCGGAAGATGGTCCAGGCGCTGTTGGACACGCGCAGGGGATCCGGCGAGGCGGCGTCGGTGGTAACCTCGACGCCGCCCGGCACGCTCTCCGGATCCATCGGCCAGGTGAACTCGGTCCAGCTCTGCTGCCCCATGGTATCCACCGCGCGCACGCTGCCGATCCAGACCCGGGACTTGGCGTCGTAGGGAACCTGGCCGGAGACGGTCCGGACCTGCTGCGCCCGCATCTGGAACTTGACGCCCGGCCTCGCCGCTCCTTCGCGAAAGAGCGCCTGCCGGATGGTGATCGCCCGCAGCAGGTTCTGCCGGGCATCCGGCCCCAACCGCAGGTTGGTGCCGTAGATCGACTTCGGCATCAGGTCCCGCTCGCAGTAGGGCTGCAGCTCCTGCTTCAGGAAGTTGGAGAACGCGCCCTCCGGCCCGAAGAACTCCGCGAAATCGGTCACCGCCGCGTCGGCTCCGCCCTCGGAGAAGGGGTACTTGCCGAGCAGGAGCCGATCGTACGCCGCGTAGACCCGGTCCTCCCACAGCCGATCGAGGTACCGCTCGGTCTCATTGAGGCAGGCCCGCCAGGCCGCCCGCGCCGGGCGCTGGAGCAGCGTCTGGAAGGCCTGGCGGCACGGCAGGGGCCCGGGTCGGCCAGGTCCGAGGCAGTAGGCGTTGGCGAAGCGATGGGCGAGACTGATGGGATTCTGGTCCGCCGGGAACTGCTCGCAGACCTGGCGCGTGAAGGCGGCCGCGCTGACGGCGGGCTCGCCGGCCTGGTTCAGCTCCACGAGCTTGCCCACCAGGGCCCGGATGCTCTCGATGAAGGCCTCGTCCGGGCGATAGGACTGGCCGTCCCGCTCCTCCTTGTGATCGAAGCTCAGGACGCTCGCGAAATCCTCCTCGATCCCGAGGACGGGTTTCAGGTCGTCGCGCTCCCCTCGGTCGAGCGCGTCACCGAGCCGCAGGTTGGTCCGGGCGTCCTCGATGAGCCGCAGGAGGGCGGAGTCCTTGCGCGCCAGCTTGTCGAGCCGGTCGGCGGCGGCCTGCACTCCCAGCTGCTCGGAGGCGATGTCCGTCGCCTCGAGAAAGGCGATCCAGGCCGCCTCGTAATCCCGGACGTACAGCTCCAGCAAGCGCCCGCGGATGTCTGGCGGGCGGTCGCCGAAGGCCTCGGCCAGCAGCCAGTCCTCGCGCAGCTGCTTCTCGCTGCCGAGGATGCGTCCCTTGATCTCGTCGCGGAAGCCGGCCAGCTTGAAGCTGCCGGGCACCTGGGCGGGCCCGCCGCCAGCATCCAGGATGCGCGCGTCGGTGACCAGGATCCCGCCGCCCCCGCTGCTCTCCAGAGTGTAGGGCGGCACCTTGGCGTTCACCGCGTCGAGCATGAGGCTGTAGAAGTACTCCGGCTTCCAGTAGTCGCGGATGTAGCGGTTCGCCTTGTCCACGAGGGCCAGATCGACCTCGGGCAGCTTGCGGCAGTGCAGGCTCAGCTCGTCGCGGTGGTCCCAGGCGGACAGGACGTGGTCCCGGATCAGGTCCCGCAGACGCTGGGTGGCCTGCCCGCGGGTCGCCTCCTCGGCCCACAGCTCCTGCAGCTGGGCCGCCACCAGCTGCGGATCCCCGTGCTGGGGCTGGAGGATCATGCGGTACACCCGGTAGCGGTCGTAGAAGGCCGTGTACTCTTCCTGCGAGGCAGGGTAGTCCCGGCGCAGCGTCATCTCCAGCTCCTGGCGGCTGGGACCCAGCAGCACCGCCACCAGGCGATCCAGGTAGATGTCGCGGGTGCGGTTGTTCAGGGCGGCGCCGCGGTACAGCCCCAGGCCCAGGGTCAAGCTGTGCCGTCGATCCCAGCGGTCGAGCTGCTCCAGCCGGCGGCGCAGAGGCTCGAGCTCGGCCAGGCCGGCCTCCACCTCCGCCACGCTCCGGGTGGTCAGGGCGACCTGGTTCGCCTGGTGCGCCAGCTCGCTGGTGCTGCGGATCAGGCTCAGATTGCGACCGAAGGAGATCATCAGGCAGACCGCCAGGGCGCCGAGGGCCGCGAAGACCGCCGAGCGCAGGCCCAGGCGCAGCCACCACTCCCGCCGGGCCGCGCGGGCCGTCGGCCGCGCAATGCCGAAGTCGGGGACGAGCACGTTCAGGAACAGGCCCTTCTGGAAGAAGGGGCGCCGTGGCGCCTCGCTTCCCGGGGCAGGCAGGGGCGGGGCGTACCCGGCACTCGGCGTTCCGGGCAGCCCCACGACGCGGCTCACCTCGTCGAGCACCACGTCGACAGACTCCCCCCCACCCCCGCCGCTGGTGAAGTAGAAGCCGCGCAGGGGAGGGCGGAAGCCGTAGGCGTCCGGCGCGCAGAGGATCTTGACGAAGCGCAGCAGCGGCTCGCGCAGGGCGTGGAACTCCAGCGGGAAGAGGTAGACGCCACCCTTGACGAGCGGGTCCCGCTCGCGCACCAGGCGCGGCAGGCGTCGCTTGTTCAGGGTGCGGTACAGCAGGTCGAACTCCTGATCGACGACCTTGTCGGCCGCCTCGTGCTCCATCAGCGCGGCGCCCAGCGTGGCGCCCCAGATCTGGTGGCGAGCCGGTCCCTCCAGGTCGCCGAAGAACTCCGCGAAGCCGTGCACGCGATCGATCTGCGTGATGGTGACGTAGACCGGACAGACCACCTGCAGCAGGCTCGTCAGCTCGTCCAGCCGCTTGCGCAGCAGGCGGGCCTGCTCTTCCAGTCCGGCCGCGTCCGGGCGGATCAGGTCGCCCGCTGGAACGGCGACCACCACGCCGTTCAGCGGCACGCGCGGGCGCACCCGGCGCAGCTGGGTCAGGAACGCCTCCCAGTCGCCCTCGCTGCTCTGGGCCCGGCCGATGTCGGCGAAGCGGTTGTGCGCCTCCAGCAGGACGGCCTGGTTGGTGAACCACCAGTCGCAGTGGCGAGAGCTGCCGATCCCCTTGATCTCGCCCGGCTTGTCCCCGGGCACCTGGAGCCCGGAATGGCGGATCAGGCTGCTCTTGCCCGCCTCGGGACGCCCCAGCACCAGGTACCAGGGCAGCAGCGAGAGCGCGGCGGCGCCGCTGCGTCCCCGGGCGACGCGCGTCTTCTTGAGGGCGGAGATGGCGGCGACCAGCTCCTCGCGGGCGGCCTCGCGGCTGCGCTTGGACTCCTGGTCGGCCGTGGCCACCGAGGCGTCGGCCTCCATGATGAGGGACTGCTCGATCTGCTCGGCCTGCTTGCGGTGGCGCCGGGCCAGGAGCGCCTGCACCAGCACCCCCACGAGCACCAGGCCCACCGTGATGAGGATCCGCAGCTGGGCATCCAGGCCGAAGCGCGGCCCCAGCATCCAGACCAGCATGATGAGCACCGCGATCAGGATGCCCGAGATGCCGCGGGGATTGCTGATGATCCGCAGCAGCAGGATGAGGAGGTTCATGTTCGGCCGCCCCCCGCGTCGCGGCCGCCGCGCCAGCGCGCCGCCGCCGCGACACCGTCCATCAGAGGGCCGGCGGGGGCAGGGCCTTCAGGGCCTGCTCCAGCGCGCGGTCCACCCAGATCCAGAAGATGATGAAGAGCACGAGCAGGGAGCCGGTCGCGATGCCGGCCACCCGCCAGAAGGGGAAGGTGTCCCGGATGCCAGCGGTGGGGCTGTCCCGCCGCTTGCCATTGGGGGCAAGTCGGATCTCGCGTCGATCCTGCGGATCGTAGCCCAGCTCCTGCCGCACCTCGGCCAGGATGCGAGGCAGCCGGTCCCGGTCGGCGATGCGGTACTGCCCCTCGAAGCCCAAGGTCAGGCAGAGGTGGTAGATCTCCAGCACCTCGCGCCGCTCGTGCCCGACCCGCCGCACCTGCTCCAGGTACTCGAAGAAGCGCGTGCCGGCCATGCGCTCGCCGAACAGCTCGAGCTGCAGGGGGCGATCGCGCCAGCGTTCCCGGAAGCTCCACTCGGAATTGATGATGGTCTCGTCGATGAAGGCCACCAGGGGAAACTTGATCATCTCCACGTCCTGCCGCGGGATTCCGGCCGCCAGGCCCTCCCGCTCGATCCCCGACAGGTAGCCCAGGATACGCTGGCGCAGCTCCTGCTCCACGCCGTAGTCGTGGCTCGAACGCAGGGAGAGGATCAGGGAGAAGAGACCGGCGGACAGATCCTGCAGGCTGCGTCGCGCCGGCGGGGCCGCGGTTCTGCGCTGCATGGGGAGCTCCCTCCTCGGAGGCTACTTCATGGCGATCAGCTCGTAGTGGAGAGCGCGCAGCTCGGGACCGCCCAGGTAGAGAGCGATGGCGCGCGACTCGCCGATGGTGTCCCAGGTCTCCCCGTGCGTCTCCAGCTTGAAGTAGGTGTGGCCGGCCTTGAGCGGGAAGTCGCGGGGGGGGACCGGCACGTGCGTCAACACCACGCCCGGCGTCGCCGTGCGCACCAGGAACTCGATGTTGTGGGGCGAACCGATCAGCACCTGGGTCGGCACCTCGTCGCGCACGCGCGCCTCCGACATGTCCCCGCTGACCGAGAGGTACCAGTGGACGCTGGGCTCCAACAGGTTGCCGTCGTGGATGCTGCCGACCAGCATGGCCTCGTCCTGCAGCGCCAGCTCCAGGGAGGCGAAGCGGGAGGGCATGACCGTCTCGAGCAGGTCCCGGATCTGTCCCTCGAGCGCCCGGAAGGTCTCGCCCAGGTTCTCGTGCTGGTAGGGAGGGACGTCCCGCGGATGACGGCCGACGCCGAACGTGCAGAGGGCACCGGCGAGCCGGGCCAGCACCAGGTAGGCGGTCTCGGGATGGGTCTGCGGCGTGCGCTGGTAGTGCGCCAGCTCCGGCAGGAAGGTGTTGACGGTGTGCAGCAGCCAGAAGTTGCCGACGTCGGAGCTGCCGAACTCCACGAGGCCGCCGCTGCGCTGGCGGGTCTGGCCCCCCAGAGCGGTGCTCTTGGCGGCGAGCGCCTCGAGCAGGCCGCGCATCACGTCGCCAGCGGGACCGGCGGCCGCCAGGCAGAGGCTCGGGGGCGCGTAGTCGCGCCGCAGCCGGAACTGGCCGTCCTTGGCGCGCTCGATCTCCGCCAGCTGCAGCGTGGTCGTCCCGTCGCGGTTCTCGTTGCCGAGCAGCAGCTTGAGGTTCTGATGCGCCACCAGCACCTCCAGCTCGGCCCCCGGCTCGTTCTCGTCCTCCAGGCGCACCAGCTCGCTCCGCAGGGGGCTGGTCGCCGCCGCGGGGCGCCCCGGCAGCTGGCAGCGGGAAACGCCCGGCCGCGTCGCCGGCAGAGCCAGGTAGACCTCGAGCCGATCGCGGTCCGCCCGGAAGACCTCTTCCAGCAGGCGGCCGGTGGGCACCGGATCCACGGCGGGCGCCCGCACGACCGTGCCGTCGGGCAGGATGGCCTCCAGCTCCCGCAGGTCGAGGCGGCCGTTGGCCAGCGCCTCGCCGTCGAACTCGCAACGCCGCACGCCCCAGGCGTGGGTCAGGCCGCTGCTGCGGCGGAAGTGCAGCTCGTCCTGCTGGAAACGGTCCCAATGCTGGAAGTGATGCGAGCTGAGGAACATCCCGGTGTTCCAGACAATGCGATGCGCGCGGCTCATGAGCGCCCTTCCTCGGCTGCCGCCATCAGTCCACGGCGAGACAGGTGCCCTCCAGGTTCACCACGATCTCCGTGGTGCCCTTTTCCAGGTTGACGGTCTTCCGCCAGCAGCCCGGCTTCAGGTCGCAGAAGTTGGCCATCAGGCCGATGGCGACGACGCCCTCCGCTCGCGGGACGGGGATCCGCACGTCTCTGGTGCCGGGCAGGATCGTCTGCTCCACCTTGGTCGCCAGGTCGTCGCCCAGCACCTTCCGGTCGTTGTCCCAGAGCGCCGTGAACTCGGCGTCGCCGAACTTCTCGGTCGCCTTGAGACCGTAGATCCGCAGGATGACGGCGTGGCTGCCGCCGTCGTCGCAGGCGTTGAGTTGCGGCGAGCTGGTGATGTCGAGGCGATCGGTGGTGCCGCCGCAGCCCGCCAGCGCCGCCGGGAGCGCCAGGAGCAGGGCCGCGCATGCAACATTCCGCAGGTCCATGGGCAGGAAGCCTCCTCGGGCTGACAGCGCACAGCCCGCCCCAGCCCGCGGAGCGGGCCCGCGGGCGGGCTGACGGGCGAATCTCACTTCGCGTGATCGGGTGGATCCGGGAAGGGCGGCAGGTCGTTGCCGCCACCGCCATCGTCACCACCGCCGCCTCCCGCGACCAGGATCCCCACGATGATGGCCGCTCCCCCTGCCACCCAGGCGATCGGCTTCTTGTACCAGGGGGTGCCGGCGGCCGCCGCCTTGGGAGCGGGCGCGGCCTCGAGGGAACAGGTGTCGAGAGCACGCTCGAAGACCTCGATCTCGTCCTTGGGGAAGACCACGGGATCGGGCCGCCAGTTGGGATCCAGATGCAGCGCCTGGCAGTAGGCATCCAGCGCCGTCGAGGTGTGGCCCTGTCCCACGAGGCAGCGTGCCTTGAGCACGTAGGCGTCCCGCAGCGCATCACCCTTCAGGCCGCCCTCGGCGATCAGCTGATCCAGGAGGGTGAGCGCCTCGCCGAACTCGGCGAAGTCATAGTGCTCCTGGGCCCTGGCCAGGTCCTGCCGGTCGGCGGCCCTGGCGACCGACACCAGGGTGACGCCGGGGCAGACCGACAGCAAGAAGGCCGTCAGCGCGACGCCGGCAAGCGAGCGCAGGAACGGACTCTGGCGACTCCGGAAGAACATGACCTGCTCCTCTCTTCCGTGAAAGGCCTTGGCTGATGTTCAGGGCCAGCATGGCCGAAACCCGTCATCCCCTCAAGCCAAAAGTTGTGCCGCGGAGAATGTGTTCGGCCCTGGAAGGGCGGCGAGGGGGCCGCACCGATCCCCGCCTGCCGCCGGAATCGAGCCCGAAACCGGCCCGAAACCGACCCTGGGACCCGAAACACGATATCCGGGGCACCAGCTCAGCCATTGGGGCTGAGGAGGAAGCGGAGCTTGACCTCCTCGTTCTCCTTCACCGAGATCAGGAAGCGCTGCGGCGTGCCGCCCGGATTCACCGGTTGCAGCTCACGCCGGCTGCCATCGGGCAGGTTCAGGATCGCCCGCTCGACCCGGTAACCATCCAGGTGGGCTCCCACGGTGTGATCGCCGGTGGCGAGCCGCTCCAGGAGATAGGGGGTCTGCTGTCCCAGCTCCCGTCCGTCCACGGTCACGAAGGCCGCCACGTTGGCACCCATCCGCAGGGCGCCCCAGTGGAAGGCCTGGTGCGGCACCTCCAGGGTGTCCCCGGGGGCCACCTTCAGACCCGTCAGCTCGATGCGCCCGAAGGTGGGCGGATGGCGCAGCTCCACCTTGTGATCGCGGCCGCCGGCCACCGTCAGCACGGCCACCTTGGTGCCCTCGGCCACGAGCTGGTTGTCCAGGTAGATATCGGCGAAGGGGGCCACGACCACCCGCAGCCAGCCGTCGCCCACCGGGGGCGGCGGCGCCACCGGCTCGGGTGTCAGGCTGAGGGGCAGATCCCGTCGCTCGCCGGCGCGCAGGCGCACCACCGAGCTCTTCCCCTGGTAGCCGTCCTTCTCCACGCGGATCTCCCAGCGTCCGGGCACGAGATCGTCGCTGCTGCAGGGAGTGGTGCCGAGCAGGGTGAAGCTCTCCCCTTCCCGCTGGCGCAGGTAGACCCTGGCCTCGCTCGGACTGGACGTCACCAGGATGCGGCCCGGCTGCGGCGCGGTCTCCACCGGCTGCTCGGGCACGGGCGGTTTCGGAGTGGTCTCGGTCGGTGTCTCGGCCGGCCGCGCCGCCACCGGCGTCAGGACCACGGCCTGGCGCAGGGTATCGCCGGCGGCGACCGTCACGCTGCGGGTGGCGGTCTCGAAGCCGTCCTTCTCCAGGATGATCTCGTAAATCCCCGGTACGAAGCCGCCCCGGCGCAGGGGCGTGGTCTCGGGCAGCAAGGTGGGCTCCTCGTCGCTGCCCGCGCGACGCACGCGGACCCGCGCCCCCGACGGTTCGCTGGCCAGGACCAGCCAGCCGGTGCTGGGTGCGCCGGACGCGCCCTCGGCGACCTGGCCGCCGGTCCGCGATCCTGATTGCTCCTCCCCGCCTCCCCGCTGACCGATCACGATCCAGGCGATCAGCGCCACGGCCACCACGGCCCCTCCGGCCAGCAGTCCGCGCCGCCCCAGCCAGGGCGGCAGGCGACCTCCGCCGGCCGGTTTCGCGGGGGCAGCCGCGGCCGGGCGCCCCGGGGCGGCCCGCGGCGGGGCGGCCGCTTCGGGCAGGATCATGGTCCGGCTGGAGTCGACGGCAGGACGGCGCGGCGTGGCGGCGGGGCGCATGCCCGACTCCTCCGCCTTCTTCTCCAGCTCCTTGATCGCCTCGCTGGCCTTGGAGTTCTTCGGATCCAGGTAGATCACGTAGCTGAACTCGCGGATGGCGTCACCGATGTTCGACAGGCCCATCTTCTTGTAGTGGTAGCCACGCTTGAGGTGGCTGGAGATGTTCTTCTGGCGCAGATCCTCGGCCGTACCTACCGGATCGGCGGCGAAGCGGGACAGGTAGTCCCGCTTGTACTTGATCAGCGCGGAGATGTTGTCGATGCTGTCGAGGCAGTCCGACAGGGCGCGCAGGACCTGTTCCATGGACTGGTAGCGCTTGTCCGGGTCCTTGGCCAGCATCTTGTCGATCAAGCTCTCGATCTCCGGCGTCAGCAACGGGCAGCGATCCGGCGTGAGCGGTTCGGGATCGTCGCTGATGATCCGCTCCTGCACCGACGTCGGGTTGTCGCCCTGGAACGGCTTCTCGCCCGTCAGGAGCTGGTAGGCCATCACCCCCAGCGAGAAGATGTCGGTGCGGTGGTCCAGCTGATCCTTGCCGGCCGCCTGCTCCGGGGACATGTAGGAGGGGGTTCCCACCACCATGCCCGGGCGCGTCAGGTCCTGACGGCCGGGTCCGCCGATGTCGCCAGTGTCGCGGGCCAGGCCAAAATCGGCGATCTTCACCTCGCCGCGCCCGTTCAGCAGGATGTTGCTGGGCTTGATGTCCCGGTGGATGATGCCGCGGGTGTGCGCCTCCTTCAGGCCGTCGGCGACCTCCTCGAGGATCATGAGGGTCACCTCGGCGGGAAAACCCTTGTGCATCAGGTTGGACTCCTGGATCTCGCTGAAGAGCTTCCCCAGGTCCTTGCCGTCGATGTACTCCATGACGATGAAGTACACGTCGTCCTCGCTGCCGAAGTCGATCACCGAGGCGATGTTGGACGTGCGGATGGCCGAGGCGGCCTTGGCCTCGCGTTCGAAGCGGGAGATGAAGCTGGAGTCCCCGGCCAGACCCGGATGCAGGATCTTGATGGCCACGGGATAGCCGAGGGTCTTGTGAATGCCCTTGTAGACGGTGGACATCCCGCCCGCGCCGATCTTCTGCTTGACTTCGAAGCCATGGAACGACGTAGCCATGGCCGTTTCTCCTCCTGCTGGCCGGCGGCCGTGCTCGCTAGTACCGCGAGATGCGTGCCACCTGGACGGTGATGTTGTCCGGCCCTCCCCGCTCCCGCGCCAGATCCACCAGGCGGCGGCAAGCCCGTTCGGGCAGATGCATCGAGACGGTGTGCAGGATCTCGTCCATGGTGACGACCTTGGTCAGGCCGTCGGAGCAGAGGACGAGGTTGCTGTCCTCCTTGAGCTGGATGGGAGCCATGACGTCCACGGCGATCTCGAGATCGGTCCCGAGCCAGCGCGTCAGGACGTTGGCCAGCGACTGCTTCTCCGGGGGCAGTGCCTGGCCCTGGCGCTCGTAGTCCGCGGCCAGCGAGTGATCCTGGGTGAGCTGGGTCAGCAGCCCGTCGGCCACCAGGTAGGCCCGACAATCCCCCACGTGGCCGATCGACAGCTCCAAGCCGCGCAGCGCCGCCGCGGTGCAGGTGGTGGCCATGCCGGCCCGGAGCGGATCGCGGGCCGCCGCATCGTAGATGGACTGGTTGGCGGCCTGGATGGCTTCGCGCAGGGCCTGCTCCGGCTGGGGTGGATCGCCGCCCTGGAAGAAGACGCGGCCGACGCTGTCCACGGCGAGCTGGCTGGCGACCTCGCCCGCCGCGCTGCCGCCGACGCCGTCGGCCACGACGAGCAGGTAGGTCCCGCTCGGGGGATCGCCGGTGAAGAAACCGGCGGCATCCTCGTTCTTCTGCCGCTTGCAACCGGTATCGGTCAAGTAGGCATGATGCAGGATCAGGCCCGGCTCGGATATCGGGTAGCTGTTGGCCAAGTCTCTAGCGCCTCCTCGCCTGCCTGCGATAGATCAGCTCGACGGCGCCGCCCAGCAGGATGTGGTCGCCGTCCCGGATTGTCGCGGTGCGCACCGTCTGGCCGTTGACCTGGGTGCCGTTGGTCGACCGCAGGTCGGTCAGGAGCAGCTCCTTGCCGCGGAGCTTCAGCAGAGCGTGACGGCGGGAAACCCGCCGATCCGCCACGACGACGGTGTTGTCGGCGGCCGACCCGATGGTCGCGCCCTGCGACGGCACCGGATAGGACGCACCTGTGGCGCCGACCAGCACGAGTTCACCGAGCGAACTTAACTTGAGCCGGGCCGTCATGGCCAGGACCAAGATGAGAGCGAGCAGCAGCAGGAGGCCGAGAGGCCAGACGAGACCCCTACGGCCGCTGAGCGCCACCCGCGCGCGCAGGGTCCCCTCGGCCACCGCCGCCTCCGGCATTTCGGCCTCGAGCCGGACCGCGGCCGGCAGCTCGAGGTCGGGGGCGCTGAACCGGATCCCCTGCACACCATCCACCACCGCGAGCAGCTGCCGCAGAGCCCGGCCCCGGTCCGGATCCTCCCAGACCTGGAGGCGGCCCCCGCTGCCGCGGGTCAGCTGGGCCAGCCGCGCCCGCCCCGCCCCGGCGGCCGCCGGATCCGCCACCGGCAGGGCCAGCGTGTAGACGGCGATCCGCGCCGCCTCGGCGGCCTGACGGCAGGTGGCCTCCGGGTGCCGGCTCTCGATGCTCTCCAGGCCGCTGGCCAGCACCACGAGCACGCGGCGGGCCGGCAGGTCGCCCCGGCTCAGCCGCGTCATGGCCTGCAGGATGCAGTCCCAGAGCCGGACAGGTGCCGCGGCGTCCCAGGCGCGTCCCAGCACCGCGGCCGCGGGTGCAGGCCCACCCAGCCGCTGCAGGATCTGCAGCTTCTCACCCGCCACGTAGAGACCCCGCAAGGCCCCGCCCGCGCCGGAGCCGGCGTAGTCGCCGAGGGCGCGGAGCCAGGCCTCCAGCTCGCGCGCGGGCAGATCCACGGGCGCCAGGAGCACGGCCACCGCCGCGGCCTCGCCGCCGGCCGCCGGGGCGAAGGGCTCCAGCCGGATCTCCGGCACGGCCGCTCCCCCGACCGTCAGGTGCAGGCCGGCCGCATCCAGCCGCACCGGCTCCCCGCCGGCATCCACGCAGCTGACCGGGAGCAGGTAGCCGGCGCTCTCCAGCGGCAGGCCGGGCTCGAGGCTGAGCGGCGCCGCCCCCGCTCCCCGGGCGCACGCCGCCGGCTCGGACGCGAGCAGCGGCACGAGGAGAAGCCCGAGAGTGTGAGGGCGGATGCGTGCCGATACGGCCAAGCTGCCTCCTTGCGAACCGCTGGCGAGGGACCGGCGGCCTCGCCCCTCCGGGAGCGCAGTGTAGCGCAGGCTGCCGGAGCACTCAATGCCGGGCTGGCGGGCTCAGTCCGAACTGCTCGGGGCGCCGCATCACCACCGCCGCCGCCAGGAACTTGGGCACGTAGTCGATCGTCTCCTGGGGCAGACAACCGTCGTTCCGCTCCACCAGGTCCCAGAACTTCCAGACCGACCGCCAGTCCGCCCCGCGCTTCAGGCAGGTCAGCATGCCGTACTCGCCCTTGTTGTAGGACGCGATGGCGCACATGAAGGCGTTGGCCCCGTAGGCGTTGAGCAGGGCCTGCAGGTAGCGGACGGCCGCCGCTGTGGCCTTCTCGGGATCCGTGCGCTCGTCCAGCCGGGCGTCGATGTGCAGGCCGTAGTTTCTGCCGGTGCCCTGCATGAACTGCCACAGACCGACCGCGCCCGCGGGGCTGCGCGCATCCTGGATGTAGGCGCTCTCCACGAACGGCAGATACCCGAACACCGACGGCAGGTTGGCGGCGTGCAGCTGGCGCCGGATCGTCTCCAGGTGCGGTCCCGCCCTCGCCAGGGCGCGCTCGGTGTAGCTGCGCCGGGGCCCGGTCCAGTAGCTCACCCACCGCTCCACCTCCGCCACCATGCGGGGCGGCATCGGCTGCTCGTCGGTATCGATCCCGAACTCCGCCACGATGCGCGACAGCTCGCCGGCGATGCTGAAATCCGCCGCCGGCCGGGCTTCCGGCGCCGCCTCCTCCCGCAGGCTGCTGTAGATGGCGAACAGGTCGCGACCGGTGAGCTGCCGGGACATCTTCTCGCCAGCCTTGCGCAGGACGGCCGCCAGCTCCTGGTCGCTCGGGTGCTCGGGCGGCAGGCGGTCGGCGGCGATCCAGGCCCGGATGGCGATGTCGAACTGGCCGCGGGCCACGTCGCGGGAGCTGGGTCCGCGGTCGAAGGCCTGCAGGGCATCCCGGGCGCTGCGGTCGGCCTGCTCCAGGTACATGTCCCGCGTCCAGAGCTTCTCGATGTGCGGGCCCCTCTGCAACATCGGGGGCAGGAGCAGCGCCAGAGCCACCAGCGTCGCGGCCCCGCTCAGGGCCCACCGGCCGGACGAGGCCGGCAACGGCGTGCGCTGCACCCGGAAGGCGAGGCCGGCGAAGGCGATCTCGTCGCCCGGCTGGATGGCTTTCTCGCGCACGGTCTCGCCGTTGACCGTGGTGCCGTTGACGCTGCCCAGGTCGCTCACCACCCAGCCGGTGGGCCGCCGCTCCAGGCGCGCGTGAACATCCGAGACCTGCGGGAAAGGGAGCACCAGATCGGCCTGGGGATTGCGGCCGACCACCGCCAGCTTGCGTCCGAGCAGGAAGGGCCGGCTCGCCGGCCCCGCCTCGCGAGGGACCAGGCGCCAGGTCAGCAGCTGCGGCCAGCTCCGCGCCGCGGCCCGGGCGGGTCGGGCCAGCTCGAAGACCAGCTCCACCTGCGCTCCCAGGCGCAGGACCTCGCCTCCGCTCAGACGCTGCCTGGTCACCCGCTTGCCGTCGACACAGGTCCCGTTGGCGCTGCCCAGATCCTCGATCCACCAGGCGCGGTTCTCGGTGAACAGGCGGGCGTGACGGCGGCTCAGCGAACCATCGTCCAGGCACAGCTGGCAGCCGGCCTGGCGGCCGATCACGAAGTCGCCGCCGGGGGACAGACAGAAGGGGGCGCCGCTGCTCGGCCGCCGCACCCGGATGCGCGCGGCGGGAAGCCCGCCTGCCGATCGTGCGGCGCCGCTGTGTCCTGGACCAGGCATGCCGCCCTCAGAGCTGCAGCGTCTTGAAGACGAACTGGGTCAGCGCCAGGCGGATGCGGTCGCCATCCTGCAAGGGCCGCTCGCTGACGCGCTCCTCGTTGACGAAGGTCCCGTTGGTGGAGTTCAGGTCGCGCAGCACGTAACGCCCGCCCTCGAAGCGAAGCTCGGCGTGGCGGCTGGAGACGTAGGCCTCGTTGCCGAGGCAGACCTCGCAGTCGGGATGGGTGCCGAGGCGGGCCGTGCCACCCGGCAGGCGGAAATCCCGTCCGCGCTGGGAACCGCTGGCCACCACGAGCCACGCCACCAGATCCTTCTGACCCACGGGGCTGGTCAGCACCTGCGTGACGTCGCTGCCGCCCGGAGGCGGCGACGGTGGCATGACCGGCGGCGGCGGCGGCGCGGCCGCGGCCCCGCCCGGCGGCGCACCGGGCGGCGGCGCTGGCGCCACGGGAGGTGGCGGCGCCGCCGGCGGCGGTCCGGCGGGGGAGCGGGCCGCGTTGATCACGGTCAGGTCATCGATGTCCGCCCCGGCCTCCGCCGGGGGCGGCGGGGCGGGCGGTCGCGGCGCCGCGGCCGGGGGCGGGGCGGCCGGTCTCGGCATCGGTGACGGCGGCGGCGGCGGCCGGTGGACTGGGGGCGGCGGTGCGGGCGACCGGGACCAGGGGCCGGCCCCCCCCGGCGGGGCCGCCGAGGGATAGGAATCGTCGGCGGGCGCTGCCGCGCGCCCGTCGAGGAACTCCCCCGATCCGTCCAGCCCGTCCTCGCAGTAGGGACAGTGATCCCACGCGGGATCCATGATGTGACCGTTGGGGCAGCGCTTGACCTCGTCTTGACGCTTTTTCCAGAACATCGTCGCTCTCTCGACAGACCGGCCTGGCGGCCGGCCCAGATCCTCGCTCGGCGGTCGATCGGTCCAGGCGGTCCAGCCTCACAGTCTAGCAGCCGCCGTGAACGATCGTCAACACGACCTCGTCCGCCAGGGCGGGGAACCGCATCCTCACCAGCGACGCGGCGCCCCGGTGACCACCCGGTAGGTGTCGCGGGCGATCAGCAGCTCCTCGTTCGTGGGGATGACCCAGGCCGCGAGCGACGCCTCCCCGGTGGTGATGCGGCCGGTCTTGCCCGCGCTCAGGTCCTGGTTGGCCTCGCGGTCCAGGATCAGGCCGAGCCGCTCGAGGCCGTTGCAGATCCGCTCGCGCACGGGCGGGCTGTTCTCGCCGATGCCGCCGGTGAAGACCACCGCCTCGGCGCCGCCCAGCAGCGCCAGGTACGCCCCGATGTAGTGCTTGACCCGCCGGCAGAAGATCTCGATCGCCAGCCGGGCGCGCCGGTCCTGGTTCTCGGCCTCCTCCTCCAGCAGCTCGCGCATGTCGCTGGTCAGGCCGCTCAGTCCCAGCAGGCCGGACTGCTTGTTTAGCACGGTGTCGACCTCGCTGCTGCTGAGCCCCTCCTTCAGCATCAGGTACTCGACCAGGCTGGGATCGACGTTCCCCGAGCGGGTGCCCATCAGCAGCCCCTCCAGGGGGGTGAAGCCCATGGAGGTGTCGACCGAGTCGCCGTTCCGGATCGCGCAGGCGCTGCAGCCGTTGCCCAGGTGCAGGGTGATCACGTTGACCTGCTCGCGCTCCAGGCCGCGCAGCTTGCGGTAGCAGTAGGACACGTAGCGGTGGCTAGTGCCGTGGAAGCCGTAGCGTCGGATCTTGTGGCGCCGGTAGTACTGGTAGGGGATGCCGTACAGGTAGCTGGTCTCGGACATCGTGGAGTGGAACGAGGTGTCGAAGACCGCCACCTGCGGAACGCCCTCGCCGAGCAGCTCCTGCGCCGCGCGGATGCCGCGCAGGTTGGCCGGATTGTGCAGCGGGGCCAGCTCGATGTTGTCCTCGATGCCCTCGATCACCTCCGCGTCGATCCGCACGGACTTGCGGAAGTGCTCCCCGCCGTGAACCACCCGGTGGCCTACCGCGTGGATGTCGGACAGGGAGCGGATGCTCTCGATGGAGCTCTCGGCGGAGATGATCCAGCGCAGGATGCGGTCGACGGCGGCGCGATGATCGCGCACCGGCTCGGCGTGGCGATACTTCGGTCTCTCCGCCGCCTGGAAGGTGATCAGCGCCTGCGAGCCGATGCGCTCGATCTCGCCGTGCGCCAGGCGCAGGTCATCGTCGTTCCCGATCCGCTCCTGATCGGTCTCGATGATCTGGAATTTGACCGTGGCCGAACCGCAGTTGAGCACCAGGACGTTCATGGCGCCTCCCGGGAAGGGGTGAACGGATCCTGCCCCTGATCTAAGCACGTCCGGCCGTGCGGTCAACGCGGGGGGCTAGCCCGGCGGGCGGCGGCCCAGCAGGCGCAGGAACTCCGCCTCGTCGATGACCGGCACGCCGTGCTTCTCGGCGCCGGAGAGCTTCGACGCACCCGGGCTCGCGCCCGCCACCAGCCAGTCGGTCTTGCGCGAGACGCTGGAGGTCGCCTTCCCGCCGGCCTTGCGGATCGCCTCCTCGGCCTCGTCGCGGGTCAGAGCATCGAGGGTGCCGGTCACGACGAGCGTCTTGCCCGCCAGCGGCCCCGCGGCCTGCTCCGGCCGCGGCCGGGTCTCGACGCGGGGATCCAGCCCCAGGTCCCGCAGCCGCTCCAGCAGGCGGCGATTGCGCTCGCTGGCGAACCACTGCGCCACCGACGAGGAGACGGTGGGACCGAGCCCTTCCAGGGCGCTCAGCTCCTCCTGCGAGGCGGCCGCCAGCTTCGCCAGCGAGCCGTAGGCCGCCGCCAGGTCGGCGGCGAGGGCCTGCCCGACCAGCGGGATGCCGAGGCCGTAGATCAGGCGCGGCAGGGTCGCCTGCCGGCGGCTCCGCTCGATGGCCGCCAGCAAGTTGCCGGCCCGTTTCTCGGCCATCAGCGGCAGCTCCTGCAGCTGGTCCTCGGTCAGCTCGAACAGGTCGGTCAGCTCCCGCACGATTCCCCGCTCGACCAGCTCGTCGGCCAGCTTCTCGCCCAGACCCTCGATGTCCAGGGCCTGCCGGGAGCCGAAGTGCACCAGGCTCTTCTTGATCTGGGCCGGGCAGGAGACGTTGGTGCAGCGGGTGATGGCGTCGCCCTCGGGCCGGCTGACCGGCTCCCCGCAGGAAGGGCACTTCGCCGGCAGGTGGTACCGCCGCTCGCTGCCGTCGCGACGGCTCTCGAGCACCTTCACGACGTGGGGAATGACGTCGCCGGCGCGCTCGACCAGGATCCAGTCGCCCACCCGGATGTCCTTGCGGTCGATCTCGTCCTGGTTGTGCAGGCTGACGTTGCTGACCTCCACGCCGCCGATGCGCACCGGTTCGAGGCTGGCGACCGGGGTCAGGGCGCCAGTCCGGCCGACGTAGGCGCGGATCTCGCGGATTTGCGTCGTGGCCTGGCGGGGGGCGAACTTCCAGGCCACCGCCCAGCGGGGATTGGCCGACCGCATGCCCAGGATCTCGTGGGCGGCCAGGCCGTCGACCTTGAACACGCAGCCGTCGATCTCGTAGGGCAGGTCGTCGCGCCGGTCGCGCATCCGCTCGTACCAGCGGACCGCCTCGTTCTCGTCCCGGCAGAGCGCCGCGTGCTCGTTGATCTTCAGGCCGAGGTCGCCCAGCAGCTGCAGGCATTCCCAGTGGGTCGGCGGCCGGCTGCTGCTGGCCGGCCCGATCTCCCAGCAGAACAGGCGCAGCGGGCGCGAGGCGGTCACCCCGGGATCGAGCTGGCGCAGGCTGCCGGCGGCGGCGTTGCGCGGGTTGGCGAAGACCTTCTCGCCGCTCTCCTCCTGTTGCCGGTTGAAGCGCTGGAAGTCGTCCTTGCGCATGTAGATCTCGCCGCGCACCACCAGGCGCGGCGGGACCGCCCGGCCGCCGCGCGGCCGCAGGCGCAGCGCCGCCTCGCCGATAGTGCGGACCTGGGCGGTGACGTCCTCGCCCTTGCGACCGTCGCCGCGGGTGGAGGCGGTGACCAGCCGGCCGTCCTCGTAGATCATCTCGACGCTCAGGCCGTCGTACTTCAGCTCGGCGACGACGGGGACCTCGTCCCGGTCCAGCTCGTTGCGGCAGATCTCGTGGAAGTGCCGGAACTGCTCCTCGGTCTGGATCGACTGCAGGCTGAGCATCGGTGTGGCGTGCTCGACGGTCCCGAGCCTGTCCAGGGGAGGTCCGCCGACCCGGCGGGTCGGGCTGTTCGGGATCGCCAGGTCCGGGTAGCGCTCCTCGAGATCCTGCAGCTCCCGCATGAGGGCGTCGTACTCGGCGTCGGCGATCTCCGGATCGTCCAGCACGTAGTAGCGGTAGGCGTGATGCTCCAGCTGGGTGCGTAGCTCCTCGGCGCGCTTCTCCGCCGCCGGCGGCGCCTGGCGGTCATCCTGGCTCATGGCTCGCTCCGGTCTTCAGGAGTCGACGAACAGGAGCATGATAGAAGCGGACGCAGGGATGCGCATGACCCCCGAGCCGCAGTTTCAGGTGAGGATGCCGTCTTCGCGGCTCCATCTGAAGGGATGCCCCGGTCCTGGCGACCGGGGCACCCTGGCAGCATCCAGCGGCTGGCCGGGATCGGCCGGCCATCGTCTCCGGGCTACTTCACGAGGACCATCTTGCGGGTCGCCGCCTGCTCACCCGCCTGGATCGCCGCGAAGTACACCCCCGCCGCCACCGCCGCTCCCCCGTCGT
>CAZGEC010000024.1:58950-64404 GCA_964524645.1 uncultured Fibrobacteraceae bacterium | reverse complement strand
GACATGCCCGGCGTTCAGCAGCTTACGCGCCGGACACATTCTCGATGGCACAACCATTTCAAACTGGCCGCCCGGCCGTCACGACCTCTATATTCTCTGCGCCCGCCGGCGCGGCGGGCGGTGAAAGGACGTTCACGACATGTCCAAGCGCTTCTTCCGCAGCATCGAGCAGCTCCTGCGCCAGATCGACATGGTGGCGGGCGACGAGCAGCTGCTGCGCGAGATCCTCGCCCGGCTGGTCCAGAGCTATTCCGAGCCCTACGGGATCGAGAGCGGCCGCCTCTACCGCGAGCGGGAGCAGGATTACCTGTGCATCGAGAGCATCGGCGAGTTCGGCAAGGCCATCGCCGGCAAGACGGTCAGCAAGAGCTACCCCGTCATCCGCGAGATCGAGCGGGAGCGCCTGGTCCAGATCAGTCCCGACACTCCGGGCTTCGATCCCGAGCTCGAGGCCCAGTTCTCCCACCTGGACAACGCCGCCATCCTGGTGGGTCGCAATCCCGCCTACATCCTCAGCCTTAGCATCCGTCACCACGGCAGCCGCGAGGACCTGCTGGTCATGCTCGAGACCATCCGCGCGGCCGTCGGCATGAAGCTGCGCCAGAACGCCCTTGAAGACATGCTGCTGCAGGCGCGGGACATCCAGCTGAGCTTGCTGCCGCCGCGCCTCCCCCAGCTGGAGGGCTTCGAGCTGGCGGCCCTCACCGTGCCCGCCGAGGAGGTGGGCGGCGACGTCTACGACGTGCAGCGGCTGGACGCCGAGACCCTGGGCGTCGTGCTGGCCGACGCCAGTGGGCACGGCCTGCCGGCGGCTCTGCAGGCGCGCGACGTGATCATCGGCCTGCGCATGGGTGTGGACAAGGACGAGAAGATCACCGCCACCATCGCGCGCCTCAACCGGGTCATCCACAGCTCCGGTCTGGCCAGCCGCTTCGTGTCGCTCTTCTACGCGGAGCTGAACCGCGACGGCGACGTCTTCTACGTCAACTGCGGGCACTGTCCGCCGCTGCTGATCGCCGCCGACGGGCAGCATTGCGAGCTGCCCAGCAGCGGCCCCGTGCTCGGCCCCCTGCCCCGGGCCCGCTTCCGGCGGCAGTACGCGCGGCTGCGTCCTGGCGACCTGCTGGCCGTCTACTCGGACGGGATCATCGAGCGCACCGCGCCCGATCCGGACGGCGGCGAGCCAGTCGAGTTCGGCACCGAGCGCCTCATCGAGGTCTTGCGGGCGCACCGGACCGCCAACGCGCGGACCATCGCCCAGACCGTGCTCGACACCGTGCAGGAGTTCGGGGGCGATGCACCCTGGCAGGACGACGTCTCCGTCTGCGTGATCCGACACCGGCGGCACGTGCGGAGCGGCGAGCAGGCGAACGGCGGCCGGCGAGGTCAGGGCGCCGGACCCGACGCCGCCGGCGGCCGCGCCTCCGGCTCGCGCTCCAGCCGGTAGAGGGCCACCGTCCACGGCTGCGGCTCCCGCAGCCCCACGCCCGAGACCTCGCAGGTGCGCAGCAGCGTGAAGCGAACGCCCTGGACCGTGCGGCCGGCCCAGCGCGGCGCGCCCTCGGTGCGGTCGACCAGGTAGTCCGGGACGGTCACCGCCAGCCAGGCCCCGCTCTCGACCATGGCCGGAAAACCCATCCGCCGCCCCAGGGAGATCAGCTCGGGGCTCACCAGACCCATCAGGTCCAGCACCCGCCGCCCGCTGGCGTAGCCCACGGCGCCGATGTCCAGCGCCGCCACCATGGCGTCCGGCGCGCTGTGCTCGGCCAGCCAGCGGCCGGTCCCCAGGTAGCATTCCCGCACGCCGCGCGCGAAGGCCTCGGCGTGAGGCCGCACCTGGTCCACCAGCAGCCAGCCGTTCAGGGCGAGATGACCCAGCACGCCGAGCGCCAGGATGGCCCGCACGAGGGCCCGCCGCCCGTCCGGCGCACGCTGCAGCAACCGGTGGGCCACACCCGCTCCGGCCAGCACCAGCGGCGGCGCCAGGGGCGCCAGGTAGCGCGAGACCACCCACACCTGCCGGACCGCATAGCCGCCGGCCAGGACCAGGCCCCAGCTGATCGCCACGCCCAGCAGCGCCAGCTCCTCACGGGGCCAGGCGGCCTCCGGTTGGCGAACCCCGCCCTTGCCGCGCCCCGGGCGCGACAGGATCAGCAGCAGGACGATCGTCACGGCGAGCACGCCCAGCGTGGCCCCGAGCTGGCTCGCCGAGCGCAGCAGCGAGGGCAGCAGCACGGCGGGCGCCAGGGTCGGGGCGTAGCTCTTGGCGGTGGCGGTCTCGGGCAGGAGCCGGCCGAAGACGAGGCCGGCATAGATCCACCAGGGCCCGAGCACGACCAGGCCGCCGGACACCGCGGCGAGCAGGACGCGACCGGTCCGCCGCCAGCGCCGCGCCCAGAGCAGCCAGGGCAGGGCCACCGGGCCCAGCACGAGGAACTCCGGCCGGGTCAGCCCGGCAAGTCCGGCCGCCGCCCCCCAGCCCACCCAGCGGCGCAGGTCCACCGGGGCGGGATCTGGTCGATCTTTCGACGCGGGGTCCGGTCGTTCTCCCTCGGCGAGGGCGGGCCGATCTCCCGGGCTGGGGACCGGGCTCGCGCGCAACGGCCAGAGCAGGAGCAGCAGCAAGGCCGTGGCCAGAGGCGTTTCCATTCCCGACATCATCCAGCGCAGGAACCAGGCGTCGGCGGCGATCAGCAGCACCACCAGCACGCGCCAGCCCTCGGGCCAGGGGCGCCGCGCCACGAAACCGGCCGCCAGCAGGACGACGAGCAGGCCGGCCAGCAAGCCCAGGACGCGCGCGCTCAGCAGGGGAGGCAGACCGAGCTTCAGCAATCCCACCAGTCCCAGCACCCAGAGCGGGCTGGTGGAGCCGTAGGTGTGCTCGCCGGGGTTGAAGGAGAACTCGCCCCGCGCCGCCACGTGCCGGGCGTAGCGCAGGTGGATGAAGGTGTCGTCGGTCACGTAGCCGCGCAGCAGCAGGGCCGCCAGCACCAGCAGCAGGAGGCCCGGAAGCACGCGCAGCAGGTGATGGGTGATTCTCATGGCCCCGCAGGATATCCCCTCCTCCGGCCCGAGGCACGCGGAATCTCCGCGCGATCGCCTCGTCCTCGCCGTCGCCCTGGCCTCATCCTCCCCCTCACCTCGCCGCCTCGCGCCGCCTCGCGTCGCCTCGCCTACCCTGTCGCGCTTCCTCGCCGCCGCTCCTCGCCGCCGCTCTGGCGTCCGTCAGGCGGAGCCGCTATGCTGGTGCACGGGTGAGAACCATGCGGCTGGGCCGACACTTCGGACTTCTCTACGGCGTGCTGGTGCTGCTCATCGTGGCGCTCGGCAGCTGGTGGGTCTACTTCCTGACCCACGAGGGGCGCAGCTACGAGCAGTACCGCCTGCAGAGCATGGCCACCGACCGCGCCAAGGCAAAGCTGCTGGTCCGCACGATGCCCGAGATCCGCGCCGATCCGCAAGGCCAGCTCGGCGAGGTCTATCCCGATCTGATCTTCCGCCGGACGCCGGCCGGCGTGCAGGTCGAGATCGATCCCGCCGCCGTGGCGGAGGTCCGCCGCGAAGCTCACCGCCGCCAGCGCATGTTCACCTCCGAGGGTGGCTTCTTCCTGCTGCTGCTGGCCGCCGGCGCCGTCATCCTGACGCTGGCCTATCGCAGCGAGCGCGGCTTCGAGCGGGCGCGGGAGCTGTTCCTGGCCGGCGCCACCCACGAGCTGAAGACCCCCCTGGCCAGCCTGCGGCTCTACACCGAGACCCTGGACCGCCCGGAGCTGGGCGAGGCCGACCGCACGCGCATCCGGCAGCACATGCTGCAGGATCTGCACCGCCAGGAGCAGCTGGTGGAGCAGATCCTCGCCCTCGGCCACGAGGACCGGCCCGGCCGGCGCGAGCGCCTGGACCTGGGCGCCGAGACGCGCGCGGTCCTCGCCGACATGGCGAGCTTCTACGAGGGATACGGGGCCAGCGTCGCGACGGATCTGCCGGACGGTCATTGCGTGCTGGCCGAGCGGTTCATCCTGGATCTGCTGCTGCGCAATCTGCTCAGCAACGCGGTGGTGCACTCGGCGCCCCCCGCACGGGTCGAGCTGCGGCTGGAACGGGCGGGGCGCTGGCAGCGCCTGGCGGTGTGCGATCACGGGCCCGGCATCCCGCGGAAGGACCGGCGGCGCATCTTCCAGGGCTTCGTGCGCCTGGAGGACCGCGGCGGCCCTCTTCCGCGCAGCGGCGGCGCCGGCCTGGGCCTCTACCTGGTCAAGCGCAAGGCCGAGCTGCTGGGCGGGCGCGTCGAGCTGGAGAGCGAGGTCGGCCGGGGCTCCACCTTCACCCTGGTCCTGCCCGCCAGCGACGGAACCTGCGAGCAGCCGGGGGGCGAGCACGGGGCGACAGCCGGGCCAGGGGACGGGCCGCGCGGTGCACCGACGGACAAGGCGGCCGACGTGCACGGGGCGGCGACATGAAGCGGCGCATCCTGGTGGTCGAGGACGACGAGCACCTGGCCGACGGCATTCGGCTCAACCTGGAGCTGGAGGACTACGAGCCGGTGGTGACCGGCACCGCCGAGGACGGACTGCTCTTCTGGCAGCACGGCGGCTTCGACCTGATCCTGCTGGACGTCATGCTGCCGGGCCTTGACGGCTTCGAGATGTGCCGTCGCGTGCGCGAGGCCGGCGACCGCATCCCCATCCTCTTCCTGACCGCCCGCAACCGCGACGAAGACCGCATCCGCGGCCTAGAGGAGGGCGGCGACGATTACCTCACGAAGCCTTTCAACCTGCGGGAGCTGCTGGCGCGCATCAAGGGGATCTTCCGGCGCGAGGAATGGTTCCGCGTCCAGCCGCTCGGCGAGGAGCTGATCGTCGGCGACAGCCGCGTCAACTTCCTGACCTACGAGGCGATCACGCCCCGCGGCCGCCACGCCTTGAAGGAGAAGCAGGTGATGATCCTGCGGCTGCTGGCCGAGCGCGAGGGCGAGCCGGTGGACCGTGCCACCATCATCGACCGCGTCTGGGGCTACGACGCCTCGCCGACGACCCGCACGGTCGACAACTTTATCCTCGGCCTGCGCAAGATCCTCGAGCCCGATCCCGCGGATCCCCAGCACCTGCAGACCGTGCACGGCGTCGGCTACCGGCTGATGCGCTGAGAAGACGCTCGGCTGGGCGCTCCATGGCGGCCCGGCCGTTATGGCGATCGGCGAGCCAGCTTGCGCCCTCAACGGTGATACAGCTTGGGCGCTGGGCGGCGGTCCGGTGGTGGCAGGACGGCCCTCCAGGTTCGGCCAACAGATCCGCCCCATCTCGATACCAGGAATCAGGATCAATTGAATATTTCTTCTCGAAATTTCTCTGCCGTGACGACTCGGTGACAACCCCCAGCGTTTCGCTGCCTACATTCTCGCTACCTGCCGGCTGGCAGGGGCCCGCCCGGCCCGCGAGCCCATGGCACCGCGAGCCC
>CAZGEC010000024.1:47812-58850 GCA_964524645.1 uncultured Fibrobacteraceae bacterium | reverse complement strand
ACCTGCCGGCTGGCAGGGGCCCGCCCGGCCCGCGAGCCCATGGCACCGCGAGCCCATGGCACCGCGAGCCCGCTCCGTGAAGGGCGCCGCCGGCAGACCTGCTTGCGAGGAGGTTCACGCGTGGATTCAGCCGTGGCTGCCCGTTCCTTCCTGGCCGCCCTGTGCGGAGAGAGACCTGTGCACCGGCCGATCTGGTTGATGCGCCAGGCCGGCCGCTACCTGCCCGAGTACCAGGCGGTCCGGGCCCGGCACTCCTTCGTCCGCATGTGTCAGACCCCGGAGCTGGCCTGCGAGATCACCCTGCAGCCGGTCCGCCGCTTCGGCTTCGACGCCGCCATACTCTTCAACGACATCCTGGTGCCGCTGGAACCGCTGGGCACGAGTTTCGTCTTCACCGAGGAAGGTCCACGCCTCGAGCACCCCGTGCGCGACGAGGCCGACATGGCCGCTCTACGCACGTTCGATCCCCGCGAGGAGCTGGGCTACGTGGCCGAGGCCGTGCGCCTGATCAGGCGCGAGCTGGTCGGAACGCCGCTGATCGGCTTCGCGGGCGCGCCGTTCACCCTGGCGGCCTACCTGGTCGAGGGAGGCGGCAGCAAGGATCACCGGCGGATCAAGACCCTGATGTACCGGCGGCCGGAGCTGTTCGCCGCCCTGCTGGCAAAGCTGGCCGACACCGTGGCGTCCTACCTGCGGATGCAGATCGAGGCCGGCGCCGATGCCGTGCAGCTCTTCGATTCCTGGGCCGGCGTGCTCGCCCCCGCCGATTACGCCCGCTTCGAGCTGCCCGCGGTGCAGCGCATCTTCGCGGCCCTGGCCGACACCGGCGCACCCCGCCTCCTCTTCGTCAAGGGCGGAGCGAGCCACCTGGAGAGCGCGGTGCAGTCGGGCGCCGACGCCCTGAGCCTGGACTGGACGGTGGACCTGGCCGGCGCCGCACCGTGGCTCGGCGGGCTGCCCGTGCAGGGCAACCTGGATCCGCTCGCGCTGTACGCCGAGCCGGCGGAGATCGCCCGCCGGGCGCACGCCGTCTGCCGGGCCGGCGACGCGGCCGCAGGGCACGTCTTCAACCTGGGACACGGGATCCTGCCCGACACGCCGCTCGCCGGCGTCGAGGCGCTGGTCGAGGCCGTCCACGCGTACCGCACGGAGGACGTGCTCCGTCTGGCAGGCGAAACCCACCGCGACGGCGATCCCCGCCGCGGCAGGGAGCACCGGCAGGGGAGCGGGTCGTGAGGAGCAAGTCGTGAGGAGCAAGTCGTGGGGAGCAGGTCGTGGAGAGTGGGTCGTGAGGAGCGAATCTTGAGGAGCGGGTCATGAGGAGCGAGGTCCCCGGCGCGCTGCTGGCGAAGTACGACCGGCCGGGGCCGCGCTACACCAGCTATCCCACCGTCCCGGCCTGGACGGCGACGTTCGACGAGGCCGCCTACCGCCAGGCGCTGCGCGATCTCGGATCGCCGAAGGACGGAGCGCACTCCGCGGCGGATGCCGGCGGACTCTGCGTCTACCTCCACCTGCCCTTCTGCGCCAGGCGCTGTCATTACTGCGGCTGCAACGCCCTGGACGGCTGCGGGCGCAGCGTCGTGGACGGGTACCTGGATCACCTCGAGCGCGAGCTGGACCTGATCACGGGCATCCTTGGCCGGCGGCGCGCGGTCCAGATCCACTGGGGCGGCGGCACGCCCAATTTCCTGAACGAGCCGCAGCTGCGCCGCGCCATGGGGCTCCTGCAAGATGCCTTCATCGTGACCGCCGAGGCGGAGATGTCGCTGGAGAGCGATCCCCGCCTGGGCACGGCCGAGCAGGCTGACCTGCTGCGCGAGCTGGGCTTTGCGCGGATCAGCCTGGGCGTGCAGGACATCGACCCGGCCGTGCAGCAAGCCATCGGCCGCATCCAGCCCGCCGAACGGACCCGCCGCTTCTACGAGGCGTGCCGGGCGGCCGGCTTCGCGAGCGTGAACCTGGACCTGGTCTACGGCCTGCCGCGGCAGACGCCGGCCGGCCTGGCCCGGACCCTGGACTTCGTGCAGGAGCTGGACCCGGACCGTATCGCCTGCTTCGGCTACGCCCACGTGCCCTGGGTCAGGCCCAACCAGGAGAAGGTGGACACCACGGACATGCCCACCGGCGCGGCGAAGTTCGCGCTCTTCCAGCAGGCGCTGGAGACCTTCACGGACGCCGGCTACGAGTGGATCGGCATGGATCACTTCGCCCGGCCCACCGACGAGCTGGCCGTGGCCGCGCGCGAGCGCCGCCTCCACCGCAACTTCATGGGCTACACCACGCGGCCGGCCGCCGACCTGCTCGCCCTCGGGATGAGCGGCATCAGCGAGCTGAACGGCGCCTTTGCACAGAACGATCCGGACCTGGCCGGCTACCAGAGGGCCCTGGACGAGGGGCGGCTGCCGGTGGTCAAGGGACATCGCCTGAACGCGGACGATCGCCTGCGGCGGCTCGCGATCACCCATCTGATGTGCAACCTGGAGCTGCCCTGGGATCTCGCGGCCGCGGGCTTCGGCGTCCGGCTCGACGACGTCCTCGCCGGCGAGCTGGAGCGCATGGCACCCCTCGTCGAGGACGGGCTGGTGGTGCGCGAGGCCGATCGCCTGCGCGTCACGGATCTCGGCCGGTTCTTCGTGCGCAACGTCTGCATGGAGCTGGACGCTTACCTGCCGCGCGAGACGGCGGCGACCAGCGGCGGGCGGCCGATCTTCTCGCGCACGGTCTGACGGGGAGCCCGGCGTGGCGCCGCCGCGGGGTGCAAGAGGACAACGGCTCTCGGGGATGCTCGAGGAAGCGAAGTGGCGCGAGGGAATCGGGAGCGCGAGAATGAGATCATGTGGGTTCGCGGAGAGCAAGAGGCAGGAACATGAAACCCGCTGAGGGGCCGGCCAAGCTGCCCCGTGATCGTCTGGATCCCCGGGAGCCGACCGGTCTGATCCTGTGCGGCATGGGTGGTCCGGATGGCCCGGACTCCGTGGGGCCCTTCCTGCGCAATCTCTTCAACGATCCGGCGGTGCTGCCTCTGCCGGCCCCGCTCGCCCGGCTGGTGGGCGGTTTGATCGCGCGGCGCCGCACGCGCCGGGTACGGGAGCGCTACGGGTCTCTGGGATGCGGAGGCGGCTCGCCCCAGCTGCAGTGGACCCGCATGCAGGCCCAGCGCCTGGGCGAGCTGCTGGCGGCGCACGGGCTGAACGTGTACGCCACGCCGGCCATGCGGTACTGGCATCCATTTGCCGACGAGGCCGTGGCCGCCCTGGGCCGCCCCGATCTGCGCCAGTACCTGGTGGTGCCAACCTATCCTCAGTATTCCGCCGCCACCAGCGGCAGCGTGCTCGCCGCCGTGCAGCGGGCCGTCCGGTCCGCGGCGCCGGACGCCCGCCTGCACGTCGTGCCGGACTGGCACCTGTTGCCGGGTTACCTGGACGCGCTGGCGCGCCAGGCGGAGCCGATCCTGCGGGGCTGGGCCGCGGCCGGTCATGCCCCGGGCGGCTGCGCCCTGCTGCCGCTGGCGCACTCGTTGCCAGTACGCTTCGTGCGTCACGGCGATCCCTACCTGGCCCAGACCCGCGCGACCTTGGCCGCCCTGCGAGCTCGACTGGCGGCACGTCTGGCGAATCCGGCGCTGACGGAGCCGAGCCTGACCTCGAATGTCAGGGCAGCCGCGGCGGGCACGGCGGATGCAGCAGCCGCGGCGGACGCAGTTGCCGCGGCGGGCACGGCTGATCAGCTCACCGCCTGGTGGGATGCCCTTCCGGGAGGCGGGCAGGCGCTGCTGGCCTTCCAGAGCAAGGTCGGGCCGGTCCGCTGGCTGGAACCCGACAGCGTGGTCGAGACCTTGCGCCTGGCACAGGCCGGCTGCCAGCGACTGCTGGTCCTGCCGGTGAGCTTCACGTGCGAGCACATCGAAACCCTGCACGAGCTGGACCACGAGCTGGCCCGGATCGCTCGCGAGGCCGGCATCGTGGATTTCGTGCGCGGAGCGGCGCTCAACCTGGACCGGGGCTGGCTGGAATCGCTCGCCTCCCATCTGGCGAAGACGGCCTTCGGCGAGGGAGCCGAGGTCGCAAGCCTCGACGCTGCGTCCGAGCATTGTGCGGCGCAGACAGGGATCTCCTCCCCCCTCTCACCAGACAGGGAGGCGAGCCGTGCCTGACCGGAACTCGAGGACCAGCCCGCCTGCCGGCGGCTCCCGGGCCGGCGTCCTGCGGGTCGCCGTGGTCGGGGGTGGAGTGGCCGGATTGGCCACGGCGTACGACCTCGAGCGGGAGGCGGCAGCCCGTGGCCTGTCCCTCGGCGTGACCGTCTTCGAGGCCGCTGCCGAGGTCGGCGGCCATCTGCGCACCGAGCGCGCGGACGGCTACGTTCTCGAGGCCGGGCCCAACGGCTGGCTGGACAGCGAGCCGGCCACCACGCGCTTGCTGGTGCGGCTGGGCCTGGCGGATCAGGTGCTGCGCAGCGAGGACGCGGCACGCCGGCGCTTCCTGCAGATCGGCGGCCGCTTGCGCGAGCTGCCCGTCTCCCCGCCCGCCTTCCTCAGATCGGACATCTTGCCCCTGCGCGCCAAGCTGCGCATGGCGGGCGAGCTGTTCGTGCCCCCGCGTTCCGATCTGGGCCGGGCGGCCGAGGATCCGCGTACGGACGAGACGGTCTACGACTTCGGCCGCCGTCGTCTGGGCCGCGCCTTCGCCGAGACCCTGCTCGATCCCATGGTCAAGGGGATCTTCGGCGGCGATGCGCGGCGTCTGAGCCTGGCCGCCGCCTTCCCCCGCATGGTGGAGCTGGAGCGCGAGCACGGCGGCCTCTTCAAGGCCCTGTTCAGCTTGTCCCGTCAGACCAGGCGGGACCGCCGGGGGAGAACGGCCGGGCGAACGAACGAGATGGGCCATCGTGCTCCGGTATCCGAGCCATCCGCGGCTACGGGACCGCGTGGAATCTTGACCAGCTTTCGGGATGGCATGGCGGTGCTGCCCGCCGCACTCCGCGCGGCATTGCGGGGAGAGATCCGCGCGGGCGCCCCGGTCACCCGGGTGAAGCGGGACAGCGGTGGCTGGCGGGTAGCGGCCGGCGGCGGCGAGTACGGTCCCTACGCCGCCGTGATCGATGCGGCCCCGGCCCATGCCGCCGCGCAGCACCTGGACGATCCCGAGATCCGGCGGCTGCTGGCCGGCATTCCCTACGCGCCCATGGCTGTGGTCGCCCTGGCCTACGATCGCTCGCAGGTGGGTCACACCCTTGCCGGCTTCGGGATGCTCAATCCCTCCAGCGAAAGGCAGCGCCTGCTGGGGGTTCTGTGGACGTCGAGCATCTACCGGCACCGCGCTCCCACGGGGAAGGTGCTGCTGCGCTGCATGGTCGGCGGGGCGCAGGATCCGAACGCGTTGCGACTGACCGACGAGGAGCTGGCTGGTCTCTGCCGCGTGGAGCTGGGAGTGCTGTACCAGCTGCAGGGACCGCCGGAGCGGGTCTGGACCTTCCGCCACGAGCGGGCTATCGCCCAGTACGTCCCCGGTCATCTGGCGCGCCTGGCCGCCCTGGTCGAGGCACGCCGCCGGCTGCCTGGCCTGTACCTGACCGGCAGCAGCTACGGAGGCATCTCGGTGAACCACTGTCTGGCGGCGGCGGAGCGGACGGCGGCAGCGGTGCTGGACGAGCTGCAAGAAGCGCTCGGGTTGCCCGCGATGCAGGAGATTGACGCGATGCGCGAGTTGGACGAGACGCCCCAGCTGGACGAGACGGACATCTGCAGGGACGGGCACGACGGGAAGACCGGCACGGATTACAGGGAGGCGACCGGCTGAGGCCCCGACGGGCTGCCAGGCGGGATATCGAGGGCGAGTCATGTCGAGCGCAAGAAGCGCCGAGGACGAGGTTACCGCGAGAGGCAAGATGGAGCACAGGCAGAATGGCGAGTTGATTCCGGGGGGCGCCACGGCAGCCCGCTCGGAGATCCATATCTGGGGTATCGACCACCACCGGGCCGACACGGAGATCCGCGAGCGGGTGTACCTGTCCGCCGAAGGCATCCGTCGCTTCGCAGCGGCCTTTGCAGCAGAGGATTGCGGCCTGGGCAGCGTGGTGCTCTGCACCTGCAATCGGACCGAGTTCTATCTCGAAGTGCGAGCGGGCTGCCGCGGTCGCTCCGCGTTCCGCCGGACCCTGGAGGCGGTGGGTCTGGATGCCGAGCTCTTCTTCGGTCATCTCGGCTATCACCTGACCGAGCCCGCGGCCGTGCTTCACCTGTACCGGGTCAACTCCGGGCTGGAAAGCATGGTGCTGGGAGAGGCCCAGATCAGCGCCCAGATCAAGACAGCGCTGCGGCAGTCCGCCGAGCTGCAGCAGCTGGGCCCGCGCCTGGCACGGGTCTTCCAGAGTGCACTGCATGCCGCCAAGCGGGTGCGCACCGAGACCGCTCTGGGTGCCGGAACCGTGAGCATCGCCTACACGGCCGTCGAGGAAGCTTCGCGCCGCTGCGGCAGCCTCGCCGAGCGTCACGCCCTGCTGATCGGCGCCGGCAAGACCGGCGCCCTGGCCGCTCGCCACCTGCTGCGGCGCGGGATCGGTCGCCTGACCCTGCTGAACCGCAGCCTCGAGAGGGCGCAGGAGGTAGCCAGCAGGCTGGAGCCAGCCCTGAATCAGCAGGTGCACGTGCGCGCGCTTGCCGAGCTGGACACGGTGCTCCCCGAGTCCGACATCGTGCTGACCGCCACCGGGAGCCCGGAGCCCATCTTCGATTGTGCGTGCGTGGCACCCGCCGTCGCACGCCGCAACGGCACCCCCCTCTACCTCTTCGACGTCGCCGTCCCTCGCGATGTCGCCCCCGAAGTCCGCGCGCTCGGCAAGGTCGAGGTCATCGGCCTGGACGAGCTGTCCTGCATCGTGGATCAGACTCTGGAAGCCCGTCGCAGCGAGATCCCCCGGGCCGAGACCATCCTGGAGGAGGAGCTGCGCGAGTACGCTGCCTGGGCTCAGACCCTGCCGGTGCAACCCATGGTCAAGGAGCTGCGCTGCTACCTGGACGAGCTGATCGCCCGCGAGATGGCCTGGGTTCGCAAGAAGCAGCCGCCCGAGACGGCACGGGTCGTCGAGGAAAGCCTGCAGGTCCTCGTGAAGAAGATCATGCAGCGTCCTGTCAAGCAGCTGAAGACCGCCGCCTCGGACCGCGAGCGCCATCAGGATCTGGCGTCCCTGCAAAGGCTCTTCCAGCTCGGTGATGCGACTGCGGCCGAGTCCAGCGAGGGCTGATCCTGGAACGACGTGGATCGGCACACGCCCCATTCCTCTAGATCGTGACTCCATGATCGTGGTTTTCGCTTGGGTCACAATCAGAACGTGCTCTTGCCTCCTTTCCTCGTCCGGACTCGCCGGATCGTTGCGATCGTGGTATCCGGGCAGGATTCCCCTCCATCATCGCATCGCGCTCAATCTCCTGCTCAGCTCCCCCCTGGCACGTCCTCAACGCTCTGCGGAGGTTGTTTCCCGCTCTGTGGAGGTGGCTCCCCGCTCTGCGGAAGCGGCATTCCGCTTTGCAGATGCCGTCAGGGGCTCCCCGGAGCGCGAGGCGGTGCTGATCTCGTTTTGCAGCGTGTGCAGCCAGGCCACATCGCCGGAATGCTCATGCAGGTAGCGATGGCATTGGGCACAGAGGGTGACGAGGTTGCCGGGCTCGTTGCGCCCCCCCTGGCTCCGGGGTACGAGGTGATGCACCTCGAGGAACCAGCGGCTGCCACAACCGGGAGCCCTGCAGCGGAAGTCATCCCGCACCATCACCTCTCTGCGCACCGAAGGTGCGATGGAGGTGTGGCTGCGGTGCCCCGGCTGGACGAAACGGGCATCGCAAAGGACAGCCTCTGCGGCAGCAGGTGCCAGGTCACGCCAGCCGCGGCTGGTCCTGACCTGCGTGCGACGGCAGTCCTTGCATCGATGCAGGATGATTTGATAGCGAGGCTGCATCGCCGTTCGATCGTTCACCTGGGTGAACCGAGGGGCTTGCTCCCCCGCCGACTCGACACTGCCGCCGCTCCCCTCCGGCTCGCAGACCGCTCCCGCCGTCCGGGAAGCAACGCCCGGATTCGAGCCTCCGCTGTTACCTGCGACCTCTCCCCTGACGTTGCCCGGGCTCCTCCCGCCACATTCGGCGGCGGCGAGCAGCTCTTCCAACCCCGCCAGCAACAGGTCCTCGCGGCCGGTATTGCGGGGAAGTGCCCGCGACTTGCGGATCCGCTCCAGCAGCGTTTCGTAGCGCGCCAGCTGATCGGGAGCGAATCTCAGGTTCACGGACGCCGGCAGCTCCACAATGGCGGTTCGGCTTGCCGCAGCAGGTCGTCCGGTCCCGCCGGGATCGACCGGCAAGATGGCTTGCCGCGGATCCCCGTGCTTCCGCTGCCGTGCCTCCTGCTGGACGGCCGCCACTCGCTGTTCCAGCTCGCGCCGGCTGCACGAACGCGCCGTATCGATCCAGGACTGCTCGGTGCGTGGAGTGGCGACCTTGGCCACCTCACGGGCCTTGGTCCAGCCGATCTCTCCTCTTTGCACCGAGTTCTTCAGAGCCGGAAGCTCCTCGAAAACGCCGCAAAGACGCAGGAAGTAGGAGGTCTTGGCCTTGGAAAAGCGCAGGACGGTGCTCGCATACTGCTGGATGGAAGCGTAGCCGAGCTCGCGGTACAGGTGGCGCTTTGCCATCTCGCCGAACCAGAGCACGGCGCCCCGTTCGGCGCGTCGCAGGATCTGGACTGATTCACGGAGGGACGCGTCGACTCGTGCAGCCGGCTGTCCGGGACGGAAAACGGTCATGGGGATCACCTCACGGCTGCGACCGTGGGAGGACGATCGATTCAAAGGTAACAGGGCAAGTCCGGGAGGGATGACTGCCCGCCAGGGCTGGCTGCCAGTGCCTGAGGGTGCTGGAGTTCAAGCTGGAGGCCACGCTCGAGTCAGGCACCGGCAGCCGAACCCGGATGTGGGAGGAGGGTCGGTCTGGACAGCTGCAATATAGACGAATAAAAGGCGAACATCAAGGCGGAAAATTGCTTTTCATGGAGAAAGTGCGTAAGACAATACATCTGAATGGCTTACAATATTATCCAGACGTGGGGGCATGGAAGGGAACATTCCAGGCGATGCGAGTCCGTTCACCAGGGTGAACCCGCCATGGTGGACCCATCACGGCGGACCCATCTGCCCTCTGCGATGGCAGCTCGTTCATCCGGGAGAACCCACCATGGTGAACCCGTCACGGAGAACCCACCATAACTGCCCCCGCGACGAGAGTCCCTTCAGCCCGTACGATCAAGCGATCGACAGCAGGCCTGCGACGTCATCCGCTAGCCGGACCGTGACACAGCAGCTCATGGCAGAGAAATACTGCGGGGACCGAGAGCACCGCGAATGGCTTGACGCAAGTCACCAGCGTGCTTCGTCGGTCATCAAATATATGCTCAAGGACCTTTACAGGAGACCGCGCGGCCCGGGGCTTCCAGCCCGATCTCACGACCAGGTCAACTCGACCCGGTCATGGCCTCTGGACTGGATTCATGGATAATCACTGCAGCTTACTACAGCAGGCACCGACCAGAAGTACCGGCGCAGTCGCACAGCAAGAGTGTGCGCTCCAACCGTTCGGCCCGGCAATTTCGTCCAGCCATGCGGCCGGGCATCTGACCATGTCTGCAACCCGGCTATCCCGCCCAGGTCGGCCGCCGAATCCAGACCAGCATGCCGTCAACGCAGGAACATCGGCAGGCCGTTGACGCGGCGGATCACCGGGCGGTACTCCTCCACGTCGTAGAAGCGGTCCACGTCCACGCACTTCTTGCCCTCGATGCAGGTGTTCAGGCCGACCGTGGTGTACTTGCCCTCCGTGAGGGACATCATCAGGCCCGAGGCTCCGTGCAGGAGCATGTCCATGGCCAGGTTGGCAAAGTTCATGGCGACCATGCGATCGAGAGCGTCCGGGGCGCCGCATCGCATCATGTAGCCGAGCTGCTGATACGTCACGTTCTGGCCCGTGAGCTCCTTGATTTGATGGGCCGTGATCAGGCCGATGCCGCCCAGCTTCTTGTGGCCGTAGGCGTCGGTCTCACCCGTCTGGACGATCTCGCCGCCGATCATCTTGGCCCCCTCGCTGATCGTGCAGATGACGTAATTGCTCGGATTGTCCAACTTGTCCTTCAGCAACTGCTCGGTCAGCTTCTGGATGTCGAAGGGCACCTCCGAGATGAGGGCGCGGTCCACGTTCGCCAGGTAGCTCGAGACCAGGGAGGTCTCGCCGCTGTTGCGCCCGAACAGCTCGATGAGGCCGATGCGCTCGTGGCTGCCGATCGGTGTGCGCAGATCGTTGATGGCCTGCACCGAGCGCGTGATGGCGGTGCCGAAGCCGATGCAGTAATCGGTCCCGAAGACATCGTTGTCCATGGTCTTGGGGATGGCGATTTGCGGGTAGCCGGCCTGATTCAGGCGAGCGGCGTAGCTGAGGGTGTCGTCACCGCCGATGGGGATGAGGGCATCGATCTCCAGGTGCTCCAGGTTGGCGATCACGGTGTCGGTCAGGTCGACGGGATAGGTCATCCCATCCCTTTTCAGATGCTCCGGCATGTCCTTCTCGCGCACCTTGCCGGGATTGGTCCGCGAGGTGTGCAGGAAAGTGCCGCCGGTGCGGTCGATGGTCCGCACGCTGTTCCAGGTCAGCGGGACGACGCAGTGCTTGTTCCACTCGTCGTCGCCGGGCCGGTACTCCACGATGCCGCCCCAGCCGCGCCGGAAGCCGACGATTTCCATGTCTGCCTTCAGTGCCCGTCGCACCACCTGCTTGATGGCCACGTTGAGGCCGGGAACATCGCCGCCGCCCGTCAAGATCGCGATCTTGCGGATTCTACTGGCCATGGGACCTTCCCCCTGACTGGTTGGCCTGTCTGGGCCACCGGATCCGAATCCCTGCGAGAGTGCGAGTGTGCCATCCGGCCAGGATTCGGGCAAGCCTGGCCGCCATGCTGCCTTCGGCCGCCCTGCTGCCCTCGGCCGCCATCTTCCCGTCCGCCGT
>CAZGEC010000024.1:13337-47712 GCA_964524645.1 uncultured Fibrobacteraceae bacterium | reverse complement strand
CCATGCTGCCTTCGGCCGCCCTGCTGCCCTCGGCCGCCATCTTCCCGTCCGCCGTCCGTCCAGTCAAACCGCCTGGTGTGGACACCCTCCGCCCAGAAAGGTACCGGCGCAGGACATGGTCACCAGATTGCGCACGTCGGCCTCGCCGAAACCGAAGGCCTCCATGGCCAGCTCGTACTCGCGTCTCATGGTGGTGGCCGAGACTGTTGGATTGTCGGTGCAGAGCGCCACCTTGACTCCCGCCTCGAGGAAGCGCGGCAGCGGGTGCTCCTCCAGGGAAGGCACGGCACCGGTTTGGACGTTGGAGGAAAGACAGACCTCCAGGTACGTTCCATCCCGTGCCAGGCGCTTCATCAGCTCGGCATCCCTGCCTGCGCTCGTGCCGTGGCCGATGCGCTGGGGACCCAGCTTCTCGATGGCCTCCCAGATCCGCTCCGGTCCCTCGCTCTCGCCGGCATGAACGGTGGTGTTCAGGCCCATTTGTCGGGCGAGGTCGTAGGCCTCGGTGAAGAGCAGCGGCGGGAAGGGACGCTCCGGACCGGCGATGTCGAAGCCGATCACCCCGTTGTCGCTGTGGTACTCCTCCTTCTCGCCGATCACCTCGCGCAGCAGGATCTTGCCCATGTTGCCTCCGTGACTGCGCATGGCGATGACGATGATGCCGACCCGGAAGTCCGGATGCTTGCGCTGGAAGGCCGCCAGTCCTTTGCGCGTGGCATGGATGACCTGGCGCGTCGTCAGGCCGGCCCGCCGGTGGATCGTCGGGTTGATGCGCAGCTCGAGGACCCGGACACCGCCTTGATAAGCATCCTCGGCGATCTCGTAGGCGATGCGCTGGATGTTGGGATAGAACTGGGTGTACTGCAGCGGCACGTGAAACTTGTCGAGATAGTCGAGCAGGCTGCGATCCAGATCCTCGTCGTATTCCAGGTAGCGGCGAAAGGCCTCGAAATCGAGCCCGGGCACCGCCGAGTAGTACCTTTCCGACAGTTCCCAGAGGGTTTGCGGCCGGATCGAACCGTCGAAGTGGCGATGCAGGTCCGAAAGGGGCAGGGTTTGCAGGAACGCGCGGCGCTCCTCGGCGGTCATGGTCGGCCTCGCTCGGCTGAGGGTGGCATCCTCCGCATCGGGTTGAGCTGCTTCCCGATCCGAGGTGGCCACAGGATAGGAGGAGGCCCGGGACCTGTCCACCCCCGGACCAGGAAGCTGGCAGTTCCCGGGGGGCCGGCGCCGCCAGGCAGTTCCCGGGGGGCCGGCGCCGGCAGTTGATTCGGCGCAATCAGAATCATCGGCTTCGATCGCGGGAACCAGCACCGGCGGGCACCCGGCGCTCCGGAGGTCGACCTCACTTGCGGCGACCCGCCACGGTCATGGAATCTCCGGTGCCGGAGGGGCGCGAGGCCCGTCCTTGCTTTCGCAATCTCAGAGCCTATCTTGGCGGTTGGAGGTCGAATGGCCTCATGAACTTAGCGAGGACGAAGCCATGAAAGTCAATACGAAGGTCCGGTACGGGTTGCGCGCCATGCTGCAGATCGCCAAGCACTACGGCGAGGATCCCCTCCCCATCAGCACCATCGCCAAGACCCAGAACATCAGCGGGAAGTACCTCGAGCAGGTGGTCGTCGCGCTGCGGAAGGCGGAGCTGATCACCAGCCACAAGGGTGTGCGGGGGGGGTATACCCTGACGCGCAGTCCAGCGGAGATCACGCTCTGGGACATCATCTCGGCCCTGGACAGCCACACCGCGCTGGTGGACTGCGTGGTGGATCCCAGCAGCTGCGAACGATCACAGTACTGTCTCTCCCATGTCATCTGGAAGATGCTCAGCCAGAGGATGCAGGAGTTCTGGGCCAGCTACACGCTGCAGGACCTGATCGAGAAGGTCGACACGGCCGAGTTCCTGACCAGCGGCCAGACCAACCATTGCCCACCCACGGCCAGGAAAGTGGATCAGTAGTCTGCCGTCTTGGGTACCAAGCAGAGGAACTTGAGAGGCGCCCGGCCCGTGTTGCGGAACTGGTGCACCTCGCCGGCCGGCACGTGGACCACACTCTGCGCCGTCAGCGGCTGATCCCCCGCGGTCGAGGCGACGATCCCTTCTCCCTCCAGGATGTAGACCTCGTGCTCCCACGGGTGGCCGTGGCGTGGCGTGTGGCCGCCCGGAGCCAGCTCGAACAGGCGCATGTAGAAGTTCTCCGGTGCGTCGTCCTTTCCGAACAGCCACTGGATCCGGACGCCTTCGGCTCCGTCGACCTCGACGTCCTGGGCCGCCACCTCGCGAACCTGCTTCACTTTCACGGAGCGTCTCCTTTTCCGCTGGCGGCCGAGCACGACGGCTCCGCCGCATTGGCCCGGGACCTGTCGCCCTCCTCCCGAGATCCCGCCCATACTAACGTCAGCTGCGGCATCACCGCCAGCGGCCAGCACGCGCGCCGCGGGGCTGCCGGTCTCGCCACCGGCCTCCCCAGCGGCCAGCACGCGCGCCGCGGGACATTTGACATCAATCGGGTCCCGGGCGACATTACCGCGCAACCGCCACGGAGGACGGATCCAAGGGGGTTCGGTACGCAAGGGGGGAGGAGATAAGGCCATGGAGTTCACGCAGCTTTTGCGTGAGAAGGCGAAGGCCCTGCAGCGGGTCATCGTCCTGCCGGAGACCTGGGACGAGCGGACCCTGCACGCGGCCGCCGCGGTCCGGGACGAGGGCTTCGCCAAGGTGATCCTGCTGGGTGAGCCGGCGGCCCTGCGGGCGAAGCTGCGCGAGCTGGGGCACGACCCCGGCAGGCTGGAGACCGGCCCGGGGGACGGACCGGAGAAGGGGCTGGAGATCGTCGATCCCGCGACCGACGCGGCCCGCAAGGGCTACGTCGCCCGCTATCAGGAGAAGCGCAAGCACAAGGGGATGACGGTCGCCGAGGCCGACACCATCCTGCAAGATTACCTCTTCTACGGGGCCATGCTGGTGGCCGAGGGCCGGGCCGACGGCATGGTCGCCGGTGCGGCCAACGCCACGGCCAACGTCCTGCGCGCCGGATTCCAGATCATCGGCAGGGCGCCCGGATGCTCCCTGGTATCGAGCTGCTTCGTCATGGTCAAGCCCGGCTGGGAGTACGGCGAGGACGGCATGATCGTCTTCGCGGACTGCGCGGTGAATCCCAGCCCCGGCGCCACCCAGCTGGCCGACATCGCCTTGGCCACCGCCGGCACGGCCCGCGCGCTCTGCGGGTTCCAGCCCCGGCTGGCCATGCTCAGCTTCTCCACCAAGGGGAGCGGCGAGCATCCGGACGTGGACAAGGTCGAGCAGGCCACCCGGCTCCTGCACGAGAAGGCACCCGACCTGCCCGTGGACGGCGCGCTGCAGGCCGATGCCGCCCTCGTGCCGGCGATCGGAGCCAAGAAGGCACCGGACAGCCCCGTGGCCGGCCGGGCCAACGTGCTGATCTTCCCGGACCTGGACGCCGGCAATATCGCGTACAAGCTGGTGCAGCGCCTGGCGGGCGCCGAGGCCGTCGGCCCGATCCTGCAGGGCATGGCCAGACCCGTCAACGACCTCTCCCGCGGCTGCAGCGTCGAGGACATCGTCAACGTCGTCGCGATCACCGCCCTGCAGTCGGGTGGCTAGCCCGCGGAACGCGCGCGGGTCGACCGGAGTGAGGTGCAGCGGAGTGAAGCGCAGCGCAGTGTAGCACAGCGCGGTGAAGTGAAGTGAAAGCGGGCGGGATGAAGAACGTCCTGGTCATCAACTGCGGCAGCAGCTCCCTCAAGTACCAGCTCCTGGAGATGGAAGAGGAGCGGCTGCTGGCCAGGGGGCTCATCGAGCGGATCGGGCTCGAGGAGGGCATCCACGGCTACAACCGTCCGGGGCATCCGGATCTGCGCTGGGAACTGCCGGTCCCGGATCACGAGCGAGCCATGGACCTGCTCCTCGAGGCCGTCACCGACGGCGAGCACGGGGTCATCCGCTCCATCCAGGACATCGCCGCCGTGGGGCACCGCGTGGTTCACGCGGGCGAGAAGTACGCGGCCTCGGTCATCATCGACGACGATGTCATGGCGGCGCTGGAGGAGTGCAAGCCGCTGGCGCCGCTGCACAACCCGGCCAACATCACCGGTATCCGGGCGGCCCGGGCCGCCGCGGCCCGACACGGGGTGCCCGGCCTGCCCATGGTGGGCGTCTTCGACACGGCTTTCCACCAGACGATGCCTGATCGGGCGTACATCTATCCCCTGCCCTACCAGCTCTACGAGAAGTACAAGATCCGCCGCTACGGCTTTCACGGGACCAGCCACCGCTACGTGACGCTGCGAGCGGGCCAGATCCTGAACCGGGAACCCGAGGAGCTGAACCTGATCACCTGCCATCTGGGAAACGGCGCCTCCGTGGCGGCGGTCCGGGGCGGCAAGTCCATCGACACTTCCATGGGCTTCACGCCCCTGGAGGGTCTGGTCATGGGCACCCGCAGCGGCGACATCGATCCCGCCATCATCGGCTACCTGACCAAGAACCTGGACATGACCATCGAGCGGGTCGAGGCGATGCTCAACAAGGAGAGCGGGATGCTCGGCATCTCGGGCATCTCCAGCGACCTGCGCGACGTCGAGCGGGAGTACGCCAACGGCAACGACCGCGCGCGGCTGGCGCTCGAGGTCTACGCCTACCACATCCGCAAGTACATCGGCGCCTACGCCGTGGCCCTGGGGCGTCTCGACGCGATCATCTTCACCGCGGGGGTCGGGGAGCACGCCTCGCTGGTGCGCGAGTGGGCCTGCCGGGGGCTCGACGTCATCGGCGCCGTCCTGGATCCCTTCAAGAACGCCACGCGCCACGACGAGGCCATCATCAGCAAGATGAGTTCGCGGGTGAAGATCATGATCATCCCGACCAACGAGGAGCTGATGATCGCCCGCGACACCAAGATCCTGGCGCTGGACCACACTCCCAGCCGCACCTGAGTGCCACCGTCGCGACACCTGCGAACAACGTCGTGGCCTCTCCGAACAATGTCGCGACATCTCCGAGCGGCGTTGCAGCACCCCCAGGCAACGTCTCATCACCTGCAGGCAACGGGGAGGCGGCCCCCGCGGGCCGCCTCTTCGACAATCCCTCGTATCCAGCCCGCACGGCGGGACGGCCCTCGCGCGGCCGCTGGTCACCCACCCACGCACCTCGCCGTCCCCTGCCGACGATCCCTCAGGCGCCGACGGCCGCCCGGGCCTCCAGCAGCTCGAACTCGCCGCGCAGGACCACCGAGCCGGTGGCGTTCAGGCTGACCCGCGTGACGCGGCGACCGTCCATGTGGACCTGGACCTCCGCGCGGTTGGGCCGGCCGAGGGCATGCCCCTGCTCGGAGACGATCCTCACCTGGGGCCCGCGCGGGATCACGCCCTTGTCCAGGCAGTACGCGGCGATGGCGCCCAGGGAGGTGGCGCTGATCACGTCCTCGTTCTTGCCCTCGCTGGGGAAGAAGAAGCGACAGTAGAGATCCACATCGGGAGACGTGACCTCGGTACAGAAGCAGGCGATGCCGCCCACCCCCAGGCTGTCGGCCAGGCGGCGGATCGCCTCCATGTCACCCAGCACGCCGCGCGCGGCGGTGAAGTCCGCGATCGGCACCACCAGCGTGTCGAAGCCACAGGAGATGCGCTGCGGGCGGTGCTCCTCGTACTTGCAGAGCGACGGCGGCAGGTCGAGGGCGGCCGCCACCTGGGCTGCCGGCACCGGTTCGCCGAAGCGGGGCGGCAGCAGGTCGAACGTCACCTGCACGGGCCCGGGTGAAGGCGCCGTCAGCACCACGGGCAGGACTCCCGCCCGCGTCTCCTGTCGCAGGACCAGCCCCTCCGGCACGGGCCGGAAGACACCCCGGTCGACCAGGGAGATGAAGGCCGCCACGATCACGTGGCCGCTCAGCGTGGCCTCGCGGCGCGGCGTGAAGAAACGCAGGCGCAGATCGGCGTTGGGCCGGGTGGGCGGCAGGACGAAGCCCGCCTCCATCTGCAGCTCATCGGTCAACTGCAGCATGGCCGCTTCCGACAGGTCCGCGGCATCCGGGACGATGGCCGCCGGGTTGCCCGTGAAGGGGTGCTCGGCGAAGGCGTCCACGATATCGACGGGGATGCTAGCCATGGTCACCTCCTCGGCTGGCGCCGCGCAGCGGCGCAGGAATCGGAAAACCTGGCAATCGCGGGGGCCCGACGCCCCTCTCCCCTTCATGATAGCGCCTCGGCGCTCCGAACACTAGCCGAACCCGCAGGATCCGTTCAGGGAGCGTCCCTGTCGCGCCCATCGAAGCGGATCCTGCCCGCCACGACGGTCAGCAGCGGGCGCAGCTTCAGCAGCTCCTCCGGCGCGACCGCCGCCGGGTCCCCGGTCAGCACGGTCAGATCCGCCAGACGGCCCGGCGCCACCTCCCCCAGCCGATCCTCCGCGAAGGCCGCGTAGGCTCCGCCCGCCGTGTAAAGCCGCAGCGCCGTGCGTCCGTCCAGACACTGCTCGGGGTGCCAGCCGCCGGGCGGCGTGCCGTCCTGGTGCTGCCGGGTGCGGGCGGCGTAGAGGCCGGCCAGCGGATCCACGTCCTCCACGGGAAAGTCCGTCCCGAAGCAGATCCGGGCGCCGCTCGCCAGCAGGCCGTGCCAGGCATAGCCCCCCGCGCTCCGCTCGGGTCCCAGCCGCGCCTCGACCCAGTCCAGGTCGCTGGTGCAGTGGACCGGCTGCATGGAGGCGATGACCCCGAGGGCGGCGAAGCGGGGCAGGTCGCCGGGGTTCAGGATCTGGGCATGCTCCACGCGCCAGCGGGCGTCGTGGAGATGCAGCTCGCCCAGCACCTGCTCGTAGATGTCGAGCACCAGCCGGTTGGCGCCATCGCCGATCGCATGGGTGCAGACCTGGAAGCCCGCCCGGCCGGCCCGCCGCGCCACCTCGAGCAGGTGGGCGCGCGGGGTGAGCTGCAGGCCGCTGTTCCCCGGATCGTCGCTGTAGTCGGCCAGCAGCAGGGCTCCCCGCGAGCCCAGGGCGCCGTCCGCATAGAGCTTCACCGAACGCACGCTCAGCAGGCCGTCCGCGCTGCGGAACGGTCCGCGGGCCAGCCAGGTGTCGAGGGTCGCGGGATCGTCCTCGAGCATGCAGTACAGGCGCAGGTCCAGCTCCCCGTCGGCCGCCATCTGCTCGTAGAGCGCCAGCCGATCCGCCGGGACGCCGGCCTCGTGCACCGCGGTCAGGCCGTGCCGCAGGCAGTGGTCGATGGCCAGCCGTACCCGCCGCCGCGTCTCCGCCGGCGTCTCGGGCGGGATGACAGCCCGGACCAGGTCCACGGCATTGTCGATCAGCACGCCCGTGGGCTCGCCGGCCCCGTCCCGGAGGATGCGTCCGCCCGCCGTGTCGGGGGTGGCGGCCGAGATGCCGGCTCGCCGCAGGGCTTCCGAGCTGACCCAGGCCGCGTGGCCGTCCACGCGCCGCAACAGCACGGCCCGGCCCGGCACCGCCGCGTCCAGCAGGCCGCGCTGCGGGAACTCCGCGACCGCCCAGTCGTTCTGATCCCAGCCTCGCCCCTGCAGCCAGGCAGCACCTGGCGAGGCGAGGGCAGCCTGGCGGACCCGTGCCACGCACTCCTCGGCGGAGCGGGTGCCGGTGAGATCGATCTCGGCGAGGGCCTTGCCCAGGCCGTAGAGGTGCGCGTGGGCGTCACAGAAGCCGGGCACCACCACGGCTCCCGCCAGGTCCACCGCGAGCGTACCCGCATCGCGGTGGGCCAGGACCTCGGGATCCGCACCGAGCCAGGCGATCCGCTCCCCCCGGATGCCCAGCGCGCTGGGCTGCTGGCTGGGCTCGGGCTCGCTCAGGGTGAGGATGCGGCCGCTGTAGAGGATGATGTCGGCCGCGCCCTCGGAGACGGCGCCGCCGGCGCCTCCCGCAGCGGCGGGAGCGGCCATTTGGAGCAGGGTGCAGACGGCGAGCAATGTGCGCATGAGTCGAAGAACCTCCGGTGGGCTCGGCTGGAGCAGACTTGCGGCCACGAAACCTGGTGGCCCGCGACAGGGAAGGCACGCCGGGCTATCTTGACGGCGGTCCAGCGGCGGCCGCCGGCCGGCGCCGCTTCGCAGCGAGGAGACGTTGACATGCTACACGGCGTGAGGTGCGAGCACAAGGCACCCTTCACCCGATCCCATCCGGCACGACCGGCACGACCGGCGCGATCGGCACAATCGGTACGATCGGCACATCCGGCCCGGCGATCGCTTCTGTCCCGCCCGTCCCACAGAAGCCGCGGCATCGTCCCGCTGGCCTGGCTGCTCCCGGCGCTTCTGGGATTCGCCCTGCTCGGGCCGCGGGACACCCTGGCCCAGGTGGAAAGCCCATCGAGCCAGACGAGCCGGCCGGCCCAGCCGAACGAGGCGAGCCAGTCGAGCCAGGCGAACAAGCCGGCCCAGCCGAACGAGCCGAGCGAGCGAGCCGCGCTGCTGGCGGATCTCGCCCATCAGCTGCAGGCGGGGGATCTGCCGGCGGCCCGCGGGACGGCCGAGAGCTACCTGGCACGCTACCCGCACCACGGTCTCGTGGAATACAACCTGGCCTGCATCACGGCCCAGCTCGGCGACACCGTCGCGGCCTGGCAGGCGCTCGACGAGGCCTTCGCCGACGGCTTCAACGAGGTGCGGACGGCCGCCGGCGATCCCGACCTGGCGCCCCTGCGGGCGGATCCCCGCTTCGCCGCCCTACTCGCCCGCTGCCGCGATCGCCTCGATCGCCGGGCCCGGGAGAGCGCTCTGCGCCTGACCGCGGGGAGCTGGAGCGAGAAGCAGTCGCTGAATCCGGCGGGCGGCCTGCCGCGGGACGAGAGCACGCCCGTGGTCGACGTGCAGATCCGCCAGACCGCAGCCGGCCTGGACGTCCTGGCCCACATCACCGCCCGGCGCTTCCTCGACCGCTTCGAGCCCTGGGTGCACGGCGATGGCATGCTGGTCCACGTGGTGGTCCCCCCCGACACCCTCGGCTACGAGGGCCGGCGTTACTTCAGCTTCGGATTCGGCCTGGAGGGACGGCTGCCCGTCGGTGCCGTGCTCTCGCGCCACGGCGAGCCGGTCCAGCGACGCGTCATGGAGCTGGCCCCGAAGATTCGCCTCATGCCCGACGGGAAGACGGCCACCTACCAGATCCACATCCCCTGGACCATCGTGGCGCCCTACGCACCGCCCCTGGACAGCCTGCTCGGTCTGAACGTGGTGTACCACAGCATCGGCGAGGACGGTCTGCAGCGGCTGCTGGCCCTGGTGGAGGATCCGCAGGCCGGCGATCCCACGGCCGCGCGCCATCGCTTCGTGCCGCTCACCCTGCAGCCCGGCCCCGATTCGCCCCCGGTGCTCCAGGGCCGGGTCTCCAACGCGGTGGTGGGGCGCGAGCCGTTGCAGGTGGAGCTGGTGGCCTGGTGCCCGCAGGCCGCGCACGGCACGCTCGAGCTGGAGGTGCGGGACGTCTTCGGACGCTCGGTGGTGAGCGGCGGTCCCGGGAGCTGGCCGGTGGATCTCTCCGGCGGCATCGACCGCTGGCAGCAGCCGATCGACCTGGCCGCGCTGCCGGTGGGCCCCTTCCGGCTCGAGGCCATGCTGCGGGTGCCGGGGGATTCCACCCTGACCTGGAGCACCGACCTGCTGCGTTACGAGGCGGACTGGCCGGACCAGGCGCGCGGCCGCCTGCAGGCCGTGCCGCCCCTGGAGCGGGCCTCCGTCAGCTACCGGCTGGACGCCATCACCGAGGCCCTGGCCGGGCGCGCACCACGCGACGATCCCTCGCCGATCAGCACGACGCTGGTCGAGGCGGGGCAGCTCCTGCAGCGGGCGGAAACGCAGGGCACCGTGCTGCCCGACAGCGGCAGCTTCGCGGCCGCGGTGGAACGTCCGGGCGGCGGTGCACCCCTCCCCTGCAGCCTGTGGCTGCCGGAGAACTGGGCCGCGGGCCGACCGCTGCAGCTGGTGCTGGTGCTGGCGCCGCGGCCCGAGCGCGACATGTGGCTGGCCGCCTGGAGCGGCCGCCTGACCGGCCGGTCCGACCTGGCGGTCCTGGTGCCCCGTCTCGACCCGGCTGCGGACGGGGAGCAGGCGGCCTTGACCACCGCCGCCGCCGTGCTGGCGTGGGCTCGGGCTCGCTTCGGCGAATCGCCGGTCTGGCTGGCGGGACTCGACGAGGATGCCGCCACCGCCCTCGAGTTCAGCCTCCGGCATCCGGAGCTGTGCGCCGGGGTCCTGCTTCTGGCGGGATCCCACTTCGCACCCTGGTCGGGGGAACAGGCGACCGCGACCCTCACCGGGCGGCTGCGCCGCAGCCCCAACGAGCTTCCCTACACGCTGTACAGGTCTCAGCTCCAGGCGCAGATCGGCGCGGCCGCGGCCCTGGCCGAGGCCATGAAGGCGACCGGCTTCCACCTCGTGGCCGACGAGAAGCTGGAGGGCGGGCTGAGCGTGAGCGAGGTGCCGGGTCTGGTGGCGCGCTGGCTGTTGCCCGCTTCCGGGGACGGCACGGCACGCGGCGAGCCGCAGGGCTAGACCGGATTGCTCACGAATGACCCGGGCTAGACGCCGAAGAAGTTGATCTCGTCGTAGACCGCGGCGTGCTCGCCGTAGGGAATGACCTTCTCGCCGTTGAGGATGAACGTCGCATGTTCGCCGAAGACCCGGCTGAACTGGATGCGCCGCGGCCCGTTGGGCTGCAGGAGCAGCAGCTCGGCCAGGTTCCGGGAGGCGCGGGACGTCAGCACGGCGTTGCAGACCGGGCAGGAGAACTCGCTCAGCTCCCCGTCCTTGAGGTGCTCCCCGAAGGAATCGTCGCAGATGATCTTGTAGTTGCCGGGCCGCGGGCTGATCAGGATCAAGCCCTGCCGCTTGCCACGCCGCAGGCGCAGGATGATCTTGATGTTCGGGTTCAGAACGGCCTTGCAGTGCGGGCAAGCATACTTCCACTTCATGGATGCGTTCCTTTCGGGAGCGAATCGCCCACCGGGGACGGCTGAAAGCGGCCCTGTCGCGGGCAGCCGGCGGTTTCGGACGTGTAGTCTAGCGCGCGCCCGCGGCGGCCGTCAACGCCGCAGCCCCCGGCGGCCCCGGCCGGGGCCCGAGCTCGGAGGGACGATTGCTGGAGCCCCCGGTGTCTGCTAGGATACCCGGCGGATCCACACCGGAAATCGCCAGGAACCATAATTCGGAATGCTCGTAATAGATGCGGCTGCGCCTCGCCCCCTGAATAACACGAACTCCCGCTGGGTAAGCTGAGGCCGTGCCCCCGAACCTGCCGCCGCCCCTGCGGCAGCGGCGACCATCTTGCCAGCGAAGGAGCCGAAATCATGCCGAGAATCCCTGGAATCCTCAGCAAGGCCTTCCCCGCGCTCACCCTCCTCCTCATGCTGCCGGCTCTGGCCCTGGCCTCCGGCCAGGAGGCCACCGTCGACGGCGTCCTGCACGTGCGCAACGGCGCCCAGCCCAGCCAGGGGGTCCAGACCTACCACCTGCGCGAGGTCTGGCGGGCGGGCGGAGACGACGACGAGGGCGCCTTCTTCGGACTCATCACCCAGGTGGTGGTCGACGACGCCGGCGACATCTACCTGCTGGACACCCAGCTCTCGCAGGTCTACGTCTTCTCGCCCACGGGCGAGCTGCTCAAGACCCTCAGCCGGGAGGGCGAGGGGCCGGGCGAGACCAACCAGCCCTCGGACCTGCTGTTCATGCCCGACGGCAGCCTCGGCCTGGTGCAGACCTTCCCGGGCAAGGTGGTCGAGATCGACCGGGACGGGAATCCGGCCGGCGTCTTCCAGCCGGCCAGCATGGACCCCGCCGCGGGCGGCTTCTCGGTGGTGGTGGACGTGAACGCCGCCGGTGGCAATCTCGTGCTCGGCGGCATGGAGATCTCCCAGAGCCCCGAGGGTCAGGTGCGCAACAACTACCTGGCCAGCTTCGACGCCGAGGGCCAGCAGAAGGCGCGGTACTGCGAGAAGCCGGTCCGCTGGGAGTGGGCCAACCTGGTGATCAGCGAGAAGGACCAGGACTTCTGCCACTTCCGCCGCTGGGACGTGGGGCCGGACGGCCGGGTCTACGCGGCCACCCAGCGCAATCAATACGCCATTCAGGTCTACCTGCCCGACGGCACCCTGGACCGGGTCATCGAGCGCACCTACACCAGCCTCCCCCGCGATGAGGAGGACATGCGCCGCATCAACGCGCTGATGGATGCGACCAAGAACCGCTTCCCGCCCCAGCTGAACGTCAAGATGGAGGTCGAGGACACGGAGTCCGACGTGCGCAGCCTGCGCGTGGCCGCCGACGGCCGGCTCTGGGTGCTCTCCAGCCGCGGGTACCGTGATCAACCGGCGGGGATCATGGAGACCTACGACGTCTTCGATCCCGCGGGCCACTTCGTGCAGCAGGTGGCGATCGCCTGCGACGGCGACGGGCAGCAGGACGGCCTCTTCTTCGCCAGCGAAAAGCTGGCGGTGCGCGTGACCGGCTTCTGGGACGCCCTGCTCTCTCTGCAGGCGGGCGGCGCGCTCGACCTGGGGGAGGAGGGCGAGGCCACGCCCATGGAAGTGATCTGCTATGCTATCCAGTAGGCCAGCTGGCTTCCGAACGAAAGGAAACGGCATGATGGACCTACCGCGCGGTTTTCTGCCGGCCCCGGCGGCTGCTCGCGTCGAGCCGGCGGACCGCTGGAACGCCGGCCCGCTGCTCCTGCCCGTGTTCCTGGCGGCGGTTGCGGCGCTGGTCGTGACGTTGATCGCGCTGCCGGTCGCGGCGACGGCCGGCGAGAAGACGACCGTCGACGGCGTGGTGCACGTGCACAACGGCGCCGCGCCGGCCGAGGGAACCGTGACCCGGCACCTGGAGGAGCTGTGGCGCGCCGGCGGCGAGGACGACGAGATCTTCTTCGGTTCCATCCCCCAGGTGCTCGCCGACGAGCAGGGCGACCTGTATCTCCTGGACGGCCAGCTCTCCGAGGTCAAGGTCTACGGACCGGACGGCACCTTCTTGCGCACGCTCTCCCATGAGGGGGAAGGTCCCGGCGAGGTGCGGCGACCGGCCGACATGTTCTTCCTGCCCGACGGCACCCTGGCCCTCGTGCAGTCCTTTCCCGGCAAGGTCGTCGAGATCGACCGGGAGGGGAACCCCGCCGGCGGCATGATGGTGGGCAACGCGGACCCCAGCCAGGGGCGCTTCGGCGTGCTGGTCTTCGGGCGGTGCCGGGGCGGAAACATCGTCCTGTCGGGCATGCACATGTCCTTCGACCCGAGCGGCGGCATGGATCAGAAGTTCTTCGTCTCGCAGTGTGACGTGAACGGCGTCGAGCAGCACCGCTACCTGGAGAAGAGCTACGCGGTCAACTTCCAAGACTTCGTGCTGGACGAGGCCGGCATCGACTTCATCTGGTCGGGCCGCTTCGCCCTCGGGCCCGATGGCCGCGTCTACATGGCTCCCGAGCGGGACCGCTTCGCCATCCAGGTGCTGACGCCGGACGGCCGGCTGGAGCGGGTGATCGAGCGCGACGTGCTGCCCCACAAGCGCACCGCCGAGGAGAAGCACGAGGCCGAGCTGAACATGCGGGCCATCGGCGGCAGCTACCCGGTCCAGCCCCGCGAGGTGACGGTCCTGGACACGGATCCGGTCGTCAGCGGGATGTACGTCGATGACGCCGGCCAGCTCTGGGTGGCCACCAGCGGCGCCAATCGCGGCCTCCCCGCCGGGATCCTGGCGTCGTTCGACGTCTTCGATGCGGAGGGCGACTACGTGCGCAGGCTCCAGCTCGCCGGTCCCGGCGATCCCGAGCGGGACGGCCTGAACATCCCCTCCCCCGACCGCGTCGTGGTGACCCGGGGATCCCTGGACGCCTGGCGCAACATGCAGGGGGTCAGCCAAGGAGAAGGCGGCGCCGCGCAGGAAGCGACGCCGCTAGAGGTCATCGTCTATCGCGTCGCCGACTGAGACGGCGCATCGCCGCAGCCGGTCCCGCGGGCCGGCCCGCAGAAAGGTCTGGCATGAGCGATCTTCGCGCCGAAGGCCGTGCTGCCGCCCCCGTCACTCCGCGGCCGGCCGGTTCCCCTCAGCCGAGACGGCGCCGCCCGCCGGTCCGCATCCTGGTCCCCATCCCCGCCGTGAGCCTCTTGCTGGCCATGTTCCTGGCCCTGGTCCTGGTCCTGCCCCCGCTCCTGGCGGGCTGCGGCGGCAAGGAGGATGCCAAGACCGCTGCCAGCGACAGCACGGCCGCGGCGGCCGCCGACAGCGGCGAGGCTGGCAAGCCCGCGAAGAAGGAAAAGGCCATCAAGGTGGACGTGGCCGAGGTGCGGCGAGGGGACCTGGTGATGCCGATCCACGCCGACGGCGTCATCCGCACGCCGCGCTCGGTGGAGATCCGCACCAAGGCCGCAGGAGAGCTGATCGATGTGCTCGTCCGGGACGGTGACCGGGTGCGCGCGGGCCAGCTGCTGGCCCGCATCGATCAGCGGGAGTACGCCCTGGCCCTCGAGGAAGCGCGCTACCGTCATTTCCAGGCCCTCTCGCAGGTGGCGGCGGAGGCCGACACGCTGACGGTGAACCACGAAGCCATCCGCGACTTCGGCATCAAGCGCGGCGATCTGGACCGGCTGCTGCAGGAAGGGACCCTCACGCGCGAGGAATACGAGGCCCGGCTGCTGGAGCTGGAAATGCACGCCCTGGAGGGAGGCGCCTTCCGCCAGGAGGTGCTCATGCAGCGCACCGGCCTGGCCGACGCGCGCATGGCCGAGGAACGGGCCAAGCTGAACTTAGAGAACACCGAGCTGCGGGCCCCCTTCGCGGGGGTCGTGCAGGGGCTCGCGGTGGTGCCCGGCGAGATCGTGGCCGTGGGCACGACCATCTGCACCATCTACAACAACGACCGCCTGGAGGCGGTGGTGAACGTGCTGGAGGCCGACCTGGGCAACCTCGTGGCGGGGCGGCCCGTGCTGCTGGCCGTGCCGGCCACCGGCGACACGCTGCGCGTGGCGGTGGACGTGGTCAGCCCCAACCTGGATCAGGCCAGCCGGACCTGCGAGGTGCTGATCCGCTTCGACAATCCCGACGGTCGCTTCCGCCCCGGCATGTTCGTGCGGGCCGAGATCGCGGGCTGGATCTATCACGACAAGCTGCAGGTGCCCAAGCCCGCCATCCTGACGCGGGACGACCGCCCGCTCGTCTTCAAGGTGAACGGGGACCGCGCCCAGTGGCTCTACGTGACCACCGGTCTGGAGAACGACAGCTGGGTCGAGATCCTCCAGGTGCACAGCGGCGGCTCCCTGGAGCCGGGCGACCGGGTCGTGGTCAGCGATCACCTGACCCTGGCCCACGAGGCCAACATCGAGGTGCGCCGGACCCGTCCGCCGGCGGATCGCTGGGACTTCGCCGCCACGTCCGGCCCGGGCACGGTGGCGCAGGGAGCGGGGACGGCGCGATGATCATCCGGACCGCCGTCGACCGGCCCGTCGCCATCTTCATGCTCTTCACCGGGCTGGTGCTGATCGGCGTGCTGGCGCTGAAACGCCTGCCCGTGGATCTGCTCCCGGCCATCAACTACCCCAACCTGACCGTCATCACCAACTACGCCGACACGCCGGCGGACGACCTGACCCGCCTGGTGACGCAGCCGCTGGAGGAGGTCATCACCGGTCTGGCCGGCGTGCGCAAGGTGGTCTCGCGCACCCGCGAGGGCGTCTCCACCATCACCGTGCAGTACGAGTGGGGCACGGACATGGACTTTGCCAACCTGCACCTGCGGGAGGCCATCGACCGTGTCGCCTACCAGGAGGATTTCCCCGAGGACGCGGACCGACCGCTGATCCTGCGCTGGGATCCGGGCGCCCGTCCCATCGCCATCCTGGTGCTGGAGGGAGAGGATCCCCTGGTGCGGATGACCGACTTCGCCCGGGAGATCGTCAAGCCGGCCCTGGAGCAGATCCAGGGCATCAGCCAGGCCGAGGTCATCGGCGGGTCCGAGCGCGAGATCCTGGTGCGGCCCGACTTCGGCAAGCTGCGGCTCTACGGGCTGACCATCGAGGACCTGCGCCAGGCGCTCTTCATGTCGAACATCAGCTTCCCGGGCGGCCGCATCCGTCGGGGGCCATTGCACCTCCCCCTGCGCATCCTGGGCGAGTTCGAGAACCTGGACGAGATCCGCCGCACGGAGATCCCCGCCGCCGAGCCCGGCATCACCATCGGCGACCTGGCCGAGGTGCTGGACACCACCAAGGAGCCCGAGGGGGCCACCCTGCTGGACGGCGACGAATCGGTCTCGCTCCATCTCTACAAGGAGGTGGGCGCCAACACCATCCAGGCCACGAAGGAAGTGGACCGGATGCTCGGCATCCTCAAGGGAGAGTACCCGAAGTTCGCGGCCCGCTTCGTCTACCGCGACGCCGATTTCGTGGAGGAGTCGTTTCGCGGCCTGCGCAACTCGCTGATCTACGGCGCCCTGCTGGCCTTCCTGGTGCTCTTCTTCTTCCTGCAGGACGTGCGCAGCCCCCTGGTGGTCGGCCTCGCCATCCCGGTCTCGGTCTTCGCCACCTTCGCCTTCCTCTACTTCGCCAAGGTCAACCTGAACCTCATGTCGCTGGGCGGCCTGTCCCTCGCCGCCGGTATGCTGGTGGACAACTCGATCGTCGTGCTCGAGAACATCAACCGCCACCTGCGCGAGCGCACCGGCGGCGGCGGTTCAGCGGGCGAGAGCGTCGCGGCCATCGCGATCCGGGGCACCCAGGAGGTGGCCTCGCCGGTGGTGGCGGCCACGCTCACCACGGTGGCGGTCTTCTTTCCCGTGATCTACGTGCCGGGCATCGCCGGCGAGTTCTTCCGCGACCAGGCCCTGACGGTGACCTTCTCGCTGCTGGTCTCCATCTTCGCCGCCCTGCTGCTGCAGCCCATGCTCTCGGCGCGCATCCTGACCGCCGGCCCCCGCGAGCCGCGCGGCGCGTTCCGCCTCTCGCACGCCATGTTCGAGGGCCTGGCCGGCGTCTACCACCGGGCCCTGGAATGGACCCTCGCGCACAAGGCCCACTTCCTGCTGGGGCTGGCCGTGGCACTGGCCGTCGCGACCTGGGTCGGGCTGGACCTGCGCAAGTCCTTCATGCCCGATCCCAACCGCGGCGACTTCACCCTGGCCATGGAGATGCCGGCCGGCACGCCGCTGGAGCAGACCGACGCCACCGCCGCGGAGATCTCCGGCTTCCTGGCCCGCCAGCCGGAGGTGGCCACGGTCTACGCCCAGGTCGGCCAGACCGAGCGCACCCTGGCCGCCCTCAAGGAGTACACCGCCGCCAACACCGCGCGCATCCGCGTCCTCCTGCATCCGTCGCGCGACAGCCGCCGGCGCATGGAGCGGCTCAAGACCCGCCTGCAGGCCCGCCTGGACCAGCTCTCGGGCGCGGTCTGCGTCTTCCGGGACGAGGGGATCGGCCTGCGCGAGATCCTTGCCAGCGGCGAGGCCGCCTTCACCCTCGGCGTGGTGGCCGAGAAGCCCGAGAACGCCCTGGCGGTGGCCGAGGAGCTGCTGCCGCGGCTGCGCGAGATTCCCGGCCTGCAGGACGTGGAGATGGACCGCGTGCTGGGCAATCCCACCATCGAAGTGAGCATCGATCGCGAGAAGGCCCTGCGCTACGGCCTGGAGCCCGACACGATCGCCCAGGAGCTGCGGGGGCGCGTCCAGGGCGTGGTGGCCACCACCTACAACGAGATCGAGCAGCGGATCGACATCGCGGTGCGCCTGCCCCGGGCCGATCGCTACAACCTGGACGAGGTCCTGGCCTCGCCGCTGACGGTCGCGCCGGGCAAGACGGTGCCGCTGGGCACCTTCGTGACTCAGTCCACCGACCGGCCCGTGCGCGAGGTCGTCCGCAGCAACCAGCGGCGGCAGATCACCCTCAGCGGCGACGTGCGCGGCCGCCGGCTCTCGGCAATCTGGGAGGACGTCCAGGATCTGCTGGACGGGCTGGAGCTGCCGGCCGGCGTGGCCTTCCTGACCGGGGGGGAGCAGGAGGAGATCACGAGCTCCTTCCGCGACCTGGGCTGGGCGCTGCTGCTGTCGGGCCTGCTCGTCTACATGATCCTGGCCGCCCAGTTCGAGTCGTTCCTCGATCCGCTGATCATCTCGGCCGTGCTCCCGGTGGGCATCATGGGAGCCCTGCTCACGCTCTTTCTGACCGGCATGTCCCTGAACATCATCTCGCTGATCGGCCTGATCGCCCTGCTGGGTATCGCCGTCAACGACGCCATCGTCAAGGTGGCCACCATCCGCCGCCTGCGCAGCGATGGCCTGGGCGGCCGGGCCGCCATCCTGGAGGCCAGCCGGCTGCGCCTGCGGCCCATCCTGATGACCACCCTGACCACGGTGCTGGCCATGGTCCCCATGGCCATCGGCATCGGCACCGGGGAGCAGCTCCAGCAGCCGCTCGCGGTGACCATCATCGGCGGCCTGAGCCTGGCCACGCTGCTGACCCTCTTCCTGACCCCGACGGTGTACGAGATCCTGCACCGCCGGCTGGACCGTGATTACGAGGCGGGCTTCACGGAGCCCGTCGCGGTCGCGTCCGGAGCGGCGAATCCCCCGACAGGGGAGCAGCCATGATCCGGTTCTGCGTTCGCCATCCCGTGGCCACCTGGATGCTCTTCGCGGCGCTGATCCTCTGCGGCATGTACGCGCTGCCACGCCTGAGCATCGAGGCCATGCCCGAGACCGACCTGCCGTCCCTCTCCATCGAGACCTTCTGGAACGGGGCCTCCCCCAGCGCGGTCCAGCGCTCCATCACCATCCCCATCGAGGAGGCGGCCCGCCAGTGCCACGGCATCGAGGAGCTGACCTCGCGCTCCTCGCCCGGCCGCAGCTCGGTGACCATCTCCTTCCGTCGCGGCGCGAACCTGGACTTCGCGCGGCTGGAGCTGTCGGAGCACCTGGGGGCCGTGCGCCGCAACCTGCCGACGACGGCGCGGCAGCCGGTGATCGTGCCCATCATTCCCGAGGAGTTTCGCACCGACGACTTCTTCTCCTTCAGCCTGGTCTCGCCGCTCTCCACCAACGAGCTGCGCGAGCAGGGCGAGTCCTGGCTGCTGCCGCGCCTGCTGGCGGTCCCGGGCGTGGCGGACGCCGAGCTGCAGGGCGGCGCCCGCCCGCTGGTGAAGATCTACCTCGACCTGCAGCTGGTGGAGCGCTACGGCCTGACCGCGGACGGCATCGTGAACCGCCTGCGCGACCTGGACGACATCATTCCCGCCGGCTCCGTGCGCCGCACGGGCCGGGAGCTGACGGTCAGCGTGCAGGACTCGGTCACCCTCGACATGCTGCACGACACGGTCCTGCGCACCCTGGGCGGCCAGCCCATCCGCCTGGGCCAGGTGGCCCGGCTCGAGCGCAGCTTCGAGGATCCGTCGATGTTCGTGCGGATCAACGGCGAGAACGTGATCCAGGCCAACATTCTGAAGCGCAGCGGCGAGAACGCGGTCAGGGTGAGCCGTGCCCTGCGGCGCGAACTGCCGGCCATCCAGGCCTCCATGCCGTTTCCGGTGACCTTCGAGATCGACGACGACCAGGGCGAGCAGCTGGAGCAGAAGCTGGAGGAGCTGGTCTACCGCTCCTTCGTCATCCTCGCCCTGCTGTTCGCCCTGCTCGCCTTCGCCCTGCGCCAGGTCCGCCTGACGGCCATCGTCATCTCCTCGATCCTGCTGGCCATCGTCATCTGCCTGTCGGCGTTCTACTTCTTCGGGATCTCGGTCAACTTCATCACCATCAGCGGGTTGACGGTCTGCTTCGGGATGTTGCTGGACAACAGCATCCTGGTGCTGGACGCCATCCACCGCCGCCTGCACCTGCGCAACGGCCGCACCGCCACGGGGGCCTTGATCGACGGCGCACACGAGGTGGCCTTCCCCATCATCTCGACCACCCTGACCACGGTGGTGGCCTTCCTCTCCTTCATCTTCCTCTCGGGGCGGCTCTCGCTCTACTACGTCCCGCTGGCCGTGAGCGTCGGCATCGCCATGCTGGCCTCGATCTTCGTGGCCTTCTGCTGGATCCCGGTGGCCCTGCGCGGGCCCGCCGCCCGGACGCTGGAGAAGGCCCCCACCGAGCCGGTCGAGTCCGGGGGCGACAGCGCCCGCCTGCTGCGGCAGTGGAGCCTGATCTGCCTGGGGCTGGCGGCGCTGGGCCTGGCCGTCCTGGCCGCCTGGAAGGGCTTCGACGCGGTGGCGGATCACTGGGCCTGGGCCGCGGGCATTCTGGTCCTGATGCTGGTGGTGGGCGTCTTCGTCAGCTACGTCGAGCGGATCACCGCCTTCCACCTGCGGCACTGGTGGTATCCGGTGCTGCTCACCCTGGGGCTCTTCGGCGGGGGCTGGTACGTCTTCAAGAACGAGGTGCACCAGGGCGGCTTCTGGCGGCAGCAGAGCGACGAGCAGCTCCGCGTCTGGATCGCCCTGCCGGTGGGCACGGACGTGCTGCTGTCCAGCGAGACCATGAAGCTCTTCGAGGCCGAGGTGCTGCCGGTGCCCGATGGCGTGCACATGAAGTCCTGGAACGGCGAGAACTGGGCGTTCATGCGCATGGAGTTCGAGGACGACCTGCTGCGCTCCGCCTACCCGGAGCTGTTCCGCAACAAGCTGATCATGCTGGCCGAGGAGCTGGGCGGCATGATCATCTACATCGGCGGCTTCGGCGACCCGTACTACAAGGGGGCCGGCGGCGGCACCCTGAACAACTCGCTGATCAAGATCACCGGCTACAACAGCAAGCAGCTGGAGCACATCACCGACGGCGTCATGGCCCGCCTGGAGCGCAACCGGCGGGTGCGAAACGTGCGCCTGACCAGCGGCGATCGCTTCGAGCGGGAGGGGGCCGACGAGACCGTGGTGCGCATCCACCGCGACGTGCTCGAGGCTCACCACCTGTCGGTGATCGAGGTCCTGGCCTTCCTGCGTCGGCTGCTGGGCATCGAGGATCCCTTCCACATGATCCTGGAGGGCGAGGACCAGCGCCTGCAGCTCGCCTACGCCGACGCCGCGGACATCCAGTACGAGCAGGTCATGAGCAAGGTCATCACGACCAGCAGCGGCGAGAAGGTGCCGCTCTCCTCGCTGGTGAGCCTCGAGACCCGCCCGGTGATCGGCGTCATCCAGCGCGAGAACCAGCGCTACATGCGCCAGATCAACTGGGAGTACATCGGTACCGACCGCATGCGCCAGCAGTTCATCCAGGAGATCCTGGCCGGCATCCAGCTGCCCTACGGCTACACGGCCGAGGACGTCTCGGGCGAGATGATGTCCGAGGAAGAAGAGCAGGAGATGCAGCAGATCCTCTGGGTGACGGTGGTCTTCATCTTCATGGTGCTGGCCGCGCTCTTCGAGAGCCTGACCCTGCCGCTGCTGGTGCTGCTCGCCGTGCCCATGGCCCTGACCGGGGTGGTGGCCCTGTTCTGGATCACCGACACGGCCTTCGACTCCTCCGCCAAGATCGGGCTGGTGCTGCTCTTCGGCATCGTGGTCAACAACGCGATCCTGCTCATCAACCGCTTCCGCCTGCAGCTGCGGGAGCTGGTCGCCGAGAAGTACTTCCCGCCCCACCTGCTGCCGCCGACGCGCCGGATGGGGGGCGTGGACCTGTGGCGGCTGCCGGCCAGCACGCGCGACGACCTGCTGCAGCGGGCCATCTGCTCCGGCATCCGCATCCAGCTGCGCTCCATCCTGCTGACCAGCGGCACGACCATCGCCGGGCTCTTGCCGCTGCTGATCCGCCTCACCGACACGCAGGAGGGTCAGGACATCTGGGAAAACCTGGCGCTCTGCAGCATCGGCGGCCTCGTCAGCAGCACCGTGCTGATCATCAGCGCCATCCCCGCCATCTACTGGATCATGAGCCGCTTCGGCTGCGTCTTCCTGCGGGCCTGGCACCATCACCTGCCGCGCCTGGCCGGCCGCCTGCAGCGGCCGGCGCCGGCCTCGACCCCGTCCTGATCCGGTGATCCGGCCGGCGCCGTCCCGCGGCGTGCGGCGGCGGTCGGCCGCGTTCAGGGGGAGACGTCCCCGCACCGGTACGGCCCAACCTCGTCCTGCTCCTGCCGGTTGGTGAGGCCGTCGCCGTCGCTATCCTCGGCGCCGTCCAGGATCCCGTCCCCGTCGGTGTCGGTCGTGTCGGGCCGGGTGCCGAAGATGCTCACCTCGCACTCGTCCGGCAGCCCGTCCCCGTCGGTGTCGGGCAGCTGGGGAGGCGCCGGCTCGCAGATGCCCCCGCCATCGTTGCAGCCGTAGGCCCCGGCCACCCCGAGCGCCAGCAGCACGGCCGCGGCGTGACGGGCCAGGCTGCTTCGGCGGCGGCGGGAGGCCGGCCGCAGGCTCCCGGCGCGTTCCAGCCCCACCCGGTCCCGGACCAGGGCATCGAGGGTCGCCGCGAGCGCGGCCCCGCGCGCCAGCAGGCGGCGGCGCCCGGCGTCCTCGCGGCGGGCCAGATCGCGCACGCGCGCCTGCAGCTCCCGGTCGCGGGGATCGGGATGCTCGACCACCGCCTCCAGCAGCTCCCCGAGCAGGTCCGTCAGCTCGTCGTTGGCGTCCAGCCGCCAGCGCCGCAGCTCGCGCCGCAGGCGGTCGACCTTTGCTCCCGCGTAGAAGCGGCCGAGCACCGCGGCCAGCTGATCGTTGCCGATCACCTGTTGCATCAGGGCGCCGGGCTCCCAGCAGCGGGCGCGCAGGAGCCGCAGGGCCAGGCGGCAGGTCAGATCGGCCGCGGGATCGCGCAGCCGGTAGGAGCGCGCCAGGTAGTCGCCGCGGGCCAGGCCGGAGGCGATCACCCGGCGTTCCAGCGGCGTGCCGGCGTAGGCCTCGGCCCGGCAGACGTTCCAGGCGTGGTCGCGGTGCCGGCGCAGGAAGGCCAGGTCGGCCCGCAGCGTCGCCGGAGTGGCTTCCGGATGGAAGATCATCAGGGTGTACTGGGCCGAGATCCCGCGCGCGCGGCAGAGTTCGAGGGCGACCTCCGCCGCGGCCACCTCCTGCCTGCGGCCGAGCGAGGCCAGGCCCGCCGCCGAGCCGGACTCCACGCCCAGGAAGACCCGCAGCAGGCCCAGCTCCCGCAGGCGGTCCAGCACGCCGGCCTGCAGGTCCTGCGGCCGGGCCTTGATCACGAGGCCGATGCCGTCCAGTCCGCGCGCCGTCCAGGCGCGCGCGAGGGCGTCGAGCCGCGCGAGATTCCGCGGCGCGGACGGCAGCAGGAAGTTGTCGTCGTGGAAGACGAACTGCCGCACGCCGCGCTCGTGATACAGACCGGCCATCTCGTCGGCGATTCGTCCGGGATCCCGCTGGCGGAAGCGCGGTCCCGGCGCCAGGCGGTGCAGGCTGGCGATGCAGCAGTAGTCGCAGCTGCCGACGCAGCCGCGGCTGCCCAGCAGGTAGGCCGTGGGGACGCCGGCCAGCAGGTGAGCCGGTCCCCGCCGGTCCGGCGGGGGCAGCCGGTCCAGGTCGGACTCCATGGGTCGCGCGGGACCGAACACCACGTCAGCCCCGTCGCGGCAGGCGGTGCCCGGCATGCCGGCGGGGCTGCGGTTCGCCGCGAGGGCGTCGGCCACCTCCACCAGGGTGCGCTCTCCCTCGTGCAGGACGATCAGGTCCAGCTCGGGATGACGGCGCAGCAGCTCGCCGGCGGCACAGGAGGCGTAGTGGCCCCCTGCCACCACCGGCAGGCCGACCTCCCGCCGCAGCGCGCGCGCCAGCTCCAGGAACTCGCGAGCGCGCACCTGGTAGGCCAGAGACAGGCCGGCCAGCTCGCAGCCGCGAGCCGCCGCCACGATCGCGTCGGCGTCGGCCGCGCCGTCGAAGCGGGCCAGCTCGGCGACATGACCGGCGGCCTGCAGGGACGAGGCCAGGTAACGGAGAGAGAGATTGTCCTCGAGGGCGGGACCGACCAGCAGGACACGCATGATGGACCTCGCGAACCCAGGGGGGGTGAAGAACCCGCCGGCACAGTGCTCCCGGCCGGACGGCCGGACCCACGTTGCGCAACGAGACGAACTCCGACGGGCGTTCCCCAGGGAGCCAGCGGTCCTCCTCATGCAGCGTCTGCAGGGGGCGGTTCGCGGACGTGTTTCATTATGCCGGCGCGCGCCCGCGGCTGTCAAGGCGTAGCGGCGCATTCCCGTTGCGCCGGAAGGTGTCGCCTGCTAACAATGGCGGCATGGAGCACGACCGGGACGGGCTGGCGCCGAGCCTGCAGGAGCTACGCCACGAGCTGCATGCCAACCCCGAGCTGTCGGGCGAGGAGAGGCTGACGGCCCAGCGGGTCGAGGCGTTCCTCCGCGAACAGGCTCCGGACTCGCTGCTCACCGGACTGGGCGGCCACGGCCTGGCGGCGATCTACAGCGGACGCGCTCGCGGTCCCACCCTGCTGCTGCGCGCCGAGCTGGACGCGCTGCCGCTGGCCGAGGAGAACGATCTCCCCTACCGTTCCCGCCGAGCCGAGGTCGCGCATCTCTGCGGTCACGACGGCCACCTGACCATGCTGGCGGGCCTCGCCGCGCTGCTGCGGCGGGAGCGGCCGGCGCGCGGGCGCGTCGTCCTGCTCTTCCAGGGGGCCGAGGAGACCGGTGCGGGCGCCCGGCGCATCCTGGACGACCGGCGCTTCGCCGCGCTGGCCCCCGACTGGGCCTTCGCCCTGCACAACCTGCCGGGGGAGCCCCTGGCCCGCGTCGTCGTGCGCGAGGGGGCCTTCAGCTGCGGCTCCTCCGGGGCGATCGTGCGCCTGGTCGGCCGCGCCGCGCACGCGGCCTATCCGGAACGGGCCCGCAGCCCCGCGCTGGCGCTCGCCGAGCTGGTGCAGGAGCTGAGCGGCCTGACCAGGCTCCGCATGCCCGCCCACTGGGACGGGATCGCTCTGGTGACGGTGATCCACGCCGTCCTGGGCCGGGTGGCCTTCGGCATGACCCCGGGAGAGGCCACCATCATGGCCACGGTCCGCGCCGACCGCGAGGACGTGCTGCAGGGGCTGCGGCACCAGGTGGTGCGGCTGGCGGAGGCCGCGGCCGGGCGGCACGGCCTGTCCTGCCGCCTCTCCTGGACGGACGAGTTCCCGGTGACCGTGAACGATCCGGAGGCCGTGCGCGAGGTCCTGGCGGCGGCGGCGGACTGCGGCCTGCAGAGCGGCCTGCAGCCGCGGCCCTTCCGCTGGTCCGAGGACTTCGGCTGGTTCACGCGCGGCCGGCGGGGCGCCCTCTTCGGTCTCGGTTCCGGTCCGGACCAGCCCGCGCTCCACGCCCCCGACTACGACTTCCCGGATGCCCTGCTGCTACCCGGTTTGCACATGCTGGCGAGCCTGGTCGACCGCGTGCTGGGCGATCACGCGCCGCCGGGGGCGGCTTGACCCCGGGCCACCGCTTGCGGATAGTGGGACGTGGAGGAGCAACCGGCACCGGCCCACCACCTGCGCACCGGAAAGGACCCGCCATGTCCCAGCTCATCGACGTCCTGCTGCTCCTGGCCCTGCCCGCCTCCGGCAAGTCCGAGGTGCGCCGCTACCTGGCGACCCTCGGTCCCCAGGAGTGCCGCGAGCAGTACGGCATCGGACCCACGGTCCAGCTCGACGACTTCCCCTACGTGCACCTGATGCGCCGCATCAGCGACGAGCTGACCGCCCGCGGGCAGGAGGGCCCGTACTTCCTCTCGCCCGCCCTGCCGTTCCGGGAGCCACGGGACTGGGGCACGCTGATCGAGCTGATCAACGAGGACTACTCCGACCTGCTGGCGGCCCGCCGGCCGCAGCCCGCCTCGGCCGCGGACTGGCTCTTCGAGCGCCTGGACGCCGCGCGGCGCAAGGTGGGCGCGCAGCCAGTGCTGGGCGAGCTGCCGGCCGCGCTGCACCGCGAGATCGCCGCAGCGCTGGAGGACGAGGCCGCCGACCTGCTGCGCCGCAAGGTGGACGAGGTGCCCGACGGCCTCGACGGCCGGACCATCGTGATCGAGTTCGCGCGGGGCGGCGCCGACGGATCACCCCTGCCGCTGCCCGCGCCCTACGGCTACCGCTACTCCCTGGCCCGCCTGGCGCCGGCGATCCTCGAGCGGGCGGTGATCCTCTACATCTGGGTCACCCCGGAGGAGTCGCGCCGCAAGAACCGGGAGCGGGCCGATCCGGACGATCCCGGCTCCATCCTGCACCACGGCGTGCCGAACGCGGTCATGTACGGGGACTACGGCTGCGACGATCTGGCCTGGCTGCTGGAGCAATCCGGAAGACCCGACCTGCTGCGGATCACCGCCCACGGCCGGACCTTCGAGCTGCCGGTGGGACGCTTCGACAACCGCGTGGACCGGACCACCTTCGTGCGCGAGGACCCCGCGCGCTGGCGGCCGGAGGACGTGGCCGCCCTGCAGGCCGGCCTGCGGGAAGCCTTCGCTCAGCTGGCGCATGGGCGCGCCGGCTGAGCCGGGCGGGGCCTCAGGGCTCAAGGCCGTCCGGAAGGAAGCGGTCGGCGAGATCCGGAGCCGGCAGGCGGCAGCGGTCCCGGTGGCCGAACCAGCGGCGCCGGCGGCGGGCCACCGCCAGGTAGATTCCGTCACGCAGCCAGCGCGGCGCCAGCCGCAGCATACCCAGCCAGCACCAGGGGGCGGAGAGCCGGCGCAGGGCGCGCAGCACCGCCTCGCTCCGCCGGTACAGGACGTCCCCCTCGAGCAGCAGGACGGTGGCCGCCTCGCCATCGGGTGCGGCGAGCCCGCGCGCGGCCAGCAGCCGGCGTGCGGCCGCCGACTGGAGGGTCGCGAAGCGGAGCCGGCGCGCGGGATCGCACCGCGCCAGGAACAGCACGCTCCCGGCGCAGAGCGGACAGACACCGTCGTAGAGGACGACCGGATCCGCGGGCTGCGGCTGAATGCTCACGGTTTCCGACGGGCCGGGCCCTCCTCGGGGCGCGCGATCGGCCAGGGCAGGTGCTCCAGGTCCACGTTGCCGCCCGAGAGCACGATCCCCACGCGAGGGCCGGGCACCTCGGCGCGCCTTTCCAGCAGGGCCGCCAGCGGCACCGCCGCCGAGGGCTCCACCACGATCTTCATCCGCTCCCAGATCAGACGCATCGCCGTGACGATGCCCTGCTCGGACACGGTCAGGATCTCCCGGACCAGGGACTGGATGAGCGGGAAGGTCTTCTCGCCGAGAGAGGTACGCAGGCCGTCGGCGATGGTGTCGGCCTTGTCGACCGGCACGATGCGGCCGGCGTGGAGAGAGCGCCAGGCGTCGTCGGCCCGCTCCGGCTCGGCGCCGAGGACCGCCGTGCCGGGAGCGAGGGCCCGCACCACCAGGGCGGTGCCGCTCAGCAGGCCGCCGCCGCCGACGGGGGTCAGGACGGCGTCCAGGGCGGAGACGTCCTCCAGCAGTTCCAGGGCCGCGGTCCCCTGGCCCGCGATGATCCGCTCGTCGTCGTAGGGATGGACGAAGTGAGCCCCGGTGCGGGACACCACCTCCTGCAGGCCCGCCTCCCGCGCCGCCAGGGTCGGCCGGCAGGGTACGATCTCGGCGCCGTAGCCGCGCACCGCGGCCCGCTTGACCTCCGGCGCATTCGCGGGCATGACCACCCAGGCGCGCACGCCGCGCCGGCGGGCGGCCAGGGCCAGGGCCTGCGCGTGGTTGCCGGAGGAGTGGGTCGCCACGCCGCGGGCGGCCTCGGCGTCGCTCAGGCCGAAGACGGCGTTGGTGGCGCCGCGCATCTTGAAGGCGCCCACCTTCTGGAAGTTCTCGCACTTGAAGAAGATCTCCGCCCCACAGAGCTCGTCCAGGGCCCGGCACGTCAGCACCGGCGTCCGGTGTACGTGCGGACGGATCCGCGCGGCCGCCTGGCGGACATCGTCGACGGTCAGCTGCATGGCGGTCCGTCTCCTCGCGTCGCGCACCGTTCAGAACGTGCGCCGCGGCGGCCGCCCCCCCTTGTCCCGGGCCTCGTTGACCCGCAGGGTGCGCCCCTTGTACTCCGTGCCGTCCAGGGCGGCGATGGCGGCCCCGGCCGCGGCGGGATCCATCTCCACGAAACCGAAGCCGCGGGGCAGACCGGTGTCGCGGTCGCTGATCAGCTTGATGGCATGGACGTCACCGTGCTGCGCGAACAGCTCGCGCAGTTCGTCCTCGGTGGCGCTGTAAGGGAGATTGCCGATGTAGATGGTCTTCACCCTGCCTCCTATCTCGATGATTGAGCCTCCGGGACCTCGAGTTCTCCCCGCACGGGGAGGAACGCCGGCGCCAGGCAGCGCCGGTCGTCGCAGGCCTGGACCGCCAGCTCGAACGCCAGGGGATACGTTGCCGGCGCCAGATCCGCCGGCACGCGGCCGGCCACGCGGACCTCCTGACGACCCGCCAGGACCAGCACCTCCTGGCCGAAGAAGAGCGTGCGCTCTCCCGTCGGGTAGCTCACCTCGAGCCTGCCGAGGGGCAGATCCTCGGCCGGGGCCAGGTCGACGCCGTAGAAGGCCGTGTCCTCGTGGGCGTAGAGATGCCAGGGCTCCTCGATGGCGAGGCTGATCAGCAGGACCACGTCCTGGCCCGGCTCGGCGCGCAGGCCGGTCGGCTGCAGCTCCACCTGCACCACATCGCCCGAGTCGCGCAGCGCACCGGGGGCGGCCTGATCCCCCAGCAGCGAGCCGGCGGCGGCGCTGGCGGTCTCGTCCTGCCCGCCGCTCCGGCCGGCGCTCTCCTGCCCGCCCTCCGGCTGCCGCCCGCAGCCAGCGAGCACCAGCAGCAAGCCGGCCGCGCCCACCAGCAGGCCGGCGACCCGCCACCACCTGCCGCTCTCGATCCTCTGCGGGCGCGACCCGGGCCCCCTTCCCGGGCTTCCCGCGAACCTGGTGCCGTCACGTGACGGCGTCATGGCGAACCTCCCGCCTGGGGTGTGCCTGCGCCCGCGCGGCGGGCCTGCAGGATGCGCGTGGCAGCCCGCCTGAGCACGCGGACCAGTCTGGTGACGTGGACCTGCTCCATGCGCCGGTTCTCGACGTTCACGCGCAGGGCCACCTGTCCCTTGAGGATGGTGTGGCTGAACCAGGCATCCCCCTCGCGCTCGACCAGCTCCTGCAGCTCGCGGTTGAGCTGGTCCTCGACCTCGGGCGCGTAGAGGCGCCGGCCGTCGGGACCGACCGGCTCCCAGCGCACGTTGCAGATGCCGAGCGAGTTGGGGCCGATGAGCCGGAAGTCAGGCTCGCGCCGCAGCTTGCCGGCCAGGATGCGGGCCAGCTCAATGTCCTTCTCCACCCAGGCGGCGAAGTGCTGCCGGCCATGCAGCTTGAGCGCCATCCAGACCTTCAGGGCGTTGAAGCGGCGGCTGCCCTGCAGGCCGTACTGGAAGAAGTTGACCTTGTCCCCCATGTGGAAGCGGCGGTGGTCCGGGATGACGGTGCGACCGGTGCGCTCGTCCTTGACGGTCGCGACCGCGCCGCCCTCCTTCCGCACCAGCTCCATGTAGTACTCGGGGTAGACCAGGAAGCTCTGCCGCAGCAGGTCTCCGTCGCGGACGAGGATCACGCCGGCCTCGAACGGGATGTAGAACCACTTGTGGGGATCGACGGTGACCGAGTCGGCCCGCTCGATGCCCCGCAGCATGGGACGGTAGCGCTCCGAGAGCATGACCGCACCGCCGTAGGCGGCGTCCACGTGGAACCAGCAGCCGTGCATGGCGGCGACGTCGGCCAGCCGCTCCAGCTTGTCCACGCTGCCCGTGTTGGTGGTGCCGGCGATGCCGATGACGGCGCAGGGTCGCAGGCCCGCCGCGCGGTCGCGCCGGATCGTCTCCTGCAGGACGTCCAGATCGATGCGGAAGAGCCCGTCCTCGGGGATCTTGCGCAGTTGATCCAGTCCCAGGCCCAGCAGGTCCACCGCCTTGTCGAAGCTGTAGTGGGCCTGCGTCGAGACGTAGAAGGTCAGGCGCGACAGCTCGGGGCCCGGCGGATCGCGCCGGTCCACGTCCGAGAGCCAACGACCCAGCGCGCGATTGACGGCCAGCTTCAGGCCGGTCAGGTTGGCCACCGAGCCGCCCGGCACGAAGGTGCCGAAGCTGGTCTCGCCCAGGCCGTACAGATCGCACAGCCAGCGGATGACCCGCTTCTCGATGGCCGTGCCGGCGGGGGCGTGACGCCAGGACGCCACGTTCTGATTCATGGCCGCGGCGAGCGCGTCGGCGAAGATGGCCACAGGCAGCGGCGCGGGATTCATCATGCCGAAGTAGCGCCGGCTGCCGATCGCCATCGTGTTGGGGAAGACCTTGGCCCGGCACTGCTGCACCAGGTCCGCGAACTCGCAGCCTTCCTCCGGGAGCGGCTCGGCGAACAGGTCGTCCAGCCCCGCCGGCGAGACCGGACCGTAAACGCGCCGGCCGCCCAGACCCTTCAGGTACTCGATGAGCAGGTCCACGAAGGCGTACCCCATCTCGCGCAGCGCCTGCTCGTCCCAGCGCTGCCGCGGGCGCTTGCCATCGGGCCCCTCGCCGCCGCCGCCGTCGGCCGGCACCGCGGGGCGCCCCGCGGCCGCGCGCCAGGTATCCGGATCGTTGAGCATCACGTGCCTCCGCCCGCGGCGCCCGGACCGGGCCAGGTCCCCGCCGCGATCTCCTCCAGGACGGCCGCCGCCCCGCTCGCGGTCACCGAGGGGGCCAGGCGGTCGGCTGCCGCCCGCACCTCGGCGGGCGCGTCGGCCATCGCCACGCGATGCCCGGCGACGGCGAACAGGTCCAGGTCGTTGTAGTTGTCCCCGAGCGCCACGATCCGCGCGGCCGGTATCCCGTACTCGCGGGCCAGCAGCAGCGCGCCCTCGCCCTTGCTGGCGGCGGCGGCGTAGACCTCCGCCCAGCGGTAGCTCTCGCGCGCCAGCAGCGTCTGCGTGTTGACCACGTTCACCGTGTCCCCCAATTCCTCGCGGACGTGCCGGGACAGCTCCGCGACCCGGGCGAAGGTGTCGATGGTCCCCACCTCGAGGGCGTTCTCGGGCAGGCAGGCCAGCAGGTCGGGCACCGCGCGGCAGGCGTCGGTGCCGCTGCACCGCCGCTGCAGGTAGCGTCCCAGGACGCTGTTGGGCTCGCGGGCCTCGTGGTAGAGCAGGCCGCCGCGCTCGTCGATGTCGTAGACCATGGCCAGGGTTCCATGGGCGTGAAACAGTTCCACCAGCCGCCGCAGGACGGGCTCCGCCAGGACGTGATGCGCCAGCAGGCGGCGGGGCTCCCCGCCGATCACCACGGCCCCGTTCAGCAGGATCAGCGGCAGCTCGGCCAGCCCGTCCCCGCCGCTGGCCAGCACCTTCTCCAGCGTCCGGTTGCTCCGGCCCGTGCAGAGCGCGCAGACATGCCCTGCCGCCACCACGGCCCGCAGGGCATCCGCTTCCCGGGGACGCAGCACGTCCTCGAACTCCGAGTCCAGGAGCGTGCCGTCCACGTCGACGGCGACAAGAAGGCGGCCCCTCCCGGCGGGACCGCCACGCGGTGCCTGCCCGGAAGCGGTCACGGTCGTCCTCGCTGTGTCAGGTGGGTCGCTTGCGCCCTTCCAGCTGCTTGAACTTGATCCCCCGCAGCCGATTGAGCGCCGCAGCGACCTCGTGGGGCCGGGGCACGGCCAGGTAGCCCACCGGCCTGCCGATCAGGACATCGAGTCCCTCGACCTCCAGCTCGTGGCACATCTCCGTCAGCAGCGCCGCCAGGCAGCCCTCGCCCGCGGCCAGCCGCTTCTTGATCAGCACCAGCAGCTCGCCGATGGTCCGGGTCTGGCTGATGTCCACCAGCTGGCTGACCGCCGACAGGTCGATCTCCGTCTGACCGAAGAGCATGCGGTCCCTGGCGTGGGCGGCGATGCGGACCTCGCGCCGGCCCTTGCTGGGATCGATGCTCTCGGGATACGGCACCCGCCGCATGATCTGCCGGATGGGGGCCTTCCCCTCGTCCTGGCGACCGCTGTGAATCCTCCGGGCCACGTCGCGCGCGTCCGCGGTGCGATCGAGCGCCCGGTAGGCGTCCATCATGATGACGGTGTCCGCCACCTCAAAGTAATCTCCCGAACCGCCCATGGCCAGGATGGTGGAGACGTCCCAGCTCCGGTGCAGGCCCCAGACCCGGTCCACGAAGGGGATGATGGGTTCCTTGTCCTTGGCCACCAGGGCCTGCATCCGCTCGTCCCGGATCATGAAGTTCGACGCACAGGTGTCCTCGTCCATCAGCAGGCAGGTGGCGCCCACCTCGAGGGCCTCGACGATGTTGGCCGCCTGGCTGGTCGAGCCGCTGGAGTTGGCGCTGGAGAAGTGCCGGGTCTCGATGCCGCCCGGCAGCTCCCCGATGAAGTCCGAGATGTCCACGTTGTTGACGTAACGACCGTCCTCGGCCCGGATCTTGACGGCTCCCGGCAGCGTCACCACCAGCTCGCGCCCGTCGCCGGGGACATGGTCGTACACCGAGCGCTCGAGGGCGCACAGGAGCGTGGACTTGCCGTGGAAACCCCCGCCCACGATGAGCGTCACGCCGGCCGGCACGCCCATCCCCTGGACCGGCCCGGCGTTGGGCGCCTCGAGGCTGACCTCGAGGGTGGGCGGCGACTGGAAGGGGATTGCCCTTTCCCGGGGCATGGGCGTGTCGTCCACGCCGCTCCGCCGCGGCAGGACGGCGCCGTTGGCCACGAAGGCCACCAGCCCGCGGTCGGCCAGCTGCCGGCGCAGGTAGCACTGGTCCTCGACCACCTCGATGAAGCGCTTCAGGGCGGTGCGGTTGATCCGCTCGTAGATCAGGCTCGTCTGCACGATGCGCGGCAGCTCGTCGCAGAGGATGCGCGCCGCCTCGTCGCCGGCCACGGCGCGTCCCTCGCCCGGCAGCCCGAGCACGAAGCGCACCTCGAGGCCCCCGCGCAGCACGCGCAGGGCGCTGCGCTCCAGCACCTCCTGCCCGCCGCAGTCGATGCTGACGGTGCCGCCGATGATCCGGCGCTTGGGCCGACCCGCCTGGGCGACCAGGGCGGCAGCGAAGGTGCGGATCAGGAAGTCCTGCAGGGCGATGCGGCGCACGCGGTCCCGGTACAGGTCGCGGGGGATGCCGGCCACCGCGGTCGGCACCTGGACGCGCAGGTGGCTGGGCGAGGCGTAGGGATCGGCCTGGACGTGGTCGATGATGAGGCGGAAGCCGTCGAAGTCGTACGCGCCCTGCAGCGCCTTGTAGGCCTTGTAGCCGCGTCCCTCGATCTTGGCCAGGGCGGCGCGCAGCGCCGCGCCACGGCGGATGGGCATGCCAGACTCCATGCCGCCTCCTCGTCCGGGATCCGCGCGGCACGAGGCCCGCGGACTATCCCGTGATCAGGAAGTCGTCGAAGATGCCCTGCGCCTCCGACCAGGTCGCCTCCGTCTCCGTGACGTAGGCATGAGGCGGGCCCTGTCCCGCCCAGTTCAGGAATGCCTCCAGTGCCTCCCTCTCACCCTCGGCGACGATGCGGACCGATCCGTCGGCCAGGTTGCGGACGTACCCCACCAGGCCGAGCCCGCGGGCCTCCCGCACGGTGTACCAGCGAAAGCCCACGCCCTGGACCCGGCCCCGGACGCGCATCTCGACCCTGGCGCGCAAAGCGGTCCTCCGGGCGCCTGCCGTGCGATTTCGTTGATTCCGGCGCTCATTCTGACAAGGCGGGGACGCCAGGGCAAGCGGAATCGGCGGGCGGGCGGCTCAGTGATCGTACTGCCAGAGCCGGTCCGGAGCCTGCGGCGGCGGCTCGGTCCAGGGGCGGGTGTAGCGGCTGAGGGCGAGGGCCAGCGGCCGGCCCCAGGGCCGGATTTCGTCCTCGCGGAAGTCGATCTCCCCGTAAAGTTTGCGCATCCCGCGGTTGTAGGCCAGGCCCAGCCCCTGGCGCTCCCCGTTCACGCGCCCGAGGACGAAGCCCATGGTCCAGGAGTCGTCCAGCTTCTTGCCCAGCAGCCTGTCCAGGAAGGCGTCGGCGTCCAGGACCACCCAGCCCCGGTCGAGACGGAAGACCGAGAGCGACTGCACCTCCAGCACCTCCTGACCCTGGTCGCTGGACACGGCCAGCCGGCGCGTCCCCAGGGGCCACTCCGCGAAGACCAGCTCCCGCGAAATGAACAGGCTGCCGGGATGGTAGCCCAGGATGCTGTAGGGCATGGGCAGCTTGAGGTTCCGATCGAACTCCAGGCGCCAGATGCGCGAGATCGTTGCGCCCCGCAGCCGCTCGGCCTCCTGCGGGGTGGCGGGCCGGCGCTCCAGCTGGACGACGTGCCTCAGGGGCAGCCGGCTCGGCCGCCCGACCTGCGCCACGTAGCGCCGCAGCTCTTCCCCGCTCCAGATCCCCACCCGGTCGCCGTCGATCACCTCGAAGACGAACCTGAAGAACGGATCGCGCACCTCGGGCACGTCCTCGGTGGCCACGGCCGCCG
>CAZGEC010000024.1:0-13237 GCA_964524645.1 uncultured Fibrobacteraceae bacterium | reverse complement strand
CGGCCGCCGGCGCGGGATCCGGATCGGTCGCGGCCTGCCCCGCCGCGGGAGCCGGCAGAAGCGACAGTGGAAACGCCAGCAGGAGGACCAGAAAGAGCCCCCGCACCAAATGCGACAGCAAACGCGGCAGCAGATCCAGAAGGAACATGAGACCTCAGTCCAGCAGGCGGGACAGGAGACGCGGGTCGTCGGTCAGCTCGGGATGGAAGGTGACGCCGAGGATGCGGCCCTGGCGGACGGCGACCGCCTCGTCCTCGTGGCGCGCGATCACCTCCACGTCCGGACCGATCTCGACCACGCGCGGCGCGCGGATGAAGACGCCGTGGAAGGGCTCGGGATCGCCGGGGATCGTCAGCTCGGCCTGGAAGGAGTCCACCTGCCGGCCGTAGCCATTGCGCAGCACCTTGATGTCGAGCAGGCCGAGCGTTTCCACACCGTGGTGATGGCCGCCCACCTCGGGCTCCAGCTCGCGCGCCAGCAGGATTAGCCCCGCGCAGGTGCCGAGCACCGGGTGCTGCCGGGCGAACTCGCGGAGCGGCCCGCGCAGGCCGCTGCTGTCCAGCAGGCGCGACATCGTGGTGGACTCGCCGCCCGGCATGATCAGGGCGCGGCAGCCCGCCAGCTCCGCGGGCCGGCGGACGCGCCGCACCGGCACGTCCAGGCGCGCAAGGGCCTGCTCGTGCAGTGCGAAGTCCCCTTGCAGGGCCAGGACACCGACGGGCTCGCTCATGATCGTCGCCGGAGCTACCAGCCGCGGGCGGCCAGGCGCTCCTCCTCCTTCAGCTCGTGGACATCCAGACCGGGCATGGCCTCGCCCAGCTCCATGGAGATCTCCAGGAGCTTGCGCGGGTCGTCGAAGTAGGTGACGGCCTGCACGATGGCCTCGGCGCGCGGCTTGGGATCCTTGCTCTTGAAGATGCCGCTGCCCACGAAGACGCTCTCGGCGCCGAGCTGCATCATCAGGGCCGCGTCGGCGGGCGTGGCCACGCCGCCCGCCGCGAAGTTGGGCACGGGCAGCTTGCCCAGGCGCGCCGTCTCCAGCATGACGTGATAGGGGGCGCCCAGGTTCTTGGCCTCGGCCATCATCTCGTCGGGCCGCAGCAGCTGCAGCCGGCGGATCCCCCCCTGCACCAGGCGCATGTGCCGCACCGCCTCGACGATGTTGCCGCTGCCGGCTTCGCCCTTGGTGCGGATCATCGCCGCGCCCTCGCCGATGCGCCGCAGGGCCTCGCCCAGATCGCGGCAGCCGCAAACGAAAGGCACCTTGAAGGCGTACTTGTCGATGTGGTTCTTCTCGTCGGCGGGCGTGAGCACCTCCGACTCGTCCACGAAGTCGACGCCGAGCGCCTCGAGGATCTGGGCCTCCGCGAAGTGGCCGATGCGGCACTTGGCCATGACCGGGATGGAGACGCGGTCCTGGATCTCCTTGATCATGTGCGGCTGGGACATGCGCGCGACCCCGCCGGTGGCCCGGATGTCCGCCGGGATGCGCTCGAGGGCCATCACGGCCACCGCGCCGGCCTGCTCCGCGATGCGGGCTTGGTCCGCGTTGGTCACGTCCATGATGACCCCGCCCTTGAGCATCTCGGCCAGCCCCGTCTTCAGGCGCATCCGCTCCTGGATGTCCTGATCGTTCCAGGGTGTGTTCATGGCTCGACCTCCTTCCGACCGCGGACCGGACGCCGCGCTGCGGCTCCGGCTTCCGGACGGATGCTGACGCGCCGTGCGGCGCGCTAGTAGGCCTGCGCGAAGACGACCCGGCCCCGCGACGGGCGGCCGCAGCGCACGCACGCGCCCGCCTCCTCCTCGCGCGCGAGGGGGATGTTGCGGATGGTGGCCCGGGTCTCCTCCTGGATCTGCAGCTCGCAATCGCCGTCCTCGCACCAGTGGCACCAGGCGAGGCCGCCGGCGCCCTCGTACAGGGCGACGAAATCGTCCCAGCTGTCCAGACGGCAGCTGTTCTGCTCGCGGCGGGCGAGCGCCGCGGCGAACAGGTCCCGCTGGCTGCGCGCCAGCTCGTTCCGCAGGGCCTCGGCGAGGCCCGCCAGGGGGGCCGGCGTCTTGCGGCGGTCGTGCCGGGCCGCCAGCATCACCTGGCCGGCGGCCACGTCGCGCGGTCCGATCTCGATCCGCACCGGCACGCCCTTGGCCTCCCACTCGGCGTACTTCCAGCCGGGCCGCATCGTGTCGCGGTCGTCCACGCGCACCGGCCCGAACTCGCCGCCCAGGTCGGCAGCCACGCGGCCGGCGACCTCCAGGACGCGGGCCTTCTCCTCGTCGTTCTTCCAGATGGGCACGATCACGGCCTTCCAGCGGGCGATGCGCGGCGGCAACACCAGGCCGTTGTCGTCGCTGTGCGACATGACGAGAGCCCCGATGATGCGCGTGGACATGCCCCAGCTGGTGGCCCAGACGTGATCCACCTTGCCCTCGGTGTCCTGGAAGGTCACGTCGAAGGCCTTGGCGAAGTTCTGCCCCAGGTCGTGGCTGGTGCCCGCCTGCAGCGCCTTGTTGTCCTGCATCAGGGCCTCGATGGAGTAGGTCTCGACTGCGCCGGCGAAGCGCTCGTTGGGGGTCTTGGCCCCGGCGATCACCGGCATGGCCAGGATCTCCTCGGCGAACCAGCGGTAGACTTCGAGCATGCGCAGGGTCTCCTCGCGCCCCTCCTGCGCCGTGGCATGGGCCGTGTGACCCTCCTGCCAAAGGAACTCGGTGGTGCGCAGGAAAAGCCGCGTGCGCATCTCCCAGCGCATGACGTTGGCCCACTGGTTGATCAGGAGCGGCAGGTCCCGGTAGCTCTGGATCCAGCGCCGGAAGCTGTCCCAGATGATGGTCTCGCTGGTGGGCCGGATGATGTACTCCTCCTCGAGGAGCGACTCGGGATCGGGCACCACGGTGCGCTTGCCGTCCACCTCGACCGTCTTGAGCCGGTGATGGGTGACGATGGCGCACTCCTTGGCGAAGCCCTCCACGTGCTCGGCCTCGCGGGCGAGGAAGCTCTTGGGGATCAGCAGCGGGAAGTAGGCGTTGACGTGGCCCAGCTCCTTGAACTTGTCGTCCAGGATGCGCTGGATGTTCTCCCAGATGGCGTAGCCGTTCGGCCGGATCACCATGCAGCCGCGCACGGGGCTGTGCTCGGCCAGCTCCGCGACCTGGATGACGTCCTGGTACCAGCGACCGTAGTCCTCGGAACGCTTGGTGATCTCGGCCATGTCCACCTTCTCGGAATTCCTCAGAACGGGGCCCGAGCGGGGCCCCGTTCGCGTCGCTGGAAAGATAACACGCGGCTCCGCGGACCGAAAGTCGCTCGCGGTCCTGCGGCTGCGGCCGCGGCCTCAGCGGCGGATCAGGAGCCAGTAGCGCTCGTCGGGCTGGATGCCGTGACGCTCGCGCTCGGCGGCGGTCAGGGCCATTGCGGCGCCGACCTCCTGCACCTCCCAGACCGGACGGCGCAGCAGCTCGCCGAAGTCCGCGCCGAACTGCCAGGCATGGGCATGGGCGCGGTGGGTATCAACCGGGATCGGCCGGCTGTGCACGAGACCCGGCTCCTGGGGCACCTGGATCCAGGCCAGACCGCCCGGGGCGAGCATCCGCGCCATCTCGTCCAGGCAGGCGTCCAGCTCGACGACGTGCTCCAGGACGTGGCTGCAGAAGATCCAGTCCACGATCCCGTCCCGTACCCCGGCCCGCCGCAGATCGGTCACCAGGTCGGGGGCAAAGCGCCGGTCGCGCGCGTCCACGTCGCTGCGGAAGCAGCGGGGCAGCCCCTCCCGCGCGAGGGCCAGGCGCACCGCCGCCGAGAGGCTGAAGCCGAGCAGCACCGCCGGGCGCGAGGCCGGATCCGTCAGCAGATGGGACTGCAGGCCCAGGACCAGCAGCCGGTGGCGGTCGAAGGAGCCGCAGTCGGGGCAGATGCAGCCGGGGAGCACCTCGTCGGCCGACAGGAAGGTGCGGAAGCGGCGTCCCTGCCAGCCGCAGACCGGACAGCTGCGCGCCCGGCCGCTGACCAGCCGCTCGTCGGCGGCCAGCCAGAAGTTCACGGCGGCGCCGCGCAGGACGCGGGTCGCCTGCACGGGGTGGCGCCAGAAGCAGGCGGGCGACCTGCCGTCGAGCAGCGTCGCCCGCACGAAGGACCAGGCGGGCAAGCCGACACCTCCGGAATTCGCGGAATCCGGCCGGCAGTCTAGCAGCCCCGCCTCAGCGGCGCCAGACGAAGCGCAGGCTGGCGAAGGCCACGGCCGTGTCGTCGGTCCGCTCGGTGTGCGACTCGGGCTGGTAGTTGGCCATGACGTCGCAGGAGAACCGGCCGCTCACCAGCCAGGTGGCCATCAGCCACAGCTCCCAGTACTGGAAATCGCTGTAGCCGTAGATGTCCTCGTCGGGGACGAGGCTGGCCGTGTCCACGGCGCCGACGGCGGGCTGCCGGTAGTCGCGGTGGCCGTACTCGACGGTCAGCGAGCCCGACAGCTGCGACCCGTAGGTCTCGAGCCCGCCGCGCAGGCCGGCCTGCAGGTAGGTCTCCGGGGAATCCGGACCGGCCAGGAGCGCCTCGACGGCCAGGCCGAGCCGCCAGGTCCAGGCCAGGGGATCCCCGCCCCGGTAGCCGAGAACCCCGCCCAGACGCCAGGAGTCGAAGTAGGCCAGGCTCTCGACGTCGTAGTCCCACACCTCGCTCTGCAGATCGAGGGTCAGCCAGCCCCGGTCGAGGGCCAGCGCCGCCTCCAGCTCCGAGAGATGATCCCAGGCCGAGGGCCGGATCTCCTCCTGGCGGATCAGCCGCCGCTCGCTGCGGTGGAAGAGGCGCACACTGCTGCCCTCCAGGGCGAAGCTGTCGTACTCCCCCTCGCACGCGATCACGGTGCGGTCGATGGCCATCGAGTCGGGATAGGTGCGCCGGGCCAGGCGCGAGCCCAGCAGCCAGCGATGCGGGGCCAGCGGGCCGGAGCGCCAGAAAAGGCCCCCTCCCAGCTCGTCGTAATTCACCTCCAGCGTCGAGGGTCGCTCGTAGCGCAGGCGGCGGGCCCACAGTCGCGTCTCGCCTCCGGAGCGGCCGGCCGGGGCCAGATACCAGCGCGCCGTGGCCCGGCCCTCGCCGGTGTCGCTGGAGAAGCTGTAGTCCGTGCCGGGCCGGTACTGCCGGCCCTGCCAGCCGGCATCCAGGCGCAGGACCGCGTGCAGGGAGTCGGGCCGCCACTGGTAGCCCAGATCCAGCCGCTCGCGCGTCAGCTGGCTGCCGAGCGAGACCTCCGGATTGAGCAGCCAGCAGTGCCGGGCCCGCCCGGGGGTGCGCCCCGCTGCGCCCAGCACGAGGGTCAGCTCGGAGATGGTCTCGGTCGTGTCCTGGGTGGCCAGCGGGTAGGTCTGCACGTACGTGTCGTAGCCGGTGGCCAGGGACAAGGACCAGGCGGACCGCTCGCGCCCGCCGGGGAACGGTCCGCCCGCCAGCCCGGCCGCCGGCACGAGCCAGCCGAGCAGGAGGGCGATCGGGATCAGCTGTCTCACCGGGCCTTTTCACCCGCCTCGTTCAGAAGGTCGTGGGCGATCTTGATCTGCCGCAGGGCCCCCTCGCGGTCGTCCGCGCCGAGGCGCTCCTCGGCCTGCCGCCGGTGCTCCCGCGCGCGCTCCAGCAGCCGCCGCGCCGACTCGTCGCCGGACTCCCGCACCCGGTCCGCGACCGCCGCGAACCGCTCGTCCCAGCGCTGGATCTGCTCCTGCACCGCCTCGACCGGCGGCACCTGGTCGACCTGCCCGCCCGCCTGCAGGACCAGGCGCCGGGCCTGGCGGGCCAGCTGCAGGGTGCGCAGCGGCTCGCCGCGCGCCAGGGCCTCGCGGGCCTGGCCGAGCAGATCCTCGGCCCGGACCAGCAGCTCCAGGGCCGCGGGCGCGATCTCGGTCCCCAGCCGCTCGTGGGTGCGATCGATCAGGTCGCGCGTCCGCTCCAGCTCCAGGGCCAGGCGCTCGGCGCCCCCCGCCTCGAAGAGCAGGCGGCCGGCCCGCTGCAGCAGCGTCTCCACCGTCTCGAGCAGGTTGAAGGCGATCTCGAAGTTGTGCTGGCCGTACTGCTCCTCGGCCCGCAGGTACTGCCGCTCCGCCTCCTGCAGGAAGCGCAGAGCCCGCTTGTGCTGGATCTCCTGGGCCCGCTCCAGCAGCGCCTCGTACAGGTCGCGCAGGCGCTCGGCCCGGATGTGGGCGCGCTCTTCGAAGCCGCGCTCGGTGCGCGCCACCTGCGCGGCGTGCAGGGCCGCCGTGCGGGCGCGCTTGCTGAAGCCCAGGGCCAGGGCGGGCCGGCTGGCGGTCAGCAGCTGCAGGGACTGCTCGTGCAGGTGGAGGGCCTCCTCCAGGATGACCCGCGCGCGGGCGCTCTCGGACTCCCGAACGGTCTCGGTCACCTTCTCGAGGATGTCCTGCGTCGTCTCGATGTACTCGCCGACCCGGTCGACGTCGTCCGGGCTGATCTGGGCGCGCGCCACCCCACCTGTCACCAGGAAGCTGAGCAGCAGCACCGCCAGAGCGCTCGCCACGCCTGCTCTTTTCTGCGGCTGCGGACCTCGCTGGGGTCGGATGCGGACCGGTTTCATGGCGATTTCTCCGGGTCTCGGGACTTCCTCCGGAACGGCTGACGCCCTCACTGGTGCAGGCGCCGTGCCACCGCGGTCGGCGGGCCAGCACCACGACATTCACTGGTGTCAGGACAACCAATTGTCAAACAATGGATTATCTCCGGCACCCCGGCCGGCCTCCGGGCCGCCCGTTCCCCGTCCCGGATCCCCTGGCTCCGAGCGTACCTGGGGGTACGCATCCGGGGCAACGATGGACCGGCAGGGCCAGGGGCCGGCACCCGGCCTTCCGGCCTCAATCGGCCTGCTCGCCGGCCTCCGCCCGCGAGGCCGGATCCTCCAGGCCCAGCAGCTTCAGGCGCGAATAGAGGGTCCGGCGCGTGATGCCGAGCATGCGGGCGGCCAGGCTCTTGTTGCCGCCGGCCCGCGCGAGGGCCGCGCGGATCAGCCGCCGCTCGTGCTTCTCGAGGTTCAGGTCGCCGGGCGGCGCCTCATCGCCCGGCCGCACCGCGCCGCCGACGTCCAGCAGGACGTGCTCGTCGCGGACGGCCCCGCTCCCGGCCAGGATGTGCGCCCGCTCGACGAGGTTGCGCAGCTCGCGCACGTTGCCCGGCCAGGCGTAGGCGCGCATGCGCCGCAGCGTGCTCGCCGGCAGCTCCTCCCTGCGCCCGAAGCCCTGCAGGAAGCTGCGCGCCAGCTCCGGCAGATCCTCCAGCCGCTGGCGCAGGGGCGGCACGTCCACCGGGAAGACCAGCAGCCGGTAGTAGAGGTCCTGGCGGAAGCTGCCGGCGGCGATGGCCTGCTCCAGGGGGCGGTTCGTGGCCGCCACCACGCGCACGTCCACCTCGCGCTCGCGCGGATCGCCGACGCGATTGATCTTCCGCTCCTCGAGCACGCGCAGCAGCTTGGCCTGCACCGCGGGACCGGCCTCGCCGATCTCGTCCAGAAACAGCGTCCCGCCGCGGGCCGCCTCGAACAGACCCTCGCGGTCGCTGTCCGCGCCGGTGAAGGCTCCCTTGCGGTAGCCGAACAGCTCGCTCTCCAGCAGGGTCTCGGGGATCGCCGCGCAGTTGACCGCGATGAAGGGCCCCTCGGCGCGCGGGCTGGCGGCGTGCAGGGCCCGGGCCACCAGCTCCTTGCCGCTGCCGCTCTCGCCCCGGATGAGCACGGTGGCCTCGCTCGGCGCCACCTTGGCGATCAGCTCCTTCAGGGCCTGCATGGCCGGCGCCCGGCCCACCAGCTCGCGGCCACCGGGCAGGGCGGCGGCGCTGCGGCGCAGCGCGCGGTTTTGGCGGCGCAGCTCGGACTGGTCAACGGCCTGCTGCACCACCAGCGCCACCTCGTCGAAGTTGCAGGGCTTGGTCAGGTACTGGCAGGCGCCCCGGTTCATGGCCGCCACGGCGGTCTCGACCTCGCCGTAGGCGGTCAGCACGACGACGGCCGTCTCGGGGCTCTCGGCCTTGACCCCCGCGATGACGGCCATGCCGTCGACGGGCTCCATGCGCAGGTCCGTGAGCACGACGTCGAACGGCTCGCGGCGCACCAGGTCCAGCGCCTCCTGGCCCGCGGTCACGCCGGTCACCTCGTGGCCCTGGTTGCGCAGCGAGCCCTGCAGCAGCCGAACCATGCGCTCCTCGTCGTCCACCACCAGGATTCTCGCCACCGGGATTCTCCTCGCTGGGCGCCGTTCCTGTTCGTTTCGCCGGGCTCGTCCGGCGCCTCGCCGCTCCTGTCAGTCTTCCTCGGCGCCACCGGCCAGCAGCGGCAGCCGCAGCTCGGCCACCGCGCCCGGCCGGTCCGTCCGATCGCGCAGGGTCAAGGTGCCGGCGTGCTCCTCGGCCAGGCGACGGGCCACCGACAGGCCCAGGCCGCTGCCCTTCTCCTTGCTGCTCCAGAAGGGGGTGAACAGCTTGTCCTCGCCCACCCCGCCCAGGCCGCTGCCCTCGTCGATCACCGCGAGCACCGCCTGCTGCGCCTCCTCGTGCAGGGAGACGGTCACCTTCCCGGGATTCGGCAGGGCGTCGCGCGCGTTGAGCAGCAGATTCAGCAGGATCTGCTGCAGGCGGCGCGGATCGGCCTGCACCCGGCAACCGTCCGCGGGCAAGTCCAGGGCCAGCTCCACGCCGGCCGCCTTCAGCTCCTCCTGCACCAGGCGCGCCGTGCGTCGGACCGTCTGCGCCAGGTCCAGGGGCTCCAGCTCCGGCGCCGCGTCGGTGCCGAAGGCCAGGTACCCCCGCAGGATGCGGTCCAGGCGGTCGATCTCGTCCGGGATGAAGGCCGCCGTCTCGTCCGCAATGCCGGCCTGCTCCAGGCGCCGGCGCAGGTGCTGGGCCGTCCCGCTGATGATGCCCAGCGGGTTGCGGATCTCGTGCGCGATGCCCGCGGTCATGCGGCCCATCGCGGCCAGGTTCTCCTGCTCCATGACCGAGGCCCGGTAGCGCTCGGTGGCGCGCTGCAGGCGAAAGAGCAGCCAGCCCATGACGGTCAGGAAGACCAGCACGGCCCCGCCAGTGACCAGCGAGCCGCGGCGCAGGGCGGCCAGGGCGGCGAAGAAGTCCGCGTTGCCCTCGACCGTGAGCACGCCGGTCACCTGCCCGTCCGAGGCGAAGACCGGGGCGTGCGCGCTCTTCTGGTAGAGCGAGCCGACCCGGTACAGCCGGGTGACCGCCACGAAGCCGCTGAGCGCGGACTCGGCCGCCTCGCGGTCCAGGTCCCAGAAGACGTTCGGCTCGCCCCGCCGCAGCCGCTGGGCGGCCGAGACGAGCACGCGCTCGTCGGCGTCGGTCAGGGTGATCTCGGCCAGGTCGTTGAGGCGCCGCAGCTCCTCCAGGCGCGAGGCGAGCCAGATCAGCTCCAGCGACTCCTGCGGATCGAGCGACCAGACGGCCAGCGAGTCGCCGTTCACCAGGAAGGAGGCGGTCACCGCCACGCCGGCCAGCCGCTCCCCCAGCGCCTCGTCCAGCCGGTCGCGCGAGGCCCGGCCCAGCAGGAAGAGCCCCGTGGTCACGGCCGCGAGGATCGCCGTGTAGATGAGGATGCCCGCCGTCAGCCAGCGCCGGCCGCCCTTCACGGTGCGGATCCCTCCTGCGCGGCCGCGTCCGCCGCAGCCGCGCCGGCCAGGCCCTCGGACTGCTCGCGGGCGTGGTAGCTCGAGCGCACGAGCGGTCCGGCCTCGACCCAGGCCAGGCCCAGCTCCCGGCCCCGCGCGGCCAGGGCCGTGAACTCCGCCGGCGTCCAGAAGCGCGCCACCGGGTGATGCTCGGGCGTCGGCTGCAGGTACTGCCCGGCGGTCAGGATCTCGACCCCCGACGCGACGGCATCGCGCACGAGGTCGCTCACCTCGTCCGGATCCTCGCCCGCTCCCACCATGATACCGGTCTTGACCCGCAGGCCGGGCGCGTGATGATCCGCCCACTGCCGCGCCCGCCGCAGCAAGAGGAGCGAGCGCCGGTAGCCGGCCTGCGGCCGCAGCTGCGGGTAGAGGCGGGGCACGGTCTCGATGTTGTGGTTCAGGACGTCCGGAGCTGCGGCCAGCACTTTCTCCAGGGCCAGGGGATCACCGCGGAAGTCGGGGATCAGGACCTCCACCCCGCAGCCCGGGTTGCGGCGGCGGATCTCGCGGATGGTGGCGGCGAAGTGGGCCGCCCCGCCGTCGGGCAGATCGTCGCGCGTGACCGAGGTGACGACGGCGAAGCGCAGCTCCAGCTCCCGCACCGTCTCGGCCACCCGGCGCGGCTCGTCCGGATCGAGCGGGGCCGCCGGACCGTGGGCGATGTTGCAGAAGGTGCAGGCACGCGTGCAGACGTGCCCCATGAGCAGGAAAGTGGCCGTCCGGCTGTTGAAGCACTCGCCGCGGTTGGGGCAGGCGGCGCTCTCGCAGACCGTGTGCAGTCCCGCGCTGCGCAAGAGCTGCTTGACGCGGTGGTAGTCCTGGCCGCCGGCGGGCCGGGCGCGCAGCCAGCCGGGCTTGCGCACCGGCGACGGGGGGCTGGGGCTCGCGCTCATGACATCGGCTCCTTGCGGGCGGCGGGGTCGTTAGCGATCGGCCAGCCGGAAGCTCTCCTCCACCTTGAAGCGGCCGTCCGCGAAGCTGACCGTGCAGGCCTCCACCTGCGGATCGTGCTCGAAGACCAGGATGTAGTGATCCTCGCAGGCGCGGCTGAGGAATTCCTTCTTCTCGTTGAGGGTCAGCAGCGGGTTCAGGTCGAAGCCCATGATCCAGGGCGGATGCACATGGCTGGCGAAGGGGATCAGGTCGCCGCAGTAGACGACCACGCCCGCGCCGGTGTGGAACTCGACCATCTGCTGGCCCGGCGTATGCCCGTGGATGGGCCGCACCCGGACCCCCGGCAGGATCTCCTTCAGACCGTCCACCAGGTGCAGCTTGCCCGTGGCCTCGAGGACGTGGAAGTCGTCCCGCCGGAAGCTGGCCCGGTCCCGGTCGGTCGGGTTGTGGGCCCACTTCCACTGCTGCTCCTGCACCCAGTAGCTCGCCGCGGGAAAGCTGGGCTCCAGGCCGTTTTCGCCCTCGCGCAGGGCGCCGCCGGTGTGATCGAAGTGCAGGTGGGTGAGCACGACGTCGGTGATGGACTCGAGCGGCACGCCCGCCGCCTGCAGCTGCTGGCGCAGCTGCCCCGGCTGCCGGTGGATGTCGTAGATGCGCCGGCCCTTCTCGTCCCAGCGATCCCCGAGCCCCGTATCGACCAGGATGCGCCGCTCCCCGACCTCGGCCAGCAGGCAGCGCAGCGCCAGCTCGATGCGGTTCTGCTCGTCGGCTGGATGGTACTTCTCCCACAGGACCCGCGGCACCACCCCGAACATGGATCCGCCGTCCAGCCGGAAACGGCCGTCCTCGAAGGCCCGGAAGTTCCAGTCACCCAGCTTCATGCGGCCCACCTCGCTCCTGGCTGCCACAGCCGGCCACAACCCCTCGGCCGGCCCACCGCCATCCCGGCGGCCCGCCGGCCCGTGCCGGCAGCATAATGCCTTCCCCGCAGGCGAGCAACGGCCGAGAGCCGGTAAGGAGCTGGTCGCTAGTCGGTCGCGAGCTGGCCCCGAGCCGGTCCTTAAAGCGAGGCCATCCGTGCGAGAGTCGGCCCGCCGGTCGGCCCACGGAGTCCGTCCCTGGGCAAGACTGGGTCCGCGTCTTAACTTCCTGGACATCCCCGCCGCGGGGAACGTCCCCCCTGCGGGTCCACCTCCGGAGCGTCGCCACCGAGAGCCGAGGAGCCGCACATGAACAAGATCCCCTCGACGTCCGATCCCCACCCTGCCGGGCGCGAGCTGCCTGCCGGACATCCTCTCGAGCTCTTCCGGAGGGAGAACGCGGCTATCGGCCGGCTCGTGCACGAGCTGCGCGGGCATGTCGCCACCGGGACCGGCGCAGCCCGACTGCGCGCCGCGGCCGCCCGCCTCCCGGAGATCGAGCATCACTATGCTCGCAAGGAGAGCCTCTTCTTTGCTTACCTGGAGAAGCACGGGGTGATCGACCTGGCTCGCCGCATGTGGCGCGAGGACGGCGCCGTGCGCCGTCGCCTGCACGGTTGGCTACAGAAGCTCGCTGCCGCGCCGGACGCGGCCACGGATGCTGACCTCGCGGATGAGGTCCGCATGGCGGCGACTGAGCTTTTCGCGGCGATCACGGCCATGATCGGGTCCGAGGAGGAGCAGCTGCTGCCCCTCTGTGCGGCCCGTTTCACGGACGAGGACTGGGCGGAGATCCGCCAGGAATCGCCGCGTTTCGGGATCTGCCTGGTGGAGCCCGGCGAGGCCCACGCCCCTGCTCCACCAGCGGCGCCTCCACATCTGGCCGAGGGTGCAGAGGACAAGCTGTTGGAGCTGGCCACGGGCCGCCTCACTCTGCGCCAGCTCGAGGCCCTCTTCGCAACGCTGCCCCTGGATCTGACCCTGACCGACGCCGAGGATCGCATCGTCTTCTACTCCGACTGGCCCGGCCGCCACTTCAGCCGCTGCCCGGCCATCCTGGGCCGGCCCCTGGCGCACTGCCACCCGCCCGCCAGCGAGGCGCTGCTCGAGCGGGTGATGGACGACCTGCGGGGCGGCCAGGCCAGGGTGATCGAGGCTGCCATGGAGCGCGACGGACGGACCATCCTGAGCCGCTACATCGCCGTGCAGGACGGCAAGGGTGCCTACATCGGCTGCCTGGAGGTGGTCGAGGACATCACCCGTTTCCAGGAGCTGGGTCGCGACGGCCGCCTGCCCGCCTACGATGCCGGGACCTACTCGTGAGGATCCGCAAGTGGACCGCCGTTCATGGTCCAGGGTCCCTGGGCCCTGGTCCATCGCCGGCTGTCCGGGATCCTGCATTCTCAGCTCGCGGTCCGCGGAGGGTCAGGGCGGTGCGGTCTCCGGCAGGTTCACCCGAAGTCCAGCCGGCGAGAAAACGCAGACAAGCTCGGAGCAGGTCTTGACCCCATCTAAAGGGGGTGAACAGTGCGGGGACCTGCCGCGCTTCACCCGGATGAACAGTACGCAGGCGTCCGGCGACTCACCAACCGGCAGCTCGCGGACCTCCAGCCCGCTGACCCCGGGTTGGACTCATCATGAACATGCTCAGATGGATTTCGTCTGGCATCGGGACGGATGCTGCCGGCGCCGCTCATCTGTAGAGGGCCTTCACCCGCCCCCAGCTCTGCTGCTCGGTGCCGATCTGGGATGTG
>CAZGEC010000023.1:0-64923 GCA_964524645.1 uncultured Fibrobacteraceae bacterium | reverse complement strand
GGCTATGCGGCCGGACCCACGACGCGGATCGGCTCTGGAACCTCTGCTCCGCCTGCGGCAAGCCGCTCCTGGCGCGCTACGACCTCGCGCGGGTCCGAACCGAGTGGCGGCGCGAGCTGCTCCACGAACGGGAAGCCAACCTCTGGCGCTACGCGGAGATGCTGCCGGTGCGCGACCCCCGCCATCGCCTCTGCCTCGGCGAGGGCTGGACACCTCTGATGCGTGCATCGCGGCTGGGCGCGGTCCTCGGCCACGAGCGACTTTACCTGAAGGACGAGGGGCTCAACCCGACCACGTCCTTCAAGGCCCGCGGCCTGAGCCTGGCGGTCTCGCGGGCCTGGGAGCTGGGGGTCCAGGCCGTCTCGATCCCCTCGGCCGGCAATGCCGCCGGAGCGATGAGTGCCTACGCGGCCCTGGCGGGCCTGGAGGCTCACGTCTTCATGCCCAAGGATGTGCCGCGCCCCTTCATCTCCGAGTGCCAAGCTCTCGGGGCGCACGTCACCCTCGTGGACGGATTGATCACCGACTGCGGCCGCGTGGCCGCCGAGGGTGTCGCGCAGCACGGGCGCTTCGATCTCTCCACTTTGAAGGAACCCTACCGCCTCGAGGGCAAGAAGACGATGGGCTACGAGCTGGCCGAGCAGATGGGCTGGCGGCTGCCGGACGTGATCCTCTATCCCACCGGCGGCGGGACGGGGCTGATCGGCATGTGGAAGGCCTTCGGCGAGCTGGAGGCGCTGGGCTGGATCGGGAGTGAGCGGCCGCGCATGGTCTCGGTGCAGTCGGCCGGCTGCGCGCCGATGGTGCGCGCCTTCGCCGCCGGCGAGGAGTTCGCCAGGCCCTGGGAGGACGCCGCCACCATCGCCGACGGCCTGCGGGTGCCGGCGGCGGTGGGGGACTTTCTCATCCTGCGCGCCCTGCGCGAGAGCGGGGGCACGGCCGTGGCCGTGACCGACGCGGAGATGCTGGAGGCCACCAACCTGCTCGGTCGCAATCAGGGCATCTTCTCCGCCCCGGAGGGTGGCGCCGTGGTGGCCGCCTGCCGCCAGCTGCTGGCCGACGGCTGGATCCGGCCCGACGAGAGCGTGGTGCTCTTCGTGACCGGCAGCGGCCACAAGTATGAGCACCTCTGGGCGAGCTGAGCCGGGTCGCCGCGGAGCGTCTCGAGCGGCGGCCAGGCCGCCGCCGGCAGTCGCCGGTCTCCGGAGCGAGGCCCTCTTGCCCGGGTCGCGGTGTTTCGGTATCCATATGTGAACCTCGCCCGCACACCGTTTCCCCGACACGTTGCGTGAGGTCTGGCTCCGGTCCATCTCCTGGAGGCGTCCATGCGTTTCTGTCACTGCGGGCTCCTGGCGGTGTCGATCGGCCTCTTCTCTCTCCTGGCCGGCTGCGGCGGTGACGGCGGGCCGGCCTCCCCGGATCGGGACCTCACTCCGCCCGCCGCCGTCGTCGACCTGACCGCGGTGGCCGCGGACGATTCGACGGTGACCCTCGTCTTCACCGCTCCGGGCGACGACGGCGCCACCGGCCGGGCCGCGGAATACGAGCTCCGTTCCGCCGTTTTTCCGGCCAATCCGGATGACTGGGCCGGATGGAGCCGGATCGGGCGGGAGCCCGCGCCGCGGCCCGGCGGGGCGCCGGACACGATCCGGGCGGCCGGCCTGAGCGCCGGTCTGGTCTACGTCTTCCGCCTGCGAGCCGCCGACGAGGCGGCCAACTGGTCGCCGCCGTCCAACGCGGTCGTGGCCACGGCCGACCCGCTGCTCGACACCACACCTCCGGCCGACGTGACCGATCTGCAGGTCCAGGTCGACGCCTACGGCAGGATCCTGCTGAGCTGGACCGCCCCGGGGGACGACGGCGCGCTCGGCAGCATCGACTCCTACGACATCCGCCGGGCCGGCTCCCCCCTGACCGCACAGAGCTGGCCGCAGGCGGCTCCGCTGAGCTTCGCGGCCTTCCCGCCCGGATCGCCCGGGACCCGGGAACAGATCAGAGCCCGCGGGCTGGACCTCGCCACGCAATACTGGTTCGCCCTCGTCGCCGTGGATGAGCACGGCAACAGCTCCGAGCTCTCCAACGTCGCGTCGATCACCACCCCCGCGCATCGCACCTGGTACGTCACCGTGGACGGGACCGGCGATGCCCCGACCATCCGCTCGGCCTGCGTGGACTCGGCCCGGAACGGAGACGTGGTGCTGGTCGCTCCCGGTCGCTACACCTGGAGCAACCAGGGCGACGGCGTGCCCAGCTGGGGCATGTTGTTCTTCCCGCGAAACGACGAGCAGGGTGTCTTCACGCTCTGCAGCGAGGCCGGACCCGAGCAGACGATCATCGACGCCGAGGATCAGGATCGGGTGTTCATGCTCCAGGGCTTCGGAGACTACCACCTGGGCATCACCATCGAGGGCTTCACCATCACCGGCGGCAACGGCTGGACCGTCGGCAGCACGGACAGCGTCGGAGGCGGACTCACCTATCATCTGAACTCCCCCTTCATCCGCAACTGCATCTTCCGGGGCAACCGCGCCCGCTTCGGCGGCGCCATCGCCCAGGCCGGCTGGGGGGAGCCGGTGGTCGAGAACTGCCTCTTCGAGCAGAACGAGGCCGAGTACGGGGGCGCCATCGGTCTGTTCAACAGCGAGCCCAGCGCCACGTTCACCGATTGCACGTTCCGCGACAACACGGCCCGCGAGGTCGGCGGCGCCGTCTACGCCGCCAACGCCACCTTCCGCTGCGAGCGTTGTCTGGTGTACCGGAACCATGCGCGCGACAAAGGCGGCGGCTTCTACTGCGGCGACGTGCACCCCTCGTCCATCGTCGAGTGCAGCATCGTGGAGAACTCGGTGGGGCTCGGCGGCATCGCGGGCGGCATCCGCGTCTACCACTACGCCAGCGATCGCAGCCTCCGGCTCGAGAACACCATCGTCGCCTTCTCGCAGGGCGGCGGGGGCATCCGCTTCGGGCGCGAGACGGGCTCCACCGGCACCATCGAGATCGGCTGCTGCGACGTCTATGGCAACACGGGAACCGGCGGCGACACCCTGCCCCTGGAAACGACCGACCTGGGGGGGAATTTCAGCCAGGACCCGCTCTTCTGCGGCGCGCCCGGGTCGGGGGACTACGGCTTGCAGGCCGCGTCCCCCTGCGCGCCCGGCCAGCACCCGTCCGGCGCGGCTTGCGGCCCGATCGGAGCCCAGGGAATCGGCTGCGGGGGGATTCGCGGCGCACCGTCCCTGAAGCCCCGGCGGTGACCGCGGCCGCGTCGGATCGGGCACGGATCGTCACGCTCCGGCCGGATTGACCGGGCTCGTTCCTCCCGGTTCAGCGCCTCGCGTCCTCGACCTCCGGCCGCAGGCCCGGCGGCATCACCAGCACGGGCGCTCCGGCCGAGCGGGCGAGGATCCGCAAATAGAGCAGGTCGGGATCGGGGTCCTCGTCCTCCGGCACGGAATTCGCGACCTCCCCGAGCGCCGACGCCATCGGCGCGATCCCTTCCGCGCCGCCATCCGCCGCGGACAGGGTTGCCAGGGCGGTGAGATCGTCGCCGGCGCCGTCCAGGTGGGCGGCGGCGGACCGCAGCAGGCCGAAGAGACGCGGCAGTTCCGGGCCGAAGTGCGGCCAGGGGAAGAGAGGGCGCGGCGGGTACTCGACGATCTTCACCTCGGCGTCCGCCGCGAGGCCGGCCTTTTCGCGGGCCAGGGCGATGGCGTCCGACAGTCCCCCAACCGCATCGACGAGGCCGCGGGCCAGCGCCGCGTCCCCCATCCAGACCCGCCCCTCGGCGAGCTCGAACACCCGGTCCTCGTCCAGATGCCGCCCGGCCGCCACCTTGGCCACGAACTCGTCGTACAGCTCCAGCATGAGCGCGCGAACCAGCTCCAGCTCCTCCGTATCCAGCGGCCGCTCCGGCAGGGTCTGGCCCAGGAGCGGGAAGCGCAGGCCGCTGAAGAGATCGGCATGCTCCCCCCGGGCCACGCCGTCGGCGCTCAGCCCCAGCTTCGCGCCGATCCCGTCGTCCCAGAACCAGCCGGCGATGACGCCGATGGAGCCAGTGATGGTCAACGGCGTGGTCAGGATGGCGTCGCCGTCCATGCTGATCCAGTAACCCCCCGAGGCTGCCACGTCGCCCTGGCTGACGATGACCGGCTTGCCGGCCTTCTGCAGCCTGCGGACGGCCGCAGCCACGAGGTCGCTGGGGAGCGGATCGCCCCCCGGAGAATCGACCCGCAGCACGACCGCCGCCACCTCCGGGTCCCGGGCCAGCTCCCGCAGGTACGCAGAGGTGGCCCGTCCCTTGATGCCGGTGTCCATGGCGCACTCGCCGACGGCGTAGACGACGACGATCCTGGGTAGCGGGCCCCAGACCTCCTCGCGGTAGCTGCGAAAGCGTCCCTCGCGCGGCGGGATCCAGAAGCGACCGCCGCGATGCTCGGCGAGCCAGTCCTGTACGTCCGGCCAGCGCGCCAGGGCGTCCACCAGCCCCAGACGCAGGGCCACCGGCGCGATCACCATGGCCTGGTCGTTCACGACCGAGTCGAACCGGGCCGGCTGCATCGGGCGGCCCTCGCTCACCTCGTCTCGCACGGTGCCGTAGAACGCATCGACGACGGCCTGCCGCTGCTCGCGGTCGGCCGCGCTCATGTCGGTGCGCGAGAAGACCTCCATGGCCGACTTGAAACGGAGGTACCGGAACGCCTGGAAGCCGACTCCCAGCTTGTCCAGCGTGCCCTTCAGGTAGGTGCGCTTCAGCGACACCCCGGTCAGCATGAGCTGGCCCTGGGGATCCAGGGTCAACCGGTCGGCGACCGACGCCACGGCGAAGCCCAGCATGCCGGTCCGGTCGATGTGGATCACGATCTCCTTGCCGGCGTCCTTCAGGTCCATGAGCTTGCCGTGCAGCTCCCAGGCGATGGAAGGTCGCATGCTCGTGCCGGCGAGATTCAGGGCCACCCCGGCCACGCGCTCGTCGTCACGCAGCGCATCGAGGAAACGGGCCAGGTCCAGCCAGGCCACCCGCTTCTTCTCGAACCAGCGGTACGTCTGGTAGGTGATCCGCTTGCCCTCGAGGTTGATCGGCACCCAGCGCGCCGGCTGCGGCAGCAGGTCCGGCTTCAACGGCAGGCTGGGATAGGAGGCGCCGGTGCGCAACAGGAAGGTCGTCTCGTTCCTGTCTCGCTCCCCGTCGTAACTGGGCAGGACGTGGAAGCCGTAGCCGCCCAAAGTGACACCCACGTTGAAGACGAAGCGATAGTCTTCGTCCGTTCCCGACACGCCGCGGAACTTGACCCCCAGGTGCAGGCCGGCCAGCGGCCGGATCTCCACACCCGCCCCCCAGCGCCCGGCGGACGGATAGCCGCCGCCCGCCAGGATGTAGTCCCCGAAGACGGTCAGCAGATCACTGCCCAGCGGGCGAAATCCCATGTCCACCAGTCCCAGCAGCGTGTCCGATTCCACGGAGGTCAGGGCCGAGATGCCGAAGGAGTAGTAGCGGTTGGGACGCTCGATCAGGCCGAGCACGAGGGCGTCCTCGCGCGGCATGCGGTCCGAGCCTCCGCGGGACCAGCGGTAACCGAGGCCGAAGTGATTGCGACGGTTCCCGAGGGCCAGGGCGAGCAGGTAGTCGTCCACGTGCGTGACGTCGTGGGCGGTCCCCAGCGTCTGGTGGTTGAAGGCGAAACCGAGATGGTGTCCGATGGCGAAGCCCCAGTTGTCCAGGGTGTTCGGTTCGAGGCCGCGGTCGTTCCACCAGAAGGCCGTCTCCAGGCGGTCGCCCGTGGCGAAGGCCGCCGGATTGGCGAAGCCGCCGACGGCCCCGCCGCTGACGCTGGGGGTGGTGGGCAGGTAGTCGCTCTCGTACTGGTAGCTGTACAGCGCCGAGAGGGACTCGGCCGCGATCGGGTCGGGGGGCGCGACGAGACCGGCCGCCAGCGACAGGACCACGAGCCAGAACCGGAGGGCGCGACGACGGGGCACCACGTCAGACCTCCTCATGATGGGTAGACCGGTAAGGCGCCCGGGCCGCCGCTGGGGCCCGGACGGACACCGGTGTCCATTTGCCGCCGGACCGCCAGGGTATCATACTGAAGGATGAGCGGGGAGAGTGGAATGGGCCCCGCCGGCTCCGGCAAGGGAGGCGGACTCGATGCCCGAGATGCACGGCGTCTCATGCGAGCATCGCTGCGAGCATGGCATGTTCGTCCGTGATCGCGACGTGGCCTCTCGACGCGGCTCGCTGCTCTGGATCCATGGCCTGGGGGAATCGGGCCTCTGCTTCGAACATCTGTTCGGTCACCCCTGGCTGCGGACCTGGCGCCTGCTCGTCCCTGACCTGCCGGGGTACGGGCGCAGCCCCTGGCGCAACGAGCCGCTGGGTCTCGGGGAGCAGGCGGACTGGCTGGCGGACTGGCTGCGGACCTGTCCCGCCGTTCGCGAGGCGGCGCCGGTCGTCGTGGTGGGTCACAGCATGGGAGGGGTGACCGGTCTGCTCTTCTGCGAACGACATCCCGGCCTGGTGCGCGGCCTGGTGGACGTGGACGGCAACAAGTCCCTCGGCGATTGCACGTTCAGCGGCCAGGTTGCCCAGCAGACCCTCGCGATGTTCGTGCGGCGGGGTTTCGAGCAGCAACGCGAGATGGTCTTTCGCCAGGGCCTCACCGATCCCGCCCAGCGGGGTTACCACGCGAGCATGTGTCTGGCCGATCCGCGAGCCTACCATCGCAACAGCCGGGAGCTGGTGACCGCCTCCGAACGCGAGGACCTGGCCCGGCGTCTGGCCGCCCTCCCCGTGCCCACCCGCTATCTGGCCGGCGTGCCCGGCGGCGCCTGTCAGCGCTCCCGGGAGTTGCTCGGGGCGGCGGGCATCGACTGGCTCGGCATCTCTCCCGCGGGACACTGGCCCTTCATCGACCAGCCGGACCTGTTCGTGGCGGCGCTGGCGGATTTCCTGGAAGGCTAAACGCCGGGCCCCGGTCTTGTGGACCGGGGCCCCGGTTACCGCCACGATCGACGTCGCAAGACGGAGGTTAAGGGGGGGACCTGCCTCGCGTCGCGATCGTGGCGAATCCTGCAAGGCCTCCCGGGTGCGCGTTTCCCGGGCGGCAGCTCATACACGATCAATATAATCCAAGATGGCGGGGGCCGCTCCCCGCCGGTGACCTCCCGGGCCCGATCAGCGTGCGGGCCGGTCCCACTGCAGGCTCGCCCCGGCCAGGAAGGTGCGTCCCGGCTCGGGAAGGCCCACCTGCGAATCCAGGCGCTGATCGAAGACGTTATCCAGCCGGCACGAGATCTCCGCACCCAGGCTCCGGCCCCCCGGGCGGCCAAGCTCGTAGCCGATGCGCAGGTTCCAGCGGACTTGCGCCGGCAGGCGATGCAGCCCGTCCTCCGCATCCGTGACATCGGCCGACTCGCGGGGACCCACGCCCTCGAACTCGAGACGGAGCAGAGGGCCGGGTGCGGCGTGCCAGGTGGCGGCCACTGTGGTCAGCCAGCCGGGACGATCCTCGGCGGCCCCGTCGTAGGCGTCGTCCACGCGGCGCCGGGCCTGCAGCACGGCATGTTGCAGGGAGAGATCCAGGCCCCGCCGCGGCTGCCAGGTCGCCACCGTCTCGAGTCCGAGCGTGCGCAGCCGGTCCACGTTCATCCGGGTGAACTGCTGGGTTCCGGTCGAGACCGCCACCTTCTCGATCCCCCCGCTCACCCAGCTGGCAAAGCCGCTCACGGCCAGCGTCCAGCGCCGTCCGTTCGCCAGGGCTCCCAGGTCCAGCAGGTCCTGCCTTTCCGGTCCCAGGCCGGGATTGGGCACGAAGCGGCCCAGGGCTCCGGAGAACATCTCGCGCAGCGAGGGGAAGCGGCTGCGCCGCGAGAGGCTGCCCTGGAAGCGCAGTCCCGGCGTGACCCGGTGCGCGAGGCGCAGCTGCAGCACGACGGCATCGGTGGCGTCCCGGCCCGGCTTGTCCCCCGTTCGGGGCGTGGCGGCGCTCTCCCATCCCGCGCCCGTCTGCAGCTCCCACGCGTCCGCGAGCCGGGTGCGCAGCTCGCCGGTCAGGGAAACCAGGACCTGCGAGTACTGCTCCTGCGGCCCATCGACCACCAGGATCTCGCGATGACGGGTGGCGCGGACCAGACCCTGCACGGCCAGGGCGGACGCGTTCCCGAGCTGGCGCGTCACCCGCAGGCGGCCGAAGGCGGTGGCGTCGCGGTCCTGCTCGAAGTCCACGCCCGGCACCAGGGGCGGGCCACCGTAGGTGGCGTCGTCGAAGGAGCGGATGTCCTGCTGGAAGAGATCGGCCGACGCGCTGGCCTGCAGGTTCCAGAGCGCGGCGCCGTCCAGGGGCAGGGAGAGGGCGAGCCCGAGCAGGCCACGGCGTTGCAGGGGATAGCGCCAGAAGCGGGCGCCCTCGGCCAGGTGCGTCTCGGGCGGCACGCCGCGCGAGCCGTCCGTTCCCTGGAAGATCAGGCGCAGACGGCCGCCACGTCCCAGCCGGTGCATCGCGTGCAGCAGCAGCGTGGTCTGCTCGAGATCGCTGTTGGTGCGCACGCGGCCGCCGCTCTGGTTGAAGGGAGCATCCAGATCCTCGGGAACCGGGAAGCCGTGCCGCTCGCGACGGGCCAGCGCCGCGACGAGGCTCCAGGATCCCCACCGCCGCTGGTGCAGCAGCCGGCCCTCGTGCAGCTCGATCTCCCCCAGGTACCCGCTCAGCCGGGTCCGCTCACCGTCCCGATCCAGCTCCACCGGCAGCAGCTCCACCGTGCCGGCCAGCGCCTCGGGCTCGTCCAGGACGCTGCCCACGCCGCGCACGGCGCGGACGGTACCGATGGCATCGATGGGAATGGTGCTTAGATCGGCACGATCGTCCCAGGGCACGACCAGGGGGATGCCGTCCAGCTCGAGGCGGACATGGCGCTCCGGCGCGCCACGGATCATGAAGAGGGTCTCGCCGCGCGAGTTGACGGCCACGCGGGTGTCCGGCAGCAGCGGCCCCACGTCGGCGACCGTCCAGGCGCCCCGGGACCCGATCACGGACTCGCTCAGCAGGACCCGCTCGGGATCGGCGGTCTGGACCAGCGGGGCGGTGACCAGGATCTCCGGGGTCAGGTCGAGAGTGTCGCCCGTCGCCGTCACGATCCAGGGCCCCGCCTCGTCCGGCAAGGTCGCTCCGCTCTCCGCCGGGGCCGGCAGCGCCTGGACCGGCAGGCCACCTTGAAGTCCCAGCCCGAAAAGCAGCCCCCAGAAGCCAACCCTCCGCTTCACGTCCTCCGCAGCCTCCGACTTCCTCGAGTCCGCTGGTTGAACCGATTCCCCGGCTGCCGCGTCATTGCCGCCCGCCGGCGGGCTCCGTAGACTTATAGCGCAGAAACGGCCCCCGGCAAAGCTCCGCGAGATACCGCTCGCATCCGGAGGCTCGATTCATGAAGCACCTCGGCAAGCTGGCCGTGCTCCTCGCTTCGCTGCTGGGTCTGACGGTCTTCTCCTGGTTGATCCTGTCCCCCGCCTCACCGCTCACCGAGCCGACGGCCGGATCCCGGGATGGCGTGGCCCATCCTGGTCCCTTGCCGGCGCGGTTGAATCCGGTCATCCGGGAGGACGAGGGCCGGGAGGAATCCGCCGGCGAGCCGCATCGCACTTCCGGCGCCCTGCAGTCCCTCGTCTACTGGGCCGGCCAGCGCGCCTACCCCCGCGACACGTTTCCCGCCCGGGGTTACAGCGAGGCCTTCGACCTCGTCAAGACCAGGTTCCGCGAGCCGCAGGCCAAGGGGCGCGGCGCACGGCCCTGGCGGCCCATCGGTCCCCGCAACATCGCCGGCCGCATGCTGGCGCTCGCCTGCAATCCCCAGAATCCCCGCACCATCTACGCGGGCGCGGCCAGCGGCGGGCTCTGGCGCAGCTTCACCGCCGGCGTGGGCGCCGATGCCTGGGAGTACGTGCCCACGGGTCACCCGGTGCCGGGCGTGGGCGCCATCGCCTTCGCCCCCGGCGACTCGAACGTGCTGTACATCGGGACGGGCGAGGTCTACGGCTACCAGAGCTCGACCGGCGGCATCACCGAGCGGCTGGCCCGGGGAAGCTACGGCATCGGCATCCTCAAGAGCGAGGACGGCGGGCGGACCTGGGCGAAGAGCCTGGACTGGTCCTACCATCAGGAGCGGGGCGTGCAGGTGATCCGCGTCGATCCCAAGCGCCCGGAGGTGGTCTGGGCCGGCACGACCGAGGGCATCTACAGGTCCGGGGACGCGGGCCTCACCTGGCAACACGTGCACGCTGTCGTCATGACCACCGACATCGTGATCAACCCGGCCCATACGGACACCGTGTTCGCCGCCTGCGGCAACCTGAACAGCCCGGGCCACGGGCTGTACCGCACCCTGGACGGCGGGCAGAGCTGGACCAAGATGGAGCAGCTCTACATCGTGCCCAGCATCTACCGGGGCAAGGCGCTGCTCTCGATCTGCGAGTCCCAGCCCAACGTCGTGATGGCCAGCATCGGCAACGGCGGCCTGGGCGGCAACGCCACCTGGCTCGTCCGCAGCGAGGACAACGGCGACACCTGGACCCGTCCCTCCAGCCAGGACTACTCCCTCTGGCAGGGCTGGTTCTCCCACGACGTGGCGATCCACCCGGACGACCCGAGCATCGTGATCGCCGTCGGCGTGGACGTCTGGAAGTCCACCGCGGGAGGCGCGAACCTCCAGCAGAAGTCGGACTGGGAGGCCGCCTACTTCGGCCTCGTGCTGCCCGGCGAACCCGAGGGGCCGCCCAGCTTCTCCCACGCCGACCACCACGACCTCGTCTTCCACCCGGTGGATCACGACGTGATCTACCTCGCCAACGATGGGGGCGTGTTCCGCTCGCTGGACGGCGGCGAGACCTTCGCTGGCTGCAACGGCGGCCTGCAGACCGCGCAGTTCTATCCCGGCTTCTGCAGCTCCTGGCATGACTCCAGCTGGGCCATCGGCGGCATGCAGGACAACTCCACCGGCCTCTACGTCGGCCTGGATGCCTGGTATCGCCTGATCGGGGGAGACGGCGGCTGGGCCGCCATCGATCCCGTGACCGACAGCACGCTCTACGGCACGGCCCAGTACCTCATGCTCTTCAAGTCCACCAACTCCGGTGCGAGCTGGTTCGAGATCACGCCGCCCGAACAGGGAACCACGGGCTTCATCGCGCCTTACGCCGTGAGCGGCCCGCAGGCGCCCGGCACCATCTACGCCGGCCGCAGCCGTATCTACAAGTCCATCAACGGGGGCGTGAACTGGAGCGTGACCAACGCCAACCAGGACCTGGACGGCAACCCGGCGCTCTCCCTGGACGTGGCGCTGACCGATCCCCAGCGGGTCTACGTGACGACGGCCCCGACGGTCACGCGTGCCGGCGTGTTCCGCACCACCGACGGGGCCGCCTCCTGGCAGAACGTCACCGGCACCCTGCCGGACCGCTACCTCGTGGGGCTGTGCATCCATCCCTTCGATCCCGACATCGTCTTCCTGACCGCCTCCGGCTTCGGCACCTCGCACGTGTTCCGGTCCCTGGACGGCGGCGACACCTGGGACGACATCGGCGCGGGCCTGCCCGACGTGCCCACCTCCAGCGTGGTCGTGGACCCGTTCGCGACCTCTCACGTCTACGTGGGCAACGATCTGGGGATCTTCGTCTCGCGGGACGGCGGCGACACCTGGGACGACTACGGCCTGGGGCTGCCGGAAGCCGTGATGGTCATCGACCTGACGATCTCGCTGGCGAGCCACGAACTGCGCGCCGCGACCCACGGCAACGGGGTCTACGAGCGCCCGCTGCTCTCGACGCTCACGGCCGTGCCGGAGGCCGTCCCGGCGACCCCGCCCTTCGTGCTGGCCGCCAACCAGCCCAACCCCTTCAACCCGCGGACCACCATCGCCTACCAGCTGTCGCGGGAGGGGATGGTCCGGCTGGCCGTTTTCGACCTGGCGGGACGCTGCGTGCGCACGCTGGTGCAGTCCCGGCAGTCACCCGGCTCCCACGCCGTCGACTGGGACGGCCGCGACGACCGGGGCCGCGCCCTGCCGAGTGGAGCCTATCTCTACCGGCTCGAGCTGGACGGCCGCTCCCGGACGCGCAAGATGCTCCTGCTGCGATAAAGGCCATATGTCCTCTCACCGCCGCTGCCGGACCGGCCGACCGAGGTCCATGCGGCGAGCTGATTTGCCTCTATACTGATCCCGAGAGCCGTCCCGCAACGTTTCCCTGGAGGAGCATCCCGTCATGGATTCATGGCCCCCGAGCCGCTCCGGTCTGCACCGGCCGGTCCGCCTTCTCGTGCTGGTTTCCCTGGCGACGCTGATCCCGCTCGCGAGCTGCACGCCGGTTTACGGCCCCTGGACCAGGACCTCGGAGCGGCCGGTGGAGCCCCTCGACCATCCCGCGCTGGCGGCGGCGGTCGCCGGCCTCCAGCCCGGTCTGGAGCAGGGATTCAGCTTCGCCGTCTACGGTGATCAGCGTGCCCTGGCCGATGGGGAGTGGCAGCGGCTCCTGGCCGGCCTGGCGGAGCGGGCCGCGCACGACCGCCGGCTGCTGTTCCTGGTCGACACGGGGGACATGGTGCGGAACGGCGAGTACAGCGATCAGTTCGCCGAGCTGCACGGCATCCTGCAGCCGGTAGCCGGGCTGCCCTACCTGGCGGCCGCCGGCAATCACGACGTGAACAACAACCTCCCGGGGCGGGCGCGCGAGAACACGGCGGTCTTGCTTTCCAGCCTCGATCCGGACCTCTCGGTGGACCGGCTCTATTATCGCCAGGACATCGGCCCGCTGTGCCTGCTCTTCCTGGACAGCAACGACTGGGTCTACGGCCCCGACGGTCGCGGCGAGAGCGCCGGCGGACTCGTGCCGCGAAGCCGCGCCGCCGCGCAGCTCGCCTGGCTGACGAGGCAGCTGAAAGAGACGGATGGCGTTCCCATCACCGCAGTGGTGATGCACCATCCCTTCCTGCAATCGGCTCCGAAGCACCGAGACGATGCGATCCGCCTGTGGCAGATGACCTGGGAAGGGCGGCGGTTCGTGGACCTGCTGCTGGACGGCGGCGTGGATCTGGTGTTCTGCGGCGACACCCATACGCACGAGCGCTTCCTGCTGACGCGCCTCGCCGATGGACGCCGCCTGCGGCTCATCAACCTGTCGGGCCGTCCCCGTCCCAGCTTCCTGTGGTTCGGCGCCGGGGCTCGCCGGGCCCGGGATATCGCCGGCCACGAAGACGAGCAGCTGACGAAGGACGGGTGGACTCATCTCGCGGAGTACCGGATCGTCCAGGAAGAAGCCATGACCGGAACGCAGGCCGATCAGAGCGGCATCTTCAGCGTGGAGCCGGACAGCAGCCTGAGCCTCCAGATGCTCTGGCTGGACGACGAGGCCCCCCGGGGCCTGCGCTTCGACCTGCCGATCCACCTGGACTGAGCGGGCGGACGCGGCCGGTCCGGCGCGGAGGCCGCCCGCCCGCCAGCGCCATCACCGCCCGCAGCCCTTCCTCGTCCATGCGGTGCAAGCCCAGCGCCGAATCCCGCGGCATCTGGGCCAGGCCGGCCGCGGCCCGGGCACGGGCCTCGACCCGGCGCCCCTCGACCAGCAGGACCGCCGCCTCGGCCATCAGGAGATCGTGCCGGTCGGGCATGCTGCCGGTCTCGATCCCGGCCAGCCAGGCCCTGGCCGCCGCCCCGTTGCCGCGCACCATCGCCTCGAAGGGGGCGGCACAGAGAGCGAAGGCCACCTGGAAGGCCCGCGACCGCGTCGCCAGATCCTCGCCCGCCAGGTCGAGATAGCGGCCGGCTCCCGCCGGATCGCCGCGGTCCTTGGCCCAGATGTGCGCGTAGAGACAGGCCGTCGCATGCTCGTCGGAGCCATCGGGATGGGCGAGGGCGCGCGCGAGTAGCGCGCGGCTCCACTCGCGAGGCCGCAGGTTGGTGCGCAGCAGGCCGGCGAGCAGACCCAGGGCACAGAACCGCTCCTTCTGCGGCCCCCCGTGCAGCACCTGACCGAGGCGTGCAGCATCGGTCGGCACCCCACTATGCCGGTGCGGTATCGCGGCGCTGCCGAGAACCACCAGGGAAGCGGACGACACGACGAGCGCCAGGGTCGCCCCGACACCCCTGCCGCACAGCCCTGCCGCCAATGCCGCGGCGCCCCCTCCCGCCAGCAGGAGACTGGCCAGGGGACCGCCGGCGATGAAGAGCGCATAGCGCCAGCGCAGACGGCCGTCATCGACCGGCAGGCAGGCGCAGAGCCCCCCGTACGGCTCGGCCTCGGGCAGCCAGCGCAGGCGCAGCCGCTGCGGAGCCCGGCAGAGGACCAGCCGGCCCCAGCTCAGGCTCAGGAACCGGAAACCCGCCGCCAGTCCGGCCCCCAGGTGCCCGAGCTCGTGAACGAGGAGCGCCAGGTAGAAGGCGGGCAGGATCGAGGCGACCAGCACCAGCGGATGGATGCCGGTCTGCCGCCACCAGTCGAGATGCGAGGCCAGGAAGCTGACCGCGAGAGCGGCCACCCAGATCAGCATGTAGATCGCAACACGGAGTGCGCGCGTAGGGGCCACGGGATCCTTCCCCGGCACGGCGGACGCTCCATCGTATCCGACGCGACCATCCAGGCATATACGTCAACGTCGCCCCGTGCAAGCAGAATATTCCGGTCGTGCCGCGAAGTTCGCGATCACACGGCCGGGCTACGTTCCGGCGTCCCCGCTCTCCAGCGCCAGGGTGCGCGGAAAGAGCACGTTGTTCTCGGCGTGGATGTGACGGTGCAGATCCTGCTCGAGCCGCACCATGGCATCCATGAGCCCTCGCCAGCTGGCGCAACCGTCCGGGGGCGTGGCATAGCCACCGGTCAGGCGGCGCAGACTTTCGAGCGCCCGGCCCGCGCCTTCGTGCTCGTTCTCCATCACCCGGATCGGCATGGCCAGTCCCAGGGGTCCAGGCCGCGCCGTCCTGGGCCCTACCGTCCCGGGCCCGGCCGCCATGGATCCCGCAGCCCCGGCTCCTGCAGCCTCGGACCCCGGCGCTCGGGCTCCCGCGAAGCGGCGGATGGCCGGAAAGAGGATGCGTTCCTCCTTATGCATGTGCTCCATCAGCTCGGCGGCCAGCTGCGTGAACACGGAGGCGACCTGCTTCAGCTCCGGATGGCGCTCGCCGTGAACCGTCTGCACCTTTTTCAGGAGCTGGGCCATGCGGGGCAGCTCGTCTCGCAGATAGACATGGTGCGTGCTCTCGATGTGATCCACGAGCTGCGCGAGATTCATCTCCTGCAGGCGAGGTTCCGGGACGCCGCCGCCACCGCCCGCCGCGCGATCGCTGGCCCTGATCCCGTCCCGAACGCGCTGGGCCAGCAACGACAGGTCCAGTCCGCGCTCGGCACCCGCCTCCGCGAGCGCCTGCTGGCCCCCGCAGCAGTAGTCCAGACCCAGCTCGTCGAAGAGGGCCGCCAGCATGGGATATTCCGTCGCCAGCTCACCCAGGGAGCGATCCATTTCCTGTGCTGCCATGACGACCTCCTGGACAAGCCGGGCAGGCTTGACCCGGCCACAATAGAGATAATTGGACCTTTTTATACTATATAATAGCGGATGAATTGGATGTCAAGGTACAGATTTTGGTCGGGGGTAGCGGCTGATAGCGGCCAGGCGCGCGGAGCTTCCGGCACCGGCAAGTAGTCCAATTGGTTAATTCATTCCTTGACAATGAGTTATACACAGCACAGCGGTTCACCCGGATGAACAAGGGGCCGGCCCTTCACCCGGGTGAAGGCGCGGACTTTACCTGGGTAAAGTCCATATTTTCATGTTTTTTCTGACTAATTATCGTGCGCCAGTTCGGTGCCGTCGAAGCCCGGAAGCGCGGAGAAGGCCTCTCGGCGGAAGACGGCCCCTCAGGGGATGACCTGCGGCAGGATCTCCGCCAGGTGGCGGTACTGGTCGAGGGTATTGTAGGCCTGCGCCGACACGCGCAGGAGGCGCTTAGGCGGAACGGGCCAGAGGATGACCGGCGCCACGATCCCGTGCTCGCGCTCCAGCACGTCGTTGAGCGGATCGCGACCGTGCTCCGGCAGGGGAGTGCCGGCCGGCAGATCGGGCAGCGGCACGCTGGCCAGGCTGCCGAGCATGCTCGCGGGACAGGGTTCCGCGATGGCGAGGACCTCGCAGAGCAGCCGGCGCGCCGCCACGGCCAGGGCATGGTTGCGAGCCATCAGCTCCGGCCAGCCACCCGGCAGGAGCGAGCCCAGAAAGCGGATCGCCGCCGGAACCACGAGCCAGGCCGTGGGATCGTCGGTGCCCGTCCAGTCGAACTCCATCTGGAAGCGGGAGCGCTCCCGGAGCGGCTGGTTGGCTCCGTGGCTGATGACGCAGGGCCGGACCTGCGACTGCCGGTCGCGCCGCACCCAGAGAAAGGCGGCCCCCTTGGGTGCGCAGAGCCACTTGTGGCAGTTTCCCGTGTAGTAGGCGGCGCCGAGGGCCGGCACCGCGAGCGGGAGCATGCCCGGTCCGTGCGCCCCGTCCACCAGGACCTCCACGCCGCGTTCCGCCAGCGCAGCCGCCAGCTCCGTCACCGGCAGGATGAGCCCGGTCGGGCTGGTGACGTGATCCAGCACGGCCAGGCGCGTGCGCGGCGTGACGGCCGCCATCACCGCATCGACCGCCTCGGCGGGCGAGGCGAGGGGGAAAGGCACCCGGGCCAGGACCACCGACGCTCCGGTGCGGCGGGCCACGAAATCGACGGCGTTGCGGGTGGCGTTGTACTCGTGATCGGTCACCAGCAGCTCCTCGCCCGGCAGCAGCGTGAGGGAGCGGAGCACGGCATTGATTCCCGTGGTGGCGTTGTTCACGAAGACCAGGTCCTGCGGCTCGGCCCCCGCGAAGCCGGCCAGCTCGGCACGCGCCGCATCCAGGCGCTCCTGATAGCTCTGCCCCAGGAAGCGTACGGGCTGCCGTTCCAGCTCCGTGCGCAGCCGCGCCTGCTCCTCCAGCACGGGCCGCGGGCAGGCTCCGAAGGAGCCGTGATTCAGGAAGATCACCTCGGGATCGAGGGTCCAGTGCGCGGGCCATGCGCGGGAGAGGTCGCCGGAAAAGGGTGTGATGGCAGGCATGGTGATTCCCGAGGTGCGGGTTCGAGGTGATCGCCGCGCAGACCCGCTGCCCGAGCGGTACCCGCGCGGAGGGCCGTCTGGCACGGCAGGCAGCCTAGCACGGCGCCCGGCGCCGCACAAGCAGCGCCGGGCGCACGGGGAGCAGGAACAAAGCCAAAGAACCGCCTTCTACCTGTAAAGGCTCTTTACGCCGCCCCAGCTGGATCCCTCCGCGGACACGAGGCAGTCCAGGTTGACCGTGATGCAGCAGGCATCGAAGAGCTCGCCCATGTCGGCCCCGCACAGCAGGTCGGGGTAGTCCACGGGCATCGGAACGCCGTAGGCGCTGCTCCAGACCAGCATGGCGTTGGCGATCGCGAACTCGATGACGCAGCCGTTGGCCGCCGGGCAATCCGAGAAGACACCCGTGAAGGAGACGTTGGACGTGGCTCCCACCGCGTTGCCCGCGACGTAGGTGACCGTGGTGATCACCAGGTAGGAGCTGAGGTCTCCCGTCAGGTCGACGATCCCGAAGCTCCAGGGGTAATCCTTGGAGAGCCAGAACTCGCCGCCCAGGTAATTCGTGGAGTAGGTGATGGTGCCGTCGCCGTTGACGTCCACCGTGTTGCCGATCTCCACGGCCCCGCTCGCGTCGATCGCCATGCCCCAGACGCGCCACTGGGTGCCCAGGATCGTGCCGTCCCAGGACATGGCATTCTCGGTGTTGCCGGGACGGCCGGGCATGACGGGTTCGCCGCCAGCGCCGCACCAGGCCTCCGAGACCCGGCCTGGCAGCAGGGTGCCGTTGCCGGTCATGAAGATGCCGACCTGGTCGGGGCACTGGGCCATGGCCGGCAGCGCCAGCACCAGCAGTAGCAGGCTTGGGATCAACATGCGCATGAACTTCATAATCCACCTCACTGTTGAAGAGCCTTTCGGATAGAGCACTGCGGCCTGGCCTCGGATCAGGCTCGCACGAGCGGGAATCCCGTGGCCGCCTGAAGTCCCTCGGCGAGACCATTCATCTTCAGGGGGACACTTTCACGACCTGACCCAGAGGTCGCTGGGCGAGACAGGGGCGAGTGCTGTCACGTGAATCCGGGAACTCGATCGGCTCTCCCCCGGAGCCGATCTGAACGTACATTATAGCAGGATCCGGACAATTGCGCGGCATTATTGCCTGCCCGGCCCGAGATTTCCTCGCGACCCGGACTTGCCCCGGGGCGATCCTGATAGCATTAATGGAGACAGGGGGTTCAACAGCTCAGCCAGCAACGCGCCCCGGGAGATGTCCTCATGCAACGCCTGCTCCGTTCCTGCTCTCTCGGCGTGCCGGTTCTCGCGGCGCTCCTGCTCCTCGGAGGCTGCCGGTCCGGCCGGGAGCAAGAGCCCGCCGGCCGGCCGGTCAACGTCGTCCTGGTCACCCTCGATGCCCTGCGAGCTGATCACCTGGGCTGCTACGGCTACGGGCGTCCCACGTCGCCGCGGATCGATGACTTCGCCAGGACGGCCACGCTTTACCGCCGGGCCTTCGCCGCTTCGCCCTGGACCCTGCCCTCCCATGCCACGCTCTTCACGGGCAAGTACCCCTTCGAGCACGGGGCCCGCACCTTCCCCACCGAAGCGCCGGGCAACAACGCCAACCCGCTCGATCCCGAGCAGCTGACCCTGGCGGAGGTCCTCACCGACAGCGGCTACCGCACCGCGGCCTTCGTGGCCAACATCGCCTACCTGGCTCGGCGGTGGCTGCTGGACCAGGGGTTCGAGGTCTACGAGCCCGAGCGCCTCCGGGCTCCGGAGCTGAACCAGCGCGTCTTCGCCTGGCTGGAGAGCCACGCGCAGGAGCCGTTCTTCCTGTTCATCAACTACATGGACACGCACCGTCCCTACAATGCCACGCCGCGCGAGGGTTTCCTGGACCCGCCGGCAGTGCTCGACGACGGCGAGCTGCTCGACCGGCTCTACGCAGCGGTCATGCCCGGCGAGGGGCCCATCCCGCAGGATCTGGTCCAGCAGGTGATCGATCAGTACGACACGGGCGTGGCCAACGTCGACGAGGGGATTGGTGACCTGCTGGACGAGCTGCAGCGGCTGGGGCTCGCCGAGCGCACGCTCGTCGTCCTGACCAGCGATCACGGGGAGTACTTCGGCGAGCATCACCTGGTGGAGCATTCCAAGGACATCTACCAGGAGGCGCTCTGGGTGCCCTTGATCATCCGTGAGCCCGGCCAGCGCCTGGGTCGGATCAGCGACACGGTGATCGCGGGCACCGACCTGCCGGGGATGATCCTGGCCGCTTGCGGCGGCGAGGCGGCCGCCCGCCATGCCTTCGCCTTTCCGGACCGGCCGGGCCAGCATCCGGTGCTGGCCGAGAACTACTACACCCGCGACAAGGACCTCTTCAACCCGGTCTGGGGCCATCGCTTCCAGCGCGTGCGCATGGCGCTGATCGACTGGCCCTGGAAGTTCATCCTGTCTTCCGACGGCCGGGACGAGCTGTTCAACCTCGTCGAGGATGCCCGCGAGGCCCGGAACCGTTGCGAGAGCGAGCCCGACATCGTGGCCGCCTGCCGCGACCGCATCGCCCGCTTCGGCGCCGAGCGGAAGCAGGCCACCCGCCAGTTTGTCCAGCCGCCCATGACCGAGCAGGAGAAGGCCCAGCTCCGCTCCCTCGGCTACGTCACCCCCTGACGGCGGGAAGGACCCGCGACCGAGCACCTCCCCGGGCGGATCCGCCATCCCCGGCGAATCCGCCACCCCGAGCATGTCCGGCCCGGGGGGCCGGCCCGCCGCCGAACCAGGATCCGCCGAACCAGGATCTTCAAAGCTCCGGCGGAATGGAGTATAGTGGCGCCGGGAGTCCAGGCGAGCGGAGCGCCCGCTGCCGGCCGACGTCCCGTGCAGCGTTGCTCCAGCCCCGCCAGGGGACGCGCCGCTCCCGTGGTTCCCGCAGGCGTCCGTGGGCCGGCACGGCCTCGCACCTCGTCGCCCTTCACCTCCCGGATCCCGTCAGCCCCCGGACATGTCTGGACGGCACCTTCTCTACCAGTCGCCCAGCCGGGCGAGGAGGGAGATTCACCATGCGCTGGTCCTGGCTCTTGTTCGCTGGCCTGGGTTGCGGGCTCGTCTGTCTGGCCTCCTGCAGCCGACTTCGCCAGCCTGTCGAACCCACGAACCTGGTCTCCCTGGAGCAGATTCCAGCCGAGTGGGGCGATCTGGTGGCGGTCCTGCAGCCCTCCACTCCCGGCTCCGATTCGCGCTGGGACGAACTCTGGTTCGAGAACGAGGATACCGGCATCATCACCTTCGTGCCGGTCTATCGCTGGAAATGGGGCTACGATCCGGACAAGGTAAAGACCATCGGCCGTTCCGCCGTCATGGTCCCCGTCGGAGGAGGTGCGAGATGAGTCAGAAGACCGTCGCCAGCCTCTTGAACCGGATCTTCTTCCTGGCGGCCCTCGTCCTGTTCGCTCTGGCCGTGATCGAGAGGATCGCCAACTGGTCCGGTTACACGATCATCGCCGAGCGCTACTCGCCCGGCCGCCTGTTCGAGTTCTCGGGTATCATGCTGCTCTTCGTGATCACCCTGCTCCTGCGGGACATCCGGGACGCCCGAAAGACCTAGGGGCCTTGCTCCGCCGGAACCGGCTCGGCGGCCGCATCCCTCCGCCGCAGCCAGTTCTGGAAACGGTCCATGTAGGTGAAGAAGACAGGTGTCACGAAGAGCGTCAAAAACTGCGAGAAGAACAGCCCGCCGACCACGGCGATGCCGAGCGGGCGTCGTGATTCGGCGCCGGCACCCGATGCCAGGGCGATGGGCAGCGTGCCCATGAGCGCCGCCATGGTGGTCATCATGATCGGCCGGAAGCGGATGACGCAGGCCTCCAGGATGGCGTCCCTCGCGTTCTTGCCCTCGTTGCGCTGGGCGTGCAGCGCGAAGTCGATCATGATGATGCCGTTCTTCTTGACCAGGCCCACCAGCATGATGATGCCCACGAAGGCGTAGATGCTCAGCTCCACGTGAAACACCAGCAGCGTGATCAGCGCCCCGAAACCGGCGAACGGCAGCGCCGACAGGATCGTCAGCGGGTGGATGAAGCTCTCGTAGAGGATGCCGAGGACCAGGTAGATCACGACCACGGTGAGCAGCAGCAGCAGACCGAGTCCCGCGGACGACGACTGGAAGGCTTGCGCCGTCCCCTGGAAGCTCGTCGAGATGGTGGCCGGCAGCGTGCGTACCGCAAGTTCCTGCACCCTCGAAACGGCTTCGCCGAGCGAGACCCCCGGTGCCGTGTTGAACGACAGGGTGACCGCGGGTAGCTGGCCGGAGTGGTTGATGGTCAGCGGCCCGACGTTCTGCGTGATCGCGGCCACGGCGCTCAGGGGCACGAGATCGCTGTTGCTCGAGTTGATGTAGAGCAGAGACAGCGCCGCCGGATCCATCTGGAACTCCGGCTCCACCTCCATGATCACGTCGTAGGTGTTGTTGGGAGCGTAGATCGTCGAGATCTGGCGGGAGCCGTAGGCCGTGTAGAGGCCGCTCTCGATCTGCTGGGGCGTGATCCCGAGCGCGGCGGCCTGGTCGCGATCGATGTCGACGTTGACCTGCGGATTGTCCAGCTGCATGTCGCTGGTGACGTCCTGCAAGCCGGGCAGTCTGCTCATCCTGTCCAGCAAGATCTGGCCGTAATGGAACAACGTGTCCGTGTCGGAGGCCTGCAGCGTGTACTGGTACTGGCTCTTGGTCAGCCGGCCCCCGATCCGGATCGGCGGCGGATTCTGCAGGTAGGTCAGGATACCGGGCACTTGAGCCAGCTTCGGACGCAGCTCCTGGACCACCTCGTCGGCGGAGAGCGCACGCTGCGATCGCGGCTTCAGGCGCAGGAACAGGAATCCCGTATTGCTGGCGCCGAAACCACGGGAGCCGCAGGCGGACATGAACGATTCGACGTTCGGGTCGGCCTCGACGATGGCGGCCACCGCCTGCTGATGCGCCACCATGTCCGCAAAGGAAATGCCCTGGGCCGCCTCGGTTTGCCCGAACAGCTGACCGTTGTCCTCGCTGGGCAGGAAGCCCTTCGGGATCACCCGGAAAAGGAAGAACGTTCCTATCAGCACAACCACCAGGGACAGCATGACGCTCCGCCCGTGCGACAGCGACCATCTCAGGCCCAGCTCGTACTTGCGCAGCAGCCAGGCGAATCCCGCCTCCAGGCTGTTGTACACGCGGCCGTGGACACGCCCCCTCTCGGTTCGCAGGAAGCGGCTGCAGAGCATCGGGGTCAGCGTCAGGGAGGCCAGGCCCGAGATCAGGATCGCCGTGGCGATCGTCACGCCAAACTCGCGGAACAGCCGCCCGATGATGCCCCCCATCAGCAGGACCGGGATGAACACGGCGGCCAGCGACAGGGTCATCGAGATGATCGTGAAGCCGATCTCGCGCGAGCCGCTGAAGGCAGCCTGCCGCGGGGGATCGCCCAGCTCCATGTGGCGCACGATGTTCTCGAGCATGACGATGGCGTCGTCCACCACGAACCCGAGCGACAGCACCAGGGCCATCAGCGAAAGATTGTCCAGGCTGTAGCCCAGCAGGTACATCATCGCGAAGGTGCCGATGATCGACATCGGCAGGGCCAGGCTCGGGATGATGGTCGCCGAGATGTTGCGCAGGAAGAGGAAGATCACCATGACGACGAGGAAGAGCGTGATCGCCAGGGTGATCTTGACGTCGCGCAGCGAGGCCTTGATGGAGTCGGACCGATCGAAGAGAACGTGCAGCGAGACGCTCGGCGGCAGCTGCTCCTCGAAGCTCGGGAGCAACGCCCGTACCGCCCGGGCGACGGCGACGGTGTTCGTACCCGGCTGCCGCTGGATGGCCAGCACGACCGAGCGGTCGTCGACGAACCAGGCGGCGGTCTTGTCGTTCTCCACGCTGTCCAGCACGTGCCCCAGATCGTCGAGCCGAACCGGCCGGCCGGATCGGTAGGCGACGACGATCGGCCGGAACTGCGCGGCCCGCGTGACCTGACCGGTCGCCTGCACCGAGAACTGCCGGTAGCGGCCGTCCAGTGCGCCGGTCGGCAGGTTGACGTTCGCATTGCTGACCGCCGTCGAGATCTGGTCGATGCCCAGGCCCTGGGCGGCCAGCAGGCGTGGATCGAGCTGGATGCGCACGGCGTACTTCTGCGACCCGTAGACGAGCACCTGCGCCACACCCTCCACCATGGAGATCCGCTGCGCCATGAGCGTCTCGCCGTACTCGTCGAGATCGGAGAGGGCGAGCGTCGGCGAGGTCAGCGCGATGTAGAGGATCGGCTGATCGGCCGGATTGACCTTGCGATACGACGGCGGGCTGGGCATGTCCGGCGGCAGCTGCCCTTCCGCGACCGAGATGGCCGACTGGACGTCCTGGGCGGCGGCGTCCAGGTTGCGGCTGAGGTCGAACTGCAGCGTGATCGTCGTGGCGCCCTGCGAGCTGGAGGAGGTCATGGAGGAGATGCCGGCGATGGTGGAGAACTGCTTCTCCAGCGGCGTCGCCACGGCAGAGGCCATTGTCTCGGGACTGGCGCCGGGCAGGATCGCCGTGACGTTGAGCGTCGGGAAATCCACGTTGGGCAGGTCCGAAACGGGCAGCTGCCGGTAGCCCGCCAGGCCGAAGATGAGGATCGCCGACATGACGAGCGTCGTCATGACGGGCCGCCGGATGAAGAGCGAGGACAGGTTCATGACGCGTTCGCCTCGGCCGCGCTCACCGGCGGCTTCTCGACGACCTGCGATCCCGGGCGCAGGCGGAGCTGGCCGTCGATCACGATCTTGTCCCCCGGCTGGACCCCGGACCCGATGACGGCCTCGTTGCCGAGCCGGTAGATCACCGTCACCGTGCGCACCTCGACCGTGCTGTCCGGCTTGACGGCGAAGAGGTAATCGCCCTTCTGGCCCGTCTCGATCGCCTGGGACGGGATGACCACGGCGTTCTCCAGTTCCTTGAGCACCAGCACCACCTTCACGAACTCGCCGGGCCACAGCGAGGCATCCTCGTTCGCGAACTCGGCCTTGAGCAGGATCGTCCCCGTCGAGGTGTCCACCGCGTTGTCGACGAAGGTGAGCCGGCCCACGTGCGTTCCCGGCGCTTCCTCGGGAGCGTTGGCCCGCACCGCGAGCTCCCGGTTGCCGAACTGCCGCAGCAGCTCGGGAAGGTGCTGCTCCGAGACCGTGAAACTGACGTAGATGGGTTGAATCTGGTTGATGACCGCGAGCGGATTGTCCGAGTTTGCCTTGATCACGTTACCCTCGTCGACGAGGCGGGCGCCCAGCCGCCCATTGATGGGCGCGGTGATGTGGCAGTACTGCAGGTTCAGCTGCGCGGTCTCGACGTTGGCCTCATCGGCACGAACCGTCGCGTCGTTCGACTTGAGCTGGGCCAGCATGTTGGCGTGATCCTGCGCCGCGATGTAGTCCTTCTGGGCGAGCTGCGCGTAGCGCTTCACGCTTTCGGCCATGTTGGCGGCCGTGGCCTGGTCCCGGGCCAGGATCGCCCTGGCCTGCGCCAGGGCGGCCTGATACGGCGCGGGATCGATGAGCAGGAGGGGATCTCCCTGCTTGACGAGCTGGCCCTCGGTGAACTGGATCCGGCTGAGAATCCCGCCGACCTGGGAGCGGATCGAGATGGTGCGGTAGGCCTCGACGTTGCCGAACGAGTTGACCTCGAAGGGCAGGGTCTTGGTGATCGCTTCGGCCACGACGACAGGCACGGGCGGCTGCTGCAGCGTCCCCTTGTGCCCTTCACACCCCGCCAGCAGAGCGGCGCAGATCAGCGGGGCGAGCCCGCTCGCGCCTCGACAGTTCATCGTCCACCATCCTTCGCCGGCACCGCCGGCGGCGTCGTTGTCGGCTGCGGTTCGGCGCTGCCGAGTCGCCCCGTCGCATGGGCCAGCTGGGCCAGGGCCAGGAACCAGTCCGTGCGCGCCTGCACTTCCTGGGAACGGGCCTCCTCGAGGGTCGTCTGTGCCGCCAGCAGATCGAGGATCGAGTTCACGCCGCTCTGGTAGCTTTCCAGGGTCACGGTGTGGGATTCGCTGGCGTAGTCCAGGAACTCCCGGGCCGTCGTCAGGCGTTCGGCGGCCGTCTTCAGGTCGTAGTAGCTGGTCCAGACATCCAGCTCGACCGAGCTCCGCAGCATCTCGTATTGCTGCTGCGCGAGAGCAACCTGGGCCTCGGCCTGAAGCACGTCGTAGGGATGAGCGAAGCCGGTGAACAGGGGCCAGCTGAGGAAGATCCCGGCCAGGTAGTTGTCGCTGTACTTGTTGGGATTGTCGTAGTACCGCCGCGAGACGCTGCCCTGGACCGACACCTGCGGAAAGCCCTCGGCCTTGACCGACTTGACATGCGCCCGGGCCGCGAGTACGGCCGCGCGCGAGGCCGCCAGGTCCGGTCTGTAGATCTGGGCCTTCCGGATCAGATCGTCCACGACCGCGGACACCTCGCCCGTCGGCAGGTTGCTGGGCAGGAGGCCGACGTCGTAGTCGATCGTGGGAGAAAGGCCCATCGCCGTGGCGAGCGATCCCCGGGTCGTCTGGATCTGCCCCTCGACCGTCTGTAGCGCGAGCTGCTGCTGGGCGAGATTGCTGCGGGCCTGCAGCTCGTCGGCGACGGTCGCCAGACCGGCCTGCCGCCGCACCTTCGCGGCCTCGAGGTTGGCCTCGGCTTCCTTCACGGCCTCCGCGTCCGCGTCGCGCAGCGCCTTGGCCTGCAGGTACTGGTAGTAGGTGGTCTCCACCTGCAGGATCACCGTCTGGATCATCGCGTTGTGCGACCAGTTGGCCTGGTAGAGCGCCTGGCGGGCCTCCTCGACGTCCCCGCTGCGCTTGCCGAAGTCGAACAAGATGTAGTTGAGCGTCAGTGAAGGGGTGTAGGTCTTCTGCTTGACCGTGAACTGCTCGGAAAAGGAGTTCTCGCTCCGGGAGTAGTTGGCCGCGGCGTCGATCTGCGGAAAGTACGCGCCCTGCTGGCTGCCGAGGCCCGCCGCGGCGGCGAGCGCGGCGGCCCAGGTCTCCCGCGTCTCCGGATTGTTGCGCAGGGCCAGGTCCACGATGTCCTCGAGCGTCAGCTCCTTGGCCCTGGCGAGCAGCTCCGGCGGGATCGTCGCCGGCGCAGCCGGCGTCTCGGCCGGCGGCAGGGCACCGGCGGCGGGATGCCAGGGGGTGGCGGGATCGGCGGGGGTTCGGGAGGCGACCGCCCGGCGCTCCAGCACCGTGCAGCCGCCCAGCAGCGCCAGAATCAGGAGCGCAGCCACGGTCCCGGCCAGCAGCCACGTCAGGAGCAGGCGCTGGTGGCCCCCGGGGGCGGCTGACGGCATGGAAACTCTCCTCGCTGCAAGGGATCGGGGGCCTGTAAGCCATTCTAGGCAGGATTCGGCGCCCCCACCATCGCATTCGCTTCAGGAGGCCGCCATCCCGCCGGCAGAACGCAACCGGGCAATGATAATGAAAGTGCAGAAATAGTCCAGCCGCCGGGGTCCCGGGGCCTGTCAGGCGAGGGAGGCGTCCAGATCCAGGATCAGCTCGCTGATGGCCAGACCCGGATCCTCGCGCCGCGAGAGATCCACGATGCGCGGCTCCGGGAGGAACTGTCCGGACGCGTCGTGCGTGATGCGCACCTGCGGTCTGTCGATGTCCGGGCGGGCGGCGATGACGGTGCCGTGGGAGCCGTCCGTCAGGCGCACGTGATTCCCCGGCGGGTAGAGACCCAGCGCATTCACGAAGGCGTCGAGCAGGGCGGGCTCGAAGGCCCCCTTGTCGTTGAGCATGATCTCGTAGGCGGACCGCGGGGTCATGGGGGCCTTGTAGGGCCGGATGGCCGTGAGGGCCTCGAAGACGTCACAGATCTGCAGCAGGGACGTCACCTGGTTGCGCACCGCCCAGGGCGGCTTCTCGGGATACCCGCCGCCGTCGTGGCGGAGATGATGTCCCCAGGCGGCGGCGACGTCCATGGGCGACACGTTCCGGTGCTCGAGCAGGATCTCCGCACCCAGACGGGCATGGGACTTGATGATCCGGAACTCCTCGGCGTCCAGCCGGCCGGGCTTGAACAAGATCTCGTCGGGGATCTTGCTCTTGCCCACGTCGTGCAGGAGGCCGGCCGCGCCCAGCTCGAGGAGCTGCTCGTCCGCCAACCCCAGGCTGTCGCCGAGGAAGACCGCGAGCGTCGCCACCCGGACGGAGTGACCCACGGTGTAGCTGTCGCAATCGGGGTAGTGCATGAGCTGCATCATGTCCGTGAAGCTGGCCCGGGTGCTGTGGAGCAGGTACTCGCTGACCGAGCGGGCGCCGTCGATGTCGAGGGCGTGATTGAGCGCGGCGCTGCCATGGGCGGCCGTCACCACGTCGTAGAGCGCCTGGTAGACCAGCAGGGGGGACTGCAGGTAGGTGCCCCCCGTGTCCTTGCCCTGCCAGGCGATCTGCTCCTCGTCGGTGGTGAGCGAGGACGGGCTGCTGTAATGAGAAGCGATCTCGATGTTCACGATGCCGCGGGAGGCCAGCAGCATGCGCGCCTCGGCCAGGCTGCTGGTGGGATCCCGCTGCTCGGAAGCCAGCCCGAGCAATTCCTGGGTCTCCTCGCCGGTCGTGCGCTTGCTGAAGGAGAATCCCCCGCAATGCAGGATCCGGGCGAACTCCACCAGCTGCCCCCCTGCGATGCTGGGCCCCACGAGGTAGCGCCCGTTGTAGACCAGCTTGCTGTCCACGATCCCGATGAAGAGGGTCTCCTGGTCCTCCTCCTTGAGAAAGTTGCGGAGCTTCGTGGCGAATTCCTGGCCGATCGCGCGCACCTTGGGATGCTCGGCGAAGTAGAGCTTCCGCTGGGCGATGCCGCTGCTCAGGAGGATCACGAGGCGATCGAGGTCGTTCTTCATGAAACATCCGCTCCTTGGCCCGGCGGCGGCCTACGAGGCACGCTCCCGCAGCTCGGCCAGCGTCTCGCGGGCCGCGGTACGGCACGCCGGCGGCCAGCGGTAGAGGATCAGGAAACGCCTTCCGTAAGCGATCTCGCGCAGGGTGGCCTCGGCGTTCGAGACCGGCAGCTTGCCCACGGCCCGGATTGCCGCCGGCACCCAGGGCTCACGCCGCTCCTTGCCGGGCAGTTCCGGCAGGGACTCGGCGAGGATCCGCCCGGCGCTCGTCGTCAGGGCCGGCGTGAACTGCTGCCGATCGGCCTGCTTGAGCAGCTCGCTCAGGAAGCGGCGATGCCGCTGCTGGTAGCCGCCCAGCAGCGGAACGACGGCTTCGCTGAGCCAGTTGAGCGGCTTGCGCTGCAGGCCGCGCAGCAGGCGCTCCCCGACCATCGGAGCCTGCTGCGAGTTCAGCAGCAGCGCGGCGACCGGACAGAGGGGCGGCGGCGGCGGGGCGAAGATGTCCGCGGCGAAGTGCTTGTCCCGCAGTGCCTCCAGGTGCTCGAGCTGGGACAGACCCTGCTGCATGTCCGCCGCGGGCAGCTCCGCCGCCAGGTCGCAGAGCCTCCGGAACACTTCGGGCTCCTTCTGTCCTCCGGTCAGCAGGATCTCGTTGACCACGAAGGGCCAGATGGCCGCGAGCTGCCGGCGTGAACGGCCCTCGCAGACATCCTGCAGGAAGACCAGGGTCGAGTTGTGCTCGGATCTGCGGAGGGCGTCGGTCATCATCACCACGGCGCCGGCCAGGCGCTCGCTCTCCTCCACTTCCATCAGCTGGCGCACACCCTCCACCGCGATGCGCCACTCGGCCTCCGCGAGCGGCGACGACAGCACGTCGCGGATCAGGTTCTGGATCCTGACCTGCACCGGGAGCTTCTGGTCGTGGGTGAGCATCTGCATGAGGATCGAGAGCTCCTCGCAGCGATCGTCGCCATCCAGGTTGGGCGGGCCCGTGGCCAGCCGGGCATTCGCCGCCAGGGCCGCCTGCAGATCTGCCAGCGGCATCTCGGGACGGTCGCCGCCGCTCGCGCGCGGCGGCGCCTCCTTCGCGGGAGGGGGTTCGGCCGCCGAGCTGACCGGCTTCCGCTGGCTCAGGGACACCAGCAGATCGATCGCGTGCCGGGGGTTGTCCGCGTCGGCCTCCTGGCCCAGGGCGGTGAAGATGGCGGCGAGGGCATCCAGGTTCAGGTGCGTGCCGGGCCTCCCGGCCCGCTCGCCGTGCGCGGCGCCGGAATCGGGCTGCACGGCCTGCAGGAGCAGCTTCTCCACGTCCGACCAGGTCACGAAGGGCAGGGCGGCTCCCGCCTGATGCCGTTCCTTCAGGAGCGACGGGATCGCCTCGAGGAGCCTCCGGCACAGGGCGATCTGTTCCTTGCTGAGCCCGTGCTTCGCCAGCGCGGTCAGCAGGATATCGATGGTGGGTCGCGAAGGATCCGCTTCCTCGTCGCTCTCCGACTCGGGTGTCTCGCGGGTCAGGAACTCGAGATGCTGGACGCGGATCGTCGGCGGCATGCCCTCGACGACGATCTGCTGGAAGTTGCGGGCGCCCTTGACCTGGTTGCGGTAGGCCAGCAGCTTGCTCACGAAGGTGTGCAGGTCGGCCGCGTTGACGTCGCTGTCGATCTCCACCCCGGACACGCCCAGCTCGTTGAGCAGATCCTGGAAGTTTCGCACGCCGCGCAGCCCGACCTCCAGCTCGAGCCCCTGCACGGACAGGACTCCGCGGAGATATTCGAACCGCAGGACGCGGGACTTGCCGACGACCCGGGTGAGAGCGCGCAGAAAGTGGTCGGCGGCCTGGTCGCAGAGGATGTGTCCGGCCGGATAGTACACGCCGATCTTGAAGACCCTCTCGAGGGCCAGCATGAGATCGGCCACCGCCTGCGGATCGACGACGGTCGCCTCGGCATCCGTGGTCAGGTTCGTGGACTCTGCATCCGTCATGACGTCCCACCGTTCCAGGCCCGGCAAAGAGCTGCGCGGGGTGGTGTCGCGGCACCACCCCCACCTCGTCAGAGGATCGGCTGTTCTCCGGAAAACCTGAGCCTGGCGCGACGGAATTCGGGCTAGTGCGGAAGCCCCCGGCCGGTGACGAGATAGGTCGCGAAGCTGGCGAGCCAGTGGCCGCCGGCGTAGTGCTCGCCGGTGACGGCGGCCAGGCCCGCCCGGCGGTGTCGGGCCGCGGCGGCCAGCAGGGTCGCACGTCGCGGGTCGTCCGGCGGCAGACCGGCCGCGATCCCCTCGAGCATCCAGGCCCGGCTCAGGTTCAGGCCGTCCAGGTGCACCAGCTTGCCATCGGTGTGATCGACGACCTCGGCCAGCGGGAGCCAGTCTCCGGTGTCCTTGTCGGGGATCCGGGGCAGAAATCCCCGCAGCCAGATGGCGAACCGTGTGGGCCCGAGGATTCGGCGCATCAGGTCGGCCTCGGCCAGGCAGGGGGAGAGGAAATCCTGACCCGAGGGCTCGTAGGCGAGAGGGCCGTTCCGATCGCCCATGTGGTAGTCGATGGCCCGCTGCTCGATGAGGACAGCCAGGCTGTCGTCGCCCGCCCTGCGGGCCCAGTCCAGGGCCAGACCCAGGGCGAAGGCGGTCTGGCTGTGCTCGCCCGTGCGGATGGGATGGAGCAGCTTGGGCAGCCAGTCCGCGAGACGCGCGGCCGCCTCGGCCTCCAGGGGCGCGAGCGCCGCGAGCCAGAGCCGCGCGTCCGGATCTTCCTGCCATTCCCGCAGCTCGGCGCACAGCTGCAGCAGCCAGGCCAGGCCGTAGGGCCGCTCGAAATCGGCGCGATCCTCCCCCTGCAGGTACGCCAGCTCGCGGACGATCTTCTCTTCCGTCAGGTTGCGGCTCAGGACCGCCCGGGCCGTCGCGGCGAACGGTTCCCCGGGAAACCAGCGCGCCAGGCGCACCAGCATCCAGTGGCCGTGCACGGCCGAGTGCCAGTCGAAGCACCCGCAGAAGGCCGGGGTCAGCTCGCGCGGCGCGGCCACGTCGGCGTCGCTCTGCAGGACATGCGCGATCTTGTTGGGGTACTCCCGCCCGACGCAAGCCAGGGCCAGCTCCGCGAAGCGCGCCGCGACCGCGGCGTCGAGGACATCCCCCCCCAAGGTCACCTCGGCGCGTGCGGCGACGGGTGTGAGGGCGGCGAGAGCAGCGGCCAGGGCGAGCCCGGCGGCCGGCAAGAAGGCAAGACGACGGCGGAACATGGCGAGCACCCCTGGTCGGCGGTGAACGGGTGACGGGAGCACCCACCAGGGGACGATCTCGACGGTCAGCAGGTCAACAACTTTTCCCGCTCGGCGTAGTGGGCGATCAGGGCCGCATACTGCTGGTCGTCGCGCATGATGTGCTCCACGAGCCAGGACTTCAGGGTCTCGAGCAGCTCGTCGGACAGCTCGCGGGTTCCCGCCAGGATTTCGGCCTGCATCTCGCGCACCTGGCGCGCCATGCGGGCATGGACCTGGCTGTGATCCTCCAGCTCCTCAAAACCCAGGCGCCGCATCATCCGCTCCTCGGAGGCGAAGTGGTAGCGCATGTAGATCACCAGGTTGTCCAGGATCTCCTCCTGCTCCTGACGGTTGCGCTGGTCCTGGATCGCTCGTTCCAGCTCGTCGACGTACCCGATCCACTTCTGATGCTGGCTGTCCATCAAGGGCTCGCCCACGCTGTACTCGTCTGTCCACTGAATGCCGGGCATGGGGGAACGCTCCTTCTCGGGCCGGTCGCGCGGTCCGGGCGAGGCCCGGAGCCGGCTGTGTGCATCCGCGGTCAAAACGGCCGGGGGGGTCAGAATTTGCCGCGTCATGGGTAGTATCGGCCACATCACGCAATAATTGAGCTTTTTTATAATAAATAATGAGGCGCGGTGGGGCAAAACACACCGCCCCGGGGGCTCATGCCGGGCCACCAGGCACGGGAGGCGAGGACAGGGGGCGCGGAGGCAGGAACGGCGAGGCGGCGCCCTTCAGAGCTTCTCGATGACGCTGGTGACCGCCGCGGCGTCGTTCATGACGTAGAAGTGGAGGCAGGGAGCGGCGTCATTCAGCAGCTCCGCACACTGCTGCACGGCCCAGCGGACGCCGATCTCCTTGATATGGCCGGGATTGGCCATGACCTCGTCCACCAGGGGTTCCGGAATGCTGACATGGAAGTGCTTGGGCAGGCTGGTGAGCTGGCGCACGCTGTTCAGCACCTTCAGGCCGGGCAGGATGGGCACCTCGATGCCGGCGGCGCGGCAATCCCTGACGAAGCTGAAGAAATCCGCGTTGTCGAAGAACATCTGGGTGACGATGTAATCGGCTCCCGCTTTCACCTTCTGCTTCAGGAAGCCGATGTCCTGCTTGCGGTTGGGAGATTCGACGTGCTTCTCGGGATAGCCTCCCACCCCGATGCACATGTCGATGGGTTCGCTGTTGGCGATGTCCTCGAGGTAGCGGCCGCGCTTGAGATCGTTCAGCTGGGCCACCAGCTCGTTGGCGTAGACGTTCACGGAGCGGTGCCGGGCGATCTGCTTCTTGTAGTTGGGCTCGTCGCCGCGGATGGCCAGCACGTTGTGGATGCCGAGGAAGTTCAGCTCGATCATCGCGTCCTCGGTCTCCTCGCGGGTGAAGCCGCGGCAGAGCAGGTGGGGCACAGTGTCGATGCCGTAGCGGTTCTGGATGATGCCGCAGATGCTGATGGTCCCCGGCCGCTTGCGTCGCACGCGCCGCAGGATGCTGCCGTCCTCCAGCTCGTCGTAGTAGGCCTCGGCCGGATGGCTGGTGACGTCGATGAAGGGCGGGTCGAAGGGCAGGACCTGCTCCACGATGCGGATGATGTCCTGCGCGCTCTTGCCCCGGGGCGGGGGGATGATCTCGTAGCTGTAGAGCGGACCCTTGGCCCTGGCGAGGTGCTCGGTGACGAACATGCGATCGCGACCCCTCTGACTGATGTCGGTGCGTGGCCCGTGGCCGCGCCGGCGATTCCTAGCCCGCGCTGTCCGGCTCGTAGGCGAGGTTGGGCGCCAGCCAGCGCTCCATCTCCGCCAGGCTCATGCCCTTGCGGAGGGCGTAGTCCTCGACCTGGTCGCGCCCGATCTTGCCCAGGCCGAAATAGTGCGAGGCCGGGTGCGAGAAGTACCAGCCGCTGACCGAGGCCCCCGGCGACATCGCGTAGTTCTCGGTCAAGCGCACCCCGGTCCGGTGCTCGGCATCCAGCAGGTCGAACAGGAGGCCCTTCTCGGTGTGATCGGGACAGGCCGGATAGCCCGGGGCCGGCCGGATCCCCACGTACTTTTCCGCAATGAGGGCCTCGTTGTCCAGATCTTCGTCGGGGGCGTAGCCCCAGAACTCGCGCCGCACGCGGGCGTGCAGCCGCTCGGCGAAGGCCTCGGCCAGGCGATCGGCCAGGGCCTTGACCATGATGCTGCTGTAGTCGTCGTGTTCGGCCTCGAAGGTCCGTGCCAGCTCCGCCGCGCCGAAGCCGGCGGCGACCACGAAGGCTCCGACGTGGTCGGGCAGACCGGTCTCCCGGGGCGCCACGAAGTCGGAGAGGCAAGCGTTGGGCTTGCCTGAGCTCATGCGCCGCTGCTGGCGCAGCCCGTGGATCACGGCGCGCACCTCGCGCCGCTCCTCGTCCGTGTAGACCTCGATGTCGTCGCCCACGGCGTTGGCCGGAAAGAGGCCCACGGCCCCCCGCGCCCGCAGCAGCTTGTCGGCCATGATGCGCTCGAGCAGGGCCGTGGCGTCGTGGTACAGGCGGCGGGGCTCCTCGCCGAACCGGTCCGATTCCAGGATGTCGGGAAAACGTCCCGCCAGTCGCCAGGCCTGGAAGAAGGGCGTCCAGTCGATCGAGTCCACCAGCTCGGCCAGCGGGTAATCCTCGAAAATCTGCACCCCGGGCCGCCGCGGGGGTGGCGGCGAGTAGTCCGCCCAGACCACGGGGACCCGGTTGGCCCGGGCCTCCGCCAGCCCGAGCAGCTTCTCGGTTCGCCGTCGTCCCTCCCGCTCCTCGCGGGCGGCCGCGTACTCCTGCTTCACCTGCCGGGCCAGGGCCGGCCCCGCCGCGGCGTCCAGGAGCTGCGAGACCACGCCAACGGCCCGCGAGGCGTCCTGGACGTGCAGGACCGGACCCGCATAGGCGGGGTCGATCTTCACGGCGGTGTGAGCGCGCGAGGTCGTGGCGCCGCCGATCAGCAGCGGCAGCGTCATCCCCGCGCGCTGCATCTCGCTCGCCACGTGCACCATCTCCTCCAGGGAGGGGGTGATTAGCCCGCTCAGGCCCACGATGTCCACCCCGTGCTCGCGGGCGGCCGCCAGGATCTTCTCCGCGGGCGTCATCACGCCCAGGTCGACGATCTCGTAGCTGTTGCAGCCCAGCACGACGCCCACGATGTTCTTGCCGATGTCGTGGACGTCGCCCTTGACCGTGGCCAGCAGGATGCGGCCCTTGCTGCGCGCCGCACCGCCCTGCCGGCGGCGCTGGAGCTCGGGCTCCAGGAAGGCCACCGCCTTCTTCATGACGCGCGCGCTGCGGATCACCTGCGGCAGGAACATCTTGCCGGCGCCGAAGAGGTCACCCACCACGTTCATGCCGTCCATGAGGGGCCCCTCGATGACGGCCAGGGGCTCGCGGAACTCCGCCAGCGCCGCGCTGCAGTCCTCCTCGATGTAGTCGGCCAGGCCGTGGATCAGGGCATGGGAAAGGCGCTGCGCCACCGGCGTCTCGCGCCAGGCAAGTTCCTCTTCCGGGCGGCGTTCCCGACCCTTGACCTGCAGCGCAAACTCGGTGAGCCGGGCGGTGGCGTCCGGGCGGCGATTGAGGATGACGTCCTCCACCACCTCTAGCAGCTCGGTCGGAATCTCCTCGTAGACCGCCAGCTGCCCGGCGTTGACGATGCCCAGGTCCATCCCGGCGCGGATCGCGTGGTAGAGGAAGGCCGAATGCATGGCCTCGCGCACGGCGTCGTTGCCCCGGAAGGCGAAGGAGAGGTTGCTCACGCCGCCGCTGATCCAGCAGTGGGGCAGGGTTCGCTTGATGGTGCGCGTCGCCTCGATGTAGGCCAGGGCGTAAGCGGCGTGCTCCTCGAGCCCGGTGCCGATGGCGAAGATGTTCGGGTCGAAGATGATGTCCTCGGGCGGGAATCCCACCTCCGCGGTGAGGATGCGGTAGGCGCGCGTGCAGATGTCGACCTTGCGCTGGTAGGTGTCGGCCTGGCCCTGCTCGTCGAAGGCCATGACGATGACGGCCGCACCGTAGCGCAGGATGCGGTGGGCCTTCTCCTTGAAGGCCGCCTCGCCGTCCTTGAGGCTGATGGAGTTGACGATCCCCTTGCCCTGCAGGCAGCGCAGTCCGGCCTCGAGCACCTCCCACTTCGAGGAGTCGATCATCACCGGCACACGGCTGATCTCGGGGTCGGCGGCGGCCATGTTCAGGAACGCGGTCATCGCCGCCGCGGAGTCCAGCATGGCGTCGTCCATGTTGACGTCGATGATCTGGGCCCCGTTGCGCACCTGCTGCCGTCCGACCTGGAGGGCCGTCTCGTAATCCTCTTCCCGGATCAGGCGGGCGAACTTGCGCGAACCGGCCACGTTGGTGCGCTCGCCGATGTTCACGAAGAGCGAGTCGGGTCCGACCTTCAGGGGTTCGAGACCGCTCAGGCGCAGCAGGGGCGGCAGCACCGGCACCGGCCGCGGCGGCAGCCCCGCCACCGCCGCGGCGATCGCCCGGATGTGCTCGGGCGTGGTCCCGCAGCAGCCCCCCACCACGTTGACCAGCCCCTCGCGCGCGAAGTCCCCCAGCACGCGGGCCATCGCGGCCGGCGTGTCGTCGTACCCCCCCAGCTCGTTGGGCAGGCCGGCGTTGGGGTGGATGCTGACTCGCGTGTCGGCCACGCGGCTCAGCTCCTGCAGGTGAGGCCGCAGGGCCTCGGCCCCCAGGGCGCAGTTCAGACCCACCAGCAGGGGCCGGGCGTGGCGGACCGAGATCCAGAAGGCCTCGGTGGTCTGTCCGGTGAGGGTGCGCCCGCTCCGGTCGGTGATGGTTCCGGAGATCCAGATCGGCAGGTCGAGCCCGCGCTCCTCCAGCAGCTCCCGCAGGGCGTAGATGGCCGCCTTGGCGTTCAGGGTGTCGAAGATCGTCTCCACCATGAGCACGTCCACGCCGCCATCAAGCAGGCCGGCCGCCGCCTCGGCGTAGGCGGCCCGCATCTGCTCGAAGGTCACGGCCCGATAGCCCGGGTCGTTGACGTCCGGCGAGAGGGAGCAGGTCTTGCTGGTGGGACCCAGGCAACCGGCCACGAAGCGCGGACGGTCTGGAGTGCGGGCCGTGAACTCGTCGGCGGCCGTCCGGGCCAGGCGCGCCGCCGCCGCATTCATCTCGTGGACGTCGGCCGCGAGGCCGTAGTCGGCCTGGCTGACGGCCGTGGCGTTGAAGGTGTTGGTGGTGACGAGGTCAGCGCCGGCCTCCAGGTAGGCCCGGTGGATGCCGAGGATCACCTCCGGACGGGTCAGCGACAGCAAATCGTTGTCGCCCTTGAGTTCCCGGGAATGATCGGCGTACCGCTCACCGCGAAAGGCGGCCTCGTCCAGGCCCTGGGCCTGGATCATGGTGCCCATGGCTCCGTCCAGGACCAGGATCCGCCGGTCCAGCTCGCGTCGTAGCAGACTGCCGTCACGCTGGTTCATCGTCCCTCACTTGCGGCCGGGTAGCGCACCCGGCCGGCTCCTGCTTCGAGGATACCGGGATTCTCGCGGCTGGTGAGCACCTACTATTGATAGTCCGAACCTGCGGGACGTCAACCGTCGGCGCAGGCGAAGGACGATCGCCCCGCGAGCATAGCAGCCGGAGCGCTGGACCGACAACCCTCCCGCGCACCGGGTCGGATCGCTCAGCACCCGAGGATATCCTGCACCGCCGCAGCGTCGCGGGCTTGCATGAGTTGCTTGCGAAGCTCGGCCGAGCCGGGGAAGCCGGAGCAGTAGATCTTGTAGAACTTCTTGAGAATGTTGAAGTTCTTGCGCCCGCCCCAGGTCTCCGCGTACAAACGCGTGTGCCGTTGGAGCAGCTCCAGGCGATCCTCCTTCGACGGGCGGCATGCCGGGTGGTTGAAGAACCAGACGTCCTGCAGCACGCCGCGCCCCACCATGACGCCGTCCACCCCGCTCTGCTCGATCTTCTGCAGGGCGTCGGCCACGGAGGCCACATCGCCGTTGCCGAGCATGGGCGTGGTGCAGCCGCCGGCGTCGCGCACGCGCACCGCCCGGGCGATCTCCAGCCAGTCCGCCGGCACCCTCGACATCTGCTTCTGGGTGCGACCGTGCAGGATGATGGCGGCAGGCTCGGTCTCCAGCAATGCGCCGATCCAGCTCTCGGTCACCACCTCCGCGAGCCCGGTGCGCGTCTTGACGCTCACCGGCACGTCGGCGGCCTCCTTGGTGGCCAGCACGATTTCCTTGGCCAGGGCGGGCTGGCCGATCAGGGCCGAGCATCCGGACTGCTTGACGATCTTGCGCACGGGGCAGCCCATGTTGATGTCGATGCCGTCGAAGTCCATCTCGGTGCAGATCAGGCGGGCCGCCGCGTGGAACCTCTCCGGCCGCGAGCCCCAGATCTGGGCCACCAGCTTGACGCCCAGCCGGCGCAGCAGCTCGCGCTCGCCCGGATCGACGTGCAGGCGCTCGGCGACCTTGGGCCGCCCCGCGGGATGGCAGAGGCCGTCGGTGGAGGCGAACTCGGCGCAGACCACGTGCAGCCAGCGGGGATCGCTCACCGAGAGAACGATCTGGCGGAAGACCGTGTCGGTGACGTCCTCCATGGGGGCCAGGGCGAAGAGAGGTCGCGGCAGTTCCTGCCAGAAATCGGGCTTCATGCCCTCCAGGATAGACCATGGCGCGCCGAGCGCAATCCCCGCGGGGTGCGGCGATCGGCCGCCGTCCCGCTGCGGCGCTACCAAGGGCGCCACCTGCGGCATTGACCGCGCGCGGCGCGATTGCTAGACTCACCCCGGGAAAGATAACCCGGGCTCATCATGAGGGCCCAGGCTCACCCCCTGCGCACCGCCGGAGGATCGCCCACACCCCAGGTTATCGCTTTTCAGGACCGACGAGCGGCAGGTTCCGGCGATGCGCCGGGCGCCGGTCTTTTCCGTGTCGAGCGCGCTGGCCGTTGCGGCGCGGGCCACAGGCTCGCGCCCGCATCCACGGTGACCGTCCCCTGCCCCGGCGCCGTCGCCTTTGCCGCCGCTCACCCGCCCGCCCCTGTGGAGAGGAGGGATGCGCCGACACACCATGGCTAGTCCGGGATCCCTCGGCTCGCTCGACCTGACCGCTGCCCGGCAGCAGCGCGGACCGTGCGAAAGGACATGCCATGCGCTACCCATCACGCCGACCCGGATTCCTCCCCGCCGCGAGCGATCGGGCGCGGCGATCCCCGCTCCCAGCCGCGAATCCTGCGCCCCTGCGGGCCCTCTTCCTGGCCACCTCCCTGGCTCTCTGCTTCCTCGGCCTCGCAACCCCGGGCCTGGCCGGCGATCCCTGCCCGCTGGAGACCGGCCGCCAGTGGATCTACCAGGACGAAGCCGGGACCGTGCTCACGGTCACCGTCGCCGGCACCCGCCTTCTGCGAGGACGGATCGCCACGGTGCTGGAGCACGAGGTCGCCTCCCGCCGCGACGTCCTGCGCTACGAGATGTACTGCTCCCGTGACGACGAAGGCGACCTGCTGCTGCACGGCCACCGGCGTCTGGACACGGGTGAGACCGTGCTCTACGACCCGCCCCTGCTCTACGTGGACCTCCCGCTCGCAGCCGGCAAGAGCTGGGCCGGCACCACCACCCAGTACGACGATCTGGAGGGCAGCGGAGCCGGCCTGCCGGTCAGGTACGCCTTCACGGTGAGGGGCGTGGAGGAGGTCGATCTCCCGGCGGGCCGCGAGCCGGCCTTCCGGCTGGGCCTGCAGAGCAGTCCCGCCCTGGATCGCTGGTACAGCGAGGGGGTGGGGATCGTCCAGCTGCAGCCCTTGATCCCCCTGGGCCGGACCTTCCGGCTCGTCTCGACAAGCGGGAGCCTGCTGGCCGAGGAGCACAGCTGGGGCCAGGTCAAGCAGCTCTACCGATGATGCCGGAGGGCCGGATGCCGCACCGATACGCCCACCGGCATCCGGCCCCCCTTTGACAGCCGCCATCTGCGGCGCTACGCTTCCCCGGTCGGCAGCCGACCGGCCGGCCTGCTGCGACCAGAACTCTCCCGTGACGAAAGGAACCTTCCCATGCGGCGCCCCCTCCTGTGCCTGCTCGCGGCCGTCGGTGGCGGCCTCATCCTCGCCTCCGGCGCCCTCGCCTGCACCAACTTCGTCGTGACGAAAGGAGCGTCGGAGGACGGCTCGGTCATCGTGACCTACACCTGCGACGGCGAGTTCCATCCCATCCTGCGCTCCCTGCCCGCCGCCGACCACGGACCGGACGACTGGTACGAGATCCAGGACTGGTCCGGCCACGTGCTCGGCCGCGTCAAGCAGCCGGCCCACACCTACGCCGTGGTGAACCTGATGAACGAGCACCAGGTGACGATCGCCGAGACGACCACCGACGGGCGCGAGGAGCTGCAGAATCCCGAGGGCCTGCTCCACTACTGGCACCTGATGCGGTTGACGCTGCAGCGGGCGCGGACGGCGCGGGAGGCCGTGGAGGTCATGGGGCAGCTCGTGGCCGAGTACGGCTATCGCAGCACCGCCGAGTCCTTCGCCATCGGCGATCCGCGGGAAGCCTGGATCATGGAGATGATCGGCCCCGGCCCCGGCGGGAGGGGCGCCAACTGGGTGGCCCTGCGCGTGCCCGACGGCGCGGTCTGCGCCTACGCCAACCTGGGCCGCATCGGGACCTTCCCGCTCAAGGATCCCAAGAACTGCCTCTACTCCCCCGGCCTGATCGAGTTCGCCACGGCCCGGGGCTACTACGATCCGGCCGGCGGGCGGCCGTTCAGCTGGCGCGAGGCCTTCCATCCCGCAACCCCCCAGAAGCTGCGCTACACCGCCACCCGGGTCTGGAGCCTGTTCCGCCGCTGCGCCCCCTCGCGCGACTGGCCCCTGGACTACAACCGCGGCGAGCCCGGCGCCGAGCCCTATCCGCTCTGGATCGAGCCGGATCACCAGCTGTCCCTGCGCGAGGTCTTCGCCCTCATGCGCGACCACTACGAGGGCACCGAGCTGGACATGACCCGCGGCGTGGACGCCGGTCCCTTCGCCAATCCCAACCGCTGGCGGCCCATGACCTGGAACGTGGACGGGGCGGACTACACGTGGGAGCGCCCCATCTCCACCCAGCAGACCGGCTACTCCATGATCTGCCAGTCCCGCGCCTGGCTGCCGGATGCCGTCGGCGGGGTGAGCTGGTACGGCGTGGACGACACCTACACCTGCTGCTACATACCCCTCTACTGCGGCATCGACGCCCTGCCGCCCTCCTACACCACCGGCAGCCTGCAGCGCTTCTCCTGGGACTCGGCCTGGTGGACCTTCAACTTCGTGGCCAACCTGGCCTGTTTGAAGTACAGCTACATGATCGAGGACATCCGGGCGGTGCAGGCGGCGCAGGAGGGCGAGCTGCTCGCTCTCCAGCCCGCGGTCGAGAAGACCGCCGCCGAGCTGGCCGACGACGATCCCGCCCTCATGACGCGTTACCTGACCGACTACTCGGTGCACCACGCCGAGGCGGTGGTCGGCCGCTGGCGCCAGCTGGGCGAGGACCTGCTCACCAAGTACAACGACGGCTACGTCAAGGACGAGGAAGGTCGCCCCCGGGAAGTGGGCTACCCGGAGGCTTGGCTGCGCGACGTGCTGCGGTTGCGCCCGGACCGCTTCCGGCTGCCCGCCCAGCCGGCCGACAGCCTGCAGACCGAGCTGTCCTACTAGCCGCGGCTTCCGGCGCGCGGGAGGCCGCCCGCGCGCCGGCCCCCCGTTTCATTGGCCCGCCGATGCGGCGAAGCGGCGCTCGCACTCCCGCACCCGCTCCTCCGGCACCTGGACGATCCGCGGCGTCGTGGCCAGCGCGGGATCGAAGCACTCCAGGTAGCCGGGGGGCGCCTGCCGCTCGTGACCCATGAGGTGCCGCTCGTGCAGCTCGGGATTGCGGGCGATGACCCAGTCGTTCAGCCCCAGCATGTCGATGATGTCGACCCCCGGCAGCACCCAGGACAAGTAGCCCACCTCCTTGGCGGCCCGGACCGGCACGCAGCCCGGCAGGCTGTCGACCGGCGTCGCGCCGCGGGCTGGCGTATGCCGCACCAGGAACTCGTGGAAGATCTTGTGCTCCTGGTGGCGCATGCAGACGGCGTGGTCGATCAGCCAGCCCTGCCAGCGATCGAAGCCGCGCCAGGGAGCGGCCGCCCAGCGCAGCGGCCGGGGCAGGCGCGCCTCCAGGACCGGGGCCACGGGCATCGCGAGGAAGCGGGTCTCCTCGCGCGTCGCAAGACGATGGGTCCGCACCCAGTGAGCCCAGGGGATGGGCCAGGAGAGCAGGAACCAGGCCATCAGCACGGCGAGGGCGGTCCGGGGATGCACCCGCAAGCGGCCCAGCATCCAGACCGCGGCCACGGCGAGCAGCAGGAACAGATGGCTGTAGACGCGGTACTCGAAGTGATCGCCCCCGATCACCAGCGTGTAGTAGGCGAGATGGGCCAGCAGGATCCCGACGACCACCACTGCCAGCAGCCGCCGCCGGCGCGCGGTCCGCGCGTCCTCCGGATCGGCGTGCCGCGGATCCCCGGTCCGCAGCCAGCGCCACGCCCACCAGGCGGCCAGCGCCAGCCAGACCCAGAGCGCGTACTCCAGCACGAAGGAACCCAGGTAGCGCAGGCCGCTGGCCGGCCAGATGCGGTGCAGGGCCGCCTTGGCATGGTAGGTGTTGGGCAGCCACGCGCCGTAGATGCCGTGGCGCCACAGCAGATGGGCGGGCACAAGTAGCAGCGGAGCGCCGGCGGCGAGGCTCGCGGCCCGCGACGGCTCGTCGCCGAGACCCGCCGGTTGCCGGCGCGCCAGCACGGCCCAGAGCAGCAGGAACAGCGTGGCCGCCACGAACAGCAGCCCATCGGGTCGGGTCAGGTCCAGCAGGACGGCCGCCGCGCTCATCCCCAGCAGCCAGCGGCGCGAGAGCAGCGGCAGGCAGAGGGCGCACCAGATCCAAAGGATCAGCAAGAAGTTGAAGAGCGCCGTCTCCAGGCCAGAGCTGGTCCAGGCCAGGAAGGTCCGGTTGCTCAGCACGCCCAGCAATACCACACCCAGCAGGGCGACCCGGTTGCGACGCAGCTGGGGCGGCAGCTCCAGGCGCAGGATCATCAGCCCGCCGAGCAGCAGCGTCCCGGCCGCCAGGAACAGGGCCAGCATGTTGGCCGTGACGGGAGGCGGCTGGCCGGTCAGGCGCCATACGCCGTCCAGCAACAGGATCCAGAGGAAGCTGGTGTAACCCTCCACGGGCCGGAAGGGTGGGGGGTTCCAGACGTAGCCGTGCCCCAGCATGCTGTTCGAGACGTAGCGAAAGGCGATGTAGGCATCGTCGGTCAGGAACCAGAACAGCCGCCAGCCGGCATAGAGGGCGAGCAGGGTCGCGAGACCCAGCAGCAGCAGGTTGCGGCGTTCGCGGCGGCTCAGCTGAAGATGCATGATCGATTCACCGGGGTCAGCTCACGATATGGAGCAGTCGCTCCGCCAGCTCGGCATCGGCGGCCGAGACCTAGGGCACGCCCCCATGCTACACGCCGCGAGAGCAGCTGTCAGCATCCCACCGCGGGCCGCGGCGCGGGACCATCACCATACCGAAAGGGCCGCCGCCGCCGCCACGTGGCAGAAACGGGATTGACAGCCGTGAAGACCAGGGCCAGACTCGGCACTGAATAATCGATCACCAGCTGGTACCAACCATCTCGCCCGAGAACATGGTTCGCCTGTTGGCATCGCTATGCCCTGATGGCTCCACCCTGGCGCAGCAGGTCCTGCCGTTCCTCGCATCCTCGTGTCCTGCTGACCGTGCCCGTCTGCAGAGGAGGCCGCGTCCATGAAGCCGATCGTGCTGGACTTTCCCGTGCAGACCCTCGACGGAAAGACGCTCATGGTGGCCGGCACGCCGGTCGACGACGACGCCCTGCAGGAGATGCTGGAGCGACATCGGCACGAGCCGCCCCCCGCGCGACCGCTGCTGCGGCACGGGAGCATAGCCGGCGATCTCGAGGTCTTCATGGAGCGATCTCCCTACCAGGAGATCTTCTCCGACGCTACGGTACGCTCCTCGGTGCAGGCGTTGATGAAGCAGGTGGAGGTGCCGCCGGCGGTGCTGCGCTCCCTGGACTACTTCCGGGCGCGGGACTTCTACACCTACCGCCACATCCTGCTGGTCTTCGCCGTGGCCACGCGCCTGGCCCAGGAGCTGGTGACCGACCACAAGGACATGATCCAGGAAGCGATGGCCGGCCCCACGCACGACTTCGGCAAGATCTGCGTTCCTCTGGAGGTCCTGCAGAAGACCTCGCCGTTGACCACGCAGGAACGGCTGCACCTGCAGCACCACGCCGCCGCCGGGTACGTGCTGCTCATCCATCATTTCCAGAACCGCCGCAACCTCCCCGCGCTGGTGGCGCGCGACCATCACGAGAAGCGGGACGGGTCCGGTTATCCCCAGGGGATCCGTCAGTTCGATCGCATGGTCGAGATCGTGGCGGCCAGCGACATCTATGACGCGCTGCTCTCCCCGCGTCCCTATCGCAACGAGTCATTCGACAACCGCACCGCCCTCGAGGAGCTGACCGATCTCGCCGCCCAGGACAAGCTGAGCTGGGAGGTGGTGCAGGCGCTCATCGCCTGCAACCGCAGCAACCGGCCGAACTACCGGGAGTGCTTCGTCTCGCTGGAACGACGCGGCCGCCCCCCGGCGGAGAACCTCTACGGTCAGACCGTCACGGACGAGGACGAGCCAGGAGCGGCGGAACAGGAGCCTTCCCCGCAGGAGGCGAGTGCTCCGGATCCGCCGAAGCGTCCCCGCAAGAAACGCTGACCGCGGCCGGCGCCGATCGCCCCTGTCCCTCCGCGCTCGCCGGTGCTATCATGAGCGTGGTCGCACACCACGGACTGTACATCTCCGGGAGACCACCATGCGCTTCGCCGCCCCGGCCTGCCTCCTTATCGCCGTCCTGACGACCAACGCGCTCGCGCGGGAGCATCCGGCTCTGGTGCAGTTCGGCCTCGCCGCGGCGGAGCTGCCCGCCCGGGTCTGCCTCGTGCGAACCGCCGGTGAGCTGCCGGCCGTGCCCGGGGTGACCGTTCTCGCGGGCGGCGAGGGTCGGTGGCTGGTCTCCGGCCCGCGGGCCGCCGTGGAGGAGCTGGCCCGCCGCGGCTGCCAGATCGCCTGGATCGACCCGGGCGCGGCGCCGCCCGCCACGCCTGCCGGATCCTCGCGGGGGGCCATGCCGGCCGTTCCGGCCAAGGCGGCCGATCCGGCGATCCAGGCCCTGGTGGACCAGGTGAGCTGGACCGGCCTCTCGCAGAAGATCGCCTGGCTCCAGGCCTTCGGCACGCGCTACAGCTACAGCCCCCAGTGCGACGCCGCCGCCGAGAGCCTGCAGGCCTTCTTCGCCGGCCTGGGCCTGACGGCGGACGACCACACCTTCACTCTCGACGGCAACGCGATGCTCAACGTGGTCGCCACGCAGACCGGCACCGTGCATGCGGACTCGTTCTTCGTGATCTGCGGGCACTACGATTCGATTTCCGGCGATCCCTACGTCTCGGCCCCCGGCGCCGACGACAACGCCAGCGGCACGGCCGCGGTCCTGGCGGCCGCCGAGATCCTCTCGCAGCACCCCTTCAAGTACTCGGTCCGCTACATCTGCTTCGCGGGAGAGGAGCAGGGGCTGGAAGGGAGCGCCGCCTACGCCGCCTATGCGCGGAGCCGCGGCATGCCCATCGCGGGCGTCCTGAACGGTGACATGCTGGGCTACTGGACGTCCGGCGTGCCGTTCGACCTGGAGATCGAGAGCAACCAGGCTTCGGTCTGGCTGGCCGACCTCGTCACCGCCGCGGCCGACCTCTACACCGACATGCCGTACATCCTGCACGTGGACGACGGTGCCTGGTGGGGGGATCACGCCTCGTTCTGGGGGGAGGGCTACCCCGCCATCAACCACGAGGAGGCCTGGGACTGGTGGGATCCCGACTTCAATCCCTACTACCATTCGACGCAGGACGTCCTGGCGCACGTCGATCCCGACTTCGCGGTGGGCTCGGTGAAGGTGCTGGTGGCGGCCCTGGCCACGCTGGCCCGCCCGGCCGCGGGCTTGAACGGCGCGGGCGATGCGCCGCCGGCCGTCGCGAGCTACAGCCTCGCCGCCCGCCCCAATCCCTTCAACGGCCGGGTCAGCCTGTCGGTGGACGGGCCGCCGGGAACGTCCGCGGTGCAGCTGGAGATCTGCGATGCACGCGGCCGGCGCGTCGGCTCGGGCACGGTTGCGCTGCAGGCCGGGCACGGTGTCTGGAGCTGGGACGCGCGGGACCACACCGGCGCCCCGCTGGCCTCGGGAGTCTACTTCGCTCGCCTGCCGGCATATCCCGCCGCACCGGCCCTCAAGATCAGCTACGTGAAGTGAAGCGGATCGGCCTCACGGATCGGCCTCACGGATCGGCCTCGCAAATCGGCCCTGCAGCCAGGCCCTGCAGTCAACGCCCACCGCTCGGGTCACGATTCCGGCCACGCGTTCACCCGGATGAACGAAGGGCCGGCCTCATGTGGCCGACCCGTACATTCTCCCATCCGGGGTGGGTCGGCCGCAGGCTGCGGCGGCCGGCCTCCACGCTTCCCGCTAGACCTGCCGGCGCACCGTGAGGGCGATCTTGTAGAGGACCGTCAGGATCAGCAGACCGATGGCCCAGACCGCGAGGCTGATGAGGACCTCGGGCCCCGTCGGGCTGTACTCGGTCACCTGGTTCAGGACGCTGGGCACGAAGCCGGCGATCACCAGGCCCATGCCCTTGTCGATCCAGATGGAGACGAAGATGAGCGCGCAGGTCCAGGGGAGGATCCGCAGGTTGTTGCGCCACTTCGGCACGAACAACAGCAGCAAAGAAAGCGCCCCCAGCGTCACCGAGACCCACATCCACGGGACCAGCCGCCGGGCCTCTCCCAGGCCGAAGAACAGGTAGTTGAAGTGCACCGTGTGCTCGCTCATGCCGCTGTAGTAGGCGGTGAAGATCTCCAGCAGCAGGAAGAACAGGTTGGCCGCCATGGCGTAGGTGATGATGATCGCCAGCTTGCGGATCGGCTCGTCGCCCACGTCGAAGCGGCTGATGCGGCGCAGCAGGAAGCAGATGAGCAGCAGGAAGGCCGGACCGGCCGCGAACGCCGTGGCCAGGAAGCGGGGGGTCATGATGGCCGTCAGCCAGAAGGGGCGGGCCGCCAGGCCGCTGTACAGGAACGCCGTCACCGTATGGATGCTGATGGCCCAGGGGATCGAGATGATGATGAACGGCTTGATCCACCTCGGAGGGGCGATGCCCTTGCGCTCGGAGTCCAGCGAGACGCGCGAGATCAGCACGTTCAGGATCAGGTAGCCCATGCAGACCACCATGTCCCAGAACATCACCGAGCGCGGCGACGGGTGCAGGATCACGTTCATCACCCGGAACGGCTGGCCCATGTCCACGAAGACGAACATCAGGCACATGATGACGGCGGCGATGGCCAGGAACTCGCCCAGGATGGTCATCTTGCCGAACAGCTTGTAGTTGTGCAGGTAGTAGGGCAGGACCACCATGACCGCCGAGGCGGCCACGCCGACCAGGAAGGTGAACTGCGCGATGTAGAGACCCCAGGTCACGTCGCGGCTCATGCCGGTGATGCCCAGGCCTACCGCGAGCTGGCGCAGGTACATGAGAAAGCCCACGCCGATCACCGCCAGCAGGAACACGACCCAGGTCCAGTAGCCCCGGCTTCCGCTCAACGCCTTCTCAAACATGGCCACTCCTCACACGATATAGTAGACCTCGGGATGCGTACCCAGCTCCGGCTTGCGGCGGATGGTGAAGTTCTCCGCCAGGAGGCGCCGCACCTTGGATTCGGGATCCTCCAGGTCGCCGAACGTCATGGCGCCGGACTTGCAGGCCGCGACGCAGGCCGGTTCCTCGCCCTCGGCCAGCCGCTCCTCGCAGAAGGTGCACTTCTCGACCACGCCGCGCTCCCGCGTGGGATACTCGTGGTTGAGCTCGCCCTGGATGTGCGGCCGCGGGTCGCGCCAGTTGAAGCTGCGCGAACCATAGGGACAGGCGGCCATGCAGAAGCGGCAGCCGATGCAGCGGTGCCAGTCCATCATCACGATGCCGTCGCTCTCCCGCTTCCAGGTGGCCTGGGTGGGGCAGACCCGCGTGCATGGCGGGTTGTCACAGTGGTTGCAGAGCAGCGGGATCTGCGCCTCGTGCAGCTTCTCCGGGAGGTAGTGCTCCTCCTCGTCCGGGAAGGCGTGGTCGTACTGGTCCATCCAGATCCACTTCACCGCGTCCTTGGCATTATCGAATTCGGGCACGTTGTGGGCGCGGCGGCAGGCCTCCACGCAGGCCACGCTGTCCTCCTCGGTCCACTTGCGCAGGTCGATGACCATGGCCCAGCGCTTGGCGGTGAGCGGAGACTCGAAACGGGCCGGACTGATGGGTTTGCCGAACGCCGCGAGCGTTCCTTGTCCGGCCACCCCGAGCACGGTGGAAAGCCCGGCCAGCTTCAGGAACTTCCTTCTGTCGACACTCATCACAGGCTCTCCTTGGGCTCGACGTGGCACTGCCAGCAGTAGGGGTCGACCGCCATGTAGTTGTGGCAGCGGTCGCAGAACGTCGCCTTGTTGCTGTGGCAGCCCATGCAGGTGTTCTGCAGGCTCATGACGTACTGCGTGCCGTGCGGTCCCGTGTAGATCCGGCGCCCGTGCCGCACCACCTCGTCGCGCCACTGGTTGAGCAGATCCATGTGGCTGGATCGCATGAAGGCGCTGTCGGCCACGCACTCCGTGTACCCGGTCGGGTATACCAGCTCGGGCATCGCCGTGGCCTCGCCGGTTGCGTGGTTGTACCAGAGCGGGAAGGCGGCGATGGCCAGGAAGACGACCAGGCCGAGGATCACCTTGCCGGAGTCAGACATCCTGCTCACCTCCCTCGCTCGCCGCGGCCACACCGGCGGCGGCCGCCTCCCGCGTCTTCAGCAGGGGCTCGCCGCGCAGATCCGTATCGCGTTCCTTCTCGCCCTTCATGACCAGGGCGTTGCCCACGAACTCGTGGATCCCGGCGATCTCCACGTCGCCGACCCAGTAATCCGCCAGGGCCGGCAGCACGGCCTTGTCGATGGCACACATGCAGCTCATCACGTTCACGCCGTGCTGCTCCTTGACGTGCTTGAGGGCGCTACCCCGCGGCATGCCTCCGCGCAGCCGCATCTCCATGTTCTCGTCGGTCCCCACGCCCGAGCCGCCGCCGCAGCAGAAGGTCTGCTCCCGGATGGTGTTCTCGGGCATCTCGAAGAAGTGGCTGCAGCAGGCGCGAATGACCTCGCGGGGTTCTTCGAAGATGCCCAGCGCCCGCGCCGGGTTGCAGGAATCGTGGAAGGTCACTCGCCAGTGGTCGTTCCGGCTCGGGTCCAGCTTGATCTTCCCGTGCTTGATCAGGTCCGCCGTGAACTCGGCGATGTGCACCATCTTGGTGCTGGCGGCGTTGGTGAAGCGCGTTCCCGTGATGGGCGAGACCGGTACCTCGAGGAAATCGGCCGGTCCGTTCAGGGTGTCCATGTACTGGTGCATCACCCGCCACATGTGCCCGCACTCACCGCCCAGGATCCACTTCACGCCGAGCCGCTTGGCCTCCTTGTAGATCTTGCCGTTCAGCCGCTTCATCTGCTGCGCGGAGTGGAAGAGCCCGAAGTTGCCGCCCTCGGAGGCGTAGGCGCTCCAGGTGTAGTCGAGACCGATCTCGTGGAAGAGCGCCATGTAGCCCAGCAGCGTGTAGTAGTGCGGCTCGCCCGCGTAGTCGGCCGACGGCACCACGAAGAGCACCTCGGCCCCCTTCTTGTGGATCGGCAGCTCGATCTCGACCCCGGTGATGTCCTTCAGGTCGTCGGCGGCGAACTCGAGGCTGTCCTTGAAGGCGTGGGGCGGGAAGCCCAGGTGGTTGCCCGTGCGGTGGCAGTCGGCGATCGGCTTGACGATCCAGTTGATGCCGACGCCCAGCTCGTTCAGCAGCTCGCGTCCCATCATCGTGATCTCGGCGGTGTCGATGCCGTACGGGCAGAAGACCGAGCAGCGGCGGCACTCGGTGCACTGGTAGAGGTAGTAGAACCACTCCTTGATGACGTCCTCGGTCAGCTTGCGCGCTCCGGCCAGCCCGCCGAGGAGCTTCCCGGCGCGGGTGAACTCGCCGCGATAGATGGAGCGCAGCAGCTCGGCCCGCATGACCGGCATGTTCTTGGGGTCGCCGCCGCCCAGGAAGTAGTGACACTTGTCGGCGCAGGCCCCACAGCGCACGCAGATGTCCATGAAGAGCTGGAAGGAGCGGTACTTCTCCAGCCGCTTCTTCATGCCCTCGCGGACGATCTCCAGCCAGTTCTCCGGCAGCTTCCAGTCCGGGTCGGCGGGAGACCACTCGCGGGGGTTGGGCAGACCCAGGTACTTGGTCGGCTTCGGCTCGGCGGCGAAGTTCCAGCAGCCCTTCTTGAGGACCGTCTTGGAAGCATCGAGCCAGTTGCTCCGCCGCGGCTGGAGCGAGTACCGGGTCATCTCCTCCCGTTTCATGACATCGTGAGACATCGGCAATCCCTTTCGCTCGCTACTTCTCGTGGTCGAGCTCGTAGCCGGACGCCTTCAGGACGTCGGCGAATTCCTCCTCCCACTCCTCGTAGGTGTGGGTGTTGTCGATCAGCTCGTCCCCCCAGGGATTCACGTGACGGTGAGCCCGGTTGTCGTTGGGCATGTTTCGCGTGGGGCTCAGGAAGATCCCGCCGGCGTGCATCAGCTTGCTGAAGGGGAAGTAGGCCAGCAGCACGCTCACCAGGAACAGGTGCACGTAGAAGATCGGATGCGCGCCGTGGATGGTCACCGGTGTCAGCCTCCAGAGCCCGAGCGCCAGCTCCTTGACGGTCGTGATGTCGGTCCGCCAGGGGGTGTAGCGCAGCAGGGCACCGGTGATCCCGATCCCCAGCAGCAGGAAGAGAGCGAAGTAATCCGAGAGCAGGGACATGAAGCGTACCTGGCCGTCGGCCAGACGGCGATACAGCAGGTAGCCGAGGCCCGCCAGCAGCGTGAAGCTGGTGATGTAGAAGGTCGGCACCCCGATCTGGAAGAAGGAGTCGAGCCTCTCCACGAAGACCACGAAACCGGGGACAGGCTCGGTGAAGAACCGCAGGTGGTGCAGGATGACCACCAGGAAGGAGTAGTGGAAGACGATGGCTCCGAGCCACAGGTACTTGCTGCTGCCGTAGACCAGCCGGCGGTCCGTCGCCGAGCCCGCCAGGGCCGCCCGCGTGTTCCGGAACAGGCTGCGGAACAGCAGGATCTCCCCGACCATGCGGAAGAATGCCTGCAGCTTGGTGTAGGGATTGTCCAGCGGGCTGTGCTGGATCCAGGGGAGCGACTTCTGCTGGCCGCAGGTCGTGGTGATCTTGAAGGGCACCGGGCGGCGGGCCCAGCCCACGATTCGGGCGATCACCCCCAGCACGAAGATGACGAGGGCCAGACCCGGCAGGACCAGCGTGAAGATGGTCTGCAGGCCGATCCCGGCGCCCACCCAGGCGATGAGGGCCAGCAGGAACACGCCGATGAGGGCTACCAGGGCGTTCATCGATCCGAGCCTCCCTTCCCGGCCGGCCTTTCTCGCGGCGCTCGGCCGACGGCGTCCGGACCCGAGCCGCCGCTGGGCTCCGGTTCCGGATCCTCGATCACGTAGTTGTGGCGCCTGAGGATGGCGGCGGTGCACCGCTTCAACTCCCTGGCCCTCAGGTCGTAGATCTGCTCCCGGCAGCGCATGTAGACGTCGAAGGCCAGCAGGCCCGCGTGATCGACCTGCAGGTCGAAGTCGCGCCAGGTGTCCTCGGCCCCGTCGAGGACGTTGCCGGCCAGCTCCTCGCGGACGACCTGCTTGAGGTCGAAGACGAAGGCCACCGCTCCGGCCGCGGAGAAGTCCTGCACCGCACGGATGCGGATCACCGGATCCAGGCGCTCGCGCAGGACGTCGTCACCGGCCCCGTCCAGCAGCGCGTCGAAGACCCCGGCCAGCGCCGGCCGGATGGTCTCGCCCACGGGATTCTGGAAGCGCTCCCCCTCGGCCCGCAGGAAACCGGCGGTCTCGGGAGCATAGGTGGCGAGGATGCACTCGAACCAGCGGGCGAGAATCGCAGGCCTTCTCTGTAACAACTGATTTTGCAAGGCCATAGACCCGGCGGCCCCCTCATGTTAGAAAACTAACAATAAATAGGGCTGAAGCCCGGAAAAAGTAAAGGAAAAATGCCGGTCGGAGCCGTGCCGCCAGGCCGGAATGACGCTCGTAATCAATTGCGCCGGATGAAGATAGAAAACAGCGGCCGCGACGGCCGCACCCTGCCGGTTTTCTAACCGGTCCGCCGGGCGGGGAACCGGTCGCGCATGAGCCCGTGTCGCAATCCCCGGTCGCTGACGGTCAGCACGGGGCAGGCCAGGTGATCCATGATCCGCAGGGCCAGCGCGGTGCCGGCCAGGATGACGTCGGCCCGCTTGGGATCTAGGCCGACCACCCGCCGCCGCTCGGCGAGGGTCTTGCCGCGCAGCAGCTCCAGCAGGGCCGCCACCTGGTCGCGGCCCAGGGTCGAGCCCTCCACCCGCTCGGTATCGTAGGCGGGCAGCGACTGCTGGATGGCGCTGAGGTTGGTGATTGTGCCCCCGATGCCCACCAGGACGTCCGGAAGCTCCATGCCCTTCAGGCGTCCCAGCTCCCGGTCCACCGCCGCCAGCAGGCGGTCCCTTTCCTCGGGGGTCACGGGATCGGAGCGGCAGTAGTCGTCGGTCAGGCGGATGGCCCCGGCCTCCAGGCTGAAGCGCTCTTGGATCGCCGTCCCCTCGCCGAAGACGAACTCGGTGCTGCCGCCGCCGATGTCGAAGACCGCCAGCCGACCGCTCCGGGAGCCCAGGCCGGTGATCACGCCGAGGTGGGCCAGGCGTGCCTCCTCCTCACCGGAGATGATCTCGAGGTGCACGCAGCACACCTGCTGCACCCGCCGCACGAAGTCCGCCGCGTTGGCCGCGCGCCGCAGACACATGGTGCCGACGGCCGCGATCTCGCAGGCTCCAAGGCGCCGCGCCCGCTCGGCGAAGTCGCTGATCACGGCCAGGGTTCGCGCAGCCGCCGCCTCGCCGATGATGCCGCGGGACTGCAGCTTCTCGCCCAGGCGGGTGATGTCCTGGCGGTCGTCGCGCAGCCGCCAGGCGCCGTCGCTCCCCAGCTCCTCCACCCGCAGCTTCACCGAGTTGGAACCGACGTCCAGCGTGGCGTAGACAGGCATGCGACCCGCCTCACCAGCGCTCGCGGCGTAGCAGCTGGTCCAGATCCTTGCGCTTCTTCTCCCGGGGCTGGTCGGCGGCGTAGCCCAGCGGCGTGAAGGCCACCGGGACCGCGTCGGCCGGCAGGCCGAGCACGGCCCGGGTCGCCTCCGGATCGAAGGCGCAGACCCAGCAGGTGCCCAGGTCGATGTCCGCCGCCGCCAGGGTCAGGTGGTCCATGACGATGGCCGCGTCCACGTCGCCGGCGTTCCAGCCGTCTTGCTTACGCACCCAGGCCTCGCCCGGCACGCTGACCACGGCGATCACCAGCGGCGCCTGCACGAACCAGGCCTTGTCGTAGACGCGCCGCAGCTCGGCCTCGCGCCCCGCGGTCTTCAGCACGACGAGCCGGAAGGGCTGCCGGTTGTCCGCCGTCGGCGCCAGCCGTCCCGCGTCCAGCACCATCTCCAGCTTCTCCCGCTCCACCAGCGTCGGCTCGTACGCCCGGCAGCTGTACCGGGCCCTGATCAGCTCCTGGAAATCCATGCCAGCCTCCTTGCCGGGTGAGTTCCCTGTCCCAGATTACAGGAAACGAGAACCGGTGGCCTGCTCAATCTCTCACCCGCCGCCGCTGCCCGCGCGATCGCCCAGACGAGGGCTGACACTTCAAATCGATGGCACCGAGTTCTACGCCTGGCTATCCATCGCCTCCACCTTCGTGCGACCGCAGAGGGCTGTTCACCACAGGCTCAAGTCATCGAGCGTCGTGGGAGCCTGGCGGTACTGGAGCAGAAAGCCATCGTCCGTGGCGATATAGAGGTCTTCTCCGGCGCCCCAGATGGCGTTGTGCGTGATCCCCCGCGTATCGTATGCGCGCAGATTGAGCTGGGTGTTCGTCCGCATCCAGCCGGCGCCGTCGAAATGGATCACCGCGCCGGCGGGGCTCGCGGCCCAGATGTTATCCGGGCCGTCGCACCACACCAGGGTCAGGGAATCGTCGATCGCCGGATGCATTGCTGTCCACTCGTTGCCGGCGTTGCGCAGGACGGTGCCATTGGCTCCCACGGCCACGATGTTCTGCTCGGAGCTGCCGTGAATGGCCAAAAGGTGCTCGGTCGTTCCGCTGGCCATGGGCGTCCACATGGAGCCGTTCCAGCGGCAGATGGTTCCATTCTCACCAACCACATAGACGGACGTGGGCGAGGAGCCCCAGATGCCGCGCAGATGCTGGACCGGCTGGATCACCGACATGGGCGCCCACGAGCCGACGCTGCTGTAGACCGTGCCGAAATCGCAGGCGACGAACACGTGGTCGAAGTCGGCCGCCCAGATGTCGTTGGCGGTCTCCAGGGAGGCGATCCAGTGCGTCACCCAGCTCGCGCCATCGTAGCTGGCCACGAAATTGTCCATTAAGACACGGCCGATCGCCCAGACGGAGTCCTCGGCGAGACAGTAGAGGTCAGTCAGGGCGAGATTCCCCGCGAGGGGCTCCCGGCTCCAGCCACCGTCGTACCTGAAGAGACGACCGTCGCCGATCGCGTACATCACCGACGGAGACACCCCCATGAAATCGTTCCACGAGACGCGCGGCGAGGCTCCGCCTTCCCAATCGTCATTGGCGTAGCGGAAGACAGCGCCGGAGTCCCCGACGGCGACCGCGAACTTCTCGCTGTCGACCTTCCAGGCCGCCACGGCTCTCAGGTCCAGAGAAGGGTCGATGAAGAGCGATATCCAGCGATCTCCGTCATAAAGGACGTTCGCGCCGTCCTTGCCGACGGCGACGGCCCAGTCGTGGTCGGCCCAGCAGATATCCAGCAGTTGCTTGTCCGAGCTGTAGACGCGCTCGAAATCGTTTTCCGTGCCGGCCAGCCACACGATCTCGTAGTTGCCGACGGCTCCCCCGACCGCCATCACGCTGTCGACGGCGATCCCGCTCACCCCGTAATAAGGCCCCGTTGTGCCATCATAGACCTTGCCGAAATCGGAAAGGCCACCGCCGAGGTAGACCCCCCCCATGGCCCCGACATACACGTGTTCGTTCGGGAACGACCAGACATCATAAATGTGTATTCCCACATCCCCGTATTGGTCGAAATATCCGCTATTGCCCCAATTGTGGATATAGGTATTAGTAGCCGCATAAACATACACACCAGCCCGGGATTCATATCCATGGACGGCCGGGACATCAGAATTTAGCCCCCACATAGCAATGCGCCTGTCTCCCTCGAAGCGCATGGCAACTCCGGCAGAGAACGCCTGTGCAGCATCACCAACAACGAAAACCCCTCTCATGGTCGACACCCAGACATCGTTGAGCTTGGTATTGACATCGGTCGGCAAGAGAAAGCGCCCCGCGGAAGTCGTGATGAAGACCATGCCCATCTCGCCGACGGTGATCGTCGCCAGCTCGTTCGCCCAGACGCCCTGCAGGTTCATGCAATGACTGAGGACGTGGAAGGGAGGGATCGCATACAGGCTCCCGGTCGGACCATCATCTCCGTCGTCCGGAGCGTCCGGAGAACCAGAGCCACATGCGTACAGCAGGAAGGAAACCGCAGCCAGCAAGATCCCCAGGGTGATGGTCCGGATCATGACATGCCCCCCCCTTGTCATAGATTCGCATTTCTAGGCGATCTGGTCGTTCGAGTTGATCATGCATTTCAATGGAGTGTAAGGCATCGGGGTCTCCGAACACGAGGCTAAATTGCAGGAATCCTCTCAATCGTCCTCAGTGGCCTCCCGCGACCGATCCCAGCTCCTTGAAGCGCGGGACATGGGGCAGGACGATGACCTGCCTGTAACCGCACAAGAGCGGGCTTCAAGATCCTTGGCTCCATCGATGTCGCCGCCGACGAGCACGGCTTCAGCACCGGCATGCGTGATCAGACCGGCATGACGAGGTCGAGTGCCAGGACTCTTCTTCTCCCTGAGCCCCGGTGCCGGCGACGGCAGGATTATGATATTGTCCGAATTCATGATAACATGACTCCCTGTCGAAATGGACCCATCTCAGACGAAACAGGGGGCATTTCATGCACAAAGCATCGATTCTGGCCGCGATGGCCCTGATCGGCGCTGCCTCGTTGGCCTTGGGCAGTGTCCACGTGGTCGAACCCGACGGCAGCGGTAGCTACCCCAACATCCAGCTCGCCGTCAACGCCGTCGCCCCCGGCGATACGATCCTGCTGGCCGATGGCGTGTTCCAGGGAGCTGGCAACCGGGACATCAGCCTGGCCCGAGCCATCGTCATCCTGTCGCAGAGCGGCCAAGCCCCGCAGTGCATCATCGACTGCCAGGGTTCGAGCAGCTCGCCTCATCGTGGCTTCATCATCACGGGCGGGAGCACCTCGGGGGCGACCCTGGGCGGGGTCACCATCGAGAACGCCTACCTCGGCAATGGCTCGGGTGGCGCGATCTACTGCTACAACGGGGCCAGCCCCACCATCCAGGACTGCATACTCCAGAGCAACTCGGCGCTGGGTTCCGCGACCGGAGCCGCCATGGCGTGCGAATACGCCTGGCCCCATATCCTGCGCTGCACGTTCTGGAACAACGTCTCGTCCCAGCGGAGCATCGTCCGGGTCGCGGGCGCCTCCCCTCCGTACATTCCGAGCTTCGAGAGCTGCTCCTTCGCCCACAACTCGTGCACCGCTTCCAGCTCCGAGGCCTGTGCAATCTTCGTCCAGTCCGCCAGCGTCGCTCTGAGCCAGACCATCATCGCGTTCACCACGAACGGGTTCGGGCTTTACTTTGGCGGTGGCGGAACCATCTCGGGTATCACCTGCTGTGACTTCTATGGCAACGATCTGGGCAACTGGGTCGGCCCGGCCGCCGGTCAGCTAGGTATCAACGGCAACATCCAGCTCGACCCGCTGTTCTGCGACCCCTTCTCGCCCGAGCTGTACATCAGTGCCGCCTCTCCCTGCTATCCGTCCAACCCCCCGAATCCCGAGTGTGATCTCATCGGCGCCTGGCCAGAGACGCCGCTGCCGCCACCGCCGGTCGCCGTAGCCAGCGCCTCCCCTCCGGAGGTGCTGGAGGGATGCGCCGGGGAGACGTTCGGCAACGTGTACTTCAATCACGGCAGCAGCAGTTCAGAGGTCTGTGGTGCGGACATCATCGCCTACAACTGGGATTTCGATGCCAGCGACGGGCTGTGGTGGGATACCAGCGCGGATCCGGATTACACGACCGCCGATCCGCTCAGTACACCGGTCCATCGCTACCTGCTGGCCGGAGATTACACCGCCACCTTGCAGATCGTGGATGGCCTCCTATTGAGCGATACCAATGCGGTACAGATCAGGGTCCTGACCATGCCCAACGATGCACCCGTGGCCGACGCCGGCGGCCCCTACGAAATCGAGGCTGGCGAGGACCTCCAGCTCACGGGCTCGGCATCCGATATCAACGAGCCGTGTGGCGACACCCTCAGCTTCTTCTGGGATCTGGACGACAATGGCAGCTTCGACTTCACCGGGTCCACACCCCTGGTCCCCTGGGCGTTCCTGGCCAATCTGGCGACCGACACCCCTTTGCCGGTCCTGCTGCGCGTCATCGACAGCGAGGGGCTGAACGACGAGGACACGACGACCCTGACCATCGACACGCTCTCTCCCGTGGCGGCTGCGGCGCCCGCCTGCTTCGCCCTGCACGGGAACTACCCCAATCCCTTCAATCCGGCCACGGTCATCGCCTTCGATCTGCCGACGGCGGCGGACGTCACCGTGACCGTGTACACGCTCGCCGGCAGGCTCCTGGTCACGCTGTTGCAGGAGCGTCGCGCGGCGGGCAGGCACGAGGTGATCTGGCGCGGTCTCGACGCGATTGGACGGCCGATCCCTTCCGGTGTGTACTTCTACCGGATCCAGGCCGGCACCGAGGTTGGCACCGACCGCCTGACACTGATCAGGTGAGGTGACCTCGATTTAGTTTCGCAAGTCCGAGCAATGGGGTTTTTCCCCGGCAGGCCGCCCGGGGGCCAGCCGCCGGCGCCTGCCGTCAGTGCTGCACGCCGCGGGTGCGGTCGAGCTGGCGGATCTTCCAGGCGAGCGCCACGACCACCAGGAGGATGGCCGCGAGCGAGATGACCAGGCCGACGCGCCGGTGGTGGACCTCGCCGAGGGCCGCCACGCCCGCCTCATCGACCTGCTCGGTGATGACGAGCCCCTTCAGCACCACTGTGTCGACCTGGACCGGATTGAAGGTGTGCACCATGGTGCGCGCGAGGCTGAGCTGGTTGCGGGCCGCGTCGAGCGCGAGCGCCTGGTCGCCCAGCTCCATGCCGGCATTCGTTGCGCGGGCGATCATCGCGCTGGACGAGCCGATGGCGGACTTCAGGGAATCGATGTCGGCGCGCATGATGCGGGCGGCCGCGAAACCGCTGTCGCCCTCCTCGTGGCATTCGACGCACAGGGCGGGGGGCTGGGTGCCCAGCATGGCGTCGGACGCGGGCTGCACGTCATGGTTGCTGTGACACTGGGTGCAGGTGAAGAGCTCGCTGTGGGCGCTCGTGAGGAAACGGGTCTCGAAGACCGCATGGCAGGTGCCGCACACGTTGGCCACCGACTCCACGCCGGGCGGCGCGGCCCCGTGGTTGCCGTGGCAATCGTTGCAGGTGGGCGCCGAAAGGTCGTTTCCGACGGTGAGGGTCTGGTAGTGGACGCTCTTGATGTACTCCGCGTACTGATCGGTCGGCAGGGGCTCGCCATCGGGCAGCTTGTAGCCCTGCATGTAGCCGGCGTCAGCATGGCAGCGGGCGCAGGTGCTGGCCACGTTGAGCGCGAAAACGGGCGACTGGGCGTCGCTCACGCGCCGGATTCCATGGGCGCCATGACAGCTGATGCAGGTGGCGACCTTGCGATCGCCCTTCGCCAGACGCTGGCCGTGGATGCTCGTCCGGTACTCGGCGGCCTGGTCCACGCGCTGGCGCGGCGCGTAGCGCCGCATGAAGGCAGCATCGCTGTGGCAGCGCGCGCAGGTCGCGATGATGGCTTCGCCGGCGGGCGCGCCGCGAAAGCCGCGCGCCGGATCCATGGCCAGGTCCGGGTCGTCCGTCGTCGGATCGCCGCCGTGACAGTCCACGCAGGTGAAGCCGCGGGATCCGTGGACGTCACCTGGCTCCTGCTGCGCCGGGGCGGAGAGGGTCTCCTCGTCCAGGCCGCGATGGCACTGGACGCAGCCATTGTCGACGGCCGGCGGGATCTGCTGCGCCGCCGCGGGGATCGCACCGGCCAGGACGACGCCTGCTGCCGCCAGGGCCACGAGCCGCGCACCTGCATGTCTGATATCCATCGCTCGTCCCCGTCCACCTAGGTCTGCGCCACGGCGGCCAGATAGCCGTAGATCGTGAAGACGATGAAGTAGGCCAGCGCCAGCAGGCCCACCAGTGTGAAGGGCCGGCTCGGCTCGCCCCGATTGGCCCGCCGGTCCAGGAACGGCACGCCCAGCAGCAGGAGACCGGCGAGCCCGAACCCGACGACGCCCAGCTGCTCCCCCTCGAAGAAGAGGATGTGACCGGGCAGCAGCTTGAGCGTCTGGAACATCGCCAGGAAGTACCACTCGGGCCGGATGCCGGCTGGCACCGAGGCGAACGGGTCCGCCTTGAGCCCCAACTCCCAGGGGAAGAGGGCGGCCAGCGCGGCCAGCGCCGCCAGGGCCACGTACCACGCCAGCAGGTCGCGCAGCACGTAGTTCGGGAAGAACGGCATCTGCTTGATCCGTTCACCCGGCCGCAGCGCCTTCTCGATGCCGATCGGCACGCTCATGCCCTGCCGCTGCACGAGCAGCAGGTGCAGCAGCAGCAGCAGCGTCATGGTCGCGGGCAGCACGGCCACGTGGAAGCCGTAGAACCGCGTCAGCGTCGCGCCCGTCACGTCGTCGCCCCCGCGCAGGAAACGCAAGAGAAAGTGGCCGACGAACGGTACGGAGCCGGCGATGCCCGTGCCCACCTTCGTGGCGAAGAAGGCCAGCTCGTTCCACGGCAGCAGGTAGCCGCTGAAGCCGAAGGCCAGCATCAGGAACAGCAGCAGCACGCCGCTCACCCAGGTCAGCTCGCGCGGCTTGCGATAGGACTTCAGGAAGAACACGCTGAACATGTGGGCGAAGGCGAGCGCGATCAGCAAGTTGGCCGACCAGCTGTGGATGTTGCGGATCAGCCAGCCGAACTGCACCTGGGAGACGATGAACTGCACGCTTTCGTAGGCGTGGTCCGCGCTAGGCCGGTAGTAGAGCAGCAGCAAGATGCCGGTCGCGACCTGCACGCCCACGAGGAAGAGCGTCATCCCGCCGAGGTAGTACCAGACCTTGTGGGCATGCACCGGCACGCCCTTCTCGGCGGCGAAATGCCGGATGGGCTCGAGGTCCAGCCGCTCATCCAGCCAGGCGACCACGCGGCCGCGCACCATGCCAGCCTCCCGTTCAGGTCCGCGACACGACCACCTCGGTCTCGTCGCCCTCGCCGCGCAGGTTCACCGTGAACTGCTCGAGCGGTCGCGGCGGTGGGCCCGACACGACGTTGCCGCCGAGGTCGTAGATGCCGTTGTGGCACGGGCACCAGATGTCGGCGTGATCGCTGCGGTACTGCACGGTGCAGCCGAGGTGGGTGCAGACGGCGGTGAAGGCGCGGAAGTCTCCGTCCGGCGTGCGCACGAGGATGGCGGGTTTGCTGCCGAACCGGAAGACCACGGCGGAGTTCGGGTTCATGGCCGACGCCTTGGCCGCCGTCACGCTAACGGCCGAGGACTCGGCGACGGCCGGCGGGACCAGGTAGCGCCAGATCGGGTAGAGGGCAGCGATCGCCGTGGAGAGGAAGCCGAGGCCGAGCAGGGTATCCAGGAAGGCCCGCCGCCCCTGGTCGACCTCACCGGACTGCAGTGTCCGCTTCACGAATCCCCTCCCCTGATGTGGCGCCAGGCAGACTCCCTGGTCCGTGCTGTCGTCGGCCAGGCAAGCCGGCGGATCCTAGCACGGCCGCCCGTCGATCTTCAATCGGCGAGCGCTCGATCAGCAGGAAGAATGCTGAAAATCATGGTCAATCCGTGCTACACTCTAGCCGGCTGCAACATCTCGCCCGTTTCCTCACGATCTCGCCCGGGCCCTCGCGGCGTTGTCGGGTTATGTCAGCGGCACGCCAGAAAGGCCAGACCATTCGGCACATGTGGAGCGCCGCGCACCGCCGGTCGGGTCTCGTGCATGGCCCATACGAGGAGGAAATGGCATGAAGAAGCTGATCGCGCTGGCAATCCTTGCCACCCTGGCCGGCGGCGGCCAGGCCACGGCCCAGGTCGACCCGCTTCCCGACGGCATCGGCATGTACTTCGACACCGGCGCCACGGAGTATTGCCTGGACTTCGTGGGCGGTCTGGCGGAGGTCTACCTGATCCTGACCCATTGCAGCCAGCCGTCGGGCATCTCGGGCTGGGAATGCCACGTGACGTACACGGTCCCACCCGGCGACTACGAGCTCGGCTGGGTCCTGCCCGCGGGCTCCTCGAACGCGAGCACGGCGCCCGACTTCGTGGTCAGCCTGGCGACGCCAATGCCGAATGCTCCGATCATGCTGCTGGCGACTTACCAGATCCTTGTCTTCAACGTAACAACCGTCCGCTTTTACCTGGACCATGCAGACAACCCCTCGATCCCGGGGCTTCCGGCATACAGGGTCGGCGACGATCCGGGTATCGTGATTCCGCTGCACACGATCTTCGGCTATCCCGAACTCCCAGTGGCCTTCTTGAATCCAAGCTGGACCGACCCTTGCCATACATTCCCCAGCGCGAAGTCCAGCTTCGGCTCCATCAAGGCGCTGTACAGGTAGGGCTCACACCTCTCCACCGGGGAACCCGGAGAAGTCGCCGGATGGTCGCAGGGCCATCCTCCCCGCAGCCTGTAGATCAGAGGATTCGCCCGAGCAGCGAGCGCCGGGTGTAGATCGGGTAGGTCCGCGGCTGGCCGCCCCAGCGTCGCTTGAAGTAGGTCAGGCCGGGGGCGTCGGCCGGCGATCCGCCCAGATTCAGGTGCCGGCAGCCGCGCGCGGCCATGGCGCGGCACATGGTCAGACGGATGTACTGGTTGGGCTTGAGAAAGGAGAAATCCTTGTCGTAGAGGATCTGCCAGCCCTGCAGGGTCTGCCGCTCGCGCAGGTAGATGTGCGAGCAGGCCGGCCGCCCGTCGTGCTCGCACATCACCCACTCGATCCGCTCGCTGCGGGCCGCCAGCTCGGCCAGCGCCCGGTAGAACCCGTCGGGATAGAACGGTCGCCGTCGGCCGTGACGCCGCTCGGTGATCCGGACCAGCTCGAGAAAGGCGGGGCCGTGACGCGACCAGTCGAGGGTCTCGACCCGTATACCCTCGCGCTCGGCCTTGCGGGCCTGGGAGACGAGCTTGCGATCCTGGGGGATCCACGACGGCGAGTCGAGGTCCACCAGGGTCGTCCGGGCCGCGCTGGGCCGGAAACCGGGAAAGGCGGCGAGTGAGCCGTAGAAATCGACGATGAACGCCTTCAGGTACCCGGCGCGGGCGACGGCGCGGACCAGCTCGCGATCGACGTCCGGTCGCGGCGGCACATTGGCGGAACGCAGGACGCCGCCGTAGCCGCCGTCGGGCATGGACTGGAAGCGAACCAGGGGTGCATGGCCGAACTCGACACCCGGCAGGATGGCCAGCGGGGCGTCGCCCTCCCGGGCCACCCAGGCCACCGGCCGTCCGCCCTTGGCCCGCCACAGTTCCGCGAACTCCGGCTGGCAAAACGTTCGGTCGCCGGCCCACGCAGCGGCCGTGCGGGCAACTTCTCCATCGAGCATGAACCGCCGGATCCGCATGCGGCTCCTCGTCGCCGGGGGCCCTTCGTGGTCCTTCAGACCGGATCGGTGCCGCCCAGGAGGCGGTAGAGGCCGGATGAGCGCTTCAGGATGCGCTCGCCCAGCAAGTGACGCAGGCTCTTGTAGCGATCCCTGGTCGCGGCGATCGCGCCGCGGGGCAGCAGGGGACTGGCCAGGACCGCATCGACGAGGCCGTACCACCGCTGCCGCCGGGCCTCGGGCCAGTGCCGGGCCACGCCGTACAGGCGCACCAGCGGCCGGAAGAACCGGTGCAGGAACAGCACGTCGCCCCGGCTGATGGTGGGCTGGGCGAGCACCACGCCCTGGAAGTAATGGTCGTACTCGATCCCGGTCAGCCAGCCGTTGCGCTCGCAGAGCGTGTACAGCTCCGTGCCCGGATAGGGGTAGAAGATGAAGGGAATGACGAGGTCCGGGCCGATGTCGGCGTTGAGCCGGATCGTCGCCAGCGCGCGCCGCAGGTCCTCGTGCGGCAACCCGACCATGTTGTAGGCCCAGCGCTCGATGCCCGTTGCCTCGAGGACGGCGAAGGCGTCGCGAATGTCCTGGATGGTCAGCTGTCGGTGGAGCACGTCGCGCGTCAGCCAGGGATCGCCCGATTCCACGCCGAAGCGCAGCGTACGGCAGCCCGCCGAGGCCAGCAGCTGGGCGACCTCGGCGTCCAGCATGTCGGCGCGGAGGTTGCCGCTGAACGGCAGTCCGATCCTCTCGCGATAGCAGGCGGCGAAGCGGCGCAGCCACGCCTTGTTCGGGAACATGATCGCGTCGAGGAACTGGACGGTCTCGATTGGAACCGCGTGGCGATCCAGCTGCCGGCGCAGCTGCGCGACGGCGTGCTCGGGGCTCTGGTAACGCCAGAAGCGGCCACCCGCGCCGGTCGCGCGCCGCAGGGTATCGCAGCAGCAGTACGTGCAACGGTAGGCGCAGCCCCGTGACATGATGAACGGAAAGTAACCGCGGCGGACGTTGTAGAGGTTCGCGAAGTCGAAGAGCGCGTAATCGGGATCCGGCATTGCGTCCAGATCTTCCAGGAAGGGCCGCGACGGGTTACGCCGCCAGCCTGCAGCGGTGCGCACCCAAAAGCCGGCGACAGCGGCTGGATCGCCGCCCCGCTCGAGCAACGCGCACAGCTCGGGCAGCGCAGCGTCAGCCTCGCCCACGCTGACGAACCGCACCCCGGGAATCGCCGCGACCGTCTCCGGCGCGACGGTGGCGTGCACCCCGCCGACGGCGATGGGCGCCGAGGTGGCCGCGGTCGCCCACTCCACCCACTGCGCCAGCCGCCGGGCATAGTGGCTGTTGCATGAGAAGGCCACCAGGTCGCAGTCGGCCTCGCGCACCGCCGCCTGGAACTCGGCCTGCACGGGCGTCTCGGTCAGATGCAGCAGCGTCGTGGTGTGCCCCGCCTCGCGCAGCACCGCCGAGAGCACGGCGATGCCCATGGACATGACGCCGGTGTAATGAGTCTGCGTGACCGACAGGTCCGGATAAATGAAAAGGATGCGCATGGGAAACCCCGAGCGGCGATCAGAATGGCTGGCGAATCAGGTGCGTCCTCGGCACCCTCCCAGCCGGGCGAGAGTCTCATTCTAGCACAGCCGGACGGCCAGGAGGATGGAGAAATATCCGCCGCAGGGGGGCTGACACGCTCACTCTCGCCATGTTACAATCTTAACGGACTTCAGGATCTCGCCCTCTGGCTCCGTATCTCGCCCTATTTGTCGCGGTGCCGCCGGGCCATGGCGACGGCAGGCAAGGATGGTGATGTCGTTCTGTCACCCGTGGAGTGGCAGGTGCTTCCGGCCCATTCTCATCCAGAATCGCACGAGGAGGAAAGGGCATGAAGAGATTGATCACGCTTGCAGTCCTGGTCGCCCTGGTCGTCGGCGGCGAGGCCACGGCCCAGCTCGATCCGTATCCCGACGGACTCGGCTTGTACTTCGATTCCGACGCCACCAAGTATTGTCTGGAGAACGCCGCCGGTTTGGTGGAGATGTACCTTTTCCTGACCCGCTGCAGCCAGCCGTCGGGTATCTCGGGCTGGGAATGCCATGCGACCTACACGATCCCTGCCGGCGATTTCGAAGTCGGCTGGACGCTGCCTGCCGGTTCCCTGAATGTGAGTTCAGCGCCTGACTTCGCCGTCGGCCTGGCAATGCCGCTGCCGAATGCTCCAATCATGCTGCTGGCGACGTTGCAAATCCTGGCCTTCAGCCCGGCAATCATCGAATTATACCTCGGGCCCGCCGACCATCCCTCGATCCCGGGGTATCCGGTGTATGCGGCCGGTAATGATCCAGGTATTTTGATTCCGATGCACCTGATCGGCGGCAGTCCGAACGTGCCCGTGGCACAGTTGAACAACTGCTTCACGGTCGGTTCCGAGCAGAACTCCTTCGGCAGCGTCAAGGCCCTGTACAGGTAGCGATCTTTCAGGCTTCTCGAGACGGCAGCCCCGCGCGCATCGGCCCCGCCCGGTCGCGCGGTGCGTGACCTGCGCTCGGCTCACAGGTTCTTCTGCACGCTGTCCAGGCCCGTGGCCCCAGAGGGATGCGGTGGGGAAGGGGT
>CAZGEC010000022.1:0-66354 GCA_964524645.1 uncultured Fibrobacteraceae bacterium | reverse complement strand
GCTGCCACAGCCGCCGCAGGCCGGGATGCAGGTAGTCGTCGCTGTTGTCCTGGGCGATCAGGCCCCAGCCCCCGAACGATTCCATCACCTGGAACATCAGCTCGTTGCGCCCCTTGTGCAGCGGCAGGTGCAGGGCATCCTCGAGGCTGATGATGCCGGCGAAGTTCTGCGAGCGCCCGTGGTAGGCGCTGTTGCCGGTGTAGACCGGCTGGCCGTTGAGAAAGACCGTGGCCACGTCGCTGTAGCCGAAGGAGAGCTGGCGGATCTCGTCCTGCTCCGCCTCCAGGAAGAACCGCGCGTAGGCCACGTCCGGCTCGCCGTTGATGCTCCGGGTGGCGTGGCGACAGATGTTCAGCAGACCGCCGGGCTCCGTGGGCATGGCCTGCCAGTCGAGCCGCTCCTGCAGCGCGGCATCCGGATAGGTCCGCTGCGGCACGGCGGCCGCCTTGAAGGACCGGGACAGCTCCCACTCGGTGATCAGCCCCCGGGGCGGTGTGGGCAGCGGCAGCGGATCGAAGGGCAGGTCGTCCGTCTTCTGGACACGGAAGCTGGAGAAGAAGGCCGAGCTGTCGCGGCGCGACTTGACACCAACCGCGCCCGCCACCGGTTCGTTCTGGAGCCGGCGGATCAGGAGGGCGGGATCCTCGGGATCGCCCACGAAGACCCGCGCCTGCCGGTCCCGGATCTCCAGCCGGACGTGGATCCACTCCCCGCGCGGAATCTCCACGGGAGCCGTGTACCCGTCACCGTTGTAGAGCTGCCAGCACGAGACGCCCCCGATCACCGGCGAGTACTGCAGGGCGTCGTCCAGCCCGCTGGCGTGGGGACGGATGTAGAACTCCTCGTAGGCGAGTTGCGAGACCGCCCGGAAGGTGATCCCGGGATAGCTCCGGGACCCGTCGACCATCACGTCGTATTCGATGATCCCGTTCAGGAAGTCGATGTGCGGCAGGTAGGCGGAGCCCATCAGACACGTCCGCCCCGCGTGCTCGACGACTTGGCCGTCGTACCGGACCCAGCGGTCCGAGTCGAAGGGGATCACGTCGTCCTGGGCGGCGACGCTCGTGGCCAGCAGCGCGAGACAAAGGGCCAGCATGATCGGAAATGGGCGCTCGGCAATCGTCCTGGGCATGGCATCGGCTCCTTGACGAGGGCGTCAGATCAGAAGCGGGCGCTATCCAGTCGGGGATGCTGTCGAATACGGAACATCGGGGCGGAAGGTTCGCGGGGTTTCGCAGATTTCCGAGGGGATGTCTCACCCACCGGCACCCGCTGGACGAGGAAGGCAATCTCGCATGCATCCTGATGGCCGGCCGACCGGCTTCACTTGATCAAGGTCATGCGGCCCGTCTCGACCGAGCCCGCCACCGCCAGCCGGTAGAAGTAGACGCCGGCCGTCGCCGGGCGGCCGGCATCGTCGCGGCCGTCCCAGGACACCGCATGAGCGCCCGCCCCGACCGTGTCTCCCACCAGCAGCCGGCGCACCAGGCGCCCCGCCACGTCGAACACCTGCAGGCTGACCGGCGCGGATTCCCACAGGTCATAGCGTATGAGCGTGCGGGGATTGAAGGGATTCGGATGATTCTGGTGGAGCACGAAACACCTCGCCTGGCCCCCGGTGTCGAAGTCCAGCTCGTTCCCGACGGACGTGACGTCCGGAGAGGTCGCATGACCCGTCTGGTAGACGGGGCCGCCGCCGCCGTACCACATCCGGAACTCGGCCCCGTCCAGGAGGACGTTCGGTAGGGCCACGAGCGCATCGTCCCAGAGACCCGCTGCGCCGGGCTCCACCACGGGATTGTGCAGGGGATTCTTCCGCCACAGGAGCCCATCGGGCGACCAGGCGTAGCCGATGCGAAACTCCTGGTCCTGATTCCAGCCGCTGTACCACATCCGGTAGGCGTTGAGCCCGGGCAGGATGCACATGGGGCCCAGCTCGGCATCATCCCACGATCCCGGCGGTCCGGGCTCCAACATGGCATGCTCCGTGAACCTGGTCCACTCGACACCATCGGTCGAGAAGGCGTAGAGGATGCGCTGGGTCGTCCCATCATGGCCGTTGTACCACATGCGGTACAGGCCATCCTCGTAGATCACGCAGGGGTGTATGACCTCGTGATCGTCCAGGGAGCCGGGAGGCCCGAGGTCGAGGACCGGATTGGCCTCGTGCTTCGTCCACGCGATGCCACCGTCGGAGAAGGCGTGTCCGATGCGATTGGTGTTCGCGGCATCGACCCCGCTGTACCACATGCGATAGAGGCCCTGGGCATACACCACCGTCGCGCAATCGATGTCCACCTCGTCCCACGCCCCGGCCGGACCCGGCTGCAGCACGGGATTGCTGGCATGCTTGGACCACGCGAGGCCGTCGCTCGACGTGGCGTAGCCGAACCCGTCGTCGCCCTCGTACCACATCTTGTAGATGCTCTCATGGAACATCACCGAGTTGGGGACCGCCATGATCTCGTCCCAGGAGCCGGCGGGCCCGACGGGTAGCACCGGATCCGCCGGCTGCTTTTCCCACAGAGTCTGGGCCAGCGCCCCGGAAACAAGGAGGCAGAGCATCGTGACGGTCAGGATGGCGACGGGCCCTCGCATCCCATGCATTCCGGTCTCCTCGCTCGTGGTTGCTGACTCAGCTCACGGATATACGCTGCTACCTGCGGGTGAAGTCGACTTCGCCCATCTTCTGGGATACGGAGAAGTATAGCATGGGGGGGGAGCCCGGGACCTCGGGATTGGCCGGACGCAGCCGGATGCCGGAATCGGCCAGGCCCTGCACGTCGACCTCCCTAGGTACGGTGACGCTCATGCCGCCCATGGACAGGGCGAGACGGACGTCGCAGTCCCCGAGCCAGTTCCCGCGCAGGTCGACGTCGGCCCCGCCCATCTTGCAGTCCACGACCAGCGACCGGGGGCTGGCATTGCCCAGCTTGACCGCCTCGAAGCCGCCCATCCTGCCGTGGATCGCCAGGCTCTGCATCGGCGCCCGCAGGGGCTCGTCCACGGAGAGGCTGAAGCCTCCCTTCTCGAAGCGGATCTCCGCCTGCGTGATCCAGAGCCCGCCCAGTTCGGCCTCCAGCCCCCCCTCGGCCGCCTGGATCACGAGGTCGATGGGCACGTCGGGGGGGACGTGGACGTGCACCCAGGTCTCGGTGTCCCCGCCCAGGATGGCCTGCATCAGGGCCTGCAGGCCCGATATCGTCCGCCGGAAGCGCACCCGGTAGACCCACGAGTCCGGCAGGGTCTCGAAGCTGTCCGCGAGTGCGTACGACTCCTGGTCGTAGCGCGCCTCGACGCTCACCCCTTCCCCGGGCGCGGACGGCATGATTTCGAACTCCCCGTCGGCCAGGTCGAGGATCAGGCGTCCACCCTTCGCCGGCGCCTGCTCGGCCCGCTGCACGGCCACCGGCGCCAGCGACTGTTTCTCGATCCTCTGCCGCTGGACCCCGCGGCGGGCCACGAGCGCCGTCACCCCGACCACCAGGAGTGCGATCAGCAGCAGGCCCAGGCAACCGAACAGGCCAGTCTTCAGGCAACCCCGCTTCTGCATTCCCGGCCTCCGATGCGTCTGCGATCCGGACCCGACACGTCCAGCAGGGCTGTCCGTGACGCTGCTGCGGAGAGTCGATGCTCATTCTGGACTTCTCGCGATGGATCGGTCAAGCCCCGGGGGACGTGCGCGCCCCGGGAACGTGCGCGGAACTGAACCAGGGGGATGGAAAGAGGGCCGGGATTTCGTTCCCGGCCCTCCGCGGAAGTGCTGGCGATGGCTCGCCTGCCTCCTACCGGTACAGGCTCTTCACGCTGCCCCACGAGGCATTCTCGGTCGGAATGACGTCGTACACGTGGTTGCAGACCTCGAGCGTGTAATCCCACTCGAGCGTGAGGCCGTAGTAGTACACCGAAGGAGCCACGAAGACCCTGTACATGGTCCCGGGCACCGTGGCGGCGGTCAACGTCGTGGGCGTGCAGGGCGGAGCATAGGCCGGACCTGCCACGACCTGGATGTTGGCGCAGTCGGTGTTCAGGATGTACATCAAGGCCTCGAACTCCGACTCGACCGTCATCGACAGCATGGTGCCGCTGGCGACGACCGTGAACCAGTCCGTGTCACGGTACTCCTCACCGGCGGGTCCCAGGAACCAGCCGCTCGTGCCGCACAGCAGGCCGCAGTCGCCGTAGCCCTGGTTGATCCAGTTGAAGTCGGTGTAGACATAGGGCGACGAGTTGCAGCCGCCGTTCACGTTGTCGTCGTAGCCATCGTACAGGGGCTCGCCCTCAACGACGGCATCCGGGTTGCAGACGACGTCGCAGAGCGGGCCGCCGGTCACGGTAAGATAGTAGTCCCCGCAGTCGCTGCCATAGCCGTCCACGACGATGTAGTAGGTGTTGCCGACGTACATCGGCGCTTCCAGATAGGAGGTGTAGAGCCCGCACTCCGGGGGATCGCCGAAGTAGTAGTCGTCGTTGCAGCCGACGACGTTCATGCTGCTGTCGTAGACGTAGATCTTGGTGTCGTAGGTGGACAGGCAAAGGTCCATCGCGACCAGCTGATTCTCGGTCGGAGTGTAGGAGTACACCACGTCCGGCGACAGCGAGCCAGTGTAGCTGCAAGCCACGTCGTAGTCGTTGATGTTGTCGCAGGTGTTCCCGGTGTCCGTGAAGGGAAGAGCCGCGATGGGCACCGCCGTGGCGATGGTCTCCCCACCCTCGCGCGCATCCGGCTGACCCGGGTTTTGACCGACATGAGTGTCCATCTTGGGCATGACCTGGCGAGTGTTGTCGGTGTCAATTGCGAAGGCCATGCTGGCCAGGCAAAGCACCATCAAAGCAACTAGCAATCGGTTCATAACCACACCCCTCCAATCCATGATGATGACAGAAGCATGGCTGATTCTTCGACGGGCGGCCCCGGATGCATTGCCACGATGTCGAGCCCGCGACAAAGAAACAGTCGGGTTGGGCAGCTGCCGATATCCGATGACCGATGGAATACCTGTCCCCGTGCCCTCCTTTCGTGCTGCTTCCCAGGTTGGAACATTCTCGCGGAATCCGGATGTGGGCGCATTATATCAGAGATTTTCTATGATAAAAAGCTCGTTTTTTCGAATTATGGGAGCCGGGTATCACCGGTAGGGAAGGGCCACGACCGGCAACCTGTCCAGGATTGCGTCGCCGGCACCATCATGTCTGGAATGGACGCCCGCCTGTGTGGCATCCCCTGGGACGGCCTCCAGTTCGCAGGGCAGGACGGCATGCTCCCGCTGCGGACCCCGCTGGTCCCGGGCGATGTGTCGGAGAGCCTGCCTGCGGTATCTGTTGTCATTTGCTTGGGTTGTGCCATCGAAAATGTGTCCGCTGGCTGCTGCAGGCCAGGCACAATACGAAACATGACTTGAACGAATGCATAAATCAACGGTTGTGCCGCGGAGAATGTGTTTCGGCCCCCGGAGAGGGTCATTATTTGATCTCTTGATTCTATGCCGTCAAGCTTCATGCGGTATTTCCCGAGCTCCGCGGGTCAAACACAATCTCCGCGGCACAACCTACCCTGCTCGACCATGGTGCAGCTCCGCTGACTGATCCGCTTCGGCCGCACGCCGGATCCCCTCGAGCATGCTGCGGAACACGATTCCGTGAACCGGAAGCACCGCGAACCAGTAGAGGAGTCCCAGCAGCCCCTGCGGCTTGAACCTGGCCGTCTGCACGAGGTGTGAGTGCGCAGGGGTGTCGGACCCGGGACGGATCTCGAACTCGAGCAGCGCCGCGCCCGGCAGCTTCATCTCGGCGCGAAGGGCCAGCCGCTTGCCGGGATCGATCCCGATGACCCGCCAGAAATCGAGAACGTCCCCGTAGGCCAGCCGGTCCTCGTGCCGGCGCCCCCGCGCAAGACCCGGACCGCCGGCCAGTCGATCCAGGTATCCGCGAAGCTTCCACAGTGGATCGGCGGCGTACCAGCCCTGCTTGCCACCGACCCGGCAGACTGTGCGGAAGAGAGTTTCCGCGGAGACGCGCACGTCGACCTGGCGCCGATCCTCGAAAGTCTTCCCGCCCGCCCAGTCCGGATCGCCCGGGATGGGACCGGCATCCATCCACGTGGTCTCGACCTCGCCGCTGGCCGTCTGTCCCACGGCGGCGCGGATGGCCTCTTCCGCGGAAAGAAGCCGATGAGGCATCATCCGCTGGGCATCATCGTCGCGACAGACGACGCGGTTCTTCAATCCCAGGGCGAGCGGCCGCGCGATGCGATGCCCGACGGGCGTGACGAGATGGATCCAGAGCGAGCTGAGCCGGGGAGTCAGGACGGGCACGGGGACGATGATGCGCTTTCTCAGCCCTAGCACCTTCGCCATCAACTGCATGAGCTCGCGGTAGGTCATGATGTCCGGCCCGCCGATGTCCAGCGTGTGGCCGACCGTTTCCGGCGTTTGGAGGCAGGCGACGAGATAGTGCAGGGCGTCGGTGACCGCGATCGGCTGGGACTCGGTACCGACCCACCTGGGTGTAACCATCACGGGCAGCCGCTCCACGAGGTAGCGTAGGATCTCGAACGACGCCGAACCGGAGCCGATGATCATGGCCGCCCGTAGCACGGTCACTGGAACGGAACCGGAAGCCAGGGCCGCCTCGACTTCCCGGCGCGAGGCGAGATGCTCGCTGAGCCCCCCGCCGGTCTCGCCGAGGCCCCCCAGGTAGATGACCCGTCCAATCCCGGCTCTCTCCGCCGCCGCGGCGAAACCCCGGGCCAGCCGCCCATCCTGTTCCCGATAGGACGGGCCGGCCACGATCATCGAGTGGATGAGGTAATAGGCAGCCTGGCATCCACGCATGGCCACGGAGAGCCTGGCCATGTCCTGGGCATCGCCCCCGACGATCTCGACGCGTGGGTCCGCGGCCCAGACACGATCCGAGAGCTTCCGGGGCTCTCGGGCCAGGCACCGCACTTGATAGCCGGCCTCCAGCAATCGTGGAACCAGCCTCCCCCCGATGTAGCCGGTGGCGCCGGTCACAAACACGGAGCCTCCGGCGGTCGTTTCCAGGCGGTTCGTTGATGCCTCGAGACCAGCGGTCATGACCTCGGCCTTCCTCTCCCCAGCACGGCCCCGAAGATCCGGATGGCCCGCTCCCGGGCCGCGCGATGCTCGACCAGCGGGAACGGGTAGTCGAGCGTCGTCCTCGACAGCTTCCGCAGGCGTTCGGGGTCATGCAGATCCCTGGCCGGAACGTGCCGTAGCTCGGCAACGTGTCGCCGGATGAAATCGCCGTCGGGATCGAAGCGGCGGCCTTGCGTCCAGGGGTTGAAGATCCGGAAGTAAGGGGCGGCGTCGGTCCCGGTGGAAGCGCACCATTGCCAGCCGCCGTTGTTGTTGGCGAGATCGCCATCCACGAGACGGCGCATGAAGTACCGCTCGCCCATGCGCCAGTCGATGAGCAGATGCTTGGCCAGGAACATCGCCGTGATCATGCGCAGGCGGTTGTGCATCCAGCCGGTCTCGTTGAGCTGGCGCATGCCGGCGTCGACGATGGGCAGGCCGGTGCGACCGTCGCACCAGGCCCTGAACTCGGACTCCTCGTAGCGCCAGGGGATGGCGTCGCCCTCCGGACGGAAGGGACGCGACCGGCTCACGTGGGGGAAGCCGGCGAGCACGTGCCGGTAGAATTCGCGCCAGATGAGCTGATCGATCCAGGTCGAGAGTCCGGGACTGCCTCCTGCGCGCTTCCCGTGATCGCTGGCCATCGCGAGAACCTGGCGGGGAGAGAGCACGCCGAGCGCCAGGTACGGTGACAGGCGGCTCGTCCCGTCCCTGGCGGGCAGATCCCGCCTGTCGCGATAGTCGCGAGCCCCTTTCTCCAAAAATCCCCGCAGCCGGGAGCGCGCGGCCTGCTCGCCCGCGGGCCAGCGGGACGTGAACTTTCCGGTGAGCCTGAAGCCGGTGATTCGCTGCGGAATCGCTCCTGGCCGGCCGATCAGCGTCTCCTGGCGCTGGGGGCGGGGCAGCACCTCCAGCAGCTCCGGCCGCTGGATCCGCTCCAGGAAGCGCCGGCGAAAGGCCCCGTAGACCGCGTAGAACCGGCCGGCTCTTGTCCGCAGCTCGCCGGGTTCGACGACCATCTGATCCGCGAAGACATGCGCTGCAATCCCCGCTCGATGGAAGCTCGCCAGCACCCGCTCGTCGCGCTGCTGCTCGTTCGCTTCGTACTCGCGGTTGAAGTAGAGCGCATCGCAGCGGTGCCGCTTCACGAGCTGCAGGAGCCGTTCCGGAATGCCCGCGAAATCGGCGACCCGTTCGACGAGAAATACGATGTTGAGCTGCGCGAGCTCGCGCGACAGCACTTCGAGGCTGCGAACCAGGAATTCGACCTTCGCGTTGCTCCAGTCGTGGGCGCTCCATTGAGCCGGGGTGAGGAAGAAGACAGCAAGGAGTCCATGCCGGGCTTCCCGCGACGCGTGATGAAGCGCCGGGTTGTCACGGAGCCGGAGGTCGCTGCGGAACCAGATCAGAGGCCGCATGCTCATCCCCGTGTTCGCTGCCTCGACCACCGACGACCAGCCGTTTCAACCCGCTGGAGAGCTTGCTCACGATCAGGTAGGCGCAGGGCACGACGATCAGCGTGAGCAGGGTCGAGACGGTCAGACCGCCCACGACGGCGATGGCGAGCGGCTGCATCAGCTCCGAGCCCTCGCCCAGTCCCACGGCCAGTGGCAGCATGCCGAACACCGTGGTGGCCGACGTCATCAGGATCGGGCGCAGGCGCACGGCGCCCGCCTCCACCACGGCCTGCTCGACCGGCAGCCCCTTCTCGCGGCGCGCGATCTCCACGTACTGCACCAGCAGGATCGCGTTGTTGACCACGATGCCGGCCAGCAGGATCACGCCCAGCAGCACCGGCGCGCACAACGGCGTGCCGGTGATCCAGAGCAGCAGGCCGACGCCGATCAGGGCCAGCGGGATGGAAAACAGGATGGCCAGAGGATCGCTGATGCTCTCGTACTGGACCGCCATCACGACGAAGACGAGGAAGATGGCCAGCAGGGTGACGATCGTCAGGTTGCGCTGGTTTTCCCGCAGCGCCTGCTCCTCGCCGCCGTAAATCAGCGAGTAGCCCTTCGGAAGCTGCAGATCGGCCAGCGCAGCGCGCACGCTGGACGTGACCTCGCCGACGCTGGCGATTTCGTTGTTGACATCGCCGGTCACCCTAAGTTGGCGATTCTGGTTGACCCGCAGGATGGTCGTCGGTCCGGTTCCCAGCCGCACATTCGCCACGTCGCGCAGGTAGATCGGCTGGTCGTCTCCCGGAAAGAGGGCGATCGCGCCCAGATCTTCCGGGCTGGTGAAAGCCTCGCGAGGCAGCTGCACGCGGATATCGTACTCGTTATTCCGATCGGTGTAGCGGGTGACGATCGTGCCGTCGAGCGCCGTCCTGACGGTCTGGCCCACCTGCGCCACGTCCAGGCCCATATTGGCGGCGCGCTGTCGATCGATCTCGATGGAGAGCTGAGGGCTGGCCTCCTCCGTCGACAGCTCGACTCCCTCGAGGCCAGGGATTGATACCATGCGCCGCTGCATCTCGTGGCCGAGTGCTTGCAGCTCGGCCAGATCGTCGCCCTGAATGGACACCGCCACGTCCGAGCCCACCCAGTTGGTGCGCAGCCCGCGGATGCGCGGCGGGCGCACGAATAGCTGGGCGCCCGGGATGCCCAGCCGGTTAATTTTGTCCTGCAGGATCGCAACCCAGCGGGTGGCGGGCATGCTGCGCCGCCGGCTGGCCGGCGCCAGCTGGATGCTCAGCGAGCCCCGGCCGCCCCTGGCCAGGGTGGAGCCGCCGAACAGGTACCCGCCGGCGGTCGTGAAGACGTGCTGGACGTACGGCATCCCGGTCACCAGCTCCTCGAGCTGGAGCGCAACCTCGTTGGTGCGCTCGGGCGATGTGCCGGGAGGCATCCGGACGTAGACGCCCACGTTGCCGTCGTCGACCGCGGGCAGGAACTCGTTGCCCAGCCCCCGCGTCAGGGCCAGGACGCCGAACAGACTGGCGAACGCCGCGCCGACCACTAGCCAGCGGTACCTCACGGCCCGGGCGGCGACCACCCGGTAGCCCGCGGTGAAGCGCAGCAAACCGCGATTGAAGCCGACCACGAGCGGGTTGCCCGCAAGATGACTGCTGCGCTCGATCCTGGCGAGCTGGGCCGACAGCATCGGCACCAGCGTCAGCGCCGTCGCCAGCGAGGCGACGATGGCGAACGAGATGGTCAGGATCAGCTCACGGAAGATGAGGGCGGCCAGGCCGGTGATGAGCAGGAACGGGACCACCGCCGCCAGGTTGGTCAACGTCGAGGCCACCACGGCGGACGATACCTCGGCCGAACCGCGCTCCGCCGCCTCCACCGGATCGGAGACGCCCAGCTGGCGGTGGCGGAAGATGTTCTCGAGCATCACGATCGAGTTGTCGATCAGAAGCCCGATGCCCAGCGCCAGACCGCCCAGGCTCATGATATTCAGGGTGAGGCGTCCCATCCCCATCATCGCGAAGGTCGCCAGCACGGCCAGCGGAATCGACAGGCCGATGATGAATGTCTTGCGCAGGCTGCCCAGGAACAGCAGCACGACCAGCATCGCCAGCGTCGCCCCGATGATGGCCGCGTTGCGGACGCCGGCGATCGCGTTGCGGATGAAGAACGACTGGTCCGAGATGATCTCGTAGTGGATGTCGTCGGGTATGAACCGCGAGTTCGCCAGCTGCGCCAGACGCTCGCCGATGCCCTGCGCGACGGTCACCGTGTTGGCATCCGGCTGCTTGCTGACCGAGAGCTTGACCGCCGGCACGCCGTCCAGCCGCGCCCACAGCCTCTGCTCCTGATGGGTGTCCGTGATCTGCGCAATCTCGGAGAGCGGGATCCGCTGCGAGGTGCCGGGCACCGTCAGCAGGACCTTCCGTATGTCGTCCACGCTGCGGAACTTGCCGGCGGTCTTGCCCACGATCTCGAAGCTGGGCGAGGTGACGTTGCCGACCGCGATGTCCTGGTTTTCGGCCCGGATGCGCCCGAGGACGTCGGAGACGGTCAGACCGTAGGAACGAAGCCGTTCCTGGTCCAGCGTCACGCGGATCTCGCGGACGAGGCCGCCCGCGACGTCCACCGCGGCCACGCCCTCGACCGTCAGTAACTGCGGGTGCAGGCGCAGGTCGACCCAGTTGCGCAGGTCGACCAGGTCGCGGGTCGGCGAGCTGAAACCCACCTCGAAGACTGGCATCTGGGAAGGGTCGAGCTTGCGGATGGTCGGCGGATCGGCCTCGATGGGCAGCCGGGAGCGGGCGCGGTCGAGGTTCTTAGAGGCATCCTGGAGGGCGAAGTTTATGTCCGTGCCGTAGTTGAAGTGCAGATCGAGGTCGCTGTCACCCTCGCTGGTCTCGCTTTCCAGCTCGGTCAGATCCTCCGTCGTCGCCACGCTCGTCTCGAGAACCTTGGTGACCTGCTCCTCCATGACCTCGGGGGCGACGCCCGGGTAGGTGACGCGCAGGCGGATCTGCGGATAGATGATCTGCGGCAACAGGTCCAGGGGAAGCTGCCCGGCAAAGAACAGGCCCACCACCACGACCACCGACGCGCAGGCCAGCACGCCGATCGGCCGCCGGATCGAGAGGCTCGACAGCCCGCCCGGCTGCTTGCGCCCGGTCATCGGGTGTTCCCGGCCGCTGCAGACTGGACGGCGGCGGAACCCGGCTCCCCGCCTTCCCCGGCGGTCGCCGGCTCTTCACCACCCAAACCGGCCACCGGCACTGCTCCGGTGATGCGGACCTTCGCTCCCGGCCGCAGGTTCACGTGGCCGGAGCTGACGACGCGCTCTCCGGACGCGAGTCCCCGCGTGATCTCGATCCAGCCCTCCGTGGTCAGGCCCGTCTCCACCGGCCTGCGGCTGAGCGTATCGGCGTCGACGACGTACACGAAGCTGCCACCTTCCGAGACCCCGATGGCCGCCGCCGGGACGGCCAGCACTCCTGTCCGGCTGTCGAGTGCGAAGTCGACGCGGGCCAGGTAGCCGGGCCTGGCGTTCACCCCGGGAGGCAAGGGACCCAGAACCGTTTCCACCGGCACGAGCCTGCTCGCGGCGTCGGCGCTGGGAAACACCCGTCGGATGTAGCCGGAGATCTGCACGCCCGGATAGGCGTCGAGCTGCAGGGTCGCCTTCCGGCCGGGCTCCAGGTGGACCACGTCCAGCTCCGAGACCCGGACCCGTACGACCAGGAGCGAGTCGTCGGCGATCGTGAACATGGCGCCGTTCGCCGAGACCGTGCTGCCCTTCTCGACCCGCTTGGTGGTGACCACGCCGGAAACCGGGGCCGTGATGCGGCTGAAGGCCAGCCGAGTGCGCCAGAGCTCGACGTCGGCCCTGGCGATGGCGAACGCCGAGCGCAGGACGTCCACCTCCGCGGCGGATGTCAGGTCGTCGGCCTGCAGCTGCTCCGCGCGCTGGAAGGCAGCCTCCGCATTGGCGAGCACGGCCCGGGCCCGCTCCAGCTGCGCGGCCGTTTCGCGCGCGTCCAGCTCCGCCATGAGCTGACCGGTGTGAACCCGGTCCCCTTCCTCCACCAGCACCTTCAGCACGGTGCCCCCGGTCTGGGCGTTGACCATGACCGTGCGGATCGGCTCGATCGGACCGGTCACCGCCACCGTCCTGGCCAGGTCCCGGGGTCGGACCTCCACCGCGGCGACGGGAATGGCCTGTGCGGCGCGCCCGCCCCGGCCCCCCGCGCCTGCGCCCGCCGCGCCGCCGCTGCGCGAGCAGCCGGCCAGCCAGGCCGCCGCCGGGAGCAGCAGCGCAAGCGTTATCCAGAGCCTGGATCTCATGTCTCTTTCACACCGCCCCGGAATGTGCCTCGATGGATCAGAACAAACCCGCTCTCGCGGGCCCGCTCGCGGGAACCCGCGGGCCTTGGTTGCCGGGAGCTCCCTCCTCGTTCCCACCGGAATCCAGGACACCGCGCGGCGAGGACCGACGGCGGATTGGCCGCATCGGCTCGCCCCAAGATATGCTGCCGAAACAGCAGATGCCCGGAATATGTTTCCAGGAATCTCGGCCGGCGGTTCAGCCGCCGAAGGCCAGCACCGCCTGCAGGGCGGCCTCCAGCCCCTCGAAGGTGGCCGGCAGATCCTTCAAACAATCGCCGCGCACGAACTTGCGCTTGATGGTGATCGTGCGCCGGAGCGTAGTGGCCGCCGGCCCCGTCTGCAGCTCCTCACGGATCGAGCAGATGTCGTTCTCCAGGGTGGGGATCCGGGAAACATCGACCAGCTGTCGATGCAGCTCGCCGCCGATGGTCACCTCCAGGCGCATGGTCAGGGGAAAGAGAAACACGAACAGCCTGCTGATATCGAACAGCCGCCAGTGGGCCAGGGGCAGCCACGAAACCATCCAGCTGAGCTGGATGATCCGCCTGTCTCCTATCTCCACGGCTGGACCGCGTCGTCCCCTGCCGGTGACCAGGCAGCTGTCGGAACCGGTCGTGTCGGCGAGCCTCTCGTGCTCGGCGAGGGCCAGCGACGGCATGAACTCCCGGCAAACCTGCTGAGCAGCCTGGTGGGGCTCGCTGAGGTTGAGGGAAAGTGCCTTCCAGCGCTCGTCGAAGTACCTGGCGCTGTGACCGGCGAGGTCGATGGTGACGGCATCGTCGAGCCAGCCGTCCGTCATGGATTCCACGCACTCGCGGAATACCAGCCGGTTCTTCTCGGGGTCGTCCTCGGGAACAGGGATGCGCGTTCCGGCCTCGTCCAGCGCGAGCACCGTCAAGCCCTGGCACCAGGCGGGCGGATTGCCGAAGGTGGACATGCCGCTGGCCGCGTCCAGATACAGCCACTGCTCGGCCGGCCTGGCCCTGATGAAAACGTGGTCGAACTGATCCGCGGGCAATTCCTCCACCATTGTGCCGTGCTCCACCGAAACGCTCACGTAGTTGTATGGTATCTGCAGCTTCTCGCACACCAGGGCCAGCAGGTACGACTTGTCCTTGCAGTCGCCGATGCCCCTCTCGATCAGCTTCTCGGCTCGCCTTGCCTGCCCGATGCGCATCGATCCCGATCTGAAGGCGCCGTACTTGATCCGGTCTCGAATCCAGTAAAACGCATTCGCCAGGGACGATGTCTTGTCGGAGCCGGCATCCAGCACCTCGGCCAGCTGAGCGGGCACGGTCTCTTGCACGGGCTCCCTGCCGGCGATACTTTGCATGATGTCGGCCGCAACGCTGGCCCAGTCACGGCCCCCGCTCGTGCAAGCGATCACGGGATTCAGGTAGTTGTTCTCGTAGGGAAATCCCGTATTCCGCAAAAGGATGTAGCGCTGCTGATCGAAGATGTGCGACTTCGATCTGCCGTCATCCGTCACCTGGACCCTCGGTTCCAGCGTGATGTTCCGCGTGACGAAAGAGATCTTGTCCCGCAGGCCAACTTTGAATTCCAGGCGCGCCGAGTAAGTTGGAAAGCTATCGCTCGCGAGACTGACGAGGATGAAGGGGTGCGGAATCTCATCGATTGTCAGATCCCGGCAGAGCAGATCGTAAGACCACTCGATGACGTCGCCGATCTCAAGATCCGGGAGGATCCAGCTTCCCTTCTGTTTGTTCTCCACGGTGATGAATATGTTCTTGCTCTCGGCATCGCTCACCATGAAATGCTCGATCGGCACCACTTCTATCTCGTCATCGGGGTGAACGATGCGCAGGGTCGAATAGAGAAGCCATTCGTGGTCGGCAGCGAAATCAAAGCTCAGCTGCCGCAGCATGCGACCCGCTGCTCGACGCCTGATCTGCAGCAGTTCCCGATACTTCACGAGATGGCAGTTGTGCAGGGCCAGGGTGTAGCGCACGTCCCTTTGCAGGGAGACGACACCGAGGTGCCCCGGCAGGTCCCAGTCTATGACCTTGGCCTGGAGCGCGCGGATGGCCGACACGGAAGCCTCCCGCTGCTGGGCCTCGAGATACGAACGATACAGGCTGAAACCGGATTCGGCGAATCCGAGGGCAAGCGCCCGCAGGGCGTGTTCCTCGGCTAGCAGGTACTCCTTCTGCGCTCCGTACAGCACCGCCAGCTGATAGTGCACGTGGGGATTCCTGTTGCAGAGTTCATTGTAGGCCTCGAGCGTGCACAAACCTTTCCCTCGTTCACGTCTGTTAAGGGCGGAGAAGCCTTGACGCAAGAGAGCGCTCTCGTGATGTGCTTCCTTGATGACCCGAAACGCAATACGGTACTGGTACTGGAATGCCTGCGGGCTCTTTTCCATCTCGATGCTGAGCTTGCCCATGGAGAGCCTGCCCGACAGCAGGAGGGTCAGATAGGTCCTGTTCGCGTCGGCACGCCGTCTGTATCCAAATGGAATGGATAGCTGGTCACCGTTCTGCGTGATCCATAGTCTTGCAACATTCAAGGGCTTTTGACCCTCTATCGTTATTTTGATGGTGAGCGGCCTGCATGGACCAAAGAAGGAGACGTTGATCCGATCGTTGTCGCCGTCGGGTTGGTTGTCGAACTCGTAAAATGCAAGCTTCCTGCTTCTCAGCAACCGGTGGAATCGACGCTGCCAGCGAGCCGCGAAGGGGAGGTTTATCTTGGACGGCAGATGCAGCGGGGCATGACGTGCAACGTTCTCGCCCCCGTCGTCATCGAAGCCCGAGGCAAAATCCTCTTCCGCATGCATGTCCGCCTTCCGCTTGGATATGGTTCGGCCTATGCTGGTGACCCCGATATAAACGAGAATCCAAAAGATGAGGCCTACATCGGACATCGACGATTGACTCTGGGCTTGAAGTCGAGGATTGGTTCGTTAGATCACAATCAGGCTACCATGCTACCCAGACCCGGGGCAACCTGGGACTTTATCTCGTGGACTTTATCTCGTGACGCAGGTGGCTGGCCATGGTAGGCTCGTGTTCATACCCGACGATCATCGAACTTTCACACCGGAGGACCGTCATGGGCAAGCTGTCGAGCGTGCGGCTGGGCTCCTGTTTCCTTGTGGCCTCGCTCGTCCTGGCCGGAGTTCTGGGCTGCGACGATGAATGCGTCTGCCCGGGCGGTGATGAGGGGCTCCCACCGGACGGCTGGTTCGCCCTGAACTCGGTGCCGACCTCGCGCGAGCTCACCTCCCTGAAGGCGCTGGATGTGAACACGGTGGTCGCGGCCGGCGATTCCGGCACCGTTCTTCGCAGCACGAACGGCGGGGACACCTGGACACTCATCCAGCTGGAAACCACGGCCAAGCTGACGGATCTGACCTTCGCCGACGCGGACACGGGCTGGGTCACGGGCAATGCCGGGGTGCTGTTCAAGACCACCGATGGGGGCATGAGCTGGGATGCCCTCGATCCCGGGACGAGCGGTGATCTGCGCGCCGTCTCCTTCGTCGATGGCAGGCTGGGATGGATCGCGGGTGGCTTCTGGCCGGAGCAGGACGCCGCGGGAATGATCGCCCGCACGGACGACGGCGGCCTGAGCTGGACGGCCCGGTCCACCGACTATCAGGTGAATGTCCTGTGGGCGGTCGATGCCGACACCGTCTGCGCGGGCGTCTCCACGGGCGGCGTCCTGCGCACGACGAATGGAGGACAGACCTGGCAGGAGCATGCGAGCGGCGCTCCCAGCTGGCTGGGCGGCATCTTCTTCAGCGATCCGCTGACCGGCTGGTTATCCGGCGCCGGCGGCGCGCTCATCCGGAGCGAGGACGGGGGCCGTACCTGGACGGCCGCGGGCAGCGGCACGACCCGCAACCTCACGGATGTCCTCTTCCGCGGCGCGCAACGGGGCTGGGCCGTGGGCCAGCTCGGCACGATCCTGCAGACCGCCGACGGCGGCGCCACCTGGACCTTCCGTACCAGCGGCACGACCTCGAATCTGCGCAAGGCTGCCTTCGTAAGCGACACGACGGGCTGGATCGTGGGAACGGGCGGGGTGATCCTCAAGACCGTCACGGCGGGAGACGCGCGCTAGGAGAACGCGGCGGGCGTCAGAAGCGCCACGCGAGCCTGACGCCGGGTGTGGGCCGGCCAGCCAGCGACGGACCGGCGAACGTCACGACCAGATCATCATCGATGATCGGCAAGGAGGCCAGGCCGTTTTCCCGGTTTATTCTCGAAGCACTGATCGGCGCATCGATGATCGACCATAGCCAGGCGGTGAGAAATAGTACCGCCCCGAACGCTGCGTTGTCGTCCGATCTGTCATCATACCATATCTCGTCACCAATCGAGGACAGTATCAGCGCCGTCCCGACCACGGAGGCGCCGAGCATGATGACGCCCTTCCCAGCCTCGCCATTGTAAAACTGCCCGGTTCCCGGCAGGAAGAACGATAACAGGCCCGCCAGCGTCGGGTCCTTCCTGGACTTCGCGGGACCCGCCGGCTCCAGCGCCACGGGTGCCTCCCGGGTGATCCGCTCGATCTCGCTCATCTGATAGACGAAGATGCTGCCGTCGGCGGTGCGGATCTTGAGCTTCTCGAGCGGAATCTGCTCGATAATGACACCACGAATGATGCCGCCGTCCTTCAGATACACGACATCCTGCAGCTCGCCCACCTGTGCTGGACAGCGCGAGGGCAGCATCGAGACGCAGAACACGGCGAGAAAGACAATCGACATGCTCGTTCGGCACATGAATTCACCAGCCCTTGCTGATCCCATCGAAACCATCGAGATACCAAACAGGCTCTATCGCGAAAAGCGGCATGCTGTGCGGAACGTGGGACCCAGAAGAAGCTGCGATTCTCCGCACCCCGTCCCGGGCCGATCGCTGGATTCTAGGCATGCCGCAACCTCGCTGTCAATCGCCGGCCCGCTACGAGGCCAAGGTCTGGCTGGATCAACGCCCTTGCCGGCGTTCCGGAAAGGCCTCAAACTGAGGCCGAAGGGCCGGCCGCAGGGGCAAGAAGGAGGGGAAGAAGGCCGCCGGGACCAACGCCCGAGCTGGGCGGCTGTCCGGTGAAAACGATTGCCGTACGAGCGGGGAACATTCGCCATGCGCGCAACCTACAAGTTCGGCTCCATCGCCCGTGACACCGTAGCCATCTTGCTCATATCGATCATCGCGTACCTCTCCTGGGACTTGATAAGCAACGCGGCTCGTGCCGTGTATCGCCAGCACGAGGTCGATGGAGACCCGCCTCTGTATTCCATTGACGCCCTGAATGATTCAACTTCGTCGCCGCGCGACAACAACCCTGCAGGTGCTTCCTCTCACGATAGCATCCTGGGGCATTATGCGTACTTCTGGAGCGAGACGGCTTTTCACTATCGCTACTGTCTGCTCTTTGCCTATGACGACTACCTTGGTCCCGGGATTCTCGATCATGATGTCTGGCAGCAGTATCCGGATGGTGTTGACGCCTGGCGCGAGTATACAATCATGATGGAGCCCTTTTACGGCCATTCCTACAGGCTGTTCGGCAACAAGCATCGTCCCCTTGTCGAGTTCTTGCTGCTGTTCGTGCCTTTCATGCATGTCATGATGTTCTTCCTGCTCTACGCCCTGGCCAGATCCCTGGGTGTCTCGCAGCTCGCCTCCATGTTCTCCGTGTTGTTGTATGCGTCTTGTTTATTGAGCTTCTCGCGCATCCTGTCCGGCTTGCTGCTCAAAGAGACATTCAGCCTTTTCCTGTTCGCAGCCTTCCTGGCAGCGCACTTCCACTCGATCAGGCGGCGGAGCTATCTGCTCCTCCTCCTTTCTGCGCTGTTGCTGGGATTGTGTCTCGCAAGCTGGCACCTGAGCCAGTTTCTGCTTCTTCCCGTTTACATCGCGATGGCGTTTTCCGGCCTGACAGGGAAATACGTGCGTCCGAGAGTCCGTCCGGATGATCGTCCAGGATGGTCTCGGCGCTCGGACACGATCTTCACGGCGCTGATGCCCGGTCTCTACATCCTGGCCGGAGTCATCGCGGCATTCACTCCTTCACTGCGCGAGCGCGACTTCATTTCCAGCATCTCCATGATGGTTCTCTATGCCTGGGCGTTGTCGGTATACGCCGGCCTCGCCTTGCCCTCCCTCGAGAGCACGACGAGCCGCCGGGCCCTGATGACCATTCTGCTCGTTGCCATGCTCGGAGGCCTTTCCCTCCTCAATCGCCATCACCTGCACGACTATTCCCACGTTTTTGGCCTGTTGCAGCAGAAGATCGCTCATGGTCTGCGCAAGCCTTACGATCCATCCGCACTCCCTTTCGATGTCAGGATATTCTGGGTCTATCCCTTCACCACGCCGACCATGTCCGCGGTGTGGAACGGTTTGGGCTTGGCCCTTCTCGTCCTTTGTCCGTCCATCGTTTGGGGCCTGCTTTCGCTATCCCGGCAGCGCGGGGACATTGCTGGCACGGCCTTGCGGCTGCTGACCTTCATGTATCTGCTGGCATACATCCTCTTCGATCGCTTGGGACCCGTATTTCTCGTCCTCGCCGCCGTTCTTTCCGCCATGGCCCTCGAGGCCCTCGTCCTGGCCGCACAGCGTCGCTGGCCCCGCATTCGACACCCGCAGGCGGCGATGTTGCTGCCGCTTTTCGTCATACCCCTCCTCAATCCGCTGATCATCATGCCGGGTATCGTGGATGCGGCTGCGGCGGTCAGGCACGGCGTCGTTCCCCGGATGGAGGCCCTGAACCACGAGGTATGGCGCAATCGTGCCGACCTGTTCTCCTGGGTGATCGGGAACACGCCCGGTCCCGGATCAGGAATATCGGGTCCACCGGCCTCGTTTCTCGGTGATGTTGGCATGTCCCCCCAGTTGCTGCTGTATGCATCGCGTCCCGTCATTCTCAACTCGCAATTCGAAAACTGGCAAATACGCCGGCGCTTCCAGCAGTACCTGGCCGCTCTTTTCTCGTCATCGGAGGATGATCTGCTGGCTTACGCTCAGCAATACAGGGCAAGGTACCTGTTCGTCGGCCGTGATCTCTGCACCGGCATGGGCCGCAATGCCCTGAAGTACTATGCCGGAATCAGCGAAAGTATAAGTCAGGATATGACCGCCTACAGGCTCCAGTTCTCACCGAATGGACTGCGATGCTTTGTTCCGCTCTATGACAACAAGTACTACCGGGTCTTCAAGGTGCTGGCCCCTGGCGAGGACGCCTCCCAGTATTCCTGGCGCACTGCGCTCGGAGGCTGGTGGGACGAGGCCAACTTTCATCTGGAGCATGGCAAGCTCCGCGATCTGGGTCCCGCGCTGCACAAGCTGAATCGGTATGATGAGGCAATGTCCCGCCTTCCGGCGGTCATCGGGAAGCTTCACGCGGAATACGAGCTGAGTTGGGAGACGTCCCGGCCCGGAAAGCACCGGGTGGACTTGATGTCCTTGCAGCAGGAGCTGGCCATGGCCCGGATCGACTCTCTCCTGGGTGCTGCGCGGCGGGACGGCGGAGCGGCCTCGAATACTTCGAGGATCGAGAACGAGATCGCGCAGCGCCTGGCCGAGCGGGATCCCACCGGTGGAACAACACTGTCCGCGGCACTGCGCGACGTGCTGAGCAGTCCCGTCATCGACGGCGAGGGCTTGTTGCCGATGGTGCTGGAGCATGCCGGAGATCCGGAGCAGTGCGCCACGGTTGCCCAGGTCTGCATCCTTGCCGGAATGTACTCCGCGGCTGCGGACCTGTTCGCACGGGCAGCCAACGAGTGCCTGGATCGTCTCGCGACGGCTCGAATCTCCATGGACAGGCACCTGGTGGCCTGGCTGTGTCGAGAAGCCGTGCTCTGGTCCGCGGCGTCCGGCCAGATCGACAATGCCAAGCATGTGGCAGGCCGCTGCCTCGCGAACACGTGCGCTGCCGCCGAGGATACGGTCATGATGGGAGCCATCATCGATTTCAGGAACGAGTGATGCGCAACCAGTCCCGGCACCGCTCATGATCGTCGCCCGCTGTACCGGTTCCAGAACCGAGCGTCCCGTGCGGGCCGGCGACGGTCCGCACCGCCGCCGGGAAGCATCGCCTGCGGATCAGCGCGTGCGTGTCCTGGTGGCGCCGCCGTGCGCATCGTCGCGTTCGGAAGGGGTGCTCTGGATCGGGCGCCGTTCGTCGCGATCCTGCTTGGTGCGCGACGCTGCGGGCGCCGGCGTCGAGCTACCCTGACGCGATACTTGTGTCTCGCGGACCCTGCCCGGGGGATCCGGCGCATCCTGGTGGTGATCGATGGGCGCCGGCCGCGCAACGGCCGGCGATTGCACGATGATCGGCAGCGGGGCCGGCCGATGCGGTACGGGATAAGGAACAGGCACGGGCACCGGCTCGTAGATCACGACCTCGTCGTAGCAGGGCACGGTCGCACAGCCTCCGAAGGCGAAGGCCAGCGTTGTTCCGGCCAGAAGCAGGGTTCCGAGCTTGAGGCTGCGCATTTCGTTCTCCCCTCGCAATCGCCTGGAAGACCCTCTGGAGCATGGCTTCTGGTTCTTTTGGCGCATTCCAGGCACTTCCGCATCATCCTTCCGACCAGTCGCCATACAACACAACGCGCGGGGCCGGATTTTCCAGCGCCGCCATCGCGCCCGTCGCCGCCGAAAAGACCGCCGCGTGGAGGGGGGGAACCGGGCGCCTCTCGACCCATCGCCTCATCGCGGTCGCCCCCTGGCGCAAAATGCCTCAATGCCGGCAAAAGGCCGCTTGCCAGTCGAGGACCAGGGTGAGCTGGCGGGCCTTGTTCTCGACATGGCTTCTCGCAAGCGGTATGACCCAGGGCAATGGAAAGCCACCCGGGCCGGACCCGGCACACCTCCGCTTGCCATCGTCTGGAGGCCATCTGCTTGTGGGATCAGGTCAAGGTGACACACCGCCCCGGAAAGCTACCGGTACGTGGATTTTAGACATCCCCACGTATCGTGCTCCACATTCACCGAAGCGGGCATGGCTGCAATGAAAAAGACATGGTCGTAACAGAAGAACCCGTTCACTGCTGCCGCGATGGAGATCTCCGGGAACTCCACCTGCAGCGGAACGATGCCGCTCTCGAAATGCTGGATCGCGCCCTCTCCAACCTTCAGGTCGAGCGAGATGGACTGCGTATCACGGCCGATCAGGTAGAGCCCGGATCCGGACACCTGGACCGTCTCATCTCCCTGGATGAACTGCCAGTCGATCTCCAGGATCTCGTAGATGTCCATCTCCCCATCCCGGGAGATGAGATTGAGGACGAAGCCACCCTGCAGCGTCTCGTTGAGCAGGATCGGGCACATGCAGGGATCGAAGCAGCCCTCCTGGTAATTGCTCTCCTCGGAAAGTTGATATCGTGAAGCCGCAAAGGCCCAGGCGGGTGAGGGATCGAGCACAGGCCACAGAGTGATCGAAAAAAGAAAGCCAATATGCAAGAGCATCAGCATTGTTCGTTTCATGTCCCCCACCTCCAGCAATAGCCTGCAGGGCACGATTCCCTCCCAGCACCGTGGGCAATGCACCATCAGTGTATCAAATGCTGGGCTTGCTCGGTAGATAGCTCCTGGATCGAACCGTTCGCTCCCAGCTTGCACCTCTATTGCACGTTGAGGCTGCGACCCTTGCAGCCGCCGGGAACGCTACGGACAATCAACAACATGGCCATGAACCCAGAGATAAGCCCGGGCAGGAGAGGCCTCTTCGCTTTCCAGTTGGATGCCGGTATCCACCTGGCAGCACGTCTATCTGGATGCGCCAGCGGGTACGATCCGGTACACAGCCAGGTAGGGCGACTTGCCCGCGTCCGGCGGCGCGTCGTCGTCCAGCTTCCAGAGCAGGCGATCGCCGCTGATCTCGTAGTCGCCCTCGGCCTCCGGCAGTCCTGCCAGCGTCACCCGGGGCAGCGACTCGCCTTCCCGTCCGATCCGGTCCAGCAGAACCGCCCCCTCGGGAGTCCGCTCGGTCGGCAGCGTCTCGATCCACACTTCACCGGCCGCCCGCGGGACGATCCGCCGGATGACGTGTTCGCGGGGTGAAGGAGGCAGCCCGGTCGTGGTCACGATCGCGGCCAGTTCCGCCTCTGTGCGCGTCCGGGGTGTGACATCTCGGCTGCACACCCAAAGCGGACGCAGGTGGGAATCGAAGCACTCGATCACCCAGCGGTACATGTCGCGCTGCACGTAGAGCCGACCGTCCTCGGCGATCGCCACCCGCGGGTTGATCTCGAAGTCGGCCTCTGTCAGCTCGCGGCTGGTGCCCATGGGTGGGTAACTGGCCTGCTTGATCAGGAGGGAGTCCAGCAGGGCGCCGTCCGGATCGAGCCTGGTCAGATAGATCCTCACCTTCATGCCCCCAGCGGGACTGCCGTACATCTTGAGGGCCACGCCGAGCCCCCCAGCGGGCAGGCCCCAGAGCCGCAGGTAAAGATCGAAGCCCTCCAGCGGGATGGCGCGTTGGAAATGGCCTTCCTCGTCGTAGCAGATGACCTTGGGTTGCTGCGAGCAGTCGCTGCGCGCGATGCCGCAGCCCGGCCACCACAACGGCTCGCCCTGGCCGAGATGGTCCTCCGGCCCTTCGCCCACGCTGCCCACCGCGAAGGCCTCGCTCCCGTCAGGCCGAATCTTCAGCAGCTTCTCGGTGATCGCATCGCTCAGGTACAGGTTGTCCTCGTCGTCCAGCATGACCCCCATGAGGGTCGGCGGGATGGAGTTCAGCTCGGGATCGAAGAGGCTGTAGGGCGGGTCGTCCCCCCGCTCGATGCGCCAGATCTCCTCCAGCTTGAAGCCCGGGCCCGCTTGAGCACCCTCACCCTCTGCGCCCAGCAGCAAACCGGGCCCGGACAGGATCAGGAGCAGCAGGAGCAAGCTGGAGGCAACAGGGCGGAGAACTCTCTCGTTCATGATCATCTCCTTGCCGGCTCTGGAACCCGATCGGTGGATGGCTCGACATGCCCTCTACGTTGGTGAGCATGCCCTTGTCGAATGGTCCCACCGGTGGCCCCGTATTGGCCAGATGAGCGGGGGCGAGCCACCGCAACCGATGAATCATGGTCCGGATCGCTGGGGCGAGATTGAAGAGGGCCGCTTGATTATGCCGGAATGATCTCGGCCATAGCAAGGGAAAACGCCCAGAACGAGGTCTTGCAGAACGAACCTGTAATCATGGACGCGTGCGCGGCATCCACCGTATGAAATGCAGGAGTGGTACCTCGGCCCTTCGTCTGCTAGAATGCCGGTACGCTCGCCCTCCATTCCGGTGAGCGGATCGTCTCGCCCTCTTGCAGCTCGTCGCCTCGCCGGCGGATAGTCCCCTGACTTGCACGGCCGACTCGTCGCCGACAGGAGGATTATCATGCATCATCCAAGGCAGAGGTTGCTTCCGGTCGCCGTCCTGCTGGGCCTGCTGGTCTTGTCGTCGGACACCAGGGCATTCAGCCTGGGCCCGGCAGGGATCAAGGCTGGACTGGCGTATTCGTGGATGAACATTGAGCGTTCGGACTATGGACGATCCGCATGGCACGATGGTCTTGTCGTGGGTCCCTTCCTTTCCCTTGAGCTATCGTCCGGCTGGTCGCTGCAGCCAAACCTGCTCTATGTCCGGAGAGGCGGGACTTACCGGGATCGATCCGACAACCTGTGGGGCGGGCTCGTCGAGGTCCAAAGGGCCACGTTTCGCCTGGATTATCTCGAGGTACCCTTGCTGCTCCGCCATGATTTCCTGCCCGGCAAGCCCCTGAACTCGGTGCTCCTCTTCGGGCCGGCGCTGGGCAAGCTGCTCTCCATGGAGTACGTGCAGGATGATTACAGCGATGCCAGCTGGCTTCGAGATTGGGACGCGGCCTTCATGCTCGGCGTTGGTCTGGAGACGAGGAGGCGCGCTGTGGTCTACAGCCTGGAGGTGCTATACAGACACCCACTCTCCGGCCTTGACCATGGTGTCAAATCCGAGGGTATTTCCCTGCTGATGGGGCTTGGTTTCTAGAGAGGTTGCGGCGGGATTCCGGCCCGGGATCCTCCGGGCCGTGGCATGAGCCTCCGGCCACCCGGTCGCTCAACACATGCTTGCACGCTCATCGCCCATCTACCCCGTTTTCTGCCCCCCCCCCCCCGCAACCACAGGATGCTCGGCCACATGGTAGATGCGGACATGGATTCCCTCGGAGGGCAGATCCAGGGCCGCGACCTCCCGGCCGGCCAGCCTCTTTGCGATGCAGGCACAGTAGTTGGCCTTCCAGGCATTCCACAGTCGATAGTCTTCACCCCGGAAGGGCGATCCCTCGTCCAGCTCGATCGTGGCGACCAGCTCTTCCGGGCTGCCGGCCAGCCAGTCCTCGATCAAGCGATCGTAATCGGCGTTGTAACCGCTGTCGTAGCCTCTCCTGTCGGGCACCCCCGGGTAGGGGAAATCGACCCCCAGCCGGTAAGGGCTGCCGCCATGTTGCCGGTGTCCCAGGATCCGCACCCAGCCTGCGCTCAGCCAGTTGAAGGTCCCCACGACACGCATGCTCGCACCACCGCCCATCGCCCGCTCCAGAAAGCCCGACACCATTGCCAGGCTGTCATTCCCGGGAGGTTTGAAACCGCCCGTCAGAATCCGCGCTTGCCCGGCGCCCGCGACCAGGAATGCGGACACACCCAGAGCCAGGGCGCCCGTGCGCCAGCCACGGAGCGAGAAGCCCCGCAGCGGCCCGCGCCCGGCGAGCCGGCTCGCTCCCACGCTCGCCAGCACGATCAGGATCATCGACGGCGCGAACATGTTGCGATCCAGAAGGTACTCGTGCCGTCCCAGGGCGGTCATCGTCGTCAGGAGGTAGCCGGTGCCCAGCAACACCAAGGACGTCTTCTCTCGCAGGGCGTACAGGATCCCCAGACCGATGGGCAGGATCATGATCGGATGGAGATAGAACGTGCCGGCATAGAGCTTCATGTACCACCAGATGCGGTTCCCGAAGGTCATCCCCGGAGGACTGGCGCGATTCCTGGCGAACTCCATGAAGGCCGCCCACCCGTTGGTCTGGAGCGAGAGAAAGGCAACCCAGCCTGCGGCCACGATCACCAGCACGGCGAGGACCATCAACGCGTTCCTCCGCCGCCGGGCGAGCAAGAGAGAGGCTGCCAGGACCGCGTAGGCCGGCAGCAACGGAAGACCGATGTTGTACTTGGTCAGCAGGACGGCGAGGCCCGCGGCCGCTGCCCAGACGAGGTGCCGGATCCTCCCGCTTTCGGCGAGCACGGCGGCCGTGCCCGTGGCGGCCAGCAGCAGGGCGGCCGCCGGCGCTTCGACCATGAAGGTTCCCGCGAGGGTGAGCAGCGGGATGGTTGCCAGAAGCAGCACCGCGGCGCCGGCGAAGAAGACCTCCCGCCAGCGTTCCGGGAGGCTGGCCGCAGCGACCAGCAGCGCGCCCAGGCACAGCCACAGGCACCAGATGTGAAACACGGCGAGGCTCGCACGTCCCTCGCCGAAGGCGAGCATCCAGAGCCCGAGCATGACCGGGTGGCCGGGCGGATACATGTCCTGGGCCAGCAGGGCCTCGCGCAGCTGCGGCCAGGAGCCGCTTCCCATGGCCGCGCGCATTCCGCTGGCTCGCAGGTAATGCTGGGAATCATCCCAGGGTAAGGGCTCGAAGGCCCCACCCCCGCCCCAGACGAGCAGGTACATCCCGCTCGCAGCCAGCAACGCGGCGAGAATCATCCCGCACCGCACTCTAGTAACTCGCCGCTTCACCCTCACTTGCTCCCTGCAAGCAGATCAGATCTGTCCAAGGAACATAGAGCATCCATACATATTCCCAATGTCGACCGATCCAGGGCCGCCACTAACGATCCCGCCTATCTCAATCTCCACCCAACCCCATCACGATCGTAGCCGGACTGCTCGAAGCGAGCGTTGCTGGAGGATGCGCATAGTGAATGCCCGAGAGTAGCCAGGATGAGGCCTTCCGGGTTGGACTGTTGCTCAGGGGGATTCAATCTGCCGGACTCCATGGCTGCGGGCGAGCCGGAGCACGGCGGATATTATAGCACGAAGAGGTGGAGGAAAGAAACGGCCCACCGGAAGGCCCACCGGAAGGCCGTTGACAAGCTCACAGGCCGGCTTCAGAGGGGGGGCGAGTACCCTCTACCGGGTCAGGACCAGCTTCTGCGTGCTCACCTCGCCGGCGGTTCGCAGCCAAGCGAAGTAGACTCCCGAGGCGACAGGCGCCCCCGAACGGTCCCGTCCGTTCCAGGTGACCGCCGCTGGCCCGGCAGGTCGAATCTCGTCCACGAGCGTGGCGACCACTCGACCCATGACATCGTGGATTGCGAGCTTCACTGGACCAGCGACCTGCAAACTGAATTCGACGGTCACGCGCGGATTGAAGGGATTGGGGTACACGGAGGTGATGCACGAGCCCTTCGCCGGCACCTCCTGCGAGGCGACATCGGATACGGGGTTGGTGTTCTCGTAGTAGTTGAAGGTCCCGGCGTAGTTGCCGATGGTCAGATCCAGATCCCCGTCGCCATCGAGATCGGCCAGCGCCGGGGCGGCGTTTTGCCCCGCCGTGAGGCCGGATACCACGGATGGGTCCTCCACCCAGCTTCCCTCCATGTTCTCGAAGTACCGGATCTCGTGGAACAGATTCCCCGTCATCAGGTCCATGTCGCCGTCGTGATCGAAATCTCCGAGCGTCGGCACGCAATTGCTGCCGACATCCAGGCCGCCGAAAAAGCCAGGGATCTCGGACCAGGCTGGTGAGTCCAGCGCTCCTGTGTTCTCGAAGTAGATCAGCAGGCCGTTCTCGTTGCCGGCCACGATGTCCAGGTCGGAATCGCCATCCATGTCCAGCAGGCGCGGCACGGACCAGCCTCCCAGGTTGACGCCCAGAAAGACGCTACTGTCGTAGCTGAAACCGCTGCCCGTGTTGTGATGGAAGAACAGGCTGCCGCTCAGGTCTCCCGCGATGGCGTCCGGCAGCCCGTCGGCATCCACATCACCCAGCGTGATGGCCGAGTAGATGGAGTGATCGATGCTGGCAAAAAGGGCGTGATTAGCCTGCCAGGCCGGTGCATGACTGGTCCCAACGTTCTCGTAGTACTTGATGTCGCCCAGCTGGCTGCCGCTCACCAGATCCAGGTCGCCGTCTTGATCGAAGTCGTAGAAGAAGGGCGAGCTGGCCCCTCCCACATCGAGCACTCCCCCGAACAGGCTGTTGTTGGCCGTCCACACCGGCACGGTCGCGCTGCCCGTGTTCACGTAGTAGTGGAGCGGGCCGGAATCGGTTCCGTAGACAAGGTCCTGCAAGCCGTCGCCCGTCAGGTCGATCAGGCAGGGCGAGTTCCAGTAGGTCGACCCGGCCAGGTTCTGGAAGACCGAATCAGCGGCCTGCCATTGCCAGGTGTACGCATCACCGATGTTCCAGTAGAAACGGAACCCGTGTCCATCCCGCCCGACCAAAAGATCATGATCGGAGTCGTCATCCAGATCCGAGAACCAGGGGTAGGCGTAGAGGCCGACATCGAACCAGGTTTCGGCGTTGCTTTCCAGATACTCGGCGGCTTCGGGCGTGCCCGTGTTCGGGTAGAATCTCAAAGCCCCGTTCTCGCTAAGACCGACCAGGAGATCGAGGTCTCCGTCCCCATCGAGATCGGCTAGCGCCGGGACGGGATTGGTCCCGACCGCCAGACCCGCGAAGAACCCGGCGATCTTGCGGAACACCGGCTCCGCCGCGTTGCCGGCGTTGTCGTACAGGTGCAAGCCCGTATAGCCGCCGCAGATGAAGTCCAGGTCCCCATCCGCATCCAGATCGACACAGACCCCGACCTCGGCATCGAGGGGATCGACGGGGGCGAAGATATCCGCTCCTGCCTGGAAGGCGGGACTCGTCACGCTCCCGGAATTGCGAAAGTACATGGGCGCGTCGTCGATGTTCCCCAGGATCATGTCCGCATCGCCGTCCCCATCCAGGTCCGCAAACCTGGGCTGGGAGAAGGGCAAGGAGGGAATTCCGCTGGGATTGAACATCGAGTCGTCCTGCTGCCAGTTCTGCCCATCACTCGGCGCCGCATTCATGACGAGAAGCAGGGCGATCCCGATGACGATCAGTCTTGTCTTCATGCCCGGTCCTCCCCCGTTCGTCGACGAGACTTGCACGTGCCCAGCCGGCGGGAATGGCGGGAGTATAGCATGAATCGCTGTTCAGGGGATCGAGTATGCCGAGGTGGAACCGGCAGGATCTGGCGTGATGAGAAGGTACGCGCTTTTCGAGGAAGAACTCACACCTGCAGCGAGGCCCAGGTGTCGCCCTGGAGAAAGCTGCCCGCGACGTCGTCTTCCATCTGCAGGTAGAGCGCGTAGGGCAAGGCGACCGTGACGAGATCCTTGCCGAGGCGGCGGACGATCTTGCGGGCGGAGGGATCCATCAGGCCGACGACGGCGCGCGGGTCGCCCTGTTCAGGTCCTGGGTAGGCGAAGATTCCGATGCACTGGCAGCCAGCGGCGTGCGGGATGATGGCACCGTTCGAGTCCCCGCGCCGGTAGTTGCTCAGCACCACCAGGCCCGCGAGCTGATCGGCGTCGGCAAGCATGACGACGACCACGGGCTTCTCGCCGGCAGCGAGCTGGTCGAGGCGCTCGAAGACGACGTACCGGGTCGGCACCTCGGTGATCGGCAGGGCGTCGAGCCAGCGCTGGACGACGTCGGCCGACTTGCGGTAGCGCTCGCCGTGCAGGAAGTGCTCGCGCAGCGAGCCGCGCATCCACGTCGAGCAGGCCTCGGCCACGGCGCGGCCCTGCTCGGTGTGCTCGTTGCCGTCGGACAGGAAGGCACAGAACCCATCGATGCCGCCCGGGAACGCCTCGTAGCAGTTGCCGAAGCCCAGCCCGATGCCGCCGCCCCAGCAGCCGTAGGTCTCGCGGTCGAACGCGGCGACCTTCCCCTTCTCGGCCACCGCCGCGAAGCTCCCCATGACGCAGCCCCAGCGGCCCGGCCCGAACTGCAGGGCGCCGGCCGCAAGCTCGTCCGTCCAGATCACGGCGACGGGCGAGTAGCGGAGGTTCAAGGCCTGGGCGATGCGGCTTTCCATAGTGGATCTCCTCGAGAGCTTGCTGCGGAGGATTGTTCCCCGGCCGCGCGGGCGCTGCGGTCCGGACCGGCGGGACTTCACAAATTCAACGATCGCACCTGTACGGCCGGCAGGCAAGACGGACGAGGCGGGTCGGCATCGCTCGGCGACGGGGAGGGGCACGGCTTCGATGAACGCATTTCGTGGAATCGTCGAGAGGGGATCCGCCGGGGGAATCAGGGCTCTTCTTGCTGCTGTACGATGCGCGTCCAGATGCCCGCGGAGCCGAAGAGCCGCTCCTGCACGTGCTTCCAGCCCCCCAGCTCCTCGATGCCGTAGACCCGGTCAGGAACGGGGAGCTGGGCCCGGTATTCCTGCAGGACGGCGGGATCGACAGGCCGCAGGCCGAAGCGGGCCAGGGCGCGCTGGACCTCCGGGCTGGCCAGGAACGACACGAACTCCGCGGCCAGCTCGGCGACCCCATGGGCCTCGGCGTAGCGGTCCACGACGGCCGCCGGGTTCTCGATCAGGAGGCTGCGATCGGGCACCACCAGCTCCAGCGGCTCGCCGATCCGGCTCTGCCAGAGGATCTCGCTCTCGTAGGTGATCAGGGCGTCGCCCAGGCCGCTCTGGAAGCTCTCCATGGCCCGATGAGCGGAGGGATCCATGACCAGCACACGATGCTGGATGCCCGCGAGCAGCCGCGCGGCCGCCGCGGAGTCGGCCGGCCCGGCGACGGTGGACGAATCGGGAAGGAGCCCCGCCGCGTAGATGGCGGCGATGCACCACATCGCGCCGCCGGAGGTCTTCGGCGACGGCATCAGGACCTCCACCTCCGGACGGGTCAGGTCCTCCCACGTGCGAATGTTGCGAGGATTGCCCTTGCGCACGGCGATGGCGGCCAGCGATCGCGTGATGAAGCCACGATACGGTCCGTCACGCCAGTCGTGATCGATCAGGCCGCCGGCCGCCAGGAAGTCCACCTCGTCCGCCAGCGAGAGGACCACGACATCGGCGGCGTAGCCACCCTGCACGGCGCGGGTCTGCGCTCCCGAGGAGGCGAAGGTGCCATCGACCACGACCTCCCGGCCGGTCCGCGCCCGCCAGTGCGACTGGAAGAGTGGAATGATCTCCTGCTGATAGACCGGACCGACCACCGAGTAGCCGGCCAGGATCAGTCGGTCCGTGGCGGGGGATTCCTGGTCGTTCCGCTTGGCAACGCAGCCCGAGAGCAGCGCCAGCAGCAGGGCGGCCGCCGTGAATGTTGCCAGGCCGATCGTACGCATCGGGGCGGTGCTCATCATGATACCTTGTCCGCTGCCTCCGGCTCGATGTGCTGCGCGGTTGCGTCCGAACGCCGGCCATTATCGGCGGCCCGGATGGAGCATGTCAATTCGGCTTTGGCCGGTCCACCGTACCGGCCGCCCCCCCATCTATGCTGTATTGCAACACCTTACGTGCCACCTGGGAGGGTGATTCTCGCCTTGCCCGGCCGGGTCCTGCTCATCATAATGGAGTGGTGTTCTGCCTGCTCCTTACCGGGAGTGCTCGGGTATGGACATCACGAGACGCCAGCTCTTGAAGTTGGCCACAGCCGGCCTGGTCCTGGCCACCCGGTCCTCCGCCGCCGAGAACGACGACGATACCGAGCGGGTCGGCGTCCTGGTCGATACGACCCTCTGCATCGGCTGCCGCAAGTGCGAGGAGGCCTGCTACCGCAGCAACGGCCTGCCGCGGCCGGCCCGTTCTTTCAGCGATCGCACCGTGCTGCGCAATCCGCGCCGTCCCACCGATCAGGCTTTCACCGTCGTCAACGAGTATCCCGGCCCGCCGTCGCCAGTGCAGGCCCTGGAAGAGTCCACGTACGTCAAGATTCAGTGCATGCATTGCCTGGATCCCGCCTGCGTTTCCGCGTGCATCGTCGGAGCCCTGACCAAGGCGACCGATGGTGCGGTGGTCTACCGGCCCGAGATCTGCATCGGCTGCCGGTACTGCCTGCTGTCCTGCCCCTTCGAGATCCTCGCCTACGAGTTCGACGAGGCTCTGACGCCCCGCGTGCGCAAGTGCGAGCTGTGCACGGACCGCCGTCGGGGAACCGGGGCGAATCCGGCCTGTGCGGCGGCCTGCCCCACCGAGGCCCTCGTCTTCGGCCGCCGCGACGAGCTGCTCGCCCTGGCCCGCTCCCGCATTGCGGCCCGACCGGCCCGTTACCACTCTCACATCTACGGCGAGCACGAGGCCGGTGGCACGGCCTGGCTGTACCTGACCGGGCGCGACTTCGAGGAGCTGGACCTGCTGGCCATGCCCGAGCAGGCTCCTCCCCGCCTGACCGAGATGATCCAGCACACCGTCTACCGCTTCGGGGCCATCCCCTTGGCCGTCTATGGGGCGCTCGGCTGCACGATGTGGCTCAACAGGCGCCGGCAGCGCCGTCTGGACGAGCGGGAAGCGGGAACCGGGTCTTCCGGTGAGGGAGAGCCGCCCGTAACGCCGCGAGGTCGGGCATGACCACCTACCAGCCCCGTCCCCTGCGGCAGCCGTTCTTTACCGGCGGGACCTACGTGCTCCTGGCCTTCATGGCGGTCGGCTACGCCTTCGGCCTGGCGCGCTTCCTGGTCGGCCTGGACGGCGTGACCAATCTCAGCAACCACTACCCGTGGGGCATCTGGAAGGCCATCAACGTGGCCGCCGGCGTTGCCCTGGCGGCCTGCGGCTTCACCGCGGCAGCCCTGATCGACATCTTCGGCCGCCACCGCTATCACGCCCTGCTGCGGCCGGCCATCGTGACGGCCTGGCTGGGCTACCTGATGGTGGCCGTGGCCCTCGTCTTCGATCTGGGCCGGTACTGGGGGATCTGGCAACCGCTGATCCACTGGCAGGGCAACTCGGTGCTCTTCGAGGTGGCCATGTGCGTGGTCGCCTACCTGGTCGTGCTGACCTTCGAGATGTCCCCAACCATCCTCGAGGGCCTGCAGCAGCGGATGGAGAGCGACGGCAGGTCGGGCAGGACGCTGCTGCGGCTGCGGCCGCTGGTCCTGACCCTGCACCGCTGGGTCAAGCTGGTCCTGCCGCTGTTCATCGTGGCCGGCTTCGTGCTTTCCTGCATGCACCATTCGTCGCTGGGCACGTTGATGCTGATCGCCCGGACCAAGCTCGATCCGTTCTGGTTGACCCCCATGCTGCCCGTGCTGTTCCTGCTCTCGGCCATGATGGTGGGCTTTCCGATGATCATCATGGAATCCCTGCTCGCTGCCCGCGAGCGCGGATACCGGCCGGACATGGACACGCTCGGCTCCCTCGCCCGCGTGGTGCCCTGGTTCATCATTCTCTACCTTCTGGTGAAGCTGGGCGATCTGATCGCGCGCCACGGCGAGCTGAGCTTCGTCCGTCATCCCGAGCTGACGGTCTCGCTGGCGGTCGAGATCGTGGCCGGACTGATCATCCCCTGCGGCCTGCTGCTCTCCCGGACCCTGCGCCGCTCGCCCCGCTACCTCTTGACGGCCTGCCTGCTGATCATCGGTGGCGTCGTGCTCAACCGGCTCAACACCTATCTCATAGGCTACTATCCCCCGTTCACCACGCAGCGCTATTTTCCCTCCGTGGGGGAAATGGCTCTCACGGTGGCGATCGCCTGCACCATCATCCTGGGCTTCCGCCTCTTCGCCAACTATCTGCCCGTACTGTCCGTGCCGACGTCGATCGCGCCGGCGGCGCAGCCGGCCGGCACTCCGTCTGCCCGCGAAACCAGGCGGCTGGCCTGGACCGCACGCGCTGCCGCGGCCGTCCTGCTGCTCGGCTTCGTGATCCTCTACGCGACGGTCCACCGGCAGGCTCTGGCCGGCTACCGGCCTTTCTTCAAGGGCAGCCCCTATGCCCTGGTCGATCAGAACGTCTCCTGGGACTGGACGGCCCCCTCGCATGCGTTTCGCCCCGGCGAATATCGCAATTTCTACCTGCTCGAGAACGCCGCCCTGAACTACCCGACGAACTACTACCAGCCGGTACTCTTCAGCCATCGCAGCCACGATACCTTCACCGGGGGCGATTGCAGCGTCTGCCATCACCGCGTCTCGCTGGAGGAAGGAGACCGCAGGGGCGAGGACCTCCGCGAGCTGCACCTGTCCTTCGACGTCCGCCTGGGTGGCCCCTGCTCGGGATGTCACGAGGATCTGAGCAACACCACCTTCCAGGCCTGCGCGGACTGCCACCGGCGCCCGAACGACGGTGACGGCTCGCCGCGGGTCGGCCTGAAGGGCGCCTATCACCAGCAATGCATGGGTTGCCACGCAGACCAGCCCCGCCAGGTCCTGGCCCCCATGGACTGCCGCTCCTGTCACCGGCCCCGCGTTCCCGATCATGCGGCGTTCGTCTCCTTGCCCCGCTTCCCATCCGTCGAGCAGGTCACATCCGCGTGTCTGCAGTGCCATCGCCAGGCCGCCGAGGATGTCCTGGCCAGCGCCCACTGGCGGTGGCGGGGCCTTTCCTCTTCGGTGATCGATCACGAGCACAGCGCGGATCTGGGACTGCTGAGCGTGCTGGACAACTACATGATCAGCGCCAACCCGGATCTGGTCGCCAGCGCGCCGTTCCACATCGGCAGCGAATCGGCTATCGTCAACCTGAGCAGCATGGAGGCCGGCCACATCGACTGCCTGGTCTGCCATGACTCCATGGCCCTGCACCGGCGCGACGCGGCGGCGAACGCCGGGGATCCTGCGGGGCTGGACCTCTCCCTGCTGGCCGCCAGGGTGGACGAACCCACGCGCGCCAACTGCGGCGGTTGCCATTTCTACAGGGGGGGCGGGCCCAACGTGGAGCAAGGGGACCTCGAGCCCGCGCTGATCGATCCCTCACCCGAGCTGGACGTTCACATGGGGCTGGTGGGCCTGCAGTGCCAGGATTGCCACTGGACCCGCAGCCACCGGATCGCCGGCCTCTCCTTCCAGACACCGGTCACCGAGGGGCGCGTGCACTGCCGGCAGTGCCACGGCGATCGGCCCCATGCCATCGTGGGCGAGCTGGGTGGACACCTCGACAAGCACGTCGAGGCCGTGGCCTGCGAGACCTGTCACATACCCTTCTTCGCCCGCGGCCAGCCCACCCAGCTCGGGCGGGACTATTCCACCGCGGGCCGGGCCCTGCCGGACACGCTGCGGTCCCTCGGCCTGCCGGCGTACGACAAGCGATTCGGCGACCTGGAGTGGGGACGCGACGTCGTGCCGCAGTATCGCTGGTTCGACGGGACGCGGGACGTGTACCTGCTCGGCGAGAAGATCCGCCGGAACCGGCCGGTCGAGCTGAACGCACCCGGCGGGGAGCGCGCCGATCCGGCCTCGCTGATCTTCCCGTTCAAGGTCTACACGGCGACTCAGCCCTACGACAGCGAGAACCGGGTCCTGGTCCCGGTCAAGTTCGCGGACGGATACTGGGAACACTTCGACTGGAACCGGGCCATTGCCGACGGTTGCCGGACCGCCGGGCTGGACTACTCGGGCAAGTTCGATTTCATCCAGACCCGCATGTACACCTCCATCCACCACGAGGTGCCGCCGGCGGCCCGGGCCTTGCGCTGCGGCGATTGCCACGACGCCCAGGTCGTCAGCTGCGGCCGCTGCCACGCCGGGATGAGCGGTTCCGCGCTCCCACAGCGCGTCGTCGCGCTCTATCCCGATACGTCTCCGCGGCTGAATTTCCCGGAGTTGGGCTACGAGAGCGATCCCGCCAGCAGCGGCGGGCGCTTCCGGACCGGACCGGGCCCCGGCCGTCCGGCACGTTGACCTCCCGACCGCATGTCCGCCGGTGGTACTCCGGGACCCGGACCGTCCGTGACAAGGAAAGCCCTCTATTCCGGTTTGCACCATGATGCGCGGTCATGTACACTCGCTGGCGATCCTTGAGGATGCGCAGTTTCGGTACAGGGAAGGACACGATGGACCGCTTCCACAGCCCCTCCATTCACGGAATCCCGCCACTAATACGCCGGAATCCATTCCGCCTGATGGCGAATGGATCTAGACACGGCGGGTTCGGGATTCCGGTGCGCCGGTCGTGATGTCCGAGTAGGACTGCACGCGGCGCGGTGATCCTGACCAGCAGCCACCTCCCGAGCCTCGCCGGGCAAACCGGCCACGTACCCGTGTGCGTGCCGAGGCGGGAGGTCGGCCCATGTACATCAGTCACATTCACGTGCCGGCGAAGGGCGGCTCGCGGAAGAGGCGTCGCGCCCGCCGTCGCGCCATCGCGGAGCAGCACGCCGCCCTACGCAAGCAGGAGCGGCTGGACAGATGCCGCAAGGAAGCACGTCTGCAAGCGATCATGCGCGAGCGTCTCGCTAGCTCCGACAAGCACAATCCTCGCATAAGTCTCATGCAGGTCCTCGACTACTTGCAGCTCGAGTATCATGCCCGCCGGCGCATCGATGCCCTGCTGGACGTATTGTCTGAGACCTCGCCGCGTCTCGTCGATCCCGACAACGCATTGGTTTTCAGCCGCCTGATCAGTCAGCCCTGGATTCGCCCCTTGCGGGGCTGGTCGCCTCGTGGGCGCAGCCCGCGCACTCACCTGATCTCGCTGGTCGATCACCTTTTGATCCTCTATCGGGTCCCCGCCTTCATCAAGAGCGCCTTTCTCAGCTCGGAGGAGGCCGATCGCAATGTCGTACGCGTGGCGCCGCTGCTTGCTCATCTGGGCCGGGGTGAGAGCATTCGGTCCTGTGTCGAGGCAGACATCATCCAGATGCCCCTCACCCGGCGCATGGGCCATCTGTTCGTGACCGCACCGGAAGGTATGAGCGTCCTGATGGCTCTGCTGCGAGCTCAGGTGCTGGGTCATGGCGGTGATGAGGCGCTGGCTCGTGCCGTGATCGGTGCTCGCATCTCCGAGAGGCACGGTTCGCTTCGCTTCTGGGACGAGGCAATCCACTGGTTCTGCCGTCAGCCGGACCTGGACCTCGTCCAGGTCGGACCTCTCACCGATTACCTAGAGCACCGCCACCGCGAAAGCTCCCGGTTCCGGCTGAAGGGCCGCACGGTCAGATCCCTGACCCGCGGCATGCAGAGCTGGCATCGCGAGCTGGCAGTCGCGCGGCTGCGCGGCATCATCTTCCTCCCTTCCGGCCTGTTCGGGGGAACCTGGCGCATCAAGACCAGCGGCGAGGGCCGCCCCGACAGGGAGATCGTCTGGACCATGCTGGAGATTCTCAACAGCAAGGACCTGACCTCCGAAGGTCGTATCCTGAGGCATTGTGTGAGCAGCTACACCCACAAGGTGGCTTCCGGCAGTTGCGCGATCTGGTCGCTGCGGTGCAACGAGGCGCGTTGCGTGACCATCGAGGTCTCCCTGCAGGATAGGGCGGTGGTCCAGGTACGGGGCAAATTCAACCGCCCGCCGAGGCCTCAGGAAATGGCCATGCTGCGCAGGTGGGCCAGGACAAACCATCTCATCGTGGACAGTGTACGGCTCCTGTGGGAATAATGGGCAGCCTACCAGAGGGGATTGGTCCAGGAGTTTCAGCCCGATACGAGGTGGTTTGTGCCGATCCGATGAGTCGCCCGACCCGCAGGAATCGGCTCGCCTGCCGCAAGGAGAGACATCATGAACAGGATTCGCTTCGTTCTTGCTCTCACGATCTGCCTCGGCCTGCTGTCATCGTCATCCGCCCTTCCCGGCGCGACCGACAGCGAGAACGTCACCCTGGCCGGCCACTGGCCGCACGGTCCCTGCCTCGCCACGGCCGCCCAGGGCAACCTGGTGATTTTCGGCGACGGCTGTCTGTTGACGATCGCCCAGATCACGGATCCGGACATCTTCACCCAGCTGGGCAATATCGAGCTGCCGGTGGCCATCCGCAACATCGCCGTTGCCGGAGACCACGTCTATGTGGTCGGCGAGGTCAACGGACTACAGGTCGTCGACATCAGCGACCCAGCCGACCCGGCTATCGTGGGTAGCAATCCCCTGGCCGGGTATGCATGCGATGTCGCTGTGGCCGGTGATCATGCCTACGTGGCCGACAACTATTATGGCGTGCGCGTCGTCGACATTACCGATCCAGCCAGCCCCACCGAGGTCGGCTTCCTGCAGTCCGACGGTCTGGCCCGGGGTCTTGCCGTCAGCGGCGATCATGTCTACGCGGCGGCGGACTACAACGGTCTGCGAATCATCGATGTCAGCGACCCCGCCGCGCCCGTCGAGGTCGGATTCATCGACACGCAGAATCAGGCGCTGGAGGTGGATGTCAGCGGTTCCTATGCCTACGTGGCGGACTTCGATGACGGTCTGCGCGTTGTGGACGTCAGTGATTCAGCCCAGCCGACCGAGATCGGCTCCTGGAACATTGGTGTCCATGTCAACAAGGTCTGCATCCTGGGAAACGAGGCATACGTGGCGTCCGGCAGTGCCGGGTTGTACGTGATCGACATTACCACACCAGCCGGTCCACTGGAAATCGGACATTATGAAACCAAGGGCTGGGCACTGGGGGTCTCTGCGGTGCCGGGACACGCCTACGTCGCCGCCTCGACCGGCATGTACTGGCTGGACGTCAGCGATCCAACCGATCCGGCGGCTGTCTTCGTACAGAACACACCTGGCGAGATCTACGGGATCGAGGTCCACGGCGACCGCGCGTACGTGGTGGGATACGGTTCCGGACTCTGGATACTCGACGTCGGCGATCCCAGCCAGGCGACAACGCTTGGCTATCTCGAGACGGAGGCCATCAATCCCTCCCTGACCGTGGTCGACGATCACGCCTACCTGGGATGCAATTGGGAAGGTCTGCGGGTGGTGGATGTCTCGGATCCCGGGAACCCGAGCGAGGTCGGACTGGCATATGTCTCCGCGCCCGTGAGCAGCATCGCGTTCGCGAATGATCACGTCTTCGCGGCCTGCTCTTCCGGGGGATTGCAGGTCGTGGACGTTGCCACGCCCTCGTCCCCGCAATGGATCGGCTCCCTCGCGACCCTCGACGAGGCGCAGGACATCGCCATCCTGGGGAACTACGCCTACGTCGCCTGCGGCTTCAGCGGGCTGTCCATCTGCGACATCAGCGATCCGGCCCATCCCACCGAGGTCGGTCATTTCGCGACTGCCAATCAGGCCTTGGGAGTGATTGCGCGGGGGAACCAGGTCTACATCGCCAATGGAAACGATGGCCTGCGGATCCTCGATGTGAGTGATCCCGCCGATCCCCAGGAGGTCAGCGTCCTGGATCCGGGATACTGGGCGCATGGCATCGCTCTCAGCGCGGAGGGAGCCAGCCAGAGCCATGCTTACGTGGCCGGCTGGAATGCGGGACTGCGCCTCGTCGACATCAGCACGCTGTCGTCGCCGGTCGAGATCGGTTCCTTCGAGACCTTCACGGTCGTCCGTCGAGTCTCCATCCAGGGCAGGTATGCCTTCGTGGCAGCAGACGCCGGCGGCCTCTGGATCTTGGAGGACGCGCTGGTCACGGCCACCTATCTGGAGTCGTTCCTGGCCGGAAGAGAGAACGGCCAAGCTGTCATCAGGTGGCACCTGTCCCGGCTGCCGGACGACGGGGCCCTCTACCTCTGGCGAGGAGAGCCAGGCGGCGGGATGCAGAGGATCAGCGACGAGCCGTTTTCGGGAATGCTGTCCGGCGAGTTCGTTGACCCGTCCCCACCAGCGGGGGGAGCCGAGTACTGGCTGCAGGAACTTGGCTTGAACGGCTCGCAGCGCTGGCTCGGGCCGGCGAACCTGCCGGCCGAGTCGTCGCGGTCCTTGGTTCCGGAACTGTGCCAGAATCTTCCCAATCCCTTCAATCCCCGGACCGTCATCCGGTTCACGCTGCCCGAGAACACGCAGGCGGAGATCGCGGTGTACTCCGTGCAGGGCCGACGGGTCGCCGGCCTGGCAAGCGGTCTGCTGACGCGGGGAATGCACGAGATCGTCTGGGAGGGTTGCGACGATGGCGGGCGCAACGCGCCTTCGGGGCTGTACTTCTACCGCCTGACGACGAACGCGTATATACTGACCAGGAGAATGCTGCTGATCAGGTAGAGCTGATACCGCCAGGGCTGACGGGAACGTGTCGACATGAAGACGGTGATGTCCATCGGTGCTCATCCGGACGACATGGAGTTCGGCTGTACCGGCACGATCATGCAGCTGCTGCGCCGGGACTACCGGGGCGTCATGGTCCTTTTGACCAACGGGGAGAACGGCTTCAAGGCCGGAGAACTGCCGCCCGGGGAACGCGTGGCGGTCCGGAAGCGGGAGCAACGCGAGGCGGCGCACCTGCTCGGCATGCAGGACATCGAGTTTCTCGACAACCAGGACGGTTATCTCGAGTACGACGAGGACCTCCGGCGCCGGCTCGTCATCCTGCTCAGGAAGTATCGACCGGAGATCGTCTTCTCCTTCGACCCTGCCAACCAGGCCTTCGACAACCTGAATCTCTTCCACCGCGATCATCGCATTGCCGCGGTCGCGACCTTCGATGCCGTCTTCGCCGCGAAGAATCCGTGGATATACCCCGGCCATCCCCACCGGGTCGAGGAGTTGTGGTTCTACGGGAGCAACGCGCCCGACCGCTTCGTCGACATCACCGAGGACATCGATCGCAAGCTGGAGATCCTGCTTTGCCACCGCTCGCAGTTCCCGGACCCGACCAGAATCGAGCGCTTCATCCGCGAGGTCCTCTCCGGCCCCCACGGCGACTACCGTCACTGCGAGCGGTTCCGGGTGCTGAAAACCGTGCAGATCGCCTGAGATCGTCAACGATCGGCCATTGGCGCCGCCGCCGGGCTGTGGTTACCCTGGACCGGGTACGCCGAACAGCGGAGGGACAGCGCCGTTATGAAGATCCTCTACCTCACACGCGAGTATCCGCCGTACGTCTACGGGGGGGCCGGCGTGCACGTCGAGCACCTCGCCCGCGAGATGGCCGGGCTGGCCCGGGTCGAGGTCCGGTGCTTCGGCGATCAGGACGAACCCGGCGACAATCCGGTCGTGCGAGGCCTGCCCTACGGCGCGGGAATGTTCCGGGATCATCCCGGGCGCGTGCGGGCCGCGCTGTCGGCACTGGAGACCAGCCTGGCGGCGAACGTCCGTCCCATCAACGCCGACCTGGTCCACTGCCATACCTGGTACACCCATCTGGGCGGCATCGTCGCCAGGCTGGCCTACGGTCTTCCCCTGGTGGTAACGGTCCATTCCCTCGAGCCGCTGCGTCCGTGGAAGCGCGAGCAGCTCGGCCGGGGCTACGACCTGTCCTGCTGGGTCGAGCGCGCGATCCTAGCGATGGCCGACGCGGTGATCGCTGTCTCCCGGCAGGACGGCGAGGTGATCCGACACCAGTTCGGCGTTCCCGACGAACGCGTGACGGTCATCCCCAACGGGATCGACCCGGAGGTCTACCGCCCGGTGCAGGCGCCGGAAGCGCTGCGGCGCCACGGCATCGATCCCGAGGTTCCCTACGTGCTATTCCTGGGCCGCATCACGCGGCAGAAGGGCATCGGCCACTTCCTGGCGGCGGCCCGCCGGCTGCCTCCGGAAACGCAGATCGTGCTCTGCGCCGCGGGAGCGGACACGCCCGAGCTGGCCGCCGAGACCTCCGCGGCCGTCGCCGAGCTGCGGGCACGGCGTGGCCCCGGGCGGGTGATCTGGATCGACGCCATGGTGCCCCGCCAGGAGGCCGTCGCCCTCCATTCCCACGCGGCGGTGTTCTGCTGTCCATCCGTGTACGAGCCGTTCGGGATCATCAACCTCGAGGCGATGGCCTGCCAGACGCCTGTCGTCGCCAGCGCCGTCGGCGGCATACCGGACGTCGTCCTGCCAGGCGAAACCGGCGAGCTGATCGCGTTTGCGCCGGCGGGGCCGGACGACCTCGAGCCCGCGGATCCCGAGCGCTTCGCGGCCGATCTCGCGGCGGCGATCACGGGTCTGCTCGCCGATCCCGAGCGACGCCGCCGCCTCGGCGAGGCCGGCCGCCGCCGCGTGATCGCCGAGTTCGGCTGGACCGCCGTGGCCCGCCGGACCCATGCGCTCTATGAGCGTCTCATCGAATCCCAGCAGGAGGTGAGCGCGTCGTGAACCCGCGCGAGAAGCTGCCGCAGCCGGCGCCGGAGCTGAACCGCCGCGTCTGGCTGGAAAGCCCGCAACCTCGCGTCGACGACGGGCGCTGGCCCGTCAAGCGCGCGGTCGGCGAGACGATGGAGGTCACGGTCGATGCCCTGGCCGACGGCCAAGACGCCCTGGCGGTCGTCCTGAGGTGGCGGCCCGCGTCGGCAAGCGGGTGGCGCGAGGTGCCCATGCAGCATGTCGGCAACGACCGCTGGCGGGCTGCGTTCACGATCGGCAGCCAGGAACCTCACCACTACACGGCGGCGGCCTGGATCGAACGCTTCACGACCTGGCGCGACGCGCTGGTCAAGAAGCACGCGGTCGGGCAGGACGTGGGTCTCGAGCTGCAGGAAGGAGCCGCGCTGCTGCACGAGCACGCGGCCCGGGCTCCGCAACCCGACCGGCTGTGGCTGGAGCAGGCGGCGGCTGCCCTGACGGAGAACCGACCGATCGAGGAGCGCGTGGCGCGGGCCGCGGGCGACGACCTGGCCGCCATGGCTCGCAAGTATCCCGACCGTTCCGGCGAGACGACCCTCGACCGCGAGTTCGTGGTGGACGTCAACCGCCCGCGCGCGGCCTGCGGCGCCTGGTACGAGTTCTTTCCCCGTTCGGCCCTGACCGCGGCCGAGGAGCCGGTGCCGGGTTTCCGCGCCGCCGAGACGCGCCTGCCGGAGATCGCGCGCATGGGCTTCGACGTGGTCTACCTGCCGCCGATCCACCCCATTGGCAAGACTCACCGCAAGGGGCGCAACAACACCGGCAAGCCCGAATCCGGTGATCCCGGCAGCCCCTGGGCCATCGGTGCGGCCGAGGGCGGGCACAAGGCGGTGCATCCGGAGCTGGGCAGCCTGGAGGACTTCGATCACTTCCTGGCCGCGACCCGGCAGCACGGCCTCGAGCTGGCCATCGATCTGGCCTACCAGTGCTCGCCGGATCATCCCTACGTGGCCGAGCACCCGCAGTGGTTCCGCCACCGGCCGGACGGCAGCATCCGGTACGCGGAGAATCCGCCCAAGAAGTACGAGGACATCTACCCGCTCGACTTCGAGAATGCGGACTGGCGCGAGCTGTGGCGCGAGCTGCTGGACGTGGCGCTGTTCTGGTGCGCGAGGGGCGTGCGCATCCTCCGGGTCGACAATCCCCACACCAAGCCACTGCGCTTCTGGCAGTGGCTGATCGCCGAGGTCAAGCGCCGCCATCCGGAGACCATCTTCCTCGCCGAGGCCTTCACGCGCCCGAAGCTGATGTACGCGCTGGCCAAGGTGGGCTTCGACCAGTCCTACACCTACTTCACCTGGCGCAACACCGAGCGTGAGCTGAAGCAATACCTGCGCGAGCTGACCAGTCCGCCGGTCAGCGAGTTCTTCCGGCCCAACTTCTTCACCAACACGCCCGATATCCTGCCGGAGTACCTGCAGTTCGGCGGCCGGCCGGCCTTCCAGATCCGCCTCGTGCTGGCGGCGACGCTGGCCGCCAGCTACGGGATCTACAGCGGATTCGAGCTGTGCGAGAACCGGGCCTTGCCGGAACGCGAGGAGTACCTGGACGCCGAGAAGTACGAGCGCAAACGCTGGGACTGGGACCGGCCCGGCAACATCCGCGAGCTGATCACCCGGGTCAACACCATCCGCCGCGACAATCCCGCGCTGTACCGCAACGATCGTCTCATGTTCCATCCCGTGGACAACGAGCAGCTGATCTTCTACAGCAAGACCACACCCGACCTGGACAACATCATCCTGGTGGCGGTGAATCTCGATCCTCATCACCGGCACTCGGGCTGGGTGGATTTGCCGCTCGCGGAGTTGGACATCGGACCGCACGACGTGTACCAGATGCACGATCTGATCGGCGAGGGACGCTATCTGTGGCAGGGCGCTCACAACTACGTGGAGCTGGATCCGCAGGTCATGCCCGCTCAGATATTCCGGCTACGACGCCGCGTGCGCACCGAGCGCGACTTCGACTATTTCATGTAACGATCTTATATAGTGCGGTGATGGTCCGAAGGCCGAACGGCAAGAGACCAAGGGGGATATCATTGTCCGGCAGCAAGAACACGCTCTGGTACAAGGATGCCATCATCTACGAGCTGCACGTCAAGGCCTTCCGGGACAGCAGCGGCGACGGGCGCGGGGATTTTCGCGGACTGATCGAGAAGCTGGACTACCTGGAGAGCCTGGGGGTGACGGCCATCTGGCTGCTGCCCTTCTACCCCTCCCCGCTGCGCGACGACGGGTACGACATCTCCGACTATCGCGGCGTCCATCCCGACTACGGCACCCTGCGCGACTTCCGAGCCCTGGTGCGCGAGGCGCACCGGCGTGGCCTGCGCGTGATCACCGAGCTGGTCGTCAACCACACCTCGGACCAGCACCCGTGGTTCCAGGCCGCCCGCCGGGCGAAGCCCGGCTCGGCGCAGCGCAACTACTACGTCTGGAGTGACGACGACAAGAAGTTCGCCGAGACCCGGATCATCTTCCGCGACACGGAGGCCTCCAACTGGGCCTGGGACGCCGTCGCCGGCCAGTATTACTGGCACCGTTTCTTCAGCCACCAGCCCGACCTGAACCACAACAATCCGAAAGTGGTTCAGGCGGTGATCAGGGTGCTGCGCTTCTGGCTCAAGATGGGGGTGGACGGGCTGCGGCTCGACGCCGTGCCGTATCTCTGCGTGCGCGAGGGCACCAGCAACGAGAACCTTCCCGAGACGCACGCGGTGATCAAGCAGATGCGCGCCGCGGTGGACGCCGAGTTCGACGACCGCATGCTGCTGGCCGAGGCCAACCAGTGGCCGACCGACGTGCGGCCCTATTTTGGTGACGGCGATGCCTGTCACATGGCCTTCCACTTCCCGCTGATGCCGCGGATCTTCATGGCCCTCTCCCAGGAAGACCAACGGCCGATCATCGACATCCTGAAGCAGACGCCCGAGATTCCCGATTCCTGCCAGTGGACCCTGTTCCTGCGCAACCACGACGAGCTGACCCTCGAGATGGTCACGGACGAGGAGCGGGACTACATGTACTCGGCCTACGCTGGCGACCCGCGCATGCGTCTGAACCTCGGCATCCGCCGCCGCCTCGCTCCCTTGCTCAACAACTCGATGCGGAGGATCGAGCTGATCAACAGCCTGCTCTTCTCCTTCCCCGGCACGCCGGTCATCTACTACGGCGACGAGATCGGCATGGGCGACAACATCTTCCTCGGCGACCGGGACGGGGTGCGGACGCCCATGCAGTGGTCGGTCGACCGCAATGCCGGCTTCTCGAGCTGCGATCCGGCGCGGCTCTACCTGCCGGTGCTGATGGATCCCGTCTACGGCTACGGGGCGGTGAACGTCGAGGCCCAGGATCGCAACCCCTCCTCCCTGCTTCACTTCATGCGCCGGCTGATCGCCCTGCGACGCCAGCACAAGGCCTTCGGCCGCGGCAGCATGGAGTTCCTGCATCCCGAAAACCGGCATGTCCTGGCCTACCTCCGGCGTTACCGTGGCGAGACCCTGCTCTGCCTGGCCAACCTCAGCCGCTACGTGCAGCCGGTGGAGCTGAACCTGGACGAGTTCGACGGCTGGACGCCCGTCGAGATGATCGGCCGCACCGAGTTCCCGACCATCGGCGAGCTGCCGTACTTCCTGACCGTGGGTCCGCATGCCTTCTACTGGTTCCTGCTCGAGCCCCAGCCGGAGCCGATCATCACCGGTCAGGCCGTGACGACGAAGCGGGCCGAACAGCTGCCGGTGGTCACGCTCGAGCGCGGCGTCGAGCTGCTGGACGACACCAGCCGTTACGTCCTCGAGACCGAGGTCCTGCCCCATTTCCTGCGCCGCCAGCGCTGGTTCCGCAGCAAGGCCCGCGCGCTGGGTTCGCTGCGCTTGCTCGACTGGTGCCACCTGGGAACAGGCTTCTACGTGACCGTCGTCGAGGCCCGATACGAGGACGGCGGGACCGAGCGCTACGCCCTGCCCGTGAGGGCCGTCACCGGCAAGCCGGCCGAGAAGCTGGCGGCGGACGTACCTGCCAGCGTCATGGCTCGCCTGCGCACCCCGCGCACCGAGGGAATCATCTGCGACGCCCTGGCCGATCGCACGTCATGTCGCGAGCTCTATGCCGCCATCGTGGACGGTCGCCAGTACGACACCGCGCGCGACGGCGGAATCCGGGCCTTCACGGCCAGCGGCATGCGGAGCGACCTGTTCGTCCGTGCCGGCGCCCCTTCGGTGCGTCGCCTGTCGGTGGAGCAGAGCAACACCTCCATCGTGATGGACGAGGCCTTCGTGCTGAAGTTCTACCGGCAGCTCGAGGACGGGCCCAATCCCGATCTCGAGGTGGGGCTGCATCTGACCGAGCGCACCGGATTCACCGGCATGGCCCGCGTGCAAGGGGGCATGGCCTATATCGGCCGGGGCGGAGCGGAGACGACCATCGCCATGCTACAGGACTTCGTGGTCAACGAGGGCGACGGCTGGCAGCATGGGTTGCAGGCGGCCCGTGATTTTCTGGCCGCCATCGGCCGGCGCCACTGGCCGGATCCGCCGCCCCCTGTGGCGGCGGGCCCGCTGCAGCTGGCCACCCGGGAGCCACCGGAGATCTTCACCGCCGTCGCCGGCAACTTCCCGGAGCGGGCTCGGGAGCTGGGCCGCCGCACGGCCGAGTTCCATCGAGCCCTGGCCGGCGACCGGCGGCGTCCCGATTTTGCACCGCGGGCCATGACGACCGCTGACCTCGAGGCCCTGGCCGACGCCTGCACGGCTCACGTGCACGAGGCCCTCGAGCTGCTCAACAGAAGCGCGAGCAAGCTGGCTGAAAGCGAGCGCGGGAACGCCGACCGGGTGCTGACCGCCGGGCCGCAGCTCATCGCCCGTTTCCAGGACCTGCCCGGCCTGTCAGAGGCCGGCCAGCTCATCCGGATCCACGGCGATTACCATCTCGGACAGGTGCTGGTCACCGATAGGGGCTGGCTGCTGATCGACTTCGAGGGCGAGCCGCTGCTTCCCCTCGCCGAGCGCCGTCAGAAGCAATCGCCGCTGAAGGACATCGCCGGCATGATCCGCTCGTTCGATTACGCGGCCCAGACCGTGCGGCACGAGGTATCCGCACGGCGGCCGGAGCGTCTTGCAGCCGCCGCCGCCTGGGCTGCGGTCTGGAATCGCTGGATGGGGGCGATCTTCCTGGCCGGCTACCTGGGCGCCATGGGCGACAGGCCGCCGCTGGCCGCCGGCGAGGCGGCGCGCGAGGTGCTGCTGGATGTCTTTCTGCTGGACAAGACCTTCTACGAGCTGAAGTACGAGCTGAACAACCGCCCCGACTGGGTTCACATCCCTTTGGCGGGCATCCTCGATATCATCACGCGGACGATGGGCCCGGAGAACGGAGAGGGAAGGGGCTAGCACCATGAGCGAGCATGTCGAGCTGCTGAGCGACTACGATCTGCATCTCATCGGCGAGAGCACGCACTACCGGCTATGGGAGAAGCTCGGCGCTCATCCAGCCGAGGTCCGTGGCCGCCGCGGTGCGCGCTTCGCCGTCTGGGCACCCAATGCCGAGCAGGTTGCGGTGGTCGGCGACTTCAACGGCTGGGACGCCGCCGCCGATCCCCTGCGGCTGCGGGGCGGCTCAGGCATCTGGGAGGGCTTCGTCCCCGGCCTGAAGCCGGGCGCGCTGTACAAGTACGCCATCACCTCGCACGGCGGTGGCTATCACGTGCAGAAGACCGATCCCTTCGGCTTCGGCTGCGAGCTGCGGCCGCAGACGGCCTCGGTGCTCCACGATCTCGGCGGCTTCCAGTGGAACGATCAGGAATGGATGCATACGCGCGGCGCGCGCCAGGCTCTGGACGCTCCGATCCTGATCTACGAGGTGCATCTCGGTTCCTGGATGCGCGTCCCCGAGGAGGACAACCGCTGGCTGAGCTACCGTGAGCTGGCCGACCGGCTCGTCGCTTACGTCGGGGAGATGGGCTTCACCCACGTCGAGCTGCTGCCGATCTCGGAGCATCCGCTCGACGCCTCCTGGGGCTATCAGACCGTGGGCTACTTCGCCCCCACGAGCCGCTACGGCTCGCCGCAGGACTTCATGCATTTCGTGGACACCCTACATCGCGCCGGCATCGGCGTGATCCTGGACTGGGTGCCGGCCCACTTCCCCCGCGACGAGCACGGGCTCGGCTACTTCGACGGCACCCACCTCTTCGAGCACGCCGATCCCCGCCAGGGCGAGCAGCCGGACTGGGGCACCTTCGTCTTCAACTACGGCCGCCCCCAGGTGTCGAACTTCCTGCTGGCCAACGCCTTGTACTGGCTGGAGGTCTATCACGTCGACGGGCTGCGGGTGGACGCGGTCGCCTCGATGCTCTACCTGGACTACTCGCGCCGCGAGGGCGAGTGGATTCCCAACCGCTTCGGCGGCCGCGAGAATCTCGAGGCGATCGACTTCCTGAAGCGGTTCAACGAGGTGGTCTACCGGGAACACCCGGACATCATCACCATCGCGGAGGAATCGACGGTTTGGCCCGGCGTCTCGCGCCCGACCCATCTCGGCGGGCTCGGCTTCGGCCTGAAGTGGGACATGGGCTGGATGCACGACACGTTGAGCTACTTCTCCCTGGACAGCATCTTTCGCAAATTCCATCACGAGAAGCTCACCTTCAACATGGTGTACGCCTTCCACGAGAACTTCCTGCTGCCGCTGTCCCACGACGAGATGGTCCATGGCAAGGGTTCGCTCCTCGGCAGGATGCCGGGCGACGAATGGCGCAAGTTCGCCAACCTGCGCGCCCTGTTCGGCTACATGTTCACGCACAGCGGCAAGAAGCTGCTGTTCATGGGCGGCGAGTTCGGGCAGTGGTCGGAGTGGAACGTGGCCGGCAGCCTGGACTGGCACCTGCTCGAGCAGGACAGTCACCGGGGCCTGCAGCGCTGGGTGCGCGACCTGAACACGCTGATCCGGGGCGAGCCGGCGCTCCACGAGCTGGATTGCGAGCCCGCCGGCTTCCGCTGGCTGGACTGCAACGACAGCGAGCAGAGCGTGCTGTCCTACATGCGCTTCGCCCGCGACGACCGGCGCCTGGTGGTCTGCATCTGCAACTTCACTCCGGTGCCGCGCCGCAACTACCGGATCGGCGTCCCGCGCGGCGGACACTGGGACGAGATCCTCAACAGCGACGCCCCCCTGTACGGCGGCAGCAACCAGGGCAACCTCGGCGGCGCCCAGGCGACGCCGGTCCCCTGGCACGGCTTCGACCAGTCGCTGAGCATCACCGCACCCCCGCTGGGCATGGTGGTATTCCGTCCCTCCGAGTTGGGCTGAGCCACACGCGGCCGGACTATCCAGATCGGCCGGCCAGACGTGCCACGTCGGGGGGTCGGTTCGTTCGCGGGGCCTAACTTCGCCGGTACACGTCGGTGCTCAGGTACTTGAGGCCCGAGTCGGCCATGAGCGTGACTACTCGGGCATCGGGCCCAAGCAGTTCCGCCACGCGAAGCGCGGCGACAACGTTCGCCCCGGACGAGGTCCCGGCGAACAGGGCTTCCTCCCGGGCGATGCGCCGAGCCATATCCTTGGCGTCATCGGTCCTGACCGGCAGGATCTCGTCCACGAGGGACGGATCCCAGAGCGGAGGCGCATATCCGATCCCGACGCCTTCGATCTTGTGGGGACCCGGCTTTCCGCCCAGCAAGACTGACGACTCGGCGGGCTCGACGACGACGATCCTGATGTCCGGCTTGTGCCGCTTCAGCACGGTGGCGATCCCTCGCGAGGAAGCCGCCGTTCCCACGCAGTGGACGAAGGCATCGATCTTCCCCTGCGTCTGGCGCCAGATCTCCTCGCCCAGCGAGTGGTAGCCCGCGATGCCGTGAGGGTTGTGGAGCTGGTCGGTCCAGTAGGTGTGAGGCGCCTGGCTCAACGCGCGCGCGGCCTCGATCATGTCCAGGATCAGCTTCTTGGTGGTGAGCCCGCCCTCGCTCGGCACGAGCGTCAGCTCGGCTCCCAGCGCCGCCATGTGATCCAGCTTCTCCCGACTGAACGCGTCGGAGCTGACGATCTGCAGGCGGTAGCCCTTGGCGGCGCAGATCAGGGCCAGCGACGCTCCCGTGCTGCCGCCCGTGTACTCGATGACGGTGTCTCCGGGCCGCAGCAGGCCGTCCTCCTCCGCCTTCGCGATCAACGCCTGCGCCATGCGGTCCTTGACACTGCCGGTGGGATTTTCCCACTCGAGCTTCACCAGAATTTCCGCGCAACCGGCCGGCGCCACCTTGCGCAGCCGCACCAGTGACGTGTTACCGATGGCCTCGAGGATGTTCATGGTTTCAGCTCTCCGTCTGGTGGCGAACCGGCTGTCCGGGCCGTGTGAACGGGTGGGCCCAGGATAGCATTCCGGCGCCCCTCCTGCCCACCTTGCGTTCCGCAGCTGGAGGAATGGCCGCTCGCCGGGAGCTGGCTCCGGCCTGGTTTCTGTGCAAGATAGTTCTTGCAAATTAGAAATTATTTTCTAATTTACAAACATGATTCCAAGAGCGGCCAAACAATTGGTCCTGGAGCGCCTGGAGACCTATCCAGCCGTGTCGCTGGGTGGGCCCCGTCAGTGCGGCAAAACGACCCTGGCCCGGACGATCGGCGGAATCTACTTCGACCTGGAGCAGCCATCCGAACACCTTCGTCTCGACCTTGAATGGGAGGAGCACATTGCGGCGAGGGAATTGGTCATTCTGGACGAAGCCCAATCCTGGCCCGAGTTATTCCCTCGTCTTCGCGGCGTCATCGACAAGGAGCGCAAACGCAAAGGCCGCTTTCTACTTCTGGGATCCGTTTCCCCTTCACTCATGATTCAGGTGTCCGAGTCGCTGACCGGCCGTTTGTCTCTGGTCGAGCTAACTCCACTCCTCTGGGCTGAGCTGAAGACGCAGGCATCGCGGGGGCGACGCTGGCTATGTGGCGGCTATCCAGATGGCGGCGTGCTGGAACCCCGAAGCTTTCCACAATGGCAACGGGATTACCTGGCACTTCTGTCACAACGTGATCTCCCAACCTGGGGACTTCCCGCCAAGCCACGGACGACGGATCGCTTGTTGCGCATGCTCGCCGCGCTGAACGGCCAGGTATGGAATGCCTCGCAGGTTGGGAAGAGCCTGGGCCTTTCCTATCAAACAGTGAACACTTATCTCGATTATCTCGAGGGGGCCTATCTGATCCGAAGGTTGCAACCGTACCAAATCAACCTCAGGAAACGATTGGTCAAGAGCCCCAAGGTGTACTGGCGAGACAGCGGCCTGCTTCATGCCCTGCTCAATGTATCGGACGAGAGCACCCTGCTTGCACAACCGTGGGTTGGCGCGAGCTGGGAGGGTCACGTGATTGAGCAGGTACTCGGGCAACTCAAAGCTACGGGACGATCATTCGATAGTTACTATTTCAGGACAAGCGATCAGTATGAGCTCGATCTGGTCTTGGATTTTGGGAAGGCTTTATGGGCCATCGAGATCAAGCTGACATCCTCCCCCGGGCCTGAGGACATGGTCCGATTGGACAAGACCGCCGATCTCATCGATGCATCACGGCGTTTCTTGATCTCGCAAACCCGCCGGCCGGGCGGTAACGGACGTCGGGTCTCTTGCGATCTGCCGACCTTCCTGGCCCATCTGCGCGAGAGCACATCCTGAGATCGCGCCCATTAGCCGGACAAGGCTGGACCTTAGATCCAGGAACGCATTTGCCATGACCCTCGCGAGGTGCTAGCATCGGCGCTTTCGCGGCCGGTGCCTTCATCTGCTGACGCGTCCGCTCGACGGCGCTGGATTCCATGGTCAGGTTCACCTCTCTCGATGTGTTCTGGGCCGCCGCCTTCCTCGTCCTGATGGTCGGCGGCGCGTGCTTCTTCTACCGGCTGGCCCGCCGTTCGGAGAGCGACTTCTTCCTGGCCGGCCGGGGATTGCCCTGGTGGCTTCCCGCGGCGTCCGTCTTCAGCACCCACACGGCCACCGACACGCCGATGTGGGTCACCGGCGTTATCTACGAGCATGGCCTGCGGGGACTCTGGTACACCTTCTTCACCGCCTGGACGGCGATCGGCGCCTTCGTGTCGGCGCGCATATTCCGGCGCTCGCTGGCCTACACGCAGGCCGAATGGCAGACCCAGCGCTTCGGCGGTCTGGGCGCCGAGCTGCTGCGCGGCTGGCTGGCGGGATGGCAGGTCTTCATGAACATGTTCATCCTCGGCTGGGTGGGCATGGCCATGGGCAAGGTGTGCACGCTCGTCTTCGGCTGGCCGCTCTGGGTCGGCCTGGTGCTGCCCAGCCTGATCACCGCTTTCTACACGCTGGCCGCCGGTTACTGGGGCGTCGTCATGGGCGATTTCCTGCAGGGATTCGTTGCCATCTTCGCCATCGTCCTCGTCTCGCTGGTCGGCGTGAGCGCCGCAGGCGGTCCCACCGGCGTGACGGAGCGCATCGTGGAGATGGGCCAGCAGTGGCGTCTCGATGCCCTCGCCTTCACGGGCTGGCTCGCGGGCGACTTCCCGATCGTCTGGTGGCTCACCATGCTGGTGATCGCGGTGATCGGCGGGTTCGGCATGGGCACGAGCATCGACTGGTACGTCGAGGCGCAGCGCATCCAGTCGGCGCGGACGGTCCGCGACGCGTCGTACGGATTGTGGGCGGGCGGAGCCGTCACCCTGATTCGCAACGCCTTCTGGGCCGCTGGCATCTTGGCGTTCTTCTCGCTGCTTCCCCACATCACCGATGCGGCCGACTACGAGCTGGGCTGGTTCCGCCTCGGCTTCGAGCTGCTCCCGGTGGGGCTGGTCGGCGTCTTCTTCGGCGCCATCCTGGCCATCCATCTGTCGACCATCTCCAGCCATCTGAACCTGGGGGCGCTCTACTTCACGCGCGACATCTTCCAGCGCTACATCGATCCGGAGGCCTCCGAGCGGCGGCTCGTCTGGGTCGGGCGCGTGGCCACCTTCGGGCTCCTCATCGGGTCCTTCTTCTACGGCCTGATGATGAAGGAGATCACGCACTGGCTGATCTTCGCACTCTGGCTGATGATGGCGGGAATCTGGCTGCCCAACATCCTCCAGGTCGTTTGGTGGCGTTTCAACGCCTGGGGCTATCTTGCCGGCTGGATGGCGAACCTGGGCGTGTCGTGGCTCGTGGTCTGGGTGCTGCCCGAGTTCAACGTGATACCCCGGCTGCCCGATCATCTGCAGTTCTGGTTGCTGCTCGTCCTGGGTGCGGTCGTCTTTCTGCCGGTCACGTTGCTCACCAGAGCCGAGGACATGACCCATCTGGTTCGCTACTACGTCATGACACGGCCCATCGGCTGGTGGCAGCCCGTGCACCGGGAGGCCGTGCGGCGCGGCTTGATCGAGGAGGCCCCCGAGAAGAGAGCGGAGCCGCGCCCGCTGATCCGTCGCACCTGGACGCCCGACCAGGCCGACGAGTGGACGCGCGAGGACTGGATCGCCGTGATCCTCTCGCCGCTCGTCTTCGCCGGACTGATGATCGGGATCACCAGGCTGCTGCTCCTGCAGCTGGACGGACTGTGGCTCTTGCTGGGCGCCATCCTGGGTGCCGGCCTCATCTACTGGGTCATCGATCCCAAGCTGCGGGCGGTGTCGAGCGAGTACGAGGCGCAGCAGGCGCAGTACATCCGGCAGCTCGAGCAGCGCCTGCGCTGGCAGGAAGAGGAGGCGGTTTGACATGGATCGTGGGCTCGTTACACTGATCGGGATGAGCATCGCCTACGTCGCCTCCCTGCTCGGGCTGTGCCTGGCCTGGTGGCGCTGGCGCAAGCGACACCGGAATGACGACACGTCATGATCGAACCTCTTCCCGTCAGCTCCCCGCTCAGCGGTTTCGTGTGGACCTGGGTCGTCCCGATCCTGGTCTTCGCCGTCACCGCCGGCGCCACCTGGCTGCTCTACCGGCATTTCGCCAGGCGGAAGCCAGATGACTCGTAATCCTCGCCACCAGAGCTGTTCGCCATGAGTCGAATGCCCCGCCTCCCGTTTCCCGCGTTCGTAGGCATCCTGGTTCTTCTCAGCTTCTTCGCACCGCGAGGCGAGTGCGCGTCCGGCGACTATGCCCGGTTCGTGAACCCGCTGGTGGGCACGCGTAACATGGGGCACACCTACCCGGGCGCAACCGTGCCCTTCGGCATGGTGCAGCTCAGCCCCGACACCGGACGCCCGCCCATGTACGACGAGCATGGCAACTACATGGCGGAGGTCTACCGCTACTGCTCCGGGTATCAGTACGACGACAGCACGATCTTCGGATTCAGCCACACGCACTTCAGCGGCACCGGCCATTCGGATCTCGGCGACGTCTCGCTCATGCCCACATGCGGCCCGCTTCAGCTGGAGCCCGGCGATCCGTCCCGGCCGGGCAGCGGTTTCCACTCGCGTTTCCGGCACGCCACGGAAACGGCGGAACCGGGCTACTACAAGGTCACGCTGGACGACCACGACATCGAGGTCGAGCTGACGGCCACGACCCGGGTCGGCATGCACCGCATCACCTTCGCCCGCGACGAGGAAGCCCACGTGATCCTGGACATGATGGCCGACATCTACCCGTACCCCGGTAAGAACGTGTGGACCTTCCTGCGCGTCGAGAACGACAGCACGGTGACGGGTTATCGCCAGACCACGGGCTGGGCCCGGACGCGGACGGTCTACTTCGTCCTGCGCTTCAGCCGGCCCTTCCGGAGCTACGGCCACGAGAGATACGACAGCACGCCCTACAAGGGCTTTTACCGGCAATTCGACCAGGACCATGACTTCCCCGAGATGGCCGGCCGCGAGATCCGCGCCCACTTCGACTTCGATCCCATGCCGGGCCGGCCCTTGCTGGTGAAGGTCGCCCTCTCGTGCGTCAGCACGGCCGGCGCCATGAAGAACATGGAGGCGGAGCTGCCGCACTGGGATTTCGACCGCGTCAGGCGCGAGGCCAGGGAGGCCTGGAACCGGGAGCTGGGCCGCGTGCGGGTGGAGTCCCTGAACGACGACCTGGAAACGGTGTTCTACACGGCGCTCTACCACACCATGCTCGCCCCCATCGTGTACGAGGACGTGGACGGCCACTACCGGGGACTCGACCAGAACGTCCACACCTCCGAGCGGTTTACGAACTACACGATCTTCTCGCTCTGGGACACGTACCGCGCCCTTCACCCCCTCTTCAACCTCATCCAGGTGGATCGCAACACGGACATGATCCAGAGCATGCTCGCCCATGACGACCAGAGCGTGCATCACATGCTGCCCGTCTGGAGCCACTACGCGAACGAGAACTGGTGCATGATCGGCTACCACGCCGTGTCCGTGATCGGGGATGCGCTGGTGAAGGGGAACCGCGGCGTGGATCTGACGCGGGCGCTGACGGCCTGCGTCGCCACCTCGGAGGTGCCCTATTTCGACGGGGTCGGCGAATACGTACAGCTGGGCTACGTACCCGACGAGGCGAGTCCTTACTCCGTCAGCATCACGCTTGAGCTCGCCTACGACGACTGGTGCATCGCCCAGCTGGCGCGGCTGGCCGGCGACGACGGCCTCCGCTCACGCTACCTGGAGCGAGCGGCCAGCTACCGCCAGCTCTTCGACGCGAGCACGGGCTTCATGCGTCCGAAGCAGCGCGACGGCAGCTGGCGCGACGCCTTCGATCCCCTTTCGACCTCCGGCCAGGGCTTCATCGAGGGCAATGCCTGGAACTACAGCCTTTATGTGCCGCAGGACGTGATGGCGCTGGTCGAGCTGCTGGGGGGGCCCGGGCAGCTGGAGAAGTACCTCGATCAGCTCTTCACGATGGAGCTGGCGGACGAGCACATCGCACACACCGAGGACATCACGCGCGACGGCATCATCGGCACTTACGTGCACGGTAACGAGCCCGGCCACCACATCGCCTACCTCTACAACTGGACCGACCGGCCGTGGAAGACCCAGGAGCGCGTGCGCAAGATCATGGCCACCATGTACGGTTCCGGAGTGGACGGGCTCTGCGGGAACGACGACGCGGGTCAGATGAGCGCGTGGTACGTCTTCAGCAGCCTGGGCTTCTATCCCGTCTGTCCCGGATCCCCGCGCTACGAGATCGGCAGCCCGCTCGTGAAGGATGCAGCCGTGCACCTGGAAAACGGCAAGGTCCTGCACATCCGGGTACAGAACCAGGGCCCCGACAGCGTCTTCGTGCAGCGGGTGGAGGTGGCCGGGCAGCCGCTCACTCGCCGCTACCTCACGCACGACCAGCTCGTCGCCGGCGGCGACATCGTGTTCTTCATGGGCTCCGAGCCCCGCGACGACTGGTGATGCCGGGCCCGAAGCTGGTCTCATGGTGCCCGGGTTTTTCGCGCGGACCCAGTGTCATTCCCGCCAGATCTTCAGCGGATGGGCTTCGGTATTGAAGAGCGTCCTGTGGAAATCCACGGTTCCCTGATCCGCGAACAGCAGGTAGAGGTACTTCAGGGTTTCCGCGAGGAAGAAGCTCGGCATGGCATCCACCTGCTGCTTGCTCACGACGCTGTTCAGAGCCGCGTAGGCAACGTCGTTGCGACAGAACTCGACCAGGCTGTCGAGGTACTGCCTCCCCATGTCCAGGTACCGGGGATTCCCGGTGTCGTGATAGAGATAGTAGGCGGACTCGATGTTCTCCGGGCGCAGGACATAACCGGCGTGCAAGACATCCATAGTGGAGTAGTCGATCACCTCCGGCTCGATCCCGTGCAGCGTCCACAGCTTGTAGCAGCTCTCCTGCAGCACTCGGGCTCTGTCCAGGTCGCCTCCCAGGACGAGCACCGCCGGGAAGAAGGCATCCAGGGCACCGAACCAGCGGTGGGTCCTGGCCCCCGTGCGCATGTCCACGCGGCCGTACCAGAAGCCGCTCTCGACCTGCTCCGGCAGGTGGGCCTCGACGGCCTTGCTGCTGGTCTCCCACATTTGCCGCAGATCCTCGTCGCCGAACATCAGCCAGCCCTTCAGCAGGTACTCGTAGTAGGAGTCGATCCCCCCGCTGATGTGAGACTCCGTGTTTTTCCAGCTTCCGGTATCGACGTCGATGACGCTCCCCACCAGGTCGATCCCCGATCGCCTCTCGAACAGGGCGCGCAGCGCCTGCTTGGCCTTCGCGTAGTACACCGGGTTCCCCGTATGCTTGGACAGCGTGCCCCATTCGAGCAACAGAGTGCCGATCTCGGCCGGATTGTTCGCCGCATCGCTCGTCGCCCCCGACACCAGGTTGACGAACCGGTAGGGCATCCCCGTCGGCGAGTCGAAGGCGGGCAGGAGCCTGTTGCCCAGGTCGACGGCCAGCTTCAGGAACCTGTCGTCCCCGTCCAGCTGGAAGGCCGACAACAGCCCCCCCAGCAGCCTGATGTTGATCTCGAAGAGCTGCACGTCGAGATTCTTGTCGAACGACAGTTTCTCCAGGATCAGACGTTTCGCCTCCACAGCCTGCTCGTCGAGCCCCATGATCTTGAGCGTGCTGAAGGCGTCCACCGGCGTCATCAGCAGGGATTCCGCATGCCAGTCGGAGCCGCTCCGCGAGAGCGGCTTCAGCTCATCGTATCCCCACGCATACGTCCTGTACCCATTCCAGGCGTGCAGAAACTCGGCCTTCACCATCTCGGCCAGCTGCGCCCTGCTCGCGGCCGCAAGCGTGTCGCCCCGGGTCGCGGTCGGCGTCCCGGACGGTTGAGCTACGGCCATGCCGGGAACGATGATCGCCAAGAGCGCCACGGCCGACAGCCTGGCCGCCGTCCTCATGAAGCAAATTCCCAGTTTCATGCCTCCTCCCCCTCGTGAGCCGATCAGCAGCGAGACCGGACATCATGATCCCTGGGACGTGATGACCAGGAATCTGGAGAGTTGTCAGACCCGGCTTTTAGCCCCTGGGTTCTCACTTTAGTGGCATCAGCTCAAAATCACTCATCCGCATGGGAACGAGCAACCGGCAAGATGGGCGCCCCCTTGCCTATTGCTGCTTTGACTTCCTCGCCTGGCTCTGGCCCCAGTAGAAGATGCCGAGTCCGGCGAGAAATACGCCCAGTCCGACGGGCCCGCACCAGAACAGGATCAGAAACCAGATGAGCCATTCAGGCATGTCGTCCTCCTTCCACACCAGTGCCCCCGGACAAGTCCGGCAGATCACATCAAATCTTGTCCGGCACCCTGACGAACACGACCTCGAGGGGTTCGGCCTCGCTCAGGTCCTCCTGCTCCTCCTTGGGGAGGATGGCGGCATGGATTGCTTTCTCTGCATCCGCGTAGTTTCGCAGGATGAGGAAGCGGGTCCCGTCCAGGAAAACCAGGACATCCTGCTGCGGATCATGCCCGGGGAACATGAGGGTCAATTCCTCCGGATACTCCCCTTCAGGCATGATCACGTCGAAGCGGCCAGCGACTCCCTCGGCGAGCTGTTCACGGGCGTTGTGACAGGTGGTTACGAAGAGCCGACCGTCGGCCGCGTACTGCAGGTCGACGATGACGGGATCGGTGTCGAGAGGTCTCTTCTCCATGGTCGCGCCGGCGATGACGGAGGAAAGGCGAATGCGCGAGACGGCCTCTTCCTTTTCCTCGGTGGTGCGCTTGCGGGCCCGGCACGGACGTTGCAACACGCGCAGAAGTGCACCGTCCAGATCTCGCTCGTTCACGGCCCAGGCATCCCGCTCGGCGACCGTCGCCACCACGCCTCGGGGACTGACCGCCCAGCAGTCGAATTCGGCCCAGGAGGCCGCTTCGTCGAGCACAATGTTGCGAATGCCGCGGGCCACCTCGTGGGAGGCCAGCTCGGCCTGGAAGATGCCGTCGAGGCCCAGAACCGACAGGGTCGAGCGGGTGCTGGATCTGTCGGCATTGAAATCGTCCGAGCTGCGGTCCGTATGGGCCACCAGCGCCGGCCCGGCGCAACGCAGATCGCGAATGGCGTAGAAGCCGGCCTGCTCCGCCCCGTCGCCGAGCTTGAATCCCCCAGCCGGTATCCCATCGCGATCCAGGTAGACCACCTTGCCCGGGAAGCCCTGGACCAGACCGACCCGCTCACCTGCCACGAAGACACTTTGCAGGCGACGCAGCTCGCCCGGGCCGTCACCCTCGCGACCGAGCGTGCCGAGGAACTCCCCGGTGGGGGAAATGATCACCACCCGGCAAAGCTGCCGATCCGCCAGCAGGACATTGCCGTCATCGTCGAGCACCCCGGAGGCAACGAGGCCGAGCAGGACCTTGTCATCGTCCCCGCCCATGCGCCACACCTCTTCTAGGGCGATGGTGCGTTGTGTCGGAGGGGCGGCGGGGAGGTCGACGACCTCCGCGCTCCAGGGGCGAGAAGGCAGGAGCGAAAACAGGATAGCGGCGAGGAGGGCGATGACGGGGGCTCGCGAGGACGACGAGGTCGGCACGGTTCTACCTCCCGATGGGCCCGAACAACATTAGCCGTTCGCTGGGTCCTGGCCGGTCAGGACGGCCGTGCTGGACGTGTGGACTTGGTTGTTGAGCCAGCGGCGTATAGTACGCGGTTGTCAGGTGTTGGTTTCGGTCACGATGTGCCCATGGATTTCCTCAAGCCCGATCGTTCCCTCCGCTCAAGACGTCGATGATGATCAGGGTGAGGTCGTCCTCGAGTGTGCCGCCCTTCCCGATACCCGCCCAGGTTTTGGTCTCCAGCAGCAGCCTGTCCGCCATCTCTTCGGCGGAAAGTCCGGTCTCCTCACACAGTATGTCTTTCAGACGCTTAACGCCGAACTCCTCGCCCCGCCGGTTGAACACCTCGATGATCCCATCCGAATACATCAGGATCCGATCCCCCGGCAGCAGATTTCGCTCCGTGCCGGCATATCGGGCTTCGGGAAACGGTCCCAGCATGAGTCCCTCCGAGACCAGCTCATGGAGCTCGCCTCCGCCTGACAGGATGTAGAGCGGAGGGTGTCCCGCGCCCGCATAACGCAGCTTGCCGGCAGCCATGTCGATGAAGGCGTATCCGGCGGTGACGAATTGTCCTTCCAGGCGATGGCCGAGAATCCCGTTCATGCCGGCAAGAACCTGCTCTGGGATCTCCCGGTGTTCAGCTTGTGCCTGGAACGCCACCTTGACCATGGAGGCAATCAGGGCGGCGGGCACACCATGGCCGGATACGTCCGCGATCAGGAATCCGCACCGATGCGCATCGATGTCGGCGAAATCGAAGTAATCACCGGCGACCTCGGCCATGGGGTGGTAGCGTGTTGCGATGGCCAGGTGCGCGGTCGCGGGTGATTCGTGGGGAAGGATGGAGAACTGGATCCGGCGGGCGGTTTCCAGTTCCTGCTGCAAAGCGGCAAGCTGGCGTTCCACCCCGATGAGATGGCCGACCGCGATGTACCCCAGGCTTCCGTAGAAGATCACGACCCCCATCCATTCGACGTCGAAGGGTACGGGGATCAGGTCCAGGCTGCGGAGATTCTCCAGGACGATGAACAGCAGGCTGCAAACGCCACCGATGATCAGCACCCTCAGCTCGGGGTGATATCGGCTTTCGGGCTGCAGGAGACTGGTCACGATCACGACGGCCCCGGCCAGGATCATAATGTTGAAGACATAAAGAAGCCTGTGGGGATCTCGGTCGAGCGCAAGGACCAAGCTCGCGATCACGGCGAAGGTGGTGCTGAACCAGGTGAGGATTCGCACCGACGATTTCCAGCCCCGACCGAACAGGCGCCAGATGAAAGCGAAGGCGGGTGGGGCGCAGAAATAGGTCAGCCCACGAGCGAAGAGAGCCCAGGTGTCCGGACCACCGCCAATCAGCAGATGGACGACTGGCGCCCGACTGGCGAAGCGGAGGCCCCACAGGACAGACATGATCCCGAAAAGAAGCATGACCCCGTCGCGGAACTCGGCATGGAGGGTACCGATCATGAGGGCGGCGATGCCGATCGCCAGAAAGGCCGCTCCGAGGACCAGGAATCCGAGCCGATCTGACAGCAGGGAATGCAACTGGCTGACCGTGTCAGGATCCGGCGCGGGGCCAATCTGCTGAGCGGCGGCCAGGGAAGGCAATACGAACAGCGCCATGGCGACGCCGAGGAGAAACAGGGCAAACTGCGATGAAAGCTGTTGTGCGCCCGCCGAGCATTCCCCATTCACTCGCCGAAGGTGGTTCATGCCGCCACAATAGTTCTGCTATGGCCATGGTTCAAACGGAGTATTCATCGGCTGATTCGATCTGCGAAAACTCGAATCTCCCGCCGCTGCTCAGCCAGGGCCTAGAGGACAAGCCTGATTTCACCTAAGTCCTATGGAATCAAGAGGATTTGTCTTATCAATCAAGCCCCGCTCTCATCCGCCGATGCATAACCCAAACCTATTAGAAGCCATGGATTCGGCTTCTCACCGCCCAGTGACGGCCACGGGGAAGGAGCCCGATCATGCAAGTATCCTCACTCTTCCAGTACCAGTCGATTCTGCAGTACCTACAGGCGCAGAGCTATCCCCGCCAGGAAAGCGCTGCGGTGCAGGCAGGCGAGCAATTGGACTCCGCAGAGCCAGCAGTCAGTCAATCCGCAAGCAACAGCTACGATCTGAGTTTCTCCTATGAGTACGCTGTGCGTATGCGGATGGAATCCAGTGCACAACTTGCGGAGGATCGGGAAGCCATGCGGACGGGGGCCGAGCAAGCACCCAACGGCCATCATGGTGCGAGAGTTTCGCGACGCGCTTGGCATAGGGGAACAATGCAGGTGCTCAAGACGCTTGATCGGGAGGTCGAGCGCGCGCTCAGACAATTCGTGAAGGAGAACCACGATCTACTGGACAAAGACGTCCGTCACGACATCAAGGAGCTGCGCCGCGATTTCCGCCACGACCTGATGAGCGCCTTCCGCTCCGGATTCACCGGCCACAGACTCGATCTACGCTCAGTCTCCCAGGGCATCCAGCAGGCCTTCGCGAACCTCGTCGACGGGCTGGAAACAATCGCCGCCCAGTTGCGCGGAGAGGAAGCTGACCCGGCGCAACAGATTCAGGCCTCGGCTTTGCCGGCACCAGGGGAGGGGATCATCATCCCAACCGAGATTGGTGGTGCCGCGTCAGCAATGAATACGCAGGGGGCGATCTCGCACTCCGAGGCCCAGGCCGCTCAGGCAGAGACTTCGACGCGTGTAGAGGGAGACACCATCGTCAGAAGCGTCACCTACAGCGTCGTCGTTGCCGTACAGGTGAGCTTCAGCGCCTCGTTCAGTTTCGCAACCGATAACGCCGAAGGCATTGGCCAGGGACTGTCCGGCCGTTTCGGGAATGTTCTTTCCGGGTTCAGCGACAACCTAGCCGGGCTTTTCAGGAGCGTAGCCGAGGGTGAGATCGACGTTGCCGGATTCCTGTCTGACCTCGGATTGGCTCTGGACAGGCTGGCCGACGATTTGCAGGGTCTGATCGACGAGAATCCTGGCTTGCCGGAGGATGACACTCCGCAGGCTCCGCCACCCCAACCGCAGGTCCTCCCTTACGATCCGGTTGTTCCTGAACATCGGGACACCAGGGGCCGGCTCGAATTGACCGCCTAGGGACGCCCTAGGGACGCCCCCTAGGGACGCCCCGGTTGACCCGCGCCGATCGAGAATGATAGACTCGCCGCTTGCCCGGGCATCTAGAATCGGCAGGATGCGGTTGAAACTTCTGCGGGCTCCGCTCGATGTCTGATTCTCCAATTAGAGGTGTTCATACGGTGCAGCGTTCTTCTTTGCTGATGCAGCTCGCTGCGTGGACCCTGATCATTGGCGCGTCTTCGCTGGCGAGGGCCGCCATGTTCCGCCTTGTGGATCACGGCGAGTTGCCGAACTACGGCAAGACGTTCGGGGCAACCCTGCTGGATGTGAACCAGGATGGATTGCTCGATATATTCATCTCCCGTCATGGCGGCCGGCCAATCCTGGGCGTCAATCGAGGGAACCTGCACTTTACCGTGAACGACGATGCAGCGTTTCCGGTCGACGATCCGGGCGACCTTCACGGCTCGGCGGCCTGCGACTTCGATCGGGACGGCGATTGGGATCTGTATCTGACCGTCGGCGCCGAGAAAGGCAAGGGCGTTGGCCACAATCAGCTATGGAAAGCCGTCGCCCCGAATGTCTTCAGAAATGCTGTTGACCTCAGGCACATGCTGGCGGATTCCACGGGCCGCGGCCGCGGCGCCATGTGGTTGGCGCTGGGTGAGACCCCTTATCCAGAACTGCTCGTCTTGAACTATGAGTCGCTGCCCCGGCTCTTCTGCTATGACGGTTCTTCCTGGCAAGATCATAGCCATCTTGTCCGACTGGAGCGCACGCATCCGACCAGAAAGCTTCCACCTGAAGATCCCTCCTTCAAGTGGCTGGGAACCGCAGCCAGCAGCGATTTCGATCTGGATGGTGACATGGATCTCTTCGTGGCAGGGCACGTTAGAGGGCTGTTGCGCAACGACAACGCCGGTCTACTGACCGATGTCACAGAGCAGGCCGGAATTCCCGCCGCGGAGCCGGGCTATCATGCTGTCTGGGCTGAGGATGTGGACAACGATGGTGACTTCGATCTTGTTGGGCTGGATAGAGGGCTGGGAAGACTCGTCATGTGGCTGAACGACGGCCTCCACGGAGACATGCACTTTCAACAGGGTCCATCACCGTTGCCCGGGGATCCGCATTTCGGGGGAAGCCGGAGCTTTGCGCTGGGCGATCTGGACAATGACGGCCACGTGGATCTATACCTGCTGCGGCAGGATGGTTCGCGAAATGTCGCCAATCTGCTCGCCCGCGGTCTGGGCGATGGGACTTTTCGGCCGGCGAATGAGGAGTGGGGCGGTACGGCCGATAACGTTTCCGGGTTACCGCAATGTGCCTGGCCGGTCGATCTGGACCTGGATGGGGACCTCGATCTCCTGCTATTGAATGGCGCCGATGACTTCCCGGAACGCGAAGGGGCGGTCGTTCTGTACGAGAACACGACGGACAACGGGGGCATCGGTATCACGCTCGTGGGGAAAGTCGGCCCCCCTCACGGCCTCGGGGCGCTCGTCCGGCTGACGACCTCGCAAGGGATCATCACGCGGCAGGTCCGCTGCGTCGCGAATCCCTGGAATTCGACGATCCCGCCCCTGCACTTTGGCGTCGGTTCCGATCCGGGACCCTTTCAGATGGAGGTAACCTGGCTGGGCGGCCAGCACCGCACGTACAGGATACCGAAATCGCACGCAAGCTATAGGCTGATTGAGGGCGCTAACGAGATCGACCTGGTGACCGGGACCACGTATCGGGAATGACCGCGATATCCGCCGTCCGTAACCGATCCTGCCCTCACGCGTATATACTTGAATGAGTGCCCCCTTTCGTCCCCCGATCAGAACCACGTCCCAGGGTGCAGGCTCGACAGGAGTGCCGCCATGAAATGCCTTCCCTTCATGACAATGGCCTTGTTTCTCTTGTCGGCGTCCGGCTTGGCCGACGCCGCTGACGTCCCCCGCACCATCGACGTCGACGGCCCCGCCCAGGGGGTCCAGCCGCTGGCCCTCCGCGAACTGTGGCGGGTCGGGGGCGAGGACGAGGAGGTGCTCTTCGGACGTATCACGGACCTGAAGAGGCACCCGGACGGCAACCTCTTCGTGCTGGACAACCAGTTGTGCCACGTGGTGGTCATCTCCCCCGCCGGCGAGCACTTGCGGGACATCAGCCGCGAGGGCGACGGGCCGGGCGAGCTGCGCCAGCCCATGGGGCTGGTCTTCCTGGCTGACGACGTCCTCGCTGTCGGGATGGGGTTCCCCGGCAAGCTCGTCACCCTCGGGCTTGACGGGACGCCCCTCGGCACCCACTACCCGGTCGGCGCGCCCGCCGATGGCAACCTCGCGATCATGATCAGCCTCCAGTACGCCGACGGCGTGCTGGTGGCCAGCGGTGGCAGCGTGGTGATCGCGGCCGAAGGAGACAGCCACACCGACCGCTTCCTGTCCGTGGGCGAGGCCTCGTGCGGCGAGTTTCACCACATCCTCGAGACCGCCACGCCGTTCGACCCGACCGGCCGCGTCTACGTCGAGGCTGACGAATACTACATCGACCGCAGTTGGGCGCTAGGTTCCGGCGGCCGCATCTACGCACCCATGAAGAGGGATGCGTACGAGATCTCGGAGTTCGACGCGGCGGGCCGGCTCGTGCGGGTCTTCGGGCGCCGAGACAGCCCACGCAAGAGGACGCCGGCCGAGAAGGGCAGGGTCTCCCCGCTGATCGACCCGGGCACCCCGGCGAACACGGACTGGACCATTGCCGATCACGACGAGTGCGTCACGCGGATCATGGCCAATCCCGACGACGGCACGATCTGGGTCCTGACACCCCATGGCCACGAGGACCAGCCTGCGGGTATCCTGGAGACCTGGGACGTCTTCGCACCCGACGGCGAGTACCTCAGGCAGGTGCCTGTCCCCCTGGGCCACGAGATGAACGAGGGTACGTGCTACCTGGTGGGCGACGGCAAGATGGTGGTGGTCCGGGGTACGGGGAGCGCCTTCAATGCCAGGGAGGACAGTGGGGAGACCGAAGTCGAGCCGCTCGAAGTCATCTGCTACGAGATGCACTGAGCTCCGGTAGCAAGCTTCCAATGCACAAGAGGATTCGCTCTTGATCCCGGCCGCGGGCCTCCTTTTGTGGCTCTCCTGGTATGATTGTGGGTGAAACCACGCCTCCTGATCCCATCTAACTCGAATATTATCATAGAAATACGCACGGATCCATGGCTCGATGGAGTTGTCCGACTTCACCAGAGCCAAGGAGGGACCCGTGCGCGTCACTACCGTACTGAAGAATCTCATCGCCGTCACGTCCATCTTCGTCCGCGGATTCGAGTTCACCGCTGGCGGCCTCGTCCTCGATGTCCGGCCCACCTGGCGCCGACCTCGGTGTTGCCAGTGTCAGCGCCGGAGCGCGGTTTACGGCACCCAGGCGCCCCGTCGATGGCGACACCTCGGCCTCGGCAGCCTGCGCATCTGGCTGCGGTACGCGCCCCGTCGGGTCCATTGCCGCCGCTGCGGCACGGTTCGCGGCGAACATCTGCCCTGGGCCGGGCCCAACACCGGGTTCACCCTCGCTTTCGAGGAACTGTGCGCCTACCTTGCCCAGATCACCGACCAGACCTCGGCCACCAAGCTGTTGGGCATCGACTGGCGAACCGTTGGGGTCATCGTCGGCCGGGTCGTCGAGCGCAAGATCAACCCGAGTCGGTTGAAGGGCCTGCGCAGCATCGGCATCGACGAGTTCAGCTACCGCAAGCGACATCACTACTTGACGATCGTCGTCGATCATGACCGTCGGCGTGTGGTCTGGGTCGGCGAGGGCAAGAGCACCGTGGCGCTGG
>CAZGEC010000021.1:0-66859 GCA_964524645.1 uncultured Fibrobacteraceae bacterium | reverse complement strand
TCTCCGCGGCACAACTCATCGGTTTCGGAAGAAGGCAGAAGCCATACTGAGCCGGTTGAGTGAATTCCCGGAATCAGGTCGAGCGATTCCGGAGTTTCCGGAACTTCCCCACCGAGAGGTCATCGTTCGGCCGTACCGGTTTTTTTATCGAATCGTCGGGAGGACAGTGTGGATCGTAGCGGTTTGGCATTCGGCTCAATTGCCGGGAGGTCCGGAGAATTGAGAGCCCGCATAAAATCAGCATGAACCGGCTGAAGGCTCTGTCACGGGCCTGGCGTGCGCCAGGCCTGCGCCAGCCGGCTTCGCCGGTCGCCTTTCGCTGGCTATGCTGAACGTTCAGCTGCGGGCGGTGCTGGAGCTGCTGTAGCGAAAGCCAGCGCCGTGACGGTGCGGATGCGACAGCTGCAACGGTACGTCAGAGCCCTACCCGCCTCAGTGTCCGGACTTCCACGACGTATCCAAGCGCCGGTTGTTCTCCGCGCAGTCACGCAAGTAGAGATTGATGAGCGTCTGGTACGGGATGCCCGTTTCGTCGGCCAGTTTCTTGAAGTAAGCCACCGAACCCTCGTCAAGACGAAAAGAACTGCATCGTAGTGACATGGCAGCCGCGGATCGCGGTTCTAACGCCCCCATGGGCGATGGTGCGGGGCTAGCCGGCGTCCAGCATGCCGCCCAGGCGCTGCTTCAGGTGGCCAACAACGCGAGCGGTGGTCTGCAGGTCGCTCTTGGACAGGTCGCGGGACAGCTGCTCGACCATCCGGCGCAGGCGGGCAGTGAGGATATCGTAGCGCTCGAAGCCCGCGGCGGTCAGGCGCAGCAGCTTGGAGCGGCGGTGGGCGGGATTGTCGATGAACTCCACCAGGCCATCGGCGGCCAGCTCGTCGGCCAGTTTCTGGATGCGCTGGCGGGCCACCGGCCGCGCGCGGGCCAGCTGGGGCACCGTCTGCGGCCCCTCCTCCGCCAGGCTGCGCAGCACGCCCCAGGTGCCGCCGCCCCAGCGGGTGACCGCGCCCTGCCGGCGTCCGAGCGCGCGCACGCGATGCAGCATCAGCAGCATGTCGACCAGGATCCCGAACAGCAGCTCCCCCTCCGGGGTGGCCTTTCCAGCCTTCCCGGCCTTCCCGGCCTTCCCGGCCTCCCCGGCCTCCCCGGCCTCCCCGGCCTTCGCTGCCTTCGCTGCCTTCCCCGCCTTCCCCGCTTGTGCCATGAGAGTGCGCCTCCTAGACTGGTGGGCTCCGGCCGGATTGGTTGGCTTCGTGGCTGAACTCGTAGCGGAGCACGTGGCCGGAATCGATGCCGATCCTGCAATGTGACATCACCGTTGTCAAGAGAGGTCGCCGCCCATGGGGGGCCGTCACTGGCGAGGCGATTTCTACCTGCTCCTGGCCGCCGCCATCTGGGGCCTGGCCTTCGTGGCCCAGCGGGTCGGCATGCGACACGTGGGGCCCTTCACCTTCAACGCGGTGCGCTTCGCCCTGGGCGCGCTGGCCGTCCTGCCGCTGGCCCCGTTCTGGGAGCGCAGCCGACTGGCGGCTGCGGCGCCGAAACGGCTGCAGGAGACGGAGGAGCAGCCTGCGGTGCGCCTGCCGCGCTCGACCTTCTGGCTGGGCGGCGTGCTGGTGGGCCTGGCGCTGTTCGGGGGCAGCAGCTTCCAGCAGGTCGGGATCGTGCACACCACCGCCGGCAAGGCGGGCTTCATCACCGGGCTCTACGTGGTGATCGTGCCCGTGCTGGGGCAGCTGCTCGGAAGGCGCTCGGCCGGCGCGACCTGGGCCGGGGCCGCTCTCGCCGTGGCGGGGCTGTACCTGCTGTCGGTGCGAGGGGCGCTGCACATCGAGCGTGGCGATCTGCTGGTGCTGATCGGCGCCTTCTTCTGGGCGGGCCACGTGCAGCTGATCGCCTGGCTCTCGCCGGGCAGCAATCCCTTCGGCCTGGCCGCCCTGCAGTTCGCGATCTGCTCGCTGCTGAGCCTGGCCGTCGCGCTGCCGGTCGAAACCCTCGCCTGGGGACACATCCTGGCCGCCGCCGTGCCCATCCTCTACGCCGGCCTCCTGTCGGCGGGCGTGGCCTACACGCTGCAGGTGGTGGCCCAGCGCCGGGCGCACCCCTCGCACGCGGCCATCATCCTCAGCCTGGAGGCGGTCTTCGCCGTGCTGGGGGGCTGGTTGATCCTGGGCGAGTCGCTTGCGCCGCGCGGCCTGGCCGGCTGCATCCTGATGCTCGCCGGGATGATCCTCTCGCAGCTGGGCGGGATCGCCCGCGGGCGGCGCGTGCCGACCGCGGTGCCGCAGCCCTGATCCTCGCTGGTAAGCGATCCTCACCGATGAAGATCCTCGCTGATGAACGGGTCTCATAATTAGGACTGATATAGTCTGGTTATGATCGTCATTCTTGTTTATACTCTCCCTCTTCGCCCCTCGGGCGCGAGTTCCTCGTTGAACGGGTGTTTTCCCCGGGAGTGGAGATGGCGAGCAACCCCGCACAGGACAGGCCCTGCCCGCCGGGCTTTCCCCAGCTGGATCCCCAGGTGTGCCGCGGCCTGTCCGAGGTGGACCGGGAGAACTACTGCTTCGGGGACGAGCTGGCTCGGGGCGGCCAGGGGCGCATCCTGGCGGCGTGCGACAGGCGCCTGCGCCGTGCGGTGGCCATCAAGGAAGTGCTCGGGTCGCAGCGCTCCCTCAGGGAGCGCTTCGAGCGCGAGGTGCTCGTCACCGCGCACCTGCAGCACCCGGCCGTGGTGCCCGTCTACGAGGCCGGCCACTGGCCCGATGGGACGCTCTTCTACACGATGAAGTACGTCTCGGGCGAGTCGCTCGAGGACGTCATCGAGCGCTCGCCGACCTTCGCCGAGCGCCTCGCCCTGTTGCCCAACCTGATCGCCGTGACCGAGGCCCTGGCCTACGCGCACAACCAGGGTGTGATCCATCGCGACCTGAAGCCGGGGAACATCCTGCTGGGCGAGTTCGGCGAGACCGTGGTCATCGACTGGGGGCTCGCCAAGGTGCTCATTCCCCCCCAGCAAGAGCCTGACCGCGGACCGTTCTCCCTGACCGTCATCACGAGCCATGTCCCACCCGCCGAGCCGGAGCCGGACGAGCAGCCGACGGCCATCGAAAGGGCGGACCACATCCTGGACGAGCTGTCCCAGGCCGAGCACCTGACCGTGGCCGGGCACGTCATGGGCACGCCGGCTTACATGGCGCCCGAGCAGGCCCGGGGCGAGGAGGCCGACGAGCGAACCGACGTGTACGCGCTCGGCGCCATCCTCTATCATCTACTGCACGGCCAGGCCCCGTACGAGGGGCACACCTCCCTCGAGACCCTGCAGCAGGTGGTCCACAACCGCCCCGATCCTTTCCAGCGGCAGGTGCCGGGGGCGCCGCACGACCTTTGCGCGATCATCCGCAAGGCCATGGCCCGCCGCAAGGAGGACCGCTACCCGTCCGCGCGGGAGCTGGCCCAGGAGCTGCGGCGCTTCCAGACCGGCCAGCTCGTCGGCGCCCACTCCTACAGCAACTGGGACCTGGCCCGGCGCTGGGCCCGCAGGCACCGCAGCATCCTGCTGGTGAGCCTGGTGGCCTTCCTCATCGTCAACGCGCTCGCCTTCGTCGGCATCCACAAGGTCGTCCAGGAGCGGGACCAGGCCGAGCTGGCCCGGGCCAGGGCCGCGGCCCGGACCGACGAGATCATCATCGTGCAGGCCCGCTCCTGGCTCGACCGCGACGCGTCGGCGGCGCTGGCCTGGCTGAAGGGGCTCGCCCTGCAGTCGCAGCAGTGGAGCGCCGCGCAGATCATCGCCGGCGAGGCCGAGTCGCGGGGCGTATACCGGCTGCTCGAGGGACATCACGGGCGCGTCTGGCAGGCCGTTTACTCGCCCGACGGCCGCTGGGTCGCCTCGGCCGGCGAGGACCGGACCGTCCGGCTCTGGAACCTGGCCACCGGCGAGACGAAGGTGTTCCGCGGCCACAAGGGGCCGGTCAAGGCCCTCGCCTTCTCGCCCGACGGCCGCAGCCTCGCCTCAGCCAGCTTCGACCAATCGGTGCGCAACTGGGACGTCGCCACCGGCGAGTGCCAGGTTCTGCGCGGGCACCAGGACATCGTCTCGGCCGTGGCCTACTCGCCGCGCGATCCGCTGATCGCCTCGGCGAGCTGGGACAAGACGCTGCGCCTGTGGAACACGGCCAGCGGCGAGTGCCGCATCCTGACCGGGCATGGCGGCAAGGTCCGCCACCTGGCCTTCTCCCCCGACGGCAGCCTGCTGGCCTCGGCCGGCGAGGACCAGACGGTCCGCATCTGGGATGTCGCCAGCGGCAAGTGCCGCGTCTTCAGCGGCCATACAGGCGAGGTAGGGCAGCTCGCCTGGTCGCCCGACGGCAGCCGCGTCGCCTCGGCGAGCCAGGACAACACCATCCGCGTCTGGGACGTCGCCACGGGCGAGAGCCGGGTCCTGTCCGGTCACGAGAACTTCGTCACCCACGTGGCCTTCTCGCCTGACGGTGCGAGCCTCGCCTCGGGCAGCCTCGACCAGACCGTGCGCGTCTGGGACCTGGCCAGCGGCAAGGCGCGCGTCCTGCGCGGGCACCAGGGCGAGGTCCTCTACGTCACCTTCTCGCCCCGGGGCGACCGGCTGGCCTCCTGCAGCGTCGACCACGACGTGCGGCTCTGGGACCTGGCCACGGGCGAGTCGCGGGTCCTGCACGGCCACGACGGCTGGGTGCTCCAGGTGGTCTTCGCCGCCGACGGCCGCCACCTGCTCTCCTGCAGCCTCGACGGCACGGTGCGCAACTGGCTGGTGCCGTCGGCCGCGGGGCGCGTCTTCCAGGGGCACCAGCGGGCCGTCCTGAGCATGGCCATCTCGCCGGACCAGAAGCTGCTGGCCTCCGGGAGCCTGGACAACACCCTGCGCCTGTGGGACCTGCAGAGCGGCGCCTGCCGCGTCTTCACCGCACACGAGAGCGGGGTGCGCCAGGTCGCGTTCTCGCCGACGGGGCAGTTCGTGGCCTCGGCGGGCGGCGACAAGGTGGTGCGCATCTGGGACGTGGCGACCGGCAGCTCCCGCGAGCTGCACGGACACGAGGGCGGCGTCGAGTCGCTGGCCTTCTCGCCCGACGGCGCGACCCTGGCCTCGGGCAGCCTCGACAACACGGTGCGCCTGTGGAACGTGGCCTCCGGCGAGAGCCGCGTCCTGCGCGGCCACGAGGGCAAGGTGGCCCACGTGTGCTTCTCGCCCGACGGCCGCACGCTGGCCTCGGTGGGCTCGGACGACGTCGTGCGGCTCTGGAACCTCGCGACCGGCAAGAGCCGCACGCTGGCCGGCCACAGCGGCTGGATCCCCTATGCGGCTTTCTCGCCCGACGGACGGACCCTGGCCTCGGCCGGATCGGACGGCACCGTGCGGCTCTGGGACCTGACCTCGGGCGAGTGCCGCGTTTTGAAGGGGCACGAGGGCTGGGTGCGCTACGTCAGCTTCGCGCCCGACGGCTCGAGCCTCGCCTCGGCCGGCGCCGACGGCACGGTGCGGTTGTGGGACCGCGGCGGCGGCGAGCTGCGGGTCCTGCACGGCCGGGCCGGCGAGATCAAGCAGGTCGTCTTCTCGCCCGACGGCCGGCGCCTGGCCACGGCCTGCTCCGACGGCACCGTGCAGGTCTGGGACATCGCCACGGGCGAGGTCCGCCACCTGCGCGGCCACGGCGCGGGCGTCGAGCGGGTGGCGTTCCTGCGGGACAGCCAGACCATCGTCTCGGCCAGCCTCGACGGCACGCTCCGCCTCTGGGTGGACGACCTGCCGGAGAGCCCGGCCGCCCTGACCGCCTGGATGGAGCAGGCCACCAACGCGACCATCGGACCGGGCAACGAGATCGTCTTCCGGCTCTGAAGCCGCAGCCCCGCCTGGGGGCCCGCAGGATTGAGCTCGCGGACGGTCGGGGTGACGGTCCTTCGTGACGGTCCCTCATGACGAGCCGGGAGTGACGACCTTGAGAACACCCGAGAACCACGCCCGAACGATCCGGCGGCCGCCGGTGTTCGCGGCGGCCCTGCTGCTGGTGCCGGTCCTCGTGCTGACCCTGGTCCTGGGCCGGCCTCCGGAGGTGCGGGCGGAGCTACCGCAGACGAGCGGCGGTCCGCGATTGGAGATCCGCGGCTTCACGGATTTCAACTTCTTCGCCGACGACCGCGAGGCCCCCGGGGCGCAGAGCGGTTTCCAGGAGGGGCAGTACGTCCTGCACTTCAACGCTCCGCTGTCCAAGCGGACGGCCTTCTTCGCCGAGATCACCTGGACCCCGCACGTTCACGAGTTCGGCACGGAGGTCGAGCGAACCATCTTCAAGTACACCCGGAGCGACCAGCTGAAGATCTCGTTCGGCCGCTACCACACCCCCATCAACTGGTGGAACACCGCCTATCATCACGGCGTCTGGCTGCAGCCGACCGTCTCGCGGCCGGAGTACATCAAGTTCGGCGGCGATTTCCTGCCCATCCACTTCGTGGGCGGCCTGGTCGAGGGCACGGTCGCCGTGGACGGCCTCAACCTGATCTACCAGGCGGGGGTGGGAAACGGCCGCTCCGAGTCGATCAATCGGGCCAACGACGCGGGCGACGTCAACAACAACCGGGCCTGGCTGGCGAACCTCGGCCTGCAGCCGGATCGCTTCTACGCCCTGCGCGTGGGCGGCTCCATCTACCAGGACCGCTTTCCGACCGACGGCGGACCCGTCGTCGACGAGACCATCGCCGGGGCCTACCTGGTCTGGACCCGCGAAACCCCGCAGGTCCTGGCCGAGTACTCCCACATCCGGCACGAGGACGTCGCCACCGGCGCGAAGACCAACAACCAGGCCTACTATGTGCTGGTGGCCTACCGGCTGCCCTTCTGGGGGCAGCGCTGGAAGCCCTACGCGCGCAGCGAGGAGATGGACGTCGCGGCGGACGATCCCGCGTTCGGCGGCCTGATCCAGGACTACCGGCGCTACCTGGGCGGGGTGCGCATCGACGTCTCCGACCAGGCCGCCCTGAAGCTCGAGTACCAGCGCATCCGCGAGGACGGCGGCGCGTTCTACAACGCCATGTACACCCAGATCAGTCTCGCGTTCTGACCAAGACGGGACGGAAAGGCACGGCATGAAAGCATCTCTCGATCCGCGACGTCTGCTCGTTCATCCCCTGATCTGCGGAGCCCTGGTCTGCGGGGCCCTGCTGGGCGGCGGCGGGACGGCGCTGGCGCGCGACATCGCCGTGGTCGTGCACCCGGAGGTGCCGGTCGACAACCTGAGCTTCGCAGAGCTGCGCAAGATCATGCTGGGCGATCGCCAGTTCTGGCCCTCGGGGCAGAAGGTGACCCTGGTCGTGGCCGAGCCGGTCGACCCCGGCCGGACGCTGCTGCTGGAGAAGGTCTACAAGATGTCCGAGCCCGCCTTCCGGCAGTACTGGATCGCCAAGGTGTTCCGCGGCGAAGTGACCGAGGGTCCCAAGGTGGTCCTCTCCAGCGAGGGCATCCAGGAGCTGGTGACCGTCATGGAGGGCGCCATCGCGTTCATGGACTTCGACGACGTGCCCGCCGGCCTGAAGGTGCTGAAGATCGACGGCAAGGCCCCGGGCGAGGACGGCTATCCCCTGCAGCTGGAATGAACCGGCAGGAGCCGGCCGCTCAGCCCGCGAGGAAGGCCGTGGCGCGCGCGACACTGTCTTCCGGGCTCACCTTGATCTGCGCGTCGACCAGCTTGCCCTCTTCGTCGATGATGAAGTGCGAGCGGATGACCCCCTCGTACTTCTTGCCGTACATCGACTTCTCCCCCCAGGCGCCGTACTTGGCCAGCACCTTGTGCTCGGGATCCGAGAGCAGGTCGTAGGGCAGCTTCTCCTTCTGCTTCCACTTGAGCAGCGTCGCCGGCTTGTCCGGGCTGATGCCCAGGACGACGGCGTTGGCGTGCTTCAGGCGCGGCAGCTCGTCGCGGAAGCCGCAGGCCTGCTTGGTGCAGCCGCTGGTGTTGGCCTTGGGAAAGGCGAACAACACCACCTTGCGGCCGGCGAAGTCGCCGAGCTTGATCTTCTTGCCGTCCTGGTTCTCGAGAGTGAACGCGGGGGCCTTCTTGCCGATCTGCGCCATGGTCTCCTCCTGGTCCGGGATGCCCGTCTGCCACGGCGACCCATGGTAATCACGCTCCCGCGAAGCGGCCAGGACCGGAGGACCTGCAACCTCTCGCTCCGCGGAGCGTAACTCCACTTCAGCGGCGAGGGGCCGAGAAGCTCGTCGCGCCGATTCCTGAAATCCATCCCGACGCAGCCCGCGGCGAAGCCGGCGTCCCCGGTGCCGGATCATGACCCGCGAACGTCCCGCCTCAGGAGGTTCGGGGCGACATGCCGACGCGACCTTGGCCCTGCGCCGCGATCTCGACCTGCTCGCTCCTCGCCGTTCTGCCGCTCGCCGCCCTGCACGTCGCCGCCGCACCTGCGCCGGACGGCAGCCCGCAAGCCCCCTATCCCGTGCATCCGGCCGCGGGAACCATCACCATCGACGGTACGCTGGACGATCCCGGCTGGGCCGCCGCGCTGGTGCTGGAGCTGAGGTACGAGGTGGATCCGCTGGAGAACGTGCCGGCGCCGGTACGCACCGAGGTGCTGCTCACCCACGACGAGCGCTGCCTCTACGCCGCCTTCCGCTGCTTCGATCCCGAACCAAGGGCCATCCGCGCCCGCCTGACCGACCGCGAGGACTTCTGGAGCGACGATCACGCCAACGTCCACATCGACACCTTCAACGACGAGCGACGCAACTTCAGCATCGGTGCCAATCCCTGCGGCGTACAGATGGACGGCGTGGCCACCAACGGCATGCACTGGGACTGGAGCTGGGACGCCATCTGGGACTCCGCCGCCCGCATCCACGACAGGGGCTGGGCGCTCGAGATGGCCATCCCCTTCGCTCAGCTCGCGTTTCCGCGCAGCGACGGCCCCCTGATCTGGGGTTTCGACGCCTGGCGCATCTATCCCTGCGACGTGCAGCACTACCTGAGCATCATCCCCTGGGATCGCGACGATGCCTGCTGGCAGTGCAAGATGGTCAAGATCGAGGGCTTCGCCGGGGCCCGCCCCGGCCGCGACATCGAGCTGAGCCCGACGCTGACCTCGGTGCGCACCGACGCGCGCGACGAGCTGCCGGATGGCCGCTTCCGGCGCGCGCACGAGCAGACCGAGCTGGGCCTGACCGCCCAGTGGGGCCTGGCGAGCAACGTGAACGCGGCCGGCACCTACAATCCCGATTTCTCACAGGTCGAGGCCGACGCCTTGCAGCTGGACATCAACGAGCCGTTCGCCCTCTACTACGAGGAGCGACGTCCCTTCTTCACCGAGGGAGCCGATTTCTTCCAGACGCCCAAGAGCATCTTCTACTCGCGCACGCTGCGCGATCCGCTCTGGGGCACGAAGCTCACCGGCAAGGCGAACGGGCACACCTTCGGGGCCTGCCTGGTCCGCGACGAGGTGACCAACCTGCTCTTCCCCGGCAACCAGTCCTCGCAGGAACTCTCGCTGGAGCAGGACGTGACGGCCGCGGTGCTGCGCTACCGGCGGGACATCGGCAGCCGTCACGGCCTGGGCGTCATGGCCACCAGCCGGCGCGGCGAGGGCTACCACAACACCGTGCTCTCGCTCGACGGCGAGTTGCACCCCACGTCCCGCGACAGGATCCTGGTGCAGGTCCAGTCCTCGGACACGCGTTACCCGGAGACCGTGGTGTCGCAGGCGGACCAGCCGCACGGCGACTTCGGCGGCGGCGCCGTGGCCCTGGACTACGATCACGAGGCCCGCATCCTGAGCTGGTGGGCATACCTGGAGCAGGTCGAGGGCGATTTCCGCGCCGATCTGGCCTATCGCCCCCGCGTCGACTACCGCGGCGCCGACTGGGGCGGCTACCGCGCCTGGTACGGCGATAGCTGGTGGAACACGATTCTCTGGGGGCTGGAGTTCGAGTGGGAAGAAACCCTCCTCGGCGGCCTGCTGCGGCGAAACGCCGAGACCTGGCTGCAGATCTACGGAACGCTGCAGTCCTCGGGCACGCTCGTTCTGGTGCACGAGACCGAGGTCTACGCGGGAAAGAGGTTCGAGAAGGACGAGGCGCGGGCGAGCCTGGGTTTCCAGCCCGCGGCCGAGTTCCAGGCCTCCCTCTACCTGGCCTACGGCGATCACGTCGACTACGCCAACACGCAGCTCGGGGAGCGACTGCGGATCGGCCCCTCCATCCAGACGGACCTGGGGCGACACCTCCGCCTGAGCCTCGATCACACCTACGAGCGGCTGAACGTCGAGGCGGGCCGGCTCTACACCGCCAACGTCAGCGAGCTGTGAGCTGTCTACCAGTTCGACGTGCGGACCTTCTTCCGCGCCATCCTGCAGCACGTCCTCTACGATCGCCATCCGGAGAGCTACACCGCGGCGGTGGACCGGCGGACCCAGCGCCTTTTCACCCAGCTGCTGTTCAGTTACAAGCTGAACCCGCGCACCTTGCTCTTCCTCGGCTACACGGATACATATCAGGGCAGCCAGGACTACGACCTGGCGCAGGCCGATCGCACCGTGTTCGCCAAGCTCGGCTACGCCTGGGGGCTGTAGTCCGCAGGAGAGGGCGCCGGCCGGATCATGCCGCATGGCGAGGCCGGATGCGCATCGGAGGTCACCTCATGAAGGACCTTCTCGGGCGGCATGCGCTCCTGTCCTCGGTGGTGCTGGTCCTAATGTACGATCTCGGCATGCAGGCGCTCGGAGTCCTGCTCGCCGCGGCCGTCCCGGGAATCTCGTACCTTCCGAAGGCGTTCGTCGTGCAGGGGATCTTCTGTCTCCTGATCGTCGCGCTCGTCGGGAGGCTCGGCTGGCGGCGCGAAGTGGGATTCCGGCGACCCTTCAGGGCCGCGTCCCTCCTGGCCTACCTGCCCTGGCTGCTGCTGCCGGCCCTCATGGCGATGGACATTCCGGGCACTCCGGCGAGCGCCGGTCTCGTGCTGGGCTACGCCGTGCTGATGCTGATGGTCGGGTTCGGCGAGGAGGCGCTCCTGCGGGGTGTCGTTCTGCGGGTGCTTCTGCCTGGCGGAATCCTGCGCGCGGCCATTCTCTCGTCGGTCGTCTTCGGGCTCGCGCACCTGACGAACATGTTCGAGGGACGCGACGCCCTCTCCACGGTGGTCCAGGCGGTCTACGCGACCTTCTTGGGCCTCGGTTTCGCGGGTCCACGCCTCTTCTCGGGCACCATCTGGCCGGCGATCGCCCTCCACGGGCTCGTCGACTTCGTCGATGCCGCGGGCCGCGGCTTTGCCCGCCCGAGCGAGACACAGTCCGTCACGGCGGGGCAGGCCCTGCTGGTGCTCGTGATCACGGGCCTCTACGCCCTCTACGGTCTGTGGCTCGTTCGGAGAACCAGAAGACGGATGGCTAGCGCAGCAGGATGATCGGGATCCTCGCGGGGATATCAGGGAATTCACATACGAGCGGGATCCCCACGGCAGGCTCGGTCAGTCGTGGGCTGGGCGTCGCAGCTCGATGTGTCCGGCTTCCCCGCGGGCCGCATCCGCCAGCGCTTGCCGCATCGCCGCAACCTGTTCCGCCTCCGCGAAGTCCTGCGTGAAGCGGAACACCCGCTCCAGCTTCAGCAGGCGGCCCTCTTGCCAGATCCGGAGCGCCAGCTGCAAGCCATCCTTCGCGAGACTCGTGCTGTCCGGGGCCGCCAGGACGAAGCCCGCCGGCAGCTCGATGCTCCAGGTGCAGAATCGCCGCGGACGTCGGCGGAGATCCAGCTGGCCATCGCAATCGACATCCGAATCGAACGCCCATTTCTCGGGAATGAGGTTCCTGGGAAGATAGATGGCATGATCATCCGCAGGCAGCGGGCGGCTGCTGGTGGCGGTCATCTGCATGGTCAGCGGCCGGCGCCATTCGTCCATCCCCAGGACCTCGGGCTCCTCACCCCGCACGGCCAGTCCCCCCGGCAGCAGCGCCTCGCGAACGACCTCGCGCTTCCGCCGCCGATCGAGCGAGGCCAGACCATTGCGCCAGCGAAGGCCCAGATTGCCCGACATCGACCGGGCCAGGCTGAGGTGCAGCAAACCGTCGGCCTCGAGACGGCCCTCCACGACCTGCTGGTCGTCGCCGGCATCCCATGCGGCACCTGGAATCTCGACCAGCCCGATCGCACCGGGGCGGAGCAGCAGTACAGGCGAGGCCGCATCGACCGCTGGGACAAAGCCGGCCGGACAGAAGTCCACGGTCCCGTCCAGGAAGATCCCACCGCCTCCGGTATCCGCCCAGGCGATGAAGTGGTTGAATTGGGCCAGGTTGGGAATGTCCGGTGCGAGTTGGCCGGCCGCGGGCGTGCACACCAGGACTGGATGGGCGGCGATGCCCGCGACGCGTAGCAGACTGATCAGGAGGGTTGCGAGCCCCTTGCAGTCGCCGAAGCCAAGCTCGAAGACCTCGGCGGCCGGAACCGGGATGAGGCCGCCAGCACCCTCGTAGAGTCCGAGGTAGTGACATCGCTGCTGGACGCTGGCGTAGATCCGGTCGATCTTCTCCAGCTGGTCTGTCAGACCGGCGGTGATCTCGCCGGCCTGCCGGATCATCTCCTCGCTGGGCGCGAAGAGGCCCTCGATGCGCTTCAGGTACGCGTTCCCGGTCTGCCGCCAGTCCCGGCCGCAGCTGATGTCGTCCCGCTGATCCTTGCCGGCATGCTGCACGTGCGGGATGATCCGGACGCTCGGAAAGCGATCCCGGCAGGTGGGCAGACCTCCGTCCTCGTCGGCGTCGAGTCGCCAGCTGTGGACGGTATTCCCATCGATCGATCCCGTGGTGTGGACGAGCCTCTCCTGGCTCGAAGCGGCCCCCTGGGCTCCCCAGACGAGGGTGTATCCCTCAGGCAGCCTCACCTCGTACCCGGTTTGGAGGTAGGGAGTGTCATGGAACCCCAGCTGGGGGCACGGCAGCCCGTGGATCCCCTTCAGGTCGTACTCGTAGCGAATACGGACCCGGTCGCCGACCAGGATCCCGGGCACGAGGGCGAGTAAGCTCGTGCCGTCGAGCAGCACCACACCGTCGCTCCGGCTGGTTATCTCCATCCAGCGCAGATCCTTGCGCCGGAAGCGCTGAACGTCGTGCCCACGCAGGATCTGAACCTCGACATCCTTCAGGTGGAAACGGTGGCTATCGTAGGCATACACGGTGGAGGCCTCTTCGAGATCGGAGCGATCCTGGACACGGTACTCCAGGATCTCGATCTTCTCACCGGCCAGACCTCCCTGCCGTTCGCTGTAGCGGACCTGCAGGCCAGCCCAGTCCTGGATGATGACCAAGCCGGCGTAGCGGTGGCCGTCGAGGAAACGTTCCACGGCCGCGTCCGCCGGGGAGGCGGGCGGGACGAGACCCTTCGCGCGGGCACAGGTCGGCCACGCCAAGAGAGCCGCGAGGATCAGGCCGCCGAACCGGTGTGTCATCGCCGTCAGCCTCCCGTACGATGCAGGACGACGGCGGATTTCTCGAGCTCGTGAATGGCAGACGCCTGCTTGCCGATCAGGTCGATGCTCGCGGGATCGTCCACGCTCCCGACCTTCTCCACAAGGGTGCGGTGAACCACGAACTCGCCGTCGATGATTCTGAAGGTGACCTGGTAGCGCATGAGCTTGAAGCCGAGCACCCGATCCGCGGGGACCTCGGCGCCTTCCCAGCCTGACGGCAAGGGAATCCGGAACTCCCAGCGGCGCTCGTTGCTGTGCCCGACTTCGAAGGGAGTCACGCGATGGGCCGGCCAGGGGCCGATCGTCGACTCGCCGTAGACCACCTCCGCCGGCAGGATCCAGGTGTCGCCCAGCGGGGCGTCGATCGGCGGACACTCCAGCCGCAGCGCGACGTCGAGCGTGTCGGCCCCGGCCGCCGACGCGGCCAGGACTGATTCCTCCTGCGCGATCGCGAAACGGCCGCGAGCCCAGTCGCGGGCGGCCGTGCCGGGATCGCCCGAGCTGACAACCTCTTCCCTGAGGGGGCTCAGGCCCGCCGAGCGGAGCTGGAGCAAGGCGACCGCGCTCGTCCCCGTCGGCTCCTCGAAGTGGATCCTCTCCTCCATCCAGCCGACGACCCGGTTCCGATCGCCCGGAATCTCGAACACCTCGTACCAGTTCTGCTGCTCGACGCTCCGCAGGTAGAGATTGAAGGGCATCACATGCCGTGTATACGCCTCCTCAATAACCTCGTCGACGAGCTTTTCGTTCAGCTCGGCGCTGTCGATCCGGTAGGAAACGGCCCTGGCGCCGATGAACCTGGGGCGCACGGTGCCAGGCGAGCACTCGCGGCAACCGAGGTCGTACCAGCGGGTCTGGCCGCCGTCGGCGACCCGGATCAAGGGATCTTGAACCTGTTCCCAGAGCGGATACTGCTCGAAGAAACCGCCCCGATCCGGGTGGTGGGCCCAGACGAGATCCGCCTGCACGCCCCGGCTGCGAAGCATGGCCAGCAGCAGGTAGGCCTTCTCGATGATGGAGCCGGCCCGGGCCTCCAGGATCTTGTCAACCTTCGGCGGGTCCTCGCTCCGGGAGAAGTAGCGATTCTCCAAGGACAGGAGTTCGTCGCGTACGAACAGGTACAGGGCTGCGGCCGCCTCGGAGACCTGCAGGTCACGCGCGATGGCCTCGGCCTGCTCGGCCGCCCGCTTGCGTTTCTCGAGAAACCCGCTCTCGACCTCCGCCATGGAACTCGCGACCTGGTTCCAGGTCCGGTTGTACCACCAGGTCCACTTGCCCCCGCCCATATCGATTCGATGCGCCCGCCAGGCCACCAGGAAACCGGGCGATTGGATGTGGGGCGGCGGCGAGTACGGCTCGTCCAGGATCGGGTCCACCGCATCGACCCAGACACGCAGGTCCCTGATGTTCCCGTCATTCTCGTCGATGACTTCCTTCTGGACACCCCCTTCCCTGAAACGGTGGCCCGCCACGGTGTAGGCCAGGTAGGGGTCACTCTTGATGCGCAATTCCGCCCGCGCCACCGGCTCGTGCTCGGCCACGAGCCAGGGGCGCCACTCGAGGGTTTCCTCGACCTCCAGCTGGATCGAGATCCCCAGCAGGTCTCCGGGGCGGGCGGTCTCGAAGCCGATCACCAGGTTGGCGAGACGGTCCTTGCCGTCGCCCTCCTGGATGCGGATCCGCTGGTTCTCGAGCAGCGCGATCGCGGCCTGCAGGGCCGCCTGCCGGTCGAACCGACCGGGGCGGATCAGGAATGCCCTGGCCTGCTTGAGCTTCTCGCCGGGAGCAAAGTCCCGCACGTAGTTCGTGATGGACTCGGCCTCGCCCCGGCGGACCCACCAGACATCATTCAGGTATTCCCGGTAGGATCCCAGGCCGGCCTCGAGAACCAGCTGGCGGTAGACCAGGGCCACATCGGCATCCAGGGACTCCAGCTGCTGCTCCGCGATGGGCAGCACCTGGCCCAGGATCCTCCGGATCTCCTGGTCATCCTGCTCCGCGAGGAGCCAGCTCTCGGCCCGGGCGGATCCGAGAGCCAGACACAGGCTCGAGAAGACAGCGCAGAACAACACGACCGCCGACAAGGCCGTGTTCCTCGAATGCGATTCGCGCACGACTTCTCCCCCTTTCGCTTTGCCTGAAAACGGGTTCGACCCAGGGCAGGTCCCCGGGAAAGGGCGAGATCGCACATGGCGGTGAACGCGACCAGGAGAGGATTCAATGAGATGCTGCAACTGGCCGTCATGATACCGCTGCGGATTCGACCTGCACAAGAGCATTGCACTTGTCAGACAGAAGCCCGATTGGCCAGGGAGGAACGCGGGCGTACGTGAAGGGACGCCTCCTTACCGCGCCGCTTCTGGCCATCTGGGACAAGTCCTTGTTGCGATTTGCGTTAGTTTACATCACCAGTGGGAACGGAGCTTGCAAAGGAATCGGCCGGAACCCAACGACCCCAAGCGAGGAGCCGACCATGAATTCCAGCCGACGCTTCGTGACCATCTTGGTTATGGCCCTGATCGTCCCGGCCGCGGTCGTGCGGGCCCAGGACGACCGGCTGCGCAACCGCGCTGAGCGGGCCGGCGACCGCGCGGAGCTGCGCGCCGACGAGCGGGCGATGCGCGACGACTCCCGGGACCGCACGCGCATCCAGGAGCTGAAGGACCAATTCGAGAGCGCCCGGACGCGCCACGACACCGCGGCGCTGCAGCACATCGACAAGGCCGTGCGCGAATACCTGGCCACCGAGCTGGGGGAGTCCACCGCCGAGGTCAAGCAGGCCGAGCGCGAGGTCCGGCGCGATCGGCGCGAGGTGCGCTCCGATCGCCGGGAGATCCGGGAGAACCGCCGGACGGACGCCCCACCGCGCGAGCGGGCCGACGACCGGCACGACCGCCGCGACGATCGCCGCGACCGGAGGGACGACCGGCGGGATGCGGCCGTCCAGACCTCCCAGCACGAGGAGCTGCGGACCATCCGCAAGTCGTGGCGCGACCTGTCCGGCCGCTTCGATTCCACCGCGCTCCAGGAGCGGTCGCAGCTCCTGGAGCGGCTGGCGGATCTGGCGAACGCCGAGCTGGCCGGGAACGCCCAGGAGCGGAAAGAGGACCGCAGGGAGCTGCGGGAAGACCGCCGCGAGACGCGGGAGGATCGGCGCGAGCGTCGCTAGATCACGTCATGGGGTCATGAAAAGAGGGGGGCCGCGGCGGTCGCCGCGTCCCCCCTCGTCGCGCCCTCCCCACGCCGCTCAGCGGCCTCCCTCGGGCACGTTCGCGTGGTCCAGCCGCGCCTGGAGGGCAGCCAGCTGCGCGCGCATGGCCGACAGCTCCTCCTGGATGCGGGCCTGGTCGAAGGCCTCGGACTCCGCCCGCTCCGCCACCAGGTCGGCCGCCGTCGGCGCCGGCGTGCTGACCGACGGGTTCTTGAACTGATCGAAGGCCGCTAGGGCGCTCTTGGTCCCGGTGTCGACCACCGTTCCGTAGGCGGTCGGGAAGAAGACGACGTTGAGCTGGGCGTCCCAGACGCTGGCCGCTCCGCTGATGCTCGCAAAGCCGTTCAGGTAGAAGGTGTGGCTGCCGGCCGCGACGGGAAAGACGCCCGAGGCGGCGTGCGGCGTCAGGTAAAGACCGCTGGTCGCGCCGTTGGGCAAGTAGAAGCTCAGATCCTGGTTGTTGGGAAGGCTGTTGAAAGTGTTCGACACGCCCACCGTCGCGTAGAGGGACGTGCCGGACGTGTTGAGCTCGATCTCGCAGTTGGCCAGGACGAGGACGTAGCCGCTCGTCGGGCAGGTGATCGTGCGGCTCACGATGGTCGTGGTCGCCAGGGGCAGGATGAGTTCCGAGGTGGCGTTGGCCTCGTTGCTCGCGAGCCCGGGCTCGTTCAGCTGCTCGGTGGCGGCCACCGCGTCGGTCGGCAGCAGGACCGCGCTGTTGCCCGTCAGGTCCGTCCTGAACTCCACCGAGGATCCGGTGCCGCTGACGACAAGGTCCGTACTGAGAGTGCTGGCGTAGTTTCCGTCGACCACGAAGCCGTTGCTGCCATTCGAGCGATTGACCACCAGGAAGCCGCCTTCACCGCTGAAGTCCGGCTCGACCGCGAAGGTTTGATTCCCGTCCTCGGCGACCAGCGAGATCTCGCTGCCGAAACCGGCGAGATTGCCGCCGAAGACGCTGGCGAGCGTGCCGTTGCCGACCCGCGCCAGGAAGCTGCCGGCGGCCGCGTCCGTCCCGGCCCGGACGTTTCCGGCCACGTCCAGCTTGGCGCCGGGCGTCAGGCCGATGCCCACGTTGCCCGTGGGGATCGAGGTCATGTCGACGCCGCTCACGTTCCAGTCGTTGTCCGCAATGGCGCCGGTGCCGGAGATGGTGATGTTCTGGCCCGAGGTGGAGACGTTGATGTTGGCTCCGGCCTGGATGGTCACGTCGTCGGTCAGGCCGTTGAGCGACTTGACCACCTTCCCGTCGGCCACGTTCAGCGCGTAGGGCACCGAGGTCAGCGGCACGCGGGGTGTCAGCTCCGGATCGACGTCGACCTGGATGCCCAGCCAGTACTGCGCGTCGAACGGCAGGCTGAGCGGGTTCGCGAGGCCGAGGATCACGTTGAAGAGGGAACCGGAGACGGCCACGTTCTGGACCTCGGTCCACAGGGGCGAGCCGCCGACGGACTGGTTGTAGATGCGGAAGGTCAGGTTGTAGTTGCCATCGGGAACGGCCATCCCGCCCGACGTCTTGAGCGTGCCCTGGAAGTTCACGGTCTCGGGCGGCTGCGCCACGGCCGTCGTGACGAGTGCGAGCACAGCCAGGAACATGACAGCGACGAACGATCTCGACATGGACATGGTCTCTCCCCCAAGTATACGCCGCTCGGCGTGGTGATCTCGAATGGCGGCCGGTGATACTCGCGAATGGACGTCCGCGCTCACTTGGCCAGGAGCATCTTGCGCGTCAGCACGCCCTCGCTCGAGACGAGGCGCGCGACGTAGGTCCCGCTGGCGACCCGTCCGCCGCTCTTGTCCCGGCCGTCCCACATGACGGTGTGGACGCCGGCCGGCCGCGGCTCATCCAGCAGGGTCCGCACGAGACGGCCGCGCAGGTCGAAGACGCGCAGGCTGACTTGGCTCTCCCGCGGCAGCGAGAAGCTGATAGTGGTCAGAGGGTTGAAGGGGTTGGGGTGGTTCTGGCCCATACCCCAGACGAAGGTCGGCGTCTCGGCGGCATCCGAGAGAAACTCGTGCTGCCGGCGCCAGTATCCGATTTCCATGAGGTATGACGGACCGCTCACGCTCCCGATCACACCCTGGCCGACCGTGCAGAGCAGGACGCGGCCGGAACCGGCGGCGTCCCGCCCTCCGCCCCCGACCACGCTGCTGGCCAGCTCCGTCTGGGCGAGAGCCGAGCCGGCCGTCAGCGCCGCGAGCGCGACGGATAGCAGAATCGCAGACCTCTTCAAGGTCCACCTCCCGGCTGGAGTCTGTGTCGTGGTGTCAATCCCCTGTTGCAAATAAGGAGTGATTTTATCTTGTATGGGGGGTGGGGTCAAGCATGTATGTGTGGGAAGCGTGAAAACGTCCGGTCGGAAAGCGGGCGCTGATCGGCCTGGCGCAACCGATCCGGCTCAGAACATGGGGGTCGGCACGCGCCCCCATCCCGTGCCCGGGCCCAGGGAATGGATGTCCAGCAGGACCAGCTCGTGAACGTTCACGTCGGCGAAGAACAAGGGGACGCGCGTCGTCGTGATGCCGAAGAGGGCCGCTCTGCGGTTCGGCGGGTCCGAGGGATTGACGTTCAGAAAGATGAAGCGGCGAACCATGCCGCTGGCGGCCGCTCCTGGCATCGCCTCGCCCGCCATCTGGTGATGCCCCATCATGTGGCCGCCCTGGAGGTGGCGGAAGGGATGGAAGATCCAGTCGGCGATCATCGCCAGGGTTCCATGATGCTCGTAGAGGCGCCACTGCGGCCCGGTGTCGGCGATCATCCCCTGCATGACGTAGTGCTGCGGGACGAGGTAGACGAGGATCGGTCCGCTGGACTGCGCGAGCCGGGACTTCACCTCCGGCATCTCGAGGATATCGGCCATGCGGTGCTGGAGCATGACGCCGTCGCCCGGCAGGATGGTCAGCGCCGTGACCCGCCCCTGCGACCAGAGCGGCAGCCGGGCGATGGTGTAGGCGCGCAGAGCGAAGGCGCCGCCGACGGACACGATCACGAGGGCGGCGAACCAGAGCAGCGAGCGGCGCACCGGTGAACTCCGGAAGGGCAGGTACCGCGCGACCCTCTCCAGCCCGCGGGGGAAGAACATGCCCGTGCGCTTCATGTACTCCCGGTACCGGTCAGCGAACTGGTTCACCATCCGCCGTTCCTCGTCCCGCGCCAGGATGTAATACAGCGTGACCATGACCGCCCACAGGACCATGGTCAGAAACCGCGGCCAGAGAATGGCCAGCCCCAGCCCGGTGGCCCCCAGCGCCAGGTACTGGGGGTGCCGGATCCAGCGGTAGAGCCCGCCCAGGGCCGGGCCGCGCCGGAAGAGCTTGTGGTAGTAGACCTGCCCGGCGCAGATCAGGAAGACGACCGCCCCGGCCACGAAGAGGACCGAGCCCGCGATCCGGACAGCCCGGAGCAACGTTCCGGGCGGCAGAACCATGTGCGGCAGAAAGAACGCCGCCAGCCAGCTCGTGGCCGGCCAGCGGGCCAGGAAGAGCAGGACGGGATTGAAGGCCGCGTAGAAGAACGCCGCGAAGGGGCTGATCATGATCAGCACCTCGAGCGCGATGATGAAGTACAGGACGATGACGCCGCCGAAGATGCCGCGTGCCCGGGTCATGGACCTTCCTTTCTGGATTCCCGGGCTTCTACAACTCACTTTCCCGCACTTTGTTCCGCTTACCTTCGGGGCCCGGCACGATCACCACCCGATCGCTGACGAGTTCGTTCTCCGGCAGGGCTTTCTCGCCCTTCCGCTGGCTCCGCTGCGCGACGCCCTCGGGCCCGGCGAGGCTTGCGGCTCCCTCGAGAGCCTGGAGATCACCGTCGTAGCGGGAGAACCAGGGCAATCCGGCGAGGGCGTACTGCTCGGCCGTGGGCGGCGGGGTCGGGGGGGCCTCGCCGGTGATGGCGCGCCAAGTGAGCGAGTTGGCGATGTGCACGAAGCAGCGGCTGTGCCGGTGGAGATCCCACGCCTCGAAGGGGTGCGTGTCGTCGTAGATGTGCTGCCTCAGGCGGCCGCCGGGGGCCGGGCCCATCTCCGGGGTCAGCGGCATGGCATCGCAGAGGTAGTTGTAGGCCAGCTCGCCCAGGGGCAGGCGCTCGAAGCCCCGCTGACGCAGCTTTTCCCAGGACTCGCGCTTCATGGGGTGAACGAGGAGCTGGACGCCGCCGTGCTCGCTCTTGCCGGTGATCTGCTCCTCGGCCTTGTAACCCTGGCCCAGGGGCCTCGCGACGAACTGGCGGATCTCGCCCCCTGCGACACAGTAGCCATCGAGCCAGGGCTGATCGGGGATGACGACGTAGTCCTGGGGCTCGCGATGGACGCCGTCGCTCCACTCCTCGCCGCTGATCGCGTCGATCCCGCCGGTGGCGATCTTGACCAGGAAGGGATAGCCCGCGTGTCCGCGAAAGGAGATCCACATGGCCTCGGACTGGTACATGGGCAGCATGACGCCGCCACGCTCCCGCCAGGCCGCGGGCAGGCGCGAGGCGTAGTCGTCCACGTGACGCAAGGGAAAGGCGCCCAATCCAGGAGGCAGGTAGGGCTCCTGGTCGTCGTCCGGAATGCGCAGGGTTCGCTGGAACTCGATGCTCAGCCGTGCCTTCTCGTGCACCTCCGGGAACGTGAAGATCAGCTCGTTCCGGTTCAGCTCGATCATGCTGCCTCCTCACTGCCTGCCGTCGCGGACCACGCGGAGGCTCGCCGTGGTCTAGGGGCAGCCGGCTCCCAGGCCCTGGGCGAAGAGGGCGATGTCGGAGATGTCGATGACCCCATCGTAGAAAAAGTCGCTGCGGTAGTGGTAAGACCCAAGCCAATCCATCCCGAACAGGACGATGTCGTCGAGGTTGGCCACCAGGTCGCCGGTGATGTCCGGGCTGTTGAAGCTGATGGGCAGCGGGGGCTGGGCCAGGGCCAGGCCCGAGACCAGCACCATGACGCCTTGGCCCTGTCCACCGGCGTAGAGGGGATGGCTGAAGGTCGTATCGCCGTTGACGTCGGTGTAAGCATCGGCCGTGGACCCTCCGGCGCAGACGGCCAGGGATCCCGCATCACACTCCAGCCAGAGATCCTCGAAGGGGTAGAGGTAGATCGGATCCCCGTTGGCGTCCACCAGGTGCAGGGTGATGGTGGCGTCGGCCACCTGCCCGCCCATCAGGTACGCGGCCGCCAGAGGATGCCCTCCACCGTCGGGCCGGGTGTAGACGGAGAACGGGCCGGGGCTCGGCACGGTGGCGGTGCTCAGGTTCACGTCGGGGATGCCGGTGGGATCGGCCAGGCCCGCGACCGGACAGGACAGGAGGCTCCAGGCGGTCGCCAGGATCATGATCGTGATCGTGCGTCTCATCGTCGCTTCTCCTTTCCATGCGACCGCGTTCAGCGATAAAGGCCCTTCACGCCGCCCCAGGTGTCTTGCTCGGCGGGGACGGCACAGCCTCCGTTGATGGTGGCCACGGGAACGTCGGGGCCGCCGGTGGACCAGATCATGGGCACCTTGGCGCCGATATCGTCGGGCGCCACGTAGACCATCTGTCCGGGCACCGAGGGCTGGCTGATCGGGCGCAGGAACAGGTCAGCGGGACTGGTATTCGACACGAAGAAGGTCAGGTCCGCCAGGACGTTGATGGTGGCCCAGGGCCGCGGCTGTACGTAGCCGACCGCGAAATCGGGTTCCGAGGCCAGGTTGATGCAGCTGCCGGCAAGGCTGGTGCCGGCGGAAATGAGGTTCGCGGGGTAATCGACCCGGCACTCCCAGGCGGCCACGCCGCTGGCGGCCGTCGCGTTGGTCAGCACGAGATGGACGGTGACGATTCCGGTGCCCATGTCGATGCAGTTGATGCTGGCCTGCTCGTCGAAATAGAGCCCGATCCCATCCGGATGTGTATCGACCTGGGCCGCCGCCGGCGCGGCCAGCAGCAGCACCGCGGCCAGCAGGATGACGGATCTGCGCATGGGACATCTCCTCCCGTTGCAGGCTGGGCGAGCGTCTTGATGGTGGGACATCATTGTACCGGGCCGATGCTGCGTGCGTCAACGGATCCGCGCACCATTGTGCAGATCAGGCGTGCACTTCCGGCGAGAAGTATGATCCTGTATGGCACGCAACGGGCCGCCGGTGAGCTAGCGCTCCAGCCGCTCCTTGTCGCTGGCGAACGCGCGGACCTCTTCGCACCACTGCTTAAGCTGATCCGGTGCGGTGTTCGCCGGATAGGGCATGCGAACGGAATGGTCGCGCTCGCCGAACACCAGACGGACGGTCGATTGACCGGCGTCCACGACGCCGAACCTGACGATCCCGACCTGACCGTCGGGAAAGAACTTCAGCAGCTCTCCACCGGAGACGTACGACTCCGGCAATTCGAAGAAGCCCATTCTTACCAGTCGCGACAGGAAGAAGCCCGCCAGCGCCGGCTCGACCTGCCATTCGGAGGTCTTCTCTCTCGGCATGTCGCGATGACCGTACGTCATGCTCCCGGAAGCATCGAACAGCAGGACATCGGTGCGCCCCCAGGAACTATCCCAGTGAACTTCCACATGAACGGCCGTCGCCGGCACCCGCCTATAGGGCCCATCCTGCGCCGAATTGTCCACCTGGGCCGCCGCCGGCGCGGCCGACAGCAGCACCGCGGCCAGCAGGATGACGGATCTGCGCATGGGATTTCTCCTCCCGTTGCATGCTGGGCGAGCTTTTCGATGGTGGGATAATGACCTTGCCGGCCTGATCTTGCGCCGGTCAATCGAGCGGGTCACGCATCGGCCTTGATTTCCATCCCGGCGCCATGCAGCTCGATGAGCCGGAAATGGATCTCCCCGTAATCCGCTTCCTCGGTGTGAACGTCGAGGTTGGGATGGACCCGGACGTATCCCCGGCCGTGCGTGTGCCCGCACAGGACCGTCAGGTGGCAATCCGGATGTGCCTGCGCTGTCTCCAGCAGCAGGTCGCCGATCGCCTTGCATGTGAAGCCGGGAAGCCAATCCTCCTCCGAGATCGTTCCCAAGTGCCAGCAGGCCTCGCGGAACGGTGGGACATGCATGAGCACCAGGACGCGGGGATATGCCTGCACGGCCTCGAGCAGCGCCGGTCGCAGGCTGGCGGCCGCCGCGTCACCCAGCGAGGCCAGCTTCTGCCGGAGCGGCTTGCGCTTCATGAATCCGGACAGCAGGTCGTCGCGATCCACCGCCGCGGAAAGATCCGCGATCGCCAGGTAATCGGTCAGGATCGTGAACCGCTCGACGTCGCCCAGCCGCATGTCTCCCCAACCCCCGTGCCCCACCAGACCAACCTTGGCACTGAGCCGGACACAGCCGGCGTCCGGCAACCACTGCAGGCCGGATGGCGACAATGCGCGCACCCGGCGGTGGACCGTGTCGATGTCGCTCCCGTAGTAGTCGTGATTGCCCAGGACGAAGTAGATTGGCGGCTCCAGGCGCTCATCCAGGTACTCGAGCCACCGGACGAGATCCTTCGCCTCGGAGATATCCCCGCCCAGGAGCAGACACTCCGCACCGCTGGCCCCGACCTCCCTGCAGAAACGGTCGACGTCCGGCCGCTCCAGCATGGTCAGGTGCACGTCCGTGGCCCAGGCGATGGTCTTCATTTTCATCCGTTCGGGAAGGCCGAACAAGGCTTTCGCGATCGCGTGCCGGCTGAAAGCCGAACGTGAACCGGGCGCCGCCAGCACGATGCCTGCGCGCCGATTGTCCGTGAAACCAGCCACCGAGTCAAGGCGGCCGGTCACTACTGGGCAGGAGTCTGGGACTACTTCCGCCGGACGGACTCGACGATGATCTCGCCGGTCATGCCCATGGCCTCGTGGAAGCTGCAGAAGTACTTGTAGGTCCCGGGAACATCGAAGGTGTGCGAGTAGCTGCCCCCGGGGGCGATGTTGCCCGAGTCGAATGGCTGGACGCCCTCGGGCAGTTGCACGTCACGCCCTGAGATGGCGAGCCGGGGATCGTCCGTGACGTTTTGCACGAGGTTCGAGGGGTTCTTCCACACCACCGTGCCGCCATCCATGATCGTCACCTTCGCGGGATCGTACCGCAGCTGTTCGGTCATGACGACGACCTCGGGGGGGTCCGCCGCAACCGCCGGAGCCCCCCCGTCTCGATGATCCTCCACGTATCCGTCGCGATGCTGCTCGTCATATCGATCGCGATGCTGGTCGCCGTTCCGATCGCGATCCCGCTCCTCGTGCCGATCGCGATCCCCCTCCTGGTGTCTCTCCTGGTTTCGCCCCTCGTGTCGATCGTAGTGACGTTCGCCGTATTGATCGCGATGACGATCGTAGTAGTGATCGTTATGATACCTCTCGGGACGCTCTCCCCTCGCGTAATGGCGATGTCCGAAGAACACCGCGCATCCGCTCACCAGCGTGATCAGGATCACGCTGAAAAGGAGCCCACCGAGGACGCGGGTCGCGTTTCCCAGCCCGGTCCGGCCCTGAATAACGGGATCGCGTCTCATCATCTATTCGCTTTCGCTGCGCCAGATAGCGTCGCGAGGCCCTCGGGCACACGCCGAGTGAGCATCAGGGGCGTCCCGACACGGCGGGAGCCGTGGGGGATGTGGGTTGTCAGAACGCCCCCGAATGACGGATGCTCCACCCCACGCGGGGTGGACATGTTGCACCTGAAACCATCACCGATCCGAGTCATACGGCCTGTTCGCGTGAGCAAAGAGACGGCCACGGCCAGCAAGGGACCGCCGGTCCGTGCATGTCCTGCCTCGTGGCCGTCTCGATGAAGCATGAAGATCTTCCTCTCGGATATTCGCTGTCGATATCGAGGTTTCTGCCGTGCCATCGCGCGGCATCGTCCATCTCAAGCTATAAGAGTTCCGGCAATCGCCCATCGGGGATAGTCCCCGAGCCGGTATGGGAGATGTCACGAGGGAGGGTTTCCCTTGATCGTCGGGCGTGCCGTCCGGGAGCCCCGAGAGGTGGCGGGCCCCGGGGTCCGCCCGTATGCTGCACGACGTGGGATTCTCGGCGAGGATGCCGTCATTTTCGGAGTTTCAATGAGATGATCACAACCGCAGCCGGACCGACGTTTGGTTGAACGCAGAGTGACCATGCTCGCTGCTCATGGGAGAACCAGGACGAAACGCTCCCTCCTCCTGCTGCCCGTTCTCGTCCTCGGCGTCGTTCTGGGCCCGAGCCCGGTGGGCGCGGACACGCCGTGCGCCGACTGCGATCCCCTGACCTCGTTCGCGCTCTGGACCTGGGCAGAGGACTGCCACGTCGAGCGCGCCCACAGACTGACGGATTTCGGCACGGCCGGGTCGCTCCTGGCGACCGGGGACATCCAGATCATCCTCTCGCAGCCCGACGGCGGAGACAGCCGTGCGAGCTACAGCTACCTGGCCTCCCTGAAGCAGAACCTCTGGTTGGGCGGCCAGCTGATCACGTATACCGAGGGGGGCCCTTCGAAGACGCTGGACCCGATCATCGGGGACGTCTCGGGAACGAACGGCCTGGTCCAGCCCTGTAACCTCTACGTCTCCCGCCTCTTTATCCTGCAGAACCTGTTCGCGGAGGATTTGCAGCTGATTGCCGGCAAGGTGGATCTGTCGGACTTCTTCGACACGAACGGCGTGGCGAACTGCGAGCAGACCCAGTTCCTCGCGAGCAGCCTGGTCAACAATCCGACGATCGCGTTTCCGCAGGCCGGCATTGGTGGTGGCGCCAGGTATTCCCTGACGACGGACATCTCCGTGCAGGGCGCCGTCGCCGACGCGTCGGCGGTGGTGACGAAATCGGACCTGGAAACGGCCTTTCATGGCGGCGACCATCTCTTCAGCATCCTCGAGATGGACGTGTCGCCCTGCGGAGCGCGGCACTCCGGCGTCTACCGGTTCATCGTCTGGCACGATTCCTCGCCCGCCGCCGCGGGTGAGCCGGGCGAGCGTGGCAACCAGGGCCTCGCCCTCAGCTTCGATCAGTCCGCGGGGGACGGTCTCGACGTCTTCTTCCGCTACGGTGCCGCCGACGAGCCCGTGGGCGGTCTGTCCGGCTTCTGGTCCATTGGCGCGTGCCTGGACGGGCCCTGGCCGGGGCGCGCCAAGGATTGCCTGCAGCTGGCACTGGCCGTGAGCGATGCCGCCAGACGCGACGAGGTTTTGGTAGAGATCGGCTACCACGCGGTCGTGAGCGGCGACCTCGCCGTCACGCCGCTCATGCAGATCATCGGCCAGCCCGCCGCCAGCCCCGATGCGGACACCTTCGTCGTGCCCGGCCTGCGGGCCGTGTACGTCTTCTGAGCCGCGGGAATGGCCACGAAACGGGCGGGAATCTTAGGTCATCTCAGGCCATGCTGCGGCTTCGCCCGCTCCTCCGGAGCCTGCTTCGAGCCGAGCCAGGCCACGAGGAAGAAGGCGGTGGAGATGAGCAGCCGCACCAGGTGATGTGAGATGCGCATCTGGCCGGGGCCATGCAGTATGTAGCCGCTCACCACGGCGACCGCGCTGAGGCCGACCAGGCCCACCAGGGAGACGGCTGCCCCCCAGGGCCGCCGTTGCCAGAAGCCCACGCCGCCGGCCGCGATCAGCACTCCCATTACGATGAAGAGGGCGGCGATCCCCGGCGCCGGATGAGAGGTTATCCGCAGGGCACCGCCCAGCGCATTGACGAACCCCCAGAACACCAGGAACACCGCGCCGATCTTCAGAAACATCTCGCCCTCTCTTCCTCTCCTCCGGCACAGCACGGCCCGCCCAGCGTGCGGGCTGCGATCAGCGGACGATGGCAGGGTACAACCGCCCGGCCAGCAAGATCAAGGCGATCGTGATGGCCCCGAGAATGCCGAAATCCGCCGCCAGGTGAAAGGAGCTGGCCCCTCCGGCCAGCATGAGCGTGCGCAGCGCGTCCACCTGATAGGTCAACGGGTTCGCGTGCGCCAGCACCTGCAGCCAGCCCGGCTTCATGGAGATGGGATAGATCGCGTTGCTGGCGAAGAAGAGGGGCATGGTCAGGAGCTGGCCGATTCCCATGAAGCGCTCGCGCGTCTTGACCAGGCAGGCGATGATCAGCGAAAACGTTGAGAAGCAGGCGCCGCCCAGCAGCACCGCCGCGAGAACGCCCGCCAGCGCCGGGGGGCTCCAGTCGATGTGCACGCCGAGAATCACGGCCAGCAGGTAGATGACCAGCGCCTGGGAAAGGGCGCGGATCCCCGCCGAGAAGGCCTTGCCCAGGACCAGCGCCGCGCGGGGCGTGGGGCTGACGATCAGCTTGTGCACCAGACCCAGGTCACGCTCCCAGATGACCCCGATGCCGTAGAAGATCGCGATGAACAGGACGCTCTGCGCCAGGATGCCGGGGGCCATGAAGTCGATGTAAGGCAGATGACCCGTGGGGATCACCCGCGTGCGCGTGAACACTTCGCCGAACACCAGCAGCCAGAGAACGGGTTGAACCACTCGCGTGAGCAGCTCCATCATGTCATGACGCAGCTTGCGCGCCTCCATTTCCGCGATCACGAAGGATTTGCGAACGAAGGTGGCGACGCCGTCCAGGAATAAGGCCGGTCGCGCGGCGGCCAGCTCAGCCGAGCCGCCGGGCGGCCGTGCGGCTGGACCTATGTGGCGGATTCGACGCCGGGCCATGATACCATAATCTCCTCCGGCGAACCTGTCAGGTCCCCGTCAGGACCCGGACGGCTGGCCGAGGGAGCCCAGCCGTTGACCAAGCGTCCGTTGACCAAGCGTCTTGAATGCCGCTGGTCCATTCTGGTACAATGCTCCCAATGGACTAGGTGGCGCGTGGAACGGGGGGAGTTCCGCAGCCGACCGGAACACCTCCGGCCTTCTATCACCGCACCATATAACATCTTATCCGCCTCAAGGAGGTCACCCATGAAGCGCATGCTGACGATCCTGATGATCGCGGGACTCCTCGGGCTGCTGGCGACGACGGCCGCCGCCAACAAACCCCTGGACAAGCCCGACTTCTTCACCCGCGGCCTGCTGGACTGCTCCAACGCCATCCCGCTGGATTGCAACTCCACCGTGAACGGCGACAACACGGGCATGCCCAGCAACGTCACAACCTACAGCTGCAGCAGCTGGAACGAGTCCGGCGGCGAGGTGGTCTACGAGCTGACGCTGGACCACTACTTGAACCTGACGGCCACGCTGTCCGGCATGGATTGCGACCTGGACATCTTCCTGCTGGCAGACTGCGACGAGGCCATGTGCCTGGCCTACGGCAACGTCTCCGTTTCGGGCGAGTTCGGACCGGGCAACTTCTATCTCGTCGTGGACGGGTACTCGGGCGCCGAGTGCCCCTACACCCTGGACGTGACCTGCGAAGAGGTGCCGCCTCCGCCGGAGGAGGACGGCTCGCGGTGCAACTTCATGGACGTCTGCGTCAACTGGGACTTCGCGCAGGGCGACCAGGGCTTCCTGCCCGTGCCGTGCGCCGCCACCGGCGCACCCGTGTGGCAGTACGGGGCCGAGACGATGATCCCGGGCGCACCGGGCAACGTCTGGGGGACGATCCTGAACGGCAACTACGTCAGCAGTGCCGGCGAAGGCTTGCTGTCGCCCTACTTCACCGTGACCCCCGAATGCAACTGGATGGAGATCCAGCACTACGTCTACACCGAGGGCTACACCACCAGCACCGGGAACATCTACGACGGCGGTAACGTGACGGTCGACGACATCGTCATTCCGCCTGTCGAGGGCTACACCGGCGTCTGCAACGTCGGATCGGCCGCCTGCGTGTACGGCGAGGAGGTGTTCGCCGGGGACATTACCGCCGGCGTGCCCATCCGGACCTGGGGCCGGGCTTGCTTCGATCTCTCCCAGTTCATGGGCATGACGATCCAGGTGCGCTTCGACTTCGGCTCGGACAGCAGCGTCGTCCGGCCGGGCTGGTACATCTCGTACGTGAAGATCGGCAGGACGGAGATGCCGATCCCCATCGATCGCTCCACCTGGGGTGGTCTGAAGTCGCTGTACCGGTGAGCGGTGGTGAACGGCGATGCAGACCTGATGGATCGAGCCTGAAGGGAGATCCTGGAGAGAGCATCTTCCAAGCATGAACACGGCCGGGTCAGGGGCGCCGGGATCGTGCCGGCGCCCCCTTTCTGCGCCAAGCACGGGGGTGGCCGCACTCCGCGGCGCCTGCGTCCTGGGCCCTCGGCCCAGCGCCGGGGCTGGCCGGGCGGCGGAATCCGGCTTGATTGTGAGCCTGTTCGCGGTCGCCTCCCGTTCAACCAGGAGTCCGGTGTGTCCGAGGTGAACAAGCGAAGCCACTGGAATTCGCGGTTCGGGTTGATCCTCGCCATGGCGGGCAACGCCGTGGGCCTCGGCAACTTCCTGCGGTTCCCGCGCCAGGCCGTGCAGAACGGCGGCGGAACCTTCATGATCCCCTACTTCGTGGCGCTGGTGCTCGTCGGCATCCCCCTCATGTGGATCGAGTGGGGTGTGGGCAGGCGCGGCGGTCTGCGCGGGCACGGGTCGATGCCTGGCATGTTCCACTCTCTGTGGCCGCACCCCGTCTCCAAGTACCTCGGCGCGCTCGGCCTGTTCATGCCCATCGTGGTGCTCATCTACTACTGCTACATCGAGTCGTGGACCCTGGCCTGGACCTTCTTCAGCCTCAGCGGGGCCACGCGCGGCCTCGACGAGGCCGCGATGCGCACTTTCCTGTACGACTACCAGAACATCCACACCGGTGGCAGTCACGGCCTGTGGCTGCCGCTGTTGTTCTTCGCGATCACGCTGGTTATGAACTTCGCGGTGGTCATGCGCGGTTTGAACAGGGGCATCGAGCGGCTGGCGAAGATCGGCATGCCCGTGCTCTTCATCTTCGCCGCTGCACTCGTGGTGCGCGTGCTCACGCTCGGTCCGCACGCTGTGATGCTGGCCGGCGGCACGTCGGCGACCTTCGGTCCGGTCGACGGCCTGAACTTCATGTACACGCCGGTGTGGTCCAGGCTGGGCGATGCCAAGGTGTGGCTCGCGGCGGCCGGGCAGATCTTCTTCACGCTGTCCGTCGGCATGGGCACGCTGGTGGCGTACGCGTCCTACCTCAAGCGCAGCGACGACCTCACGCTTTCGGGTCTGGCGACCTGCGCGACCAACGAGACCGCCGAGGTGGTGCTGGGCGGCTCGCTCGCCATCCCCGCCGTGGTGACCTTCTTCGGCGTCAGCGGTGCCGTGGCCATCGCCAGGGCGGGTGGCTTCGACCTCGGCTTCGTCGCCATGCCGCTGGTTTTCAACCAGCTTCCCGGCGGAGCGACCGTGGCCGCGCTCGCGGGTTTCATGTGGTTCGGCCTGCTCTTCTTCGCGGGCATCACCTCGTCGGTGTCGATGGCCACGCCCGCCCTCTCGTTCCTCGAGGAGAACTTCGCCTGGAGCCACCGGCGCGCCGGCTTCTCGATCGGCGCCGTCGCCCTGGCCCTCGGTCTGCTGCACATCGTGTACTACACCGGCGGCTTCCTCGACGAGTGGGATTACTGGGCCGGCACCTTCGGACTGGTGATCGTCGCGTTGCTGGAGACCATCCTCTTCGTCTGGGTGCTCGGACCGACATCGATGTGGCAGGAGCTGCACGAGGGCGCGTTGTGGACGATTCCGCGTTCCTACAAGTTCGTCATGACCTACGTCACGCCCCTGTTCCTGCTCGTGATGATGGTCTGGTGGACGATCACCGAGGCCTGGCCGACGCTTCGCATGGTGGGAATCGCACCCGAGCAACATGCCACGCGCTGGGCTTCCCGCGCCGTGATGGCCGCCATACTGGTCGGACTGCTGCTGCTGGTGCGCGCCGCCTGGTCGCACCGCCAAGCGAGAGGAGAGGACGCATGAACCCGGGTGCCCTCGTCTTCATGGCCGTGGCCTGGTTCGTCGTGCTCGGCTTGCTGCTGTGGAGTTACGTCAAGCTGCTACGGAAGTAGCCGGCCCGGAGATCAGCGCCGGCTCCGGTGGCCCGGCTGATCGGCGCAATGCACGAGTCCCGTCCCGCCCGCAAGTTCAGTCGCCTCCGACCAGGACCTCCTTCATGGCCCGCGCAAGGTCTCGAATGGCGGACGCGCCGTCACCGGAGTACGTCGAACCGTGCATGGAGGCGATCGTTCGCGGCTGCAGAGCGGCCAGGCGCTTCAGGGTCCGCTCCGTCATGGTCGTGTACGGCAGGTAGTTGGCGAAGGGCCCCTTCTGGTACTCGATCAGCACCTTCTGGAACCGACCGACGATGTCGGAGCTGGTCATGTCCTCCACGTCGCCGCTCTGATGGAAGAGGTCGGAGCAGAGGAGCGTCCCCTGGCTTTCCTCGAACAGGTGGCCCGCATCCCAGGCGTGAGGAACGTGGGGTGTCTGGAGGAACCTGAAGCGGTACCGGCCCGTCGAAACCACCTCCTCGTCTTCGAGTCCCCGGGCGGGTCGCTCCGCCACCACGTCGTCCACGCTGACCATCTTCGCCACCATGCTGCAGATCGCCGTCGCCTGCGGCGCGGTGCGCTGCCACTCCCGGAGCGCTCCGCACTCGTCCGCCTCGAAGTGGCTGAAGCCTATCCAGCGGATCGCCGCGGGATCGATCAGCTGGGCGACGGCTTCCTTGACCGCCGGGAAGAGCCCCTTCATCCCGGTGTGGTAGAGGAGCGGTTCGTCGTCTTTGACGAGAAACTGGTGAAACTGGAGATCCACTTCCGGAACGTAGGTGGTGATCTTGAAGACGTCACTGGCGATCTCGGTGATCTGGCCCATCTCTATCCCTCCTGTGATCTCGGTGATCGAGGACGAACATGAGGCTTCGGCTACAATCGACCGGAGCGTTCCGCCAGCGGCGGCCGCCCGCGGCAAGGCCGCCGCGCGGTCACTTGCCGGCGTAGATCGCCATGATCTTCTTCAGGAAGGCAACGGCCTGGTCGTGCGGGCGCTGGAAGGAGTTCCGGCCGACGATCGAGCCGAAGCCGCCTCCCGCCTGGATGCCGCGCACGTCCTCGTAGAAGGCCTCCTCGCTGGTCTTGGAACCGCCCGAGAAGACCACGATCCGCTTGCCGGCGAACGTGCTCTGGATGACGTGCCGCACGCGGTCGGCCACGCTCGCGACGGGAACCTCCCGTGCCTGATACAGCTTCCGCGCCTCTTCCTGCTCGATGTGAGCGGTGGGCAGCTTCACCTTGACGATGTCGGCTCCCAGCTGCGCCGCGATGTGCGCCGCGTACGCGACCACGTCGACGGCGGTCTCCCCCTGCTTGGACAGGCCCGAGCCGCGCGGGTAGGACCAGATCACCACCGCCAGGCCGCACCGCTTCGCCTCCTCGGCGATGCCCCGGATCTCCTGGTACATGGTCTTGAATTGCGCCGACCCGGGATAGATGGTGAATCCGACGGCCGCGCAGCCGAGCCGCAGCGCGTCCTGCACCGAACCGGTCACCGCCGGGGCCGGATCCGCGCCGTCCGGCGCCAGCACGTCGTGATTGTTGAGCTTCAGGATCAGCGGCATCTCGCCCGCGTACGCGGGCGCCGCCGCGAGGATCGCGCCCAGCGGTGCCGCGTGGGCGTTGCAACCGGCATCCACGGCGAGCTGGAAGTGATAGGCGGGGTCGTAGCCGGCCGCGTTCTCCGCGAAGCTCCGGCCCGGCCCGTGCTCGAAGCCCTGATCCACCGGCAGGATGACCAGCTTGCCCGTCCCGCCCAGCGTGCCGTGGTTCAGGATACGGGCGAGATTGGTGCGCACACCGGGATTCTCGCCCTCGTAGTAGGATAGGATCTTCCGTACCTGCTCGGTCATCATCCTCGGGTCTCCTTTCTCCGCCGGCCGGGATGCGCCCGGCAGCCGTCCTCTACAGAGGATGGGCCGCCGTGACACCAGGCTCGTGACGCGACGATCACGAGCGGAAAAGCCATGCTGTCGAGACCCAGGAAGACTAGGAAAGGCCGGTGGAATCCGCTAGAAGCCCCTTCAGGCCAGTATGTCCTCGATCTGTCGGCACGGGCTAAGATCCGGCAGCACATAGCCACCGCCGGCCAGGGAGCCGACGAAGCGAGCGCTTCCCTCAAGCAGCATGATCCCGAGCTTGAAGGCCGCGTACGCATCGAGATGATCGTCATCGCTGCCGGCTTCGCCGGGGAAGCCCAGTGTCTCGGCGATCTTCTCGGCCGCATCGTGGTTTCCCTTGTAGCGCATCAACGGGAAACCAGGCTTCCGGTGGACCCACCACACGGCCAGGGCCACGGCTGGATGAACCTCGACGACACAGCGCCCCTCCCGCGGATAGTCCACGAGATGGATCCCCCCGGGAGGATCACCGAATGGATACCCCACCGCATGACAGGAGATGGCCCAGTGGGGAAGGCCCGCGAAGGATCTGACGTTGACGGCCTTGTCTGCCAGCACGTCTTCGCGCACCCTATCGGCCGCCCATCGCCGGACCGCCTTGTCGATCTTCCGGTCGTAGAAATCGGTCTTGTCGAAGCTCAGCGGGGCGTCCCAGGCCACCAGCAGCTGTGCATGGCGGGTCGCCAGCTCCTCCATTCGCTTACGGAGCTCAGGCGGCGGAACACTCTCGAACTGACCGTCGCCATGACACAGCACCGCATTCTTGCTCGGCGCCGGATCGATCCCGACCACGTGCCAATCATTCACGTTCATGATCGTTCCCCTTCAATCGCAGGTGTGAACAGCAGCCCGCGTCAGGAGTGCGGCTCGATCGAGGTGCGTTTCCGCCATCACGCGAACTCGTAGCTGATGTTCGTGAGGCGGCCCCGCCAGTAGGGCCTGGGGCCCTCGGGCAGGATCCACGCCACCTCGCCGGCGACGGGGATCTGCATCCCGTGGTGCAGCTCGTACTCGCTCCAGCGGCCTTCCCAGGGCGTCGGGACGACCGCGCCCGCGACGGTGCGCCCGCGCGCCTCGGCGCGCACGGATTCGATCAGGCCTGCGCCGTCGAAGCGGTACAGCAGCGTGACCGTGGTCTCCCCATCCGTCAGGGTCGCGCGGGCCGAGCCGTCGTCCACGGCCTCCCAGCGCACGCCCTGGCTCGGCAACAGCGCCGTCGGGTACCAGGCCGCTTCCGCCAGGAAGCGCATCAGCTCGCCTTGCGCCACGTCCTTGGTGCCGCGCAGCCTCACCAGCGGCACCAGCCCGCCCAGCGAGGCATGCAGGAGCCCTTCACCGGCGACGTAGGCGTCGTGGACGCGCACCTTCAGGCCCGGCAGCATGGCGATGCGGGCTTCCCAGTCGAAGCCCGGCCTGCGGATGATCACGCGCTGGGTCGCGCGGAACGGCCGCCAATGTTCCCCGGTCTCGCTCAGGTTGAACGTGCCGGCCTGCTCCATGCGGGCGGCCAGCAGCATGAGCTGCCCTTCCGTGAGTGCGGTGCGGAAGTATCTCTGGACCGGCGCGGGCAAGCTGGACAACTCAGTCTCACTGAAGGTCCCGACCCCGGTGGCGAGCCGCGCCGCCGCCAGGCGGGCATGCAGGTCGCGGGTGACCTCCCGCCAGCGACTCGATCCCCAGGCGACGGCCGCGGCCACGACGACCAGCAGCGCGAGCACCAGCAGGGGGATCAGCATTCCCATGTCGAGGCTCCTGTCCGCCGGGCACAGCTCCTCGCCAGCGGGTCGCGCCGGCGGAGACCGGCCCTTCACGTCCCAAGATAGCTCGAAACGCCATGGAAGTGCAGCCGTCCGCTTCCGCGCCCCGACTGCGGCTCAGATGCAGCCGTACGGCCAGACGACCACGCCGTTCTGATCCACATAGGCAAGGCGGCGCATGAGTCGACTGTCGCTGCCCGGATCGTAGGCCTCGTGATCGACCTGCCAGTAGAACCGCCCCCGCCAGGCGTGGAAGGGACGGGAAGTGAGATAGGTCCAATCCTCGTCGCTGGGAAAATCCGCCTGGGTGTCGACGATGGCGAGGATATAGGCCTGAAAGGCCGCCCGCACGGCGGCGGTGTCCGACACGGCCGCGCCGCTGGTGTAGAGCGTGTCGACATGCGTCCAGCAGAAGTCGCTCGGCTGCGATGGGTCGTCGTCGCACCCGACCACCAGAGAGCAGCAGAGGGCGACCACGAGGAAGAGGCATCCCGGAATGCGCAGTTGGTGGAAACCACGAGGCATGACGTTCCTCCGTTCGATCTTGCGGCCGGCACGGGCCTCGGGGTCGGCGATCGCCAGCCGGGTGCACGGAAACGAGGTCGGCATCCCGGATGACGGCTCGGAGCAAGAAGAGTACCGGCGGCCCGCAAGCCTGAGCTTCGCCGCTGCCGGCCGATCGACAGCAGAAGTCCAATCGGTCATTCAACTTCCCGAACGGCCCTTCCTGGGCCCGCGATCGACCCGTCCAAGGAGGCTGGATCTCTCTGCGGTCAGGATTGATCTCCGGTGGGTACGGTGCTGTAGCCGTCGGGGGCCACGAGTACCAAGGCGATCGAGGGAGCGGAACCGTTCGCCCCGACTCATGGCCGCGGCGTCAGCACCACCCGGTGCAGCTCGCGACCCTTCCTCGCGACGCCGTAGTGGATCAGCGAGCCGTCGGGCTGGAACTTGATGGAGCTGGGCAGGATGTCGTTCCAGGTCGGGCCCTCGTGGCCGCCGATCACCAGCATCTCCTCGTTCTTCTCGCGGGAGGCCACGTAGGCGACCTCGGTACCGTCGGGGCTGAAGGCGACGCCCATGGCCGACCTGTACAGGGGCCCCGGCTCGCCGTCGACGACGATGCACTCCTGCTTGCCGGCGGCGCGGAAGGCGTAGTGGGCCCCGTCGGCGCTCCAGGCCAGCGGCCCGGCCAGGAAGAGATGCTCCCAGCGGTCCCAAGGCTGGCCGTCGACCACCAGGTTCTCCTCGGACTCGTCCACCCGCCAGCCGTAGGCGTAGTGCCGGCCGTCGGGCGAGCCGGACAGCCAGAGGCCGGGGACGCCGCCGCCACCGCCGGTGAAGGGGAGCCACGCGAAGCTGCCGTCCATCTCGCCCAGCCGCTGGTCCTCGAGGTAGAAGGCGCGGCGCGTGCCGGCGGAGTCCAGGTAGACATCGTAGAACAGCTTCCCGTTGTCCAGGAACTGGGGCGTCGAGGCCGAGATCTGCAGCGGGCCCGCCGTGGAGTCGACCACGACGCAGCTGCCTCCGTCCGGCTCGAAGGCCAGATAGGCCAGGCGGCGGCCGTCGGGACTGAACAGCGGCTTGCGGACCACGTGATGGCTTGGCAGGGGCCGGCCGTCGACCACGACCCAGCCCCGGTCCTCCTCGTTCACGCAGTAGGCCAGGTCATCCGCGACGGGGGAGAAGACGGGGTCGCAAACCCAGGGGAAGGGGCCGTGCAGGCTGTCGTCCTCGACCAGGAACCAGTCCTCGCCGCGGACGCCCACGTAGGCCAGGTGCCGGCCGTCGGCCGAGAAGACGGGTATGTCGGCCGTGTCATCGAAGGGGGGGCCGGGGCGCCCGTCGACCAGCGCGTGGGTCTGCTTGCCCATCAGCGCGAAAGCCACCCAGTGGCCGCCGGTGGGCGAGAAGACGAGCAGGGGTCCTTCCTCGGGGCCCCTGACCATGTCGAAGGGCTCGCCGGCGACGCCGTCGACGACAACCTGAAAGGCCTCGGGACGCTTCTTGGCGAGCCTGGCCACCAGGAAGCCGTAGTGGGCGCCGTCGGGGCTGAATTGCACCTTCCGCTCCAGCACGTAGTCGTAGGCGCCGACCTCGCCGCCATCGACCACCACGTGCATCTTCTTGCCCTTGAGGGCGACATAGGCGAAGTGGTGGCCGTCGGGGCTCCAGTCGGCGCTCAGCAGGGCGTCCCAACGCGGGCTCTCGCCCTGCCCCTCGATCCAGAAGTAGCCCCCCTTGTCGAACTCCAGCTTCTGCCCGAAGGCGTCGAGGTGGACCTTGCCGTCGCGTCCGCCGCGGGTGGCGGAGAGGGCAACGCGGCGGCGGTCGTCGCTGGCGTAGACGTGCTTGAGTTGCCAGCCGGAATCGATCTGGTGGAGGACCTGGTCCGTCACCTGGTAGCGGCCGAGGGTGTCCGGCACGGCCGGCGAGTCCGCGGCGGCTGGGCCGTGAGCGGCGCCGGCGGCCGCCAGCAGGCCGAGCAGCAGGACGAGCAAGAGGGTGGCGGGCGGCTTCCTCATCCGGGCGGTCCTTTCGTTGGTGATCCTCAGGGAAGCTATTGCGGCAGCGGACCGAAGTCCAGCCGGCTGCCCGGTGTCCTTGCCCCAGAAACCGCCCCCGCCGTGGAGGACGTGTGATTCCGAGTGGGCGAAGCGGGAAAGGGAGAACGGAACCGGTTCGTGGATTCCCACCCGGTCGATTGTGCCACACAGGTCGCTGGGCCTCCAGGGACTCCGGGCTGCGGGTGGCAGTCTTGATAATGGTTCTCATTCGCGGCCGGCGAGCATTCAATTCGGCTATGGCCGCAAAGGTGCATCGGCGCCAAACGCGCTTCACGCTGTCAAGACCCAATTCAGCGTTCCGGCGGCCACGAACCGGCCAGTGCCTCCATTCCAGGAATGCCGCAGTAGTATGATTGAAATATGGAACTGTTATGAGAAGCACGGATCATGCGGTTGTTTTTCCTATCCCTTGACGCAGCCCGATTGCTCTCACCAGCGGGAAAGCGGGGGTTTCACCGAGGTGGGAAACCGGGCGGGTGGGGAGGACGCCATGAAGCAGAAACTCCGGGTCGCCATCCTGTCCTTGCTGTCGCTGCTGGCGGCGACGGCGTCGGCACAGCCAAATCTGCAACCCTACCAACCCGCGGGCTGGGCCTATCCGCTGGTGCCACGCGGCGCTCCGGACGCCGCCTGGAACAACGCGCCGGCGCCCACCACGTTGCCTGGCAACACGGTGTCGACCTACTGGAACGAGAGCTGCTGGAACGCCGGAAGCAGTGCGACCCCCAGCACCTTTCTTAACCAGCTGCGCATCGATGGTGGCGTGTACGAATGGTATTCCTGGCCGATCCTGTCCCCATTCAGCTACTCCACCCACACCAACGCCGGACCGGTCATCGTGCGCGGCGGCCGGCACACGTTCGAGCTGCGCGTGGACTGCACGGGCTTGATCGGCGAGAGCAACGAAACCGACAACAACTTCGCACGGCAGTGGGTATGGACGCCTCTCGTGCTCCCGGCCGGGACAGCGGTGACGCGCGAGGCACCGCCCAGTCCGACGGCCGGCTGGGAATCCATCCCCGGCGGGCAGGACAGGTTCTGGAACTGTGACGGGCTGCGCTTCGCGACGGGGAGCGGCTGGGACGTGGTCTGCGTGTACGCCCTGAGCTGGGACGACGATTACGACGTCTACCTGTACAATCCCTCGACAGGGGCCGGCAACGGTTTCGCAAACTCCATCGGCGCCTCGGAGCGGGGGAGCGGCGGGCTCGACGGTGTCATCGCCAGTGGCTACCTGCTGGGATACCAGAACTTCGATGTCGGCGTGGTCGGGTATTCCCTGGCGGGCGGGGGAAGCAACTACGTTGCCAAGCACATCGCAAGCCTGCCGCTGGCCTTCGGCTCAACCATGACCGGCAGCCTGGTCCTGAACGAGATGCTGCGCTTGTACGGCGTCCCGATCGGAGGAGCCGACGTCGGCCCCGTCACCGCGACCCTGCAGATGGGCGAGGGCGGACCGAGCTTGATGCTCTTGGAGTTCAGCGAGACATTCCAATGGGGTGGTCTGCCGTCCTACTCGTCCGACGGCGTCACGGACATCCATGGGTTCGCTTGCCTCGATTTCGTGGTGGGAAGCCCGGGCGATTTCGCGCTGGCGATCATGCGCGATCCCGTCTGGGGTGCCGAGGCCCGCACCTTCACGCTGCACGTCGGGCCGGGCCTGCCGAACCCCGCCACCTACACCGCCGCGGGCTGGCACTCGCCGATGGTGCCACGGCCTGCTCAGGACGGCACGCCGACTCATGTCGCGCTCCCCGACACCCTGATCGGGGACGAAGTGACCCCCCGCACCTGGTTCAACATCTGCTGCGCCAACCTGGGCATAGGAGCCTGTCCGCGCGACTTCGACGCGTACGTCTGGGTCGACGGGGTGCGCAATCAGGGCACGGGGATAGGACCGCTGGCGCCCGGAGAAGCCGCTCCGATCAACCTGCCCTCTCCGGTGACCATCATGGGCGGACGGCACACGCTGATGTTCAGGACCAACCAGTACAACTGGGTCATCGAGAGCAATCCATACGACAATACTTACGCCGAGCAGTATTGCTGGTCAGGGCTGGTCCTGAACTTCGGCGAGTCCGTGCCGCGCGGAGCCCCACCCGATCCGAACGCCGGATCCGCCGAGCTGGGCAGCGGGGAGCCGTTCTACTCCAATTGCGACGGCTTCCGGCTACCGGCACTCTCCGGCCCCGGTGGAGGTCCGTGGCGGGTCGCCGCGGTCATGCCGCTGGGAACCAGCGACGTCGACATCGATCTGCACTCGTGCCTTATTGGGACCAAGAATGGCTTTGCCACCCCGCTGGTGACATCGAACTGGGGCCCGCAGCGCTCCGACTGGGTCATGGTTGATTACCACTTTCAGTTCGTGCCTTTCGACATCGGCGTCCGGCGGGTGACCGGCAGCGATGGCTACGTGATCCAGACAGTGATATCGCCGCCCTGGTTCACGGCCGATCACCCGATCACCTTGACGGGCAGTCTCGGCGCCGGCGAGATCCTGGACCTGGTGGAGATCGTGCCGCCGGCTGGTCCTCTGGCGCTGCTCCTCGAGAATGTCTCTGGCGGCGCCGATCTGGGACTCGCGGTGTACGAGGCCGGCCTCGAGCCCCTGTGCAAGTCGGACGGGATGATCGCCAACACCCACGGCCCCGGCGGCGACGAGGGGCTGAATCTGGACGTGCCATACTATTCTCACTGCATCGCGGTTTACAAGACCGGCGCCTCTGACCTGCCCCGCGTTGTGGAATACCGGCTGTTGATCGCTCCGGGCGTGTCCGCAGCCCCCGATGAGCTGCCATCGGCGGAGATGGCCGTGCGGCTGGGCGCTCACCCCAATCCCTTCAATCCCCGGACGAGCTTCTCGTTCGCCCTCGCGAAGGCTGGTCCAGCGCGCCTTGCAATCTACGACATCCGCGGGCGTCTCGTCCGCAGCCTCGTGAACGCCTCCTTGCCGGCGGGTGAGCAGAGCGTGGAGTGGGACGGAACGACCGACCAGGGTAATGCTGCGCCTTCAGGCATCTATTTCGCTCGCCTGGGGACCGCGGCTGGAACTCAGACGGTCAAGGTGACATTGGCCAAGTGAACGGTAAGGCCAATTACTACAGATACGTGCATAGCGGAAGGGGTCGCCCTGAGGCAGCCTCTTCCGCGTGGTATGGACTCAAGCGTTGGCGAGAATGGGAAACGCCCGTTCGTTGACGTTGCGGCCGCGATGAGCTACAATGTTCGGATAGTGAACAAAGCGTCCAACTTGCTGGAAAACAGGCTGTTCGACATGTCGCCGCGCTCGAGATTTCGCACCCTCCCTCTGTTGCTCACCCTGCTGTCCGTCCTCGGCCCGCTCGGCGTAGCCGAGGCCAGAGGCCAGTGCATCCTCGCGAATCCCAGCTTCGAGATCCGCGGCCAGGGAGGCGCTACCTTTGGAGGCTGGAACCAGTTCGGCGTCGTCGGCTGGACCGCCGACGCGTCCCACGGCTCGCTCGCCGCGCAGGTCACCGGTCCGGGCGGCGACTGGGGCGTCTCCGGCTACTGGCAGCAGCTGGACTCGGAGCCGGGCGAGCAGTGGACGGTGACGGTCTGGGTCCGGAACCCGGCATCCAGTCCCCTGACGGGCCAGAGCCGCGCGATCGTGAACGTGGAGTGGCGAGACAGCGGCGGCGGCCTGATCGACTACGAGTCGTACGCTGCGGCGGACGTCGCCACCCCGACCGATCTGTACCGTGAATTCGGCGTCGTGACCGGACCGGCCCCGGCCGGAACGGCCGCGACCCACCTCGTGCTCGGCGTCCTGCAGGGTCCGGGCGATCCCGCGCCCGACGTCGACTACGACCAGGTCACGTTCTACAGCCTGAAACCGCCCACGATGGACGAGATCCAGTGGGACGACTTCCCCGGCGGCCGCACGCTCGAGTTCGGCGGGTGGACCTGGCGGGTCAAGGGCCCCGGCTACTACGGGCCGGGACCGAATCTCTACAGTGACGATCCCGCGAGCGTCTGGGTCGACGGCGACGAGCGCCTCCACCTGACGAACCGGTACGTCGGCGGCAACTGGTACAGCACCGAGGTCGCCCTGGAGCAGTCGCTCGGGTACGGGGACTACGTCTTCACGACGCAGGGGCGGCTGGACCAGCTCGATCCGAACGTCGTGTTCGGGCTCTTCCTCTGGCAGTACGGTCCCTGCTACGATCCCGCCTACCTGTGGTGGAATCCCTACGACGAGATCGACATCGAGTTCAGCCGCTGGGGAAGTCCCGCCAACGAGATCGGCCAGTTCGTCGCCCAGCCCGCCGATTACCCCGGGAACCTCGACCGCTTCGACGCCACGTTCGGCCCCGACGAGATCACCAGCCACGCCTTTCGCTGGCTGCCCGATCGCGTCGAGTTTCGCAGCTGGCGGGGCGGTCCCGGCGACGAGTCCCCCGCGAACCTGATCCACGCCTGGACCTACACGGGACCGCACATCCCGCGGCCGGAACAGCCCCGCGCCCACCTCAACCTGTGGTACAACGGCACCCCGCCGGCCTCCGCCCAGGAGGTGGTCCTCACCGATTTCCACTTCGTGCCCGAGAACGCGCTGGCCCTCGTGACGGAGCCTCAGCCCGGCTCGACGTCCCTCGCCACGCCCGCGGCTCATCTGGCGGCCGCGCGGCCGAACCCGCTCAATCCCGCCACCAGGATCCGCTACACGCTGGAGACGAGCGGTCACGTCGACCTCGTCGTCTACGACATCTCGGGCCGCCGGGTACGGACCCTGGTCAGCGGCCTGGTGGAGGCCGGAGAGCACGAGGCCAGCTGGAACGGACGGGACGAGCGAGGCCGCCCCGTCGCCTCCGGGATCTACATCTACCAGCTCCGCAGCGGGGACGTCGTGGAGACGCGGCGGATGGCGGTCGTGCGGTAGCCCGGTTTCCTTCCCTTGACAGGCCCGGCGGCCTGGGACATACTTTGATCGGTTACCGCACAAAGCGCGCATTCCCGCGGGAATGCGCAAGCGAGGCGCGGTCTCGACAATCACCAGGGAGGCGAGACGTGAACCTGAACTGGCGCCACCTGCTGGGCTTGACGGCGCTGCCTCTGCTCGTCACGGGACTGGGATGCAGCGGGCGGGATCCGGCCGACCTTCCCGTCGCCCGCGCGCCGAGCGATCCCTTGGTCTTCATCGACGGCTACGACGACGACATCTACTTCCAGCCCTTTTCCGGCACCTATGCCAACGCCGTGAGCCTGGACTCGGTGTACACCTACAACGACAGCCCGCTGTCGCTGAAGGTCGACGTTCCTCCCCAGGGCTCCTCGCTGGGCGCCTACGCCGGCGGGGTCCTGACGTCGGTGAACGTCCGGGACCTGACCGATTTCAATGCCCTGACCTGCTACGCCAGATCCAGCGTGAATTCCACCCTGAACACGGTGGGTTTCGGAAACGACAACACCGGCCTCTCGCTCTACGAGGCCGGCCGGTCCAACGTCCCGCTGACCACCGACTGGACGTTCGTCGTCGTCCCCATCCCGGCGCCATCCAAGCTGATCGCCGAGCGGGGGCTCTTCACCTTCGCCGAGGGCTATGAGGCCGCTCACCCGGAGGGGAATCAGATCTGGTTCGACAACATCCGGTACGCCCATCTCGGCAACATCACCGATCCACGCCCCATCATGCCCTCCCTGAGCAAGCAGTACTTCGTGGGTGCGACCGCGAGCATCCAGGGCACGTACACGATCTTCAACGTGGACGGCGCCAACATCCGGGTCGACCACTCGCCCGGCTACTTCGATTTCACGTCCTCCAATCCCGCCGTGGCCAGGGTGGTCGAGGGCCGGATCGAGGTCGTCGGCGTGGGCGACGCGGTCATCACCGCCACCCTGGAGGGCATCCCGGTCACCGGAAGCGTGACCCTGAGCGGCTTCGAGCCCCCGGCCACGGCCCCTCCCACCCCGACCCTGCCCGCGCAGGACGTGATCTCGATGTTCAGCGACGTCTACCGGAACGTGCCTGTCGACTCCTGGAACCCGCACTGGCAGTACTCGACGACCGAGGATGCCGACTACGTGGTCGACGGCGACCTCACCAAGATGTACTCCAACCTGAATTTCGTGGGCATCGTGTTCACGACGCAGACGATCGACGCCTCCCAGATGACTCACCTGCACCTGGACCTCTATGCGCCCGTGGGCACGGACTTCAGCGTCAAGGTCGTCGCCTTCGACCAGAACGACGGCAGCTCCATCGGCGAGGCGGAGCTGACCTTCGACGCGAGCACCACGCCGGCCTTCGTCGCCGGTCAATGGAGCTCCCTGGACATCCCGCTGGCCGATTTCCAGCTCGCGGCTCCCTGGAACCACATCGGGCAGCTCGTGCTCAGCACCGACGACGCCCCGCTCGTGCTGGTGGACAACATCTACTGGCACAAATAGAATCCGGTCGCGGAAGCCTGGCGACCGGAGGAGATGACAGGATGCAAGACGAGATCCTGGCCTGGAAAGGCCTGCGACGAACGGATCCCGACCGCCCGCGCCCGCTGGCGGACGCCGTGCTCCGGCTGATCTGGGAGGAGCGCCGGATCAGCCGGGCGGACATCGCGCGGCGAGCTGAGCTTTCCCGGTCCACCGTGTCCGAGATCATCAACGAGATCCTGCCCACCAGCCTGGTCGCGGAGGTCGGCGAGGGGCCGTCCCGCGGGGGTCGCCGCCCCATCGTCCTCGAGTTCCAGGACGACGTCTGCGTCATCCTGGGTGTCGAGATGGGCGGGTCCCACGTGGCGGCCGCCCTGACGGATCTGCGGGGCAGGGTTCTGGCCTGGGAGGCCGAGGATCATCCCGTTCGCTCCGATCCGGCGGGGACCCGCCGGCTCGTCGCCGAGCTCTGCCGGCGCTGTCTCGCGGCGCCGGTGGCCGCGGGGCGACCCCTGGTCGGCATCGGCGTCGCCGTGCCCAGCCCGGTGGATCCCGCTCACCCGGATCGGCTCTCGACCGTCGTGCTTCCGGCCTGGGAAGGGCGGCTCGGGCTCGATGACCTCGGCGAGCACCATGGCGTTCCCCTGCTGGTGGACAACGACGCCAACCTGGGGGCCCTCGCCGAACACTGGTGGGGCCTGGGGGTCGGCGTCGATCATCTCGCCTACATCAAGGTGGCGACCGGCATCGGTTCCGGTCACATCATCAACGGGGAGATCTACCGGGGTTCATCGGGTTTCGCGGGCGAGATCGGCCACGTGTCCATCGACCCGCATGGGTCACCCTGCATCTGCGGCCTGAGGGGCTGCCTGGCCACCTTCGTCGGCAGCTCGGCGCTCGAGGCTCGAGCCTCCGAGCTGGCCGCCGATTTCCCCGAGAGCCACCTGACCGCAAAGGCCTTCACCGTTCATGACATCGAGAATGCCGCCCTGGCGGGCGATCGTCTCGCCCTGCAGGTGGTCAGCGAGGCGGCCGAGCACCTGGGCACCGTCATCGCGGGCCTGCTGAACCTCATGAACCCCGCCATGGTCGTCCTGGGGGACGACCTCGCCCGGCTCGGCGAGCTGGTGCTCGCTCCCCTGCGCGAGAGGGTTCGCAGCCGGACGCTCCTCACCTCGGTCGCGGCCGCGGAGATCCTGATCAGCAAGCTCGGTCCCCAGTCGGTGGCGCTCGGCGCCGCCACGCTGGTCCTGAAGGCGGCGCTCGAGGACTCCCGTCTCTTTCCGGTCATCGAGGTCGCCTCGTAGTCTCTTCCCCGAGGGGTCCGCGACATGAAACGTCCCATGGTGCTTGCCGGGCTTCTGCTGATTCTGGGCGTCCTGGCCACCCTGGCCGCCTGCAGCGAGGAGGATCAGCCCGCGGAGTACGGGATCACCTGGCAGGACGATTTCACCGGATCCGCCGGCCAGTCCCCCGACTCGACGCGCTGGCGATTCGACATCGGCACCGGCTGGGGGAACGCCCAGCTCGAGTACGACACGGACCGCCCGGCCAACGTCAGTCTGGACGGCGAGGGGCATCTGGCCATCACGGCGCGGCAGGAGGATTACCTGGGCCAGCCGTACACGTCCGGCCGCATCAAGACGCAGGGCCTCTTCGCGCAGACCCGCGGCCGCTTCGAGGCCCGGATCCAGCTCCCCGTGGGGCAGGGAATCTGGCCGGCCTTCTGGCTGCTCGGTTCCGACATCGATCAGGTGGGCTGGCCGCAGTGCGGTGAGATCGACATCATGGAATACCGTGGCCAGGAGCCCCGCATCTTGCACGGCAGCCTCCATGGCCCGGGATACTCCGGCATCACGGCCCTGACCATGGAACACGTCCTGGCCCAGGGCGGCTTCAACCTGGGCTTCCACGTCTTCGCCCTGGAATGGGACGAGGATTCCATCACCTGGCTGGTCGACGGCTACGCCTACTTCACCGTCACCCCGGCCGACCTTCCGCCCGGCGCGAGCTGGGTGTTCGACCACCCCTTCTTCATTCTGCTCAACGTGGCCGTTGGGGGCTACTGGGTCGGCCCCCCGAACGCCAGCACCGTGTTTCCGCAGACCATGCTCGTGGACTGGGTCCGGGTCTACGGCACGCTCCCCTGAACCTGCACCCTTGAACCTGCACCGAGCCTAGTGGACGGCGAAGTGCAGGTAGGTCCGGATCTCCCATTCCCTCCCCTCCGGCAGGCCTGCCGGGTAGAGCTCCCCCTCCGCGGGCGGCGGCACGCCCGCGGGCTGGTAGCGATTGGAATACCGGTCCAGGGTGCGGTACGTCCACCGGACACCGAGCTTGGTCTCCGGCAAGCCGAACCACAACGGCTTGCCCAGCGTGTACGAGAGATCCGCCATCAGCTGCAGGGGGAAGGTCAGGTTATGATCCCGGTGGTAGTCGTAGGGACCGTAGTCGTTGATCTTCACGAAGCCGGCCAGCGCCACCCTGGGCCACGCGATCCGGCTGTCCACCCCGAACCGGTGGACCAGCCGCTTGTCGGCGCCGTTGGGCTCGGCCGTCCCGTAGTAGATGTGGCTGATCATGCGCGTGGTCAGGCCGAAGCGCTTGATCACCCGGCCGTGGATTTCCCAGAGATCCCGGGGCGGCGTGCCTCCCGGGAAGGCGTAGATCGCGCCTTCTTTCGAGATGAACAGGCCGGCGTCTGCCGTCGTCTCGTGACGCCGGAAGACGAAGCCCAGGCTGCCCGCCAGGCGGGCGTCCTCGCGGATGTCGTTGTCCCAGGCCCACAGCCAGGTGGCCGGGGTGGGATCGTAGGTCAGCATGATCTCGGCGGCCTTGGTCTCGCGATTGCCCAGGACCGCGAAGGGATCGTCGAGGATGTTGCGTGTCCTCCCCTGAGTGCCTGGCATGTCTTCCGGTGAGGGCATGGGACCCACGATCGGCTTCTGCCACAGGAAGTTGGGCCCGACCTGCCAGTTGCCCATGGAGACCGCCAATCCCGTGAGCGCGTTGACCTGGTTGCCGGATCCGCTGTCCTTGAGCTCCCAGCCGGTGAAGGTCGGGATGGCCGTCGGACCCGCCTCCGCCACCAGCCCCATGTAGGCGCCCTGCCCGTACCAGTTCCAGCGACCCTTCTGCCAGATCAGCTTGCCCCGGAAGCCGAAGGTGTCCTCATCCTTGATCGTGTCCTCGTGGATCTCGCCGGGGCTGACCGGGCCGCCGGCCTCTAGAACGTCGTCGCTCACCAGCTGGAAGGACTCGCCCACCCGCGGCTGACCCGACCAGAGGGCCCCGCCCTCGAATTCGAAGGGGCCCAGAGGGGTCTGCATCTGCAGCGAGGCCTTGCGGGTGACGCGGACGGGAATGGCGACCGAGCTGGTCACCTGGGTCTGCCGCGCGAAGTCCTCCTGGAAGATCCCGGTCCACTGGATTCCGGCCAGCGGCCGGCTGCACTTGACGAAGACCGCCGGGTTGGCGCCCCACCACAGCTGCGGTCCCAGGGCCACCGCCAGGCCATCGAAGAGCTTCTTGCCGTGGACCTCGAAACCGATTGGCGCGTCGCCGTTGTAGATGTCGAGATTCTCGCCGTAGAAGGCATCGTGATACAGGCCGAAGAAGTCGCCCTCATACTGCCAGTGCAGATGACCGGTGCGGTAGAAGCTCTGCAAGTCGAACCACCGATCGTCCCACAGGATCGAGGCCTGGTAGATCTTCACGCGTTCCAGCGATTCGATCTCGACCAGGTCCCCCTGCGGGTCGGTCAGCGTGCGGGACCGGCCGCGGTTCTCGTAGAAGATCTCGTCGATGGGATTGTCGGGCACGCGGCCGAGCAAGCTGAAGGACAGGCGGCCGGTGACGGCCTCGGTCGGCTTGGCCTCGATGCCGACGAAGGTGGACTGCAGATGATCGAAGCCGCGGAACGCCGGAAAGCTGGTCTGCGGATCAGAGGCGGGCGGCGTCGTGATGTCCTTGCCGCCGGTGCTGTAGGTCTCGAACTTCATGCGCAGCTCGGACATCCGGACCTTGCTGAGCACGGAGGTCTGCAGGGCGGCCTTGTCGCCGCGCGCCTCGAGGACCGCCCCCATCGGCTGGATGCGGCCGAACCAGGTCCGGATGGCCTGGAGGTCCGTGGCGGCGGCGTAGGGATCGAGACGGAACGCCTCGCGCAGGGCATAGTAAGCCGCGCGCGGGTAGACGTCGTAGAGCCCGCGCGTGTCGGGAAATCCCTTGGCGGTGATGCCCCACCACTCCTCGTTCATGTTGTTCTCGCCCTGGCGGTAGTCCTCGGCGTAGCCGGCGTTCGCCCAGGAGGCATGCGTGTCGTGGATCTCCAAGTTGCTGTCCTGGCCGTACTTCCACCAGCCGTCGCTCCACTGGAAGATCAATCCGCCGATGGCGTTGCCGACCAGCCCCTTGCCGGCCGACTGCTCGTAGATCTCCTCCCACTGGCCCAGCAGGTAGTGCGCCTGCATGGCCTGGTCCTCTTTCATGGTGATGGCGTTGAAGGCATCGGAACCGAACTCGGTGAACAGGGCCGGAATGCCCAGCTTGTCGTGCACGACCTGGAAGAAATCCCGCGCCGAAATGCCGCGATAGACGTTCGCCCCGAAGATGTCCAGATCCGGGCACTCCTCGGCGACGAGGTCGATGTACTGCACGTCCCCGTTGGCGATCGCCACCGGCCGGTGAGGATCGTGCTGCTTGACCTCCCGGATGATCTCGCCGAAGAGCGAGTAGAGATAGCGCGCCCGCGCCTTGTCCCGCTCACCCTTCGGCAGGTTCTCAATCTCGAAGGAGGACCAGGTCAGCCCGTAGTTGTTCTCGTTGCCCAGCAGCCACATCAAGATGCCCGGCGTTTCCCTGAACTGGTCCACGACGGCCGCCATCTCGGCCTCGAGAAGCTCCCGTACCCTGGGATCGCTGTAGTCGGTCGACGGATGCCACACGCCGTCGACGGTCAACCCGTAGCGTCCGAGGGTATGGTTGAGCACCGTGTAGATCCCGTACTTCTCGTAGATGTACGCGACCCAGCGCGGCGGTATGCCCACGTACTGGCGGATGGCGTTGACCCCCATGTTCTTGAGCAGGGGCATCTCCTCGTCCAGGGCGGCGCGGATGATCTCGTCCGGCTGGTTCCACAGGCTGTAGGTGTAGTTCTGGCCGATGGGCACGTAGTCCCAGTTCATCCCGAAGACCATGAAGTCCCGGCCGTTCACCAGGAGCCGCGATCCGGTGGCGTCGTTCACGACCTCGATCTCGGGAAGGCCGGCGCTCGCCGGCTGGGCCCCGGCTCCCACCGGCAGCACGAACAGGATCAGCGCCCAGACCGCGGCCAGCCGGCGGGATGGGTGAAAACCGCCCTCAAGGATCGCACGCACGGGATTCTCCTCGGTTTGCGGGAGTGGAAGGATGATCGACGGCGCCGGCCGCCACGATGTCACGATACCAGTAGGCGCTGTCCTTCGGAGTACGCTCCTGGGTCTCAAAATCGACCGCGAAGAGACCGTATCGCTGCGTGTAGCCGAATCCCCATTCGAAATTGTCCAGCAAGGACCAGGCGAAGTATCCCGCCAGCGGCACGCCGGCCGCGATGGCCCGGCGAGCCGCCAGCAGATGCTCGCGCAGGTAGGCGATCCTCCTAGGGTCCGGGATCCGGCCCTCGGTTTCCACCGGATCGTCGTACGCCGCCCCGTTCTCGGTGATGTAGATCCGGCGGGGCTGGTACTCGCGGTGGACGCGCCTCAAGCTCGCGTCCAGGCCTTCGGGGAAGACCTCCCAGCCCATGCCCGTGAGCTCTTTCGCAGGAACGGCTTTCACCGCCACGGGCCGGCCGTGTGGACCGGCCTGCATGACGACGCGGCTGTAGTAGTTGAAGCCCAGGAAATCGAGGGGCGCGGCGATGGCGGCGAGGTCCCCGTCCGCCACGAACGGCAGGTCGGCCCCCCCCAGGTGGCCGAGGGCGACCCTGTCGGCGATCGCGTCGGCCGGATACGAGCCCCTGAACAAGGGATCCAGATACCAGCGGTTGAAGAACCCGTCGAACCAGCGAGCCGCGTCCCGGTCGGCCTCGCTCGCGCTGGCCGGATAGGCGGGGCAGTGGATCAGCACAATCCCGATCTCGGCCCCGGGCACGTCCCGCCGGAGGGCCTCGGTCGCCCAGCCGTGGGACAGCAACAGGTGGTGGGCCACGCGCAGCGCCTCGGCGGGATCGTGGTGACCGGGGGCATGGTGGCCCTCCTCGTGGCCGAGCGTGGCGACGCACCAGGGCTCGTTGTGGGTCACCCAGAAGCGGATGCGATCGCCCAGGCGCCGGGTCACGGCGCTGCAGTACTCCACGAAGGCCTGGGCCGTGTCGCGCGCTCCCCAGCCTCCGCGATCCTGCAGCGCCTGCGGCAGATCCCAGTGGTAGAGGGTGGGGAAGGGCTGGATGCCGGCCGCCAGCAGACCGTCCACCAGGGCGTCGTAGAAATCGAGTCCAGCGGTGTTGATCGGGCCGGTGCCGGTGGGAATGATTCGTGGCCAGGCGATGGAGAAGCGGTAGGCGCCGACGCCGAGCCACGTCATGAGCGCGATGTCCTGCCGCCACCGATGGTAATGGTCGCAGGCGACAGCGGGGCTCGAGCCGTCCGCTACTCGGCCCGGTTCGGCGGCGAAGCGATCCCAGATCGACTCCCGGCGGCCGCCCTCGTCGCGCGCGCCCTCGATCTGCTGGGCCGAGGTGGCCACGCCCCAGAGAAAGCCGTCAGGAAAGCCGTATCCGGACATGAGGCTTCTCTCCCCGAGATCCGGCTCCTCGCCGTGGGGGCGGGCATGCTCCGGCCGGCCCGCCTTGCGCCCCCCGCGGCCCCAATATATCCTTTGTTCGGGCTCCGAACATAGTGTATGATGGTGCTCATCCTGTCAAGAGACCATTGTTCCCGGCCGCGGGGACCACCGGCAGGGGGACGGCCCGGATTCCGGAAAGCGCTGGCCGGATCCGGAAAGCAACGAGGGCCGTGCCCGTGCCAGGGGCAAGCAGGCCGAAGGCGATACCGAGAGGGTGTTCTTCAACGGAGGTCTCCTCATGAACAAGAGAACTATGGTTGCATGCACGCTGGTCGCGCTGGCCTGCCTGACCCCGGCGGTGGGCCTGGCGCTCGCTCCCTACAGCCAGGATTTCGAGGGCCTGGTGCTGGCGGATCCCGACGCGCTGGCCAACGACGGGTGGCTGGTCTTCGGCAACGTCTTCGATCCGGGCGGGGGCTACCTCTACGGATACGGTCCCTTCCCGGCTCCCAACGGCACCAACGCCTTCTGCGACATTGTCACGGGGGAAGGCGGGCCGGACCAGGGCCTCCAGCAGCTCGTCGTCTACAGCGACTACAACAACCTCGATCATGGCGTCGGCGACCTCATCGAGTCCAACGTCTACCAGGAGCAAACCATCGAGGCGGGCGACGTCGGCTCGATCTGGGAGTTCGCTTTCCAGGCCAAGCTGGGCAACATCGCAGGAAGCTCGACCGCACAGGCGTTCATCAAGACGCTGGACCCGAGCAGCGGCTATGCCCTGACGAACTTCATCACGGCGGACATGACGTCCATCCCGGTCACGTGGTCCGGCTTCTCGCTTTACATCAGGATCGACGCGAGCCTCGAGGGTCAGATCCTGCAGTTCGGCTTCATGAACACCGCGACGAACTACGAGCCGTCGGGGATCTTCTACGACAACGTGATCTTCAATTTCTTCATGCTCTCGGACGTCCCCGAAAACCCCGGGATCGGCGTGACCCTGCGCCAGAACTACCCGAACCCGTTCAACCCCAGGACCCGCATCGACTTCAGTCTGGAGCGGTCGGGACCCGTCACCATCTCCGTGTTCGATCTCGCGGGCCGCAGGATCGCCGACCTGCAGCAGGGGGAACTCGCCGCCGGCGAGCACCATGTGATCTGGGAGGGCAAGACGGACGACGGCCGGCCCGTCGCCGCGGGCCAGTACCGGTACGTGCTGCGGACCGCGAAGGGCCAGGTATCCCGTGGCATGGTCCTGTTGAAGTAGGAACCATGGAACACGAACCGAGACCCGCTGGCGTTCCGGCTTCCGTCGCGATCGTGCCGGCGTCTCCGGCCGGCGGCTTCGTCATTAGGGATGGCGAGCTGCACTACCGCATCTCGGCCTATCATCGCCTGGCTCCTTTCCTGATGACCCTGGCGAGCGACACCGACCTCTGGATGTTCATCACCTCGGGGGGAGGACTCACGGCCGGGCGGATCGATCCCGAGGGCAGCCTGTTTCCCTACGAGACGGTGGACCGGCTGCACGACGCTCACCACCACACGGGGCCCTTGACCCTGGTTCGCATCGAGCGCGAGACGGACCCGCCCCTCCTGTGGCAGCCGTTCAGCGAGACGAGCGCCGCGCCGGCCGCGATCGAACGGAACCTCTACAAGACCACGACCTGCAACAGCCTCGTCCGCGAGGAAATCCAGCACGGCCTCGGTCTGGCCTTCAGCTGCCGCTGGTCGGCTGCCGACGAGTTCGGCTGGGTGCGCACGTCGACGCTGGAGAACCGGAGCCCCTCTCCCGTCCGGGTGACCCTGCTGGACGGTCTGCGGAACATCCTGCCGTACGGTGCCCCCCTGGCCCTGTACCAGCATTCGAGCAACCTCGTCGACGCCTACAAGAAGTCGGAAGTGGATCCCGAAGCCAGCCTCGGCATCTACTCGCTCACCGCCGGCATCGCCGACCGGGCGGAGGCCCTGGAGGTCTTGCGGGCGAACACGGTCTGGTGCTGCGGCCTGGAGGATTTCCGGGTTCATCTCTCGCTCGATGCGGTGGCCGCCTTCCGCCGCGGAGGGGTCCTGGCCCCGGCGAGCGTCCTGAACGGCATTCGGGGCAACTACCTGGTGAGCTGCAGCCTCGACCTGGAGCCGGGCGAATCCCGGTCCTGGCATCTCGTCGGCGACACCGGCCGGGATCACGTGCAGATCGCCGCCCTGCGGCAACGGATCCTCCGGGAAGAGGACCTGGCCGGCCGGATCACCGAGAGCCTCCGGCAGGCCGGCGAGAAGCTCCGGCAGATCGTGGCCAGCGCCGACGGTCTCCAGCTGACGAACCGGCCCGAGTGCTGGACCCATCATTTCGCGAACGTGCTGTTCAACAACATGCGCGGTGGCGTCTTCGTCCGGAACGACGAGATCCCCGTCGCGGACTTCGGCGCGTTCCTGCGCGCCCGCAATCGCGCCGTCGGGGCTCGCCAGCGAGCACTGCTCGACGAGCTGCCGGACGTCATGTCGGTCCAGGAGCTCCGCAAGCTGGGTCACAGGACCGGCGACCCGGACTTCGCGCGCCTGTGCCACGAGTACCTTCCGCTTTACTTCGGCCGCCGCCACGGCGATCCCAGCCGGCCCTGGAACCGTTTCTCGATCCGCGTGCGCAACCGGGCGGGAGAACGGCAGCTCAGCTACGAGGGCAACTGGCGGGACATCTTCCAGAACTGGGAAGCCCTGTGCTCGGCCTTCCCCGGATTCCTGCCGAGCATCGTCGCCAAGTTCGTCAACGCCTCGACCGTGGACGGGTTCAATCCCTACCGGATCACGCGCGGCGGCGTGGAATGGGAAGTCCCCGCGCCCGGCGATCCCTGGAGCAACATCGGGTACTGGGGCGACCACCAGATCATCTACCTGCTCAGGCTTCTCGAGGCCCTCGACCGCCACGTTCCCACCGCGCTCGGGGAGCTGCTCGGTGCCGAGATATTCAGCTACGCCGACGTCCCCTACCGCATCAGGCCCTATCCGGCGATCTTCCGGGATCCCACCCGGACGATCGATTTCGACACGGCGCGTGCCGCGCACATCGACGAACGGGTCGCGAACCTGGGTGCGGACGGCAAGTTGGTGACCGCGCCGGATGGATCCGTCTACCACGCGACTCTCCTCGAGAAGCTGCTCGTGCCGGCCCTTGCCAAGCTGTCGAACCTGATCCCCGACGCCGGCATCTGGATGAACACCCAGCGACCGGAATGGAACGACGCCAACAATGCCCTCGGCGGTGGGGGCGTCTCGGTCGTCACCCTCTGCCATCTCCGGCGATGTCTCTCCCTCCTCGCCGACCTGACGGCGAGAAGAGGCGGCGCGGAATTGCCCGTATCCCAGGAAGTCGCCGACTGGTTCGGGCGCGTCGAGTCCACCCTGGAGGCCGAACGGCATCTGCTCGCGGCGGACGGTCTCGACCCACGGGACCGGAAGCGGCTGATGGATGCTCTGGGGGAGGCCTTCTCAACCTACCGGGAAACGGTTTACGCCCGGGGCTTCTCGGGCAAGAGCCCCCTCGCGATCCGCCGGGTGGCCGGAATGTGCCGCACCGCTCTGGAGTACCTCGACCGGAGCATCGCCGCCAACCGGCGCGAGGACGGGCTCTATCACACCTACAACCTGCTGGAGATCACGGAGGACGGGTCCGGCGTCGAGGTGGCGCATCTCCAGGAGATGCTGGAAGGTCAGGTCGCGGTGCTCGATTCGGGCGTGCTCGAGCCCGACGAGGCGCTGGCGCTGCTCGAGCGGCTCTTCGCCAGCGCCCTGTACCGGCCCGCTCAGCGCAGCTTCATGCTCTACCCGGAACGGGTGCTGCCGGGCTTCCTGCAGAAGAACCGGCTACCGGCAGCGCAGGTGAACGCCGTTCCCCTGCTGAAGGACCTGCTGGCGGCCGGGAACCGCTCGCTGCTTGCCCGGGATGCCGACGGGATCCTGCGCTTCCAGGGCGATCTGCGCAACGCCGACGATCTCGCGTCAGCCCTGGACCGTCTCGCGGAACAGGAGGAATGGTCACCGGCGGTCGCGCGGGATCGGAACGCGATCCTGGACCTGTTCGAGGACGTTTTCCATCACAAGTCGTACACCGGCCGGTCCGGGGTCATGTTCGGATACGAAGGCCTGGGCTGCATCTACTGGCACATGGTCGCCAAGCTGCTGCTGGCCGTTCAGGAGACTTGCCTGCGGGCCGCGCAGGAAGGCCGGCCCCCAGCCATTCTGGAGGCTTTCGCCAGGATGTTCCACCGGATCCGCTCGGGCCTCGGCTACGAGAAGACGGTCGCCGAGTACGGCGCCTTTCCGACCGACCCCTACTCGCACACGCCGGCCGACGGGGGAGCGAAACAGCCGGGCATGACCGGACAGGTGAAGGAGGAGATCCTCACCCGCCTGGGCGAGCTCGGTGTCCGCATCGAGAGCGGCGCCGTGCGCTTCCGGCCCGTGCTCCTGCGATCCCGGGAGTTCCTGGAGCAGCCCGCGACGTTTCGTTTCTACGACGTCGGGGCGCGAACCCGCTCGCTCCCGCTGCCCCCCAGCAGCCTGGCCTTCACGCTCTGCCAGGTACCGGTGATCTACGAGCTGGTCGGCAGCGACGCCTGGAAGCTGCGTGTCACCTTCGCGGATGGGTCCGTGGTCGAGCAACCCGGAAACATGCTCGACGTCCGCCTGAGCGCGGAGCTGTTCTCCCGCAGCGGCCGGATCGACCTCATCCGGCTCGACATCCCGCAGGAAGCGATCTTGCCCTGGTGACGAACGAAGGGGCCCGGAAATCCCGGGCCCCGGTCATCGAAGAAAAAGCCGTTCCAAGCTCTACTTGTACAGCGCTTTCACGTTGCCCCAGCTCGACTGCTCGGTTGCGACCGGTCCGCTGTAGAAGTCGATGTTGTCGTAGAAGATCCCCGACGGCTCGTAGTTCGTCGCGGTGTTCGCGAAGCCGATCTGCAGGAGCTGACCTTCCAGACTCGCGTCGATGTCGATCGAGAGCGCATAGCCGGACCACGTGGCGGGAATGGACGTCATGTCCGCCGTGATGAAGTTGGTCGTGGCGTAGCCGTTGTTGGGATCCAGCGTCTTGATGAATGCGAGCGCGGTCGTACTTCCCGCGATGTTGCCCAGCTTGGCCTGGAACTCGAAATGCCACCTCTGACCGACGTTCCCGGCATCGATGGGCTGCTCCTGGTAGACGTTGGACTCGATGAGGTCGCCGTTGGCCTGATCGCCGTTGTTGTAGTCGCTGATGACGACGAGCTGCTGGGCGCCCTGTTCCGCCCCACCTTCCCCCGTGACGATCTGGCAGAAGGCGTTGGTGCCGTTGGGGGCCGGGAAGGGACCGTACCCGTAGAGGTAGGTCATGTCCGGAGCGAAGACGTTGCCGAAGACCAGCCACCCGTCGTTGGCCAGCGCGTCGGGATCCGACTGCACCAGGCCCTCGAAGTTCTGGCTGTAGGGCTGAAGCGCGAGGCCCGCGCCCGGGCTCGAGCAGATCAGGACGGCGACCATGCAGATCGAAATACCAATGCTCTTCATTTCTGAGACCCCTTTGTTGAAGACGACCCTCCTGCCACGGACATCCCTCGCGATCCCCGCCTTGCGGATGGTACGGTTCCCGTGGCGTAACTTTGCGTGCGCGAATTTCATGGGTCCATTCTAGACTATGTTCGGTAACCGAATCAAGTCCAAAATTGAGACATGGCCAGGTTCATGCCCGCCCATCTCATTCCATCTATCAGCTTCATGATAAAGCGGTTACTATGATAAGGCAACGGATGGAGCCCTGGGGGATTTCCTGATTTCGTGGGATCGGCTGCCGGAGGGTCGGGGGCGGTCTCTCATTCCAGAATCGTCTTGACGCCGGAAGCGGGACCGAGGTACTTTGTTCGGGTTTCGTACAAAGAATCTCCTGCATGCTCGACGCAGCAGTGAAACCGCGCGAAGGACACGATGCCCATGAATCCCGCCGCGCACACCCGGACGGCGCCGCAGGACCGCATCAAGCTGACGCATCGAGCAGCGTACGGTGCGGGAGCCTTCGTCAACAACCTGCTGGCGGCCGCCAGCGGCGGCATGATGATCGTCCTGAACCTGGGCCTCGGCATGAACCCGGCGCTGGTGGGATGGCTGGGAGCTCTGCCGCGGCTGACCGACGCGTTCACCGATCCGCTCATGGGCTTCATCTCCGACAACACCCGCACCCGGTGGGGACGGCGTCGACCGTACATATTCGTTGGTGCCATCGCCGCAGGCGTCATCTTTGCGCTGCTGTGGCAGTTGCCGCGCGGCCATAGCGAGACTTTCTACTTCGTCTACTTCCTGGTCATGTCGATTGTCTTCTACATGGGCTACACGGTGTTCGCCACCCCTTGGGTGGCCCTCGGCTACGAACTGACTCCCGACTACCACGAGCGTACGCGCCTGATGGGTACGCAGAACTTCCTCGGTCAGCTGGCCTACGTGGTCTCCCCCTGGTTCCTCTGGATCATGACGTACAAGGGATTCTTCCCCGATCAGGTGGCCGGCGCGGCCGCCCTGGCGATCATCGTTGCGGTGGTGGCCATGGGGCTCGGAGTGCTGCCGGCCATCTTCCTGCGCGAGCGCATGCTGGACGTCGCCGTGGCCGAGACGCAGGCCGCCAAGGCCCAGGAGACCGCAAGAGCGCCCGGCGGGCTGAAGTACAACCTGGCGAGCTTCTTCAGGGGATTCGGTACGACCCTGTCGAACCGTCCGTTCCAGAAGTTGTGTCTGGCCACCTTCCTGGTGTTCAACGGCTTCATGCTCATCTCGTCGTTCCAGTTCTACGTGATCATCTACTACGTGTGCGGCGGGGACCAGACCCAGGGTGCGAAGTACGCCGGATACGCCGGCACGGTGGGTGCGGTGTGCACGTTCCTCGTGGTCGTGTTCATCACCTGGCTCGGCACCAGGATCGGCAAGCGGCGCGCGTTCTTCGTGTCCACGGGGCTGTCCATGGTCGGCTACGCGCTGAAATGGATCTGCTACAACCCGAAATTCCCGCTGCTGGCGGTGATGCCCGCGCCGCTGCTGGCCTTCGGCCTGGGCGGCCTGTTCACGCTGATGCCGTCGATGATCGCCGACGTGGTGGACACGGACGAGCTGCAGACCCACCAGCGCCGCGAGGGCATGTTCGGATCCATCTTCTGGTGGACGGTGAAGCTCGGCATGGCCGCGGCACTGCTCGGTGGCGGCTATCTGCTGAACGCTACGGGATTCGACGTGGCGCTGGGTGGAGGGCAAGCCCCCCGGTCCATCATCCTGATGCGTCTCTGCGACGCCGGCATCCCCATCGTGGCTTCGGCCATCGCCATCTGGGCGGTCGCGCGGTACCCGATCACCGAGACCACGGCCGGCGCGGTGCGCCAGGAGCTCGAGCGCCGCAGGGGCAAGCCGGGGGCGATCGCGGCTCCCGGCGCCGGGTCGTGAGCGCGACGGGATCCGTCCCGTCATCGCCGAGCAGGAAGCCAAGACCATGCGTGCGCGTCCCATTCCGGCGATCCTGATCGCCGCCTGGCTGACGGCCGGTCTGGCCGGCTGTGGCGATTGCTCCGGCGAGGAATTCCGGCTCGGCGAGACTGCCTTCGTCGTCCGCACCTTCCGGCCGCTCAGCGGCAACCGCTGGATCGGCAACGCGATATGTTACGGACCCCACCACGACGGTCAGCGCCCCGGGGGCCCCGCTCCCACGACCGCGGAGATCCGCCAGGATCTGCACCTGATGATTCCACATTGGAACCTGTTGCGCATCTACGGGTCCGCGGAGTTCGCCGAACCGCTGCTGGTCACGATCCGCGACGACGGACTGGACATGAAGGTGATGCTCGGCGTGTGGATCGCTCCCGTGGACACAGCCGCCAACGATCGCGAGATCCAGGCCGCGGTCCATCTGGCGAACGTCTATCGCGAGATCGTTCTGGCCGTGAGCGTGGGCAACGAGACCCAGATCTCCTGGTCGGACCACAAATGCCCGCTGCCCGACCTGATCGAGTCCGTGCGCCGGGTCAGGGCGCAGGTCGCGGTCCCGGTGACCGTGGCGGACGACTTCGATTTCTGGAACAAGCCGGAGAGCCGGTTGCTGGCGGCGCAGATCGACTTCATCACGATGCATGCGCACCCCATGTGGCACGGCCTGCAGGTGGACGCAGCCCTGCCGTGGCTCGCGGGCCAGCTGGCGGCGGTCCAGGAGATGCACCCCACGCGCACCGTCGTGATCGGCGAGACGGGCTGGGCCACGTCCGTCCACGACCAAGGTGAGCAGGCCGAGCTGATCAAGGGTCGGGCCGGCGAGAGCGAGCAGAAGCAGTTCTACGACGCCGTCCGCGCCTGGGCCGATGCGCAGCAGCAGACGGTCTTCTTCTTCGAGGCCTTCGACGAGAACTGGAAGGGCGGCCCTGATCCCGACGACGTGGAGAAGCACTGGGGCCTGTTCCGGGCGGACAGGTCGCCGAAGGCGGCCGTCGCGGCGGGCGACGATGGTGCGGACCGGCCATGACAGGGGACGGGTCCGGCTCTTCTCGATTTTGGAATGTGGGGTTCGCACCCTGTCTCAGAGAGGCGGGCGGTTGCCCTTGCCGCGGCCGGTCATCTCCACGTAGCCCTGCCCGAGGCGCCGGCCGGCGGACCCGGGCGAACGCACCTCGACGGCCCCCTCCCAGTAGTGCAGGTCGGCCAGGCGGCTGAGGTTCTCCTGCGCCATCAGGAGCGGCACCACGTTCAGGTCCAGGTCCGCCGCGGGTACTTCCAGATGCCAGCGCTGCGGGTAGACCGTGTCCGTCGCCGGGCTCTTCCAGCTCCCCTCGGGCGACAGACGCCAGTCGGCGCCGGACAGGTAGGTAGCCGTTCCGTCCGGCTGCACCAGCGTGCCGAGGGCCCAGTCCCTCCGGCCGGCGGGACCGCGCAGCTGGTACAGCATGAGCTCGTGACCGTCGTCGAGCTGCAGGCTGAACCAGTCCCAGCCGACCTGCCGGGCCCCGAGCTGGTGCGAGCCGAACTCCTGGTCGAACCAGGCTTGCCCGTGCACCCGCCGCGGCCGGCCGTCTGCGGTCAGCGAGCCGCTCACCGCGAGCCGCGTGAAGCTGTAGTACTGGCTCGCGGCGGCAGGCTCGCGGCCCTTGCGGCTGAAGCCGTTGGGGCCTTCGAGGACGAGCGGCTTCAGGGGACGGGTCGCCAGGCTGAAGCCGAGCTGCCGGGTGCTGTCCACCATGGCGACGTCGAACCCCTCGCCGTTCCAGCACAGAGTCCAGCGGCCGCCGGCCCCGGCGGGAGCGCGGACCCAGGCGATCAGGCTGTCGGGGTACGGGTTGAACTGCCCCAGCAGCGGGATGGCCCGGTGCAGGACCTCCGTGAAGAGATGGCGCCGGCCGCCGAGGTCGGTGACGGCGGCATGGCCCATGATCAGATCCGTCGCGTTCCACGCCGAGGCGAGGCGAGGGGCGCGCGGGGCGAGGCCGATGCGGAAGAAGGTGAACTGGAAGCCGAACCGCTGGGTGGAGTCCTCGTCCGCCTGGACCTGGCCGGTCAGGTACCACCACTCGGTCTTGTAGCCGGGGTGCGACCAGTGATCGCGCGGGAAGCTCCAGGCGTAGCTGGAGTCGGCCGGAAGCCAGGCGGGGGGCTGGGCGAGGAGGGGGGCGCCGAGGGACAGGGACAAGGTGAACGCCACGGGGAGAACGATGCGCCTACGCAGTGACCCGCGTATGGACATCCCTCGACAGGGTTCTTGGCTAACGCTCAAGACTCAGCTCCGTGGCCGGGGTGCGGCTCGCACGCACGGCCGGGTAGATGCTGGCGACGGCGGCCGCCAGCAGGATCAAGAGCAGCTCACGCAGGACCTCCGGGCCGGGCCAGGCCGGCCGGATGGTCCAGCCGAAATAGGCGCGATTGATCAGGAAGATGAGGATGGCCGCCAGACCGGCGCCGCCCATGCAGCCCAGGAGGGAGCCGAGCAGACCCAGGCCGATCCCCTCGCCCAGGAAGACGCCGAAGATCTGCCGCCGGCGCGCACCCAGGCAGCGGTACAGGGCCAGCTCGGCCACCCTCTCGCGGGCCAGGATGATCAGCGTGAGCGAGATGCCGCAGATGGCGATCAGCAGGGCCATGAACTGCAGGATCCTGGTGATGGCGAAGGTCTGATCGAAGATCTCGAGGATCTCGGTGCGCAGCTGGCGGTTACTGCGGATCACCAGGGGCACGCTGGCGAAGGCGGCCTTCAGCCGGTCCACCGTCGCCCCCGTACCGATGCCCGGCTTTAAGTAGAGGGTCACGCTGTTCACCGGCCCGGGGCCATAGATCCGCTCCAGGGTGGCGGGATGGATCAAGGCCCAGCCGCTCTCGCTGCTGTAGTCGTAGCTGATGCCGGCGATCGGCAGGCGCACGACGCCCCGGGGCCCGTAGATGGCCAGCGAGTCGCCCACCGCCAGGTGCTCCTTGCGGGCCAGCGGCTCGCTCACGCTGACGGCTCCCGCCGCGATCCGCCGCACGACCTCGGCCGACTCGCCGCGGTACAGGGGAATGTGACCGCCGCGGGCGGCCAGGTTCACGGCCAGGCCGGTCAGCCCGATGCGCCGGCCGCTGGGGTAGACCGTGGCCCGGGCGATGCGTACGGGCTCGGCGGCGGCCACGCCCGGGAAGGAGGTCAGCCGCTGCAGGATGTCGGGGGCAAGGACCGCCTGACCTCCCGCTCGCGCCCAGGACTCGCTGGTCACGTAGACGTCGGCGCGTATGGTCTGGTCGATCCAGGTCTGCAGCGTGGCGCGGAAGCTCCCGATCAGCAGCGTGATCCCGATGAGCATGCTCACCGCGACCGCCAGCGAGGCCAGGGCGAACGCGGAGGTCTGCAGGCGCGCGGACAGGTTGCGCAGGCTATAGCCGAAGCCCAGGCTGTGCACCGGAAGCCGCGCGCAGAAGAGCCGGATGAAGAGCGGCGTGAGCAGCGGCAGCACGATCAGCAGCACGAAGCCCAGCACGAAGCCACTCCAGCGCAAAGCGCGGCCGCCGAGCAGGAACCAGCCGAGGGCGGCGGCGGAGAGCAGGACGGCGGCCAGGGCCAGGTGGGGTGCGGCCCGGCTCGTCTTCTCGTGCAGGGTGAAGGGAGCCAGGAGGGCCCGGGTGTCGCGGCGACTGATGTCGAGTGCGGGCAGCAGCGCGCCCAGGAACGCGCCGCCCACGCCGATCCCGACGGCCAGCAGGTAGAGCAGCGGAGGAATCCGCAGCCGCTCGATCTCCTCCAGCAGGTAGATGTTGGTCAGCGTGGCGCTGACCACCGCGACGTTTTGTTTCGCGGCCCACCAGCCGAGGGGGATCCCGATGGCCGTGCCGAGGATCCCCAGCCCCACCACCTCGGCCAGGATGATCCCCACGACCTGGGGAGTCGTGGCGCCCAGCGAGCGCAGCAGGCCGAACTCGCCCCGGCGCCGCACCAGGGCCGCCTGGACGCTGCTGTAGATGAGGAAAACGCCCACGAACAGGCTGATCAGGCTCAGCGCGGTGAGGTTGAGCCGAAAGGCCGCGAGCAGGCCGGCCGCCTCGTTGCGGCGCTGCTCGGGGCTGAGCACCTGCACGGCCGGCCCGAGACGTGCGGCCAGCCGCGCGCTCATCGCCTGCGGATCAACCCCCGCGGCCAGCTTCACGTCGATCTCCTGCAGGCGCCCGGGGGTGCCAAGCAGACTCTGCGCCTGGGCGATGTCCATCACCGCCAGCTTGCGCGTGGCCAGCGGCGCGAACCGCTGGAAATCCACCAGGGCCCCGATGCGGAGCCGGGCGGCGCGGCTCCCGCTGCTGACGCGCAGGCTGTCCCCCACCTGCCAGCCCATATCGGCGGCCAGCGCCGGCGTGACGGCCACCCAGCCCGGCGTGGTCAGGGGGGCGGACAGGGAGTGGCCGCCGGTGAAGAGCTCGGCGCTCAGAGGCAGGCGCAAGGGGGCGTAGAAGTCCACACCGGCGATCTCCAGGAAGAAGTCGCGGCGGCCAGTCAGGCTGACGTCGATGCGGTAGAGTGGCCAGGCCGCGGCCACTCCCGGCGTGGCCAGCACGCGGGGGTACAGGGACTCGGGCAGGTCCGGCGTGCGGCCGACCACCATCAGATCGGCGTGCCCGCTCACCGCCCGGACGCTGCCCACGAAGGCGGACAGGGCGTTCCGGTTGATGATCTGGATGCACAGAACGGTGGCCACACCCAGGGCCACACCGGCCAGGGTGAGCAGGTAGAGGGTCTTGCCGTGCCGCACGTGAACCCAGAGGGTCTTGAGGAAGTAGCCGGTCATGGTCGCTCCAGGCGTCCGCTTTGCAGCTGCCAGATCTCGTCGGCCAGCCGGCTCAGCTCGCGGCTGTGCGTCACGAAGAGCAGGGTGCTGCCCTCCTCGCGGGCCAGTTCCAGCAGCAGGTCCATCACCAGCCGTCCGTTCTCGTCGTCGAGGCTGCCGGTCGGCTCGTCGGCCAGTAGCAGGCGGGGCTGGCGCAGCAGGGCCCGGCAGATGGCCACGCGCTGCATCTCGCCGCCGCTCAGCTTCTGCACCGGGTCGGCGAGGCGATCGGCCAGCCCGACCCGCTCCAGCAGGCCGGCGATGCGCCGGCGGACATTGGCGGTGCCGCGGCCGGCGATCCACTCCGGCAGGGCCACGTTGTCGGCCACCGAGAGGTGCGGCAGCAGGTGGAAGAACTGGAAGACGAAGCCGATCTTCTCGCGCCGCAGCAGGGTGCGCCGGCGATCGCCGGGGAGTGCCAGGTCCTCCCCGTCCAGCAGCACGCGGCCGGAGCTGGGCAGATCGATGCCGCCAGCCAGGTTCAGCAGCGTGGACTTGCCGCTACCGCTGCGGCCGACCACGGCCACGGTGGCACCCTGGGGCACGGCGAAGCTGACGTCACGCAGGGCGTAGCGCCCATCGGGCAGGGCGAAACGTCCGTTGCGTCCGGGTTGCGGATAGATCTTGGAAACGGACTGGAACTCGAGGGCGCAGATCGCTGGGTTCATGGGCGGCAGTATACACGAGCGAGCGAGCCGTGGCACGCGACCGGCCGTGCCGGTTCAGATCGACCGTCGCGAGCTCGCGCGATCCGGCTCGCTCCGGCGCCGTGAGGGGACCGTGGCGCTACTCCTCGATGATGCTCTCGCGCAGGGCCCGCAGCGTCGGCACCGGCAACGAGCCACAGTAGCCCTTGCCCGGGTGATACATCATCCGGTAGGAGTAGCCGCGGTTGCCCTGGCGGTTCATGGTGTCCCAGCCCCGCACGAGGAAGGGGCAGCGATCGTTGAAGCAGACCCAGAGGAACTCGACGTCGTACTCCGTGAAGGGGGTCTGGGGCACGGCCCACTTGCTGAGCTTCTCCCCACAGTAGGGACAGCGCAGCGTCCGGCCGACCTCGGCCTTGCGGCGGGCCACCTCATCCTCGTCCCAGGGTGGACGATCCACCACCGGCGGCGGCCGGCGCACAGCCAGGCTGGCAGGCCTTCCCTTCCTCTCCGCCCAGACGGCGTAGACCGGATCGCTGGGCAGTCCCGGCCCGCCGTACTTGTCGCTGGCTGGTCGCGGCTTGCCCTGGCTGATCCAGAGGCTCGATTCGGTGTAGAGGTCCGTGGCCTGAAAGTAGTCCTCGACGATCAGGATGCGCTCCTGATCGCTGGACTCGTGCCAGATCTTGACCACCTTCTCCGGGAAGCAGCGGTTGGAGAAGACGACCAGGTGCAGGCCTCCGGGACGCAGCACGCGCGCCACCTCGGCGAAGACCTCGAAGGGCCGCGTCAGGTAATCCACCGCCACGATGTCGAGCACCACGTCGAAGGAGGCCGCGGGCAACGGCAACCGGGGATCGCGGTTCAGATCGTGGAGCACGCGCTCGGTCAGCCGCGTGTTGCGCTCGAGCTCGTTCCGGTTCAGCCCGAGGCCCACCAGGCGTTCCGGTTGCAGGGAGGCCGGCAGGTGTGTGTCCCAGCTGGCCATGAGATCGAGGATCGCCGGATGCTCCTCGACGACGAGAGCCGCGATCAGCCTCGCGACCGTGGCACGGGCCAGCTCGTCCAGGTGACTGACCAGGCGGTCGGTGGCGTAGAAGAGCCGGTCGTCTCCCTCGTCCTCGCGGCGAAAGGCCGCGGGGCCGTAGAGCAGCCGGCGGGTCGCCTCGGTCAGGGGCGTTGGATGCATGCTGTTCACCTCGCTGCAAGCGCCGCGCTCACCGGCTGATCGCCTTCGATCGCTCCTCGACCGCCAGCCGGGCGCTCAGCGGGAGCCGGTCGAGCGCCGGCCGGTCTCTGACGAGCCGCTGACGGGCCGCTGTGTTTGCATCCCACATGAAAAGGGCATTCCGAGCGAATCGCCGGCCGGCGGGCCTCCCGGAACCGCTGGCCGGCGGGCGGGCTTGCGGCCAGGTTTGTGCGCTTCCGGGGTGCCGCATGAGGAATTATGCGCTCCGGGCGGCCGGTTCACCCCCTTTAGATGGGGTCAAGACCTGCTCCGAGTTTGTCTACGTTTTCTTGCCGGCTGGACTCCTTCCCCGGTTGTCCGAGCTCTTGCGTCGTCCTCGGCTTCAAAGGTTCCAGGCGTCTTCGGGTTCTTCCAAGCGCCTTTTCGGCTCGTCACGCTGGACGGCTCTGGAGGATAATTCGGGAACGGCTACAAGCGGGGTATCGGGCTCTTGCGGCCCAGGGAGAATAGGTAGTCCGTCCCTACATGGAACCCTTGAACGCGCCTCCGACCACTGAGCGCCGATCACGGCTGCCAACTCCTTCAGCCAGCCAGGCACTTGCGCAGCGAGAAAACCTCGCCACGGGTCAACATCACGTACACTCCCACCAGCAGCTTCCTCGCCAACGCCGTCCGGATCTTGTTCTTGTGCAACCGCTTCATCCGCCGAAGCGCCCACTCCTGGACCAGAGCGTTCCCCGCCAGCAACCGCACCGCCCATTGCCCCAGCAACCACCGCAGCTGTCGGTTGCCTGCCTTCACCAGCCGCCCGTTATGGCTGCGATCCCCAGACTGCGCGACCCGCGGCACCAGACCCGGATACTTGGCCACCGCACGCCGGTTCTTGAACCGCCTCCAGTCTCCCACCTCCGCCAGCAGGCCCAGCGACGTCATCGGCCCCACGCTGGGAAGCCGCTCCTGAAGCAGCCGGGGCAGCGGCTCCCGGCTCAACTCCTGGATCCTCCGATCCAGGATCCGGATCCGCCCCGCCAGCGTCTCCAGGATCTCCACCCAGGACGCCAGGCAGAGCTCGAGCTCTGGCGTCCTCCACAACAGCCGCTTCAGCCGCGCCAGATTGGGGCCGCTGCTGAGCCGGCCAGGCAACGGATCCTGCTTGTAGGCCCGCAACAAGGCCCGGATGTGGTTCTCCACCGTCAGACGCTGCTCCTTCAGGGCCGTGCGCGTCCGCAGCAGCTTCCGCTGGCCGTACTCCTGCTCGGAGGGATAGTAGGTCCGGGCATGCCGATCGATGTCGCCCAGCCTCAGCCGTCGCGCCAGTTCCAAGGCGTCGCGCCGGTCGGTCTTCTTCCCGCTGTTCTTCAGCCCCAGTTTCCGGGGGTCCGCCACCACGATGTCGAATCCCTCCTCCAAGCACGCATTGACGAACCAGCGGTTCAGACCGATCGCCTCGACCACGTAGCGGCCGTCTTGGCGCCACCGCTTCAGAAACTCGATCACCTGCTGCCCCTGGACTCGGTCCCGGCAGCGCCACCTCTTCTGCCGCACCACCTCTCCCGTGGCGTTCAGGACGCAGATCTGGACGACGATCGCGTGCAGGTCGATTCCCACGAAGAACTGTGCTACCTTGGACATGGTCGGACCTCCTGGTTAGGCGGGTTTAGCCTCGAAACTTGTCCGTCTAATCTAGAGTAGGTCCGACCTCTTCTTTTTTCATCTATACCATCCGGGTGA
>CAZGEC010000020.1:0-68693 GCA_964524645.1 uncultured Fibrobacteraceae bacterium | reverse complement strand
ATGCCCGGCGTTCAGCAGCTTACGCGCCGGACACATTCTCGATGGCACAACCTACAATTTGCCTCGGATCTGCCGATACACCAGGAGAAGGGCCGGCCCGCGATGACCGGCTCGCCTGCGGGGGAACCGGAGAAGGATCGTAGCCATGAGAGTCCCCGGTCGCATCGCGCTTGTCCTGGCGGTCGTGCTGACGGCGGCGCTGGCCGTACTGGCGCCGCGGATCGCCGACCTGCGCTGGCAGCCGCAGCGACGCGTCACGTCCACGCCGGGCGACTTCCTGCCGGCCGAGGGGACCGCAGCGGCCATCTACCCCCCGCCCGGTTTGACCCGCTCTGCGGCCCCCGACAGCCAGCCCCTCCAGCTGATACGCGAGTTCCGCGACCCCTTCTACGCATTTCTGGTGAGCGTCACCGAGGGGGACTCCCTCGGCGTGTGGACGCGAGACCAGCTCCAGGCGTTCCTCGAGCGCTTCGGCGAGCCGAGTCAACTGCCCATCGAGGACCTGGAGCGCATTGAGCGCCGGGCCGTGGACAGCCGGGAGGCGGAACTCCTGCGCGGCGTGCGGGCCCAGCGCGTGTGGCACCTGGTCCTGCGGGAGCCGCTGCGGTATCCCATGCCCTACAGGCTGCTGGGCCACAGCCTGGGCTCCCTCTCGGTGGCGCGCACCCTGACCTTCAGCGAGTGGCGGCTGGGCGATCGCAACGTCTACGCGCCGCGAGAGCGACGGATCGATCGGGTCCCGGTGACGGGTCTGACGGTCTTCCGGCTCGATGCCGGCTGGATCGTCATGGACGTGGATGGTCTGCTCGACAAGCTGCTGGGCGGCAAGCTGGACGACTGCTGGACCCAGGGTTTCGCCATCTGCCGGCAGGAGGGCGTGATCCGCGGTCTGGCCCTGAGCTGGAACCGCGACCTGCGGCCCCTCTGCGGCGAGATCGACTTCGCCACCAACGAGATCTCGACGGGGGCGGGCCCCTTCGCGCAGGGCGTCGCGGTGGTGGTCCGACCCTGGGTCGTCCCGGAAGACCGCTCCCGCCTCTGGCGCTTCGACGACTGATCGGCTCCCCGAGGATCTCCACCGCAGCGAACGTCCGCCGCCGGCGAGCGGCCGGCGGATCGCCGCTGGACGGCGATCACGGCGCACCCTACCTTCTCGAGGTGGGAGCGGAGGGGGCGCGATGGTCTACATGCTGCAGCAGGGCGTGATCTACGGACCGATCCAGTCGCGTCGCTATGGCCGTTCCCTGGGGATCAACCTCTCCCCCTGCCGGGACAAGCTCTGCTCCTTCGACTGCATCTACTGTCACTACGGCCGCACGCGGCGGCACACCCTGGACGTCACGGAGCACCGGGCCGAGCTGCCCGGCGCCGCCGAGGTGGCGCGGAAGCTCGCTGCGGCCCTGCCAAGGGCCGGGCCGCTGGACCTGATCACCTTCTCGGGCAACGGTGAGCCCACGTTGCATCCCGCCTTTCCGGAGATCGTCGAGGCGGTCGTGGCCCTGCGCGAGCGCCACCAGCCGGCCGCGCGCGTGGCTCTCCTCTCCAACGCCACCGGTCTGCTGCGGCCGGAGGTGCGGGAGGCCCTGTCCCGCCTGGACCTACCCATTCTCAAGCTGGACGCCGGCACCGAGGAGACCTTCCGCGCGATCAACGGGCCCGCGGCGGGTATCGACTTCGCGGAGCTGGTCTCGCTCCTGGCGGCGCAACCGCGTGTGTACCTGCAGACCGTGCTGCTGGACGGCGAACCGGCGAACACCACCCCCGGCGAGCTGGAGGCCTACTGCCGGCTGCTCCGGAGAATCGGGCCCCTCGAGGTCCACCTCCACTCCATCGATCGTCCGGTGGCCCATCGCACCATCCGCCTCGTGCCGGCCGGCCGCCTGCGGGAGCTGGCCCGCCGGATCGGAGATCAGGCAGGCGTGCCGGTCCGGGCCTTCTCCGCGGGATCCTGAGTTCCGGCGGCCGGGGGCCGCCGGAACCGGCCTCAGCCCTGCACCTGGATGCGGATGTCGCCGTTCGTGGTGTGGATGCGGACCGGCAGCACGCCGCTCTCCGCCGAGGTGCCGTGGATGTACTTGCAGGGACTGCCGTGGTCCGAGGTGTCCCACTCCCGCGTGTGCTCCTCCGCGACCGGCAGGTCGCTCTCGATGCGGTAATCGCGGGCGCTGTTGCGGGTGTACTTGATGGTCAGATCCAGGTCGAGCTTCGCCCCCGGGGGCACGATCAGCGTGACGTTCCCATAGCCGGAGCCGAGATCGATCCCCTTGCCCCCCTCGCCGAAACCCTTCTCCACCTGCACCTCGATGTCCCCCGCCCCGGTTCCGGCCTCGACCCAGCCGTCGCGCACTTCGATGTCGATGTCGCCGCCGCCCGTCCACGCCTTCACGAAGCGCTCCGCATCACGGACGGTCACGTTGCCGCCGCCGGTCGACACGATGGCCCCCGCGGCAGCTTCCCGCACCTTGATGGCTCCGCCGTTAGAATCGATGAGCACCGTCTCCGCGGTGATCCCCTCCCCGGACAGGCGCCCGCCGGGTCCGCGCATCCTGCCGTCGCGCCCGCGCACGTTCACGTAGCGGATGTCCCCGCCGCCGGAGCGCGCCCGCAGGTCACCGACCACGTCCTCGACGAGCACGGGACCGCCGCCGGTCACGATGCTGCCGTCCAGCTCCGCATCCTCGACGTGGATGTTCCCGCCGCCGCTGACCAGGTCGACCTTGCCCTTGACCTTCTCCAGCACGAGACCGCCTCCGGCCGTCCGTCCCGTGAACTCGCCCTCGAGATCGCGCAGCTGGAGGGTGCCGCCGCCGGTGTGAAACTCGATGCCGGTTTTGTGCGGCACCTTGACCTCGAAGGTCAGGGCATTGCTGTCGCGGCTCCGCCGCCGGGCCCAGTCGGCCTCGATCTTCAGGCCGTCCCGGATGGGGCGCACCTCGACGTCGAAGTCGTCGACGTCCCCCATGTCGTCGTGCCAGACGATGCGGGCCAGCGATCGATCCCAGCCCTCCACGTGGATCGAGCCCCCCTGCTCCAGGTCGAAAACCAGCGTCCGGCCGGGCTCGAGCGGGCGCTCCTCCACGCGCTCGGCGTCCGAGGCCGGGGCCGCTCCCGCGATGAGCAAGAGCAGCAGGACCAGCGCCGCCATCAGGTAACCTCGGTTCCGCATGTCGTCACTCCTTCACGCTCGGGGCCCGATCTGCCGGGACCCCGGTCTTTCTAGGACCCCGCGACGAGCTGCTCCACGCGCTGCAGCACGGCCGGATTGCTCTGCAGACCGGCCTCGCGGATGGTCCGCTCGATCGTCTCCCGGGAAACCCGGTGCTCGGCGAGCGCCTCGAGGGCGAGCAGGCGCATCTGGACCGCCACGTCCTGCCGCAGCGTCACGAGCAGCGCCTCGCGCACCGTGGCATCGAATGGGTAACGGGCCAGCACCGCCAGGGCCTCGCTGCGCGCCGCCAGGCTGGGATCGTGGTGCAGGGTATAGACCAGAGCTTCCGCGAGCCCCGGATCCCGCAGGTCGGGCGAGAGTTGCATGGCCTTCAGCCGCATCCCGAGGCGCGGCGAATCGAGGATGGCGCTCAGCAGCGCCTCCCTGGCCACGGGCGACCCCGCGGGCACCACCAGCTCGAGATGGCGGCAGGCATCGAAGCTGAGCGCCAGCCGGCCGTCCGGTTGCGGCCGGACGGCGACGTTGGCCAGGAGGACCGGATCATCCCAGAAGCCGGCCAGGCTCCCTCGTTGCGCCGCCTGGTCCTCGATCTGCCGCAGCCAGGTATCCGGGCCATCCGCGGGCCTCGCCGCGCTCCAGCGACCCGCCAGCACCGCCACGAGCAGCAGGCCCGCCAGCGCGGCGGGAGCCAGCAGCGGATGGCCGCGACCCAGAGCGCCCAGCTCCCGCAGGAAGGAGCGAGGGGCGACGCCGGCCCGCCGGCGGATCCGCGCCCCGACCTCCTCGCGTACGACCCGGAGGTCCTCGGAGGCCGGCTCCGGGATCTGCAAGGCGATCGTCTCCAGCGCGACGTGCGCCTCCAGGATCCGCCGGCAGTCCTCGCAGGTCCGGGCATGCTCCACCAGGGCGGGGGGTACGCCCGGTTCCAGCTCACCCGCCAGCCAGTTTTTCATCAGCTCCCGGTAGGGGTGGCATCCGCTCATGGTGTTCCCTTTCCCGCGGCAGCAATCCGCGGCGCAGCTTGTCCAGGCTGCGGAAGAGGAGGTTCTTGGCGGTCCCTTCGCTGCAGGTCAGGGCCAGGGCGATGTCGCGCAAGGGGCGGCGCTCGAAGTAGCGCAGGGTCACGGCCAGCTGCTGGCGCGGATTGAGCCGGGCCAGCTCCTCCAGCAACCGCTCCTGCTCCTCCCTGCGCAGGAGATCCGTCTCCTGGTCGGCCGGGCAGCAAGGCAGATCCCCCGTTGCCAGCCCGTTGCGCTGCCCGGTCCGGCGCCGGCTCCGCAGGCGATTCAGGCCCGTGCGGTGCGCCAGACATAGCAGCCAGCCCCGGAAGCTGCCCTCACCGCGAAAGGTGCCGAGCTTCTCCCACGCCCGCAGGAAGACGTCCTGCGTGAGATCCAGGGCATCGTCACGATCCCGCGTGTAAGCCCAGCTGATCCGGTAGACGAGGCGCTCGTACCGCTGCATCAACAGGTTGAAGGCCGTGCACGAGCCCAGCTTCGCCTCGGCGACGAGGTCGCCGTCATGCGGCCCGGAGTCCATTTCCCGGCAGGTCCCTTTCGCCTGATGCCGGAGGGGGGATCTCTCTCGGGTCCTTAGGACACCGCGGCGAGGCGCCGGTTAGCATCCCCTGTCATTCCCCTTCGCAGGAGAGACCGTGGTTGTTGCGTTCGCCGGCGGCGGAACCGGAGTCCCACACCCTTCCGGGAGGTGCCAGGGGAATCGGTGAGAACGGAGGGGATTCCCGGGTGCCAGCGCCGCCGCGCATGGGGTAGAATGCCGGCACGGCGAGCGTCGTGACGGGAGGCGGCTATGGACAGGAAGCTGGGGACCTTCCTGGGAGTCTACACGCCCACGGTCCTGACCATCCTGGGCGTGATCATGTACCTCCGCTTCGGCTGGCTGTTGGGGCAGCTCGGCCTCCAGCGGATCCTCCTGATCGTCCTGCTCGCCAACGCCATCACCATCATCACCACCCTGTCGTTCTCGGCCGTGGCCACCAACACCCACCTGGGCGCCGGCGGGGCCTACTACATCATCTCGCGGAGCCTGGGCATCGAGATCGGGGGAGCCATCGGCCTGCCCCTGTTCCTCTCGCAAGCCTCGTCGGTCACCCTCTACTGCTTCGGGCTGGCGGAGTCGTTGCGCTTCGTCTGGCCCGGTGTCCCTCTCCAGCTGGCGACCCTCGCGCTCGTCCTGATCGTGGGGGTGATCGCTTACCACGGGGCGGAGCAGGCCCTCAAGAGCCAGATCCCCCTGATGATCCTCGTCGGCCTTTCCCTGGCGGCCCTGGCGGCCGGCGCCCTGACGAGGCCGGCCGCCCACCCGCTGGTCGGCGGCCCCGCGATCGGATCGCTGGGCTTCTGGCCGGGCTTCGCGATTTTCTTCCCGGCGGTGACGGGGATCATGGCCGGACTGGGATTGTCCGGAGACCTCAAGGACCCCGGCCGCTCCATACCCCTCGGGGCGATCACGGCCGTGGGCACGGGGCTGGTGATCTACCTGCTGGTCCCGATCCTGCTCACCATGGGTGCCAGCCCGGCCGAGCTGCGCGAGGAGCCGCTGATCTGGACGCGGATCGCACCCCTGGGTCCCTGGCTGGTGCTGCCCGGTCTCTGGTCCGCCATTTTCTCCTCGGCCGTTGGCTCCATCCTCGGCGCGCCCCGTACCCTGCAGGCCCTGGCCCGCGACGGTCTGGCGCCGGCGTTCCTGGGCCGCCGCGGCCCCGAGCGCCGCAACCTGGTGCCGGCGCTGCTGGTGGCGGTGGCGATCGCCCTCGCGGCCGTCTACCTGGGAAATCTGAACGCCGTCGCCACGGTGGTGACCCTCTTCTTCCTGACCGTCTACGGCACCACCAACCTGGTCGCCGCCTTCGAGGCTCTCAGCGGCGACCCTTCCTGGCGGCCGCGCCTGCGGGTGCCCTGGCCCATCAACCTCCTCGGTGGCTTGGCCTGCGTGGCGGTCATGTTCCTGATCAATCCCGTGGTGGGGATCGTGGCCATCGTGCTCGAGGGCTCGCTATGGCTGGCCCTCTCCCGCCGGGAGCACGCGGCCCGCTGGGGCGACGCCCGCCGGGGCCTGTACGAGAACCTCATCCGCTGGGCCCTCGTCAAGCTGGCCGAGCATCCCGTCAGCTCGCGCAACTGGCGCCCTCACGTCCTGGTGTTCGTGGATGATCCGATCCGGGAGCTGGACCTGGTCCGCTTCGGCGACTGGTTCAGCCAGGGCCGCGGCGTGGTCACGGTTTGCCAGCTCGTGGTCGGGGATCTGCTGCAGGACGACCTGGACCTGCAGGCGGAGCGGCAGCGGATGCAGGCGGCCCTCGACACCGAGAAGCTGGTGGTGTTCGCGGAGGTGGACGTGGCCGGGGAGCTGGTGGAGGGGATCGTGGACGTCGCCCAGGCCAACGGCATGGCCGGCATTGCCAGCAACACCGTGCTGCTCGGCTGGCCGCGGGGAACCGGCCTGCAGATCGACTTCCTCAAGGTCCTGCCCAAGCTCGAGCGCCTGCGCAAGTCCCTGATCATCGGCCGCATCCAGCCCCGGCACCTCTACCCGCGGGAGGGGATCGGCCGCACGGTTCACGTCTGGTGGGGCGGGCTGCAGCGGAACAGCGACCTGATGCTCCTGCTGGCCTATCTGCTCACCCGCAACCCCGAATGGCGCGGGGCGCACGTCAAGGTGCTGAGCATCGCCACCAGCGAGCTGATGAAGGAGCAGACCGAGCGCTACCTCGCGCGCTTGATTCCCGAGATCCGTATCGAGGCCGAGGTCGAGGTGCTCCTGAAATCCAAAGACGAGAGTGTCTCGGCCCTCATCCAGAAGCAGAGCGGCGACGCCGAGGTCGTGTTCCTGGGTCTGGCGACGCCCCCGCCCGGCCGGGAAGCGGAGTATGCCGATCGCCTGGAAAAACTGGCCGGCGACCTCCCGACGGTGTTCTTTGTCAAGAACGCCAGCATGTTCATGGGGGATCTGCTCGGCGCGGAGGAGGGCAAGGTGGCCTCTCCCCTGCCGGAGCAGCGGGAGATACCAGGGAGTCTGTCACCGGGAGGTCGCTGAAGCATGATCGAAGGATTGACGCTGCACAAGGCCGTCGAGTTCGCCATCAAGACCGAGGAGCTGGGTCAGCGGGTCTACCGGAAGCTCGCGGCCCGCTTCGCGGACGAGCGGGAGATCGCGGAGATCTTCGAGACGCTGGCCCAGGACGAGGCCCGGCACGAGAAGCAGTTCCGCAGCTTGCTGCCCCGGCTCCCGCCGGACGAGGGGATCTCCAACCAGGAGGCACGCAGCGAGTACCTCCAGGCCATGTCCCTCTCCCAATTCTTCATGGGGAAGGGCCATCTCTTCGGGGGCTACGAGGAGATCGGGGACCGCACGGACGCCCTCGTCCGGGCCTTCGAGCTGGAAAAGGCCACGGTCCAGTACTACCAGGCCATCGCGGAGGTCCTCGGCGAGAACGAGACGCTGGGCGCGATCATCGCGGCCGAGAAGGAGCACATGATGCGCCTGCTGCGGGTCCTGATGGCCGACGCGAAGTTCAGGGGTCTGGCCGACGACTTCTGAGCCGAAGGAAGGCCCGGCAGTGACGGCTCCCGCCTGTCCGCCGCCGCCTCCCGCGCCCGCGGAAACGGCCCCGTCCTCGAGAGGGCGGGGCCGTAGCGATGATCCTCGATCGGGCCCTCCGGCCGGATCGGCTCTACCAGCGCGAGCGGTTGCGCGGCTCGCGCGGACGGGCCTCGTTGACGTTCAGGGTGCGGCCCTCGATGTCGCGTCCGTTCAGGGATTCGATCGCGTTCCTGGCGGCGTCGTCGCTCTCCATCTCGACGAATCCGAAGCCGCGCGAGCGACCCGTCTCGCGATCCAGGATGACGGCGGCGCTGTTGACCTGTCCATACTCGGTGAATAGCGCCATGAGGTCTTGGTCGGACATCTGGAAACTGAGGTTGCCAACGTAGATCTTCTTCAACTGACCACTTCCTTACACTGCGGGAACTGAGACCGCCTCCAAACAGCTGGACGAGGCTTTCGATCCCTGACAAAGCGAACCGGCCGGGGCGGCCGGTTCCGGGGCTCATTATAGGCGCGGAGCCATGCTGGCGCAAGGACTTTCTGGCTGGACTTTCTGGCTGCACAGGACTTTCTGGCTGCACGACTTTCTGGCTGCAGTCGAGGGACGGACCCGGCCGCGCCGGGGGTGCCGGGAGCCGTCCGGAAGCTACATCCAGGCTCCGAGGAGCAGCCCGATGGCCAGGAACTCCACCAGGTGGTGCAGGGCGTAGATGAAGTTCAGCTTCGTGGGCCGGCCCTCGAACATCAGCTGCACGCCGGTCGTGGTCACCACGAAGCTGATGCACGCCAGCAGACCGACCTCGAGCCCGCCCAGCGGGGTGCTCTTCCCCGACCAGACGAGCAGCCGGGCCAGTCCATAGCTGATCACGAAACCGAAGATCACCGCCCAGACGATCTTGAGCGGGCTGAAGTCCGCGTCCACCTGCTCCTTGGTCCTGCCGATCGCCGCCATCCAGGCCTTGCCGAACAGGGCCGGCAGGTACCAGATGGCCCCGATCGCGACGCTCAAGATCGCACCCACCAGAATCGCCAGGTAGTTCATCGTCACGACTGGCATGGGATACCTCCTCGGCTTGGGGCTCGGCCAGGTACGGCCGCTAGCCCCCGAGGCTACAGGACAACAGGGCCGGATGTCTCGGTTTCTTTGAGGTCGCGGGCGACCGCGGGTCTGCTATGATGGCGGTGTCCCCTGCGAGACCGAGCCCCGAACCGGGGAGGGAGCATGACCGCGAGAGACGCCGAGATGCGCGTGAAACAGTTGATGGTGCGGAACGTCATCAGCGTGCAGCCCGAGGACCTGCTGAGCGATGCCGTGTCCCTGATGTTCGAGAACCGGGTATCGGCCGTACCGGTCGTAGACAAGCGGCAACGCTGCAAGGGCATCCTCTCGACCACCGACCTGATCGCCCTCTTCCGCAAGCAGGGCAAGGACCAGGTCGAGCCGGAGGAGCTGGACCAGTTCGCCGCGGATCTGGCCGACGCCAGCCAGCGCGGCTCCCGGCTGGGCAGCCGGGAGGTGGCCGAGGTCATGACCGTGGACGTCGTGACGGTGACTCTCGAGGACACCATCCTGACGGCGGCGCGGGAGATGCTGCGGAACCGGGTCCACCGGCTGGTCGTCGTCGACGCGCAGCAGCGGGTGATCGGGATCCTGTCGACCATGGATCTGCTGGCGGCCTTCACAGCGGACAGCTGATACCGCCTGCGGCGCGGACGGGCGCTTCTCGGGAGCGCCGGCGCGGCAACCTTCCGCGCTCGCCGGCGTATTAAAGTGGATCGACGTAATCCTTTTTTTATGGGGGTTGGGCATGTTCCGGTACACGGAACCATCTCTGCGGCGGGACCTCCAGGAGCGCCGCGAGCGCCTCGAGAACTTCCTCGCCGACCGGCCGGACGACGAGCAGCTGGACCGGCTCCTGCAGCAGGTCGATGCCGCGCTGGTCCGTCTCGCCGACGGCACGTACGGAATCTGCGAGGCGTGCGGGGAGGCCATCGAGCCGGAGCGCCTCGCCGTCGATCCCCTCCTCTGCCTCTGCCTCGATCACCTGACGGCAAGCGAGCAGCGGGCGCTGGAGCAGGATCTCGAGTTGTCGGCGCGCATCCAGCACGGCCTGCTGCCCTCACGCGAGCTGCGCACGGCCGGCTGGGAGTGCGCCTATCACTACCGGCCGGCCGGCCTCGTCAGCGGCGACTACTGCGACCTGCTCGAGAGCGGCGCGGGGCTGCACTTCGTGGTCGGCGACGTGACCGGCAAGGGCGTGAGCGCAGCCATGCTCATGTCGAACCTGCAGGCCACCTTCCGGGCCCTGGTCGCCCAGGACCTGCCGCTGGGGACCACGCTGGAGCGAGCGAGCCGGATGTTCTGCGAGGTCTCGCTGCCGACGCACTTCGCGACCCTCGCCTGCGGATGCGCGAGCCTATCCGGGGAGGTCTCCTTCGCGAGCGCCGGTCACCCGCCCATCCTCGTCGCCCGCGCGTCCGGGACCGAGCAGTTCCCGGCGACGGGCCTGCCGCTGGGCATGTTCTGCGAGTCGAAGTTCGAGGTCCACACGACCACCCTGGCCCCCGGCGACACGATCCTCCTGTACTCCGACGGCTTCGTGGAGGCCAGCGACGGCCTGGCTCGGATGTACGGCGTGGAGAGGGCGGCCGCGGGGCTGGCGGCGCTGCACGGTCGATCGGCGGCGGAGATCCTGACCGCTCTGCTCGACGATCTGGGCGGCTTCCTGGACGGCAGGCCGCTGGACGACGATCTGACCGTGATGGTGCTGCGACGTGCGGCACCCTGAGGCGCCGGCCTTCCCCCCGGTCCGCGAGGCAATTCCCTGCAACCAGCTTCCTGCGAGCTGCGTAGAGCATCGCGCCCCCGCCTCCCTGCTGGGCCCCGCAGCCCACGCGAGCCGAGGAGCCTGCCATGGCGCGCGCGAAGCCCCATCCTCTCGGAACCATGATCTTCCTGTGCGCGGTCCTCGCCCCCCCGGCCGTCCCGGCGGACGTCCCCGGCGGCGAGATCGCCGCGCCGGCCCTGCCGCCGCTCACGCTCAGCCTCGAGGAGATCTGGCGCGTGGGCGGAGAGAGCGACGAGCTGCTCTTCGGCACCGTCACGGAGACGACCTGCGATCGCGATGGCAACGTGTATCTGCTGGATTCCCAGCTGTGCCACGTCGTGGTCATCTCGCCTCGGGGTGAACATCTGCGCACCCTGAGCCGCGAGGGCGAAGGACCGGGCGAGGTGCGCCAGCCCCGGGACGTGATCCTCCTGCCGGACGGGACGGTCGGCATCATGATCATGTTCCCGGCCAGGATCGTGCGTCTGAGCCGCGAGGGCGAGCCCCGGGAGGCGCTCACCGTGACCCCCCGCGAGGGTGACAGGGGCGGGTTCATCGCGGGCACGCTGTGCGACTGCCGGGGCGGCAACCTGGTCCTGGCCGCCTCCCGGCTGCGCCAGACCGAGCACGGACAGGACCGGGAGATGTACCTCTGCAGCCTGTCCGCGACGGGTCAGGAGCTGGTGCGCTACTGCGAGGCGAGGATGAGCCTCGACTTTCGCCAGCTGCATTTCGTCGAGCGGGAGCTGTCGCCGGGCTTCCAGACGGCCCTGGCCCTCGGGCCCGACGGCAAGATCTACGTCGCCCAGGCCTGGGACCACTACGCCGTCGCCGTCTACCAGCGGACCGGGGCCCTCGAACGGATCGTGGCCCGCCCCTTCACGAACCGGAAGCGCACTGCGCAGGAACTGCGGCGCATCAACGCCCTGTTCGACGCCTCCGCGCGCAACAGTCCTTACGGGGAGACACGCGAGATCGAGCCGTGCCCGCCGGCCATCACCAGCCTGTACGTCGACTCCGACGACCGCCTGTGGGTCCAGCACAGCCGCAGCGGCGAGGACCTGCCGCCCGGGATCATGCAGGCCTACGACCTCTTCGACCCGCACGGCCGCTACCTGCAGCGGGTGCTCGTGGCCTGCGAGGGGGATCCGGAGTACGACGGGCTGCAGTTCCTGCCCGACGGGCGGGTGCTGCTGATCAAGGGGCTCGTCCTGGCCGGCATGGCCCAGAGCGATCTCGGCAGCATCCCCCTGGGCGAGGGCGAGGATTCCGGCAACATGGAGTTCGTCTGCTACCGCAGCGTCGAGTGAGCCGGCCGGCCCCTCCCCGGAACCTGGTCACTCCCGGCGCAGGGCCTCGATGGGGTCGAGGCGGGCGGCCCGGTCGGCGGGGTACAGGCCGAAGATGAGGCCGATGGCCACGGAGAAGAGGACCGCGAGGGCTGTGACGGCGGGCGAGACGGTCAGGGGGAAGTGCAGCAGACGGGTGACACCCCAGGAGGCCAGGTACCCGACACCGATGCCGACGAGGCCGCCGAGACCGGTCAGCGTTCCGGCCTCGACGAGGACCTGGAACAGCACGTCGCGCCGCCGCGCGCCCAGCGCCATGCGGATGCCGATCTCGCGGGTCCGCTCGGTGACCGAGATCAGCATGATGTTCATCACGCCGATGCCGCCGACCATCAGGCCGATGCTCGAGAGCACCACCAGGACCAGAGCCACGCCCTGGGTGATCTTGTCGATCATGTCGCCGTAGGTTTCGCTGGGCACGACCTCGAAGTCGTTGGGCTGGCCCGGGCGCAGATGCCGCACCGGACGCAGGGCGCCGATGATGTCGGTGATGACGTCGTCGACCTTCCAGCCGGGCGCCACCGAGGCGGACAGGCTGCGGTCCTCGAACTCGGGATTCAGGAAGTCCCGCTCGTAGCTGGTCCAGGGCACGGCCACGAAGTTGTCTCCCAGCTGCCCCATGAAGGACCGGCGCGGTTCGATCGACCCCAAGACCGTGTAGGCCTCGCCCTCGATGCGCAGCACCTTGCCGATGGGGTCCAGCTTGGGGAACAGATCGGCCCGCGGACCGTGGCCCAGCACGCAGACCCGGGCGCGGCCCGCCACCTCGGCCGCGGTGAAGAAGCGCCCCTCGCCCACCGTGAACGAGTACATGTAGGGGAAGTTCTCCGAGCAGCCGAACACCTGCACGATGTTGGTGCGCTCCTCGCCGTACTTCAGGATGGTGACGTCGTTGTTGGAGACGTAGTAGTCCACGGCGGCGACACCCGGCACCGCCGCTACCGCGCCGACGCATTCGGGCCCGAGCTGCTTGCGCCGCAGCAGGGCCTCGACGTCCTCGCCGCCCATCCCGGCATAGCGCGCGATGTTGATGTAGGGACGGCTGGAGGAGACGATGTCGTTGCGGATCTTGCCGCTCAGTCCGCTGACGATGGTGAAGATGGCCAGCAGGGTCGCCACCCCCATGGCCACACCCACGATGAGCAGCGTGCTGCGCATGCGGTGCCCGCGGATGATCTGGAAGGCCTGCCGCACCCCTTCCCAGAGGCGGAGGCCGCGCGCGGCGCGCTCATTCATGACGCAGCGCCTCCACCGGATCCAGGCTGGCGGCCTTCCAGGCCGGGAAGGTGCCGAAGACGAGCCCGATCACGAAGGTCACCGCCAGCCCCAGCAGGACGGCCCAGCCGGCGATGGCATAGGGCAGCGGCGAGACGAGGGAGATGAGGGCGGCCAGCGAGAACCCGATCAGGATGCCGCAGGCGCCCCCGGTGAGCGACAGCGTGATGGCCTCCACCAGGAACTGCCAGAGCACCGCCAGGCGGCTGGCCCCCAGGGCCTTGCGGATGCCGATCTCCCGCGTGCGCTCGGTCACCGAGACCAGCATGATGTTCATCAACACGATGCCGCCGATCACCAGGCTGATCCCCACCAGCGGTACGAGGGCCCCGTAGATGGCCGCGGAGATCCCGCCCCAGATGTTCAGGAGCTGCTCCGAGGTCTCGATGCCGAAGTCGTCCTCCTGCAGGGGCCGCAGGCGGTGCCGGATGCGCAGCCAGAAGCGTGCCTCCTCCTTGGCCTCATCCATCTGCTGCAGATCCGCGGCGGCGATCTTGATGTCGATGGATTCGCCAGCGCCGAAGACCTTCTGGTAGGCGGTGATGGGGATCACGGCGAACTGGTTGCGGTTGTTGCCCATGACGGTGCCGCGGTCGCTGACCACCCCCACCACGGTGAAGTGGCGATCGCCGATCTTCAGCTCGTGGCCGGTGGGATCGTCCAGACGCGGGAAGAGGTCCCGCGCCACGTCCCAGCCCAGAACCGCCACTTCCCGGCTGGCCAGCACGTCGTGCCGGTTCAGGTGCCGGCCGACCGCCAGGGGGAGATCTTCCAACAGCGCATAGTCAGCGGTCTTGCCTCGCACCCGGGCGTCGCGGAACGTGCGGGGACCGGCCCGCAGGTCGGCGCGGTTGGTCACGGCCGCCCCCACCACCCGGGCCAGCTCGAGGTGGTCGTTCAGATAATCCCGGTCCGCCAGCGTCAGGTCGGGGTTGTTCAGCGACTTGAGGAAGGCATCCAGGTCGGTGAGGAACTCGACGGGATTGACGCGGCTCAGCGTGAAGACGTCCGTCCCCTCGTCCAGGACCACCTGCCGCGCGTAGATGTCGATGCCGTTGATCAGCGAGACCACGGCGATGACCGACATGGTGCCGACGATGTTGCCGAGCAGGGTGAGAAACGTCCGCAGCTTGTGGCTGCGCAGGTTCTCCAGGGCAATGCGGGCCCCTTCCAGCAGGTTCATCGGGCAGCGTCCCTAGTCCCGGTCACGGTTCGCGTCGCGGCGGTCACCACGCTCGCTGGTCTTGACCGCATCGCCGTTCTCCAGCTCGCGCAGGACGCGGAACGGGCCCGTGACCACCGTCTCGCCCTCCTCCAGGCCGCCGAGCACCTCGAAGTCGTCCTCCCCGGCCACCCCCAGTTTCACCGGACGGAAGCGGGCCTCGCCGTCGGCGACCACGAAGACGCCCTCGAGGTCCTTGCGTTCCACCTGGACGCTGTCGGGCGCCGCCCCCGTGCTGTCGGCCGCGGCAGCCGCCGTGTGCGCCGCCGCCCGGCGGCCCCGGCGGCCCCGGCGGTCGAGCTTGGGCTCCGGCGGCCACTTGCGCACCGTCACCGAGCCCAGCGGCACGGCGATGGCGTCGGGGCGCCGGGCCACCTCGATATCGGCCTTGGCCGACAGGCCCGGTCGGACGTTGGGGATCCGCTCGTCCAGGACCACCTTGACCTCGAAGTCCACGGCCTGCTGGCTGCTGCCGGCGCTCGTGTAGATGGGGCTGTTGCCGATCTCGGTGACGTGCCCGGCGAAGGTGGTGTCGGGGAAGGCGTCGATCTCGATCTTGGCCGGCTGCCCCATGGCGACCTTGACCACCTCGGTCTCGTCCACCTTCACCCGCGCTTCCATGATGGCGAGGTCGGCGATCACCAGCAGCACCGTGCCCGGGTTGTTGAGCGTGCCCATGATGGCGTTTTCCCCCTCCTCCACGTTGAGACGGGTGACGATGCCGCTCATGGGGGCGGTGACGGTGACCTTGTCGAGATCGTAATGCGCCCGATCGAGATTGGCCTGCTGCTGGTAGAGCCGGCTGCGGGCACCCTCGAGCCGGGCCTCCTCCACGCGGGCGGCGGTGCGGGCCGCCTCGATCTGCTCCACCGAATGCAGGCCCTGGGCGTGCAGTTGCTCCGCCCGACGCAGGTCCTGCTCGGCCTTTTCCGCCGAGGCCTCGGCCAGCTTGAGATCGGCCCGGGCCGTGCTCACGGCGGCTTCGAGGGCCCGCACGGCCGCCTGGTACTCGGCGGGATCGATCTCCAGCAGGAAATCCCCCGCCCGCACGGTGTCGCCCTCGTCCACGGCCAGTTTCGTGACCTTGCCGATGACGTTTGCGCTCACGTCCACCGAGCGCTGCGGGTCGATGGTCCCCGAGGCCGTGACCGTCGACACCAGCTCCTTGCGGACCACCTTCCCCACGTCCACGTCCTTGCGCGGCGTGCTCTCGCTGCGCAGGATCCCGATCACGACGGCGGCCAGCACCACGACACCGCCACCGATGAGAATCCGCTTCTTCACACCGACCTCCCCGGACCCTGAATCTCGTGCCCCGAGCGCGCCCCGGTTGCCCAGCATCCTCTACATGAAGATCCTGCCCAGACCGTACATGACGCCGGTGACCAGCAACCAGGGCAGGATGGTCACCACGGCGGCCTGACCCCGCGAGATGCCGTGCACCTTCTGGAAGCCGATGATCGTCACCACCAGGGCCCACCAGACAAAGAAATCCCCGAAGTAGTACAGAGCCTGGTAGCCCGCCGAGAGCAGGTTGTCCTTGGGGACCAGAGCGGCCAGCCCCAGGGACACCTCCATCACCGACTGCTTGGCGAAGACCAGCGGTATCCGCAGCAGGTTGCCCAGGCCGCCCGGAATCACGTAGGCCCAGAATGTCACACCCATCACCTGCTTGAAAGTTCCCGTGCCGCCGGCCAGCTTGCCGAAGAGCAGGTAGACGAGCCCGTAGATGAGGACGACGACGAAGGTGGCCACGGCGGCCCCGATGCCCGTCGTGACGCGCCTGACCGTGGTGGGATTCAGCGATTCCTCGTACCGGGTCTGCCATTCCTCCTGGGTCATCATGCGGAACATGCGGGTGTCGCGCATCAGCTCCATCTGTTCCGGGCCGGCGATGGGCAGGGTGATCACCGCGTAGAAGGCCCCCAGGATCGCCAGCAGGAGGCCGGCCATCAGCCAGCGGGGCCTCTCCCGGACCCATTCCATGGCCTGTCCCGGTCGCACGAAGACGGCCCACAGCCGGGCCAGAAAGTTGTCACCGCTCATCCTGCTCCCTCCCGGATGGGTCCCGCTCCAGGCGGGACGTGTCAGCTGTGCGATCCCGACCTGCGGACGATCATCATTCTGCGAGCCCCAGGGAAGCCAGGCGCTCCCGCAGCTCACGTCCGGCCCTGGCCAGGGGCGAATCCGCCTCGGCCGCGGCCCGGGCGGCGATGCCCTCGCGGGGATCGGCGTGCCGCGCCAGGAACTCCCGGGCGAACGCTCCAGACTCGATCTCCTCCAGGATGCGTGCCAGCTCCGCGCGCACGTGCCCGTCCACCACGCGGGAGCCCCGGGTCAGGCCGCCGTAGGCCGCCGTGGGACTGATGCGCCGCCTCAGTCCGTCCACCCCGTAACGGTGCAGCAGATCGGTGATCAGCTTGAGCTCGTGCACGCACTCGAAGTAGGCATTGGTGGCCCCGTACCCGCGAGCGACCAGGGTGTCGAAGGCGGCCCGGAGCAGCTCGATCACGCCGCCGCAGAGCACCGCCTGCTCCCCGAACTCGTCGGCGACGCATTCTTCCCGGAAGGTGGTCCGGAAGCCGCCCCCCCGCAAGCAGCCGATGGCCTTGGCGTAGGCCGCCGCCAGCTCCCAGGTTCGAGACGGCGAGCCCTCGCCGATCGCCAGCAGGCTCGGCAGCCCGCCCCCCCGGACGAAGGCCTCCCGCAGCTTGTCCCCCTGCCCCTTGGGAGCGCAGAGGAAACAGGGCCGGCCGCCGGCGGGCTGCAGGCCGCCGAAGGCCACGGCAAAGCCGTGGGCGAAGCCCAGGGCGGTGCCCTCCCGCAGCCGCGGCGCCACCACCTCGTCGTGCAGGCCGGCCATCACCTCGTCGGGCACCAGGAACATCACCACGTCTCCTGCCGCGGCGGCCTCGCCCGGGGGCGCCACCGGGAAGGCGTCTTCCCGGGCCCGACCTTCCGAGGGAGAGCCGGGGCGCACGCCCACCAGGACCTCCACGCCGCTGTCGCGCAGGTTGAGCGCCTGGGCTCTTCCCTGGGTTCCGTAACCGAGGACGGCGACGATCTTGCCCTGCAGGGGAGCGAGGGAAACCCTGTCCTCTTCGAAGACCTCGGGAGGGGATGCGAGCGGCTTGTGGTGCATGCCACGGAGCCTCCGGCAGAGGGCACAAATGTCTGAGAAAACGTTGGGTTGCGCGACCCACGTGAGGGCAGTCTAGTGGCTGGCTGCCACCTTGACAAGGTGTCACTGCCCCGCTAGATTGGCGGGCGGTCGGCGGGCGGACGCCCCGCCTTACCAGTCCGGTGCCGGCTTAGCTCAGCTGGTTAGAGCAACGGAATCATAATCCGTGTGTCCGGGGTTCGAGTCCCTGAGCCGGCACCAATCCCTCAGCCCGTCCCCCGCCCCGGCCCTCGTGCCCGCACCGCGCCACCCTGCCTGGAGGCATCGTGGTCCAGCAGTCTTTTCTCGCGCGTGTCGTGCCCCGCATCGCGGATCTGGTGAGCCGCATCAGACCCGCCGGTGCCGGGCCGCCGGGCTTGCTGGTCGCCCTCTCGGGGGGACCCGATTCCGTGGCCCTGCTGCTGGCCGCCCGGACCTGGGCCGAAACCACCGGCGCACCGCTGCTGGCGGCCCACCTGAACCACCGCCTGCGGGGCGCGGAGGCGGACGCCGACGAGGCCTTTTGCCGGGAACTCTGCGATCAGCTGGCCGTTTCCCTGGAGGTCGAGCGCCGTGACCCCCGCCCCCTGGCACGGCAGCGAGGTCTGGGCCTGGAGGAGGCCGGCCGCGTGCTCAGACTGCAGCTGCTGGAACGGCTGCTGGACGGCAGGCCGGAGCTGGCCTGTGCCGCCACGGGGCATCACCGGGACGACCAGGCCGAGACGGTGGTGATGCGGTTGTTCCGGGGCACCGGTCTGGACGGCCTGCGGGGCATCGCCCCGGTGGCCGGGCGCATCATCCACCCGCTGCTGGAGGTGAGCCGCCGGGAGATCGTGGCCTTCCTGGAGGACAGCGGCCATTCCTACCGGATCGATGCCACCAACGAGAGCGGGGATGCCGTCCGCACCCGGGTTCGCCGCGAGCTGCTGCCCCTGGCCCGTGATATCTTCGGCAATGCCGAGGGCGGACCGGCTCGCCTGGCCGCGCTGGCGAGCCAGGATCTGCAGCTGCTGGAGGATCTGGCCCGCAAAGCGTTGACGGAGCTGAGGTCGATCCTGGGAGAGGGCGAGGCTGCCGCCGGACGCCTGGAGCTGCCGGTGGCCCCCCTCCTGGAGCTGGATCCGGCGCTGGCCAGCCGGGTCCTGCGGTTGTTCCTGCGGGAACACGCGGGTCTGGACCGGGATCTGGCGCGGACGCACGTCCGCTCGCTGCTGGACTGGCTGCCCGGCAGCCGCTCCGGCGGCGCGCTGGATCTGCCCCACGGCTGGCGGGCCGTGCGGGAGTTCGAGCGGCTCCGCTTCCTGCCGCCCCCGTCAGGCGGCGTACTGCTTTCGCATCGTGAGAGTTATCGTATCTTGGTGACATCTCACAGCTGCGAGGCGAGGGACGAGGCCGAAGCCTCCGTCCTATCCGAAGGGACAGCCTTGGCCTGGCGGCTCCGCTGCCCCGCCGACGCCGTGCACGGACGCCTGCGGCTGCGTGCCTGGCGGCCGGGAGATCGTATCGTCCTGCCCGGCCTGGACGGCCACAAGAAGGTGAGCGACCTTTTGCAGGAGCGGCGGATCCGGGTGAGCGAGCGCCCGGAGGTCCTTGTCGTGGAGGACGACGAGGGGCTGCTCTGGGTGGTCGGCGTGGCCGCGGCCGCGCGGACGCGCCTGTTGCCTAGCACGGAGCGCACGCTTACTATCGCCGTGACGAAACGGAACGTGCGCGACGATTCCAGGAAAGGATTCGAGACTTCATGAGCCCCCTGCCCAAGAATCCGCCGCCCCGCGGCCCCAATCGGCCTCCACTCGGCTCCGGCAACCGGCCTCCCCTGCCCGGCAAGACCGCGGGGTTCTGGATCCTGCTCATCGTGCTGCTGTTCATCGCTTTCCAGATGATGGTCGTGGACCGGCATCCCGAGCGGGCGATCAGCTACACCGCCTTCGCGGAACAGGTCGAGGCGGGCAACATCCGGTCCCTCACCAAGACGGGGCTCGACGTGGTGGGCGAGTTCGCCGAGGCCGTGCGGATCCCCGTGGGCGACAGCGACGAGATGCAGCTGGTGCAGCGGTTCAAGGTGACGTTGCTGACCGAGGATCCGAGCTTCCCCAAGTGGGTCGAGCAGTACAACCCGCGCGCCAAGCTGGAGGGCGCGTCACCGAAGATCAACTGGATCTCGACGATCCTGACCTACTACCTGCCGTTCCTGCTGATCCTGGCGCTCTGGATCTTCTTCATCCGTCAGATGCAGGGGGGCGGCAACCGCGCCTTCAGCTTCGGCAAGAGCCGCGCCAAGCTCTTCAACATGGACAAGCCGGAGATCACCTTCGAGGACGTGGCAGGCTGCGACGAGGCCAAGGTGGAGCTGCAGGAGGTCATCGACTTCCTGCGCTCGCCGAAGAAGTTCCAGCGCCTGGGCGGCCGCATCCCCAAGGGCGCGCTGCTGGTGGGCCCCCCGGGAACCGGCAAGACCCTGCTCGGTCGGGCCGTGGCCGGCGAGGCTGCCGTGCCGTTCTTCAGCATGAGCGGTTCGGACTTCGTGGAGATGTTCGTGGGCGTGGGCGCCTCGCGAGTGCGCGACCTCTTCGACCAGGGCAAGAAGAACGCCCCGTGCATCATCTTCATCGACGAGATCGACGCGGTGGGACGCCATCGCGGCGCCGGGCTGGGCGGCGGCCACGACGAGCGGGAGCAGACCCTGAACCAGCTCCTGGTGGAGATGGACGGCTTCGAGTCCAACGAAGGGGTCATCCTGCTGGCCGCCACCAACCGCCCCGACGTCCTGGATCCGGCCCTGCTGCGGCCGGGCCGCTTCGATCGGCAGATCGTGGTGGACATGCCGGACCTGCACGGCCGCGAGGCCATCCTGAAGGTCCACATGAAGAAGATCAAGGCCCTGCCGAGCGTCTCGGCGCACCAGATCGCCGCCGGGACGCCGGGCATGTGCGGGGCGGACCTGGAGAACCTGGTCAACGAGGCTGCCCTGCTGGCCGCCCGCAAGGATCACGACGCGGTCAACATGGACGATTTCGAGGACGCGAAGGAGAAGGTCATGCTCGGCCCCGAGCGCCGCAGCATGGTCCTGACCGAGAAGCAGAAGCGGGAGACCGCCTACCACGAGTCGGGGCACGCCGTCGTCGCCCAGATCTGCGAGTTCTCCGACCCGGTCCACAAGGTGACCATCATCCCGCGCGGCCGGGCCCTGGGCGTCACCTACACCCTGCCGACCGAGGATCAGTACACGCTGCACGAGCAGCAGCTGCTCGACCGCATCTGTCACGCTCTCGGGGGGCGGGTGGCCGAGGAGATCTTCCTGGGCCGCATCGGTTCCGGGGCCGCCGACGACATCAAGCGCGTCACCGCCCTGGCCCGCACCATGGTCACCCGCCTGGGCATGAGCGAAAAGCTCGGTCCCGTGGCCTACGAGGAGAGCACCGAGCAGGTCTTCCTGGGGCGGGACTACTCCCGGCGCCAGGTCCACAGCGAGAAGACCCTGCAGGAGATCGACGCGGAGGTCTCGCGCATTATCGGCGAGCAGCTCCTGCGAGCGCGGGACATCCTGAACCAGCACGCGGACAAGGTCGAGGTCATGGCCGCCGCCCTGCTCGAACGCGAGACCCTCGACAAGGAAGAGGTCGAGCTGATCATGGAGGGCGAGCCGCTTCCCGAGCCGGGTCTGCCCCTGGGCCTGGAACCGGACCCGCCGGCCGGATCCGCGCTTCGCGACGGAGGCGGGCAGGAAGCCGGGAACGACGGGGCAGCGGCTGCCCTGCCGCTGAACGGCCAGCCGCTCGCCACCGACCCGGTGGACGACGCCTCGCTCGCGGAGGACGGCCCGCCGGGCGGTGGCTCGACGTCTTGAGCCCGCCCCCGCGCAAGGGCCGGGCGGCGGACGCCGCCTTCCGTGCTCCCGCCTGGGACCTGGGTCGCCGCCGCCTCCAAGCCGCCGCTCGACCGCTGGTCGTAGGCATCGTCAACCTGACCCCCGACAGCTTCTATCCGGCCTCGCGGCTGCCGGAACCCGCCGCCGCCGTGACCGCCGCCCTGCAGCTGGCCGCCGAGGGGGCCGACCTGCTGGACCTGGGCGCCGCGTCCTCGCGCCCGGGAGCCGAGGCGGTGCCGGCCCGCGAGGAGCAGCGCCGCCTGCTGCCGGTCCTGGAGGCGCTGCGGGCCCGCTGCGACCTGCCGTTGACAGTGGACACCTGCTGCGCCGAGACGGCGGCGCGGGCCCTGGACGCCGGGGCGGACGCCGTCAACGACATCAGCGCCGGCATGGCTGATCCGGACCTGCTGGGCCTCGTCGCGCGGCGCGGCTGCGGCCTGGTGCTGATGCACATGCAGGGCTCTCCCCGGACCATGCAGGAAGATCCTCGTTACGACGATGTCGTGGCGGAGGTCGCGGCCTACCTGGCCGCCCGGGCCGCCGCGGCGGAGGAGGCGGGCGTGCTCCGCGAGCGCATCGCCGTGGATCCGGGGATCGGTTTCGGCAAGAAGCTCGCGCACAACCTGGCCCTGCTGGCGGCCCTGCCACACCTGGCCGGCGGCCGGCCCCTGCTGCTGGGGGCCTCGCGCAAGAGCTTCATCGGCCAGTTGACCGGAGCGCCGGTCGAGGCGCGGCTCGCCGGCAGCCTGGCCGCCCTGGCGGCGGCCCACGCGGCCGGCGCCTCTCTGGTGCGCGTGCACGACGTGGCGGCATCGGTCCAGTTTCTCGACACCCTCGCGGCCATCGGAAACGCCGCCGTCGACGTCTGAGCAGTTGAGCGCGGATCGAGGCGGTGCTAATCTGCGGCACCCGGATCGACGATGCGGGGCCACGGCGAGCACGAGGGCCAAGTCATGTGGGAATGGTTGAGAAACTCGATCATCATCGATATCCTCGACATCCTGATCGTGGCCTTCCTGCTCTACCGCCTGATGATCTTCATCCGCGGCACCCGCGCCATCCAGATGTTCCTGGGACTGGGAATCCTGCTGGTCCTCTCCTTCATAGCCAACCTGCTGGGCATGATCGTGCTCAAGCAGATCATCAGCAGCCTGCAGACGGTATGGGTGGTGGCCTTCATCATCATCTTCCAGCCGGAATTGCGCTCGGCCCTGACCTATCTCGGCCGTCGCCGCGGACTGCTCGTCTTCCGGCCGACGGACGAGATCCCGGAGGAGAAGGAGGTCCTGTCGGCGGTCGAGCGGCTCTCCAAGCGCGGGCTGGGGGCCCTGATCGTCATCGAACGCGAGGTGGGGCTGCGTCGCTGGATCAACACCGGGACCCTGCTGAACGCCGACATCTCGGCGGCGACCCTGGAGTCCATCTTCACGCCGCCGGGCCCCCTGCACGACGGGGCGGTGATCATCAGCCAGGGCAAGCTCGCCGCCGCCGCCTGCATCCTGCCCATCACCGACCGCGAGGAGCTGGGTTACGTGCTCGGCACGCGACACCGCGCCGCGATCGGACTGAGCGAGGTCAGCGACGCCATCATCATCGTGGTCTCGGAGGAGACCCGCGCCATCTCTCTGGCCCACCGCGGGGAGATCCGGCGGGGTCTGACCATCGACGACCTGACCGCCGAGCTGAACCGCATCTTCGCCCGCTCGGCGGGCCAGCCCAGCGAACCAGCGGCGGGAGCGGAGAAGAAGCCTACGCCCGCCTGAGCGCGGTCGCGGGGGATGTCGCCGCGCGCCAGCGGCAGAGTCCCAGCCCCCGTCCGCTTCTCTCCGCCAGGTCCGCGACGGCCTCGGCCAGGGCCAGCTGCAGCCTGCGCTCCAGACGCGGATCGCCGGGTAGCCAGGTGCGGTGGAGCCGGGCCTTCCCCCGGCCACGGAGCAGGACCTCCCCCGGTCCCTCGCGGACGCGGCACACCAGCTCCAGCCTCCAGAACTCGCCGCGGCGGGCGAGCCGGCAGGCCTGCAGCCGGCAGCCGTCCCGCAGGCGCAGACGGCGCAGGGCCGCCGCGACGACGCGGCGGCCCCATTCGTCTCGGGTGATGCTCGTGCCTGGTGCGCTCCGACCCAAGATGCGCCTTCCTCTTTCCCGGGCGTGAAACCGGTGGAGCGGCGAGGGCGCCCTGCCGAACCACCGGTCTCGCCGCGCAAAGCCACGAGTCCTCCCATCCTCGCAACTTCGCTGCTCCCGCCATGCAAGCCGCCGGCCGCCCGGCGCCACCCCCGTGGATCCGGCGACGGCCCGCGGCTGATCCCTTGTCCGCCAAGGGATTGCGCAAGGATCCCCCGGGGCGCTCCGACTGTCCGCGGCACCTGTCACGCCCCCGCCGGTCAACAGCGACGGCAATCGGAACGGGCTTCCGCATCGTAACTCGTCATGAGAAAACGGTTTGGGGCCCTGTCCGGGCGGGGAGACAGTCCTGCGGGGTGAAGACACCCCCGCACCGCTAGACCATGAGGCTCTCCATGGGGCCGAGCACGCTCTCGCGGTTGAGCACGCTCATGAGCAGGTCCACGATCTCGGGATCGTAGCGCTCCCCCAGATTGTCCTGGAGGATCTTGATGGCTTCCTCGTGCGAGAGGGCTGCGCGCCGCGGCAGGTCGGTCACCATGGCCACGTAGTTCTCGACGACGGCCACCAGGCGGGCCGCCAGGGGGACGTCCAGTCCCTTCAGGCCGCGCGGGTAGCCCTCGCCGTTGAAGCGCTCGTGATGGCAGTGCACCACGTCGCGGATCGTCTCGGACAGGGGCAGATGCGCCAGCATGCGCAGCCCTTCCTCGGGGTGGGCCCGCAGGATGCCCCACTGTTCCTTCGTCAGCGTCTGCGGCGAGTGCAGGATGAGATCGCCCAGAGGGATCATCCCGATGTCGCGCAGCAGCGCCCCGTAGACCAGATCCCGCTCCTGGTCAGCCGTGAAGGAGAGCTCGCGGGCGAGGGCCCGCAGGAGGCGCACCATGCGCTCGGTCAGCTCCCGCGTGCCGTAGTGGCGCTCCTCCACCAGCGAGATCAGGGTCTGCACCATGGTCAGGCTCCAGTCCGAAGCCTCCTGACGCGAGCGCAGGTTGCGCAGACCGGTGACCGCCTGGGCCAGCAGGCTGGCCAGGAACTCGCGATCCGTCGCCGGTCTCTCGGCCTCGGAGCGCATCGCCAGGAACACGACGCCCAGGAGCTGATGATCGTCCTTTAGGGCGACGACCCAGGCGAAGCCGGCATCCAGCCAGGCCTCGCGGGCGAACTCGCGCACGGCCGGCAGGTCGCCGATGGGCGTGGGGCGCGACAGGCCCTCGAAGTAGACCCGGATCTTGCGGCGCGTGAGGTCCAGGCGTGGCAGGTCGACCTCGAGCTCGCCCAGGCAGATCCCGCTGCGCGACGATCCCTCGCCGGCCGAGACGTAGGCGAGGGAGTGGATGTCCAGCTCCGGAGCCATGACCTTCAGCAGCCTCTCCCAGAGCTGTTGCTCGTCCGCGACGTGGGCCAGCAGCTTGTCCATGCTGAGCAGCGTCTGGGCCTGACGCAGCTGGCGTTCCAGCTCCTCGCTCAGCTCCGCGGCCCGCTCCGCGCTCTCCCCCGAGGAGTCGTCGCCGCCCGGACCGGCTCCCGACGCATCTCCGCCATGCTCCGCCAGGACCCTCATGAGCAGCTCGAGGGCGAAGTTCTCGCTGATGCCGTAGTCCTCTTCGTTCCGGTGGCTGTGCAGGAAGGCCACGGCTTGCAACGTCTGGTCCCAGATGACCGGCAGGATCAGATCCGGCTGCAGCTCGGCGAGCAGGTGGGTGTCGTCGTCGTCCAGCTCGTCCTCGCGGATGTCGAGCAGCGAGAGAGGACGGACCGCCCCGGCCAGGAAGCTGCCGAGTGCGCCCTCGGCGTCGAAGCTGAAGCTGCCGTCGGTGGCGGTCAGGACCGCGCCGTCGCGCACGCAGTAGGTCATGCGATCGGCCAGGTCGTGGCTGCTGAGCAGGTTGGCGATGGGCTCGGCCAGGGCGGCCGCGTTGGGCGCCGCCTGGATGGCCGCCACCGCGTCCTCCAGGGAGAGAAAATGGTGGCGGGCGGCACCGCCGGCCCCGGATGGGGGAGGGGCCACGGAGGGGGAATCCGCCCGCCGAATCGCGCCGTCCGGCTTGTCCGGCTCCGCCGGATCGGCGCCCGAGTCGCCGGCCTGATCCGCTGCCGGGGCCGACTTCGGCCTTTCCGGCGCCGCGACGAAACCACCCAGCAGGTGGTCCAGGAGGCTGTCCGACTCCAGGCCCTGGCCGGCAGCCGGGGCGGCGCTGTCGGTCGTTTCTTCAGCTGCAGGCTCTTCCGCGGGAATCGAGGGATCCTCGGCCTCCGCAGCCGCATCTTCCGGCGTCGTGTCGGCTTCCGGCGCGGGATCCTGCGCAGCCGCAGCCGCCTCGCTCGCTTCCGCCGGAGGCGGTGCTTCCTTGCCCAGCAGCCAGGCCTCGGCCTCGGCGGCACTGGAGAAGATATGCAGGGTTTGCGCGGAAAATCGCTGTTCCAGGAAGCGCCGCACGACCGCACCCGTGCCCACGAAGGCCATGGCGCCGCCGCGTTCGGCCAGGCGTTGCTGGAAGTCCGAAAGCACCGCGGCGCCACCGCCGCCGATGGACTCCAGCTCGTTGAAGTCCAGAACGACCTTCAGCTTGCCCTTGGACAGGCACTTCTCCGCCAGCTCCTCGAGGCGCTTCTTCTCCGCACGACCGACGGCGCCCTTGAGACTGACGCCGAACAGCTCGTCGTTGCTGAGCTTCAATGGAGCGAAGCAAGTGGACACGCCCGTGGCCCCCTCAATTCGGTGCGGGGCAGCCTCCCGAGTTCTGCCCCGACCTCACCATGCCGACCCGCAACGGCGGCGGCTCGCTGCAGCGCCGCCCCTAGACCAGCTCCTCGGCCAGCCAGCGGTCCAGAACGCTTCGCAGGAAGCGCCACTCGCTCCCCACCTTCTTGGCGGGGATCTTGCCTTCCTTGGCCAGACGGCAGACGGTCTTCACGTGCATCTTCAGGTAATCCGCCGCCTCGACCGAGGTCATGACCTGGCTTGCCGACTCCTCCCCCCCAATGTAGATGTTCGCGTAATCCTTGGTGCTTTCCATGGGGGAATCCTCTCCTCTGCAATGTCCAAGGTGCAGCGCCACAGCTCGGCTCCCTGCTGCAACTCCCATGCCGGGGGCATTCTAGGACCCAACCTGGCTCAGGGGCGCCGAATCCCGGCTTTCGAGGGCATTTCAGGGAGTCCTGGGATCTGCTGGGATCGAGCGTGACATCGCAGGAAGGCCGATGGCATTGCAAACCGCACAGCCGGGCGGGAACGGGCGGCAGGGATCAATCGCGATCGGCCGGGCCGATCAGCTCCTGCAGGCTTTCCAGCCGGTAAGGAGGCGCCCAGACGCCGCGCGCGCCGTGGCGCAGGGCCAGCTGCTCCACGCTGTGTCGCGGCCCGCCGGTGGCCAGGACGATACGCGGAACGAATCCCTCCCAGACCTCCAGGAGAGCCGCCAGCCGCTGCAGGTGCCGGGATGGCTCCAGGTTGTCGCAGATGACGACCCGCGGCGGTTCGTTCCCCGCCAGGCGGTCCAGGACCGCCCCCGGCTCCCCGCAGATCTCCACGCTGTAGCCCGCGGCACCGAGCCGCGCAAACAGCTCGCCGGACCGCAGGGAGATGTCGCAGAGCAGCAGGATGCGGCCGGCATTCCGGCTGCCGGACAGCGCCGGGACGCTTCGGTGGAGGGTAGGCGAGCGGGGGGCGACGTCCGTCGCGGGAAAACGCCGATCGCCCAGGGCGCGGACAGCGGCCCACCGGCGGGCCAGCTGGGCGGCCTCCGGACCGCCGGCGGCCGGAGGCTGCAGGTGGCCTAGCATCTGCTGCAGCAGGGCCAGACAGGCCTCGGCAGACCGTCCGTCCGGGAGTCCCAGCAGAGCGAGCAGGGGACAGCGCGTCAGGTCGTCGCGCGGGACGGGCGCCCCGGCACCGAGCGCGGCCGCCAGCGCTTCCTGATAGGCGAACCGCCTCTCTTCCGGCAGCAGCTCGTCAGGCACGTCCCCGGCATCCAGGCCCCGGAGCACATCCTCGGCGTGATCGGCAAAGGCCCCGAGGGCTCTCTCGCAGGCCTCACCGGCGGGAGCGGCGGGGGGATTGACCTCGAGGAATTCCAGCAGCTCCTGCCACGTGCGGAGCCAGTGCGTCAGCGACGCCTCCCCGCCGGCCTCGCTGGCCGCGGCCAGCAGCCGGGCTCCGACGACGGCACGCGGCAGGGAGGGTGGAACCCACCCGCCTTCCGTCGTCCGCGGAAAAGCGCGTAGATTGGTCAGCAGATCCCGCAGCCGACGGGTGAGGAATTGCCGTGTCTCCGCCATCCGTCCTCGCGGCCCCGATCGGGGAAGATCAATCCAGAGCGACCGCTCCCAGCTCCGCCAGATCGTAGATGCGGTTCTCCTCGGCCTCGTCCGAGGCCGATTCCTTGTCCAGGTCGACCGCATCGAACTCGGAGAGATCGTAGACCCGATCCTCGTGCTCCACCAACAACATATCCTCGGGAGGAGCCTGCGGCGGCGCGGGCGGCGGCGGCGCAGGTGGCGGCGGCGCAGGTGGCGGAGTGGCGGCGATGGGTGGAACCTGCGGCTCCATCAGGGGCGGAGCGCCCTCCAGGCCGGGCGCCCGGTGGCGCACGGGCTCGGCGGCCAGGAAACCGGGCTCCTCGGCCGGAACCACGAACGGCGAGTCGGACCGGATCGGACTGGCGGGGGTCACATCGGCCCGGGCAAAGGGCTCGAAGCGCTCCACGGCCAGGCCATCCGCCGGCGCACTCTCCGTGCAGGACGCGGCGTCGAAGCGACCGCCCGTCAGCTGGGCGCATTCGCGGCCCAGCTTGTTCAGATTCTCGGTCTGGCTGTTGAACTCGGGCGACATCTCGCTGAGGGCGGACGCCACCACGCGCAGGGTCTCGGCCAGATCGGTGAGGCCGGAGTTCATGCTCTGCCAGGCCTGCTGAGCCTGGGGGTCCGGCTTGATGGTGTTCTTGACGCCGTCCAGCTTTTGGCGCATCGAGCCCAGAACGTTGGCGGCCTTCTCCTGATTGACGAAGAGGGCCTCGAGCCGCGTGGCTGCGGCGCGGAACTCCGTGACGATGGATTGCAGCTCCTGCGTCAGCCCCAGCAGATCCTGGCCCTGGGGGCCCAGCGCCGCCACGCCCGTGGCCGCCTTGATGGCGAGATTGCCGCCCTTGCTCACCAGGTCCTTGATGTTCTCGGCGATGCTGCCGATGGTCTCGCTGGTGTCTGCCGCTGGCAGGATGGAGAATTCCTCGCGGACGGCTGCCAGGGTACCCTTGAGGCTGGCGATGTCCTGGCGCTCGCGCGCCAGGTGGCGCACGTCCTGGTTCAGCTGCTTCAGGCCTGGTGCCAGCTTCTCCATCGCGGCCAGCTGCACGTGGAAGCGATCGAGGGCCGCGCTGTTCCACTTCGCACAATCCTGCAGCCCGCCGCAGAGGCGGGCGCCCCCCTCGGACAGCCTCCCCCCCAGGCTGGTCACTTCGCGGCCCACCTGCTGCCGGGCGTCCCACAGGCGCAGGATCTCGTCGGCCAGGCGGCTCACCCCCTGATGATCGTAGCGACCGGCCAGATCACCCCGGCTGCCCTCGGTCAGGCTCTTCTCCAGCCGGAAGACCTCCCCCTCCAGGCCGATGAACCCGGCCAGCTTCTGATCCTTGCGCTCGGCGGTCTGGAGGAGTTCGCCCAGGAAGCGGCCGAGCAGCGGATTCTCGAGCAGGACCGGATCCGCCCAGGTGTCCCGGTCGTTGGGATCGAGGCTCCCCACCTTGTGCAGCAGCTCCTCGGCGACCTCGTAGCGCTTCCGTCCGCGAGCCACCGCGCCCCCCACGAGAGTGGCGCCCAGCAGCGCCAGCAGGAGGGCGCCGGCGAGCATGGCTGCCGGCCACTGCAACTCGGTCAGGTCCCTCTGCAGGAACTGCGGCACGTCCAGTACGGTGCCGCCCATGAGGGTCAGCACGGCATAGGCCGTCGCCAGCACGGCTGCCAGGGAGGAGATGAAGGACAGCAGGCCGAGAGAGGCCGGGTGGGACCCGCCACTGCGGCGGCGCGGTGCGACGGGCACGGGAGCGACCTCCGGGTCCGTCTCTTCCACGGCTTCCGGCGCCGGCTCCGCATCGCCTTCCCAGCCGGGCGCCAGGGTCTCGCCGGACTCGCCGCCCGCATCGTCCAGGGAGTCGGCGCTCTGCATCTTGCCCGCTGCAGGATCGAGGGGCGAGACTTCCATGCCCTCCCCCTCTCCCAAGGACTCCACGGTCAGTCCTTCATCCTGGCCGTCGGCCACGAATTCTTCCCGGTCGCTCATCCCGGAATCCTTTCGCTCGGCTCGTGCCCACCCGCCGGTGAAGCAGGATATGTCGCCCGTGCGACCGCAGGGCGGCCGCCGCCACGTGGCGGCCTGATCTCCCTGTGCTCTTCGGCCGCGCCCTGGGAAATTGAAGCCTTTTTCCGGGCCGGGACTGGCCGCCGCTGATCCCTTTCCGGCCACCCCTTCGGCCACCCTCCTCTTGCCGAAGACCCCGCCGCCGTGGACCAGGCCGCAGAGGCAGCGAATGGAGGCGGGCGCGGGGATGGGCACGTCCCCTGCACCGATCGGGCCGTCGCCCCGCCGATGCCACGTCCGGGAGGTCACCTGTTGAAGACCGCGCTGCGCGGCAGCTCATGGCCATCTTGCCGGCTGCTCTTCCCGTCCTGGTCCGGAACCCGGCCTCTCGGGTACTTCATGCTCGAGAACCTGCTGGAGGCGCGGGCCGATTCCCCCTTCCCCACCAACAGCCACCGGCCGGACGAGGACGTGAACGTCTACCTGGCGCACCTGCTCGCCACCAGGCTCGCGCCCCTGGACATGGAGGGTGTGCAGGCGGGGGCGGATCCGCTGCTGCTGCGGCCGGAGAAGGTGGACGGGGGCCGCCGTGGTCTGGCCGAACACTACCGCGTCAACGGCGATCATCGCCTGCTGGCCCTGGGCCTGTTCGACCGAGGCGATCTGCGCCGCCGGAGACCCCGCTGGGGCCGGCGCGCCGAGGAAAGCCGCCGTCAGGATCGCGAAGACGGCGTCGCGTGCTACCGCTGCGCCCATGCGCTGCTGGCGCGGGGCCGCCCGGCGAATCCCGCGCTGCTCGCCGTTCTCGACAAGCTGGGAGATGGCTTCGCGGAGTACGTGGAGGTTCTGCAGCACCTGGCCCGCTGGCGGTTTGGACTGGGTGCCCGCCTCAGCGCCATCGATCTGCAGCGGCTGCTGGCGAGCCCGCGCCCCGCAGGGCCCGACGCCACCCCGTGATCAGTGCCCGCCCTGGATGAAGGCGAGGATCTCGGCGTGCAGGTCCTTCTCGCCGTGGGTGGCCAGCAGATCGTGTCCACCGCTGGGAAAGGCCCGAAACCGCGAGGCCCCGTGCCGCACTCGCTTCTGCAGGACGCGCAGCGAGATGGGCGAGATGTGCTCGTCGTCGTCGCATTGGGCGGCGTAGACCGGGAGCCGCAGCCGGGAGATTTGCGAGCGGGCGCTTTCCATGGCCTCCAGCTCCTCGGGTCTCCAGCCCAGGCGGGGCCGGAGCCCGGGCAGCCGGTGCACCTTCAGACGCAGCAGCAAGCGCTCCACGATGTTCACCCGCGGGATCAGCGCCGGCGCCAGCAGGATCAGGCTGGTGACCGCCTCCTGGCGCGCCAGGTGAATGGCCAGGGCGGCCCCCAGACCATATCCGACCAGGTGCACCTGACGGTGGAGACGGCGCAGGAAACGGTAGCGGAGCTTGATCTCCTGCAGGCTGGCTCGCCACATGATCCGGGAAGGCCCCTCCCCCGCCAGCCCGTAACCCGGCAGGAGGAGCAGGTAGACGGTCAACCCGTTGGCGTGCAGGTACTCCGCCAGGGGCCGCAGGTCGGCGGGCGTGCTGCTGACGCCGTGCACCAGCAGACAGGCCGATCGGGAATTCTCCTGGATGCCGATGAAGGAGCGATTCTCCGGGGGCACACCGCGATGCTCCTCCAGGGCGGCCTGCAGGCGCGCGTGCGTGCGCAGGCGGATGACCCGGGCGCGAGGGGTGTCCGGCAACGTTCGCTCGGACCGCTCCAGGTCCCAGGCGGTGAGGGCGAGGATCTCCGTGGCGACCGCCAGGCGGTCCGGAGCACCCTTGCTGCCGTTGCCGCTCCCCAACATGACGCTCCCCGGTCCCGGGACCTCGCTGCACGTCGTCCGGTCAGCCGGACTCCTCCTCATCCAGCGCAGCAGGGCGCTCGGCGATGATGTCGGGCCAGTCCTCCTGGTCCAGCCGCGCCAGGATGCCGTGATCGGCGTACTTGCCGCTCAGCACGAAGGCCGTCACCATGCCCAGACGCTTGGCCGTCACCAGATCGGCGACGGGATCGTCCGCAATGAATAGGGCCTCGGCCGCCGTGGCGTCAATCCTTTCGAGAGCCGCGCGGTAGATCCGCTCGGAGGGCTTGCCCATGCAGACGGCCTGCCCGGTCCGCGTCAGGCCCTCGAGCGCTGCGCTCCAGACTCCCGGCCCGAGTCGCCGCTCCCCCTGCTCGTCCAGCCAGAAGAGGTTGCGGTGCAGGGCCACCAGCTCGGCCCCGTGATCCAGCAGGGCCGGCAACGCCCGCTCGAGATCGGCGACGGCCAGCTCGGGATTGACCCCCAGCACCACGACGTCGCACGCCCCGCCCGCGACCAGCGTGAAGCCACGCTCCTGCCAGTAGGCAGCCAGACGCGGATGCCCGAGCCAGAGCACGCGTCGCTTCCCCCAGCGGGCCAGCAGATCCAGACCCAGGTTCAGGGCGCTCACCAGCTGCTCGGGGCGGACGTCGAAGCCGGCCGCCGCCAGGACAGCCACCTGCTCCTCAGGCCGGTGGGTGGTGTTGTTGCTCACCAGGCAGGCGCGGATCCCCCGCCGGGCCAGACCGTTGAACCAGGCCACGGAGCCCTCGATGGGCTGATAGCGCTTGTCCCGGACCAGCACGCCCTCGACGTCGATCAGGTAACAGGTGCGCTGGAATCGCTGCTTCATGCCGGTTCTCCCCCGATGATCGCCTGGAAGAGGTCGTCGAAGCGCGGGGCCACACGCTCCCAACAAAACTCGTCGCAGTCAAGCGGCAAGGAACAGACGTGTCCGCCGGCGCTGCCGGCCAGCAGCTGCCGCAGGATGTTCACCAGACCCGCCTGGCCCGCGTAGAGATGACGCCCCCGGCAACGACGCCCGTAGAGGGATGGGTAAACCTGCTCGCGGGGCAGCACCGCGTAGGCTCCCGCCTGCACGGCCTCGGCCACGGCGATGCCGAAGTACTCCTGGGCCGCGCAGCTGACGACGACGTCCGCCCGGGCCAGCCAGCTCTCGTAGGCGGCCCGGTCGGGTTCGTGACCGAAGGCGAGGCAGCGGGGGCCCAGCCTCTCACACAAGGGTGCAAAGACCGCCTCGTGTCCCCGCGGCTCCCCCAGCAGGGCCACCCGGAAGGACAGTCCTTCCTCCGCCAGGCGCAGCAGGGCCCCGGCGAACCAGGCGGGCCGCTTGTCGAATTCCCAGCGGTGGTTCCAGAGGATCAGGGGTGCCACCCCGTCCCGCGGCCAGGGCGGGCCGGCCTCCGGATGACAGGGACCGCCCAGGAAGGGCGCGAAGCTGCCCGCCGCATGCGGGCGGCTCTCCAGCCCCACCGGCAGGACCAGGCTCTTGGCCCCCAGCCGTTCCCGCACCCCCCGGGGTACCGCCTCCGGCATCCGGGCCAGGTAGTCGGGCAGGGACGCGAGGAAGAGATCGCGATGGTAGGCGGAGTTGAAGGCCACGCTGTCCGCGGCCAGGGCGCTCACGATGTTCGTGAAGCCGAAGTGGAAGTCGAACTCCTCGTCGGGGGAAAGCGGGTAGGTGAGCTGGTTCTCGTGCAGGTAGAGCAGGCAGGGCACGCGATTCCAGGGCGGGACCAGCAGCCCGCGCAGGTCGGCCAGGTTCAGGAAGTCGGTGGCCAGCAGCAGGTCGCAGGGCGGACCGGGACGCCGATTGATGAGATCGGCGAAGTGGACCGCGGCCCCCCGCATGCGCCATTTCCAGAAGCGAGGCGGCAGGGTCAGGGCCTCGAGGTCGTGCCGCGAATGGCGCTGCAGTCCCTCGCGGAAGGCCCGGTGGGAGCCGCCGTCGTAGGGTTCCACGAACAGGATCCGCAGCCGAGGCAAGGGTCGCAACTCCCTGTCGGAGGGGGAGAAAGGACCGTCCACCGCCCGGCGGCCGGCGAGGGAAGCCGTTGATCGCGGCTCCAAACTCCTCTATATTTGTGCAGGATACACTGCCCTTCCCACCACATGCCACCTGGTTTCAGGCTCCGTGCCTCTGGGTCCAGCGAGAGGAAGTCACCATGAGGAAGCTTGCGACAGCCATACTGGCACTGTCCATCCTGGGCGGGGCCGCAGTCGCCGCCGCCTACGAGAACAGCTCGGTGGTCGGGCAGGTGCCGGACCGGGTCGTCCTCGTCTTCAAGGAGGGCGTCTTTCCCCAAGTCAGCAAGGCGGGTGGTCGCGTCGATGTCGACATCCCCTCGCTGAACGCCCTCTCGGCGCAGTTCGAGGTCCGCGACATGTCGCGTCTCTACCCGGAATACGGCGCTCCCGCCAAGGCGGGACTGCCCGACCTGCGCCTGCACTGGGCCGTGGACTTCGCGGCCAAGTACGATCTGGAGACCGTGCGCCGGGCCTACGCCGCGCTCCCGGAGGTGGCCCAGGCCTGGGCCGTGGACATCTGCCGGCAGCAGGCCCTGCCGAACGATCCGGCCATGAACGGCAACCAGTGGTACCTGCGGAACACGACCCTCGGCCAGTTCGACGTGCGCGCCCTGGGCGGCTGGGCCGAGACCGTGGGCGACACGAACCGCATCATCGCCATCGTGGACTCGGGCGTGGACTGGCATCATCCCGACCTGGGCGGCACGGGCCCCGACTACGTCCGTGGCAACATCTGGACGAACTGGACCGAATACTACGGAACGCCCGGCGTGGACGACGACGGCAACGGCAAGGTGGACGACATCCGCGGCTGGGACTTCGTGAACGTTCCGGGGCAGGGCTACCCGGACGAGGACGACGCCACCCCGGACAACGACCCCAGCGATTATGAGAGCCACGGCACCGCCTGTGCCGGCATCGCCTCGGCCATCACCAACAACGCTCTCGGCATCGCCGGCGCCGCCCACAACTGCAAGATCATGGCGGTACGCGTCGGCTGGCTGCCCAACGGCGAGGACATCGGCGTCGTGCGCATGGACTTCGCCTCGCAGGGCATGCTCTACGCCGCCGCGAGCGGGGCCAGGATCATCAACTGCAGCTGGGGCTCGACCAGCTACCTGCAGACCGCCGTCACCCAGTGTGCGAGCGTGGGCTGCATCATCGTCACCTCCGCCGGCAACGACAACGACGAGGTGGCCGACTACCTGAGTACGAACTCCCAGGTGCTTTCCGTGGCCGCCACGGAGAAGAACGACCTGAAAGCCAGCTTCTCCAGCTACGGCACCTGGGTCGAGCTGAGCGCTCCCGGCGTGGACATGTACACGACCTGGTACAACCACGAGGACGGCACCCACACCTACCTCAGCACCCAGGGAACCTCCTTCAGCTCGCCGCTGACCTGCGGCTGCGCCGCTCTCATCTGGTCGGCCCATCCCAGCTGGAACCGGCTCGAGATCATGGCCCGGCTCCTGAACACCTGCGACGACATCGACGCCTTGAACCCGACCTACGCCGGCAAGCTCGGCGCGGGCCGCGTCAACCTCCTGCGGGCGCTCGGCGACAGCTTCCAGGAAGTGCCCGCCGAGTTCCCCACCCTGCTCGACGCCATGAACGAGGCCGCCGCGGAGGACACGGTGGCCATCAAGTCCAGCATGTCCCTGACCGGGCCGGTGACCGCGATCGCGCGGGATCTGTACATCCTGGGCGGCTACAGCGAGGACTATGGCAGCCGGGATCCGCTGGGAAGTCCCACGATCATCACCGGCAGCGTCTCGGGACCCGCCCTGCAGTTCCAGGGCGGGACCGGCAGCGGAACGGTGATCGACGGCTTCCGCTGCACCGGCGGCGGCGGCGTCATCTTCTCCAACCTGCCCTACAACGCGCGCTACGGCGGGGGGATCATCTGCAACCAGACCTCTCCGACCCTGCGCCACCTCGACGTGACGGGCAACAGCGTCGGCTCCAGCAGTCAGCTGGGTTGCGGCGGCGGGATCTACCTCTACAACTCGCAGGCCACGCTCGAGAGCTGCACCGTACACGGGAACACCGGGATCTACGGCGCCGGGATCTTCGTCTACCGCGGCTCGCCGCACCTTACGAACTGCCAGATCTACGACAACATCAGCATCACCAGCAACCTCTCCTACGCCCCCGATGGCGGTGGGCTGCACGTTCTGGACGCGGAGGCGACCCTGACCGGGTGTCGGGTATCCGGGCACGCGTCGCTGAACCGGGGCGGCGGCATCTACGCGGCCAACTACGGCGCCACGACGACGCTGCACATGGCGCACAACGACGTGCACGACAACACGGCCAAGTCCGCCGGCGCCGGACTCTACATGGCGGGCACCCTGATCGAGATGGTGGGCGACTGGATCCATGACAACAACAAGACCGTCGACGCCGCCTTCATGGACGGCGGCGGCTTCAAGTTCGAGGGGACCTCGGCCACGCTGGACAGCCTGATCGTCCAGAACAACACCTCCCACCTCGGCGCGGGCGGCACCCTGACAGGGCCGAGCGCCACCGTCTCCCATTCGCTGTTCACGGGGAATCACGCGCTGATCTTCGGCAGCAGCCTCTACCTGGGCACCACGCCGAGCGGGATCATCGATGCCAACACCTTCGCGGACAACGGCGATCCGGCGAGCGGTTCGGGCGGCCTCTACATCTCCGCGGCCGCCCCGACCATCAGCAACAACATCGTCGCCTTCAACCAGGGAACGGCCACTTTCGGCAACGGCTTCCATGTCGCGACCGGCACGCCGACCTTCATCTGCAACGACGTCTACGGCAATGACAACCAGAACTACGGCGGCGTGACGGACCAGACCGGCAGCAACGGAAACATCTCGGCGGATCCCGAGTTCTGCTCGCGACCGAACGGCGACTACGCGATCAGCACGGACTCGCCTTGCGCCCCCGACAACAGCGGGGGCTGCAACCTGATCGGGGCCTTCGCGGCGCAGGTCTGCCTGACGGCCGTTCCCGGCGAGAACCCGGAAGTGCCGCTGGTCTTCCATGTCGAGCAGAACTACCCGAACCCGTTCAACCCGGCGACGAAGATCGTCTTCAGCTTGCCGCAGACGGCCTTCACAAGCCTGCAGATCTACGACCTGGCCGGGCGCCGGGTCAGAACCCTCCTGGCGGAGCCGCTGCCCGCCGCGCGCTACGAGATCACCTGGGACGGACGTGACGGCGCCGGGCACCAGGTCGCGGCAGGCATCTACTTCTATCAGGTGCGCAGCGGCGGGCACGAGTTCACGGGGCGCATGGCGCTCGTCAAGTGATCGCCGCGGGACGGGCGGCGTCCCGCCCCGCACCGGGCCCTGATGAGGCGGTACGCGGCCGTGCCGCCTCGTCTGGCCTGGGTGCGCGGCGCGGATCACCAGCGGAAGGGAGGGCGGCATGTCCCCGCAGCCGAGCCGCGAGCTCGCGACCTTTGCGAATCCTCATCCGGACCGGGATTACGAGGTCGAGTTCGACTGTCCCGAATTCACCTGCCTCTGCCCGCTGACGGGGCAGCCGGATTTCGCTCGCTTCCACATCACCTACGTGCCGCACCAGCTCTGCGTGGAGTTGAAATCCCTCAAGCTCTACCTCTGGTCCTACCGGGACGAGGGCGCCTTTCACGAGGATATCACCAACCGCATCCTGAATGATCTAGTGGCGGCCACCCAGCCGCGCTTCCTGGAGATCCGCGGCGAGTGGTTCGTCCGCGGCGGCATCACCACGACGGTCACCTGCACCTACGTCTCCGCTGCCTGGGAGAACGAGAGCGAGGACTGAGCCCGGCGGTCCCGCCGGCCCCCGCAGCGGGATCAATGCAGGACGAAGGGCAGCCTGCGCTCGCAGTGGGGACAGGCCCCGTCGGCGGTGAGGTGACTGCGCGTGCGATAGCCGCTGCGCTCGACGACGCGGGCGCCGCAGCCGGGGCAGTGGGTGTCCGACTCCCCCTCCAGCATCACGTTCCCCACGTAGACGTACGGCAGGCGCCGCCGGGCGAGCCGCGCCGCGCGGAGCAGCGTCTGCGGCGGCGTGGCGGGCGCACGGAACTTGTAGGCCGGGCAGTAGGCCGACAGGTGGAGCGGGATCTCGGGATCGAGATCGGCCACGAAGTCGACCAGGCGGGAGATCTGCTCGTCCGCATCGTTGTAGCCGGGAATCACCAGGTTGGTGATCTCCAGGTGGGTATCGCTCGCCTGGATGATGCGAATCGCCTCGAGGACCGGCTGCAGACGCGCCTTGCAGATCTTGAGGTAGAAATCCTCGTCCATGGACTTCAAGTCGATGTTGGCGGCATCGATCAGGGGCAGCAGCTCGCGCAGCGGCGCCGCATTGAGAAAGCCGTTGCTGACGATGACGTTCTTGAGCCCCGCCGCCCGGGCCAGCCGCGCGGTGTCGCGCACGAACTCGTACCAGACCAGCGGCTCGCTGTAGGTGTAGGCGATGCCGAGGGAGCCGTCACGGCCGGCATCGGCCACCACGGCCGCGGGCGTGACGTCCTGCGCCGCGCCCCGGTACTCCTGGCTGATGCTCCAGTTCTGGCAGAACTGGCAGTGCAGGTTGCAGCCGCGGGCGGCGATCGACAGGATCGGCTCACCGGGATGGAAGTGATAGAGAGGCTTCTTCTCGATGGGATCCACCGCGGCAGAGACCAGCTTCCCGTAGGCCTTGGGCACCATGCGGCCGCCCACGTTGCCCCGGCTCCCGCAGGGCCCGTCCCGACCCTCGCGCAGCCGGCAGCCGATGGGACAGAGCTCGCAGCGCACGGCCCCGTCGGCCTCGGGCTTCCAGTAAACCGCCTCGACGGCGCTCATCGTCGCTCCTCCTGCTCCAGCCTCGCCAGCGCCCAGCCGGCCACGGCCCGCACCTCCGCATCGGGATCGTCCATGGCCAGGCGGTGCAGCTCCCTGACAAGCTCGCGCCGGCCCGTATTCGCCGCCACCACCAGCGCGTTCCGGCGCATCCCCTCCGGATGGGCCCTCCAGAGCGGCGTGCGGCGGAAGCGGCGGCGAAAGACGTCCGACGGAACGCCCAACAGCTCCTGCAGCCCGATCTCCCCGTGCTCCGGCAGCGTCCTGTACACCGCGCGCGGAGGCGCGCTCCCGCCGGCGCGCCGGGCCGCCCGCTGGTTCCAGGGACAGACCGCCTGGCAAACATCGCAGCCGAAGAGACGCCCACCCTGCTCCCCGCGGCGCCCCGCGGGAGCCCGCCCTTGCCACTCGATGCTCCAGGTGGCGATACAGAGCCCGGCGTCCAGCTCGAAAGGTCCGCGAAGGGCCCCGGTGGGGCAGGCGTCCAGGCAACGCGTGCAGCGACCGCAGCGGCTGGCCGGCGCGGGCGACGGCGGCCGCGGGCGCTCCCCTCCGACGGCGGCGAAGAGCGGCGCCGGCGTGCCGGGCAGCATCAGATCGGCGACGACGAGGTTCGTGGGCGCCACGGCCAGGAAGAAGCCGCTGCCGAACCTCTCGTGGATCAGGCAGGTGTTCTTGCCCCAGAAGCCGAGGCCGGCCAGCCATGCCAGCTCCCGCTCCAGGTACGGCCCCGTGTCCACGGCGGGCCGGGCGCGCAGGCCGGGGAACACCGCCTTCAGCGCGCCCAGCACGCTCCGCACGTCCTCCAGCAGCACGTCGTGGTAATCCAGACCACGGGCGTAGCGGGCCACGCCGTCCGTCCAGGGACGGCCGCGCGCCGCCCCGTCCTGCGGGGAGGGATCGTCCCCGGGCCAGCCATCGGTGTAGCGCTGGGCGAAGACTAGGAGGGTACGCGCCCAGGGTGTGTGACGGGAGGGGTCGCATCTCTCGGCGGGATCGCGGGCCAGATACGCCAGCCCTGCGTGGCGTCCCGTTGCGAGCCAGGTCCGAAAGACCCCGGCATGCGGGAGCTCGATCGGCAGCGGCAGAGCGCCGGCCAGGTCGATACGGCGGTCAGGACAGGCTGCCGCCAGCAACGCGGCCAGGTGGGAAGCGGTGGTGGTCGGCCCGGCCGCGGCCGGCCGGTCGCCGGGCCCGTTCCGGGCATTCGTCAAGACTCTCTCCTTCCGGGCGGGAGCATGATGCGGGGTCGACCGGAGCCGGGTGCTCGTCAGAGGCGCGGCAAGCGGGCCACGGCCTCGCCGTAGCCCGCCAGGAGCCTGGCCACGACCTCGGCCACCGTCGGCACGTCGTCGATCAGACCCGAGACCTGACCGATTTCCAGCTCGCCCTCCTCCAGATCGCCCTCCAGCATGCCGCGCCGGGCCCGTCCCTGGCCCAGCAGCTCCGCCAGCTCCTCGCGCGAGGCGCCGCGGGACTGCAGCTCCATCACCTTCGCGCGGAAGGAGTTGCGCAGCAACCGCACCGGGACGAGCGGTTTGAGCACGAGGTGGGTGTCGCCGGCCCCCGCCTCGACGACGGCCTGCTTGAAAGACGCATGGCCGGAGGATTCCTGCGTGATCGCGAAGCGGGAACCGATCTGGACCCCCTCGGCTCCCAGGGCCAGGGCGGCGGCCAGCTGGGCACCGGTGGCGATGCCGCCGGCGGCGATGACGGGGATGCCCACCGCAGCCACGCACTCGGGCACCAGCACCATGGTGGTGATCTCCTCGCGGCCGTTGTGGCCGCCCGCCTCGAAGCCCTCGCAGACCACTGCATCGCAGCCGGCCTCCTCGCACTTGCGCGCCAGGTCCGGATGTGCCACCACGTGGACGCTGAGACGACCCGCCTGCCTCAGCCGGGGGGTGATGCGCCGGGGCGAGCCGGCCGAGGTGAAGACGATGCGGATCTCCTCCTCCAGGGCGATCTCCAGGCATTCCTGGATGTGCGGGTAGATCAGCGGCAGGTTCACGCCGAAGGGCCGATCGGTCAGCCTCCGCGCCTTGTGGATCTGTTCCCGGAAGAGATCCGGGCGCATGGAGCCGGCGCCGATCAGGCCCAGGCAACCCGCGTTGGCCGCGGCGGCGGCCAGCCTGGCTCCGCTGTTGTAGACCATCCCCGCCTGGACGATGGGGTGCTCGATGCCGAACAGCGCACAGACGCGGTTGCCGGGCCAGCGATCGGACATGCTACGCCTCCGGATCGGACAGGATCGTCGCGCTCTCGCCTGGGGATACTACAGATCCGGGCGCCGGCCCACAAGGAGAGCCGCCCCGGACCCTTCGATCGGCCCGGCCGGCGTGTGGCGGATCCCTCGATTCCCCATTGATTGGAGGGTGAAGCCCGGGCCCACGGTGAAGACCGTGCTGGATCCGGGTGGCTTCATCTGGATATCAGCCGGCCCCCGCCGCTCGCGGTGCGAGGGCGGTTTGTCAGCCCAAGGGAGGGGATCATGAGAATCGTCATCAACACACCCACCGGCCACATCGGGCGGGCCCTGACCGCGAACCTGCTGGGGACCGCTCACGAGCTCGTCCTGCTGGCCCGCGATCCCGGAAAGATCAAGTCCTTCGCCGACCGCGGCGCGAAGATCAAGCAGGGAGACCTGGAGGACGCCTCCTTCGTGCGCGAGGCCACCCAGGGCGCCGACGCGCTCTTCTGGCTCACACCTCCGAACTTCAGCACGAACGATCCGCTGGCCTTCCAGCGCCGGCTCGGCGAGAACGCCGCGGCCGCCGTGCAGGCCAACAGGATCCCCCGCGTGGTCCAGCTCTCGAGCGTGGGGGCCCACCAGGGCGAAAGGGGCCTGGGACCCATCAGCGGGCTGTGCACCGTGGAGAACCTGCTCGACGACACCTCCGCCCACGTGACCCACCTGCGCCCGTCCTTCTTCATGGAGAATTACCTCCACTCCGTGCCGACGGTCGCCCATGACGGTCGCATCTACATGCCGCTGCCGGGAAACCTGCGCCTCCCGATGATCGCCACGCGGGACATCGCGGAGGTCGCCGCCGAGCGGCTGCAGGACGGGAAGTGGACCGGCCGTTCGGTCCTGGAGCTGGTGGGGCCCGACCAGCTGTCCGGCGACGAGGTGGCGCAGCGGCTCGGCGAGGCTCTGGAGCGCCAGGTCGCGTACATGCAGGTGTCCGATCAGCAGGCCAAGGAGGGCATGACCTCCATGGGAATGAACCCGGCCGTGGCCGATCTGATGCTCGAGATGTACGAGGCCACGCGGAAGGGCAAGGTGGCTCCGGAAGGCAAGCCGCGGAGGACGCCGACCACCTTCGCGCGCTTCGCCAGGGACGTTTACCGGCCGGCCTTCCGGCAGGCCGCCGCGGCCAGCGCCTAGCTCGCGCGCGGACGGGCGCCGCCCCGCGCGGCGCTCGTCCGCAGCCGGCTCTCAGAGCCCCAGCTCGTCGGCGATGCCGACCAGGGCGCCCAGCACGAGCTGGATGACCTCGTCCAGCTCCAGGCCCAGCTCCACGGCTCCCTCCCGGATCTCCTCGCGGTTGACCTTGGCGGCGAAGTCCTTCTTCTTGAGCTTCTTCCGCACCGACTTCACCTGGACCGAGGCGATCTTGCGGTCCGGCTGCACCATGGCGCAGGCCATGCAGAAGCCGCAGAGCTCGTCCACGGCGAAGAGCCAGCGGGCGCATTCGCTCTCCCGCGGCACGCCGGTGTAGGAGGCGTGGGAGAGCACCGCGCGCACGAAGTCCTCCGGATAGCCCCGCGAGCGCAGGATCTCGGCCCCCCGGGTGGGATGATCGGGGGCCTGGGGATACTGCTCGTAGTCGAAGTCGTGGATCAGTCCGACGGCGCCCCAGTAGTCCGGATCGTTGCCGGTCCGCGCGGCGGCGGCGCGCATGGCGGCCTCCACGGCATAGGCGTGCCGCCGCAAGGCGTCGCCGCGGGTGTGCTCGTGCAACAGGGCGAGGACGTTGTCCCGCCGGTAGAGATCGTTCATGATGCGTCCTTTCGTACCGCGCTCCCCGGATCAGAACTGCAGGTCCGCCTCGTGCTCGCGCAGCCAGGCCATCCGTTCCGCGTGATCGGGACAGGCCAGCTTCAGCAACCGGTAGAACCGACGGCCGTGGTTCAGATGCCGCAGATGACAGAGCTCGTGAGCCACCACGGCATCGATGACCTCCGGCGGCGCCATCACCAGGCGGAAGCAGAAAGAGAGCGTGCCGCGCGCGGAGCAGCTCCCCCAGCGGCTGGTGCGCTCCCCGACCATGACGCCGGCCGGTGAAAGGCCGATGCGCGCGCCCAGTTCCGCGATCCGCGCGTCCAGGTGACGCCGTGCCGCCCTGCGGAGCCAGCGCTCCAGGACCGGCCGGGGATCGAAGACGTCGGACGGAGCCAGGCGCGCCTCCAGCCGGTCGCCATCCAGCCACAGCCGGCTGCGCTGCCGCCCCTCCTCCAGGGGCAGAACGTGCAGCCGCCGGGGCCGTCCCAGAAAGAGCAGCTCGCTGCCTCCGGCGTAGAACCGGCGGAGCGGTCCGTCGCGGACCCCGTGTTTCTCGAGCTGGCCCGCGATCCAGCCGGCGTGCTCGACCAGCAGGGCCTGCACCTCGCGCAAGGGCGTGCGCGGCGGAACGACCACCACCAGCCCGTCGTGGGGATCCACCCGCAGGATCAGGTGGCGAGCCCGCCGGTTCCGGAGGATCCGGTAGCGGGCCGGCCGTCCGCCGATGACGGCGGTCCGGATACGTCCATCCATGGTGTCCGTCCATTTCCTTGAACGCCGGTCCACCCGGCCGTTCCCGCGAGAGCATAGCCGTTCGCGCCGCGCCGGGGAAGATCCGGATGTCACGCCCGAATGGGCCGGGCAATGGCCTGGGCCCGACATATACTGCTGGCGCTCAGCCACGGGGGATGTCGCATCTGGAGCTTGCAGCAGGTCGGCAAGGAGACATGGGCAGCGACCGCGAAACCATCAAGCATGCCTTCATCTACAGCTCGGTGGCCATTCTGAGCAAGATGATCGGCTTCATCCACGAGCAGCCGGTGGGGCCGCTCGTGAACCGCGGCCGGTCGCTGACCACCGGAATTGAGGCTTGACCCGCGGAATCCGCGGCCGATGATAGATCCGAGGAGCGGACAGCCAAGATTGCCATGCATTCGTTTTCGAGCATCTCGCCCGCCCGAGACGTCCGGCAAGGGTCCTGGAGACATCCAGGGCCGGGACCTGTGACATGAGGTGCGATGATGGTGGAAAGGCGCACACACCAGCGGCGGTCACTTTTCTATTCCCTCAAGGTCTACAACGCGGACACCCTGGATCAGGTCGGCAGGCTGGTGGACTTCACCCAGGAAGGACTGCTGCTGCACAGCACGGAGCCCGTCGAACTCCAGCAGCTCATCACGCTGCGCATCCCCTTCCCCAGCGAGAGCGGCAAGAGCCAGCCGCTGGATCTGGAGGCGCGCTGCGTCTGGTCCAGGAAGGATCACGGGGCGGGGCTCTTCGCGGCGGGTTTCCGGTTCATCAACCCGACGCCCGACGAGCGCAAGATCATCCAGTACGTCATCGACAACCACTCGCGACAGCAGACCTGAGCGGCTAGACTCCCGTGCGGTAGTTCGGGGCTTCCTGGGTGATCTGAACGTCGTGAGGATGGCTCTCCCGGACGCCGGCGCCGGTGACCCGCACGAACGTGGTCTCCGTCTGGAACTGGGCGATGGTCCGACAGCCGCTGTAGCCCATCCCGCTGCGCAGCCCTCCCACCAGCTGGTAGAGCACGTCGTGAACGGTCCCCTTGTAGGGCACGCGACCCTCGATGCCCTCCGGGACGAGCTTCTCCACCTCGTCCACGTCGCCCTGGAAGTAACGATCCTTGCCCCCGCGCTGCATGGCGCCGATGGAGCCCATGCCCCGGTAGGTCTTGTAGACGCGACCCTCGAAGAGGACCTTGTCCCCCGGGGATTCTTCGGTGCCCGCCAGCAGGGATCCGGCCATGACGGCGTCGGCCCCGGCGGCGATGGCCTTGGCCACGTCGCCGGAGTAGCGGATGCCGCCGTCGGCCACCACCGGCACTCCCCGTGGCCTGGCCACCGCGGCGGCTTCCGTGATGGCCGTGATCTGCGGCACACCGACCCCGGCCACCACGCGGGTGGTGCAGATGGAGCCCGGCCCGATGCCCACCTTGATGGCGTCGGCTCCGGCCTCGATGAGGGCCGCGGTGCCTTCCCGCGTGCCCACGTTGCCGGCCAGGATCTGCCCCGCGGGGTGGGCCTCGCGGATGGCCCGCACGGTCTCGATCACGTTCTTGCTGTGACCGTGCGCGGTGTCGACCACCAGCAGATCGCAGTTCACCTCCTGCAGCAGGTTCACCCGCAACCGGCTCTCGGCCCCCACCCCGATGGCCGCGGCCACCCGCAGGCGGCCGAGGCTATCTTTGCAGGCGTGCGGGTAGTCCAGCTTCTTCTGGATGTCCTTGACCGTGATCAGCCCGCGCAGCTCGCCCGCCTTGTTCACCACCAGCAGCTTCTCGATCCGGTGCTGGTGGAGAATCTTGGCTGACTCCTCGAGCGTGGTCCCCTCGGGCACGGTCACAAGGTTCTCGCTGGTCATGACCTCGCTGACCGGCAGCGAGGTGTCGTCCACGAACCGCAGGTCGCGGTTGGTGAGGATTCCCACCAGCTTGGCGCCCTCGGTGATCGGCACGCCGGAGATGCGGTAACGCTGCATCAGCTCCAGGGCCTCGTCGATGGGACGGTCCGGGCCGAGGGTGATGGGCTTGGTGATCATGCCGGACTCGCTGCGCTTGACACGCTCCACCTCGGCCGCCTGTTCCTGGGGATTCAGGTTCTTGTGGATGACGCCGATGCCGCCCGCCCGCGCCACGGCGATCGCCATCTCGGCCTCGGTCACCGTGTCCATGGCCGCCGAGAGGAAGGGGATCTGCAGGGTGATCTGGTGGGTCAGGCGGGTGGAGGTGTCGATGTCGCGGGGAATGACCTCGGAGTAGCGCGGGACGAGGAGCACGTCGTCGAAGGTCAACGCCTCCTGCAGCCTGGCTGGCGGCTCCGGGCTCTCTTTCCGGTTGCGGACCATGTCACGGCCTCCTCGATGCTGCAAGTCGACCCGCCGCCGGCCGGCCCCTCTCCTAGCCCTTCATGATGCCGATGAAGGGCAGGTGGCGGTACTTCTCGTCGTAGTCCAGCCCGTAGCCGATCACGAACTCGTTGGGGATCTCGAAGCCGACATAGGCGATGTCCACATCCTTGGTCCGGGCCGGCTTCTTGTCCAGCAGCGCGCAGACGCGGATGCTGCGGGGCGCCCGGGTCTCGAGCAGCTCCACCAGGTGGTTGATGGTCAGGCCGGTATCGATAATGTCCTCGACGACGATGACGTCGCGATCGGTGATGTTCGTCTTGAGGTCCTTCTCGATCTTCACCACGCCCGTGCTCTGCGTGCCCCCCTCGTAGCTGGAGACGGCCATGAAATCCACCTCATGGTGAATGGACAGGCAGCGGGTCAGATCGGCCAGGAAGATGTAGGAGCCCTTGAGAATGCTCACCAGGACGGGCACGCGCTTGCCGTAGTCGCGGCTGATCTCGTTGCCCAGCTCCTTCACCCGCCGCTGGATGTCGCTCGAGCCGATGAGGATACGCTCCAGGACGGGGTGCTTCTGCAGCAGCTCCTGATCGTCGAAGGTCACACCCCGCCTCCCGCTGCTGTCGGATCCGGGGAACGGAAGCGGTTCCGTTCCCGGATGATGTCCGCGATCTTGGTCGCGATGAGATCGATCGCGACCTGGTTGTGACCCCCCTCGGGGATGATGATGTGGGCGTAGCGCCGGGAGGGGGCCACGAACTGCAGGTGCATCGGTCGCACCACATTGCGATACTGATCGATGACCGAGTCCACGCTGCGGCCCCGCTCCTTCACGTCGCGGCAGAGGCGACGGATGAAGCGCTCGTCCGCATCCACGTCCACGTAGAGCCGGATGTCCATCCGCTCGCGCAGCTGCTCGTTCTCCAGGACCAGGATGCCCTCCACGAAGATGATGTCGGCCGGCTCGACCCGCTCGGTCTCGCGGCGACGGCAGTGGGTGGTGTAGTCGTAGAGGGGCTTCTCGATGCTCTCACCACGGCGCAGGGCGTCGAGGTGCTCGATCAGCAGGTCCGTCTCGAACGCGTTCGGGTGATCGTAGTTGACGCGGGCGCGCTCGGCGAGGGGCAGGTGGGCGTTGTCGTGGTAATAGGAATCATGATGGATGATCCGGATGGTCTTGCCGGGGGAGACCTCCCGCACCCGCAACGCCACCGTCGTCTTGCCGGACCCGGTACCGCCGGCAATTCCGATGATCACGGGGGGAAAGGAGTGCGCCGCGGCCTGGTTCATGGCGGCTAAGATACCGGGGTCCAATGGGCCTGTCAATTCGTTTGGAATCGCGCTAGTATGGCGCCGCTCGCCCCGGTGGCCACGCGCGCGGCCGGCGCACGATCCTGCCGGAAGGGAACCGGACGAAACCGCCCCCGAACGCCCCGCCGACCCTGGGAGGTGTCGCGCTCTTGGAAAACCTGATCTCCGCGCTCGGCGTCCTCGTCATCCTGACCGTGGCCTGGCTCCTGAGCAACGACCGCCGCCGGGTGCCCTGGCGGGTGATCCTCTGGGGCCTGGGCCTGCAGTTCGCCTTCGCCGTGCTCCTGCTGCGCACCCCCGGCGGGCGGGCCGTCTTCAACGGGGCCCGCCTGGTGATCGATCGCGTCCTGGGCTTCACCGACGCCGGCGCCTCCTTTCTCTTCGGCGACCTCTACCGCAGCGGTCCGGACCTGATCCAGCACATCGGCCCGGGCAGCATGGGGCCGGGCTACTTCCTGGTGACCGACTCGGTGACCGGGAAGCTGGTGCCCCTGGGCACCATGTTCGTGATCCACGTCCTGCCGACCATCATCTTCTTCTCCAGCCTCATGGCCATCCTTTACCACCTGGGCTTCATGCAGCGGATCATCGCCGGCATGGCCTGGCTCATGCGGCGCAGCATGGGGACCAGCGGCAGCGAGTCGCTCTCCTGTGCCGCCAACATCTTCGTGGGTCAGACCGAGGCGCCCCTGGTCATCCGTCCCTACATCGGGACGACGACCATGTCGGAGCTGATGGCCATCATGGTGGGCGGCTTCGCCACCGTGGCTGGCGGTGTGATGGCGGCCTACGTGCGCTTCGGGGTCGACGCGGGGCATCTGCTGGCGGCGAGCGTCATGTCCGCGCCGGCGGCCCTGGTGGTGGCCAAGCTCATGTTCCCGGAGAAGCTGAGCTCCCCCACCGCGGGCGCGGTGCGGCTCGAGGTGCCCCGGGAGCACGCCAACCTGCTGGATGCGGCCGCCGGGGGCGCCAGCGTGGGCCTGCGCCTGGCCGCCAACGTGGCCGCGATGCTGCTGGCCTTCATCGCTCTCGTGGCCATGATCAACTACGGCCTGGGCTGGCTGGGGACCTCCCTGCAGCAGCTCCTGGGCTGGATCTTCGCCCCGCTGGCCTGGACCATGGGGGTGCCGTGGTCCGAGGCCGTCGTCTTCGGCAGCCTGCTGGGCACCAAGATCGCCGTCAACGAGTTCGTGGCCTACATCGACCTGATGGATGCCGTGCGGAGCGGCGTTCTCAGCCCGCGCAGCGTGGTCATCGCCACCTACGCCCTGTGCGGCTTCGCCAACTTCGGCAGCATCGCCATCCAGATCGGCGGCATCGGCTCCATCGCGCCCGAGCGTCGCAGCGACGTCGCCCGCCTCGGGCTGCGCGCCATGTTCGGAGGGGCGCTGGCTTCCTGGCTGACCGCCACCATCGCCGGCATCCTCACGGTCTACTGAAGACCCGCAGCGCTGCCCGCCCGCGGGAGTGCAGGCTCAGGGGGTTTCGTGCTCGCCGCCGTGTTCGCCGCCCTGCCGGCCGGTCTCGGGTCCGACCCGGGACGTGACCCAGGCGTCCAGGACCTGGTGGTCCGCCGGACTCAAGCGGGCCGAGCGATGCATGAGCAGGTACATGGGGAGCGGCATGTCCCCCTTCTCCGTCAGCTTGCGGATCTCCTTCGTCAGGACGTACTGCCGCTGGGGGGACATCTCGCCCCAGCGCGAGAAGTCCATGTGCTGCCGCCCCTCGTGCACGTCGTGCGCCACGAACCAGGAGACCGGGGCCACGTGGCTGTACCAGGGCCAGCGGGTCTCGTTGGAATGGCAGTTGTAGCAGGACCGCCGCAGGATCTCCTCGACCGGCGGCGGTGCCACCAGGTTGGCCGTGACCGGCGGATTGTCGCGCCGGACGGTCACGAACTGGATCCCCACCGCGACGACGCCCGCTCCGATCAGCGTGTTGCGCCAGCCTCGCTTCACCCTCTCTCCTCTCGTCGAGAATCGTGCCGGGGTGCTTCCGGCAGTCTCCGCTCCAGACGCGGCAGGACCCGGCCGTCCAGGGTCAGGTAGCCGGCGTGCTGCTCGGCCGCCAGGCAGGCATGAACCGGCAGGATGCAGACGGTCTGGCCCAGGGTCAGGCTCAACAAGCGCTCTGCCGGCAGCCGCAGGATGCCGTGCTCCTGGGAAAGGCCGACCAGCGGAGCCTCGTGATCCACCCGCCCGAAGGAGCCCTCCTCCAGGCTGGCCAGATAGCCGAAGATCGGCTCGCCATCCGCTCCCGGCAGGCTTTCCTTGCCCAGGTGCACCGCTCCGCCGTGGACGACGGCCTCGCCGCGTTCCGGATAGAGGCCCACCACGGGACAGGCCAGGGCCAGCGCGATGTCCTCCTCGCGGCAGACCCCCAGGCGCGCCTGCATCAGATCGTAGAAGACGAAGTTGCCCGGCCGGATCTCGTCGGCTCCCGGAAAGGTCTCGGCCAGACTGCAGGTGGGCGTATCGCCCACCGAGATCGCCGGGGGCGGCAGGCCGGCGCCGGCCATGGCGTCGCGCAGGGCCCGCAGACGGGCCAGGCTCTCGTCGTGAACGCGCAGCACTTCCGCCGGGCTCTCGGCCTGGTACGCGTGGCCGGCGTGGGTCAGCAGGCCGGCCAGCTCGCTGCGCGGACAGGCCGCCACCGTGCGGGCCAGCTCCAGAACGCGCTCGGGACGATCCCAGGGCAGTCCGGCGCGGCCGAATCCCACGTCGATCTTCAGCCAGACACGCAGCGGAGGCGCCAGGCCGGCGGGCAGGGCGGCCACCTGAGCCTCCGCGTCCACGAGCACGCCCAGACGGATGCGCGAGGCCAGCGCGTTCACCTGGCCCATGGTGCGGGGATTGAGGGGAAAGGCCACGGTGACATCCCGCCAGCCGGCCGCCGCGAAATCGGCAGCCATGCGGAGCGAGGAGACGGTGATGGCCTCGACGCCGGCCTCGCGAAACCAGGCCCCGACGGCGACCGACTGATGGGTCTTGAAGTGCGGGCGCAGGCGCACACCGGCTAGCCGGGCCCGCAAGGCCATGCGCTCGATGTTGCGGTGGACCCGCTCGGTGTCCAGAAGCAGCGTGGGCTCGCGAATCGCCGCCAGCAGGTGGCGCAGGCTGCTCATTACCGTTGCATCTCCGCGATCAGTCGTGCGACGAGGGCGGGATCATCCGGCAGCAGGCCGGCAGCCGGCAGGCGCCGGACGACCTCGGCCCAGCGGGCGTCCTGCACCTGTGCGCGGCGCAGCCAGGGCAGCGCCTCCTCCACCCTCTCCACCCCGGCCAGGGTGATCCCCACCCAGAAAGCAGCCTCTCCGTTGGTGGCGGCGTCCGGCACAAGGTCGGTGGCTTCGTGATAAGCCGCCAGTGCTCCTGCGACGTCCCCCGCCGTGAAGCGCTCGTCCCCCTCGTTGAGCGCCAGGTAGGCGCGCTGCAGACGGACGAGCCGGCGCAGCTCCCCCACCGGATCGGGAGCGTCTTCCACCCGCAGATCGAAGAGCCGGTCCGCCCAGGGCCGGCCGCTGCTCTCGGCCTTCACGACGATCAGGGCCGAGCTCTGGCGGCCCCGGACGTCGCCGCCCTCGCCCTCGGCCGCCTCGAGAGCAGCCAGCAGACGGTCGGCAAGATCTCCGGTGGCCCGTTCGTAGGCCCGGGCCATGGCCCGGGGTACTGTCGCGTTCTCCATCAGGTTGGCCTGAACCGAGTACTGGGCGCCGGTGACGTGGCTGGCGTTGGCGATGCAGCGCGCGCCGGTGTGGGCCGCCACCCGGCCGTTCGCATCCACCATGGCCACCTGCCGCACCGCGGCGTCCGGATCCGTGCTCACCAGGGCGCTCAGGGCCTCGGGCGCGCTGCGGCCCAGCCGCATCAGCTCGAGCCCCAGCGGGCCGTAGCTCGGCTCCACGAAGGACTGGGTCGCCACGGCGCCCACGCCGGCCTCGGCCCAGGGCACCACCGAGCCCACGGAGAACCAGTGGGATTGCACGGCCACGCCGATCTGTCCGGTGAGGGAATCGCGGGCGACGATGGAGTAGGTGGATACGGGCCGTAGCTGTGCCGCCGCGACCGGAGCCGCGACGAGCAGCCCCAGCAGCGGGAGCAGGAGAGCCATCTTGCGCATGGTGCGCTCCCTTCGCTTCGGAATGTCCTGCCAGGAGCCCGGTCAGCCCGAGCCGGTGCGCAGAGCCCGCAGCCGGCCGCCGAGGAACTGACCCAGGAAGAAGGCCCCGATGAGCACGGGAAAGGTGACCAGGCGATAGCCCAGGCCGGAAAGCAGGCGCAGCGCCACCACGAGGGGTACGGGGCAGTGGATCGCCAGGATCCAGGGCCGCGAGAAGCGCCGGGTACCGGCCCGCCAGAAGCCGAAGGGTAGATTCAGGACGAGGACGGCCATGGCCACCAGCCAGAGTCTGTCCATGTTGCCTCCGTTTTCGAGGTGACCACCACCTGGAAGCTAGCACGGGCGGCCCGGAACATCCAGGAGAGGCACAGGCCGCGCGCGGGACTCACGGCCGATCACGAGGCGGCCTCGGCATCCCGCGCGGGTAACGCCTCCAGGCGACGGAAACGAGCGGCCGCCAGGCGGAAGGGCCCTGCCAGCAGCAAGGCGGCCCCCAGCCAGAGGGCCGCCGATCCTCCGGGGAGGCTTCCGGCCAGGCGGCGGGCCAGGATCCGGACGAAGGCGGTGGCCGCCGCCGGATCCCAGAGATCCGCCATGGCCAGGCCGATCTGCGCGAGCTGCAAGCCCATGATCACCACCAGGGTCACGATCATGATCTGCCGGCGCCGTCGCTCGCTGGTCCCGGCCCGGTGGAGTGATAGGACCAGGGCCAGCACGAGCAGGCCGGGGCCCAGCATGAGGACCAGCACGAGCGGCACGCTGGCGCCCGCGCCCGCCGGCCGCCAGCCGGGGTGCTCGCCCTGCAGCGGCAAGCGGCCGTCCCGCAGCGCCACGCCACCGGTGGAGTCCGGCACCAGGTACTGCGCCTCGATTTCCGCGGTTCCGAGATACTGGCCGTAGATCGCCGCCACGGCGCGCCTCAGCTGCCAGGCCACGTAGCGCGGCGTGCTGCCTGCCGGCGTGGTGAAGGGCTTGTAGAGGACGGGCCGCAGGAGCGGCGAGAGGGGAACGGTCAGGGCCGAGTGGCTCTCGCCCCAGGGAGCCGTGAGCGCTGGCGGCCGGCCGTCCCAGGCGACCTCGAAGAACTCGAGCGGCACGAGCAGCGCGGGGTGCGCATCCCGCTCCTCGAGAAGGATCCGCTCGCGGTCCGGGTGGATCAGGCCGGCGGCGAGGGTGCCGGCCAGGTAGCCCGCGGCCAGCAAGCCCATGGCCGGCACCACCATGAGCGCGAACAGCGTGCGGCGCGCCACCGGCAGGGAATCGACCTCGGGGAGTCGGCGGACGAAGCCGGGCACCACGCTGAGGAGCAGGTACCAGGACAGCGGCAGGTTCAGCAGGCCGGCGTCGCTGTCCCCGGCGAGAGCCGCCACCAGGCTCGACACGAGCAGCCCGTAGAGGGCGAAGAAGGGCAGCAGCAGGAGCAACTTCACGTCGCCATAGAAGGTCCGCACCAGCAGCCACCAGACCGGCCGCCGGACGGCCCGGCCCGGCTGGGCCGCATGAGCCAGGGTCGCCGCGCCCGGCGGCGCCGGCGCCCCGTTCGCGGACAGGCGCAGGGACGCGGGCAAGGAGCGCCCGACGGCCACCGTCACGGCTCCGGCGATCGCCAGGGTGAGCAGCGACCAGGCCGCAGGGCGCCCTGCCGTCAGGAGCAGGAAGGCGAGGATGCTCAGCAGGGTGACGGCGGCCAGCAGGGCGTATTCGGGTCCCAGCGTCGGGCGGTGCAGGGAAGGCCGCCAGGACAGCAGCACCACGACGGCCAGAGCCGCGCCGCCGAACAGCTGGGGCAGCACCGCCAGCGGACCGGTAAATGGACCGGCCTGCCCGTGATCCAGCCAGTGGCCCAGGGCCAGGTCGTTGAGCGCGGCCACGAGACCGGCCAGGAGCAGCACCACCGTGCAGGCCAGCAGGACCGCCGCCAGGTGCGCGAACCACAGCCGGCGCCCCGTCAGCGGCAGGGACAGCGCGAGCTGGCCGGCGCGCGGCAGCGTGCCGGCATAGGCCAGGAACAGGCCCAGCGGCACCCAGACCCCCAAGACGAGCAGCATCGGTCCGAGTGTGTCTGCTCCCTCCCCCGCGCGGACGGCCTGCGCGTAGAGCCAGCTCCGGATGCCGCAGACCGCGAGCACGCTGCCCAGGGTCACCAGCAACCACTTGACGTAGCGACTCCAGATGCGGTCCTGTCGGATCAGCACCCCGATCATGCCTGCCCTCCCGCCAGCTCGATGAACATCTCCTCGAGGGCCACGCTCTGACAGCGCGCTCCGGCGACCCCCAGCTCGGCGCGCAGAAGCTCGTGGGCGACCGCCGGCGCCAGATGGAAGACCGCATGCCAGGCATCGCGGCGCTCCCGCACGCCGAGGCAGCCCTCGACGGCGAGCAGTCGGGCTCGCGTGATCCCGGCGTCGTGCGGCACCAGGGCGAGCGCGTGTTTCTCCTGCAGTTCGTCCAGCTCGCTGTCGATCAGGACCCGTCCGTCGTGGAGCATCACCACGCGCCCGGCCAGACGCTCCACGTCGGTCATGTAGTGGGACGAGAAGAGGATCGTCGTGCCCGTCTCGTTCAGCAGCTGGATCGAGGTTTCCAGGAACTCGCGGCGCGCGGCCGGATCGAGGCCGCCCGCCGGCTCGTCCAGCAGCAACAGCTCCGGCCGGTGGCTCATCGCGCAGAGCAGCGCCACCTGCCGCGCCTGACCCTTGCTCAAGGTCTTGATCCTGGAGGTGAGCGGGATGCCGAAGCGCTCGCGCAGATCCCGTTCCAGGGCCTCGTCCCAGTCGGGAAAGAGCTGGCGGTGCAGCGCGATGACCTCGGCCACCTCGAGGAACTCGGGCAGGATCTGCTCCTCGGAGACGTAGCCCACGCGGCGCTTGACCGCCAGGGGCTCGCGGCGCGGATCCCACCCCAGGACCCTCACCTCCCCGCGCTGGGCCTCCAGCATGCCCATCGCAATGCGGATCAGGGTGGTCTTGCCGGCACCGTTGCGGCCGAGCAGGCCGACCACCTCGCCCCGTTCCAGCTGGCAGCTCACGCCGCGCAGGACGTCGCGGCCTCGCTGGTAGGCGCGGTGGACGTTGGTGAAGGCGAGGGTCCTCATGCGTCATCCTCCCGGGATGGGGCCGCGGCCGGAGGCTCATCCGGCGGGCGCGTCAGCAGCTCGCGCAGGATGTCCAGCGCCTCGTCGGCCGGCAGGCCGAGCTGCCGTATCATGGTCACGGTGGGGATCAGGCTCTCCCGCAGCTGCGCGCGCTTGCGCTCGTGCAGGCCCGCCTCGCCGGCCGTCGCCTGCACGACGAGCGGGCGCCCGGGCCGGCGTTCCACCACGTCCTCCTTCTCCAGGTAGCTGTAGGCCTTGCTGACGGTCATGGGATTGACGCCCAGCTCCGCGGACAGGGTCCGCGTCGAGGGCAGCTCGTCACCCGAGCGCAGCACGCCGCTGGCGACGAGGAACTTGATCTGGTCCATCAGCTGCCGGTAGACCGGCACGCCGCTGTGGGGATCGACGACGATCAGCAGCGGGGATGCCAAGCCTCTTCCCTCCTCTCGAGTCTCCTGGATCATCGTCCCCATTCTAATGTGCATTAGTGTATATGTCAAGTAATACACACAACCATGTCCAGTATCCCGAAGCGGTCACGGATCAGAATGCGGATTTAAATTATCGTGATTAGCTTGTTTCCGTTGCTTCGCGCATGGAAGTTCACAATGGCCATGCCCACCCGGTCTAGGGGGAACCGCCACCGTGTCGCAAGACCAGCGCTCGGATTTCCAGAGCAGCCAGAACGACTGCACCGTCGCCGCGCCCGGGAGCGGCGGCCCGCTGGAGCGCATCGGCCACTACCGCCTGCTGGAGCAGATCGGGTCCGGCGGCATGGGCGAGGTCCACCTGGCCGAGCAGCAGCAGCCCATCCGACGCCAGGTGGCCATCAAGATCATCAAGCACGGCATGGACACCAAGGAAGTGGTCGCCCGCTTCGAGTCGGAGCGCCAGGCGCTGGCGATGATGGACCATCCCTGCATCGCCAAGGTGTTCGAGGCCGGGACCACCGAGAGGGGACGTCCCTACTTCGTGATGGAGTACGTCCGCGGCGAGCCCATCACCGAGTACTGCGATCGACACCGCCTGGACCTCCGCGCCCGCCTGCTCCTGTTCATCCAGGTCTGCGAGGGCATCCAGCACGCCCACCAGAAGGCCATCATCCACCGCGACATCAAGCCCTCGAACGTGCTGGTGACCCTCCAGGAGCAGAGGCCGCTGCCCAAGATCATCGACTTCGGCGTCGCCAAGGCCATGGCCAGGCAGCTCACCGAGCACACCATGCACACGGAGCTGGGCCAGCTGATCGGCACACCCGAGTACATGAGCCCCGAGCAGGCGGAGATGGGCGGGCAGAACATCGACACGCGCACCGACGTCTACTCGCTGGGCGTTCTGCTGTATGAGCTGCTGGTGGGAGCGTTGCCCTTCCCCGGTGAGGAGCTGCGCAAGCACGGCCTGGTGACCATCCAGCGCATGATCCGCGAGGAGGAACCGCCGCGCCTGACCGCCCGCATGCGGACCCTGCCGGGCCCGGTGGCCGCGGAGGTGGCGCAGAGACGCCGGACGGCCCCCAAGCGCCTGCACGCCATGCTGCGCGGCGACCTGAACTGGATCACCCTCAAGGCCCTGGAGAAGGACCGCAGCCGTCGCTACGAGACCGCCAACGGACTGGCCATGGATATCCGGCGGCATCTGGCCAACGAGCCGGTGCTCGCCGGTCCGCCCAGCACCTACTACCGGGTGGGCAAGTTCGTCCGGCGCCACCGGACGGCCGTGGCGGCCGGCGTGCTGGTCTCGCTGGCCGTCCTGCTCGGCATTCTCGGTACGACGCGCGGTCTGGTGCGGGCGCGGCAGGCGGAACGCCTGGCCAGCGAAGAGGCCGAGGCCGCCCGTCAGGTCTCGGACTTCCTCGTGGGATTGTTCGAGGTATCCGATCCGAATCGCTCGCGCGGCAACACCATCACCGCCCGGGAGATCCTGGACCAGGGTGCCGAGAAGCTCACCCACGAGCTGGCGGACCAGCCGGCGACGCAAGCCCGTCTCCTGCAGACCGTGGGGCGGGTCTATAAGAATCTGGGTCTGTACGAGGAGGCCGGAGCCCAGCTCGAGGAGGCCCTCGATCTCCGCCGCCGGCCGCGCGGCGGCACGCAGCACGACGTGGCCACGAATCTAGTGGATCTCGCCTCCCTCTACATCGACGAGGCCCGCTACGAGGAGGCCGTACCTCTCCTGCAGGAGTCCCTGCGGATCCTGGAAGCGGAAAAAGGCCCGGATCACCTCGAGGTGGCCTCAGGCCTGCGCAATCTGGCCAGCATCTACCGGCGACAGGGGCGGTACGCGGAGGCCGCGCCCCTCTACGAGCGGGCCCTGGCCATCCGCACGAAGATCCTCGGTCCGGACCACCCCGAGGTGGCCCAGTGCCTGAACAGCCTGGCCGCCCTTCACTGGAACGAGGGCAACTATGCCGAGGCCGAGTCCCTCTACAAGCGGGCGCTGGACATCTGGGAGCGGGCGCTTGGCTCGAACCACCCCGATGTGGCCCGCGGGCTGAACAACCTCGCGCTGCTCTACCATCAGCAGAAGCGCTATGCGGAAGCGGAGCCCCTCTACCGGCGGGCCCTGAACATCTACGAGAAGACCCTGGGACCGGACCATCCCCGGGTCGCCATGGCCGAGAACAACCTGGCCCTGGTGCTGCAGGACCTGGGCCGTTACAACGAGGCTGAGCCCCTCTACGAAAAGGCGCTGGCCGTCCGCGAGGCCACGCTGGGACCGGAGCATCCCGACCTGGCCCAGACCCTCAACAACCTGGCGAACCTGAACCGGCTCCAGGGGCACTACCTGCATGCCGACTCCCTGTACACGCGAGCCCTTAGCATCCGCATCCGGGCGCTGGGCAGCCAGCACGCCGATGTGGGCTGGACCCTGCGCGATCTGGCCCGGCTGCACCGCGACCGCGGACAGCCGGCCGCTGCGGACTCCTGCTACAGCCGCGCCCTGGATGTTCTCGAGGCCGCGCTCGGGCAAGACCACCCGGACCTGGCCGACGTACGCCAGGAGTACGCTTCCCTGCTCCAGGACCTCGGCCGCGAGGACGAGGCCCATTCGCTGCTCGCCCGTGCGACATCCCCGCCAACGGCTGACGCCGATGGCGGGACCCGATGAGGAAGTTCACCCAGAACCCCGACCCGAGGAGAGAGCGTATGTTGTCACGAGCCCGTGTTCTCATCCTGTTCGCGATCCTGGCGGCGGCCCTGGCCGGATGCAGCGGGGAGGGCGACACGCCCTTCACCCCGGCCCGGACCGGCATGGATACCACTCCGGCGGCGGTCAAGACCACCGCCAGTCCTCCGGACACCATCAACCACTACGTGGTCACCTTCGCGGGGCGAACCGTCGCCTCCGGCCAGACCACCTTCACCTGGCAGGTCTACGGGACCGGCGTCGAACCCGCGCTCAGCCACTTCACCGTGGAGATCCCGGAATGCGCCGGGGAGCCCGTGGCCTTCAGCCCCACCAACTCGGTCAGCATCAACGACAACCCGCAGACCGGCATCTACGGCCTGGAATGGCACCTCAGCGTCGAGCCCGACGACGCCGTCGGCCGCACCTACACGGTCACCTACGCCGGCGACGTGCCGGTCGGCGTGATCCGCGGGGCAGTCAAGACCGGCGACGAGACGGGCGTCGGCGAGATCCCGGGGCCCTGCGGCGGCTTCGACATCGCGGGCAGCGTCTTCTCGGACGCCGACAAGGACGGCTCCCGCGGCGGAACGGACGAGCCGGGCATCGCCAACGTGACCGTGCAGCTCCTGGCAGCCGGGCTGCTCGTCGAGTCGACCGTGACGGACCTCTCCGGTTCCTACCGTTTCCGCAAGCTGGCCGGCACCTACACGGTCCGGGTCGGCCCCGCAAACGGCGGCAACGATTTCAACGGCAACCTGGCCGAGAACTTCGAGCCCACCGGCGCTCCCTCGCGCGAGGTGACGGTGGGTCCGGACGCGCTGGGTCTCGACTTCGGCTACGCGCCCCTCACGCAGGACATCATCTTCGACCTGGAGACGGGCGTGCTGCTCAGCAACGGCGAGTCGGTCAAGTTCTGGAAACAGCAGCTGCGCGCCGCCCTGAGCAACGGCCAGGGCAACCACGTCTATGACGGGCCGACCCTGCTGGGCTTCCTGGCGGCCATCCAGCAGCTGGCCCTGCCCGAGGTCTACAACTTCACCCCCGGGCAGGAGCTGGAGGAGGCCTTCGCCATCCTCGGCAGCAACTCCCACGATCCCCTGGACGAGCTGCTCCAGGAGCTGCTGGCCACGGAGTTCAACGACGTCAGCGGGCGGGGGCTCCTGTCGAATCCCGATCTGCAGGACGTCCTCATCTCCTGGGGCGAGTCGCTGATCCTGGAGAACTCCACGAAGGTCGACAAGGCGCGGACCACGGACAGCGGCGACATCGCGCTGGCCACCGACATGTTCGGCCTGATCAACACCGGCGGCGGAGGGGGCGTCGACGAGTAGTCCGGGAGTGCCGGGACGCGAGGCCGCGCCGCGGACGGATCGGCCGTGAAACGGCTGGCCCGCCCGCGGCGCGTTCGCTATGGTGTGGGGAACGTCGGAAATCGGCCGCAAGACCATCCGGGGAGCCCCATGCCGCGCATCGTCCTGCAACCCCTCGACCGCTACCCGTTTCGCTGCGACCTGCAGGTGCGCACGACGGACCTGAACTACGGCGGCCACCTGGGCAACGATCGTCTGCTGGCCCTCGTGCACGAGGCCCGGGTGGCCTTCCTCGCGGAGCACGGGCTCTCGGAGCTGGACTGCGCCGGGGTGAGCCTGATCCTGGCCGATGCGGCCGTGGTCTACCAGGGCGAGGCCTACGCCGGCGACGTCCTGCGCTGCGAGGTGGCGGCCGGCGAGCCCTCGCGCGCCGGTTTCCGGCTCTTCTACCGGATGCAACGCCCGGCCGACGGGGCCGCCATCGCGCTCGTGGAGAACGGTATGGTATGCTTCGACTACCGGAGCCGGCGCATCCGCCCCTTGCCGGAGGCTCTGCGCCGCCTCTGCACCGCGGCGTCCTGAGCCGGGCGCTGCCGCGACCCGCCCGCCCCCGCGAGGTCCTCCGTCCGCGAGTCGCGATCCGGGAGGGGAACATGCCGTCCGCACCGCTCTACATCAGCAGCCTGCAGAACCCCCAGGTCAAGAACCTGCTCAAGCTGCGCGAGCGAAAAGCCCGTGACGAGCAGCGGGTCTTCCTGATCGAGGAGCCCCTGGTCATCCGGCGGGCGCGCGATTGCGGTCAGAAGTTCCAGACGGTCTACTTCTGCCGCGAGCAGTTGCGGGATCCCCTGGGCCGCGAACTCCTGGAGGAGATGCGCCGGCAGGAGGCGGAGCGGCTCCAGTTCGTGGAGCTGGCCAGCTACGTCATGGCCAAGGTCTCGTACCGGGAGCAACCGGAGGGGTTGCTGGTGGTCGCACCGCAACGGTCGCGGAGCCTGACGGATCTGGAGCTGCCGGCCGCGCCGCTCCTGGTGGTCCTGGAGGGGATCGAGAAGCCCGGGAACCTGGGCGCGATCCTGCGGGTCGCGGACGGCGCCGGGGCGCACGCCGTGCTGCTGGCCGACACGGGAACGGACCTCTTCAATCCCAACGTCCTGAGAGCCTCGCGGGGGGCGGCCTTCGCGCTGCCGGTCGTCGAGGCATCCGCCGCCGCCCTGCTTTCCTTCCTCGCGGCGCGGGACATCCGGGTCCTGGCCACCTCGCCGGCGGCCGAGCGGCTCTACACCGCGGTGGATCTGCGCGGGCCGGTCGCCATGGTCCTGGGAGCCGAGGATCGCGGCCTGAGCGGCACCTGGCTCCAGGCCGCCGCCGAGCGGATGCGCATCCCGATGCACGGCTATGGGGATTCCCTCAACGTGGCCACCTCGGCCGCTCTCCTGCTCTACGAGGCCGTGCGGCAGCGCGCCTGAGACCGGCGGCTCAATTCCCGTTCTCGTCCTCGTTCTCGTCCCCGTTCTCGTCCAGCGGTGTGAACTCCGAGGCGGGAGCGCCGCAGACCGGACAGTTCTCCGGCGGCTCGTCCCCCTCGTGCACGTGCAGGCAGACGCGACATTCCCAGCTGGCCATGGCCCGTCCTTTCCGATGGCGCCGTCGTGGAAGCCGCGCACGGGGGCCCGGTCCGGCGCCGCCCAGGCTGAGGCAGCGAGCACCGGCTGCAGCCTAGCCTGCCGCCCCTCTTCTGTCCAGGGACCGCGCCGCGGAGCGGGCCCGCTGTTGACAGCCTCCGGGACACCTTTCATCTTCGTGCCCTGTCACCTCGATCGGAAGCAGGGGCATGCCAGACCTCTCATCCCGCTTGTCCTGGCCCTCCTCGGGGCGGGCCCGGTTGCACCTGCCCTGGCTGCTGCTGGGACTGGGGCTGGCCCTGCCGTGCCGTGGCGAGGGTCCCGGGAGCGCCCCGCAGAACGGCCCGGCCGCGTTCCAACCCGCGGTCGCCGCGCCGGCAGATCCGCCGGAACCAGAAGAACCCTACTATTTCTACCACCATCGCGATTACGGCAGCGATGCCCTGATCCACCCCCTGCGCCTGATCATCAACGGCGGCTATGGGATCATGCAGCTGGAAAACCGTCACAACCGCCCCTTCGACATCGACTACGCGCAGGGAGCCCGCAACGTCTGGCGCAATCTGCGGGATCCCTTCACGGCCATCGAGGCGCGCGGCTGGGGGAAGTTCTTTTCCTCGGAGATCATCCCCGTCAGCTTCAACTCGGGCAGCGCCCAGTACTGGCCCAACTACACGCAGCACCTGCTGGGCGGCGGCATGAGCTACCGCATGATGATCGAGTGGTTCCGCTGGCACGAATGGTCGCACCCCAAGCTGTGGGCCGGCGCCACCATCTTCGTCTATCACGTCCTGAACGAGATCGTGGAGAACGACAAGAAGAGCGGGCTGTCCACCGATCCCATCGCCGATCTCTACATCTTCGATCCGGCCAGCATCTGGCTCTTCAGCTCGGACAGGGTCTGCCGCTTCTTCAGCGAGACCATGCACATGGCCGACTGGTCCTATCAACCCATGTACGATCCCGATCACCGCACTCTGGAGAACAACGGGCAGAACTTCGCCCTGAAGTGGAACCTGCCGGGCTCCGCGCGGTGGAGCCTCTTCTACCATTACGGGACCCACGGCGAGCTGGGCCTGTCCCGCACCTGGCCGGGCGGGGACTGCCTCTCCGCCGGGGTGGGCCTGAAGGCCAAGAACCTGGTGGACATCGACGCCATCAGCCGCACGGTCGACCTGGCGGTCTCGGCCGGCATCTTCTACGACCGCAACAACTCCCTCCTCGCGTCGCTCCTCTGGGCCCAGAGCAAGGACTACCGCCTGCGCCTGAACGTCTACCCCGGTCTGATCCGCTACGGCCGCTTCTCCCCCAGCTTCTTCATGACCCTCAACGAGGACGGGAAGCTCTTCGCCGGCCTCAGCTTCGACTGGCTGCTCTGGCTGCCCGTGGGCTACGGCTTCCGCTTCTGAGGCCGGGTGCCGCGGTGCCGCAGGTCGGGCCGTGGCGTGGGAAGCTACCTCAGGTCGGGCTTGCCAGGTTGCGGGGCCGTTGCTAGGGTCCGCGGGGAGCACCCTTGCGGAGCCGGGAAGGAGCCCGGTGCGCAGGGATCCTCGCGGCACGACCCGGATACGGCGGAAGACCGGGGCCATTCCGGGACCGACAGCAGCACCAGGGACCCGGTCAGGGAGGTGGGATCGTGAACAGGAATCGCCTGGCTTGCCTGGCGCTCGCCGTCGTGCTGGCGCTGACGTTGACCCCGCAGCGGGTCGGGGCCCAGACCTATCTCGGCATCAAGGGGGGATTGAACCTGGCCGACATCTACGGCACCGATTCGGAAGGCCTGGACAGCCGGACGGCCCTGGCCGGCGGGGCCCTGGTGATGTTCCAGCTGAGCCCCACCTTCGCCATCCAGCCCGAAGTTCTGTACTCCATGAAGGGGGCCGAGGGCTCGGAAGCAGGCCTCAGCCTGACACTCAAGCTGAACTACCTGGAGGTTCCCTTCCTGCTGAAGTTCCTGCCCCCGGTCAATAGTGCGACGCATCCCTCCGTCTACATCGGCCCGGCGATCGCCTTCAGCCTGGACTCGAAGGCTGAGGCGGAGGGTTACGGCGGTTCGGGCAGCGTCGACATCGCCAACACGAAGTCGGTCGACGTGGGCCTGGTGTTCGGGGGAGACATCGAGATCCCTGCCGGAGAGAACGGCCTGGTCCTGCTGGACGTCCGCTACACGCTGGGCCTGGCCAAGACGTTCGACGACACCGAGCCCTTCGATATCAACGATCCACCGCTGCCCCTTCCCATCGCCGACCCGCTCACGGGCAACGCGTACGACGTCAAGAACAGCGCGCTGACCTTCACGGTCGGCTACGCCTTCCCGCTCGGCGGGTCGTAGGCACCAAGGCCTAGGCTCGCAACGACGGCGCCGCCGGTCCTGGCCTGGGACCGGCGGCGTATCTTTCGGGTCCGGAGGTGGCGGTACGTCCGCCGCACCTCAGGGATGGCAGCCCGAGAGGGGCACCTGACCCCCGTCCACCGCGGTGCCGAAGCTGGTGGACCAGTAGGTGTGGTAGTTGCCGACGGGGGAATAGGCATAGCCCACGCCCAGCTGCGAAAAGCTCGCGCCCAGGATGTTGGCGCGGTGTCCGGGGCTGCCCATCCAGGCCGCCACGACCTCCGCGGCCGTCGGGAAACCGGCGGCCACGTTCTCGCCGATGGCCACGTACTCGTAGCCCGCGTCCAGGGCACGCTCCGCCGGGTCGGAGCCGTCCCAGCCGGTGTGGCTCATGTAATCGTACAGCGCCATGTCCAGGGCGTGAACCTGGGCGGCGGCGGCCAGGCGGACATCCACCTGCAGCTCCGTCAGCCCCGCATTTTGGCGCTCCCCGTTGATCAGATCGCAGATCTGCTGCTGATAGGTGGCGGGGCAATAACCCTCGCGCGTGGGCGCGCCGTCGTCGCCGTCGTTGCAGCCGCCCAGCGGCAGGACCAGGATTCCCGCGAGCAGCAAAGCCGCCCAGGTGAACCGGCGCATGACTTCCTCCCGTGCAAAACGCCGCGATCGCGGCCCGGCACGGGCTGCGAACGGGCAAAATGACAGGCCCGGGGCGTTCCGCGGGAGATCCTGCACGCGCCGTGCCGCGCCGGTCATCAGCCGGAAGGGTCGTTCAGCCGGTCGGCCCAGGCCGCTCGCAGGCGGCTCCAGTGATCCTCTCGCGACGGGACCGTGATCAGCTCCCAGTCCGGCAACAGCAGCCCGGTCAGCCTGCCGCCGTAGACGCAGCCGCCGTCGATCCCCCAGGTCAGATCGTCCCGCACCCCGGCCGCGTAGCCGTGGTGGCCGAAGACCACCTTGCGGGGGCCGAAGTAGTGCTCATACCAGCGGGGAGAGCCGTAGCGGGCGGTCAGGTAGAGTTCGCCGGCTTCGGTTCCGGTCAGGACCTCGGGATTCTGGTCCGCACAGGCCAGTCCGGACTCGAAACCCCAGTGAACCACGACGAGGTCGCCCAGGTCGAGGCAGCGCGGCAGACCGCGCATCCAGTTCAGGGCCCGCGCGTAGAGATCCGGCCCGCACTGCCGGCGCGTGATGCGCGCCGACTCGCCCTGGTGACCCTGCAAGTGCTTCCACTCGTGATTGCCGAGCACGACCTGGGTCCGCGGGCGGGCGAGCAGGAACTCGAGGACCTGCGGGGTCTCGGGACCGCGGTTGACGACGTCGCCCACGGACACCAGCCGGTCGCCCGGCCCGAGACGGGCCCGGTCCAGCAGCTCCAGGAGCTCGGCATGGCAGCCGTGGATGTCGCCGACGATCAAGGTCTTCATCGCGGAGCCAGCATACACGCGAGCCGGCGGCTCGTCACCCGCCCGCGGGGCCGGCATCAGCTCTGGGTCGCCTTGATCTTGTTCAGCGCCGAACCCTGGCGGAACCAGGTGATCTGCTCCGCCGTGAGGGTGTGGTCGAGCATGACCCGGTCGGTGCTGCCATCGGCGTGGTGCAGGATCATGGTGACCTGCCGGCCCGGCTGCAGCTTGTCCAACTCCTTCAGGCTCACCCTGTCGTCCTGGCGAACCTTGTCGTAGTCCGCCGGATCGGCGAAGGTCAACGGCAGGATGCCCTGCTTCTTGAGGTTCGTCTCGTGGATGCGCGCGAAGCTGCGCACGATCACCGCGGCGGCCCCCAGGTGGCGGGGCGACATGGCGGCGTGCTCGCGACTGCTCCCCTCGCCGTAGTTCTCGTCCCCGACGACGACCCAGCGCCGGCCCTCGGCCTTGTAGTGACGGGCCACCTGCGGCACCGGCAGGCCCTGTTCGCCGCTGAGCTGGTCCTTGGTCTTGCCGGCCTCGCCGGTGAAGGCGTTGATCCCGCCCAGCAGCATGTTGTCGCTGATCTTGTCCAGGTGTCCGCGGTAGCGCAGCCAGGGTCCGGCGGCGCTGATGTGATCGGTGGTGCACTTGCCCTTCACCTTCAGCAGCAGCGGAAGCTTCTCGAAGTCCCGCCCGTCCCAGGGGGCGAAGGGCTCCAGCCGGGCCAGGCGTTCGCTGTCCGGCTTGATGGCGACCTCGACGCCGCCCGCATCGTCCGGCGGCGCCTGGTAACCGGCGCGCGAGGCGGCGAAGCCGGCCTTGGGCAGCTCGTCGCCCGGCGGCGGCACCTCCAGCCGCACCTTCTCCCCCCGCTCGTTGACGAGGGTGTCCTTCAGCGGGTTGAAGTCGAGCCGGCCGGCCAGACCGTAGGCGATCACGATCTCGGGGCTGCCGATGAAGGCGTGGGTTTCGGGATTGGCGTCGTTGCGCCCGCGGAAGTTGCGATTGAAGGAGGTGATGATGCTGTTCTTGTCGCCCTTCTTGAAATCGTCCCGGCGCCACTGGCCGATGCAGGGACCGCAGGCGTTGGCCAGCACGACCCCTCCGACCTTCTCCAGCATCGCCAGCTGCCCGTCCCGCTTGATGGTCTCGTGGATCATGTCCGAGCCCGGCGTGACCAGGAAGGGCACCTTCATCTTCAGCCCCTTGGCCAGGGCCTGCTCGGCGATGTGGGCGGCGCGGCTGATGTCCTCGTAGGAGCTGTTGGTGCAGCTGCCGATCAGCGCCGCCGACAGCTCCAGCGGCCAGCCCTCGCGCCTGGCCTCCGCCGGCAGCTGGCCGACCTCGCGCGCCGCATCGGGCGAATGGGGCCCCACCACGTGCGGCTCCAGCTTGCCGAGATCGATCTCGACGATGCGGTCGTAGTACTTGTTGGGCTCCTGCAGCACCTCGGGATCGGCCTGCAGCAGGTCGCCGTGCTCCATGGCCAGATCGGCCAGGTCGCCCCGCTCGGTGGCCCGCAGGTAGACCACCATGCGATCGTCGCAGGGGAAGACGCTGGTCGTGGCGCCCAGCTCGGCGCCCATGTTGGTGATGGTGGCCTTGCCGGTGCAGCTGATCGACTCGCAGCCGTCGCCGAAGTACTCCACGATAGCGTTGGTGCCGCCCTTGGTGGTCAGGATGCCGCACAGCTTGAGGATGACGTCCTTGGGGGCCGTCCAGCCGCTCATGGCTCCGGTCAGGTGCACCCCGATCAGCTGGGGATGCTTGACCTCCCAGGGCATGCCCACCATGACGTCCACGGCGTCGGCGCCGCCCACGCCGCAGGCGATCATGCCCAGGCCGCCGGCGTTGGGCGTGTGGCTGTCGGTCCCGATGATCATGCCGCCCGGGAAGGCATAGTTCTCGAGGACGACCTGGTGGATGATGCCGGCGCCGGGTTTCCAGAAGCCCATGCCGTAGCGGGCCGACGCCGTGCGCAGGAAGTCGTAGACCTCGCGGTTCTCGTCCTCGGCCACCAGCCGGTCCTTCTCCGCCCCCACGTAGGCCCGGATCAGGTGATCGCAGTGGACGGTGGTCGGAACCGCCGTGCGCTCGCGCCCCGCCTGCATGAACTGGAGGATGGCCATCTGGGCGGTGGCGTCCTGCATGGCCACGCGGTCGGGACGCAGGGCAAGGGTGGCCCGGCCGCGGGCGAGCTCCTGCCCCCGCGGATCGTCCAGATGCCCGAACAGGATCTTCTCGGCGAGGGTCAGGGGCCGGTCCAGCCGCTGCCGGACGATCGCCAGCCGCTCCTGCATCCTCTCGTAGACGTGCGCCACCATCTCCTGTGTCGTCTCGATCGCCATGATATCTGATCCTCCTCGGCGCCCCGGCCGGGCCGGAGCCTCCCCGTGGTTCCAGGCCGCCGCCGGCCTCCGCGGACGGCCGCCATCGCATGACTTCTGGCAGTGCCATCGAAATTGTGTCTCTTCTCCCGGGACCGACCATCGGCACGCGAGACAGCCCGGGAAAGCCACCATAGTTCAAGAATATGGTGCCTGGAGGGCCCGGACACAATTTCGGTGGCACAAGCTAAGAGTAGCGGGATGCAGGGGAACCCGCCAACAGCTCCCCTCGCGGGAGAGCCTCACGGGATGGCTCGATGGCCTGACGCTTCGACCGGCCGCCGGCGGCTCAGTGCACGCCGCCCAGCAGGCTGAGGCCGGCCTGGACGCCCAGCAGATCGTCGTCGTACCGGCCTTGGCGGGCCGGGAAGAGCCGCTGATCGGCATGGATCCAGGAGACGCCGAGTTCCAGGCCGAGGGCGTCCCCAACCGGCACCAGCACGCCCGCCTCCACGTGCAGGGCCGGCGCGCTGTGGGACTCCTCGCCGCCGCCGGGCTCCCGGCCCTCCAGCTGGAAGAGCCAGGCCGAGGACCCGGTGGCCACCCGGCCCATGCCCAGCTCCAGGTAGGGCACCGGCTCGAGGTGATTGGCGGGCCGCGGCATGAAGCCGAAGCCGATGAAGAGGTGCTCCAGCTCGACCTGGTCCGAGAGGACCACGATGCCGTCGCCGACGTAGACCGGCCAGTCGTACATGGGCGTCGAGCGGGGCAGCTTCTGGTAGCGCGCCCCCAGCACCACGTAGGTGTTGGGCGAGGAGACTATGCGGAGCTTGCCGAACCAGCTCTGCTCCCCGTTCGCCTCGGCGAACCCGTCCCCGGCGGTCATGCCGTAGCCGCCGCCGCCGGAGAGCGCCCAGTGGAAGCGGGAGCCCGGCAGCGGCGGCGCCATGGGTGCCTCCGCCGGGGCGGCCGGGACCGGCTCCGGCGGCTCCCCGGGCTGGAACGACGAGCCGCCCAGCACCTGATCCGTCACGTCCCGGCCGTCGGCCGTGTGCAGGGCGGCCACCCGCTCCAGGGGGAAGAGCCGGCGGGCGCCGTCCGCTCGGGTCACCAGGAGCGTGGAACTGTCGGGGAGCCATTCCACCTGGACATCGGGGTACTCCCAGCCGTCCGCGGTGACGAGGGTGAGGTGATCCCAGGTGTGCGGGACCTTCGAGCGAGCCGATCCTGTCGATGCTGCAGTCGTGAGGGCGAGGGCTATCAGGAGAGCAACGAGAAACTGCGGGTGTTTCATGTCTCACCTGCCCTTGATATGGATTGCGATCAGGGGGGGCATTTACATTCTACGGAGTTTGAGGGCGCTCGTCCAGACCTCTGCGATACCTGCGGCATCCCGACCGCGCGGCCGATCGGTGCCGCGAGGTTGACCGGCGGCGGTGAATGCACCATCCTCGTGGCGAAACCCGCGAGGAGGAACCATGGATCCCACCCTGTCCCACGTCGACGAGGTCGTCCTGGCCCGGGCCGCCGCCCGCTGCCGCGAGCGGGGCATCATCATCCCGACCCTGGCCGAGCAGCAGAATCCAGCCCTCGTGCCGGAGCAGATCCGAGCCCGCCTGCCGCAGGTCGGCCTCTGGGACATCGACCCATTGAACCTGTTCCGCATCACCTGGAAGAACGATCCGCGGACGGGGCTCTACAACGAGGGCAACTGGCTCGAGTTTCCGCCGGAGCTGACCGGCGTCCCGGCGCGCATCGTGGGCCTCGTCGGCAAGTGGTTCCCCACCGGCGCCCACAAGGTCGGCGCCGCCTTCGGCTGCCTGGTGCCGCGCCTGGTGACCGGCCAGTTCGATCCCACCACCCAGATGGCGGTCTGGCCCAGCACCGGCAACTACTGCCGCGGCGGCGCCTTCGACTCCCGCCTGCTGGCCTGCGAGTCGGTAGCCATCCTGCCCGAGGAGATGAGCCGCGAGCGCTTCGAGTGGCTGCGGGGCGTGGCCAGCGAGGTCATCGCCACGCCGGGCTGCGAGTCCAACGTCAAGGAGATCTACGACAAGTGCTGGGAGATCCGCCGCACGCGGCCGGAGTGCGTCATCTTCAACCAATTCGACGAGTTCGGCAACGCGGTCTGGCACTACCAGGTGACCGGTCGCATGATCCGGGAGCTGCACGCCCGGCTGGCCGGACCGTGGGACCGGCTGGCCGTCTGGATCTCGGCCACCGGTTCGGCGGGCACCATCGCCGCCGGCGACCACCTGCGCGCCCACTTCCCCGGGCTGCGGGTCGTCGCCACCGAGGCGCTGCAGTGCCCGACCCTGCTGCGCTGCGGCTTCGGCGGCCACCGCATCGAGGGCATCGGCGACAAGCACGTGCCCTGGATCCACAACGT
>CAZGEC010000019.1:0-71739 GCA_964524645.1 uncultured Fibrobacteraceae bacterium | reverse complement strand
GTGAGGGGACAAAATCTCGTGGCAGTTACGGGGACATATTGACTTTGCTTAAACAGGCTCGCTGTGGCTCGTGTGGCTCGTGTGGCTCGCTGGGGCTCGCTGGGGCTCGCTAGGGAGGAGGCGACCTGGTCAGCGATCAAGGCGATGTTGCGCGAGGTTGCGCTGGCCGCTCCGGGCTCGCCTCGAGCCCGCCGCCATGACCAGGCGGCGGCGCGTAGAATCCGTCCGGATTGGAGGTGTAGATCGCGCCGGCGAAGATCTCCTCGTTGCCGCCGTCAGCGTCCCGGCAGGTGCCCTGGTTCCGTAGGCGCACCGGGCGCTTCCGGCTTGTATCCTGGCCGTTCACTGGTTGCGCAGCAGAACGATGCGGCTCGGTCTGCCCTCGACGCCGGCCACGTTCACGGCCTTGGCCTCGATCGTGTTCCTGCCATCCTTCAGTGCCCACGTCAGGGTCTCTGCCGCTGATTGCCACTCCTTCTGGTCGATGCGAACGAGGAACCGGTCGAAGTACGGCATTGTGTGGTCAAGGACCACGGTCAGGCTATCGAGATCCCCGTTTCGGTCTCCTCGCAGGGTGATCTTCGTCCGGTTCAGAGATGGATAGACTTCGTCATGTTGATCGGTGACCACCAGGTTTTCGAAATGGCTCTGATATACCAACTGCGGCTCGCTCGTGTCCTCGAGGAGACATAAGCCGCGCCCCATCCAGTAGCTCACCACGTGATGGAAGTAGGCGCTCCAGATTGGCCGCATCTTGGCGTAGTCGACATTCTCGTGCTGGCCCACGAACTGCAACTCGCTTTCCCTTCCACCGGTGAACAACCTGTGGCACTCATACGCATTCAAGGGAACTCCCTCGTGCTCCCACCAGGCATTGTTCTGGACATCGAGGAGAATCCACTTCTGATACTGGTTGCTCCACACCTCGACACATCCGTGTCCGCCGCCCATGTCGTAGGCGGCGTCTTCGGTCCTGAGACCCACGAAGCGGATCGGATACCCGAGTGCCTGCATGCAACCAATCAGGACATCGGCATAGTTGGCACAGCAGAACCGCCCGCCTCTCGCCACTTCATCCAGAATGGCGAGCGCCGTGCGCTTGGGAGCCATCTTGCTGCCGTCGTGCACCCACCTCGTCGCGACCCAGTTCAGCATCCGTTTCATCTTGTCGAATTCGGTACCCTCTTGGCCGATCACCTCGCGGAGGCGATACTTCTCGCGCAGGGTATCCATCTCCGCACGACGTATGTCCCCCCAGTCATAGCCCGAGATGTCAAGCGGCCCTCTGTAGTTGTCATATTCGATGACAATCAGCAGCGAGTTCTGCAGAATCTCTTTCTCCTTGTGCGCCTTTGCCCGGGCCACGATCTGCTTGAAGCGCTCTCCATGCCGTTCCCTGAGGAATGCGAAATCGCCGTCTTCATTCAACCAGCGATAGTTTGAATATCCGGCTTCGACGGTGCTGTCCAGGTACGCAAGCGCCTTTTCCGAATCGCCGAGCAGGGAATAGCAGCAGCTAACATTGTAGAAGATGCCGCCCTTTTGTCTCTCCATGTCGGGGTATGACAGCGCTTCCAGATAGGAATCGATAGCCTGCGGGTACTCTCCCTTCCTGTATGCTTCGGTCGCCTTGTCGGCAAGATCCTGGGCCTGTTGGATGGACGTGCTCTCCTGAGCGGCGACGACACCGCTGAAGAGGAGAAGCCACGCGAGGCATGTCAAATGGGTCTTCATGACGAGCGCCCTCCCATGGGTCAAGCCCCGGCACGTCATCAGCGATCAGCCAGAGCGCCAGGCCCACCATCCAGGCGGCGAGGGCTGCGTTGGCCGACGACTAACGGCACACCCGAGGGGCGAGCATGGCCATCAGGACGATCAGCGTTCAGGCGCTGCCGATCGAGAGGCCGATCAGGAGCATCTGGCGGAGAGGAAGTCCAACCACATAGTCCCGCCTCGCGATCCGATGACTGAGCCCTATTCTACCAGCTCCAGTCATCGGTTTTCAATATAGAGCCGGTCTGATATCGTAGCCTGAGATCCTTAAGCGCTCGGCCCCTCGTGGCCGATTCCTGCACGGTTGACTGACGGCGGCTTCGCATGATTGGCCGGACCATCTCCCATTACCGGATCCTCGAGAAGCTCGGCGAGGGCGGTATGGGCGTCGTCTACAGGGCGCGGGACCGCAAGCTGAAGCGGGACGTCGCCCTCAAGTTCCTGGCTCCCGATCTGACCCGGGACTCGGCGGCCAAGGCGAGGTTCATCCGCGAGGCGGAGGCGACCTCGGCCCTCGATCACCCCAACATCTGCACGCTGCATGCGATCGAGGAGACCGAGGACGGCCGCCTCTTCCTCGCCATGGCCTGCTACGAGGGCGAGACGCTTAAGGACCGGCTGGAGCGGGGGCCGCTGCCGGTGGCCGCGGCGGTGGACATCGCCGCCCAGGTTGCCGCGGGCCTGGCCAAGGCCCACGAGCGGGGGATCGCGCACCGCGACATCAAGCCGGCCAACGTCTTCATCACCGGCGACGGCCTGGTGAAGATCCTCGACTTCGGCTTGGCCAAGCTGGCGGGACGGGCCCAGCTGACGACGACCGGCACGACGCTCGGGACGGTCGCCTACATGTCGCCCGAACAGGTGCGCGGGGACGAGAGCGACGGGCGCACCGACCTCTGGTCCCTGGGGGTGGTCCTCTTTCAGATGATCGGTGGCCGACTGCCCTTCCGCGGCGAGTTCGACTCGGCGGTGATCTACAACATCCTCAACGAGGCGCCCGCGCCGCTGACCTCGCTGCGAGAGACGATTCCAGTCGACCTGGAGCGCGTCGTAGATCGCTGCCTGGCCAAGGACCGCCGGCAGCGCCATCAGAGCGCCGGGGAGCTGCAGGCCGATCTGCACCGGCTGGCGGCGAGTCTCCAGGCGTCCGCCGATGCCGCCACCGTCAGCATGCCCTCCCGGCGAGCAGCGCGGCGAGCCGGCGGCCGCTGGTTGCCTCGCCTGGGTCTGGTGGCCGCGGCGGCGCTCGTGATCGGGACGGCGGCCCACTTCCTGCCGGGGAGCGGAACCCCTCCGGCGGACGGCCGGATCAGGCTGGCGGTGCTGCCCTTCGCGAACCTGGGCGCGCCGCAGGACGAGGCGTTCTGTTCCGGCGTCACCGACGTCATCACCGCGCGGCTGGCGGGCATCAGGGGGCTGGGGGTCGTCTCGCGGCAGAGCACGCTGCCGTACCGGGGCAGTTCCCTCAGCGCGCCGCAGATCGGCCGCCAGCTGGGCGTCGACTACATCCTCGAGGGGACCGTCCAGCGCGAGAATCCGGCGCCGGGGACCGTCCGGGTCAGGATCGTGCCGCAGCTGATCAGGGTCGCCGACGACACCCACGTCTGGGCCGGCACCTATGACGAGTCGCTGGCGGAGGTCTTCGAGGCCCAGACCGCGATCGCGCGGCGCGTGGCCCATGCGCTCGACATCACCCTGCAGGCGCCCGCCAGCCTGCCGAGTGCCGGCGAGTACTTCGATCGCGAGCAGGCCCTGCAGCAGGCTCGCCTGAGCATCGTCGCCGCCGTGGCCGCCTACGATCGGCAGCCCCGGGACGTCGAGACTTCCCGGGGCCTCTTCACCGGCGCCGAGCGCGCGCTCGCCGCCTGCGGCCTGCTGGCACCGGGCGAACGTCGCGGCGACGAGATCGCCAGGGCTTTCCGGACCATAGTGGGTCAGACTGCGAACAGGGATATCGCCGGCCGCGACTTCGCCCGCATCCTGGCGAGCCTGGCGGAGGAAGGGGATCTGCCGCCCGCCTCCGGAGGTGGATACGACCTGGAGGACGAGCTGTCCCGGATCCTGGGCGAGTTCGGCGTGGACGTCACGCGGCAGCCGGCCCCTGCCGCCCTGGTGCAACGGGTGCGGCACTACGTCGACCGCTACGACGGCGACTGGCGGGACTTCACCGAGGCGGCCCTCGCCCGCTCCCGGGCGCTGCTGCCGATGATCCACCAGGAGCTGGCGAACTACGGCCTGCCGAGGGCCCTTGCGGCCATGCCCCTCATGCTGAGCGGCTACGATCCCGATCTTCCCTCCCCCGGCGGCGTCCGGGGACTGTGGCGCTTCCTGCCCCAGACGGCGCGGGACTATGGCCTGATCGTCGAGCCGCCGGATCGCGACGACCGGATGGACGCCTACAGGGAGACCATCGCCGCTTGCGAGCTCCTCGATTACCTGCTGAAGCTGTTCGGTTCCGGAGACCCCCTCTGCGCCGTGGCGGCCTACAATTGCGGCGCCGCCGGTCTGGCCAGGTGCCTGCAGGACGAGGGGGTCTGGCGCGCAGAGTGGCGCTGCTGGGACCTGGTGGAGAAGCAGGCCGACTGCCTGAGTGCGGAGACGAGCAACTTCGTGCCCAGATTCCTGGCCGCGGCGGTGGTGATGCGCCGACCGGACGCTTTCGGATCGGGCGGCTGATCCGGAGGGTTCCCCGAGCAGCCAACCGGTGGCCTGGTGGCGGAGTTCCTGGATGACAAGCGGGGTCCGGCCATGGCCGCCCGCGGCGCGCTACCCTCGGCTCAACAGCGGCAAGAGCACGATCCCGAGGAAGTCCTGGGCGAAGTGCATGACCATGGGCGCCACCAGGCTGCGGCGCCAGAGGTAGACCAGGGCGAACACCAGTCCCATGAAGCCGACGGTGAGCACCCCGGCCGATCCCTCGTAGCCGTGTCCCATCGAGAAGATCACGGCCGAGAGGATGACCATGACGGCCGGGTTGTGGAAGATGCCGCCGAAACGCAGCATGAGGTAGCCCCTGAAGATCGTCTCCTCGCAGATGGCCACGATGAGCACCAGGAAGACGCCGAGGATGGTCTCGTTGATCCCGCCGGTGGCCTCCACCGAGGGCAAGGGCACGGCCGGGGTGGTGAAGCCGACCGAGACCAGGAACTGCTCCAGGTAGTCAGCCGCGAAGAACAGAGGAATGTACAGGATGATCCCCCACATGACCTCCAGGGGCGCCTTCCTGGCGGTCCAGCCAATTCTCTGGACCGGTTCCCCGTTGCGCCAGAGGAAGAACAGGATCAGCGCCACCAGCGCCAGATCCCGGAGGATCGTGGCGATCGACACGATGCTGAAGTTGACGGATCCCTGATTGACGACGAAGAAGGAGAAGGCCATCGAGGGGGCGATCAGGAAGATGAAGACGGCCACCTCGAAGATCTGCTCCCACCGCCTGGAGGATGCCTGGCGGGATACATCCTCGCTGACATCGCCATGATCGGTCATCTCAGCTCCTTGACTGCGGCGATTGCTGGTGCCGCCTGCGGGCGCCGCTCGCAGCGTAGCACCGGGGTTTCTCCTCGCCGGACCTTGCGCCCCAATTAACAGAAGAGTTGCCGGAACCGCCTGTATTCGGGATCTTAGACGTGGGACGCGGCTCCTGGACGGGATGCCGGCCCCGGCGGGAGACGGGCCGCGCCTCACCATGACGCCCTGCCGCCGAGCACCAGCGGCAAGCCTGGCATCCTCGCGGTGATCATGGCCCCCGATCGGGTCCTGCCCGGGGCAACCGCCTGGAACACATGGCGTTGCCGTCGAGCGTCCAGAAGCCCCTCCCCCTGGTGTCGACCGCGGTATTCCTGGGGTACTTTGGAGGCAGATGAGTTATGAACCGGCCGGCGCTGCGGGGATTCCCTGCAGCGCCTCATAGTCATTGAAGGCGATGGCAAGGAGGTATGTCATTTTTACCCCACCCAAGAGGGCGGAAGTCGAGAAGGAGATCAAGGACATGCTCGGGATCGTCCCGAGCTTCTTCAAGCGCAGTCCGGAAGAGTGCCTCGATGCCGAGTGGTACCTCTTCCAGCGGCTCGAGCTGGGCAAGACCCTGATCCCGAACAAGTACAAGGAGCTGATGGCGGTCGCGATCCACTCGGCGACCAAGTGCAAGTACTGCTCGTACTTCCACACGGAGGCCGCCAAGCTGTTCGGCGCCACCGACGAGGAGATCCAGGAGGCGGTCCTCTACGCCAAGATGATCGTTGGCTGGAGCACCTATCTCGACGGCCTGCAGGTGGACTACGACCAGTTCACCCGGGAGGTCCGCCAGATGCGCGAGGTCCTCATGGGAAAGATTGGTAAGTGACGCCATGCGCATCGGGAGATCCGAAGCGGCGGTCTTCCAGGTCACCATCGGCGCCTACGAGCTCGCCGCGCTCGTGGCGGCGGCCCGCTGGGTGCTGGAGGGGGCGGAAGGGGAGCTTCCGCCGGAAGCGAGGGATCAGCTCCGGGAAACGCTCGAGAGCTACGACGCCGAGGCCCGGCGGCTCAGAATGGACCAGCCGCCGGGCTTCTCGACCTGACACCCTTGCCCCTCGCGGCCGCTCACGCGCCCTCCGCGGTTGACGGCGAGCTATGGAGCGTCATCACCCGCCAACTGGACCGCGACGATTTCGCGCTACTGATCAACACGCACGAGCACGCTGACCACCCGGGCGCCAACAACGGCCGCGTGACCCGGGTCGGAACACTGGCTGTCGCCCAACGAAGAAAGGCCGGAAGCAATACCCTGTCAATCCATCAGTCAACTGGTGGACAGGTGCGGCAAAGTAGGTGTCGTCTTAGTGCGGGAAGGCAGATGTCGCTTGACAGATGTCACGGCGCCGGCTGACGCCCGCGCCGTGCCAGACCAGTCCGCAGCTTAACGTTGCGTTCGCCGAACCGACACTCGACTTTGGAGCCAGAACGTGGAAACGCGGACCATGATCCTGCTGAAGCCGGATTCGCGCACGGCCCCGGGCGCAAGCCCGGGGCAATTCTCATGATCCAGTCGCCGTGTACCTGGTGGCGAGCGCCGCGTTGATGATCTCGTAGAGCATCTGTGCGACCTCGGCGTGGACGGCTTCGTTGGGATGGGCGTCCATCTGGTTGACGATCATGCGCCGCGGATCACGATCCGCGAAGGGGTCGGCGAGATCGAGCACCGTGACGCCCTCCGCGCGCAGGTGCTTGGCGACGCGTGCAGTGTACGGTGCCGCCCCGCGCACGTTCGTCAGGTCCGGCCAGATGACGAAGACCACCAGCGCGCCGTCGCGCTTGCCCCGAGCGACGATGGCATCCAGCTCGGCAAGGTGGCGAGTCCAGATGTCCTCGCGCGAGAACGCCTCCTTGAGGTAGTCATTGTATGAGGTCTCGCCGATGTTCGCCCGCCGGTAGACGCGCCAGTAGACCCAGTCCAGCAGGGACGAGCGACAGATGATCGGAGCCAGCCAGCGCGGAGGCGCGATCCGCAGCTGCGGGTGCGAGAAGCCCATCGCCTTGGCCGCGGGCTCGATGTCGTTGATGAAGTACGACACCACCACCACGTCGGGCCGGTGATCGTAGCTGTCGAGCGCACGCAGGTAATCCGGCGGGCCCCAACCATCGCCGCCGATATTCACGACTGTCCAGCCGTTGCCGAGCTTGCGTCCGAGGACCTCCGGGAAGCGATCCTCGATCCGCTCGATGCCATGCCCGGCGACGAAGGAATCGCCGGTCACCTCCACGATGTGATCCTTCCAGACCGGTTCCTGGGCGCGGAAGCCGTGCGAGTTGATCGGATGCCAGTACTTGTGGAACCACCGCCGCGAGGCGAGCGTGAACGCGAACCCGTCCGATTCGACGAACGCGTAGGCAAAGACACCCTCGAGCGCGACGAGCAGGTACAGCATCGAGAACAGGGACAGTGAGAGCCGGATCGCCAGCGTGCGTGTGCGACCGGGTCGAACCCAGCGTCGCCGGAAGATCACAGCGACTGACGCGGCGAGTGCCGTCACGATCACGAAATACGCGATCACGAAGACGAAGTAGTCGTCGTAGTAGATCTTGTGCAAGACGTTGCCGAGGCCCAGGAACACGGGGCAAGCCGCGGATAGGAATGTCAACAGCATAGTTCCGCCTCGGGGGCCGATGACCAGGCCCTATCTTACCAGCGTCGGTCATCAGTTTTCAAGAGCGGGAAAGCGGTGATTCGGGTGCGGACGGCGGCGAGAGGCGCGAACTTCGGCCGCTGAGCGAGGTTTCGTGCCCCGAGCGAACAGTCCGGTCCGTCTCCTGCGGTATCAGCCACGCCGGGGATTCCCTCTCTCGATGGTGTCCGATGAGTTCATTCCCAGGCGTCCTGGTCGCAGGTCTGCTCTCCCGGCAGGTTTGAGTCCCCCTACCCAGGGGGGGGGAGATTAGTGAACAAACCCCCCAGCCAGCCCCCTGTTAACCGTAAGTTCTAGTGTGGATTACAGATACAGTCCGTCTTTTATCCGAAGAACAGGTAGCTGACCAGGATGGCCGCGATCACACCGGCGGCGTCGGCGGCCAGGCCGCAGGTGACGGCGTGGCGCGTGCGGCGGATGCCCACGGCACCGAAGTAGACGGCCAGCACATAGAAGGTGGTCTCGGTGCTGCCCTGGATGACGCTGGAGAGGCGGCCGGGGAAGGAGTCGGCGCCGAAGTTCTGCATGGTCTCGATCATCATCCCGCGGGCGCCGCTGCCGCTGAGCGGTTTCATGAGGGCCGTCGGCAGGCCGTCCACCCAGCGGGAGTCCAGGCCCACGGCCCTGACGGCGTCGCGCACCCCGTCCAGGATCAGATCGAGGGCGCCGCTGGCCCGGAAGACGCCGATGGCCGCCAGCATGGCCACCAGGTAGGGGATGATGCCCACGGCGACCTGGAAGCCGTCCTTGGCCCCCTCGACGAAGGCCTCGTAGAGCGGAACGCGCCGCCGGGCCGCGGCCAGCAGGAAGACCACGATCACGCCGAAGATCACGACGTTGGCCAGCACTGCCGAGCGGGCGGCGACGTCCTCGCGCTCCATGCTCGCGAACCAGACGACCAACCCGGCCACGGCCGCCGTCATCGCCCCCAGGTAGGCCAGGATCACGGGGTCCCACAGGCGCAGCCGCTGCACCGCCGCCGTCACCAGCAAACCCGTCAGCGTGCTGCAGTAGGTGGCGATCAGGATGGGAATGAAGACGTCGGTCGGATCGACGGCGCCCAGCTGGGCCCGGTAGGTGAAGATCGTCACCGGTATGAGGGTCACGGCCGAGGTGTTGATCACCAGGAACAGGATCTGATCATTGCTGGCCTGCTCCGGATCCGGGTTCAGTTCCTGCAACTCGCGCATGGCCTTCAGGCCCAGGGGGGTGGCCGCGTTGTCCAGGCCCAGCATGTTGGCGGCCATGTTCATGACAATCGAGCCAGTGGCGGGATGTCCGGCGGGGATGCCGGGGAAGAGCCGCCGCAGCAGCGGGCCGAACAGACGGGCCAGGAATTCCACCGCGCCGCCCCGCTCGCCTAGCCGCATGATGCCCAGCCAGAGGCACAGGACACCGGTCAGCCCCAGCGCGATCTCGAAGGCGGACTTGGCCAGGTCGAAGGTCGCACCGACCATCTCCTGCCAGACGCCCGGATGCCCCATGAACAGGGACTGCGCGGCGGCGGACACCAGGGCAACGAAGAAGAAGCCGGCCCAGATCCGGTTGAGCATGCTGCCTCCCTGCAGCGCGGCGAGCTGGCTGGAGTCGAGCGCCGACGCGGCGCGACCGCGCTGCCCGTAGCATAGCGGGCGGAGGCGATCATGTCATGGTCTTCCTGCCAGCCGGCCGCACCGCCCTGGACCCGGGCCGTCCAGGATGGAGGCACGTCACCCACCGGATCTCGGTGCATAACGGAGGTTCAGCTCCTGCCGATCCAGGGCAATGTTGGTAAAATGGGTGCAGATGTGTCCGTGACCTCCGCGGGCGGTCGGCTATTCCACGACCCCGATCCCTTCGCCGGACGAGGGACGCCTGGTCGTCCGCCTGCCCGTTCGACAAGCTGGTTCATGCATGACCCGGGGGTCCATCTTGGCCGCTTTCCCCTTCTGGTCCATGGCCGCTGATGCAGTCCTTCGGGCCGTGGGCTCGTCGATCAACGGCCTGAGTCAAGAAAGCGCTCAGGAGATTCTTGCGCGGGTCGGCCCTAACCGGATTCACCCCAGGAAGCGGGTGACGCCCCTGAGATTGCTTCTGAGCCAGTTCAAGAGCCCCATCGTGCTCATCCTGATCTTCGCAACCGTCGTCTCGGCTTTTCTCAGAGACTGGGTGGATGCGGCGATCATCCTGTCTATCGTTCTGGGCAGTGCCGTGCTCAGTGTCTTCCAGGAGTTCCATGCCGATAGCGCTGCCGAAGCGCTGCGGGCGAAGGTCTCGCTCAGGACAGCGGTCTTGCGGGACGGGCGCTCCGTTACCATTCCGACCGCCGAGATCGTTCCCGGGGACGTGGTGTTGCTGTCCGCCGGAAGCCTGGTTCCCGCGGACGGTCTGGTGCTCGAAGCCAGGGATTTCTTCGTCAATCAGGCGGTCCTGACGGGCGAGACATTTCCCGTGGAGAAGATGCCGGGCGTGGTGGGAGAGAAGACGGGCCTGACCGCACGCACGAATGTGGTGTTCATGGGGACGAACGTGCGCAGCGGAAGCGCCCTGGTGCTCATCGTGCGGACCGGGCCAAAGACCGCCTTCGGCCAGATCGCCGACCGGTTGACGCTGCGTCCTCCGGAGAACGAGTTCCAGCGCGGGATTCGCAGGTTCGGCTACTTGATCACCGAGGTCATGTTCATTCTTGTTCTGATCATCTTCTCCTTCAATGTCATGTTCCACAAGCCCATCCTCGATTCACTTCTATTCTCGATTGCGCTGGCCGTGGGACTGACGCCCCAGCTGCTGCCCGCCATCATAAGCATCAACCTTTCGAAAGGGTCGCAGGCGATGGCCAGGCGAGGCGTGATCGTGCGCCGGCTGGAATCCATCGAGAATTTCGGCAGCATGGATGTGCTTTGCACGGACAAGACCGGGACCCTGACCCGGGGCGCCGTCGAGCTGGACAGTGCCCTGGGGGCGGACGGTACGCCTTCGGCGCAGGTGCAGCAGTACGCTTACCTGAATGCGCACATGCAGACCGGGCTCGCAAACCCGCTTGACGAGGCGATCTTGCGGACGGAAGCGGCGGCTACAGGATCATTCGAGAAGGTGGATGAAATCCCCTACGATTTCGTACGCAAGCGGCTCACGGTTGTGGCGCGTCGCGCCGGCAACGCGCCCTTCATGATCACCAAGGGTGCGCTGGAGAGCGTACTGGCGATCTGTTCCCGAATCGAGGCCCCGGAAGGAGACATCGTTCTGGACGAGGGCCGGCGGATCGAGATCCGCGAGAGGTACGAGAAGTGGAGCGCGCAGGGCTTCCGGGTTCTGGGAGTGGCGGTGAAAACCGTCCGGATGCAGGAGCATCCTTATTCGGCAAATGACGAGACCGGCCTGGCCTTCGCTGGGTTCCTGCGGTTCTTCGATCCGCCCAAAGAGGGCGTGCTGGCGACCATTGCGTCGCTGCAGAAGCTGGGCGTGACGCTGAAGATCATCACGGGCGACAACCGGCTGGTGGCGCGGCATATCGGGCAGGCGGTCGGACTGGGAGACTTCGAGGTGCTGGGTGGACCCGAGCTGGACGACTTGGGCGACGAGGCGCTCTGGCACGCGGTGGAGGAGGCGGTGATCTTCGCGGAGGTCGATCCGAACCAGAAGGAACGCATCATCCTGGCGCTCAAGAAGCGCGGACACGTGGTGGGCTACCTGGGAGACGGCATCAATGATGCTCCTTCGCTGCGCGGCGCGGACGTGGGCATCTCGGTGGACAATGCCGTGGACGTGGCGAAAGAGGCCGCCGATCTTGTGCTTCTCAAGCAGGACCTGAATGTGCTGCGCGAAGGAGTCATGCAGGGCCGTAGAACATTTGCCAACACGCTCAAGTACATATTCATGGCGACCAGCGCCAACTTCGGCAACATGTTCAGCGTGGCCGGGGCCTCCCTGTTCTTGCCCTACCTGCCCATGTTGCCCATGCAGATAATGCTGATCAATTTCCTGACCGATCTACCGGAAATGACCATCGCCGGTGACAACGTGGACGATGTTCTCGTGGAGCGCCCGCATCGCTGGAATATCCGCTTCATCCGCAGCTTCATGATGGTCTTCGGACCGCTCAGCTCACTGTTCGATTTTGCCACGTTCGCCTTACTGTTGTGGTTCCTGAAAGCCGGCGAGAATTCATTTCACACCGGCTGGTTCATCGAATCGGTACTGTCGGCGGGCATCGTCGTTTTCGCGGTGCGCACACGCTTACCATTTCTACGCAGCAAACCCAGCCGGGCCATGCTGGGCATGACATTGCTGGTCGGGGCGATCACGCTCGCGTTGCCGTACTCGCCCCTGGCGGAGGTTCTGGGTTTCACTCCGCTGCCGCTGTTCAGCCTGCTCGCGATGCTGGGAATCGTGATGCTGTACTTCATGTCGGCAGAATTCGCGAAGCTGCTCTTCTACAGGAGAATGGACAGGTATTTCTAGCAGCTCGACCTCCCTGCGGGGGATTCAGGAGCACGTGCCGACAGGGGCGGCTTCTGCCGCGATGACAAGAGACAGCGGCTCATGCATGCTCGAGTACCGGGAACTTGCATGCGCTCAGTAGAAGCTCGCAGCCAGGAGGCCAGCGCCGATCCCCGCGACCTGGCCGCCAATCGCCTGCCACCAGGCCCCGGCCGAGGGCATAGCGGCCCGCCGGGCCTGGCCACCGATGTAATGATGCAGGAGGGGTACCGCCACGCCGCTCGCGGTGCCGATCAGCCCGCCGACGATCGCGTCCGAGGGGAAGTGCTGTCCTCCCTCGACGCGCAGGCCGGACGTCATGCCCGCCAGGAAGCCACCGATGAAGGAGAATCCGGCGCGCTGCTGCCAGCTCGCGTCCGGCCGCGAGAGGAGGTGGTCGGTCATCGCGAAGCCGGAGGCGCAGAAGGCGATGGTCGCGTGGCCGGAGGGCATCGACCGGAAGGCCACCTCGCTGTTGACATCGTAGGCAGACTCATGCGGGCGTTCGTCGGCCGGAAGATAGGTGTAGGGTCGCGGGCGATCGGCCGTTCTCTTGATGACCGAGGACAGACCCTCGGCGATCAGGATGGCCTCGGCATAGACGAACGAACGTTGGACGGTTCCTTTCAGGCGCTCCCCGGACGGCTGGCAAAAGTACGCGAGCACCATGGGATAGGCCACGATGGCGTCGCGGAAGTAGTCGCTGTCACTGTCCGCGCGCACGTTGTGCTCCCCTATGATGTTCCGGTCGAAGGACCAGTGGACGTCGCCGGGATCGAGGCCCTGGGTTGGCACGAGCTTGCGGGTGACATGCAGCTGGCTGCTGATAGCATAGAGCGTCGCGCTGGTTGCCAGGAGCGGCGCCTCGACGATCCACCGGAACTCGGGGCGGACCGGCGGAGCCGGCGCATCGCCCTGCGCCTGGATCCGACAGGGCAGGCCGAGCAGAGCGGTCGACAAGACCGCCCCGGACACCAGCGTGCGCACCAACGAGAGCCTGCGTTTGTGTTTGCCATCACTGATGTGCAGACTTGAAAGTCGCTTGAGCATCTGCGCCTCCCCGTCGTTCGCCCATGGCTCCCGTCCGGCCCGAGGATTCGGTTCAAATCAGGAGGACCACGAGCACACTGATCGGCCCATCTACTCGCCCCACCCTCCAGGCGACAAGATGCTACCTCCGGTCCAGACCCACGAGCTGCCAGGTTCCAGCGCGCCTGCGGAAATAGAGCGTGACCGGGATTTCCCAGCTGGTGATCGACGCCCCGACGCAGCTCAGCTCGACCTTGACAAACGAACCGGCCGGAAGCGCTGGCGCGGGCACTGCGGTATCGCTCGCCTCCGTGACGCCGATGGATGCGGTCACACCGGTCGCGTTGTCGAAGGTGGACCATGCCGCGCGATAGCCTTGGGGCGGCAACGCCGCCGCGCAGGTGACCGCCGCGTTCCGAAATCTGAGAATACCGTCTTTCCCGAGTACAGGATCGACGATCGGGTCAATGGCCGGAAGATACGCGGCAAGAATCCTCGAGCGCCGTGCCATGATGTCCCTCACGAGGTGCTCTTCTGCGGCCGGATCGTCGAACTGCGCCTCGGCAACCACCGCGCGAACCATGTCCTCGGTGATGAACGCCATCTTGTACGCAGCCCAGAACTTGTCGTCTGCCAGGGCGTGGCGGAATGCAGCATTGGAAACGAGGGGTTCCCAGCCGTCGGGATCCCATGAACTCTCATCCCGGGGAAGCCTGCCGACCGCTGGGGACTCGTAGAAGTCCATCAGGCGCCACGCGGGGATGGCGGCACCGAAAGTCAAGATCCGGCTGGCGATGACCCCGGGTGGCTCGACGAACTGCTGGTATCCTTGCCAGTAGGCACGGGGCCCGATCCCGGCGCTTCCCAGAGTTGAACTCCAGTCGATCAGGTAGCGGCGGAGGAACTTGCGTCCCCCTTCCGTCACGAGCGTGACGAGCGACTGTTCTCTCTTGGCGTCGACACGATCCAACCAGGCGCAGAAGACGAAATAGCCCCGCAGCTCACGGTGCTGCTCATGAGGAACGATGTCGTTCGGATCGTCCGCGCGTGTGCCGGCGTAGCGAATTCTGCCGACGTAGGTGCCCGGAAGGGCCTTGCTGGCGATCGCCCGGTAGGATCCATCCGGATAACGATTGGTTCGCGCGAGGATCTGCTCCAGATCCTCGTGCCGCATGGGACGCTCCGCTTCACCCGGAGGCCTGATCCTGCTCTGGTCGGAGATCACGAGGTCGGCGGGCAGGAACCGGATGATGTGGTACTCCGCGGTGTGGTAGCCGAGCGCCCAGAAGAGCTTCGCGGCGACAAGCTCGCTGCCGGTGGCCATGGCGGGCCAGCCGATTGGATCGAATTTCAGGTACCACTTGACTCCTCGCGCGTCGCGGATCGAGAAACCCGGAGTCACACCGCTGCTCTTCCCCGAGACGATGGCCCAGGGCCCCGCCGCTGGACCGTCGTCGGTATTGGCTGCTCGCGCCACCAGTTCGGGTGTCAGGGGAATGCGGCCGGCTCGGTTCACGAAGAAGGGACCATCCGGAACTTCGTCCACGGTGTTCACGTTCTTCGCGGGCTGCCCCAGCAGCGGTTCCCCGGGGTGTCCGAAGAAGTTGACCATATACGTGTACGCGATGTCCGGCTCGTAATCGGTGGCGCTCTTCACGTTCTGCGTCACCGGTTCAGTCCAGAGCGGATCATCGTCATAGAACTTCGGCTCCGTACCTGCGGACGGACTGGCGAGGCCGGCAATGGCGAACGCCAGGAATGGAACGACTAGGGTTTCTCGCGAGGCGCTCAAAACGCCTTGCCTCCGGCAAAAATGGTCTGCCAGCCCTCGCGGCTCTTCGCGACCTCCACGCGGATGAGGACGGATTTCGGGCTGTGGATGCGCGCGCCGATCCCCCAGTCCGTCTCGAGGTTCGAGAGCCCGAGATCCTCGCGTCGCGGTCCCACCTTCCCCGCATCGTAGAAGATCGCCATGTCGAGATATCGTGAAGGGCGCCAGCGGTACTCAGCCGTGAGCAACAGACGATTGCGATCGGTGAAGCGTCTCTCATCGAAGCCACGCAACGTCTCAGCGTCTCCGAGTGTGGGAGAGAGAACCACCGGCACCTCGTCGCCGGCCTGAGTCGTCGTGAGAGTCGTCAGCACGTGAAACGCCAGCACGTACTGTGCGCGCAAGATCGGTACGAGCTGAATCCCTTCATACTCCAACTGGTGGCAGGCGAACGGAAGATCCCGCGTTTCGAGATACAGTGACCAGGTCAGCCGCTGTAATCCGCCGAGAGTGCTATAGCCGGGTGAGGCTCGCCAGTCAAGGGCCATGCCTGCCTGCACCACATTGTAGGCAAGCTTGTCACCGAGCGCGGGGTTCCCCGCGGGAGGCACCGGCGATGGGCTCTTGGTCTGCAAATTCAGGCGCGCGTAGCCCCCGATCAGCGCGAGCCAGGGCACAGGGTGGAGCGCCGCAGTCAGGCCCAGCGTCGTGGTGCGATAATCGTAGCGCAAGGGGTTGCTGTGCGGCGAGTCCAGGCCGAGTCCAAAGAAGGAGAGATCCTTCGCGAACATGTGCCGCGCATCCAGCGTCACGGTGAGCAGTCCACTGGCGATCTCGGGGAGTCTGGCGTCGGCCTTGAAGAGCCACGAGCCCTTGACGGCTGCACTGGCCACCAGATTCAGGTGCGTCTTCGGCGGCCACCGTCTGACGTAGCCGACTCCGAGGCTCAGCCCGGTTCCGGGATAGACGCTTCCCGCCCATGGGTAGACGCCGCTCGCGGGTGGAAATAGCGGCGAGCTCTGCACCCACACGACCGTGTTCTCCAGCTTCGAGGGGCCCTCGATACCGAGATGCTCGGCCTTCCACTCCTGCTGTTCCGCAATGGTCTCGGCTCGAGAGGACGGAGCGGCTGCGGACGAGCGGATTGCCACGCACCACGCAAGCCACGGTGCCAGCGCCAGGGCTACGGAACGACAGGACCCGGGGGTGAAATGCATGAAGGCCAATGTAGCTGCGTTCTCGACCAGTTGCAAACCGCCGGACAGGACTTGCTGCCAGATGCCTTCTGCCGTCCCTCCACTCTGCAGCGCGCGGTTCGGGCGCTGCCGGCGGATGTCCGCGGTGTCCGCGTCTGTTCCGGCGCAGCCGGCAGGCCTCAGATGGCAAGCCCCTTGAACTGGCTGAGATACAGGTTGTAGTAGAAGCCCTTACTTTCGATCAGCTGCTGGTGATTGCCCTCTTCGACGATCTCCCCGTTATTGATGACGATCACCCGGTCTGCATCACGGATGGTGCTCAACCGGTGGGCGATGACGAAGCTCGTGCGGCCCTCCATCAAGCGCAGCAGGGCCTTCTGGATCCGGATCTCGGTGCGCGTGTCCACGCTGCTGGTCGCCTCGTCCAGGATCAAGATCGCCGGTTCGGCCAGGATGGCGCGGGCGATCGACAGCATCTGTCTCTGTCCCTGGCTCAGGTTGCTGGCGCGCTCGGAAAGCCTGGTCTGGTAACCCTGCGGCAGCAAGCGGATGAAATGGTCGGCATCGGCGAGTTGTGCGGCCTGGACGACCTCGGCGTCGCTGGCATCCAGCCGCCCGTATCGGATATTCTCCATGACGGTATCGGAGAACAGGAAGGTGTCCTGCAGCACCAAGCCCAGCCTGCGGCGTAAATCCGCCTTGGCGATGTCGCGCAGATCGCACCCGTCGATGGTGATACGCCCCTTGTCCACTTCGTAGAAGCGCATCAACAGGTTGATCAGCGTTGTCTTCCCTGCTCCGGTGGGTCCGACCAGTGCCACGACCTGGCCGCTCCTGGCCGCCAGGGACATGTGCCTGATGACCGGAGTCCCGGGAAGGTAACCGAAATCCACGTTCTCGAACCCGACCTTGCCCTGCACGTGAATCAGTGCCGACCGACCCGTCGCGTCGACCTCGGGTGCGGTATCCAGGATCTCGAAGACGCGCTCCGCTCCCGCCAGCGCCGCCTGGATGGAGTTGTAGATGTTGGCAAGCTGGCGCAAAGGATTGATGAAGTTACGCGCGTACGTGATGAAGGTGGCAATCATGCCGATCGTGGCCAGCTCGCGCAGGGTCAGCCAGCCGCCGAGGCCGACCAGCACGATGACGAAGAAATTGCCCAGTACGTTGGTCAGCGGCATGAGCGACAGAGCGTAGCTGTTGGCGTACACCCCGGCCTCGTAGACTCGTTCATTGCTGCGGCGGAAGCTCGCGATGGCGCTCTCGTTGCGCCCGAAGGCCTTGACGACACGCTGGCCGCTGATTGTTTCTTCCACCACGCCCGTGAGTTCCCCGAGCTGCTGCTGCAGCTTGCGGAAACCTTTGCGGGTGTAGCGAGCGACGAAGTCGGTGAACCAGAACATGATCGGCAGCACGATCACGGACGCCAGCGCCAGCCAGGCATTGAGCACGAACATCGCGATCAGGATACCGATCATTGAAAGAGTGCTGGCGACCAGCGAGACCACGTTTTGCGAGACGGCCTGATTGATGGCCTCGATGTCGTTGGTCATACGGCTCATCAGCTCCCCGGCCGTGTGGCGGTCGAAGAACTGCACGGAGAGCGTTTGTAAGTGGCTGAACAGGTCATGACGAACATGTCGGAGCGCGTCCTGTGACACGCGGGCCATCATCCAGCCGGAGATAGCCTGAAAGCCGTTGTCCAGCAGGTACACCACCAGCAGGAGGACGGCTATGCGGGCCAGGCCGGCGACCCGCTTGGTGCTGATGTACTTGTCGATGGCCGAGCCGATCAGATAGGGTTCCAGCAGTCCCAGCAGGATGTAGGCCAGCACTAAAACGAAGACGAAGCTCAGGGTCACGGAGTACGGACGCAGGTAGTAGGCTAGGCGCAGCAGTGCCTGACGTGGAGCGCGCGCTGTTTCGATCCGAGCCGGACGCATCGGGCCACGACCCATGGCCAAGCGGATCCGCCCCAGGCGGTCTTGTGGCGAGTCTTCTCGTGGACCGGCCATGCTCATTCCGCCATGCCGAGCAGAGGCCCGGCCCCCAGCTGTGAATCATAGATTTCCCGATAGATCGGGCTGGATTGCATCAATCGCTCGTGCGTGCCTTCGGCGGCGATGCGCCCCTTGTCGATCACGACGATCTTGTCCGCTCTCAACACGGTGCTTATGCGCTGGGCCACCATGAACGAGGTCCGGCCCTGCATCCATGTCCTCAGGGCTTCCTGGATTATCGTCTCGGTTGCCACGTCTATCGCGCTGGTCGCGTCGTCCAGGATCAGGATGGACGGTCGCATCAGCAGAGCGCGGGCAAGAGCGATGCGCTGCTTCTGGCCTCCTGAAAGATTGACTCCCCGTTCCTCGACATGCGTATCGTATCCCTGCGGCAGCCTGCTGATGAATTCATGCGCCTGCGCCGCCTCGGCCGCCGCCGCGACCTCGGCCTCGTCGGCATCGGGGCGGCCGTAGCGGATGTTGTCGCGCACCGTTCCGGAGAACAGAATCGTTTCCTGCGGGACGACACCGACGTGTGCCATCAGCGATTCCTGCTTCATCCGCCGGATGTCAATGCCGTTCAGCATGATCCGGCCCGAGGCGACCTCGTAAAAGCGCGGCACCAGGTTGATCAGCGACGACTTCCCAGATCCCGTGGCGCCGAGGAGGGCAACGATCTGTCCTGGTTCCGCCACGAGATTGATTCCCTGCAGCACTTCCTTGTCATTCGAGCCTTGATACTGGAAGCTGACATCCTCGAAGACGATGCGGGGTCCGGAGTTTTCCGGCCAGGGCAGCGGTTGCGCCTCGTCCTGGATCTCGGGGACTGTCGCCAGGACCTCATTGATCCTCTCGGCCGAGGCTGTCCCCGCCGCCGCCACGTTTGCCAGCATGACCATGATCGTCAGTGGGCCGAGCATGGTTTGCAGGTAGTTGATGAAGGCCACCAGCTGCCCGACCGTGAGGCTTCCGTGAATGGCCTGGATTCCGCCGCGCCAGATGACCGCCACGATTCCGATACTGATAAAAAGGCTCATGGCGGGGGACAGCGTGGACATGAACTGCATGACCCTGATCGAGAAATTCATGTATTCCTGGTTAGAAGCCTCAAAGCGTGCGTCTTCGTGGTCGGCCCGTACGAATGCCTTGACGAGTCTGACACCGGCGATGTTCTCCTGGAGAACAGTATTCAGTCGATCCAGTCTCTGCTGAACGTTTCTGAACAACGGTTCCATTCTCGCGACGAAGAACACGATTACCAGTGAAATGGCGATCAGGATGGGCAGCATCATCAGCGCCAGATTGCGGTCCGTGTCGACCATCAGGATCAGGCTGCCGATCATCAGCAGGGGGGCGCGGGTTCCGATGCGCAAGAATACCTGCACCAGCCGCCGGAACACGGTCGTATCACTCGAAAGGCGCACCATCAACTGGCCGGTGTTCATGCGATCCAGGTTGCCGAAGGAGAAGGACTGGACCTTCAGGAATACCGCCTCGCGCAGATCGCGGGCCACGCCCTCGCCAACCTGTATCGACAGGATGTTGTTGCCGATGGCGAAGATAGTCTGGGCCAAGGAGATGACCAGCATGACCAGGGTCGTGGATATGATGACGTGCAGGTCCCTTGCGGTAATGCCGTGGTCGATGATCTTCTGGATCAGTCGGGGAATCGCCAGATCGATGAGAACGACGGCAACGAGCAAGACCAGGGAGATCAGGCTTCGCTTCCAGTAAGGCCGCACGAATCGGAGAAGCTTGCGGGTCTGTTCCATGTCAGCCTGTTCGTGGGCAGGGCCGCGCGGAAGCGATCACGGACACGTCACCGGTCGGGGGGCGCCCTCGGGGCAGGGTCGCCGGGACCTGCTGCGCGATGCCATGGTGATGGAAGAAGGACACCTGCGGGTCATCGACCGTCTGGCGTTTGCGCTTCCTCGCCCGGCTCCGAGTCGCGGATCAGCAAGACGCCGCCATTCGCTCCGCCGATCGGTCAAGAGAGGCTCCGGGCAACGAGCAGGCCGCTCCTGGAGCCGATCTCGATCTCCCGGAAGTCGCCGAAGCCCGCGCCCGCCAGAATCGCGCGGGTCTCCGCGTACGTGTAGGACTTTCCGCGCTCTGTTCCAATCAGCATGTTGACCGAGAAACGTGACGCCGAGGCAGGGCGCGTACGCGTTCCCTCGAGGAAGAAGTCCTTCACGACGAGCGTCCCTGCCGGCACGAGGGCGCGGTGGATCTTGGTGAAGAGCGTCTCCGTCTCCTGCGGTCCAATGCTGTGGATGATGCTCGAGACGTAGGCGATGTCGTATCCCTCGCCCAGCTCATCGGTGAAGTAGTCGCCGGCGGCGGTTTTGACGCGTGCGCCGAGGCCGGCGCGGTCGATCTCCTCCTGCGCGATGGCGACCACGTCCTCCAGGTCGAACACCGTGCAGAGCAGATGCGGCCAGCGCCGGGCGAAAACGAGCGAGGCCGTACCAGGCCCGCCGCCGACGTCGAGCAACCGGTGGAAGACGGAGAAGTCGAGCTTGTCGGCCACCTCCTCGCTGGCCGAGCGGGACAGGTCGGCCATGCCGCAGATGAAGGCTCGCAGCTCAGCGGGGGAGCGCCGGCCGCTGGGCCGCGGCAGCGGCCTCCCCGTGCGCACGACCTCTTCCAGCCTCACCCAGCGATGCATCAGATGGAAATGGTGCTGCATGATCGCCGCCTGCGATCGCGAGCCCCCCGGCAGCAGAAAGGGCGCGTATGCGGAGGCGAGGCGGAAACTCGCCGCCTGCAGCTCCACGATCCCTTCGCCAGCCAGCGCAAGCAGGAGCGTCTCGAGCGCGCGCGTGTCGAGGCCCAGCTCGGCGGCGAGATCGGTCGCCGGGCGAACGCGGCCGGCCAGCGCCGCGAAAACACCGAGATGATTAGCGGTCAGGATGATGGAAGCGATCTGATATCCGCCTTGAAGCTGGTCCATACGGGCGGATGCATCCACGATGCCCTCCTCGCCGGCTGTCCGTTTGCGCGTCGCCAGGAACCTGGTGTCGCGTCTCCCAGTGCGCCGAATCCGCTTGTGGCGACGAGCGGCGCCGCATATCGACAGCGCCCTGCCTTGCACGCCGCCGATGGAGGAGAAGTTACGTGAGAACGCTCCCAAGCGCATCGAAATCCTCGCCGCAAATGCCGTGCCGGTTCCGGACCGCACTCTCGCCGCGCTGCGTCGAGGAGGGGGCGAAGTGGAAGGGCGGCCGGAACAGGCATGGAACGAGCTGGACGGGGTCATATGACGGCCTTAGAGTTGGATCACACCCGGCGGGCGCATTCCGCACGCGAGGAGGGCCGTGAAGCGAGATTCATCGAACGGGAGCGGCCGAGATGCCCCCAAGGGACCGCCGATCGAGCGCGCCAAGCGCTCCTTCCTGGAACGGATGCTGGGTGCCGTCACCGAGGTCCGCGCCGGCGAGGCGCCGACGGCACTGCTCATGACCCTGATTGGGTTCATTCTCCTGATGGCCTACTCCTGCATCAAGCCCGTGCGGGAGGCTCTCATTCTTGCGGAGCCCAGGGGTGCCGAGTACAAGGTCTACATGGCGGGGGCCACTGCGGTGGTTCTGGCGTTTGCGGTTCCGGCGTACTCGCGCTTCAGCCGCAACAAGGCGCGCAACGGGCTCATCATCGGCGTGACTCTCTTCTTCGCATCCCACCTCGTCATCTTCTACATGCTGGGCAAGTTGCTGGGATCGTCGCTCCTGCTCGCGCTCGGATTCTACCTGTGGATCGCGGTGTTCAACATGATGATCGTGGCGCAGCTCTGGGCCTTCGCCAACGATCTCTACACCGAGGAAGCGGGCAAGCGCATGTTCCCGCTGATCGGCCTGGGAGCCTCCATAGGTGCGGTCGCGGGCGCGGCCTCGGCTAGGGCCGTCGTCGCGAAGGTCGGGGTTTTGGAGATGATGCTGCTCGCCGCGGCCCTGCTCCTGGCCTCGGCGGCCGTCACGCAGTGGGTGCATTGGCGAGAGGTGCACCACGCCCGGTCCGCTTCGGCACGCGAAACAGCGAAGGACGTGATCGGGGGCACGAGCGGCGAAGCCTTTCGGACGGTGCTGGCCCAGCGCTACCTGCTGCTCATCGCGATCTTCTCCCTGGTCTTCACGCTGGTGAAGACCAACGGAGACTACTTGCTCGCCCGAATCGTGGAAGCCGACGCTGCGCGGGCGGTGGCGTCCGGTTCACTCGCGGCCGATCGAGTCCGGGACCACATCGGGATCTTCTTCGCTGGTTACGAGTTCAATATCGACCTGATCAGTCTCGCAATACAGGCTTTCGCGGTCTCGCGCCTGGTGAAGTACATGGGAGTGCGTGGTTCGTTTTACGTGCTGCCCATTGTGGCGCTGTGTGACGCGGCGACGATGATCGTCTTTCCCGTCCTCACGGCCGTGCGCATCGGCAAGACCGCCGAGAGTTCCATCGATTACTCGCTCAACAACACGCTGCGCAACATGCTCTGGCTACCGACCTCGCGCCGCGCGAAGTACCTGGCCAAGCAGGCGACCGATACCTTTTTCGTGCGCACCGGCGACGTGATGAGCGCCCTGCTCGTCTTCGTCGGGATCCATGCCCTGAGCCTGTCCGTGCGCGGTTTCGCGGCGATCAACGTGGCGCTGGTCATCGGGTGGCTCGTGATTGCGGGCGCCATTCTCAAGGAGCGCGCGCGCCTTCTCCACAAGACCGGCGGGAAGGGACCGGTGCTCGACGAACCACCGGCAGCTTCCACCCCGTAGCGCCGCGTTGGCCTGATCCGCGATGGGGGGCGGAAGCGGTTGCAATCAGCTGCGAGGCCGGCAAGCTCGCGCGCCGGAGGCGCTCGCCTCAGTCGTAGATCTTCTCGTCGCTGGCCTCCGCCGCGCGCGCGTCGGACTCGAACGGGCGGGGCGGTCGTGCCCGGCGGTGCTCCCGGTACCACTCGTGGGCCGCGATCAGGCTCATCACCTCGTTGGTGCCGGTCCAGATGGACGCCAGGCCGAGGTCGCGCACGATGCGCTCGAGCGGAAAGACGTCGGTATAGCCGATGCCGCCCATAACCTGCATTGCGTTGCGCGCGACCCGCTGGCAGCTCTCGGTGACGAACTTCTTGGTCTCGCTCACCAGGCGGCGGATGAGCGCCCGGTCGCTGCCGGCGTCGACCGCGCGGGCCGTCGTGTAGACGAACGAGCGCGCGGCGTCGAGCAGCAGCGCCGCCTCGGCCACCTGGAAACTCACGCCCTGGAAGCGGTTGATGACCTGACCGAAGGCCTTGCGCCGGCTGGTGTAGGTCGTGGCGATGTCGAGCGCGGGTCGGGCGGCGCCGATCGTCATCGCCGCAGTGCCGAGCCGTTCGGGCACCATCATCGTGTCGAACACCTCGGCCGCGCCATTGATGCGGCCGACGATGTTGCTCTTGGGCACCTTCACGTCGCGGAAAGCCAGCCGGCCGGCCCCGCCGCCGCGGCAGCCCATGAGCCCGTACAGATACTCGACCGTGACACCCGGACCCCGGTCCACCAGGAGGCAAGTGAGCGCCCGCTCGCCCGGCACCTCCGGGTCCGGATTCGTCCGGGCATACACCAGGAAGTAGTCGGCCCCTTCCGCGCCGACGATGAAGCGCTTCTGGCCGTTGACGAGGAAGTGATCACCGTGGTCCTCGGCCTGCGTGGCGGTGCCGAAGAAATCGGAACCGCCGCGCGGCTCAGTGAGGCATTCGGCGGCGAAGAGATCGCCGCGCAGGAGCGGCTTGACGTACTTCTCCTTCTGCGCGTTGGTGCCGTGCTGGACGATGGCGTCGCAGACGAGCTCGGCGCCGACGCCGAAGACGCAGGCGAAGATGTAGCCGAGGGTGCCCACCTCTTCCATCACCATGGTCGTGGTCACCCAGTCCAGACCGCGGCCGCCCCACTCCTTCGGGTACCGGCACCCCATGAGGTTGCGCCGGCCCGCCTCCCGCAGGAATTCCCTGGGGAAGCGGATCTCGTCCCTGTCCATGGCCAGGATCATCTCACGCGGTACCCAGTGCACCAGATCCTGGACCTCAGCGCGCAGGCGCCGGGCCTCGTCGGAGAGCAGGAAATCGTACATGGTCCACCTCACCAGGATGGGCGATGGCCTGCGGCGGTCGAGGTCGCCCATCCCGCGGCCGCCGACTCGCCGGCATCTAGTAGGGCGGTGCTTCCATGCCGAACCGGGCCCACTCCTCCTTGGCCGGACCGAACAGGCCGGGCACCCGCAGCCCGGCCTGGCGCATGAGCACCGTCATCTGGCCGCGGTGGTGGATCTCGTGCTGGACGAGGGCCTGCAGGGTGAGGCCGCGCGGCCAGGGCTCGCCGTACATGTCGTCGGTCTGCTGGAGGCTTGCGTCGGTCCACTTCTCGCGCAGGTCGGCGACCAGCCTGCCCGCCATCTCGCGGTAGGCAGCGGCGATCTTCCGGGCCGAGGCGGGCGGTGGCGCGTCCCAGTCCCCAGCGTTCACGCCCAGTCCGGTGCGGTTCATCATCTCCGGCATGGAGGCGACGATGTGCCAGGCGATCTGGCCCAGGGTGCGATGCCCCGGTCCCACCTGCTGGTCCAGGTTCTCGTCCTGGATCCGGTCGAGCATCTTGCCGGTGCCCTCGGCCAGCAACTCGTAGTTGCGGAAGAAGTCGTCGAGCTGCCTGAACATGGGCTCCTCCTCGTCCTGGAGTGATCAAGGCGGCCGAGGATCGATCCTAGCACGAGGCGAAGAAGAAAGGTGTGCTGGACCCATTACGACTCTGTGTTTCCCCGTCGACAACCGGATAGCGACGGGCGGCTCCGAGTCGGGCTCGAGACGGCGCCAACATTATTTTAACTGATTGTTTTATAATAAGATATAGACACGTCGCCCGCCAGGACCATCGCGGCCCGGGACTTGATGAAGGGCCTGCGATCACCCGAGTGCAAGGAAACTGGAGAAAGGGAGGGGATCATGGAACATCTCGACAAGGCCCGTTCCGGGCTGCTCCTGCTGCTGGCGGCCTTCGTGCTGGCACTGCCGGCCGGCTGCGAGCGCGACGATGCCGTCGGTCCCGCGTCGGAGGTGCAGGGCGATCTGGTCTGGGATCAGCCCGTGGACTGGGATCACGACGGCCTGGCGCCGTTCCTGGAGAAGGACACGACGCTGATCTTTCAGCAAGGCCGGACGCCGCCGGCGGAGCTGGCCGACGTCACCTTCGCGGGCGAGGAGCTGAGCTTCTGGCCCTACACCGGCATGTCCTTCGACGGCGATCCCAGCGACCCGATCAACCTGATCTTCACCGGCGCGGCCGATCCCCTGCAGATCCGCACGGCTCTGCTGGCCCTCGACGGCGACCGGACGGCCTTCGGTCTGCCGGCGGCGCCCCCGTTCGACCAGATCTGGACCGACGCCATCGGAGGCGACGTCCAGACCAGCTGGGCCGAGGGAGAGGGCTGGGTCGGCAGCGTCGTGCAGCTGCAGCTCGGCGACTACGCGCCGATCCGCTTCCACCTGCGCCTGTTCCGCAGCGGGAAGGCCTTCGGTGCCGGTGGGGTGTGGACCCTCGGCGGCGCGCACTTCGAGGTCATGATCCCTGGCACGGCCGAGCATCAGGTCCTCAGCTGGGAGCTGGCGCAGGACCTGGTCGTGGCGGACCTGGTGCGCAGCGGCCTGCTGGATCCCGACCTGCCCCTGCAGCCCACCGGACCCATCAACGCCGCCCCGTCCTTCCGGGACGTCGCGCCGGAGATCTACAACGCCCTGCCGGACGAGCTGAAGCTGCTGACGGGCGGGCCGCTGGGGCCGGTGAGCGAGCCGGTCCCCCTGGCCTCGGATGGTGAGGGCATTATCCTGAACCTCGCCGGCTCGCTGCCCGTGACGGCGGGGACGCACGAGGAGTCGGTCGTGATCGACTACGGCCAGTTCGTTCCCCGGCCGTTCTGCGCGGACGGGCCGTACGACTGGCTGTACGTGGAGGGACCGGTGACCTTCACCCTGCGCACGCGGGTGGACCGGCACGGCCTGTACAGCGCCAGCGGCGGCTACGCGGGAACCCTCACGGCCACGCCGGTGGACATCGCTACCGGCCAGCCGATCGGCGAGACGTTCAGGGCCCGCGTGTCCAGCCTGCAGTACGGACTGCTCGGCAACCGGACCGCCTGCGTGCTGCAGGCGGATCGCAAGCTGACGCGGGAGGCGGCGGGACCGCAGATCACCCTGTCCCGCCTGCAGGTCACGACCTTCGGTCTGAAGACCTACTACGAGCTGACCCACTGCCTGGACGAATGACGAAGACGCTGTCTCGCGGGGGCGGGAGGTGACGCTTCCGCCCCCCAGCCGTCCGCTATCGGTCACCGCATTCCGCGCGGCAACGAGCGAGGATCTCAGGGGGATTCAGATCCCCAGCTCCTTCATGAGGCGGTTCAGGTAGCTCCGCTGCAGGCCGATCAGCTCGGCCGCCTTCGTCTGGTTGCCCCCGGTGCGGGCCAGGGCGCGGCGGACGAGCCGGCGCTTGAACACCGTGAGCGCCTCCTTGTAGGGCAGCTCCGTGGGATCAGCGGTGGTCGTGTCCGGACCGGCGAGAATCTCGGGCGGGAGCAGGTCGGGCGTCAGCGACGGGCCCGGCGCCAGGACCGCCATGCGCTCGATGGCGTTCTTGAGCTGCCGCACGTTGCCCGGCCAGGGGTAGGCCCGCATGACCTGCAGGGTGCGATCGGCGAAGCGCAGACCCTCCCGCTTCAGCTCCCCTCCGAACCTTTCCAGGAAGGCCTGGGCCAGGACGGGCACGTCCTCGGGCCGCTCGCGCAGGGGCGGCAGGCGCAGCGTGATCACGTTCAGGCGGTAGTAGAGATCCTCGCGGAAACGCCCGGCCTGGACGGCCTGCTCCAGGTCCTGGTTGGTGGCGGCGATGATCCGGCAGTCCACGCGGATGGTCTGGTTGCCTCCGACGCGCTCGAAGTCGCCGGCCTCGAGAAAGTGCAGCAGCTTGGTCTGCAGGCTGGCGCTGATGTCGCCGATCTCGTCCAGGAAGGCGGTGCCGCCGGCCGCGGCCTCCAGGCGGCCAATCTTGCGGTTGACCGCGCCGGTGAAAGCCCCCCGCTCGTGCCCGAAGAGCGTGGACTCGATGAGCTCGTCCGAGATGGCCACGCAGTTGACGTAGACGAAGGGTCCGCTCTGGCGCGGGCTGCGGGCGTGGATGTGCTCGGCCAGGATCTGCTTGCCGGTTCCGCTCTCGCCCGAGAGCAGCACGGTCGTTTCGGCCGCGGCGGCCCGCTCGGAAACGGCCAGCAGCTCCCGCATGGCCGCCGAGGGCCCCAGGATCGGCCGGGTGGCCTGGTCGGCTAGGGCCTGGTTGACCCGCCGCAGGCGCCGGCGGTCCAGGGCGCGCTCGACCACCCGCTGCAGGAGGGCGAAGTCGGCCGGCTTGGTCAGGAAGTCGTTCGCCCCCCGCTTGATCGCCTCGACGGCCCTCTCCACCGAGCCGTGGGCGGTCAGGACCACCACATCCGCCGCGCACTCGGCCTCGCGCAGCCGATCCAGCACCTCCAGGCCCGAAAGGCCCGGCATGGCGAGGTCGAGCAGGACGAGGTCGAAGGCCTGCCTCTGCAGGAGGTCCAGGGCCGCGACCCCGTCGGGGACGGTGGTGGGCTCGTGCCCCCAGTGGCGAAAGCGATCGGCCAGCGCCCGCCGCAGGGCGGGATCGTCGTCCACGATCAGCACCGAGGCTCTCATGCTTGTGCCTCCGGATCCGGTGACAGGGCCAGGCGCACCGTGAACACGGCGCCGCCCGCCGGATGGTCGGCGGCCTCGACGCTGCCGCCCATCAGCTCCACGTGGGATTTCGCGATGTGCAGCCCCAGGCCGAAACCGTGTTCCTGGCTGTAGGGGCTCGGCAGGCCCTGCCCGAAGCGGGTGAAGAGCTGGGTGGGATCCAGACCGCCGAGGCCGGGGCCGTGATCGCGCACGCTGAAGGCCAGGTGACCGTCGGCCGGCTCCTGCAGCACGATCTCCACCGCGGAGGCGTCGGGCGAGAAGCGCAGGGCATTCTCCAGCAGGTTGACGACCACCTCGCCCAGCCTCTCGGCGTTTCCCACCACTGGACAGCTGCCCGCCGCGCCGTGCACGACGAACCGGACGCTCCGGGTCGCCGCCAGCGGCTCCAGGGCGCGAACGGCTTCCTCCAGCACGCCGGGCAGATGCAGGGGCTCGGTCTCGATGCGGTAGTCGGCTCGCTCCAGCCGGCTGATCTCGAGCAGGTTGCCGACCAGGCGATTCAGGTGGGCGGCGGCGGCGTCCATGGAGCTCACATAGTCACGCTGAGGGGCGCTCAGCTCCCCTGCCAGGCCGTCCCGCAGGTTCTGCACGGACCAGCTGATGGAGGCCAGGGGGGTGCGGAGGTCGTGCGCCACCCGGGAGAAGAACTCGTTCTTGAGCCGGTTCAGCTCGTCCAGCCGGTGGCGGGCCATGGCCTCCTCGGCCACGGTCTGCACAAGGTGGAGGCGCTCGAGGTTCTCCGCGGCGGTCGTGGCGCAGCGCACCAGGTGGTCGACGTCGGCTTCGATGTAGAAGCGCTCGGTCTCGCGCGGCCCGAGCAGGATCAGACCGGCGGGGCCGTCGTCTCCCCGGATGGTCGCCGCCAGCACAACCCCGGCCTGCTGCAGGACGGCGGGGAAGTCCGGGCTCTCGATCTCCGGCAGGCTCGTGCTGCGCGGTGCGGCCAGCAGGGATGCGCCCGGTGTGCACCCCGTGGCTTCCTGCAGCCAGGCCGCCGCATCCGTCACGGGCAGGTTCCCGGCGAGATGCAGCCGATCTCCCTCACGGATCAGCACCCCGTGGCGCCGTGGCCGGAGGTCGCGATCGAGATGGATGGCCAGCCGGCAGGCCAGATCCGCCTGGCCGGTGGCGGTGCGCAGGTCGCGCTCCAATTCCCGGGCGGCCCGGGTCAGGTCGTGCTCCAGCTTGAAGAAGGTGCGGTCCACCCAGCGGCCCAGGACCAGCCGCAGGGGATTGAAGAGCAGTCCGGCCACCAGCCCCGCCGCGACCAGGAACCAGGTCCAGAAGCCGCCTCCGGCCGCGGGGCGACGGTCGAGGAGGATGCCGGGCACGAGGATCAGGAACACCAGGCAGCCGGCCAGGATGCCGTAGATCAGGCTGCGCCGGATGATGATGTCGATGTCGAGGAAGCGATGCCGCACGACCGCGAAGACGAATCCCAGGGGGATGGCCATCTCCAGCAGGCGGTCAACGTACGCCGGAACGAGGGGCGGGAATCCCAGCAGGCCGGGCAGCGTGCGCAGGAAGACGTAGGGGGCGGCGCCCAGCGTGAAGCCGACCACGAGCCACTTGACCTGCTTCTTCTCCCGCGTCAGATCCAGACGCCGGTAGCTCCAGTAGAGGATCAGACAGCCGAGGGCGACCTGGGCCACCAGGAGGGTGTCGGCCACCTGCTGCGGAGCCGCGAGGGCGGCGGCAGCGGCAGGGGTCGGCGCCCGGAAGTAGCGGAGAAAGGACCAGCCCTGCCAGACCAGCAGGACGGTCGCCACCAGCCAGAGGCCGGGCAGGAGCCAGCGGAACCGCTCCACCAGGACGCTGCGACGCGGAAAGGTCATGGCCATGCGCACGAAGAGCGGGGGGACGAAGGCCAGGCAGCCGAGCTGGATCAGGTCGAGCACGGCGCGCGTCCCCAGGGGATGGCGGGTGAAGAAGACGCCTCCGCTCATGATGCCCAGACCGTAGAGCCAGCAGATACCGTAGAAGGTGGCGACTCCCGCCTTGCCGGCCCGCGGGGCGAAGACGAAGGCGGCCACGGCCCAGAACAGGAGGGCGCTCGCCAGGCTGATCGCCAGGTAGGTGGTGCTGTCGGGGCGCACGAGGACGACGGCGTGCGCGGTGCCGTCCGCCTCCACGACGTGCACCTGCCGGCCCTGGCGCCAGCCCTCGGCCAGGAAGCGGACCTCCTCCGGGCCACCGGCCAGGATGCCCTCGAAGCGCACGGGATAGTGCAGCTGCTGTCGCGGAAAGTCCCTGGGCAGGGCGGACTTCTGCAGCTGGCCCTGGAAGCCCCAGAGGTAGAGTCCCAGGCCGAGGATCGAGATGACATTGCAGAGCCACCGCCGGGACCGGCTCATGCGAGCTGACCTTTCCGATGCCGCCGTCGCGGCGGCGCCAACGCCCCCTGGGTCTCGGTCCTGCTGCTCCGGTGGGCGGACACGCCCGCCACGGCCATTCTATTCCAAGAGCAGGCGGTGCTCAATCCCGCCCGATCCGCGCGAGCACGCCCACCACGGCCATTCTATCCCAAGAGCAGGCGGCGCTCAATCCCGCCCGCTCCGCGCGAGCACGCCCGGGCGGATGTTTCGGTCGTGTACGGCATCGCGCGCGTTGTGCTGCCCTGCTTGATGGCCTAGACTGGGCGGCGAGCCGTCCCCGCCCCGAGGAGCTGTTCGTGGAAACGATCTGGTCCGGCACCCTCAGGAAAATGCGTGTCGAGGCCACCGAACCGGTGACCTACTGGCTGGCCGACGGTTACCACGACCGGGAGCGCCGGACCGGGGAGCTGCGCCTCAACGACCGGCTGGGCCGGACCCTGGAGCTGCACTTCGGCGGGCTGATCACCTGCGTCTACTGCGGGCGCGAAACCAGACAGAGCTTCGGCGAGGGCTTCTGCTATCCCTGCTTCAGGGCCCGGGCCGAGGCCGACATCTGCATCGTCAAGCCGGAACTCTGCCACTACTTCGAGGCCGGCGACCCCTGCCGGGACGAGGCCTTCGCGCAGGACCACTGCTTCCAGCCGCACGTCCTCTACGTCTCGTTGACGTCCGGCCGCAAGGTTGGCATCACGCGGCGTCGCAACCTGCCGGCGCGCTGGATCGATCAGGGGGCGGTGGCGGCCGTTCCGCTGGCCGAGCTGCCCAGCCGGCGCGAGGTGGGGCTGCTGGAGCATCGTCTGGCCGAGCGCTACCGCGACAAGACGCACTGGATGACCATGCTCAAGCAGGAACGACCCGAGGCGGATCTCGCCGCCCATGCCGAGGAGATCGTCGCCCTGCTCCGCGCATGGGAGGTCGAGGAGATCTTGCCGGACGCGGAGCGGCGCGAGCAGCGCTTCCGCTACCCAGTGCTCACGTATCCGCAGAAGGTCAAGAGCTTCAACCTGGACAAGGATCCGCTGATCGGCGGCACGCTGGTGGGCATCAAGGGGCAGTACCTGATCTTCGACACCGGCGTGGTCAACCTGCGCAAGTTCACGGGTTATGCGGTGGAGGTCCTGGGTGCGCCGGCGTAGTGCCCTCTTCGGTCTGATCCTGGGTCCGGCGCTCGCCCTGCTGGTGCTGCTCTTCGGCAACCTGACCCCCGGCAACCCCCTGACCACGCGCATGGCCGCCGTGGCCGTCTGGATGGCCGTGTGGTGGATCAGCGAGGCCATTCCCCTGGGCGCCACGGCCCTGCTGCCGGTGGCGCTCTTTCCGCCCCTGGGTTTGATGGCCGGCAAGACCGTGGCCCCCCTCTACGTCAACAGCATCATCTTCCTGTTCCTGGGCGGTTTCCTGGTGGCCCTGGCCATGGAACGCTGGGAGCTGCACCGCCGCATCGCCCTGCGGATTATCCTCCTAGTCGGGAGCGGCCCGCGGCGGCTGGTGCTCGGCTTCATGCTGGCGGCGGCCTTCCTGAGCATGTGGATCAGCAACACCGCCACCACCATGATGATGATCCCCATCGCCATGGCCGTCATCATCCAGGCCGAGCGCTGGCACGGCGGCGAATCGCGTTTCGCCCCGGCGCTGCTGCTGGGCACCGCCTACGGGGCGTCGCTGGGCGGCATGGCGACGCTGGTGGGCACGCCCCCCAACGCTCTCTTCGTGCGGAACCTGGCCTTGCTCTTTCCCGGGGCCCCCGAGATCAGCTTCGCGCGCTGGTTCCAGTACGCCCTGCCGCTGTCGGTCGTGTTCCTGCTGCTGACCTGGCTGCTGCTGGGGGAGCTGTTCGCGCTGCGCAAGCTGGCCGCACCGGTCAATCGCGAGATGTTCCGCCAGGAGCATGCGAAGCTCGGTCCCCTGTCCTGGGCCGAGAAGGTGGTGCTGGCCGACTTCGTCCTGCTGGCGGGGCTCTGGCTGACGCGGGAGGGGCTGACGGTGGGCTCCTGGCAGCTGCCGGGCTGGTCGCGGCTGCTGGCCCACGCCGACTACGTGGACGACGGGACCGTGGCCATCGCGGTCTCGCTGCTCCTGTTCCTGGTGCCGGCCCGGGACGGCGGCGGCGGTCGCATCCTGGACTGGGCCACCGCCCGCCAGCTGCCCTGGGGCATCGTCCTGCTGTTCGGCGGTGGCTTCGCCCTGGCCCAGGGCTTTGTCGACTCGGGCCTGGCGGTCTGGCTGGGAGGGCTCATGCAGGGCCTGGGCAGCCTGCCCGCCTGGATGATGGTGCTGGCGGTCTGCCTGCTGATGACCTTCCTGACCGAGCTGACCAGCAACACGGCCACCACCCAGATGGCGCTGCCGATCCTGGCCGCCGTGGCCGTGGCCATCCGGGTGCACCCGCTGTTGCTGATGGTGCCGGCGACGCTGTCGGCCTCCTGCGCCTTCATGCTGCCGGTGGCCACGCCTCCCAACGCCATCATCTTCGGCACCGGCAAGATCCGGGTCAGCCAGATGGCGCGCGCCGGGATCGTGCTGAACCTGCTGGGCGCCGTGCTGATCACCATGGGCATCTTCCTGCTGGGCCGGGCCGTCCTGGGCATCGATCCGGGCGTCTTCCCGCCCTGGGCGGCCAAGGTGGGCTGAGCCGGCGGCCGGCGCGCAGCCGCGTTTGCCTCGTCATCCTGCATCCTGTAGAATCATGTATTCTCACGGTGACCCGCTCGACTCCCGCGGGGCGCTGGGTCCAACGTTCGAGCCTCGAGGGGGTATGGCATGTGCCGCTCTCCGCTGTTCCGCGCCGCCGGCGCGGTCCTGTTCCTGCTCGTCCTGCCGCTCGCCGCCGCCGCCGCTCCCGTCAGCGGCGAGCTGTGGCCCTTGCACCAGCCCGACGGCACGCCCCTGGAGGTCCGCATCTGGGGCGACGAATTCTACCGTGTCGTCGAATCGCTGGATGGCTACACCCTGCTGCCGGATCCCGCCACGGGCGAGGTCTGCTACGCGCGCCTCTCGGCCGACGGTGACGAGCTGCTGTCCACCGGTAACCGGGTGGACCGGGGCTCGGGCGCGGCGCTCGGGCTGCCGACCCACCTGCGCCTGGCTCCTGCGGCGGTGCGGGCCATCTCCGGGGCCGTGCGGGCCGAGGCCGCCGCGCAGGAGCAGGAGGTCCGCCTGCGCCTGGGTCTGGAGGGGCGCAAGCTGGAGCCGCCCTCGACCGGCAATGTGCAGGGCCTCTGCCTGCTGATCGACTTCGCGGATGCGCCGGCCACGATGCCCGCCGCCGAGGTCGACGCCTTCTGCAACCAGGTGGGCTACACCGGCTACGGCTGCCACGGTTCCGTGCGCGATTACTACTACGACGTGTCCAACGGCGCCCTCACGTACACCAATTACGTGCCCGCCGGCTGGTTCCGGGCCAGCCAGCTCAAGAGCTACTACGACGATTGCGGTGCTCCCTACGGTTCGCGGGCGCGTGAGATGATCATCGAGGCCCTCAATGCCCTCGAGCAGAGCGGTTTCGACTTCAGCCAGTACGACGCCAACGGCGATGGCCTGATCGACGGGATCAACTGCTTCTACGCGGGCCTGACGAGCTGCGCCTGGGCCCAAGGCCTCTGGCCGCACTCCGGCTGGCTGACCTGGTCCGCCGACGGTGTCTCGGCGGCGCGTTACCAGGTCACGGGCCTGGCCGACGTGATGCGCCTGTACACCTTCTGCCACGAGAACGGCCACATGATCTGCTACTGGCCGGATCTCTACGACTACGACGGCGATTCGCGCGGCGTGGGCCTGTTCTGCCTCATGTGCAGCGCCACGTCCTCCATCAATCCCCAGCAGCCATGCGCCTACCTGAAGATGACCGCCGGCTGGGCGGACGTCCGCCAGCTGACCGACTACCAGGCCGATCTGCCCGTCCCGACCACCGGCAACGTGATGTACAGGTACGAGCACCCGAGCCTGCCCAACGAGTTCTACCTGATCGAGAACCGCCAGCGGAGCGGGCGCGACCTCTACATCCCCGACGCCGGCCTGGCCATCTGGCACGTGGACACCGAGGGCAACAACAGCAACCAGCAGATGACCCCCTCCTCCCACTACCTGGTGACCCTGGTGCAGGCGGACGGACGCTGGGACCTGGAGCACAACACCAACAGCGGCGACATGACCGATCTCTGGGCCGCTCCCGACTATCCCCAGTGCACGCCGCTCACCGATCCGGACACCGACTGGTGGGACGGCAGCGCCTCGGAGCTGGCGGTCATGGACATCAGTGCCATCTCGGCGGACATGACCTTCACCTTCAATCCGGGCGCCGCCATCCACGTACCGCAGGATCAGCCGACCATCCAGGCCGCCCTCGACGCCGCCCATCCCGGCTCCAGCGTGGAGCTGGACGACGGCCTCTACACCGGACCCGGCAACCGCGACCTGGATTTCGGGGGCAAGGCCATCCTCCTGCGCTCCGGCAGCGGGGAGGCGGCGGCCTGCGTGCTCGATTGCGAGGGTCTGGGTCGCGGCTTCGACTTCCACTCCGGGGAGGGAGCCGGCGCCGTCGTGCGCGACCTGACCATCCGCAACGGATCCGCACCGGGGATCGAGGCCGGGGCCGGCGGGGGCGCGGTCCGCTGCGACGGGGCCTCGCCCACCTTCGAGGGCTGTCTCTTCCAGGGCAGCACGGCGGCGAGCGAGGGGGGAGCCGTCCGCTGCGTGGACTCGTACGCCATGTTCCAGGGCTGCACGTTCCTGGGGAACACGGCGGTCCGGGGGGGCGCCGTCTTCGTCGACGGCGGTGCGCCGGGCCTCGCCGGCTGCACGCTGCACGGCAACGGAGCGGACCAGGGCGGCGGGCTCTACGTGGCGGCGGGGGCGGTGGAGCTGGACCATACCATCATCAGCGGCGGCCTCGCGGGAGCGGCAGCCGCCTGCGATGCCGGCTCCATAACCCTGGACTGCTGCGACGTTCACGGCAACGCCGGCGGGGACGGTGTGGGCTGCCTGGCGGGCCAGCTGGGCAGCAACGGCAACTTCAGCGCGGATCCCCTCTATTGCGGCGCCGATGCGGGGGATCTCCACCTGGACGAGAACTCGCCCTGCGCGGCCTTCGGTCATCCGGACGGCCCCCGGGCCTGCGAAGGCCAGCAGATCGGAGCCTGGGGCGTGGGCTGCCGCACGGTGCAGCTCGTCGATGCCACAACCGGACCGCTCGGCGATCCCGGCGCCGGCCGCAGCGCGATCTGGGGCGACTACGACGGCGACGGCGACCTGGACCTGTACGTGGTGAACGACGGAGCGGCCAACCACCTGCTGCGCAACGAGGGCGCGAGCGGGTTCGTCGATGCGACGACCGGCCCGCTCGCCGATGCCGGAGCGGGGCGCGCGGCCGTGTGGGGCGACTACGACGGCGACGGCGATCTGGACCTCTACGTGGTGAACGACGGGGAGGCCAATCACCTGCTGCGGAACGAGGGAGCCGGCGGCTTCGTGGACTCCACGCCCGCAGCGCTCGCTGACGCCGGTCCCGGCCGCTCCGCCAGCTGGCGGGACTACGACAACGACGGCAACCTCGACCTCTACGTCGTCCAGGAAAACTCCGCCAACCTGCTGCTGCGCAGCTACGGCGAGCTCACGCCCGGCAACTGGTTCTTCCTGAGCGCGTCGGCGGCCGTGATCACCGACACCGGCCCCGGCAGCGCCGCCGCCTGGGCGGACTACGACCGGGACGGCGACAGCGACCTCTACCTGGTTAACCGGTACGAGTCGAACCTGCTCGTCCGGAACTTCCTCTCCCTGGGCTTCGCCAACGCCAGCGGCATCGGTGCGCTGGCGGACAATGGACCCGGAACCGCATGTGCCTGGGGCGATTACGACAACGATGGCGACCTCGACCTCTACGTGGTCAACGACGGCACGGCGGACCTGCTGCTGCGGAACATGGACTCGAGCTTCGTGCTCGTCGTGGGCCAGGCGCTCGGGGACACGGGTCACGGACGCGCGGCCGCCTGGAGCGACTACGACCTGGACGGCGACCTCGATCTCTACCTGGCCCGCGCCGGCGAGCCCGATCTGCTGCTGAACAATCACGGTGCCGGCGTCTTCACGAGCGAGACGCTCGCTGCGGCGCTCACCGGCGGCGAGAGCCGCAGCGTCGCCTGGGGTGACGCCGACGGCGACGGCGATCCGGATCTCTACGTGGCCGGCGCGGGCGCCAACTACCTGCTGCGGAACGACAATGCGAGCGGCCGGCACTGGTTCCAGCTGCGGCTGCACGGCGATCCGTCCAACGCCTGCGGGATCGGCGCGCGCGTGCGCCTGGTCGGCGGCGGCAAGGCCCAGGTGCGGGAGGTCGCGGCCGAGGGCGGGCCGGTGGGCCTGACCAGCGGCCTGGCGGCCTTCGGCCTGGGTTCGGCCGCGACCATCGACAGCCTGATCGTCCGCTGGCCGAGCGGCAACGTGCAGGTTCGCCTGCAGGTCGCGGCCGACATCGTGCTGGACCTGACCGAACAGGATGGCCTCTCGGATGCGCCCCTGCCCGGGGCGGCACCCGCCGCCTTCGCCTTGTCCCCGTGCTATCCGAATCCCTTCAATCCGCGGACCACCATCCGCTACGAGCTGCCGGAGGCGTCCCGGGTCGACTTGCGGATCTACGACGTGGCGGGGCGCCTGGTGAGCGTCCTGGCGGCGGCGGAGCGGCAATCCGCCGGCGCGCATGCGACCACCTGGGACGGCACGGACCGCGCGGGTCGCCACGTGGCCGCGGGTCTCTACTTCTGCCGCCTCGCGGCGGGCGCCTTCCGGGCGACTCGCCGGCTGCTGCTCGTCAAGTGAGCGCCGGCCGACGCCGGTAGCCATGCCCACTGGAGCCGTCCCCGCTGTGGGACGGCTCCTGCCTCCCGGACTCCGCCGGCGAACCGTCACCGCCGGGCGACACTCCCGAGAGCCGATGATGAAGCAGGGGACAGGTGCGTCACGAGGCAGGCGGCCACCAGGTGGCGAATCGGCGCGTCGCGGCCCCGGAAAGCCCTGTCCGGGCAGTTCCCGCCCGGCGGCACCGTGCTTGCTGAGCGGGGCTCGCCTGTGATCACGGCAGGGGCTCGAGACGGAGCTGGAGCGCAAGCAGGAGGTGACGCGATGGGCGAAGATGTGCAGCCGAGCGTGGACGAGACCCTCGCGAGGCTGGGTGTGGAGGAACTCGAGGAGCGGCTCGAGATGAGCCCGCTGCTCGCAGGTGGAGACCTGCAGGAAGCGGACCGCCTCACCGGCGGTCACTGCTGCTCCTGCAAGATCACCCCCGATCCCCCCGAGCCGACCGATCCCTATCCGCTCCCGGGGCCGGAGGGCTAGAACGGTTGCGGGCCCGGAGCGCCCCGGGGCGTTCCGGGCCCACCTCCCGAGGTGTCCCATGACGAGATCGAAGGAAACGAGTGCCGTGACCATGGCTCGCTGGGAGATGTGGAACCTGCGGGCGCTGTTCCCGGAGGCCGAGGCTGCCGACCTGATCGCCCTGCGGGAGAAGAGGCGGCGCTACCGAGCCCTCGAGGAGGCGGCCCTGGAGCGGCTCGCCGGCGACGGTGCAAGCTTGCTGGGGCCCGGGCGGCGCTTTCTGGCGGAGCATCCGGAGCTGGGCGAGGGGATCGTTGTCACCATGCACATCGGTCCCTACCAGTTCCTGCCCGAGCCCTTCCTGCACGCGGGCCAGCAGCCCTCCGTGCTGCTCAACGAGGCGGCCCACCAGCGCTTCGCCGCTCCGGCGGAGGCGGTGCGGCGGCGCCTGGGCCTGCCCGGTGTCATCGACTGGATCCCGGTGACCGAGAGCGGCTTCGCCCGGCGCATGGTGGCCGCCCTGCGCGCGCGGCGACCGGTCCTCGTCTTTCTCGATGGCAACGGCGGTCTGGGGGGCAGCGCTCGCACCCTCAAGCAGGGCATGCCCTACCGTCTGCCCGGCCGCGAGATCCGCGTGCGCACCGGGCTCGGTCGGCTGGTGCGGCGTCTCGGCTGTCCCGTGCACCCAGTGGTCCTGCGCTGGAGCGAGGAGGGCGACGTCGTCTGGCGCAAGGACGAGAGCCGGCGCTGGGGACGGGAGGCGGATCCGGAAGCCGTGACGCGCCAGCTCTTCGACTGGGGCTTCGCGGAGGTCCTGGCCACGCCGGAGCAGTGGTCGTTCTGGGAGATGCTGAAGACCTCGTACTCCTGCTTCGCCCGGTCCTGCCTGGACGAGAAGGTGGTTCCCCCGCCGGTGCGGGACGACGCCCGCCGCATGCTGCGGGCCTGTCTGGACCGGGCCCCGCGGCGGGTCCACGTGGCGATCTGGGGCGAGGTGGAGATCTGGCCGGGGGAGGTGCTGGCCGATCTGTCGAGCGACCGCTTCTTCGCGGCCGAGGGACTGACCGGAGAGGACCTGACCTGGCTGCGTGAGCGCCGGCCCAGCCTGGAGTCGCTCTGCGCCCGTCACGGACGGGCATGGGTCGAGTTTCACGTCCTGCGGCTCTTCCTGCTGGGCCTGATCAGCCTTCGAGGGTCCTGATTGGCTGCTCTGTGCGGGCCACGCATCCGCCTGCGGAGAACGGTCCTGCCCGCCGCGCTGGTGGACGGCCTGGCGACGCGGCTGGCACCGCTGGCCGGCTGGTGCGTGCTGGCCCTGGGAGCAGGCCTCGGTGCCGCGGCCTACCTGCAGGGATTCGCGAGGCTGGCCGCCGGCAGCGCGCTCCGACCCGCCAGCGGCAGGGAGTGGGCCGTGGGCCTGGGGCTCTTCCTGCTGACGGCCATCTGGCACGAGCTGGGGCATGCGGCCGCCCTGCGGCGCGAGGGTCTGCCGGCCGGACGCGTGGGCGTCGGGGTGCTGCTGGTGATGCCGGTGCTGTACTGCGACGTCACGCTGGTGGGGCTGCTCCCCCGGCGAGGTCGCCTGCGGGTGGATGCCGCGGGTGTGGCCTTCCAGCTGGCCGGCGGTGGTCTGCTGTTCGCCGGCGGCGTCCTGCTGGCCTGGGCGCCGGGACGCCTGGCCGGCCTTTCCGCCCTGGCGGCGGCGGGCTGGAGCCTGCTGCCCTTCGTGCGGACCGACGGCCACTGGATCCTCTGCGATCTGCTGGGCCGGCGCGACCTCGTGGCTCCCCTGGCGGCGGGCGGCGATGTGGCGGGGGCGGCGACGGCCGCCGGGCGGGATCGCCTGTTCTGGCCCGCACTCCTGCTGATCGCCTATCGCCTGGCCTATGTGCTCTTCCTGCTGCTGGTCGCCGCCGGTCTGCCCTGGCGCCTGGTCCGGCGCCTGCACCTGGGGACGTGGTGGGCGGGCGGCGGACCGCTTCGCCTGCTCGCGGCGGCCTGTGGGCTGGTGCTGGCGGCGGGAGCGGCTCTGCTCTGGTCGGCAACGGCGCGCCGCATCCGCATGTGCCTCGTCTCCTGCACACGCGACGCCGGCCTGCTCCGCCGGACCGGCTCGCCCGGCAGGATCCCGCGCGGCGAGGAGGCCCTCCCTTCCGTGGGGCGTCAGCAGGGCCGCGGCGGCAAGGAGGCCTGAGCGGTTCGGATGTCGAGGCGGGAGGACACAGGAGGTGTCGTCCCGCCGTCCTCACGGAAAGAGCGGTGTTCATCGCCGGCAACCCGCCGTTGGCCTGCGCGCGCCCGCCAGGTTAGTATGTGTCAGAGACGAAGGGCACGCAGCCGCCGCCGGCGGGGAGCAGGACATGGATCGGCGCGAGGACGAGCGCGAGGACGTGGGGCCCGCGGAGGAACCGGCGGGCGAGATACCGGCCGAGCTGCCCATCGACGGCACCCTCGACCTGCACATGTTCGCCCCGCGCGAGGTGAAGCAGCTCGTCCCCGAGTACCTAGACGCCTGCCTGGAGCGTGGCATACTCGATATCCGCATCGTGCACGGCAAGGGGATCGGCACCCTGCGCAGCATCGTGCATGGCATCCTGGAGCGGCATCCTGCGGTGGTCTGGTACGGGCACCAGGCCGACGCCGGTGCCTGGGGCGCCACCGTGGTGCGGTTGCGTCCACCGCAGGAGGCAGCGGACGCCTAGACCGGCGAGGAGGGTCGGTGGCCCGCAAGACACGCCGCAAGCAGCAGGAGGAGCCGGGGCCGCGGCGGCGTCTCCGGCGCTCCATCCGCTATGACGCCGTGGAGGAAGATCCCCGGGAGCGACGGCAGCGGGCGCAGGCCGGCATGCCCCCCAGCATCAACCTGCGCCGCCTGCACGCCGAGCCGGCGCTGGCCCGGCTGGAAGCCCAGCTGCGGGCCTTTGCCGGCATGGGCCGCAAGAAGGTGCTCGTGGTCCACGGGCGCGGGCATGGTTCCACCGGCGGCCAGCCCATCCTCAAGGGGCTCGTCCGCGAATGGTGCAATGCGCATCCGGGCCTCGTGAAGGGCTGGAGCGAGGCTCCCCGGGAATGGGGCGGCGAGGGGGCCATCGTGGTCCAGCTGAACTGAGCTGCGGGAAGCCCGGGGCCCCTGCGTGGACGGCCGCGGCGAGCGGAACTTCACCCGGGTGAACGGAGACGCTCCATGAGCACGACGGACGGCGGGGAAGCGGGGGCGAGACCTCTGACGGGGCGCACGGCGCTCGTCACGGGAGGCGCGCAGCGCATCGGGCGGGCGCTGGTGCTGGCCCTGGCGCAGGCGGGCGCGCAGGTGGTGATCCACTACCGGAGCTCCGAGCGGGAGGCCGGGATCACCCTGGAAATGGCGCGGGCGCTCGGCAGCAACGCGCAGCTGGTGCAGGCCGACCTGGCCGATCCCGCCGCCGCCGCCGCCCTGGTGGACGAGGCCGCACAGATCCTGGAACCCCCGGACATCCTGGTCAACAACGCCTCGGTCTTCGCGCCGGGCGACTTCCAGGCGACCTCGCTCTCGGCGTGGGAGACCAACCAGGCCGTCAACCTGCGGGCGCCTTTCCTGCTGAGCCAGGCCTTCGCCCGCCGGCTGCCGGTGGACCGGGCGGGCGACATCATCAACCTGAACGACTACCGCGCCCTGCGGCCCGGTCCCGACCACTTTCCCTACACGATCAGCAAGGTGGGTCTGCACGGCCTGACCCGCAGCCTGGCCCTGGCCCTGGCCCCCCGCATCCGGGTCAACGAGCTGGCCCTGGGGGCGATCCTGCCGCCCGAGCAGGCGCCCGCGGACTACGAGCACACCCTGCGCTCCCAGATCCCGACGGCGCGCTTCGGCACGCTGGAGGAGGTGGCGAACGCCCTGCTCTTCCTGCTGGGGAATGCCTCGCTCACCGGCCAGACCGTCTGCGTGGACGGCGGCCGCCACCTGGTGTAGGTTCGAGCCATGAGCAGCGACGGGACACCGGGGCGCGACCGGATCGAGATCAAGGATCTGCTGCTGCGGGGCATCGTGGGCATCAAGCCCGAGGAGCGGGTCAAGGCTCAGGAAATCCTGATCAACCTGGTGCTGGCGGTGGATTGCCGGCCGGCCGGCGCCAGCGACGACATCGCGGACGCCGTCAACTACCGGACCGTCACCAAGGAGATCATCGCCCTGGTGGAGGCCTCGAGCTTCCGCACCGTGGAGAAGCTGGCCACGGAGCTGGCCCGCCTGGTGGTCACGCGACACCCGGTGGACGAGGTCACCGTCCGCCTCGAGAAGCCGGGCGCCCTGCGCTTCGCGCGCTCGGTGGGGGTGACGCTCACCCGCCGGCGCGAGGACTTTCCCGCCTCATGAACCGCGCTTACCTTCTGCTCGGCTCCAACATCGACGCCGCACGCAATCTGCCGCGCGCGGTGGCCCTCCTGGCCGAGGCCGGATGCGTCCGCGCCGTCTCCTCGGTCTACGAGACGGCGCCGGTGGGGCGCGCGGATCAGGCGTCCTTCCTGAATGCCGCGATCCTGCTCGAAACCCGGCTCGGACCGGCGGAGCTCAAGGGCGCGGTCATCCGCCGCCTCGAGGAGAGGCTCGGCCGTGTGCGCGATCCGGCGGACCGGAACGCCCCCCGCACCATCGACGCGGACATCGTGCTCTGGAACGAGATGGTCGGGGAGATCCTGGGTCGTCCGGTTCCCGATCCGGACATCCTGCGGTACGCGCACGTGGCGGTGCCCCTGGCGGAGATCGCCCCCGACCTGCGCCACCCGGTCAACGGCGAGCGCCTCGCCGACGTCGCCCGCAGCCTGGCCGCCACGGACCCGCGCCCGCCGGTCCGGCGCGGAGACGTCCGGCTGCAGCCGGACGAGTCCGCCGGCTGAAAGCGCCGGCTGCTACGGAAAGTGGTAGGGAAGGTCGAATTCCTCCACCAGCGCCCCGTTGACCCAGATGCGGTAGGAGAAGGGATTGGGATGCTGCCCGCTCCCCATGGTCATCTCCAGGCGCCCGTAGTAGAAATCGCGCGTGTAGACGTTTCCCTCGATGACGGTGGGGCCGAGAGGCCGGCCCAGGCTGATGTCGTTGTCGGTCCATTCGAAGGAGTGCATGAAAGGCGGATTCCAGGTGCCGTAAGTGTCGGTGAGCAATCCGGCGACGCGGTCGATGTTGCCGTAGAGGAGGCGGGTCAATTCGCCGTGCTGATCGAAGTAGGTGGCCTGCCCGTAGTGATCCAGCACCACGTAGGGCCCCCCGTTCCGCGTGCTGGGCCAGTGCACCGTGTGGAAGAGGCTGTACGGGAAATCCGGATCGAGGGCCGAGGCCATGTTGGGCGACTCGAAAGGATAGAGGGTGGGAAAGAGCTCGTAGAATATCCCGTCCACCTTGGAGGCGAAGAGCGAGTCCACCCGGGCCCTGCTGCCGTTGACCATGATGATGAGGTCCTCGCCGAGGGTACGCCGGACCATGGCCACCAGGGAATCCTGCGCCGCCCGGTAAGCGGCCCGCTCGTCCGGATCGTCGAAGTGACCGATGCCGTCGCCGTCCAGGTCCGGCTGCCCCTCCAGGTGGACGCCGGGATGGATCCACAAGCTGGTGCCGAAGTAGTCCCAGAAGATCCCGTCCAGCGGATTGGCCGAGGCCTGCCGGAATTCCGCCATCGTCTGGACGATGGCATCCCGGCACTCGGGCACGAGGATGTTCACCACCACGTTGCCGGGGAAGTCCTGCACCGTGTCACCCGTGGTGGACCAGCACCAGTAGGGCAGGGTTCGCTCGTAGCAAGCTCGATGGTAGGGGAAGTTGTCCGGCTCGCTCCAGCTCAGCATGACCGACTTGGACTGGGTGTAGCCCAGTATCACGTCGTCCGGGTTGAGGGCCTTGATGTGGTTGTAGACCTCGAGGCTCTCGTTGGTCGCATGGCCCCACATCTGGCCCGCCTGGACCACCAGGAGATCGGGCCGCGCGTACTTCTCGAACTGCCCCGGCAGGCCCCAGTCCACCAGCTGCCATTCCATGATGGCGTAGTTCGCCGGCGAATGCGGCGCCAGGTCGATGCCGGCATCGCTCGCCGCCACCCGCACGCGCAGATTGGTGATCTCCCAGCCGGAGGCGTCCGCCCCGACGTCCCAGACGATGGTCTTGCCGGTCCCCGGCAGCACGCCGGCTCCCACGTCGCCGCTCACCGTGCGCACGGGAAAGAGCCAGCTGGCGCCGGCGTCGTCGGAGGCGAGGAGCGTGACGGTCAGGGTGTCGCCGTCCGCGTCGGCCACGTCGTAGAGGACGTCCACCAGCCGGCTGCCGTCGCGGCGCTGGACGAACTGGACGTTCTCGATCATCGGGTCTGCTGCCTGCACCGGGGCTGGACCCGCAAGCACGACGGCTGTCGCGGCCAGCAGTGCCGCAACGCCGAGCCTGACCGGGAAACGGCCTGCGAGCAGCCGGTGCAGCGCGGAAGCACCGCGGCCAGGATGCCTCATGGCAGCATCACCACCTTGCGAACCTGCACCGTCCGCCCCGCCCTGCCGACGTGCTCGAGCCGGACCAGGTACGCACCGGCCGCCACCCGGCGGCCCGACTCGTCGTCGCCCCGCCAGGTGAATTCGTGAACGCCTCCCTCGCGATGGCCGGCCGCGAGCCGGCGCACGAGACGGCCCCGCAGGTCGAAGATGTCCAGTCGCAGGGAACCGGCCTCACGCAGGTAGCAGCGGATCGTCGTGACCGGATTGAAGGGATTCGGCCGCGGCATCTCCAGCCCCGTGGTGACCGCAATGTCCGTCGCGGGCGCTCCGGAGGTGGCCGGGACGATGGTGAAATCGGGACTGACCGCGCTGCCCGCGTTCCCGAAACGATCCCGGACCGTGACCGCGAGTTGACAGGAACGGCCCAGCACGTCGGGCACTTGCCATTCCCAGGTGTACGCACCACTCGTCCAGCCTCCCAGGAGGCTGTCGGCGGCTGCGCCATCGATCCAGACCAGGACCCGCCTCTGTCCCGGATGGGTGTCGAAGGCGGACCAGCGCAACCCGACCGTCGACAAGCCGCGGAACTGCTCGTCCTCGCCCGGGAACTCGACGGCGACGACGGGGAGGACCGCATCCAGGGTGTCCGGCCCACTGTCGCCGTGCCCCACACCGGCCAGGGATGGACCTGCTGCCAGGGCCAGCGGAAGCAACAGCAATGATTGACAGACCGTGGACCGTCGAGCCATGGTATCCTCTTGGCAAAGTCAGGATTTCGAGTATTCCCCCAATGTACGCCGGTTGGGCGAGACGGCTCATTCTAGCTCATAAATTGAAATCTGGATAGTGCGGACTTGCCCCCGCGGAGCAGCAGAAAGGAAGTCCTTGGCCCGCTTGAAGAAGCAGCTCATCGTGGTCGGCGATCGCATCCTCGTGCGGCCGGAGGAGGGGGAGGAAAGAACCCGCAGCGGGCTCTACCTGCCCCAGACGGCCATCAGCGCCCGCATGGCCCAGGGGGGCTGGGTCGTGGCCGTGGGGCCCGGGGTGCCCATTCCCCAGCCCGCCGACGTCTTCGAGGAAGCCTGGGAGGACGGCGAAACGCGGCCGCACTACCTGCCGCTGCAGGCTCAGGATGGCGACTTCGCCCTGTTCCTGCGCAAGGCGGCCGTCGAGATCACCTTCGAGAAGCAGCAGTACCTGATCGTTCCCAACTCCGCCGTGCTCGTCCTGGTCCGCGAGGGCTGGGAGGAAGACAGCCTCGAGGCTCGAGCCGAACAGCAGCCGACGGAGGAGAAGAAGCGCGAGGAACCGGAGTAGCGCCGGGCTGCCCTCGTTCTGGTACGGGACAGCCGCCGGATTCTCCTGCTCAAGTGATTCACCGATGTTGGCACGGCCGCCAGGAGCGGTGACAGAGGGCCCCCATCGTGGAGGAGACCGGCCATGAAGGATGGCCTGCAGCACACGTCCGCCCTGCTCGTGGCCCTCGGCATCGCCTTGGGCGGCTGGTTCGTCGGGCACGGCTTCGTCCAGGGCCGCGCCTCTGATCGCTACGTCTCCGTCAAGGGTCTGGCCGAGCGCGACGTGCTGGCCGACATCGCGCTGTGGCCGCTGCGCTACGTGGCCACCGACGACGACCTGGGGCGCGCCCAGGCCGAGATCGAGCTGAGCCGGCAGACCATCCTCGACTTCCTGGCCAGGCACGAGATCCCGGCGGAGCAGGTCGAGCTGCAGAGCCTGGAGGTCACCGACGTCCTGGCCAACGCCTACCGCAGCGGACCCACCGAGAGCCGCTACATCGTGCGCCAGAGCCTGATGGTGCGCACGGAGGATCCGGAGCGGGTCCGCACGGCCAGCCAGGACGTCGGCGAGCTGGTGGCCGCCGGCGTGGTGCTGTCCTCGGATTACGGCCCCGGCGGCGCCGGGCCCACCTACCTGTTCACCCGCCTGAACGACCTGAAACCAGACATGATCGCCGAGGCCACCGCCAGCGCGCGCGAGGCGGCCGTGCAGTTCGCCACCGACAGCGGCAGCCGGCTCGGCGGTATCCGCCAGGCCACCCAGGGTGTCTTCGTGATCCTGCCGCGCGATCGCGCTCCCGGCATCAGCGAGGAGAGCCAGCTCCACAAGACCGTGAGGGTGGTCACGACCGTGGAGTACTACCTGCGGGGCTGACGAACCGCCCGCGACGATCTTCTTCCGCTTCAGGACTTCCTCTTCCGTCCGATAACGAAGACGGATCATCATCTCGCGTGCAGCGGAAGGGGAAAGCCATGAAGGGAATCCTCCGCATCACGGCCATCGTCCTCTCCGGGATTCTCGTGACGGGCCTGACCCGGTGTCAGATGAGCCAGAAGCCGAGCGAGGAGGAGAAGACGGCCTACCGGCAGTGGGCGCAGGCGCGGACCCTGGGCCCGGTCGCCCAGTGGATGGAGGAGCTGGCCGCCCAGGGGCTGCTGCCGCAGGACCCGTGCGCAGCCGTGCCCGAGGCGGGCGTGGACGCGGTCGTCCTGCAGCCGGGTGAGAGCTACACCGCCACCATCGCGGTCAAGCTGCCGGTGGAGTACGTCCGCGACGATGGCGACGTCTCCATGTTCGATCACCACTTCACGGGCGATCCCGACTTCTGGGTCTCGCGCAATGAGTGGGGGGACGCCGGTGTGCGGGTCACCGTCAAGCCCGGCACGGTCACACCCTACCAGTTCGATGCCTGGCGGCTCGTCAAGAACGGGAGCCGGTCCATTCTGCGCGCGGGGGATCCCATCCGGAGCGCGGAGGAGACCGGCCGTCTCTCGCGGCGGGAGATCGCCGACCTGCGCGCGCGCGGCATGCGCTTCGAGCCGGCCGTGGACTTCGATCCCGACTTCGATCTCGAGCAGGTCAAGGGTCTCTCGCACCGGGCCGACCTCACCTACACCATCGAGGTGCCGGACGACCTGAATCTCGGCCCCGATGCTCCCTGCCGCTGGGGCATGGTCCTGCTGAAGGGACGCGAGCACGAGGGCCGCTACGGCTTCCTGCTCACCCACCGCAAGGGCGAGCAGGGATTGCTCCTGCAATCACCGGATCTCTGAGCCCCCCGGTGCCACCGGCATCGCTTCCGCGGGTCATCCTGACTCGCCGAGATCCACCGGCGCCACGGTGCAGCCCAGCCGCTCCAGCAGCTCCCGGTACCAGGCGAGGGCGGCGGCCGTGCGACCCGGCAGGGCGAGCGTGCCCCAGATCAGGCCGAGGGTGCGGACCGTCGCCGGGCCGGTCTTGGTGCGCTGAGCATCCTTGACGGCGTCGGCGCACGGCCCGTCGGCATCGGACAGGCAGAGCAACCCCTGCAGCTCGATCACCTGGCCGGCGGGATTGAAGACGAAGCTCGCGCCGGGTCCCGCGATGTCCACCCGCAGCGGCTCCCGCAGCTCGTCCCGGTCCATCACGCTGAGCGCCAGCCCGCTGTGCAGGGAGACCGCGTTCGCCGCATCCACGGCCGGGTTGATGCTGCCCAGCGCTCCCTCCGCCGCGGCCTGCCGCAGGTACTCCGCGGCTGGTTTGTTCCGCCCCTTGGGCTTGAAGCCCCCCTGCCGCAGCAGCTCGCGCCCCGCCGCCCGCACGGCCGCGTCGACCCGCAGCGGCGTCACGGCCTCGACCCGCAGCAGGTCGACGAGCCAGGTGGGGCTCGGCCCGGCGCTCAGCGGCGCCGGGTGCACGGCGGCCACGGCCGCCAGATCGAGCAGGGGATGCGGAGCGACCCGGATGATCATGTCGATCGACCCTGGCAGGAGTGAAGGGGCGGCCCGCGCCGCCCGCGCAGCGTTCTATTCCTCGCTCTTCTGCGCGGCCTCCTCTTTCGTTTCGGGATAGAGGGCCTGCCACCACTGCGGCTCGTCCTTGAGGTACCGGGCGAAGAAGGCCAGGATGGTGTCATTCCAGACGATGCGCTGATCATGGTCGATGATCCAGTGGTTCTGGCCCTCGATGCGCACGAACTCCACGGGGCGGTCGAGCAGCTTGAGGGCGGTGAAGAGCTGGATGCTCTCGCCCACCGGCACGTTGGTGTCGGAACCGCCGTGCACCAGGAGCAGCGGCGTGTGAATGCGGTCAGCCAGGAACAGCGGACTCTGCTCGATATAGAGCTCGCGGTCGGACCAGGGGAAGGCGCCGGCCAGGGCCCGCGCGCCGTAGGCGTAGCCCCAGTAGCCCTCGCCCCAGTAGCTGGCGATGCTGGAGATGCCGGCATGGCTGACCGCGGCCTTGAACATGTCCGTCTGGGTGACCAGGTACTCGGTCAGGAAGCCGCCGTAGGAGGCGCCGATGCAGCCTACCCGCTCGGGATCGGCCCAGGGGTGGGCAGCCAGGAAGGCCTTGGTCCCCTCGATGACCTCGCGAGCGGTCCGCTTGCCCCAGTCGTTGACGTGGCGGGCGGCGAAGGCCTGGCCGTAACCGATGGCGCCGCTGGGCTCGGGCACGTAGACGGCGTAGCCCTCGCCGGCCCAGACGTTCTTGGGATAGCGGCCGCCGTAATCCACGGTCACCGGGGTGGTGCCGCCGTAGTAGTAGACGATGACCGGGTAGGTCCTGTCGGGATCGAAGCCGCGCGGGTAGTAGATGCGCCCGTCCAGCGTCTGGCTGTCCGGCAGCAGGCAGGACCACATCTCGGTCGGGCCGAAGTCGATGTCCCGGTAGTGCGTGGTTCCCGGATCGAGCAGCAGCTGCGGCCTGTTCCTGCGCAGGTCCAGGGACATGGCCCGGGGCGGCGTGGTGATGCTGGAGCCGGCGGCCACGGCGGTGCGGGCGTCGCGCGCGTACGCGATCTCGTCCACGTAGTCGACGCCGACCGGCACGCGGCTCCAGCTGTTCTTGCCGGGATCGTAGGCATACAGCCGGCGGTACTGGGTGTCGGTGCAGAGGGCGTAGATCCGGCCGTCGACCAGGGACCAGTGGATGTCGGCAATGGCCGGCGCGAACTGCCGGCTCACGGCGCGGGCCGTGCCCGTCGTGCGGTCGTAGAGGTAGAGCTGACCGCCGTAATCGTTGGCCTGCACGTTCTCGGGCAGGTTCCGGCCCAACCCGCCGAAGGCCGAGGGCGAACCGGTCAGCGCGAGCGTGGCCTTCTGCGGACCGTAGGCCGCTCCGCCGATCCAGCGATCGTCCAGGATGCGCGTGGCCTCGAGGCTGGCCAGGTCCAGCTCCCAGAGCTCGCTGGTGCTGTAGGGCCGTTCCAGCAGGTCGGGCTCGCTCAGGAAGAAGAGCAGCCGATCGCTGTCCGGGGAGATCTGCCAGCTCTCGGCGCTCAGGGGGCCGGCCGTCAGCCGGCGCCGGGTCCCCTCGGGCACCGCGACCTCCACCAGGAACGTATGGTTGCGCCACCAGGGCTGCCGGTCGGCCGGGTTGCGCACGCGCTTGACCTTGCGCTCGTCGGGCTCGGCCTCGACGGTGTAGGAGTAGACCAGGAAGGTGCCGTCGGGCGCCCATTCGTAGCGCCCGAAATCCTCGACCCCGCGCAGCAGGGCCTCGGTGGAGGCGCTCCGCAGGTCGTGCAGCCAGAGGGTGGTCTCGTCCTCTTCGCTGCTGGTGTAGGAGAGCCGGTGGCCGTCGGGATGCCACTGGATGCGGGCGGCGTCCAGCCCACCGCGCCAGCTGTCCACCAGACCGCCGTCCTTCAGGCGGCGGATCTCCAGCCAGTTCTCCTTCTCGCCCTCCACGTACTCGCTCAGGGAGAGGGCGGCCAGGTCGCCGTCGGGCGAGAGGGCCACGTCGTCGATGCGCGGTGCGTCCAGGATGTCGTGGATGTCCACGGCCCGCGTCGGGTTGACGTCCCAGCTCAAGGCCGCGGGCGGCAGGTCCTCGGCCCTGGTGATGCTGCCGGCCACCTGCCAGGGGGCCTCCTTTGCGGGATCGTACACCGTGTGCACCAGGAGCAGATGCTTGCCGATGATCAGCTGCAGGGTGCCCTTCTGCCAGGGGATCGGGGTCGCGGGCGGCGCTTCCGGCGCCTCCTCCGCGGTCGCGGGTGCGGGCTCGGCGTCCCCCTTCTCCTCGGCCAGGTCCACGGATTCGGCGTCCAGGAAGGCCTCGACCAGGTGGGCCGAACGCAGGCGCAGCGTGGCCTCCTGCCAGCGGTCGGCCTCCAGGTAGACGGCCAGCCAGGCCTCGGCCGGGACCGTATCCGGCGGCGTCAGGCTCAGCCCTTCGCCCCGGATGCCGACCTCGCGCCAGGCCAGCGGGCCCCCGGGCGCGGGCAGGCTGGCCCCCTCCTTCGGCCGCAGGATCCGCGGATCGAGGGTTCGTTCCTTCAGGAGTTCCTCCAGTTTGAAACCCTGCTCCTCCGCCGCGTGGAAGGCGGGCAGGGGAGACGGCCAGGGTCCCAGCAGCAGCCACGGATCCAGGGGCTGGGGAGCTGGCTGGGCCGCGGCCGCAGTCTCGACGACGGACTCGTCCTGCGCGACGGTCAGGGCGGCCGGCAGCAGGGCCATGGCGAGCAGGGCGAGGGCGAACGACGCGAGCTGGCGCTTCATCTCTTTCCTCCGGAAGGGGTTCCGGCCTTGCGGTGGGCCGCGGGAGCGGACACCGCCGAAGATAGGACAGGGAACGGGACTCGGGCAAAGGGAAACCCGGGCCCGACACGAGCGTTGATTTCCCGGGCGGCAGGATTCATCCTAGGCGCATCATGACGCTCTCACGCCGCTTCAAGAAGACGGGACTGTTCCTCGCGCGCCTGCAGCGCGAGATCGGCTACGACGACTGCATGGGGATGGCCGCGCAGATCGCCTACTTCATGATGCTCGGCCTGTTTCCCTTCCTCATCTTCATCCTGAGCCTGATCAGCAGTCTGCCCCTGGGCAGCGATCTGCAGAGCGAGCTGCTGCAGCTGCTGAGCGAGCAGCTGCCGTCCGAGGCCTACAACGAGGTGGCCGGCACGGTCCTCTCGCTCCTGCCCGCGGGCAGCGCCGGACTGCTCGGTCTCGGCCTGCTGGCCGCCATCTGGAGCGGTTCCATGGGGGTCGGGGCCCTCATCACCACCATCAACCGCGCCTACAACATCCGGCCGCGCCGGAACATGGCCACCCAGAAGCTGCTGTCCATCGCGCTGACGCTGATCCTGACGGGCATCGGGCTGCTGTCGACGGTGATCATCCTGCTGGGTCCGCGGGTCACCGGGGCCTTCTTCCAGTGGCTCGGCCTGGCAGGGCAGAGCGACAACCTCTGGGCGACGCTGCGCTTGCCGCTGGTGTTCGGCCTCAGCCTGCTGGCACTTTCCTTGCTTTATTATTACGCGCCCGAGGCGCGGCAGAAGTTCCGCTGGATCCTGCCGGGGGCGACTACGGCCACGATCCTCTGGCTGGCCGCCTCGTCCCTCTTCCGGCTGTTCGTGCGGAATTTCGGCGCCTACAACAAGACCTACGGCTCCCTGACGGGCGTGATCGTCCTGATGATCTGGCTCTGGATCTCGGGCCTGATCTTCCTGGTGGGAGCGGAGATCAACGCGCTCATGAAGCGCCTGGAGTACGAGGACGGCGTCAGGCGGGTTCGCCCTCTCCGCTGAGACCGTCACCTTCGACCCGCGCGGGCCGTCGTTCATCAACGCGAGGTGGGAGCATGCTGACTGCAAGAGCAAACTGGTCAGGGGGCTTGCATTTCATGTGCAAGGCCGACTCCGGTCACACGGCGGAAATGGACGTGCCGCTGACGATCGACGGCAACAGCTCGGCCCCCACGCCGGTCGAGACGACCCTCATGGCCCTGGCGGCCTGCTGCGGCGTCGACGTTGTCAGCATCCTGACCAAGATGAAGTGCCCGCCGGCCTCTCTCGAGGTCCGGGCCGATGCGGAGCGGGGGGAGAAGCATCCCCGGGTCTTCACCCACATCCGGGTCCTGTTCGTGGTCACCGGCGACGTGCCGGAAAAGAACCTCCAGCGGGCCATCCAGCTTTCCGCCAAGACTTACTGCTCGATCGGGGCCATGCTGGGGGCCATCGCCAACATCGACTACGACTACGAGCTGCGACCCGCCTGAGGCTCTCCGGCCCCCCGGGGGGCCTCCCGGCGCCCGCCTCCGCGAGCCTCCGAAGCCTCCGCGAACGCTGCCCGGCGGACATTGTTTGTGGGCCGGCCCCGAATATGGTAAAATTACTCACTTTTAACCGTGGGGCCTGCAGCCGTGACGGACAGCGTTATCCGGGGGGAATCTCGGCAGAAGAACGGCAGGCCAGAGGCCGGACCGTCCCTTGCGGTCCGGCCATCCACCGCACCGCGAAGGAGAGATCCATGTCTAAGCGGGCCTATGTCTTCCTGTTCCTTCTGCTGGTCGCCTGCAGCGGAACCGCCATGGCCGCCACGATCGATCCCGGGCTCCAGTCGGTTCTGGCCGGCAAGAGCGACGGGGAGCTGGTCAGGGTCCTGATGCTCATGGAACGGCCGGCCGATCTGACCGCCGTCGAGGCCCGGCTGGCCGGGGCGACGTTCGAGGAGCGCCGCGCCACGGTCATCGATGCCCTCAGGACGCACGCCGCCGAGGTCCAGGCCGCTTCCCTGCAGCTGCTGGCCGACGCCCAGCGCGCCGGCCGCGCGGCCGATGTGCGCTCTCTCTGGCTGGTCAACGGCATTGCCTTCCGCGGCGACCGTGCCACCATCGAGGCCCTGGCCGCCAGCAAGGCACCGGGCACGCTGGTGTACGACCGGCCCTATGACATGATCAGCAGCGTGACCGGCCCGCGCTCCGCCGCGCCCGCCGGCGACGGCGACGGCACCGCCTTCGCTCAGGCCAAGGACGACACGGCCTGGGGCGTGAAGTACATCAACGCCAACGACGTCTGGATCCAGACCGGCTACACCGGAAACGGCATCGTGGTCGGCCACTTCGACACGGGGGCCTGGCTCACGCATCCCGACCTGGTGAACCGGCTCTGGGTCAACACCGGCGAGATCCCCGGGAACGGGCTGGACGACGACGGCAACGGCTACGTCGACGACGTCCACGGCTACGATTTCGCCGACCTGGACAGCAACCCCAACGACGACGTGATCGGCGGGGCCAGCAACCACGGCACGCACACGGCCGGCACGGTCTGTGGGGACGGCACCAACGGCACACACACCGGTGTGGCGCCGGGCGCCCAGCTCATGGTCTGCAAGTCCTACCTCTCCGACGGCTCCGGCGCGCCCTTCAGCGCCATCTACGAGGGGCAGCAGTATGCCCTGATGATGGGCGCGCGCATCTTCACCATGTCACTGGGTGTCGCGGGGGACATTCCGGTCTCGGTCATGCAGACCGAGCGCGAGGGCGGCGACGCCATCCGCGCCGCCGGCGTCGTGCTCTTCAACTCCGCCGGCAACGATCATTTCAACTATGATCCGCCCCTGGAACTCGGGGTCACGGCCCGCGTGCCGTCCCCCTGGCACCCGACTCCCGGCACGCCCTACAGCTCCCGGAGCGGCGTGATGGCCGTCGGCGGCACCAGCTACAAGAGCACGGCCGTGTACAGCGCCTCGTCGCAGGGGCCGGTCACCTGGCAGGATGTGCCTCCTTGGTTCGACTGGCCCTACGGGCCCGGCTTCGGCCTGGTCAAGCCGGATGTCGCCGCCCCCGCGGTGAACATCAACTCGCTGCAGAAGCCGAGCGGCTACACCGGCGAGACCTGGAGCGGCACCTCGATGGCCTGTCCGCACGCGGCCGGAGTGGCGGCCCTCCTGCTGGAGAAGAACCCCAGCCTGTCGCCCGCCGGTATCGATTCCATCATGGAGCAGACCGCCCTCGACCTCGGTGTGGCGGGCAAGGACAACGTCTTCGGCTCCGGCCTGATCGACGCCCTCCGGGCGGTCAACGCCGTGCCGGCGGCCGTGCGACCGCACGTGGTCCCGGTGACGACCATGCTCGATGCGAGCGGCGACGGGATCTTCGATCCGGGCGAGACGGTGAACCTGGTGATCGAGCTGGCCAACAACAGCTCCACGGTCGACGCCACGGGCGTCACCGCGGGACTGGCCGTGGCCGCCAACCCGTACGTCACCGTGACCGATGCCAGCGGGAGCTACCCCGACCTGCTCCTGGGGGGCGGCACAGGGGACAACAGCGGCGACGTCTTCCAGCTCACCGCCTCCCCAGGTACGCCGCAGGGGTACGTCTTCACCCTGCTCCTGACGGTCTACGCCCAGAACGGCTACCAGACGACCTTCGACCTGGATCTCTTCGTGGGTCTGCCCGATTTCCTGACCCATGACGTGGGCTCGGTCTTCGGCACCGTCACCGACCAGGGCATCATCGGCTACATGAGCACTAGCCAGGTCGAGGGCGAGGGCTTCGGCAGCGTCGCCAGCGGCGTCAGCGACCTGTACGTGGGCTCGCTCTGGGCCGGGACCGGCGTCACGTACATGTGCAACCGGGACTATCCCGGCACGAGCCCCTCGGTCGATTCCTTCGACTGGGAGGTCGTCGAGACGCCCAACGGACGCTGCAAGGATCTGGGGGCCGGCCGCTCGGATCAGGACTACGTGGCCATCTTCTCGGACAGCGGCCACGCCAGTCCCAAGAACATCGTGGTTCGTCAGGAGAGCTATGCCTGGGCCGATCCGCCCTACGACAACTTCATCATGCTCGTCTACTGGATCCGCAACGACGGGACCGAGACCCTGACCGACTACCACGTGGGCGTCTTCTGCGACCTGGACATCGGCGACTACAGCACGAACCAGGGCGCCACCGATGCCGATCGGCACCTGACCTACATGTACAGCAGCAGCGGGAAGTACGTGGGGGTGGCGCTGCTCTACCCGCACACGCACCGGAACCTGACGCTGATCAACAACCAGACCTACGTCTATCCCAACGGCATGATCGACGACGGCTTCAAGGGCCGGCACCTCAAGGGGATCATCTCGACACCCGTCTCCACGGGGCCGGACGACTGGTCCCTGCTGACCTCCACCGGGCCGTACACCCTGGCGCCGGGAGACTCGATCCAGTGCAGCTTCGCCCTGGTGTACGGGAACAGCCTGGCCGAGCTGCAGAGCAACACGGATGCCGCCCACTCGATCTACGCGATGTCCGACACCGCGGAGCTGACGCCGCGCCCCACCTTCCACCTGGCCCAGAACCGCCCCAATCCGTTCAATCCGCTCACCACGATCTTCTTCACGGTGGCGACGGAGGGACCGGTGCGGATCGACATCTACGACCTGAGCGGGCGCAAGGTCCGCAGCCTGGTCAACCAGTCCTACGCCCCGGGTCCCCACCAGGAGACCTGGAACGGCGCCGACGACGCCGGCCACCGCCTGCCCTCGGGCGTGTACATCTATCGCTACAGTTCGGGCGGCCAGACCATGAGCCGCAAGATGATGCTCGTCAAGTAGTTGCGCTTTCGCGCAGGGAGCCCGGTCAACGCCCCGCGTTGACCGGGCTCCCGCGCGCCGGAGCGGCCGCCGGCAGGGGCTTGCCGCAAGGTCCGGCCGATCGAGGAGGTTGGCCAGTAGCTTCTTCGAGCGGTTTGCGAGGCGGAAACGCCACCGGGCGGAGGGACCGGCGTCGGGGCCTGCGGCTCCCCGCGCGCGCCGATGTCGCGCCCAGCCCCTGGACTACTATGCCCGGCTCGTCGAGGGTGACGAGTGCCAGGTGTGCGGTCAGGATCTGAGCGGACTGCTCGTCGAGTATTACGATCATGAGGCGGGATGGGACGTGGAGGGGTTTTCCTCCCCGCAGTGGCTTTACGTGACCTGCCTCAACGGGCACCCGAACTCGCTCGACAAGCTGGGCTACCAGCCGGGCATCTACTACGACCAGGAACTGGCCGAGCTGGTCGAGTTCGGCGATGCCTCCGCCGTGCGGGACAGGCTACAGGCGGGCAGCGATCCGGAGGCGCGGGACATCTTCGGAACTCCGCTCCTCGTCTGCGCGGCGCGGCGCGGGCGCGAGGATGTCGTGATGTCCCTGCTGCAGGCAGGATCCGCGGCCAACAGCGCCGATGCCGGGGGCAAGTCCGCCTTGAACTGGATCTGCCGGCGTGGCTCCGTCGAGGGCGCGGCGGCTCTGCTGCAGGCGGGTGCGGACGTGAACGCCCCGGACCCGAGCGGTTCGACGCCGCTGATGAAGGCCGCGGAGTACAATTCCGTCGCCCTCGTCGATCTGCTGCTGGCTCACGGCGCCGCGGTGAACGCCCGGGCCCCCCATGGGGCGACGGCCCTGCACATGCCCGCTTACGAAGGCCATGCCGATGTCGTCAGATCGCTGATGCGGGCGGGTGCCAATCCCAAGATCAAGGACAGCAACGGACTCACGGCACTCGATTACGCCCAGCAGGAGCGGAAGGCCGAGATCATCGCGATCCTGCGCGGTCGCTCGTCCCCCGAGGCGGGGGAATGCCTCGCGGGCCAGCCTGGCGAAACCCCGGCCGGCGCCGCCGGCAGGGCGGGGCAGGACGAGACGGAAGCGAGATTGTAGGACTTCACGGGCAGGACGAAGCTATGCCTGAACTGCGACGCGGTCATCCCCGACGGCCTGCTGGAATGCCCGGCCTGCGGTTCCAGCCGTTTCATCTGGAGCTGAGACCTGCCCGTCGCCGGCCGCCGGCCGGCATTCTCTACGCCGTTCCCTTCCCCTGTCTGCCCGCCGACTTCAGGAACGTCCCCTCGCGGAGTTCCGCGAAGGCCTGCCGGAGTTCCTCCTGCGTGTTCATGACGATCGGACCGTACCAGGCGACCGGTTCCGCGAGCGGCTGGCCCGAGACCAGCAGGAACCGGATCCCCGCAGCGTCCGCCTGCACCGTGACCTCGTCGCCGCGGTCGAAGAGCACGAGCGAGCGGTTCTCCGCCTCCGCGGGAGGCTCGGTGTCCGCCCAGCCCACCCCCTCGGTCGGCACCGCCAGGGGCCCCGAGGCGTTGCAGAACTTGCCCGCCCCGGCGAAGACGTAGGCGAAGGCGTGGCGCGTGGTCTCGATGGGCAGGGTCTTCCGCTGGCCAGGCGGCACCGAGATGTCGAGGTAGAGCGGATCGGCGGCGATGCCGTCGACCGGACCGGACCTGCCCCAGAAGGTGCCGCAGACGATGCGGACCTCGGTCCCGTCGTCGTCCGTGATCCGCGGGATGTCGGGCGCCGTCACCCCCTGGTAGCGGGGCGCGGTCATCTTGAGCGACGCGGGCAGATTGGCCCACAGCTGGAAGCCGTGCATCCGTCCCTCCGGATCACCCTTGGGCATTTCCTGGTGGATGATCCCGCTTCCCGCGGTCATCCACTGGACATCGCCGGCGGCGATGACCCCGCTGTTCCCCATGCTGTCGCCATGCTCGACGGTCCCGGCGAGAACGTAGGTGATCGTCTCGATGCCGCGGTGGGGATGCCAGGGAAAACCGGCCAGGTAATCCTGCGGCCGGTCGCTGCGGAAGTCGTCGAGGAGCAGGAACGGGTCGAAGTCGGTCGTGTCGCCGAACCCGAAGGCCCGCCGCAGATGCACGCCGGCACCCTCGAGGGTCGGCTTGGCCTTGATCAGCCGCTTGACGGGTCGAATGGACATGGTGGCCTCCCTTCCTGGCCTCGCAACGCAAGGCGAATCAGGAATATATAGGGCCGAGGGCAGCGAACCGCTCGCGCGGGACGGCCGGCTTCCCGATCAGGCCTGCCGCGCGCGCACCTCGGCCTCGCCGTCCGGTCCGATGGAAACCTCGAACTCGATCGGCTGGCAGCATACCCAGCAGTCCTCGATGAATTTCTGGTGCCGGCCGCCCGACGGATCGACCTCCACCTCGATCGGCTCCCCGCAGTAGGGGCAGATCATCGCCACGGAATCATTCATGGACGCCGCCTCCTTCGGCCCGCGCTCCGCTCGGAGAGGGGCGCTCGCTCGGGGTGAAGATGCCGGCGGGGTCGTGCTCGAAATGGTACACCTTGGCCACCTCGATCTCGAAGTGCCGCAGCCAGGAAATCCGGTGCAGCCCGACCCCCACCAGCATCCCGAGGGTGGGCCCGACCCAGTAGATCCACCAGCCGCCCCAGGTGCCGGCGACGACCAGCGGCCCGAGGCTGCGCGCCGGGTTGGTGCTCGTGCCCGAGACGGGAGCCTCGAGATAGACCATCAGGGCGTACAGGACGGGGAAGAGGGCCGGAGTGAACCGCCTCAGGCGGCGGTGGCTGACGAAGACGAACAGCCCGGCGATGAGGGCGAAGGTGGTCACGACCTCCCCCGCCAGCGCGGCGCCGGCTCCGTAGCCCGGGCCGGGCAGGGTGGCCCCGAAGACGACGCTGCGCCCGACGGAGCCCCACAGCAGGAGGGGCAGGGCCCCGACCAACCCGCCCAGACACTGGGCGATCACGTTGGCCAGGGCGTGCCGGCCGCGGAGCTTGCCGGCCGCCCAGAAGGCCATGCTCACCACCGGGTTGATGTGGGCCCCGCTGATCTTGCCGACCGGCGAGAGCGCGATGCAGGCCCCGGTCGCGCCGAAGAGAAATCCCGTGATCAGGCGGCGGGCGCCCGCTGAGGGGATCAGGGCCGGCACGGGGCTGCCCCGCCCGAAGTCCAGGATGACGAACGAGACACCCACCAGCACGAGGAGGGCGGTACCCAGGAACTCGGCGGCCAGCGGCTTGCGGAGTCGTTTCACGGACGTGCCGCTCCTGCTTGGACCGCATCCCGCGCTCCGGCCGGAACGCCCGGCCGCGATGCCGCCTGGAGCATCCGGTCTAGGGCTGGCCGAGCAGGCCGGGCAGACCGGCCGCCGCGAGGGCCGCCAGACTCTGCAGCGGGGCCGGGAAGACACCCAGCCAGAGCAGCACGAGCGCCAGCACCAGCAGGGCCAGCCCGGCCGCCGGACCGGGCCCGGCGACGGCCGGTGGATCGGTTTCCAAGGCGGCGTCGGGAACGGGACTGAGCATGGCGACCACGATCCGCAGGTAGTAGTAGAGGCCGATGGCGCTGCTGACGGCCAGGACCAGCACCAGGAGCCAGACCGAGGCGCCGACCCCGGCCGCCAGCACCTGGTACTTGGCCACGAAACCGGCCGTCACCGGGATGCCGGCCAGAGATAGCAGGCAGCCGGTCATGACCGCCGCGAGCCAGGGCCGCCGCCAGAACAGGCCGCGGAAGTCTTGCAGGTCCTCGGCTTCCCGGTCGGAGCCCGAGAGCACGGTCACCACGCCGAAGGCACCCAGGATGGTGACGGTGTAGGCGGCCAGGTAGAAGCCGACGGCGGCGTAACCCGCCGCTCCACCCGCCAGCAGGGCCGTCAGGGCGTAGCCGAGGTGGGCGATGGAGCTGTAGGCGAGGATCCGCTTGACGTTGTGCTGCAGGAGCGCCAGCAGGTTGCCCGCCAGCATGGAGGCCAGGGCGATCAGGGTCAGGAGGGTGAACAGCCCCGGCAGGCCGGGCACGGACAGCCCGTGGTAGAAGCGCAGCAGCACGGCGAAGACGGCCCCCTTCGAGGCGGTCGCCACGAAGGCGGTCACCGGGGCGGGAGCGCCCACGTAGACGTCGGGCGTCCACATGTGGAAGGGCACGAGGGCCAGCTTGAAGCCGATCCCCACCAGTACCAGACCCATGCCGGCCGCCAGCAGGAGGCCGTCACCGTGAGCCCCGGCCAGGGCGTCGGCCATCCTGTCCAGGTCCAGCGTGCCCAGGACGGCGTAGACCAGCGCCATGCCGAAGAGCAGGAAGGCCGAGGCGGCCGCGGCCAGGACGAGGTACTTCAGCCCCGCCTCGATCGCCCGGCGTTCGTCCCGCAGGTAGCCGATCAGGCCGTACAGCCCCACGCTGAGCGTCTCCAGGCCGAGGAAGAAGGAGGCGAAGTGCCGGGCGGCCGCCAGCACGCCCGCGCCCAGGGCCGCCAGGAGCACCAGGATGTAGAACTCCTCCCGCTGCTCGGCGCGCCCGGCCAGGTAGCGGTGGGCCAGCAGGACCGTGGCCAGCCCGCTGGCGACGATCAGCCCCTGGAAGTAGAGGGCGAGCGCGTCGCTCACCAGCAGGAAGCCGACCGGGCCGGGATGGGCGGCGGCCACGGGCAGGCAGACGGCCGCCGCGACCAGCGTCACCAGGGCGCCGCCGAGCGCGACCCCGTGGGCCCGATGCACCGCCACGGCCAGCAGCGTCAGCAGGGCGCCGCAGGTCAGGGCGAGCAGGGGGGCGAGGGCTGCCACATCGCTTCCGTTCACGGTATCACTCCATCGGCAGGGTTCCGGCCACGGCCACCGCCTCCTGCAGTCGCGCCAGTACCGGGCGCGCGGCGTCCAGCACGGGCTGCGGCCACAACCCGAACCACACCAGCAGGACGATCATCGTCCCGAGCACGAGCAGCTCCCGCGCGCGCAGGTCGCCGATGCGCCAGCCGCGCTCGTTCGCCCCGTGCCAGGTGCGCTGCATGATCCACAGCGAGTAAACGGTCGCGGCGACCAGGCCCAGGGCGGCGAAGATGGCCGGCAGGCGGTTGCTGTGGAACGAGCCCAGCAGGATGAGGAACTCGGCCACGAAGTTCACCAGGCCCGGCAGGCCGAGCGAGGCCATCACCAGCACCATGCCGATGCCGCCCATGCGGGGGACCACCGCCCACAGGCCGCCCAGCTGGTCGAGGTCGCGGGTGTGGGTGCGCTCGCTGAGCGCGCCGACCAGGATGAAGAGCCCGCCGGTGCTCAGGCCGTGCGCGATCATCTGCAGCACGACCCCCTGCAGGGCCAGGGCGTTCCAGGCGTAGATCCCCAGCAGGACGAAACCGAGGTGGCTGACGCTGGTGTAGGCCACCAGCCGCTTAAGGTCCTTCTGCCCGAAGGCCATGAGCGCGCCGTAGAGGATGCCCGCCACCCCCATCCACATGGCCACCGGCGTCCAGGCGAGCGAGGCCTCCGGGAACAGCGGCACCGCGAAGCGCAGCAGACCGTAGGCTCCGGTCTTCAGCAGCAGGCCGGCCAACACCACGCTGCCCGCGGTCGGCGCCTCGGTGTGCGCGTCGGGCAGCCAGGTATGCAGGGGAACGGCGGGCAGCTTCACGGCGAAGCCGACGAAGAAGCCGAGCATCAGCCACATCTGCGCCGCCCGCGCGATCGGCGTGCCCAGCAGGGCGAAGTAGTCGAAGGTCAGCACGCCGGTGGCCCGGCGGTGAGCGAAGGCCAGGCCCAGGATGGCCAGCAGCATCAGCAGGCCCGCCCCCTGGGTGAAGATGAAGAACTTCACCGAGGCGTACAGGCGTTTCTCGTGGCCCCAGATGCCGATGAGGAAGTACATCGGCACCAGCATCAGCTCCCAGAACAGGTAGAAGAGGAACAGGTCGAGGGCCAGGAACACGCCCATGATGCCGGCCAGGATCCAGAGCAGGTTGAAGTGGAAGAAGGCCACCCGCTCGGTGATCTCGCTCCACGAGCAGCCGACCGACAGGAGCCCCAGCAGGATGGTCAGCAGCACCATCAGCAGGCTCAGGCCGTCGATGCCCAGCTGGAACGAGATGCCGAGCGCCGGGATCCAGCTGGCCTTCAGGACGGCCATCCAGGCGCCGCCGCCGTCGGCCGGCAGCAGGGGGGCGCGCCCCCAGAAGGTCAGGGCCAGCACCAGGTCGGCGGCCAGCACGACCACGCTGAGCCAGCGCACGAGCTGCGGCCGGCGGTCCCCCGCCGCCAGCGCGGCCAGGCCGCCGAGCAGGGGCAGACCGATCAGCAGGACCAGGATCACAGCCATAACACCACCCCCAGGGCCACCGCCGCGCCCACGGCCAGCCCGCCGGCGTACCAGCGCACCCGTCCGGTCTGGGTTTCCCGCAACCCCAGGCTGAGCGCGCGGGCCGTCCAGGCGACCGCCCGCGGCCACAGGTCCACGACGTCCCCGCGGCCGACCTGGGCCAGGGTCGCCCAGGGATGCACGAGGAGCGTCTCGTACAGGGTGTCCAAGCCCCAGTCGCCGAACCAGAACGCGTGCACCCGTTCGCCGACCAGGGGGGTGATGGGGCTGGGCTTGGTCCGGCGGCCGCGCAGCACCCACCACCAGGCCACGAAGATGCCCAGCAGCACGATCGCCGAGGCCAGCCCCTCGAGCGCCGCCTCGGTCCCGTCGGCCAGATGCGTCTCGGCCGGCGCCGGCAGGACGTGGCGCAGAAAGTCGCCGAAGACGTGGATTCCGCCCACGAAGAAGGGGGTCTCCACGAAGCCGCCACCGCAGGCCAGCACCGCCAGGATCACCAGGGGCACGGTCAGGTTCGCGCCCGGGCGGTGCTCCACCTCGGTTTCGCCGGGCCCGTAGAAAGCCAGGAAAACCATGCGGAAGGTGTAGATCGCCGTCAGCAGGACCCCGATCAGCCCGGCCAGCCACAGCCAGAACGCCAGCGGGTTGGTCGAGGCGAATGCACTGCTGAGGATCAGGCCCTTGCTGTAGAAGCCGGCCGACACCAGCGGGAATCCCGACAGGGCGGCGCTGGCGACCAGGAAGGTCCAGAAGACCACCGGCAACCGCGTGCGCAGACCGCCCAGCCGGAAGAGGTCGCGTTCCTCGTGGCAGCAGACCATGATCGCGCCGGCACCGAGGAACAGCAGGGACTTGAAGAAGGCATGGGTCATCAGGTGGAACACGGCCGCCGACCAGGCGCCGACCCCCAGGGCGAGGAACATGTAGCCGATCTGGCTGATGGTCGAGTAGGCGAGCACCCGCTTGATGTCGCGCTGGGTGATGGCGCTGAAGCCGGCCAGCAGCAAGGTGGCCGCCCCGACGATCGCCACGGCCGTCATGACCGGCGGGGCCAGCAGGAACAGCCCGTGCAGGCGGGCGATCAGGTAGACGCCGGCGGTCACCATGGTGGCGGCGTGGATCAAAGCGCTGACGGGCGTCGGGCCGGCCATGGCGTCGGGCAACCAGGTCTGCAGCGGCAGCTGGGCCGACTTGCCCACCGCCCCACCCAGCAGCAGCGCAGCTACCCCGATGGCCAGGCCCGTTCCGGCGGCCCACTGCTGCGTGGCCAGGCCCACCAGCGCCGGGATGTCCAGGGTGCCGAGGTTCAGGAAGATCAGGAACAGGCCGATGGTGAGCGCGGTGTCGCCCACCCGCGTGACGATGAAGGCCTTGCGGGCCGCACGCCCGTTGGCGAGGTCGCGGTACCAGAAGCCGATCAGCAGGTAGCTGCACAGGCCCACGCCTTCCCAGCCGAGGTAGAGCAGCAACAGGCTGCGCCCGAGGACCAGCAGCAGCATCATGGCCACGAATAGATTCATGTAGGCGAAGTAGCGGCTGTAGCCGTCGTCGTCGGCCATGTAGCCGGTCGAGAAGACGTGGATCAGGAAGCCCACGCCGGTCACCACCAGGGTCATCACCACCGCCAGCGGATCGTAGAAGAGGGCGATGTCCGGCTGCAGGCCGTTCACGGTGAACCAGCGCCAGAGCACCAGGGTGTGGGACCAGCCGGACGGCGGCGACAGGATGAACGCGAGCGCCGCCGCCAGCGCGACCGCGGCCGCGAGGCCCACCGAGCCCACGCCGACAGCCGTCGTGCCGGCGTGCCCCAGGCGCCGGCCGAACAGAGCCAGCAGCACGAAGCCGGCCAGCGGCAGGGCGGGGATCAGCCAGAGCGTCGAGAGCACCTCAACCTCCCAGGCTGTCGGCGGCGTCCGTGTCCAGGGTCTTGAGCTGCCGGTGCAGGCCCAGGACCAGCGCCAGCCCGACCGCGACCTCGGCCGCGGCCACGGTCAGGATGAACAGGAACATCACCTGGCCGTCGGCCTGCTGCCAGCGCGAGCCAGCCGCCACGAAGGCCAGCCCGGCGGCGTTGAGCATCACCTCGACCGAGATCAGCATGAACAGCGCGTTGCGGCGCACCAGCAGACCGATCAGGCCCATGACGAAGAGCAGGCCGGCCAGCGACAGCACCTGCACCAGGGGCAGCTGTATCATGGCGACTCCTCCCGGTGGGCATCCAGGGGCGGCAGGCGGCGCCGGCCCAGGTGGGCGGCCGCGACCAGCCCCGTCAGCAGCAACAGACCACAGATCTCGGCGCCCAGCAGGTAGGGACCGAAGAGAGCCGATCCCACGTCAGCCGGCGCGATGGGCACCTGGCCGGCCGGCTGCGCGGCTCCGCCCCTCCAGATCAGCCAGCCGAGCTGGAACGCCAGCACGAGCGCCACCATCGCGGGCCCCACCCAGGCGCCGGGGCTGAGCAGCCGCCCCTCGGCGGCGGCGGCCGCCGGCCCCAGGTTCAGCAGCATCACCACGAACAGGAACAGGACCATGATGGCGCCGGCGTAGACGATCACCTCCAGGGCGGCCACGAACGGCGCCCCCAAGGTGTAGAAGATCACCGCGACGGCGAACAGCGAGACGATGAACCAGAGCAGGGCATGCACGGCGTGACGGCGGGTGATCACCATCCCGGTGGCCAGGAGGGCCGCCGCGGCCGCGACGTAGAAGGTTGCCTCCACGCGTCCCCACCTCCCTTCAGGGCAACAGCCGCCGGTAGTCCACCGGCGGTGCCTCGTGCTCGGCCTCGCCCTTGTCCTTGCCCCCGATCTTCAGCCCCGCCACCCGGTAGAAGCTGTAGCCGGCATACTTGCCCGGGCCGTCGATGAGCAGGTGCTCCTTCTCGTAGACTAGGTTGGGACGGTCGTACTCGCCCATCTCGAAATCGGGCGTCAGCTGGATGGCGTAGGTGGGGCAGGCCTCCTCGCACAGGCCGCAGAAGATGCAGCGGCTGAAGTTGATGCGGAACCAGGCGGGATAGCGGCGCCCATGGGCGTCCTCGGTGGCCTGCAGCGCGATGCAGTCGACCGGGCAGGCGGCCGAGCAGAGGTAGCAGGCCACGCACCGCTCCTCGCCGTCGGGGTCCCGGGACAGGATGATGCGGCCCCGCCAGCGCGGCGGCAGGTAGGGCTTCTCCTCGGGGTAGAGGATCGTGGCGCGCTTGCGCGTCAGGTGCTTGAAGACCTCGAGGGTCGTCTGCAAGAGGCTGCGCATTCCTGTCGACTCCGTTCCTTCTCCGCGGCCCTGCGGGCCGGATGTTGCGGACGATCAGGCGACCAGGACCAGGGCCCCGGTCACCAGCAGGTTCAGCAGTGTCAGCGGCAACAGCAGCTTCCAGCCCAGGGCCATCAGCTGGTCGTAGCGGGGGCGCGGCAGCGCGGCCCGCATCAGAATGAAGAAGGTGATGAAGGCGCCCATCTTGATCGCGAACCACAGCAGATCCGGCAGCCAGGGCCCCCGCCAGCCGCCGAAGAACAGCACCGTGATCAGGCAGGAGATGAGCACGATGCCCAGGTACTCGCCCACGAAGAACATGCCGAACTTCATGCCCGAGTACTCGGTGTGGTAGCCGGCCACCAGCTCCGCCTCCGCTTCCGGCAGGTCGAAGGGCAGCCGGTGGGTCTCGGCCAGGCCGGCGATCAGGAATACCACGAAGCCCAGCAGCTGAGGGATGACGTACCAGATGCCGTGCTGGGCCATGACGATGTCGTGCAGGTTGAAGCTGCCGGCCATGATCACCACGCCCAGCAGCGACAGGCCCATGAAGACCTCGTAGCTGATCATCTGGGCTGCTGAGCGCATGGCCCCCAGCAGCGAGTACTTGCTGTTGCTCGACCAGCCGGCCAGCACCACGCTGTAGGCTCCCAGGCTGCTCATGCCCAGGAAGAACAGCAGCCCGATGTTCAGGTTGGCGACGGCCACCCGCGGCGCGAACGGGACGACCGCGAACGACATCAGCACGGTGATGATGATGATGGCGGGAGCCAGCACGAAGATCCGCTTGTCCGCGAAGGGGGGGATCCAGTCCTCTTTCAGGAAGATCTTGATCATGTCGGCCAGGACCTGCAGCAGGCCGAAGGGACCCACCCGGTTGGGACCGTAGCGATCCTGCCAGAGCCCGAGCAGCCGCCGTTCGAGCCAGATCAGACCGGCCGCGACGGAGAGCGGCACTAGAATGACTCCCACGACCGTCAGCAGCTTCAGCAGCACGATGCTCATGGCTTGGCGATCTCCGTCCAGCCCGGATCGGCCGGGCAGTACAGTCCGGGCAGCCCGGACGGAAGGCCGGCGACGCCCGCCGGCAGGTCCGGCCGCAGCCGTACCGGCAGCTGCAGCTTCCGGCCGCCCAGCTCGATCTCGACCTCGTCTCCGTCGGCCACCTGCAACGACGCGGCATCGCCGGGCCCCAGCGCCAGGTAGGGCGCCGGCGCCAGCGAGGCCACACCGGGCGCCAGGCTGCTCAGCTCCTCCGAGCCGTGGATGTGGTACAGCGGCACCAGACGCCAGCTCGCCTGGCGTCGGGCGAAGGCGCGCGGCGGAGGCGTGAACCAGTCCGTACGGGAGCCGGCGGCCGGCTCGATCAGGCGGATGCCGGGATCGCCGCCGCGCAGCGGGCCGGCGATCTCCTCCTGGAAGCGGTTGAAGGCCTGGACCGAGTTCCAGCCCGGGGCCCAGAAGTCGTGCGCCAGGGCCGGCGGCGGGGGGGGACCCTGCGCGCCCTCCATGCTGAAGGTCAGGGGCGCGTCGACGTCCTGGGGCGGCTTCGGCTCGTGGACCGTGCGATCGGCCTCCATGGCGGTTCGTCCGCTATAGCGGTGGGTGGCCCGGGGCAGGCGTTGCCCAACCTGCAGGAAGCCGGCCGACGGGGCGGCCTGGGCGGCGGGCGCCAGCTCGGGCAGTTCCCGCCCCAGGGCGGCCAGGGCGTCGTCCAGGTTCTCCCAGCCGGCCGGGTGGCCCTTGCGGCCGGCGGCCCGGGCGGCGTCGCGTAGCCAGCGCCAGCCGTCCTGGACGTCCCCGTCGGGCACGAAGGCGCGGAACCAGCGCTGCGCGCGCCCTTCGTTGTTGACCCAGGTGCCGCTGCCCTCGGCGAAGGGGGCGCAGGGCAGCAGCAGCTCGGCGCGGGCGGCCGTGTCGGTGGCCAGATGGTCCAGCACGATCACGTGAGCGGCCCCGGCCAGCAGCTGTTCGGCCTTCGCGGGACCGGCCTGCCGGTGCAGGTCGGCCTCCAGCACCAGGACCGTGTCGACGTCGCCCTTCTCCACCCGGGCCAGGGCCTCGTCCAGATCGCCCCCGCCCAGCATGGCCAGGCCGAGGCTGTTGCAGGCGGGCAGGGTCAGGAAGAGTTCGGCCGGCCGGCCCTCCCGCCGGGCGGCCGCCGCCCGGGCGGCCTGCGCCGCCGCCCGGATCACCGCCTCGCTGCCCAGGCTGGTCCCGGCCACCACCAGGGGGTGCTCCGCCGTCGCCAGGGCCTCAGCGATCTCGGCGGCCAGGGCGCCGGCCTGCGGAGCGAGCTCGGGAACGGCCGGGGCGGCTGGATCGAGGGCCTGGGCCACCGCGAAGCCGAGCCGGGCGATGTCCTCGGGCGCGGCGCGCACGACCTTGCGGGCGATCTCGTCCAGCCGGGTCGCGGCCGGGCTGGCCAGGTAGATCGGTCCCGTGGCGTTCTGCACGGCCTCGCGCAGGGCGTGCTCGTGCCAGCCGGGGATGCCCAGCTGGCGGGCGGCCGCGGTGGGCTGCCGGCGGGCCGCCTGGCGCAGGGCCAGGGCCAGCAGGGGAGCGGTCTGCGTGGCGTCCTCGCCCAGGATCAGCACGGCGTCGCAGCGCCCGACCTCGCCCAGGCTGCAGCTGCGCGCGGGGCCGTGCCGCAGCACGTCCAGGACGGCCCGGTCCAGCTGCGCCTGCGCGGCCTCGACGCCGGCGTGGAAGCGTGCCGGTCCGACCAGGCAGCGCAGCGCGAGGTTGGACTCCAGCGAGGCCCGCGGGGAGCCGATGCCGAGAATCCGCTCGTCCGCGTCGCGCAGCAGGCGACCGGCCCGGTCGGCGGCCTCCTGGGCGGAAACGGCTCGGGCCTGGGCGTCCGGACCCTGCGGCAGCTGGGTGTGCCGGATGCGCCGCTCGCTGTTGGCGAAGTCGTAGCCGAAGCGGCCGCGGTCGCAGAGGAAGTAGCCGTTGACGGCCCCGTTGTAGCGGGTCCGGATACGGCGCAGCTCGCCGTAGCGCTCGTTGACCAGCGTGTTGCAGCCGAGGCTGCAGTGCGCACAGACCGAGGGCGCGGTGCGCAGGTCCCATTTGCGGCTGTAGTGCCGCTTGAAGGTCTTGTCGGTGAAGACCCCCGTCGGGCAGACCTCCACCAGGTTGCCGCTGAACTCGCTCTCGAGCACGCCGTCGGCCTGCCGCCCGAAGTAGACGTGGTCGTGGGCGCCGAGCGCCCGCAGGTCCTTGCCGCCGGCGTAGTCGTCGTAGAAGCGCACGCAGCGGTAGCAGGCGATGCAGCGGTTCATCTCGTGCTCGATGAACGGCCCGAGGTCCTGGTTGCGGTGGGTCCGCTTGTCGAAGCGGAAGGCCCGGTAGTCGTGGCCGGTCATCACGGTCATGTCCTGCAGGTGGCACTCGCCCCCCTCGTCGCAGACCGGGCAGTCGTGGGGGTGGTTGACCATCAGAAACTCGATGATGCTGCGGCGGAACTCGTGCGCCTCGGGATCGGTGATGGAGATGCGGGTGCCGTCGGCTGCCGCGGTCATGCAGGCCATCACGATCCGGCCCTCGTCGTCGTTCTCGTCCTTGAACTGCTTGACGGCGCACTGGCGGCAGGCGCCCACCGAACCAAGGGCGGGATGCCAGCAGAAGTAGGGCAGATCGTAGCCCAGCTCGAGGCAGACCTCGAGGAGGTTGCGGTCGGGGTCGACCTCGTGCTCGTGGCCGTCGATCCAGATCCTGGCCATCAGGACGTCCTCCACGGACAGCGGCCCTCGGTGATGTGACGCTCGAAATCTCGGCGGAAGTACTTCAGCCCGCTCTGCAGCGGCTCGACGGCTCCGGGGGCCAGGGCGCAGAACGTGCGGCCCGGTCCCAGCAGGCGGCACATGGACTCCAGCCGCTCCAGGTCGCCCGCACGGCCGCGGCCCTCCTCGATGGCCACCAGCAGCTTGTGGGCCCAAGGCAGCCCGTCGCGGCACGGGGTACACCAGCCGCACGACTCCTGGGCGAAGAACTTCTCCATGTTGGCCAGCATGGCCACCGGGCAGCGCTGGTCATCGAGCACGATGATCGTGCCGGTGCCCAGGCGGCTGCCCACCTGCGGCGGCCCGTCGAAGTCCAGGCGCACGTCGAGATGCTCCGGCAGCATGAACTCGGTGGAGGCGCCGCCGGGGATCGCCCCGCGGAAGGCGTGGCCGTCCAGCATGCCGCCGGCGTGCTCGAAGAGCACCTCGCGCAGGGTGGTGCCCATCGGCAGCTCCCACAGTCCCGGCCGCCGTACGCGGCCGCTGACCCCGTAGAGTTTGGTGCCGCCGTCCTGCGAGTCCGGAGCGAGGTCCAGGAACCACTGGGAGCCGTGCGTGACGATCGGCCCCACGTTGCACAGGGTCTCGACGTTGTTGACCACCGTGGGCTTGCCCCACAGGCCACTGACCTGCGGGTAGGGCGGCTTGCTGCGCGGCGTGGCCCGCCGGCCCTCGAGCGCGTTGAGCAGGCCGGTTTCCTCGCCGCACATGTAGCGGCCCGCGCTGATGTGCACGTGCAGGTCGAGATCGTAGCCCGAACCCAGGATGTTGCGGCCGAGATAACCTGCCGCGTAGGCCTCGGCGACGGCGTGCCGGACGCGCTGCTCGCAGAGCTTGTAGGCCCAGCGCAGGAACAGCCAGGCGTGGCTGGCCTGGATCGCGTAGGCGGCGATGGCCATCCCCTCCACGAGCAGGTGCGGGTCGCCCTCCAGCAGCAGGCGGTCCTTGAAGGAGCCGGGCTCCATCTCGTCGGCGTTGCAGACCAGGTACTTGGGTCGCGGCGCGTCGGGGCCCATGGGCACGAAGCTCCACTTCTTGCCCGCGTTGAATCCGGCGCCGCCGCGGCCGCGCAGCTGAGCGTCCTCGACCATCTTCTGGACTTCCTGGGGCGCCAGCTCCTCGAGGGCGCGGCGCAGGCCCTGGTAGCCGCCGGCCTTCACGTAAGCCTTCAGGTCCGGCGGCTGCCGGTCGTCGCGGATGTTGCGGGTCAGCACCTTCTCCATGCTCACTCGTACCCCTGCAGGATGTCGTCCAGCTTGGCGGGGGTCAGATCCCCGTGGAGGTCCTCGTCGATCATCAGCAACGGCGCGCGGTCGCAGGCCCCCAGACAGGGAATCGACAGCAGCGTGAAGCGGCCGTCGGCCGTGGTCTCGCCCAGCGCGATGCCGAGGCGCTGCTGCAAGGCCGCCAACAGCTCCTCGTAGCCCATCACCCAGCAGCTCACGCTGTCGCAGATCAGGATCACGTGCCGGCCTACGGGGCGGCGGAAGATCAGACTGTAGAAGGTTGCAACCCCTTCGAGGTCCTCGGCCGACAGCTGCAGATGAGCGGCCACGTCGTGCAGCGCCTCGTCCGAGACCCAGCCGCGGCGCTTCTGGACGATCTTCAGCGCGTCGATGCCGGCGGCGCGCCGGTGGGGCACCTCGGCCAGCAGCTTGTCGATGTCGAGCTTCTCTTCGGGGTTCAGCATGTCCCGTCTTCCTCCCCGCTCACCGGTCCACGTCCGCCAGCACGAAATCGATGCTGCCCAGGATGGCGAGAAGATCGGGCACCATCAGGCCCCGGCTGATCATCGGCAGCATCTGCAGGTGGGGGAACGAGGGGCTGCGGATCCGCGTCCGGTAGGAGTGGATCCCCCCGTCGCTGGTCAGGTAATAGGCGTTTGCGCCCTTGCTCGCCTCGGTGTGCACGAAACCCTCGCCCGCCGGGATCACCGGACCCCAGCTGACACCGAGGAAGTGGGTGATCAGGGTCTCGATGTCGTGCATCGTCCGCTCCTTGCGGGGCGGCGTGGCCAGCGGGTGGTCGCTCTTGTAGGGGCCGGCCGGCATGCCCTCCAGGCACTGGCGGATGATGCGCAGGCTCTGGCGCATCTCCTCCACGCGCACCTGGGCGCGGCCGTAGCAATCGCCGCGGGCGGCCGTCGGGATGTCGAACTCGAAGCGGTCGTAGCCGCTGTAGGGGCGGCGCCGCCGGAAGTCCCAGTCCAGCCCGCAGGCCCGCAGGCCGGGCCCGGTCACGCCCCACTCGATCGCCGTGTCCAGGTCGTACTCGCCCACCCCGATGCAGCGGGCCTTGAAGATGCGGTTGGCCATGACCATGCGGTCGTACTCGTCCAGCCGCCCCGGCAGGTAGTCCAGGATGTCGCGCACCAGGCCGTCCCAGCCCCGGGGCAGGTCCTGGGCCGTGCCCCCGATGCGGAACCAGCTGGGGTGCATGCGGCCGCCGCAGACCGCCTCGATAACGCTGAAGATCCGCTCGCGGTCGGTGAACATGTAGAACACGGGGGAGAGGGCACCCAAATCCTGGGCGAAGGTGCCGTACCAGACCAGGTGGCTGGCCAGGCGGAACAGCTCGCACGTCATCACGCGCATGACCTGGACGCGCTCGGGCACGGTGATGCCCGCGAGCTGCTCGACGGCCAGTACGTAAGGCAGGTTGTTCAGCACGCCGCCCAGGTAGTCGATGCGGTCGGTGTAGGGAATATAGGTGTGCCAAGTCTGGCGTTCCCCCATCTTCTCGGCGCCGCGGTGATGGAAACCGATCTCGGGCACCGCGCCCAGGATCTCCTCGCCGTCGAGCTG
>CAZGEC010000018.1:68555-74235 GCA_964524645.1 uncultured Fibrobacteraceae bacterium | reverse complement strand
GTTAGCAGATCGCGTGGGCCGGTCGCGCGAGCAGGTCGGGCAAGCGCGGTGGGGCGCGATGTCGTTCACCCGGGTGATCGGTATACAGTCGTGGAGGGCGGGCATCGGGCGGAATAATCGCTTCGCACGACGGGTAGCGCCGCAAACGCTCCTCTCAAGGAAAGCGGGACGCGATGTCCGAAAAACGCAAGCTCACTCGCTCCAACGACAAGATCATCGGCGGCGTCTGCGCCGGCCTGGCCGAGTACATCGGCTGGCCTCCCAACCGGTTCCGTCTCGTCTATGTGCTGGTCTCGATCCTCAGCGCCGGATTCCCGGGCACCCTCGTCTACTTGGTCCTCTGGCTCCTCATGCCGCCGCCCGAGGCCGGTGAAGAGCACGGTCCCTCCCATCCGAACGACTCCCCCACGCCCTGATCCAGGCCCGCAAGCGGGGCGGGATATCGCATCGTTCATCTGGGTGAACCCGACATGCGGGCGGGGCCTTTTTTACCCGGATGGTAAACCAGGCTCGCAAGAAGGTGGGGCGCGGCAGCATTCACCCGGGAGAACCGGGCCCGCGAGCGGCTCGGCGAGAGGGGCCCGATGTCGTTCATCCGGGTGAACCCAAGGTGCAGATCATCGAGCCGCAGGCTGGCTACAGCTGGAACAGGTACTGCAGCTTCATGAAGTACTGCCGGTCGGTCAGCTGCCAGCCCCGGCTGCCGTTCTCCTCCGGCGTCAGGTCGCGGTAGTCCCGCGTCGAGCCGACGTAAAAGATCGAGAACGGATTGAGGCGGTAGGAGATCAGCGGGTCCATCTCCCATTGCTCCGCGAAATGGTTGTACTGCGCCACCAGACGGGTGGACAGCTCGCGCGTCAGCTGGAAGGTCATCCGGCCGCGCGTGACGAAGCCCTCGAAGAGGCGCTCGCCCGTCTCGACCGCGTCGCTCCGGATCCAGTCGAAGTCGGTCTCGAGAACCAGCCGATCCAGGGGCTTCAGCTCGAACCAAACACCGCCGTCGAGCTGCTGGCCCATCACCAGGTCCGACCTGGCGATGCGATGGCCGGCGTTGAGGTACGCGCTCGTGCGCAGCCACTCGCTCCAGACGCTGTTGGTGCAGACGTGCCAGCCGTAGATGCGGTCGAACTGCACGTCATGGAAGAGCTCGTTGCTGTGGAGGTACTGCGTGTGCACCTGGGTCTGGGCCCACTTGAGCTGCACCGAGAGGTTGAGCTGCACCCACTCGTCCTTGATCGTGCCGTCGAAGTTCCACTTGCGGCTGGCCTGGACATAAGGGTCGATGTACTCGAAGAGCCCGACCTCCGGGTAGAAGGTGTAGTCGGCCAGCAGGAAGACCTGACGTGAGTCGTTCTGTGGCTCGAAGCCATTGTCGGCCCGGAAGGTGGGGCTACGTTCGTAGTAGTTGGTCTGAAAGCCGAAGTGGCGCGCGCTGCGTCCGAAGCCGAGATAGTACGCGTACCCCCAGAAGTCCTCGCCGTCGAAGGCCGCAGTGTGCCTGCCGTCGTCGAAGGTCGTCACCCCGAAGTCCTCCGACAGAATCGGGCTGTTCGGCTCCTCGGTGTGCGTGGCCAGGGCCTGCCATTGCACGTGGTAGTTCTGGTCGAGGCGGATCCGCCCGTCGACGCCCATGACGCTCCCCGATCCTCCGCCCTCCAGGCGCCGGTCGGTGGCGACCAGGCCCAAGTGGGACTGCTCACCCAGCATCTGCTGCGCTCGCAGGACATTGGAGAAGCTGCGCCCTGCGGCGGCGAACTCGCTGCTCTCCGCGAAGGGCACGATCATGGGCGTGTGCTCGTCCTGTGCGGAGAGGAAGGCAACGTTGGTCTTGCCGGGCCGGCCGGTCAGTTTCACGGCGAACCGGGGATCGTTGATGGAGCGCGTGTAGACCGTGGTGAAGTAGGTGTTGAACATGTCGCTGCCCTCCTGGAAGAAGGGCCGCTTCTCGGGATAGTAGAGAGCGAAGGTGGTGTTGACGTCGATCTGCGCGGCATCCGATTCCACCTGGCTGAAATCAGGATTGTAACTCCCCTCGGCGTTCACGTTCGAGGAAAGGGCGTAGCGGCCGCCGAGCGAGAGCTGGTTGTCGACGCGATCGTTCTGCCAGCCACCCGCATCCTCGCGGTATCCGGCCTGCGTGCTGACCAGCGAGGGGAGCAGCTCGATCCCCCGGCCCGGCTGCACGTCCCGGATGCCGTGCACCGTACCCCACTGGCAGGCCCAGCAAGGATCATCCCGATCGTAGGCCGCCCAGGAGTACTGGCCGCGCACCTCGCGCGGGTGGTTGCGCCAGAAGTCCACGCGCCAGTTCTGCTCGTCGGCGCCGGGGAAGCGCAGGCTGGCAAAGGGGATCGCCATCTCGACCTGGTAGCCGACGCCGTTGATCTTGCCGGCGGCCTCGTAGACGAGGTCGTAGCCCACATCCTCACCGCCATTGGTCGACCAGAGCAAGTCGCCCTGCACGCCGTAAGGATTGCAGGCGATCTCGTAGGCCCAGGTCTGGCTGGCGTAGGTGTCCAGCAGGAGGATGACGTAATCGTCGGACCAGATGTGGTCACGCTCGCAAAACGAGGCCCGCACCACCGCCGGATCGTCGTAGCAGAGAAAGGCCACGTAAAGGTATTCGTCGTCGTAGGTGATGTAGGCCTCGGTGTCCACCGGCGGCTGCACCTGATCTCCGGGCCGGTGCTCGGCGAAATTGTCGGCCCGGCCGGCATCGACCCAGCCGGGATCGTCCAGCTCCCCGTCGATCCGGATGGAGCCCGCGACGCGCGAGGCCCGCAGCTCCGGATTGTAGATCGGCACGAAATTGTCTCCGGCTTCGGCGGGTATGGCCGCGAGCAGGAGCGCCAGCCCGGCGGCTGACAGAACCAGGGGGATCTCGTGGCGGGGGCGACTTGTCCGGGACATGTTCGCTTCCTCGCTTCTAGGATTGGCCGCCAGCACCCGTCGGGGAGGGTCTTTGCCGAGCTACGCGGCCGGGTCGGTTCCGGACGAAAGCGAAGCCCGGCGCTTCGGATTGTTGGACGGTTCCCGGGATGAAAACGTTGAAACGTTTTTCACCGAGCACTCCCAGCGATACGTAGAATGTCGCACGATGTTTCAAACAGTCTGGCAGTTAAGGAGTTGGAGGGTCCTTCGACCGGACGGCCGGCATGGCATCCCACCCTCCGGAATCGGCGCCGGGGCCCAAACGGCACGGGGCCCAAACGGCGGTTGAACGAAGCTGACATATCCGGTAAAATCCCCCCGGGAAATCATATCCACACCGCGCAGCACGTCGTGAGATGGGGGGCGTTTCTTTTCATATCACCGGATGTTCGGATGTGGATCGTCGCTGCGCGGTACGTATCCGAGCGCGAGCTGTCAATGCTGGCCAACCTTGGGAGGGGGACATGAAGAAATGGATGATGCTGAGCCTGGCGTTCGCGGGCTGTCTCGGTCTTGGGTCCGGAGCCCTTGCGCAGACCAACGCCATGCTCGACTTCACGAGCTTTCTCTACGAATCCGGTCCGAACGATCTCTACCCCGAATTCCACAGCCTCGCGGGTGAGATCATGACCTGCGTGGGTTACATCGAGAACGTGGGCTCCGAGCTGGACTGGGATCGGAACCAGGTGGAGCTGACCTTCGTGATGACCGACCTCGTCTCGCAGGGCGAGATGGAGTATCCCGGGAACCTGAACTACATCATGTACACCGGCGGGAGCCTGGACATCGTGGCCCAGCGGTACGACGATCCCGCCTACACGCTGCCGGACTACGGCATCGATCCACCCAACGCGACGGCCCCCAGCACCTTCTGGGACGGGGAAATCTACCTGCACGGGGTGTTCACGAGCTTCTACATGACTTACTACCCCACGCTGCACGCCGGGAACTTCGAGGGACACCTGGTCTGGACGAGCGGGACGCAGCTGGACGCCATGTATCCCGATCCGGTCGGCTACACGCTCTCCGGCACGGTCGATCCTTTCGGTGCTCCCGTGCCTCAAGGCTACGCCCTCGAGGCTGACGGCCACATCTCCTTCGACGCGGCCATCGGTGTCGAGGAGAGCAGCTGGGGACAGGTCAAGAACCTGTATCGCTAATTCCAGGACGCGTTGGACAGAGGGAGGTCACGAATGTCGACAACCGGGAAGAACTTCGCCCCCGCTGTCGCCCTGCTCCTGGCGCTGCTGCTGACGGCGCCCGCCCTGGGCAATAGCGAGTTTCTCTTCAGTGGATATTCCAAGTACTGGGACGGCGAAACCCCCGATGCCGTCGGGAGCACCATGGAGGTCTATGGCATCCTGAGCAGCGTCTGGCAGGTCCCGCCGCCCATTCCCCTCGACACCGCCCAGTACCAGTACACGGTGTATGTCGCCTCCATGATGGTCTCGACCTATAGCTTCATGCCGGTCCCCTTCCCCATGAAGTCGCTCACGTACAACGGAGGTGAGATCCACATCTATGCCGACCCGATCGCCACCGGCACGGCCGCCGATTACGCCGATCTGACGACCTTCATGGACGGCGAGCTGATCCTGGTGGCCGCGGTGGATCCGAACTGGAGCCTGATGCTGAGCGACAGCGACGCGGACGGCAGCTTCTCCGGGACGGGCAGCGGCACCTGTGACTTCGTGGCGGGCACGCAGCTCGGCGCCCTGGCGGCGGCCGAGTACTACCTCGCCGACTGGATGCTCTACGGCTCGCCGGTTTCCGATCCGAACAGCTACGGGATCGACGTGCCGGCCGGTTTCCATCGTCTCTTCGACGTCAAGATCGCCACGACGTTCGACCCCACCGGCAGCGAGCCGGGCACCTGGGGCGGCGTCAAGAACCTCTACCACTGATCACTCACGGCCATGGCCGTCTCCAGCCAGGGGCTCCCGTTCGGGAGCCCCCTCCATTTTTTGCGGCCGCCATGCTGGGGATCGGGGGCGAATCGTCGCTGCGCACGGTAGCGCACTCAGGATCGTGGTCGCAGCGCCTGCAGGAAAGAGGCCTCGCACCACCAGACGCCGGAGGCCCCGTTGCCGGGCGCGTCGTGCAGCTGCAGCAGCCTCTCCCAGGTCAGGGGCACCGCGCGGAGCTGCTGCGGCGGCAGCGTGCGCGAGGACATGAAGAAGAAGCAGCGCCCGTCGGGGGAGACGTAGGGCGCGTGTTCGCGGCTGCCCTCGGTGTTGATCCGCGGACCCAGGTCGACGGGTGCGCTCCAGACGTCGTCCGCGCCGCGGAAGCAGACGTAGTAGTCGGCGCCGCCGACCGTATCGTCGCGGCCCAGGATGGTCAGGATCAGGTAGCTCTCGTCCGGAGCGATGAACGCGTTGTAGCGCGTGCGTCCGGAGTTGACCGCAGCGGGCAGGGGCTCGGGCTCGCCGTAGCCCCCGCCGGTCCAGCGCGCGCGGTGGATGCTCGCGACGCCGGTCTGCGGGTCCTGCCTGGTGAAGTAGAGGGTGCCGTCCCGGGTCACCGAGGGGTAGAACTCCCCCTGCTCGCTGTTGACCGGGGGGCCCAGGTTCACGGGTGCTCCCCAGCCCGAGCCCACGCGCTCCGCCACCCAGATGTCCTCGTTGCCGGCGGGCCGGCCGGACAGGCTGTCGGCGCGATCCGAGACGAAGAAGAAGCGCCGGCCGTCCGGGCTCTCGCGACCGTCGGGCGTCATGGCCATGTCGCGGGTATTGAGACCCGTGCAGAC
>CAZGEC010000018.1:0-68455 GCA_964524645.1 uncultured Fibrobacteraceae bacterium | reverse complement strand
TCTCGCGACCGTCGGGCGTCATGGCCATGTCGCGGGTATTGAGACCCGTGCAGACGACGCCGGTAGCGAACGGTTCGGGATCCGCGCCGGGGAGAGTTTGACCGAGGTAGGGACCGGTCAGTCGCGGGAAACCCGGATGCTCGACGTCATCGCTGGAGGCGCAGCCCGCCCCGAGGATTGCCATCAGGAGAAAGGAGATGCTTAACGGAAAGAAACACGCTGCGGCCACCGGGCGGATCTGCATGCGGTCTCCCTCCGTCGCGCGACCGGGTCCGCGGTGTCAGCGACGGGGCTGCACCTGCCGCGGCACGGCGCGGCCGGCGCCGTCTCTAGCGCAGATAATCCTGCAGCGTCTGCCCTCTCTCGGCGCGGCGCATCTTCGTCAGGGCCTGGTTGCGAATCTGGCGAACGCGCTCGCGGGACAGCCCCAGGGTCTCCCCGATGGCCTCGAGGGACCAGGCCTGGCGTTGACCCAGCCCGTAGTAGTAGGTGACGACCCGGCGCTCGCGATCGCTCAGCTGCCTGAGCGCGGCATCCAGCTCCTGGTGCATCTCCTCCTGGATGTAGCTGTCCTCGGGGCTGACCTCTTCCGGATCGGTCAGGGTCTCGGCCATGCTGACGTCGTCGTCGAGAGTGGACTCGTCGAGGCTGACCAGGGGGCTCGCCGCAGCGCGCAGCTGCTCCAGCTTGCGCACGCTCATGCCCGCGTGGGCGGCGATGTCCTCCTCCTGGACGGCACCCTGCCGTTCCTGCTCCAGGCTGCGCGTCAGGCGCCGGAGGCTCTGGACCTGCAGCACGCGATTGACCGGCAGGCGCACGGTGTTGGTCTGCTCGGCCACGGCCTTCTGGATGGCCTGGCGGATCCACCAGACGGCGTAGGTGATGAAGCGGAAGCCGCGCCGCTCGTCGAAGCGCTGGGCGGCCGTGATCAGGCCGATGTTCCCCTCCGCGATCAGATCCATGTAAGTGAGACCCTGGTTGAGGTAACGCTTGGCCACGCTGGCCACGAAGCGAAGATTGGCGTTCACCAGGCTGTCGAGGGCATCCTTGTCCCCCTCGCGCACGCGGCGGGCCAGGTCGTACTCCTGCTCCTTGGTCAGCAGCGTGTACTTCCCGATGGTCCGCAGGTAGTGCTGGAGGCTCGCGTCCTGCCGACGATCGCTCTGCAGCTCGATCTCGAACATGTCGGCCTCCTCCCTCTATCCGCATGGTCCCCGTGACCACATGTTGCTATCCTGGCAGCGAGCAGCGGCGTCGCGGGGCCCGGAGGGGGCTTCCCCGCTCTCCGTTACGCTGGCCGACGACGCCGGGTTTCCGATTCTTACACGAAAAGCGGCCCGGAGTTTCCGGTGCCCCTGCCCCGATCGAGCAGGATCCGTACCCGGGCGCGATCCAGCCGGTGTGGGCAGCCCCGACCGGAAATCCCCGCAGGGCGGCAGACCCCGTCAAGAGGCGGCAAGGAGGATATTCATGCACGCTGGATTCATCGGGCTCGGCTCCCTGGGCCGGGCCATGGCCGGACATCTGGTCGAGACGGGCGTCAAATTGACCGTCTGGAACCGGACGCCGGGGAAGGCCGCCGGCCTGGCGGCAGAGGTCGCTCCCTCGCCGGCAGCCGTCCTGGAGGCCTCTACGGCCGTCGTGCTCTGTCTGCGCGACAGCGACGCCGTGGCCGAGGTGCTGGACTCCCCGCTGGGCATTCTGTCCGGAAAGCTGGACGGCAAGCTCGTGATCGATACGACCACCAACCACTACGCCAGGGTCCTGCAATTCCATGATCAAATCGCCGGGCGGGGCGGCCGCTACCTCGAGGCTCCGGTCGCCGGCAGCGTCGTCCCGGCCAGCCAGGGGGCCCTGATCGTCCTGGCCAGCGGCACCGCGGAGGCCCTGGCCCAGGGAAAGCCCCTGCTGGAGCGGATCGGCCGCCGCATCTTCCACCTGCCGGAGCCGGGGCTCGCCACCAGGATGAAGCTCATCAACAACCTGGTTCTCGGCAATTTCATGGCCGCGCTGGCCGAGGCCGTGGCCTGGAGCGAGGCCGTCGGTCTGTCCCGCGCCCAGGCCCTCGAGATCCTGGCCGCCGGCGCGGGGAACTCCGGCGTGCTCTCCGCCAAGACGCAGAAGCTGCAGGATCTGGACTTCAGCCCGCACTTCTCGGCGGCCATGATCCACAAGGACCTGCACTACCTACAGGACCTGGCGCGCGACATGCGGCGTCCGCTCTGGACCGCAGCCGTCGTCAAGGAGCTGTTCGCGGAGACCTTCCGCGGCGGCTGGGGAGACGAGGATTTCGCCGGGATCTACCGCATCTTCGCTCCCGATCCCGAGCGGGATCAGAGATAGCCGAGAGAGCGCAGGCGCTCGAGCTGCTGGGGATCGAGGAGCTTCGTGGCGTCCTCGCCGGGGCCCCGCGTGCTCTTCTGCTCGACGTGGTCGAGCCAGCGCACCAGCAGTTCCGCGAGAGCGCGGTCTTGGCGGCCGTCCTCCTGGTAGACGTCGTGCCGCTCGTCGGGATCCGCCACCAGGTCGTAGGCCTGACGGTCCCCGGAGATTCCATCCTGGATCAGCTTGCGATTCCCGTAGACCACCGACACGAACGAGATGGGCTCCTTGGGGCCGGGCCGGTGCAGCTGCTGGTGGTGGGTCTCGCTGAAGACGGGTCGCGGCTCCACCCGGGCGCCGGGCCGGAGGTCGAGAGGCTGCCCCTCCATGCCGGCGGGCACCTTCAGGCCCGCCTGCCGCAGCAAGGTCGGGGCCAGGTCGATCAGCCCCACCGTCTCCTCGATCACCCGGGGCCGGCCGCCGGGGACGCGCACGATCAGGGGCACGTGAATCAGCTCGCGGTGCACGGAGATCGAATGCCCGATCCAGCCCCGCTCCCGGAACTCCTCCCCGTGATCGGCCGTCACGACGATCAGCGTGTCGTCGTACTTTCCGGCCCGCTCGAGCTCCTGGAGAAGGTAGCCGAGATGGGCGTCGCTGAAGGTGATCTCCGAGTCGTAGAGGGCCCTCAGGTAGCGAACGTCGTCCTCGGACAGGTCGTCCAGCTCGGCCCACAGCTTCTCGATGGGGTAGTTGCTGGTGAGGTGGCCGGCGTAGCCGGGATCGTAGTCGTATGGCCTGTGCAGGATGTAGTTGTAGTGCGGATCGAAGGTGTGCACGAGCAGGAAGAAGGGGCGGTCGTGCTCGCGCCGCACGTACGCGGCGGCCTTGCGGAAGACCTGGGGCGAGGTCTCTCCTTCGCGGCCGAAGTAGTTGTCCTCGTCGTAGCCGTCGAAGTCCCGGGCGAAGCCGAGACGCCCGGTGAGCATGTCCACCGAGACGATGGCCTGCGACGTGTAGCCCGCCTGCCGCAGGAGCGCCGGCAGGAGCGCAAACCGCGGATCGATGGGCGAGATCTGCTCGCGGATACCCAGAACGGACGGGAACTGGCTGGTCAGCAGGCTGGCCACCGAGGGCAGGGTCCAGGGGGCCTGGCTCAGCGCACGTCGGAAGAGCCAGCTCTCCCTGGCCAGGGCATCGATGTGGGGCGAGACGCCCCGCCGCGTGGATCCGTAGCAGCCCAGGTGATCCGCCCGCAGGGTGTCGATCACCACGAGGAGGATGTTGGGCGGCCGGCGGTCCCCCAGCGTGCGGTCCAGCACGGCCCAGGCGGCGCCCCCGGCCGCCAGGCCGGCGGCCCCGTAGAGGCCGTAGCGCAGGAAGCGCCGGCGGGAGGGGTTCCGCGGCGCGTCGCTTGCGGATTCCCGGTCCGGCCGCGGGCGGCTCTGCGCCGCCGGGCGGACCTTCTTCCTGCTGCTCTTGCGCGCCAAGCTCTTGCTTCCCTTGCCGAGGCGGAGGGTGAATCCAGGGGCACCAGCTCAATATAGGCCGGCCTGCGCGGGCATCCAAGGGGCGCATCCCGTCACCGGACCAGCACGAGGGGCGCGGTGCGCAGCTCCCGGCCCACGGTCACGGCGGCGAGGTAGACTCCGGAGGCCACCTCACGCCCTCCCGCATCCGTCCCGTCCCAGGCGACCCGGTTGTCACCGATCGCGGCCGTGCCACTGAAGAGCGCCCGCACGAGCTGTCCGCGCAGATCGAGCACCTCGACCCGGGCCGTCAGCGCCCTGTCCGTCCGGAAACGGATCTCCGTGCGGGGATTGAACGGATTGGGCACGCAGTGCAAGGCGCTCAGCAGCGACGGCGTCGCCGGCGCCGCGGCCAGTAGCTGGTCGAAGTAGAAGGCTCCGATGTCCAGGATGGTTCCGTCCGGATCGCCGGGCAGGCCGGGATCCCCGGCGTCGATCGCGGGGCTGCCGGCCTGCAGGTGCAGGTTCAGGGCCTCGGGTTCGCGGAAGAGGGGATCGCCGTCGACGTTGTCGTGGATCTCGTCGCCCGGATCGAGGTCGTTGGCCTCCGCGGCGCTGAAGTCCCCGACCCCGCCCAGCAGGATCGCCGATATCACGTTGCCGTGAAACAGGTTGTGGCTCACGCGCCGCGGGGCGCTTGTCAGGGCGCAGATGCCGCGCCCGCGCCGTGGATCCGCCGGCCGGCCGTTCTCGAAGAGGATGTTGTGGCGCACCAGCGGCGAGCTGCTCTGCCCGAAGTGGATCCCGTTGCTGCCCCCCCGCCCGACGACGTTGTGCTCGATCAAGCCGGCCGACGTGTTCCGGTACTGCACGGCATGCGGATCACCCGCTTCCTGGAGATCCAGGTCGTAGCTTCCCCAGATCACGTTGTGGTGAATCCAGGGTGTGGCGTCGTCGAAGATCGCGATGGCCGATCCGGTGACCAGGGCCCCGTTATCCAGGAAGAGGACGCCGGCGATCTCGCAATCCCCCCCATCGATGCGCAAGCCGCCCGCGACGGCGGAGGCGCCGCCGGTGACGGTGAAGCCGCGGATCCCGGCCCCGGTGACCGCGGCGACGGCCAGGACCCCGGCCGTCTGCTCGGCGTCGAGCACGCTCACCCCCATCCCGGATCCGATCAGCTGCAGGTCGTTCCGGTCGACGAGGAGGGGGAAGCTCTCCCCGTTGCTGGAGGGCGAGTAGAGTCCGGGGGCCACGAGCACGGTGTCGCCGCTGCCCGCGGCGAGCAGGGCCGCCGTGATCGTGGCGTGATCGGCGGGGACGTGGCGCGTCGCGGGTGTTCCCGGCCGGGCCAGCGTCAATAACCCGATGGCGGCGAGGCTGCAGGCCAGCCGTCTCTTTCCTGCGGAATGCATGGCGCTTCTCCTGTCTTTCGCGGCGGTGAAAGTTGTAGTAGAATGGAGTACGATCTTCCTGATAACTCGCCCGACCCTGGCGGGGGTGTCCGCCGGATACCTGGAAGTTGGCGTGTATGCTCCCCCGAGTCCGACCGCGGATACCCATCAGGCTCTCCATGGCCCTCGTGCTGCCAGCCCTGCTGGCCCTCGCGGCTCCGTGCGCTCTCGGCGGTGACCCGCCCGCCAGCTCTGCGAAGACCGCCTACCGCTGGGCCGATCACGACTTCGTGTTCTGCTTCGTCACCGACGACGGCACCCTCTGCAACCTGGGCTGGGCGCAGAAGGGCCTCGAGATGGACTTCCGCTTCACCATCGCCGTCAACTGCGGCCGTCCTTCGCCCTACCACCTCGACGCCGAGGACATGCACGGGTTGTACGAGCAGGGTTTCGAGATCGCCAACCATTCCTACTCCCATGGCTTGAACGGGCTGCCCGAATCCTGCCCCAAGCCCCCGCGCGGCTCGCTGGCCGGCTACTTCCTCTGCGACGTGGATCCCGACACGGCGGCGACCTACTTCGCGGCCGAGATCGAGCGGGACAGCGTGGCGACCTACGCGGATATCCCACTTTCCGATGTCCGTGTCCTCGCGTATCCGCGTCATCGCCATCTGAAGGTCGTCATCGACGCGCTGATCGCCGAGGGCTATATCGGAGCCCGCTGCGGAGGACGGTACTCCTACGTCGATGACAGCTACGGCGATTTCCAGGTCCCGGCACACAACAGCTGGGACGAGGGGATCAGCCTCTACCGCGTGCCGCTCGGCGCCACGACGATCTCCTTGGTCGGCGACCACAGCGCCGTTCCGCCGGTTCACTTCACCTACGAGCAGTTCGTGGCGGCCGTGACGCCATATCTGGAGCAAGCCCGGGCCAATGGGGGGATTTTCACGCTCTACACGCACCATTTCGGAGACGATGACGACACCTACGGCGACATCAACTACGACAGCGGAGGGCTCACCCCCGAGGAGCTGGGCTGGATGGTCGATCTCGTGAGCCAGTACGGCGGCACGGTGATGACCTTCGGCGATGCCGTCGCCTACTACCGGGCGCGTTCGGTCATGGTCGACATCGACGGTGACAAGGTCTGGCAGCTCTCCCTCTCGGGAGCCCCGGCGCCCGCACGGACGGCCCTCGTCCTCCATCCTTGCGTTCCCAACCCCTTCAATCCCCGCACGACGATCTCCTTCGAGCTGCGCGAGGCCTTGCAGCTGAGCATCGGCCTGTTCGACCTGTCGGGCCGCCGGGTGGTCGGGCTGGGCAGCGGGACCTTCTCCGCGGGCCCACACAGCCTGGTCTGGGAAGGGCGGGACGACGCCGGGCGGGCGGTGAGCGCGGGGACCTATCTCCTGCGGCTGAGCGCTCCCGGGATCAGCGCCGGTCAGAAGCTCATCTTGATCAAGTGACCCGCGGCAGCGATCCCTGGCGCATCCGCACCGCCCTGCTGACGGTACAGCTGCTGTTCGGCATCCACTACCTCGTCGCCAAGTGGATCGTCGCCGAGCTGCCCCCTCCGGCCTGGGCCTGCCTGCGCGTGGGCAGCTCCTTCGTCGTGCTGGCCGTCCTGGCCGCGCTGGGGCATCGCCGCCTGCCTCCCTGGCGGGACGTGCTATTCCTGGGCTTCTGCTCCATCTTCGGGGTGATCCTCAACCAGGCGCTATTCCTGGAGGGCATCGCCCGGACCACCGTGGGCCATGCCGCGCTGATCAACAGCCAGATCCCCCTGTTCGCGCTGCTGGCCGCCCTGCTGCTGGGCCAGGAGCGGCTCACCCGCGGCAAGCTGCTGGGGCTGGCCTGCGGCATGGCGGGGGTGCTGGTGCTGCTCGAGGTCGACAAGCTGCGGCTGGCGGACCGCCGGCTGACCGGCGATCTGCTGAACCTGGCCAACGCGATCAGCTACAGCCTGTTCCTGGTGCTGAGCCGGCGGGTCCTGGCGCGCAACGATCCGCTGGCGGCGGTCACGGTGGTCTTCGCCTGCGGGACGGTGGGGATGCTCCTCTACGGCGGGTCCGATTTGCTGGCGGCCGATCTGGCGAGCCTGTCGGGGCGGGCCGTCGGCGGGATGATCTTCGCCGTGCTGGCGGCGACGGTGCTGACCTACTTCCTTAACCTGTGGGCGCTCAAGCGGACCCAGGCCAGCCGGGTCGCCCTATACATCCTGCTGCAGCCGCTGGTGGCCGCCGCCCTGGGCATCTGGCTGATGGGCGACGCCGTGACCCCGCGCTTTCTGATCGCCATGGGCTTGATCTGCGCGAGCCTGGTGCTGCGCGACGCCCGCTCGGCCGACCGCCTGCTGCTGCGCAACCGTTGAGCGGCGGCCCTCGGGCCCTCAGTCCCGGCGGCCGTAGAGGCCCACCATCTCGCCCCGGGCCACGACCAAGTGCTGCAGGGCGGCGAGCACGGAGTCCTTGGGCGCGCCATTGGGCAGGTCCAGGGGCGCGTAGAGGGCAAAGAGGCGGAAGTGGTAGTGGTGCGGCTGGCCGGGCGGCGGGCAGGGGCCCCCGTACGCGGTGCTCTTCCAGCTGTTCAGGCCCCGCGCGACCCGCCCGAAGAGCACGCTGTCCGCCTCTTGCCCGGCCGGCAAGTCCGTCACCTCGGCGGGAATGTTGTAGAGGATCCAATGATCCCAGGTGCCGCCGGGCGCATCCGGATCCTCGCAGATCAGCACGTAGGCCTTCGTCCCCACCGGCGCACCGCTCCAGGCCAACGGCGGCGAGACGTTCTCGCCGTCGCAGGTGAACTGGATCGGTATGGTGTCCTCGTGGGCGAAGGCCGGGCTGGTGATCTCCAGGCTCTGGTCCGCGCCGCGACCATCACGATTCTGTGCTGCGCACTCCAGCAGCGTGGCCGGCACGAACACGCACGCGATCCCCAGCTGCGTCCACCCCCACCTCTGTCTCCACCAGTGCATGATCGGCTCCTCATCGTCCTGATTGGACCACATCGGGGCTCGCAGTGGAAGCCCAGGCCTGATGATCGGGCCCGGCCGCTCCTGATTCCGGCCAGGCCGACAGCCTCTGTCTGCTCCGGCTGACAGCGGCGATCACGGCTGCAGACACGGCTGCCCGGGACCACCATCGGCAGTGCGCCAGCATCCTGCGCAACACATTGCCATATATAGAGTAAGATTAGGCGCCGGCGGACCGCTGACTGGCCCGCTGTTTGATGATATCGTGCCGAACGATAGGACCATCGCGAACTGAGGGGGACATGAGACGGAGAGCGGCACAGTCCCACAGACACAGGCCCTACGGGGAGCTGCTGCGCAACTTCCTGGTCGACGCGGCTGCGCTCCGCGTGCGGGGGCGGGGATTCCTGCCGCTGATGACGAACTTCTACGTCACCAAGCGCTGCAACCTGCGCTGCCGCTTCTGCTGGCCGCCCGGCGACGAGCCGGAGCTGGACACGCCGGCCGCGCTCGCCCTGCTCGAGAAGATCCGGCCGCACAATCCCGCGCTCAATCTGACCGGCGGCGAGCCGCTCCTGCACCCGGGGCTGCCGGAGATCTTGCGACGCGCCCGCGAGCTGAGCTTCCACCCGCTGCTGCTGAGCACGAACGGCCTGTTGATCGAGCGGGTGATCGACCAGTTGCCGGTCCTCGACCACCTGGTCGTCAGCCTCGACTCGACGGACGAGTCGGTCGGCGACGCGATGACCTGCGTGCCGGGCTCGACACGGCGCATCGTGGCGGCGATCCGGCGCTGCGCCGCGCTCGCGGCGCAAGCCGGCTTCGCGATGAGTCTGCACGCGGTGCTCGCGCCCGAGACGCTGGCAGGGATCGAGGACGTGCTGCGGCTGTGCGAGGAGCTGGGGCTGTCGCTGAGCGTCTCGCCCGAGCACGGCCGCTTCCTGCCGAACGCCCACCTCGCCGGCGATCCGGCCTACGCTGAGCGCGTGGGCGACCTGATCGCCTGGAAGCGCGCGGGCCGGCCGGTGGCCGCCTCGTTCGGCTATCTGCGCCGCATCCGCGACTTCGTCCCCCACCATTGCTACCCGTTCCTGTCGCCGCGCGTGGAGCCGGACGGCCGCGTCTACTTCCCTTGCCAGCGGCTGCGTAGCCGCCACGCCTACCTGCAGGATCACGACAGCCTGTGGGCGATGATGCGCCGGCACGCCGGTTGGGGCGAGACCTCACCGGAGTGCCGCGAGCGCTGCTGGCTCGCCTGCTACCTTGAGGTGGAACAGTGCCTGCGCAATCCAGCCCGGCTAGCCGCGGATGCCTTCATGCGCCGCTGGGTGCTGACGGGGCGGCGGGCCGCGGCCGCGGCACGTCGGGCCGCGGTAGTCGGGAGGATGCGCGCACCGGCGGGAACTGAAGGAGGAAGGTCGTGAGCCGCATCGTCGTCACCGGCGCCACCGGCTTCATCGGACGCCACCTCGTGAAGAAGCTCCTGGCCCGCGGCCACGAGGTCGTCTGCCTGGTGCGACGCCCGGTGGCTCCCGCGATGGACGGTGGCGCCGGGCGCGTGGTGGCCGCCGATCTGCTCGATCCGGACACGTACGCCCACGAACTTCCGTTAGCCGACCACGTCGTGCACCTGGCCGGCCTGCTCGAGAGCCGGCGTGCCGAGGATTTCCGCCTGGTCAACGTCGAGGCGACGCGGCGGCTGGTCGAGGCTTGCCGACAGGCCCGCGCCCCGAGGGGGCGCTTCGTCCTGATGAGCAGCGTGGCGGCGATGGGCCCGGCGGCGGACAGTGGCCTCCTCCGCGAGACGGATCCATGCCGTCCGGCGTCGGAGTACGGCCGTAGCAAGCACGACGCGGAGCTCGTGGCGCTGTCGCACGCCGGCGAACTCGGGCTCCTCGTGCTGCGCCCCTCGTTCGTCTACGGCCCGGGCGACCAGCGGGGGCTGGCACTTCTGCCGCCGCTCCTGCCGGGCGGTTCCGGCAGCCTCGCCTCCGCACTCGTGCGCACCTTCAGCGTCTGTCACGTGGCCGACGTGGTCGCGGCGACGCTCCTCGCTCTCGACAGTGACGCAACACCGGGAGAGACGCTGCTCATCTCCAGTTCCGAGGTCCTCACCTGGGAACAGCTGCGGGCCAGCGTGGCCGCGGCGCTCGCGGAGATCGCCCCGAAGCTAGCGGCACGCCCTGCGACGCCCTCGGCGGCGCAGGTGATCGCGGAGCGCCTCGGTTCCACGTGCGCACCCGGCGCGGCGGCCCGGGACTGGGCCTGCGACACCAGGCACGCGCGCCGCGTCCTGGGCTTCGCCGCGCGAGTGCCGCTGAACGAGGGGATCCGCGAGACCCTGCGCTGGTACCGCGACCAGGGCCTGCTGGATCCGCAGCCAGCCGGCGTGGCCGCACGCCGCAAGAAGGAGGCGTCTTGAAGCGATCTTACGCCACGGAGCAGCCGGCCGAGCGCCGCCGCGAGATCCGGGCTTTCATCCTGAGCGAGTACCTGAACGGCAGCCCTGATTCCGCCCTGCTCGACGACGACCTGCTGTTCGAGAGCGGAATCATCGACTCGACGGGCGCCGTCGCGCTGGTGCTGTTCCTCGAGGAGCGCTTCGCGTTCACGATCGCCGACGCCGAGCTGTTCCCGCACAACTTTGCATCGGTGGAGCACATTCACCGCTTCGTCGAGTCCAGGCTGGCGAGCGCGGTGCGCGCAGCGGAGGTGTAGGAGCGTGGAGCTGCTGCTCATCGACCCGGTCACCACGGCGCGATTTGTTCCGGTCGGGCAGCGCCGGCGCCTGCGGCGCGGCATCGGCTACCCGGGCCTGGGGCTGCTCACGGTGGCCGCCCTGACCCCCTCCGACATCGACGTGCGGATGGTGGACGAGGCGGTGGAGGAGGTCGACGGCCGCCCGGTTCCCGATCTGGCGGGCATCACGGTGCAGGCACCGGCGGCGCCGCGTGCCTACGCCCTGGCCGACGGCTTCCGCGCGCGCGGCGTGCCCGTCGTGCTGGGCGGCATCCATGCCTCGCTCAACCCGGACGAGGCCGCCGCGCACGCGGACGCGGTCGTGATCGGCGAGGCCGAGCTGACCTGGCCCACCCTCCTGCGCGACTTCCGCACGGGACGGCTGCGTCCACTCTATCGGGCCTGCGGTCGCGCGGATCTCGACAGCTCGCCCCGACCGCGCCGCGATCTCCTGCGCCTGGCCGACTACCGAATCCCCTACGTGGTGCAGGCGAGCAAGGGATGTCCGTGGGCGTGCGAGTTCTGCGCGCTGAACGCCTATCTCGGCGAGCCGCGCTACCGCGCGGCCTCCAGCGTTGCGGCCGAGATCGCGGCCATTCCATGCCGCGAGATCCTGTTCGCCGACGACAACTTCCACGCCGATCCGCAGCGCGCACGCGAGCTGATGCGCGCGCTCGTTCCGCTCGGCCGCCGCTGGGTCGCCGAGGCCACCTGGACGATCGGCTTCGACGCGGAGACGCTCGCCCTGGCCAGACGGTCGGGTTGCGCGGGTCTGTTCGTCGGGTTCGATTCGATCAACGAGCAGGAGTTCGTGCGCAAGGCTCCGGCCGATGCCGAGCGGCTCTACGTCGAGTCGATGCGCAACATCCGTGCGGCGGGAATCCCGGTCGTCGCGGCCTTCGTCTTCGGGCTCGACAACGACGACGCGTCCGTGTTTGCCCGCAGCCTGGCGGTGGCCGTCGCGGGCGGCGCCTCGCTCGTGAACTTCAGCGCCCTGGTGCCCTACCCCGGCACCCCGGTCTTTCGGCGCCTGGAGGCCGAGCACCGGATCCTGGAACGGGACTGGTCGCGCTACATCAGCCCCAACGTCTGCTTCCGGCCGGCGCGCATGAGCGCGGACGCGCTGCGCGCCGGCGTGATCGACGCCCAGCGGCGCTTCTACGCCTGCGGCACGATCGCGCGGCGCGCCGCCGCCGACGCGCGGCGCTTCGGCTGGGGCCAGGGCCTGCTCTCCCTGGCTCTCAACCTCGCACAGCGACGCAACTGGGGGCAGGGCAGCGGGAGCGTCCCGGAGGGAAGCGCATCCGTCGCGGGAGGTGCCTCATGAGCTTTCAGGTCAAATGCGTGGTCTGGGACCTGGACCGCACGGTGTGGGATGGCGTCCTCCTGGAGGGGGATCCCTGCCCGCTGCGGCCGGGAGTGGCGCAGACGCTGCACGCCCTGGACCGCCGCGGGATCCTGCAGTCCGCGGCGAGCGCCAGCGAACCGCAGCTGGCGCTGGAGCACCTGCGCGCCCTCGGCGTGGCGGAGTACTTCCTCTCTCCGCGGATCGGCTGGGACGACAAGATCGACTCGCTGCGCGCCATCGCCGAGGAGCTGGGGCTCGCCCTCGACGCCCTGGCCTTCGTGGACGACGAGCCGTTCGAGCGCGAGCAGGTGCGGCGGCTCCTGCCGCAGGTGCGCGTGTACGACGCCGCCGAGGCGGCGGCAATGCCGGCCCGACCGGAGCTGACGCCGAGGCTCGTCACGACCGAGTCGGCGCGCCGGCGCGAGATGTACGTGCAGGAGCGGGCCTACGCCGCAGCCGAGCAGGGGTCGGGGCTCCCGCGGCTCGAGTTCCTGCGGCAATGCGGCGCCGTGCTCGTACCGCGACCGGCCGTTCCCACCGACAGCGAGCGGATCCTCGAGCTGATGCAGCGCACCCACCAGCTCAACGCGACGGGCGTCGTGTACGGGCCGGACGAGGTACGCGCTTTCACGACCGCACGCGACGTGCAGGTGTTCGTCGCCTCCTTCACGGATCGCTTCCTGGACTACGGCCGCATCGCGCTGGCGGTCGTCAGGTGCGAGCCTGGGCGCTGGACGATCCTCGCGAGCCTGCTTTCCTGTCGGGTCCTCAAACGTGGCGTGGGCAACGCGTTCCTGGGCTGGATCGAGGGACGTGCATACCGCGCTGGCGCCGCCGAGCTATGCGCCCACTTCATCCGACGCGAGCGCAATCGCCCCATGTACCTGCAGTACACGATGGCCGGGTTCATGCCGGCCGGCATGCCGCGGGCCGAGGCAGCGGACGGCCAGGCATCGGCGGTCGGGGCGGGCGAGGCCTCCGGCGGCGTCCTGCTGCTGGCGCGGCCCACTCGCGCCGCCCCGCCCTGTCCGGACTGGCTGCACATCGTGGAGGGGGTACCGGCATGAGTGCCGCACGGATCCTGCTCATGGACATCAATCGCGTGAGCCTCGACACGTCCACCGACATGCTGGAATACCCGGTAGGGCTGCTCTACGTGGGAGCCGCGCTGCGCCAGGCGCTGGGGGAACGGGTCGAGGTGCGGATCGCCTCCTACCACGACGAGCCCGAGAACTGGCCGCGAGTGGAGAAGCTGCTGCGTGACTGGCACCCCGACGTGCTGGGCCTGCGCAGCCTGACGATGGGCCGCCGCACGATGCATCGCCTCGGCACGACGGCACGGGAGCAGTTCGGCGTGCCGCTGATCGTCGCGGGCGGACCTCACCCGACGCACGACCCTGCCGACGTGCTCGCCAATCCCGCCTTCGACTGCGCCGTGATCGGTGAGGGAGAGGCGACCGCCGTGGACCTCGTGGGGCGCCACCTCGCGGGCCGTTCGTGGGGCGACGTGCCGGGCGTCGCCGTGCGCAACGGTGCCGGCGTGATCATGAACCCGCCAAGGCCGTCGCTCACCGACCTCGACCGCCTGCCGCTGCCCGATCACGGCCTGATGGATTTCCTCGCCGCCAACCGTGGCTACGTGGACTTCTCCTTCCGCACCGATGTGCCGCACGCCAATCTCTTCACGTCGCGCGGCTGTCCGTACGGCTGCCTCTACTGCCACAAGATGTTCGGGCGCCATTTCCGCGCGCACTCGCCGCAGAGGATCCTGCACGAGATCCGGGTGCTGCACGACGATTTCGGCATCCGGCGCTTCCAGATCCTCGACGACATCTTCAACATCGACCGCCGGCGCGCCCTGGCCGTGTGCAATCTCATCGTGCAGGAGGGCCTCCGGATCGAGCTGTCGTTCCCCAACGCCCTGCGCGGCGACCTGGTGGACGCGGAACTCATCGATGCCCTCTGGCAGGCCGGCACCCGCTACACCGCCTTCGCCGTGGAGACCGCCTCGCCGCGGCTGCAGAAATTGATCCACAAGAACCTCGACCTCGAACGCGTTGCCGAGGCCATAGCGCTGGCATCCGCGCGTGGAATCGTCACTCGCGGCTTCTTCATGCTCGGCTTCCCGACCGAGACCGCGGACGAGGCGCGGCGGACCGTCGAGTTCGCCTGCGCGAGCGAGCTGACGCAGGCCCTCTTCTTCACGGTGGTCTACTTCCCCGGCACGCCGCTGCGGAAGCTGGCCAAGCGCCTGTGCGGCCTGACGGACGAGCAGCTCGCCGTCGAGGACGACTACGTCCGCACGCGCGATGGCCCGTATGCCTTTTCGCGCGCCGAGCTGGACGCGATCAAGCTCGCGGCGGTGCGGCGCTTCTGTTTCTCGGCAAAGCGTCTCGATCTCTTCTTCCGGCTCATGCCGAACTTCTACACCTCGCGTGACATCGATGCCGCCATCATGGCCAACCTGATCAGCAGCGATATCGACGTGGACGACCTGCCCGATTCGCCGCACACGCAGCTCCTGCGTCGCTACTGCGCGATCGCACGGCGCTTCTCGCGCAAGTCGGGCTTCTTCATCTGAGGGCGCAGACGCGTCGGAGAGGAGGAGTGCCGTGTCGGAGCGAATCTCGCAGGACGTCGCGCGGCACTACGAGAGGTGGCCGTTTCCCGTCGACGACTTCGCCTCGCCTGAGGGTCTCCTGCTGGTGCGGACCCTGTCCACCCTGCTGCGCCGGCACGGCCCCGCCGCGCGCGTCCTGGATGCCGGGTGCGGGACCGGCAACACCGTGATCGCGCTGGCGCGCCTGCTGCCACAGGTCTCCTTCACGGGCATCGACCGCTCTCGGCGCGCGCTGGCCGCCGCGCACCGGACGGCTCGCACCAGGGACGCGGCGAACGTCGTCTTCCAGGCTGCCGACCTGTCGCGACCCTCCTTCGCACCGGGGACGTTCGACGCCGTGCTCTCGCTCGGCGTCGTGCACCACATGCCGGATCGCGGCGCCGCGCTGGCCCGGCTGGCGGAGTGGCTGGCCCCGGGAGGCCGCCTCCTGCTGTGGGTCTACGGGCGTCACGGACGGTACGCCCACAACCTCAACCAGCGTTTCCTGCAGGCGGTCACGCGCGGCTGCGATCCGGCGCGCCGTTATGCCGCGGCCCGGGCCTTCGTGCGCGATCTTGGCGAGCGGTTCGCCCTCGACAGCGGATTCTACACGCCATGCGGCTGCGGACCGGAGGGCGTGGCGTACCTGCTGGCCCGGCCGCAGTGGCTGGCCGACCAGATGATTCCCGCGTACGAGGAGCCGTTCGACCTGCCCGAGCTGCTCGGGCTCTTGCACGAGGCGGGGCTGCACTGCGAGCGCTGGCTCGGCGTTCCGGATCGCCTCGAGGAGCTGACCGGCTCTGCGCCCCTCCGGCGCGGGCTCTCACGGCTGTCGGCGGGCGAGCGCCTGCTCGCTCTCGATTGCCTGCTCAAGCCGGATCACTACTTCCTGCTCGTCCGCCGCCGGGTCCGCCGCGCGGGCGGGCGGGCGGGTGGTCGCGATCGCAGGCGCAGCGCCGGGCGGAACAGCGCGCGAAGCTCCAGGAGACGGCCATGATCGTCCTGGGGATCAGCGGCTGCGAGGACACCAGGCGGCCGGTATTCACCGCCCCGTGGGGAGCGCGCGGCGATGACGCCGCCGCGTTGCTCGGCTTCGCGCCCGGCCGCGTGCCGCTGCAGTGCCTTCCCCTGCGCCTTTTGGGGCACGACGGCGCGGCGGCCCTCGTGCGCGACGGCGAGCTGGTCGCCTTCGCGGCCGAGGAGCGCCTGTCCCGCGTGAAGCACGGCTTCAACCTGGCGGGGCGCACCACCCTGCCGCGCCTGGCCGCCCGCTGGTGCCTGGCGAGGGCAGGACTCACGTTCAGCGACGTGGACGTGATCGCGCACTATTGCCGGTTCGACGCGGCAGCCGTGAAACGGCGGCTCGCGCGGCTGTCGGCGCAGCTCGCGCCGGCCGAACAAAGCGAGCTGGCGCAGGAGCACGCGGAGGCGTTCGCGAGCCGCCTCTCCGCCGAGGCCGTCGGCCGGCAGCTGGCCGCTCTCGCCGGTCGCGATCCAGCCAAGGGCGCCCTGCCTGCGGGCAGCCTGGTCCGCGTGCCCCATCACGTCGCGCACGCGGCGGGGGCCTTTCACAGCTCGGGCTGCGCGGAGGCGGCCGTGATCGCCGTCGACGGCTACGGCGAGGAGGGCAGCATGCTCTGGGGCGCGGCCGGACGCGACGGCCTCGTCGTGGATGGCACGCTGCCCCTGCCGGGTTCGCTCGGCCTGCTCTACCAGGTGATCACCGTCCACCTCGGCTTCCGCAGCTTCGGCGACGAGTACAAGGTGATGGGGCTGTCGGCATACGGGCGACCCGGCACCTACACCCCTTTCTTTCACAACCTGGTCGAGCTGCGGCCCGACGGCGGTCTGGCGGTGGCCAGCTTGGCGCGCGCTGACCTGCTGCCGTGGCTGCGCGAGGAGTTGGGCCCCGTCGATCCGCCCGGTGCCTACAGCCGCAAGGCGGCCGACATCGCGGCGGCCCTGCAGGCGTCGCTCGAGCAGGCCCTGCTGCATGTGGCGGCCGGGCTGCGCGAACGGCACCGGCTGGACGCTCTCTGCCTCTCCGGCGGCGTCGCGCTCAACGCGCGGGCCAACGGCCTGCTCCTGCGCTCGGGGCTGTTCCGCGAGGTGTTCATCCAGCCGGCCGCCGGGGACGACGGCGCCGCCCTGGGCGCCGCCTTCCAGGCCTGCCGCGAGCGCGACGGAGCGAAGCAGCCGACCCCGGTAGGCCACGTCTTCTGGGGTCCCGACTACGACGACGCGGCGATCGAACGCGCCTTGCGCGCGGCAGGAGCACACTGGCGGCGCGAGCCGGACATCGCGAGCGCGGCGGCCGCGCTCCTGGCGCGCGGCAAGACCGTCGGCTGGTTCCAGGGCCGCATGGAGATGGGTCCGCGCGCGCTCGGGGCCCGCAGCATCCTCGCGGATCCCCGCTCGCCCGCCCTGCGCGACGAGCTCAACGCGCGTGTGAAGGGACGGGAGCCCTTCCGTCCCTTCGCTCCGGCCGTGATCCGCGAGCGCGCCGCTGCCATTTTCGACCTGCCGGACGGCCTGGAGCTGCCGTTCATGCTCGTCGCCGTGCCAGTGCGCGCCGCCTGGCGGGAACGGATCGCCGCCGTCGTGCACGTGGACGGCAGCGCGCGCGTGCAGACCGTCGCGCGCATCGGCAATGCGCGCTACTACGACGTCATCCGCGCGTTTGGCGATCTGACGGGCGTGCCGGTTCTGCTCAACACATCCTTCAACCGGGCGGGCGAGCCGATCGTGAACTCGCCGGCGGACGCGCTCGCCTGCTTCCAGGCGGCGGGTCTGGACGCCCTCGCCATCGGCGACTGCCTGGTCCTGGCTCATGATCCGAAGGAGCCGTCATGATATCCGGATCGCCATGGCCGGTGGATGGCACGCTTCCCCTGGACGCCGCGCTCGACATCGGCGCAACGAGCGTCAAGGCCATCGCGGTGGACGCGAACGGAACGGTTGTCGCGCGCGCCTGTCACCCGGTGGTTGCCGGCCAGGCCGACGCCGTGGCCGCGGCGCTCGCCGAGCTGGCGAACGGCATGGCCGGAGTCGATGCCGCGCGCCTGGCGGCCGTCTGCGGCGCCGGCGCCGCACGCTGGGCCGAGCTGCTGGGCGCGCAGCCGGTGCACGACCTGGCCGCCGTCTGCCGCGGCGCTGTCGCTCTCTCACCGGCGGCGGGTGCGGTCCTGGAGATCGGCGGCGAGCGCGCTCGCTTCCTGCGCCTGCAGGCCGGCCCGGACGGGCGATCGCGCGTGCTCCGCGACCACCGGCAGAACTCGGTCTGCTCCGCCGGCACCGGCGCCTTTCTCGAGCAGGAGGCACGGCGCCTCGGCATCACCCCGGCGCAGCTCGGCCGACTGGCCGCTTCTGCGGGCAGCGCGCCGCGGATCGCCGGCCGTTGCGCCGTCTTCGCCCGCACGGACATCGTGCACCAGATGCAGAACGGCGTTCCGGTCGCCGCCATCGCCGCCGGCCTCTGCCGCGCCCTCGTGCAGGCCATCCGCTCCGAGCTGATCGGGATCCGGCCGTGGGATCCACCCCTGGTGCTGGTCGGCGGCGTGGCCGCCAACCCCGGCTTCGCGGCAGCGCTGCGCGAGGAGCTGGGCCTCCCGCAGACGGCCCTGATCGTGCCCGGCGGCGGCGAGTACGCCGCGGTTCTGGGCGCCGCGATCGTGGCGCGCGAGCGGCGCTTCGCAGGCGGGCTCCCCCTGGTCGAGGTCGCGCACCGCGCTCGCCTGGGCGCTCCGCGCAGGGGCAACGGCCGGCCCGCAGGTCCGCCCCTGGTCCGGCGGGCCGCCCCTGCCGCTGCCGCCGGGGCCTCGGCCGCCACCATACCGGTTCACGGTCCGGCCACCGGCGCACCTCGCGGATCCGACGCCGCGCCGCTGTTGCTCGGTCTCGACGTCGGCTCCACGAGCACGAATCTCGCCGTCCTCGACGGCAAGGGAGAGGTGCAGGCGACCGACTCCGTACCCACACGCGGGCGTCCCCTCGAGGCCGTCGCGACGCTGCTGCGCCGGCAGCGCCCGACGTTCGCGGGGCGAGCGCCACGCGCCGTGGGCGTGACCGGCTCGGCCCGGGCCTTCACCGCAGGGATCTGCGGCGCGGACCTGATCGTCAACGAGGTCACGGCCCACGCGGCCGCCGCCGTCGCCCTCTGGCCGGGCGTCGAGACGGTGTTCGACATCGGCGGGCAGGATGCGAAGTTCATCTCCGTGCGCGACGGCTGCGTGCTCGATTTTGCGCTCAACAAGGCGTGCGCGGCCGGCACGGGGGTCTTCCTGGAGGAGATGGCCGCGCAGCTGGGGCTGGACGTGCGCACGGACTTCGCCGGCGAGGCGTTCTGTTCCGGGCGCCCCGCGGATCTCGGCGAGCGCTGCGCGGTGTTCGTCGCCTCGGAGCTGCGTCGCCGGCAGCGCGAGGGAGCGTCACGAGAGGACCTGGCGGCCGGGCTCGCCTACTCGATCGCTCGCAACTATCTGGCCCGCGTGGTGTGCCGCCGCTCGATTGGCGACGTGATCTGCATGCAGGGAGGGGTCGCGGGCAACGCTGCCGTCGTGGCCGCCCTGGAGACGCTGCTTGACCGCCCCGTGCTGGTGCACCCCTGCCACGAGGTCGCCGGCGCGTTCGGCGCGGCGCTGCTGGCCGGCGAGCGCAGCTGCGGACCCACCCGGTTTCGCGGCTTCGCCTGGCTCGACGATGCCCCCCCGCGCGTCCAGGCGGTTCGCTGCGAGAAGTGCGAGAATCTCTGTGCGATCCATCACACGCGCGACGAGAGCGGGCGAACGTTTCGCACCGGCGGCCTGTGCGATCGGCACGACGGCGCCGCCGCGAGCGCCGCCCCTGGACCGGTGGCGGTCGGCGATCTCTTCGCCGAGCGGCAGGCCTTGCTCGAACAAGGTGCCGTAGCTGCAGACTCCGGCACGGCACAGGGAGCCCTGGGGCTGCCGCGCGCGCTGACCGCGCACGAGCTGTTGCCGTTCTGGAGCGCTTTCCTGGACGAGCTGGGCGTGCGCTGGGTGGTCTCGCCGCCGACGAGCCGCCGCACCATCCAGGAGGGAGTCGCCCTCGCGCTCACGAGCACCTGCCTGCCGCTGCGGCTGGCCTACGGCCATTGCACGCACCTGCAGGAGGCCTCGGTCGCGCGCATCCTCGCTCCCTCGGTCGTCAACCTGGCCTTCGGCACGCGGGCGGAACGTCTGTCCCACGCCTGCTCTGCGGTGCAGGCCTGGCCCTTCACGGCGCGGGCTCTCTGCGGCGACTCGGCGCCATGGCTCACGCCGACACTCCGCTTCGCCCTGCCGCGCCTCCTGCGCGGCGATGCGGAGCGGCTCGGGCGCGACCTGGGAGCGGACGCGCGCCGCGCGCGCCGCGCGCTCGCGGCCGGCCTCGCGGCCCAGGCCGGCTTCGCCGCCGCCCTGGCGGCGCGCGGCCGCCAGTTAGCCGCGGATTTCGACGGGGGCACGCTGCACCTGATCATCCTGTCGCGGCCCTACACGATCTGCGAGCCGCAAGCGGGTCTGCCACTGCGGCGGATCTGCCGCGACCTCGGCGTCGTCGCGGTGCCGGCCGACTGTTTCCCGGGCGAGGCGTGCTCGGCGGCCGAGCTGGACGGCATGTACTGGTACTACGGCCGCCGACTGCTGCAGACGGTGCGAGCGCTGCGCGACCGAGACGGCGTGGCGTTCGTGTTCCTCTCCAACTTCGGCTGCGGCGCGGACTCGTTCCTCGGCCACTTCCTGCGCGCCGAGACGCCGCCCGGCCGCCTGCTCGAGCTGGAGCTGGATCAGCACGGGGAGTTCACCGGCATCCGCACCCGCATCGAGGCCTTCGTGGACACCCTGCGCCACGCACCGGCCGCGCGATCCCTGTCTCCGGCGTTACCCAGCTCGCCGGGGCCAGCTGAGCCTTCACTCGGCGCAACCCCACCTCGTGCGCCGGCACCGCCCCGACCATTGAAGCCCGGTGGCCTCGACGGCCGCGAGCTGCTCCTGCCCGACATGTCCGACCATGCCCGCGCGCTCGCGGCGGCATTCCGTGCCTGCGGCGTCGCGGCGCGCGTCCTGCCGGCGCCCGATCCGGCGTCGATCCGTACCGGGCAGCTCGCCATGTCGGGGCCCGAGTGCCTGCCTTGCGCGTTCCTGGCCGGCGACATGCTCCGCGCCCTGGCCGTGCACAATCCGGCTCACCCGACTCCCGCGTTCTACATGGTGTCGGGCGATGGACCGTGCCGCCTCGGCCAGTATCCCTACCTCCTGCGTCGCGTTCTCGACGCGGCCGGCGGCGACGGGGCTTCCATCCTCGATACCGGGCAGGACGAGGCCTTCTACGAGAAGCTGGGCGCCATCTCCGCCGGCTTCCGGCTCGCGGCCTGGCGCGGGATCGTGGCGACCGATCTGCTGCACGCGCGCTGGCGCCGGCGGCGGCCGTACGCGGTCGACCGCGCGGCCATCGACAACTCTTACCAGGCCAGCCTGCGCTCGATCGCCGCAGCCATCGAGTCGCGCCGCTCCGTCACGGCGGCTCTGCGCTCCGCCTGTGCAGGGATCGACGCGATCCCGCTCGGCCCGGAGCTACGCCGCCCCGTGGTGGCCGTCCTGGGCGAGAACTACGTGCGCTGCAATCCGGTGGCGAACGCCCAGATCGCCGACCGGCTCGAGGCTCTGGGCGTCGAGACCTGGTTTCCCGCGCTCGGTGAGTGGATCCACTACACCAACTGGACGGCAGTACTTCACTGCGGCTACGAGGGTCGTCGCAAGCAGGGTCTCAAGCTGCGCCTGACCGACGCGTTGCTGCGCCGCGAGGCGCGCCGCCTGGCTGCCGCCTGCGGCCGCGGGACCGCCTGGTGTCCACCGGCTAACACCACGCTCCGCCGGGCCGCCCCCTACCTGCCGCGCACGTTCGAGGGGGAAGCCACCCTGGCCAGCGGCAAGACCTTGGAGTGCCACGCGCGCGGCTGCGCCGGAGTCATGCACGTGGTGCCCTTCGGTTGCATCGTGGGAACGATCTACGAGACAATGTCCTGCCGCCTCTCCGAGGATCTCGGCGGCTTCCCGATCCTCACCGTGCAGTTCGACGGCGTGCCGCCGCCGGAACTGGACGGCCAGCTCGAGGCGTTCCTGATGCGCGTCATGGCCTGGAGGGCTCGCTCGCAACGCTGAGCCGGTCGCAATCGGCCGCCTGTTCGACCGGCAGGTCAGCATTCGCGCCTGCTGGCCGAATCTCCGGTCCAATATAACACTGACTGGTGGAAGCTTGAGCGCCGTCGTACCCGAAGGATTCGGGCGCTGAGACTGCTTTCGGGAGCCCCCCACCGATCCCGGTTCCCTTTCCCGTACGCCAGGGCAGGATTTACCCCTTTCCTCTATTTTGATATTGTGGCGCTGCGGCAACGACAAGCCGGAACACGGGATACATTATCGCAGGCGTAGGCAAGACAACTCCCGGCGCAAACCCGGAAGGCGAACATGCAAGAGAGATGGGTTGCGCACTACAGGATCCTCGGACAGCTGGGCTCGGGCGGCATGGGTGAAGTTCTGCTCGCCGAGGACACACAGCTGGGCCGCAAGGTTGCGCTGAAGATGTTGCCGCCGGACCTTGCCGACGATGCCGAGCGCCAGGCGCGCCTGCGACGCGAGGCTCAGGCCGTGGCCGCACTCAACCACCCGAACATCGTCACGGTGTACTCGGTGGACGAGGTGGACGGGCAGTGGTTCCTCACCATGGAATTCGTGGAGGGGGACACCCTCGAAAGCCTGATACGCCAGCCGCTGCCACTCCCCCGCTTCCACGAAATCGCCCTGCCGCTCACCGACGCGATTGCCGCGGCTCACGCGCGCGGCGTGGTTCATCGGGACCTGAAGCCCGCGAACATCATGGTCACGACGGAAGAGCGCATCAAGGTGCTCGATTTCGGTCTCGCCAAAATCACGACCGAGAGCGACGAAGCGCAGGCAATCGACGCTGACACGGAAGTGGCGACACACACGGGCGCGATCATCGGCACAACGACGTACATGTCGCCGGAGCAGTTGCGCGGGCTGCCGGCCGATGAGCGTAGCGACGTATTCTCGCTGGGCGTGACCCTCTTCGCGGTGGCCACGGGCCACCATCCCTTCGCTGGCGGAACGGAAGCGGAGCGGATCACGGCCATTCTCCGCGACAAGCCCCAGTTCGCGAGCGAGGTGCGCCGCGAGGTGTCTCCTGTCGTCGCGCAGGTGATCAATGCTTGCCTGCAGAAAGATCCAGCCCATCGCCCCAGTGCCAGGGAGGTTCACGAAGCCCTCGTCAGGAAGCGTCCGCTCGAAACGCGCGCGCCCCTGCAGTCGGTGGCCGTCCTGCCGTTTGCGGATCTGAGTCCGCAGCGTGACCAGGATTACCTGTGCGAAGGAATTGCCGACGAGCTGATGAACGCCCTCACCAAGATCGCGGGCCTGAAGGTCGCGTCGCGCACCTCGTCCTTGCAGTTCAAGGGGGCGGCGGCCGACATCCGGGACATCGGCCACAGGATCGGCGTGGACACCGTTGTGGAGGGCTCCGTGCGCAAGGCGGGGAACAAGCTGCGCGTCAGCGCGCAGCTCACGAAGGTCGAGGACGGCTATCAGCTGTGGGCGGACCGCTACGATCGTGAGCTGGAAGACGTCTTCGCGATCCAGGAAGACATCGCGCGGTGCATCGTCACCGCACTCGAGATCGAGCTGAATGCGTACGAGAACCTCGCCTTGCAGCGCACGCGGACCATCGACGCGCAAGCTTACGAGTTCTACCTGCGGGGGCGCCAATTCCAGCACCGCCTCGATCGGCGCAGCCTGGAGTTCGGGTGCGACATGTTTGAGCAAGCTATCCAGATCGACCCGAACTACGCGATGGCGTACTGCGGGATCGCGGATTGCTCGGCGTATCTTTACTTCTACCACGGCCCGAACGACGAGCGAAAGCGGGCGGTCGAGGACGCGAGCCGCAGGGCTCTCGAGCTGGACCCCCAGCTGCCCGAGGCGCATGCCTCACGCGGCCAGGCATTTCTCGTGACTGGCGATCACGCAGCCGCCGATGCCGAGTTCGAAATGGCCATCCACCTCGATCCGCGGCTCTTCGAGGGCTACTACTTTTACGGCCGCAGCGCCTTTGCCCAAGGCAGAATCCAACAGGCCGGCGAGCTTTTCAGGAGAGCGACCGAACTGAGACCGGATGATTATCAGACCAGGTCTCTGCAAGCACTCATCTACAAGAGCCAGGGCGATCACGAGAGTGCCGTGGCCGCGCACCGCCAGGCGCTGGAGCGCATCAAGGCACACCTGGCCCTCAACCCCGACAACGTGCGCGCGCGTTACTTCGGCGCCATCGCCTTGATCGAGGTCGGTGAGCGCGAGGAGGGATTGAAATGGGCCCGGCGCGCGCTGGCCATGGATCCCGACGACGCCCACGTGCGCTACAACGTGGCCTGCGCCTTTGCAGTCGCCGGAGCCCATGGGGATGCCATCGATTGTCTCGAGCAAGCCGCGTCCACGATGCGGGCCTCCGCCTACGTGGACTGGATAGCCAACGATCCGGAACTCCGGCCGCTGCAGGGGAACCCGCGTTTCGAGGCCCTGATGAAGCGGTTAAGGCAGAATTCCTGAGGGCGGGATGCCGGTCTCGCGGGTCTCGGATCGGTGCGATAATCCCTTTACAAGCTACATGCGAAGTGGTTTGCTATATTTGAAAATTTCAAAATGTAAAAACCGGGATGTGCCGAGATGCCTCTTTCCACGCGCATCCGCCGGGATTTCGTCGAGGAATTCGGCGATGCCTACCAGCACTTCGGCCTGCCCAGACTCATGGGCCATATCGTCGGCTTGCTGCTCTATGAGTCGGGTCCGCTGAGTCTGGACGACATCACCTCCACCCTGCACGTGAGCAAGGGACCGGTCAGCCAGATCACCCGTCGCCTGAGTGAGAGCGGCCTGATCCGCAAGGTCTGGGTTCCGGGCAGCCGCCGCGTGCACTACCAGGCCGAGGACGAGATCTTCGGCCGGGCCTTCGCCCGCCATGCCGGGCTGCTGGCCCAGAACCGGGTGCTGGCCGGTCGTTTCTGCCAGCGCCTGGACCAAGGCGAGGATGACGTTCCCGAGCACTTCCGGCGGCGGGTTCAGGAGATGCACAGCTTCTACGGGCTGATGGAGGGCCATCTCCAGGGCTTCCTGGAGGCGTGGCGCCAGCGGCGCCGCGAGCTCGTGAGGTCCTGGAGCGAGGACGAGCAGAACGCTGGATAGCACCGCCGCCGGGGCGGCATGGCCCGCCGGGACGAACCGGGGAGGTCGACATGAAGGGTGTGCGAGGCAAGGTGGTCATCGTGACCGGGGGCGCCTCCGGCCTGGGACAGGCCGCCGTGCGCGCCTTCGCCGGCGAGGGTGCCCGCGTCTCGATCTGGGACGTGACCGTGCCGGCCGGCAGCGCCCTGGCTGCCGAGCTGTGCGACGCCGGCGCCGAGGTCGAGTTCCGGCGCGTGGACGTCGCGGACCGGGAGGCCGTCGGCGAGGCCGTCGCCGCAGTCCGCCAGCGCTTCGGCAGCGTGGACGTCCTGATCAACAACGCCGGCATCACGCGCGATGCCACCCTGGTGAGGATGGAAGAGGCGCAGTTCGACAAGGTGGTCGAGGTGAACCTCAAGGGCGTCTTCAACTGCGGGCAGGCCGCGGCCCGCGTCATGGTGGAGCAGGGATCCGGCTGCATGGTCAACACCAGCAGCGTCGTGGCCCTGTACGGCAACTTCGGCCAGACCAACTACGTGGCGACCAAGGCCGGCGTGATCGGCATGACCCGTGTGTGGGCCCGGGAGCTGGGCCGCAAGGGCGTGCGGGTCAACGCGGTGGCGCCCGGTTTCATCGCGACGGACATGGTCATGGCGATGCCCGAGAAGGTCCGCGAGATGATGGCGGGCAAGACCCCCATGCAGCGCCTGGGCCGGCCCGAGGAGATCGCCGACGCCTACCTGTTCCTCGCTTCGGATCGGGCGTCCTTCGTCAACGGCGCCGTCCTGAGTGTGGACGGCGGCCTGACCCTCTAGGAGGCATCTTGCTACGCAACGCGATGATCGCCGCCACCGGCATGTACGCTCCCGAGCGTGTGGTGCCCAACAGCTACTTCAACGAGCTGTTCGGCGAGGACGTCGACACCTGGCTACGGGCGCACCTGACGATACGCGAGCGACGCTGGTGCGGACCCGACGAGAGCACCGCCGACCTGGTGGTCCGTTGCGCCGAGCCACTGCTCGAGCGGGCGGGCCTGGACGCCGGCCGGCTGGACCTGATCATCGTCAGCACGGACACCCCCGAGTACATATCGCCCTCGACCGCCTCGGTGGTGCAGTATCGGCTGGGGGCGCAACGCGCCGGCAGCTTCGACGTGAACACGGCCTGCGCCGGCTTCGTGACCGCCCTGGACATGGGAGCCAAGTACATCCAGGCCGATCCCCGCTACGATCACGTGCTGGTCGTCGGAGCCTACGCCATGTCCCGCTGGCTGGATCTGCACGACAAGCGAACCGCCAACCTGTTCGCCGACGGTGCGGGCGGGGTACTGCTGCGGGCCACCGAGGAGGACCGCGGCTGGCGCGCCGCGCGGCTGCACACCGAGGGGCAGTACCACGACTGGATGGGGATCTACGCCGGCGGCTCCCGGCAGCCCGTCACGCCCGAGGTGCTCGCGCGGGGGGAGCACAAGCTGCGCTTCGTCAAGCGGTTTCCCAAGGAGATGAATCCGGTCACCTGGACCCGGATGGTGCGGGAGACGGTCGCGGACGCGGGCTTCCGGGTCGAGGACATCGCCATGGCCTTCTTCACCCAGATCAACATCAACAGCATCCGCCAGACGATGGAGAACCTGGGTCTACCCTGGGAGCGGACCCACGTGATCATGGACCGCTACGCCTACACCGGCTCGGCCTGCATCCCCATGTGCCTGGCCGAGGCGGACGCTCAGGGACGGCTTTCTCCGGGCGATCTGGTGGTCTTCATGGGATCGGGCGGCGGGTTGGCCTTCGCCTGCGCCGCCTTCACCTGGTAGCCGCGCCGAGCGGACCGGGAGGTCTGCGGGTTGAACGCGATCGCGTCACCGGAGCTGATCAGGGCCGGCTGGCTGCTGGTGATCGCCTACATGGCGCTGATCCTGGTCTTCGTGGTGCGCGGCGCGCGGCGCAACCGTGACATCTCGGACTACGCCCTGGGCAATCTCGCGTTCTCTCCGGCGGCGGTGGGGCTGGCCCTGGCCGCCGCGATGACCAGCGCGGCGACGTTCATCATCAACCCGGGATTCATCGCCCTCTACGGCCTCAGCGGCGTGCTGTCCTACGCGATCGTGCTGCCGATCGCGGCCATGGCCTCGCTGGTGGTCCTGACCAAGGGTTTCCGGCGCCACGGCACCCACGTTCACGCGCTGAGCATGGCGCAGTGGATGGGCACGCGGTACGGCAGCCGGGCGTTCTCGCTCTTCTTCGCGGTGCTGTCGCTGCTGCTGGTCACCTTCATCGTGCTGATCGTCGTCGGGCTGACCAAGGTCCTGAGCAAGACGCTCGGCGCCAGCGAGCTGTCCGTGCTGCTCGGCGTGACGATCTTCGTGTTTGGCTACATGATGTTCGGCGGTGCGAACAGCATGGTCTACACCAACACCGTGCAGGCCCTGCTGATGCTGGTGGTGGCGTTCATCTTGCTGGGTTCGGGCTACGAGCACTTCAGCCATGGCGTCCGGGGCTTCCTGGCTCAGCTCCGCGCCGTGGACCCGGACCTGGTCCGCGCCACGAATCCCCACAGCTTCCTGTTCCGCGACTGGTTCGAGATCGGGGTGGCCCAGGTGATCGTGGGCGTGGCCATCGTCTGCCAGCCGCACATCATCACCAAGAGCCTGCTGCTGAAGACCGACCGCGACGTCAACCGCTACCTGGTCGTGGGCGTGATCACCGAGCTGATCTTCTTCCTGGTCGTCGTGGTGGGCCTGTACGCCCGCCTGACGTTCCCCGACCTGACCGTCGGCGGCGTGCCCCTGAAGATGGACGGCATCGTCTCGGCCTACGTCGTCCGGGAGTTCCCGGTCTACATCGGGCTGGTGGTCGTGCTCGGCCTGATCTCGGCGGGGCTCTCCACCCTGGAAGGCCTCATCCAGGCCCTGGCCACGACCCTGACGGCGGACCTGTTCGCGCCGCTGGCGGGCGGGCGGCTGCCGGACGACGAGCGGCGGCGCACGCGGCTGCTGCTGGCCGTCAACCGGCTGGCCATCGCGGCGCTGGCCGTCGTCTCGGCCTGGCTGGCCTGGAACCAGCTGGTGGCGCCGAAGCTGTCGGTGGGCATCTTCGCCCAGAACGGCGTGTACGCCTACTTCTCGGCCGCGTTCGTGCCCATCCTCTTCGGGATGTTCCTGCCTCGCGCCCGGCTCGGGGCGGTCGCGGCCGCCTCGCTGACCGCGCTGGTCGTGCACTTCAGCATGTACTACGGTAAGCTGCCCGTGCCGCTGACCCGGGCGACCGGCGAGAATCCGGGGGTGGCTGCGGCCGTGGCGATCTTCCTCTCGGTGGTCGTGGGCGGGGCCTGGTACCTGGCCGCGAGGAGAGAGACATGATCGCGCCCGCGGTGGACTGGCTGGCCCGCTGGGCGCACTACACGCCGCGCCGCCTCGTGCTACGCGACCACGCGAGCGGCCAGGAATGGACCTATGCGGAGGCGGAGCAGCGGGCGCAGGCGCTGGCCGCCTACCTGCGTGACGAGCACGGCCTGAGCAAGGGCGACCGCATCGCCGTCTACGCCCACAACAGCCCCGAGCACATCTTCCTGTTCTTCGCCTGCGTGAAGCTGGGGACCGTCCTGGTTCCGCTGAACTTCCGCCTGGTGCCGCGGGAGCTCGACGTGCCGCTGGCCGATGCCGAACCCCGGCTCTTCGTCTACGCGGAGGATCTGTCCGGACAGGTGGGTCGGCTGAGCGCCGTGCCCGCCGACGCGCACCGGCTGCCGCTGGCGCAGCTGGCACCCTTCCTGGACGGCCGCACCACCGGTGCCTTCACCCCCGCGCAGCCCAGGAACCTGGATGACCTGGTCATGCTGCTCTACACCGCCGGCACCACCGGCCGGCCCAAGGGCGCCATGATCAACCACCGCATGCTGCTGTGGAACAGCATCAACACCAGCCTGCGGCTGGATCTGACCTCGGGCGATCACACGCAGAGCTATGCCCCGTTCTTTCATACGGGCGGCTGGCATGTACTCTTCACTCCCTTCCTGCACAGCGGTGCCAGCCACACGCTGCTGCCGCGCTTCGACGCGGACCTGATCCTCGAGCTGATGCAGAGCGAGCGAACCACGCTGCTGTTCGGCGTGCCGACCATGCTGCAGATGATGGCCGACTCTCCCCGCTTCGCGGCGGCGGACCTCTCGAGCGTCCGCTACGCCATCGTGGGGGGCGCCCCCATGCCGCGGCCGCTCATCGACGTCTGGCACCGCAAGGGGGTCTTCATCCGCCAGGGCTACGGCCTGACGGAGGTGGGCCCGAACTGCTTCTCCCTGCACCAGGACGACGCCGTGCGCAAGCGGGGCTCGATCGGCTTTCCCAACTTCTATGTCGAGGCCCGGGTGGTGGGCGAGGACGGCCGCGACTGCGACACCGATGAGGTGGGCGAGCTGTGCCTGCGGTCCGAGGTGGTCACGCCCGGCTACTGGCGCCGCCCTGCGGAGACGGCCGCCGCCGTCACCGACGGCTGGTTTCACACCGGCGACATGGTCCGGCGCGACGGCGAGGGATTCTACTTCGTGGTGGATCGCAAGAAGAACATGTTCATCAGCGGCGGGGAGAACGTCTACCCTGCCGAGGTGGAGGAGGTGCTGGTCAGGCACCCCGCCGTGCGCGAGGCGGCGGTCGTGGGGGTGCCGGATGCGAAGTGGGGCGAGGTGGGCAAAGCCTACGTCGTTCTCGAGGACGGCCGCCAGACCACGGCGGAGGAGATCCTCGCCCACTGCCGGGCCTACCTGGCCGCCTACAAGGTTCCCAAGCAGGTGGAGTTCATCACGCAGCTGCCCCGCAACGAGGCGGGCAAGATAGATCGACGCGCACTCGGAACGGACTCGGAACCCCAGCAGAAAGGATCGTGATCATGAACAGGCACTGGAGAATCGCACTGGCCATGTTGGTGGCCCTGGCCCTGCTCGGCATCGCCGCCTGCAGCGACGACGACACCACGACTCCGCCGGCCGGCACACCCTGGCTCAGCACCTGGCTGAGCGCGGACGGCAACGTGGCCCCGTTGCTGGCCAGCTTGCTCAACATCGACAGCGTTCGCGTGACCTTCAACGAGGACCTGACCGTCGACTTGGAAATCCACGACACGGTCACGCACCAGTGGAGCTACAACACCGGCACCTACCTCGTGGACCCCGCCGCGGTCAACGGCATCCACGCGATCACGACGAGCTACAGCTCGCCGGCTTACGAGCAGGCGGGCATCGTGAAGGTCATCAGCGACACGCCCGACACGCTGAAGCTCGAGGTCGTGCAGACGGTTCCCGACATCGGCGCCGTGCCGCGGACGCCGCAGACCGGTTTCGGTTCGGATCCAACGCTCCTGAACAGCAACATCCAGATCTACGTCCGGGAGCAGTGATCCAGGTGGGGCCGTTCGGGCCGGGGCGCCGCCGGGCGCCCCGGCCGCCCTCCCGCATGCAACCGTGTCCAGGAGGAGAGGGCCAGCCATGAAACGAATCCTGATGATCCTGCTCGGCACGCTGCTGCTGCCGGCGGCCGTCGCCGGGCAGCAGGGGCTCACCGACTATCCCGAGCACCAACTCATTCCCGAGCGCTCGGAACTCACGTTCGTGGGCTACTACCTGATACGTTCGGAACTTTCGAACATCGCTCCGACCAACGAGTTTCTCAAGGGGCAGGTCGTCGGCCGTCTCTTCGGGGGCAACACGACCTTCACGTCCAACGAGACCTCGCAGTTCACGGAGCAGCGGTTCCTGCCCATGTTCACCTACACGCCCCGCCTGTTCGACGGCTGGGCCAAGATGCGCGCGAGCTTCGAGCTGGACTGGACCTGGGGCGACGCCAACTACGGCGCCGGCGGCAACTTCGGCGGCGCCTTCGGCGCCGACGCCGTGAACCTGCAGACCCAGAACGTGTTCATCGAGTTCCACCCGCGCAAGAGCGTCTACATCAACGCCGGCCTGCTGCGCCTCTACGACAACGTGCGCGTGCCCTGGTACACGTTCGTGGACGACCTCCTGCTGACCGGCTATCGTCTGGCGATGTTCGGCTCGGATGCCTCCGGCGCGCAAATCTTCAAGGCGCTCGCCCCGGATCTGCGGTTGAAGGTGGGCGGTTACGAGTTCTACGAGAACAACGTGGAACAGGGCGACGACGTCAGCATGTACGACGCCGACCTGGAGAAGGACCTGGGCATTGCCACCAGCGTCGGCGTGTCGGTCAACTACCTGCGGGATAGCGCCAACGGCGAGGGCGGCGTGTCGATCCTGGGCCAGGGCCTGAACTCGGCGCTGAGCAACTACAATGGCGTCTTCAACTTCAACTTCGCTGCGGGCGAGAGGTACAAGGCCGACATCTTCTGGCTGGGCACCCACTTCCACCACAATCCGCTGCTGATGCAGGGGCGCTTCGGGCTGAGCGGCTTCGCCTGGTACAACCTGGGACAGGCCAAGACGAGCCTGCGAACGGTGGATATCGGCGGCCTGGCCGCCAACCTCCGGCTGGCCTGGCGCTACGGGCGCTGCCAGGAGGACCAGATCGTCCTGGATGGGATCTTCACCACCGGCGACGACAACAACATCACTGACAACAAGTACAGCGGGGTGCTGACCGGGAACAACTGGACTTCCCCCGGCGCTGTGTTCATCAGCCACGGCCTTTACCTGCTGCTGCCCCAGGGCACGGTGGTGAACCGCTACGTGGCCGCGGTCGAGGACATCCAGAACATCGGCTACGGTCTGACGGCGGGCTCGCTCACCGTGGCGCGCGACCTCGTGCAGAACAAGTTCCGCATCAAGTTCGGCACGGGCATCGGCATGGCCACCAAAACCCCCGCCGGCATGAAGAAGTTCATCGGCTCGGAGGTGAACATGAACCTGCGTTACCGGCCCAAGGTGTTCCTGGATCTGGAGCTGCACGCGGCCTATCTCTGGCTCGGCGACTTCTACGAGTCGCCGGTGGTCAACGGCAGCCCGCCCGGCGAGCCGAGCTACGAGCGACCGCGGGATCCGTGGACGGTGTTCGCCAGCGTCAAGTGGATCATGTTCTGAGGGGGCGGCCATGAAGAGACTGACGACATTCATCCTGGGAGCGGTGCTGGCCATGACCCTGCAAGGATGTGCCACATCCGGCTGGTACCACCTGCCGACGCTCGACTTCGACCAGGTGGACTACGTGCTGCCCACCACGACGGTGCAGGTGCGCAACATCGACGTGGCCTGCATCGACCAGGGCAGCGGGGACACCACGCTGCTGCTGATCCACGGCCTCGGCAGCAATGCCAAGGCCTGGCTGCGCAACATCCCGGCCTGGGCGCGCGATTGCCGAGTGATCGCCGTGGACCTGCCGGGCTACGGCAAGTCGGACAAGGGCTACTACGACTACTCTCTCGACTTCTACGCTCAGGTGCTCACCGAGCTGCTCGACGCGCTGGACATCGAACGCGCCGTCTGGGTCGGGCACTCCCTCGGCGCGCAGATCGCCATGGTGGCCGCGCTGGAGTACCCCGAACGGGTGCAGAAGCTGGTGCTGATCAGCCCCGCCGGATTCGAGCGCTTCGACGAGGGCGAGGGGGCGTGGATGAAGAAGGTCATGACCCCGGAGCTGGTGCGCGACACCACCATCCGGCAGATCGACATCAACCTGCGCAGCAACTTCTACCGCACGCCGCCCGAGGCGGATTTCATGATCACCGACCGCATCCAGATCCGCGGGGCCCCGGACTTCGAGCGGTACTGCTACGCCGTCTCGCGCAACGTGGCGGCGATGATCGATCACCCGGTCTGGGAACAGCTGCCGGACATCGCGCAGCCGGCCCTGGTGCTCTTCGGCGAGAACGACCAGCTGATCCCCAACCGCTTCCTGCACGGCGGCTGGACCAGCCGGGTCGCGGAGGAGGGCACGGCGGCCCTGCCGAACGCCCGCCTGGTGCTGGTGCCGGAATGCGGACATTTCGTCCAGTTCGAGAAGCCGGAGCGGACCAACGCCGCCGTCCTGGAATTCCTGCGGGAGAGCTAGCGAGGGGCTGCACCTCCTTCAGCGCCGGGCCGCCGACGGGCGGTCCGGCGCCGTCCCTCCCGTTGATGGCCATCCCCATAAAGTGCCTCCCCCGTGCCGGATCGCGGCCGGTCGGCTACCTTGTGTTGCGATCGTCCAGGTGAGGGCCCTTACGCCGGGCCCGGGGCCGTGTCGTGAGCGGGAGGGGCGGGGAATGCCCGACTGTCGTTGGACCGTCGCTAGCGAGAAAGCCGAAGCCGCGAGCGTCGAGGATCTCTTCTCCCGCCTGGAGTCGAGCCCCGGCGGGCTCTCCGAAGACGAGGCGGCGCGGCGGCTCGCGCAGTGCGGGCCCAACGTCCTGGCCGAGGAGCACGTCCATCCCCTGCTGAAGTTGCTGGGCTACTTCTGGGGTCCCATCCCCTGGATGATCGAGGTGGCGGCCGTGCTGTCGCTGGTGGTGCGGCACTGGGCCGACTTCGCGGTCATCACGGTGCTGCTGGTCTTCAACGCGGTCGTGGGATTCTGGCAGGAGCGCAAGGCGGGCAACGCCGTCGAGGCCCTGAAGGCCCATCTGGCGCTGAAGTGCCGCGTGCTGCGGGGTGGCCGGTGGCGGGACGAGGAAGCGGCCAGGCTGGTGCCGGGCGACGTGATCCGCATGCGCCTGGGCGACATCGTGCCGGCCGACGCCAAGCTCCACGCGGACGGCTGGCTGAGCGTGGACCAGTCCGCCTTGACCGGCGAGTCGCTGCCAGTCGACAAGCAGGCCGGCGACGTCGTCTACTCGGGCTCCGCCGTGAAGCAGGGCGAGATGGTGGGGCTGGTCACCGCCACCGGCACCGGCACCTACTTCGGCCGGACCGCCGAGCTGGTCGTCCACGCCGAGCCGGTCTCCCACTTCCAGCAGGCCGTGCTTTCCATCGGGCGCTACCTGATCTACCTCAGCCTCGGCCTCGTGACGGTGCTGATCGCCGTGCAGCTGCTGCGCGGGGCGCCGTGGCTCGAGCTGGTGCAGTTCGCCCTGATCCTGACCGTGGCCGCCATTCCGGTGGCCATGCCCGCGGTGCTGTCGATCACCATGGCGGTCGGGGCCCTGGATCTCTCCCGGCAGAAGGCCATCCTCTCGCGCCTGCAGTCCATCGAGGAGATGGCGGGCATGGACGTTCTCTGCTCCGACAAGACGGGCACCTTGACGCGCAACGAGCTGACGCTGGGCGAGCCGGTGGTCTACGCAGATGTCGAGCCCCAGGAGCTGATCCTGGCCGGGGCCCTGGCCTCGCGCGAGGAGGATCGCGACGCCATCGACCAGGCCATCCTGGCGGCTCTGGAGAACAAAGACGTGCTGGCCAACTGGAAGCGGGAGGAGTTCACCCCGTTCGACCCGGTCAGCAAGCGCACCGAATCCCGGCTGACCGGCCCGGACGGCAAGCCGGTGCGGTTCAGCAAGGGCGCGCCGCAGGTCATCATCGGTCTGTGCGACCTGGACGAGGCGACCCGCTCCTCCGCGGCGACCGCCGTCGACCAGATGGCCGACAAGGGCTTCCGCGCCCTGGGGGTGGCGCGGGCCGACGGCGACGGACCCTGGCGGCTGCTGGGCATCCTGTCCCTGTTCGATCCGCCGCGGGAGGACTCGGCCGACACCATCGCCCAGGCGACCCGCCACGGCGTCAAGGTGAAGATGGTCACCGGCGACAACGTCGCGATCGCCCGGCAGATCAGCCGTCAGCTCGGGCTGGGCGATTCCATCCACGACGCCGTGGAGCTGCTGGAGGGTGCTCCGGGACCGCAGGAGCAGGGAAAGGACGGCCAGGAGCAGGCCGCGGTCTCCGCCCACGCCGCCGATCTGATCGAGCAGGCCGACGGCTTCGCCCAGGTCATGCCCGAGCACAAGTTCGACATCGTCAAAGCGTTGCAGCGGAGAGGTCACCTGGTCGGGATGACCGGCGACGGGGTCAACGACGCGCCCGCACTCAAGCAGGCCGACGTCGGCATCGCGGTCAGCGGCGCCACCGACGCCGCCCGCACGGCGGCCGCCCTCGTGCTGACGGCACCCGGCCTGTCGGTGATCGTCAACGCGATCGAGGAGGCCCGGCGCATCTTCGAACGCATGAACAGTTACGCGGTGTATCGGATCACCGAGACGATCCGGATCATGTTGTTCGTGGTGCTGGCCATGATCGGATTCAACTTCTACCCGATCACCGCGATCATGATCATCCTGCTGGCCTTCTTCAACGACGTGCCCATCATGACGATCGCCTACGACCGGACCTGGCTCGATCCGCTGCCCGTGCGGTGGCAGATGCGGCGGGTGATCGTGGTGTCGACCGTGATGGGGGTGATCGGCCTCTTCGGCAGCTTCCTGATGCTGGTGGCCGCGGTGCACTGGCTGCATCTAGGCATCGACAAGGTGCAGACCTATGTTTTCCTGAAGCTGGCCGTCGCCGGCCACCTGACGCTGTTCGTCGCGCGCAGTCGCGGCTCCTACCTGCGCAAGCCCCATCCCGCGCCGGTGGTGGTCTGGTCAGCCATCGGCACCAAGCTGCTCGCCACGCTGCTGGTCCGCTTCGGTCTGGGCCTGGTCACGCCGATCAGTTGGTTCGAGATCGCCCTGATCTGGGGCTACTCCCTGACCTGGTCCTTCCTGACCGACGCGGGCAAGATCCTCGTCTACCGCCACTACAACCTGACCACGCCAGGCCGCTGACTTCCCCGATTCCACTGTCAGCGGGATTACGATTCAGAAACGCCCGCCCACAGTCCAAGGACTCCAGCGCTCAGCAATACAAGGCCGATCGCGTCACTGGCTGCTTGCGTCTCTGGCTTGTAACGCGGGCCGGGGGCGGGTATACTGGCGGTTCCGCCCTGCCGCCTCCTCGCGCGACGGCACTGCACTCTGGCCTTCAGAAACCAAGAGGTCCTCATGAACACGTCCCTCCTGCGCCGCTGTATTCCGGCGATCGCGGTCGGGCCCGCCTGCGTCCTGCTGGCGGTGGGCCTGGCCGTCGCCGCCACGGATCACGCGCCCGCCTATCACGACCAGGCGGCCCTCCAGAAGGATCTGAAGCAGCTGGAAAAGGCGAACTCCCACGTGAAGCTGCACGAGCTGGCGACCACGGCAGGCGGCCGCCCGCTCCTGCTGCTGGAGATCCGGCCCGCCGACCTGGGGAAGGACGACGTGGCGCCGGCCGTGCTGGTCATGGCCGATCCCCTCGGCACGACGCCGCTGGCCAGCGAGGCCGCCCTGGAGCTGGCCCGCATGCTGGTCGATCCCGAGGACGCGGCCGAGATGCCCGAGGGGCGCGCGACGCAGCTGATCTGGTACATCGTGCCGGCGGCCGATCCCGACGGGGCCGCGCGGTACTTCGCTCGGCCGCAGCGGGAGGACGGCCGCAACGGGCGGCCGATGGATGACGACATGGACGGAGAGGCGGACGAGGACGGCCCGGACGACCTGAACGGCGACGGCCTGATCACCACCATGCTGGTGGCCGATCCTCAGGGGACCTGGCTGCTGACCGAGGGCGAGCCCCGGCTGCCCAAGGAGGCCGATGCGGCCAAGGGCGAGGCCGGGCAGTATCTCAAACTGGTCGAGGGACGCGACGACGACGGCGACGGGCTCTTCAACGAGGACGGGCCCGGCGGCGTGGTGCCGGGCCGCAACTTCCCCCACGCCTTCGAGCACTGGACCACTGAAGGCGGCCCCTGGGCGGCCAGCGAGATCGAGACCCGCGCGCTGCTGGGCTTCGCCTTCGAACATCCGGAAATCGCCCTGGTGCTGGTGTTCGGCGAGACCAACACGCTGGCCAAGGTGCCGGAGTCGAACAGGCAGGGCGAGGTCGGCGGCGACAAGTACAAGCTGCCCCAGTGGATGGCCCGGCGCACGGGCCTGGACCCGGAGCAGGAGTACCCCATCGAACAGCTCGTGCAGATGGCCCGGGACTTCACGGGGAACAAGAACCTGCAAGCCGAGGACGTGCTCCAGTTCCTGGATCTGGGCGCCGCCGTCAATCCCAACCGGCGCGATCTGGCCTGGTGGAACGCCCTGGCGGAGGAGTACAAGGAGCACCTGAAGCAGGTCGGCCTGGACGGGCCCCGGGTGGATCCGCAGCCTTCGGGGCCCGGCTCGGTGGAGGAGTGGGCCTATTACCAGTTCGGTGTGCCCGCCTTCGGGCTGGACTTCTGGACGGTGCCCAAGCCCGCCGAAGCCGGCGGCGAGGCCGGCGCGGAGCAGGCCCTGACCCCGGACGCCGTCGAGAAGATGAGCAGCGACGAGTTCATCGCGCTGGGCGAGGAGCGGATCGACGCCTTCCTGAAGGCCCACGACGCGCCGGCCCACATCAACGCCGGCATGGTGATCGACGCCCTGAGGGGCGGCATGTTCACCACCGCCAAGATCGCCGAGATGATGCGCGAGCGGGCCGAGAAGGAGGAGGCCGGCGGCACCGACCCCGACCTGAAGGCCCTGGCGGCCTTCAGCGGCGAGCGGCTGGACGGGGCTGGCTACCGCCCCTGGCAGAGCGTGACCCTGCCGGACGGGCGCGAGGCCCTGGTCGGCGGCGCCGCGCCCTTCGCCCTGCGCACCCCGCCGGCGGCCATGGTCGACTCGTTGCTGAGCGCCCAGCTCCCCTTCCTCTGGAAACTGACCGACTGGCTGCCGCGCCTGGAGGTGGCGTCGGTGAAGCAGGAGCACCGCGGCGGCGGCGTCTACCGGGTCGAGGCCTTCGTGGCCAACCGCGGTCGCATCGCCTACCCCACCGGCCAGGGAGCGCGTTGTCGGCGACCACCGCCGGTGGTGGTGACCCTCGAGGGCGGCAAGATCCTGGAGGGCCTGCCGCGGCAGACCATCGAGCAGGTCCCGGCCCTGGGCACCGCCAGCACCAGCTGGCTGGTGCAGGGCAAGCCGGGCACCAAGCTCACCATCCGCGCCAACACGCCCGGCGCCGGCGGGAGCCGGACCACGGTGATCCTGCAGCCCGAAGGAGGTCGGCGATGAACCGCACCCACCGCATTTCGCTCGCCGCCGCGGCGCTGCGCGGCCTGCTCGCCGTCGCACCGGGAGTCGTGCTCGGCGCCGTGCTGCTCGCCGCTATCGCCGCCCCTCTGGCCGCCAAGGAGCCGCCCGCGCTGACCTGGGATCACTACTACGACCAGGATCAGGTCACCGCGGCGCTGAAAAGGCTGGCCGCCGCCCACCCGGAGCTGACCGAGCTGCAGAGCATCGGCAAGAGCGCCGAGGGGCGCGACATCTGGCAGCTCACGATCACCAACGAGAAGACGGGTCCCGCCTCGAGCAAGCCGGCGATGTACGTCGACGGCGCCATCCACGGCAACGAGATCCAGGCCACCGAGGTCTGCCTCTACCTGGCCTGGGAGCTGCTGACCAAGTACGGGGAGTGGGACCGCATCACCGAGCTGCTCGACCGCAGCACCTTCTACATCATCCCGACGGTGAACCTGGACGGCCGCGCGCACTTCTTCGAGGACGCCGGCAACTACAACATCGGCCGTTCGGCGCACATGCCCTACGACGACGACCGCGACGGCCTGTTCGACGAGGACGACTACGACGACCTGGACGGCGACGGCCAGATCCTGCAGATGCGCATCCGCGATCCCTGGGGGCAGTACCGCACCGATCCGGACGAGCCGCGCTCGATCATCCGCGTCAAGCCGGGCGAGCAGGGCGAGTGGACGTTGCTGGGCCTGGAGGGCATCGACAACGACGGCGACGGCCGGGTGAACGAGGACCCCCCGGGTTACCTGGACATGAACCGCAACTACGGCTTCAAGTGGCAGCCCCCCTACGTGCAGTCCGGCGCCGGCGACTATCCCTTCTCGGCCTCGAACACCCAGGCCATCGCCGATTTCGTGAGCGCTCACCCCAACATCTGCTTCCAGTTCACCTTCCACAACTACGGCGGCCTGTTCCTGCGCGGCCCCGGCTCGAAGCTGGCGGGCCCCTATTCGCCCGCGGACCTCCGGGTCTACGACTACCTGGGCGCCGAGGGCGAGAAGTCGGTCCCGGGTTACAAGTACGCGGTCAGCTCCGAGGATCTGTACACCACCCACGGCGACCTGGACGAGTGGCTGTACCAGTGCTTCGGCGTGCTCGGTTTCACCGGCGAGCTGTACATGAGCAGCCAGACGCGGTACCGCAAGCCGGGAGAGCCCGAGACCACCGAGGATCAGGAAGAGCGCGGGCCCAGCGTCTCCACGCTGAAGGAGCGGCAGCAGTTCAACGATCACCTGATGATGGGCGAGATGTTCGAGCCGTGGAAGCCGTTCGAGCATCCCACCTACGGCTCGATCGAGATCGGCGGCTGGCGGACCTTCACCACCCGCATGCCGCCGACCTTCATGCTGCAGGACCTGGTGCACCGCAACGCCATGTTCGTGACCTGGACGGCCACGCAGCTGCCCCAGGTGAGTCTCGAGATCATCGAGGTCAAGGGCCTGGGCGGCGGCCTCTGGCGGGTGCGGGCGCGCGCCGCCGACGCCACGGCCATGCCTTCCCTCTCGGCCCAGGCGCGCAACCGCAAGCTCTGCCGTCTCGACGAGTTCCGGATCGACGGGAAGGCCATCGAGGTGCTGGCGGGCGGCATCCTCGAGGATCCCTACTTCGACCGCTGGACGCCGGTGGAGCACCGCCCCGCCCGCATCTTCACCTTCGTGCCCGGCTTCGGCAAGCAGGAGGTGCAGTGGATCGTCAGCGGCAGCGGTCCGATCACCGTCACCTATGACGGTCTCAAGTGCGGCAAGCGGGAAGCGAAGGCGGAACTCAAGTAGGAGCGGGCGGGCGTTCACCCGGGTGAACCGGGCCCGCAAACGGGGCGCGAAACGGTTCACCCGGATGAACTCATCACGCCTCTTCATCAGATCATCAAGACGGCAGGGCGGAGCCGCGGCGCTCCGCCCTGCTTCTATCGTCTCTCAGTTTGTCTTTACTGCTCGTCTTTCTTCTGGTCTCTGTACTCGTCTCGCTGCCCGCGTCCCTCTCTCGGCGGCGCTGCCGCGCGAGGGCCGCCGGGTTACTTGCTCGGGGTCATCAGCTCGCCGGTGTCCAGGTTGACCAGGTACATCATGCCCCCCACCGTCAAGGTGGCAAACTGCGATCCGTCGAACTCCACCGTCACGTCGTGGTCGCCCGCCGAGTAGGTCAGGGCGCCGCTGGGCGGGTAGGCGCTGGAGTTCAGGAACACGTCCTCGACCGTGAAGGTGGAGGTGTAGGCCCCCGATACCAGCCTGCCGCCGCCGTTGAGCGTGCCGCTCTCCGGAGGTGTGGCGTCGTAGGGGGCCACCTCGATGTCGAAGGTTGCGATCACCAGCGGGATCGTCAGGCCGGCCTGGGTGATGCGCACGTCCTGCTCGGTGTCCGTGTAGATGTGGATGTAGTCGGCCGAGGCGCTGGGGCTGGGCGTACCACCGGCACCGCCGGTCCGGAAGTCCATGGTGAAGGACCCGGAGGCGTCGCCCTCGGTGAACTCGTGGACGATCACCTCCTTGCCATGCAGGGCATCCTGGTAGATGCCGTAGGCCTGGGCCACGGCGGAGGCGAAGTAGCCGGCCTGCTGGGCGGCGGCCTGCTGCGAGATCGGCGGCACCTCGTCCTTCGGAGCGGTGGAGTCGCTCTCGCAACCCGCCATCACCAGCAGGACGCCGGCCGCCAGCAGCGCGAGCGAGCCGAGTATACGTGTCGTCTTCAACATGTCCGCTTTCCTTCCTCTCTCCCGCCCGCAGCGGGTTTCATGACGAGGCCGTCGCCTTTCAGGGGCGCCCGGCCCATCCCGCCGCCGGGCTAGAATCCGAACATCAATCCGGCACCGAAGGTGGCCAGCTTGCCGAAGCTCATCTCGACATTGAGCTGCTGGAGCCCCAGGTTCAGCGTGCCGCCGACGGTGACGCGGCGCTCCTGCTTGCCATCCAGGGTGAAGGCAACATGCGTGCCCGTGATCTGCTCCGTGTAATCGACATCGATGTCCGAGTCCTCGAAGGCCACGCCGCCGTAAGCCGTGATGACGGCGAACGTCTTGCTGGCGGCCAGGAAGTAGCTCGTGGCATCGGTCTGGATGGCATCCCCCAGGTCCAGCTCCTGCCTAAAGAATCCTACCATAAAATCAAGGCCCATGGGGGGCTGAGGTAAGTGCTGGCTGATATTGTACTGCAGCCCGTAGCCCAGCAGGTTGATGTCGCCCAGGTCGCCGGGGCCGCTGATGGAGGGCAGCCAGCGCACCGTGGCCCGCAGTCCGGCGATGCCGCCCACCTCGGCCTGGGGGACGATCAGGGGCATCCAGCTGGTGTCGTAGAAGCCCTCGATCCCCTCCACCTGGCCCACGGGTAACCCGTTGTAGTAAGCGGTGATGGTGCCCATGGTGTCCTCGTTGCCGAAGACGGTCGGCCCCTCCATGATCACGGTTCCGCGCTCGCCGTAGGCGGGATCCAGGGGGCTCACGCCGTAACGCTCGTCCAGGGTCACGTGCAGGACCTTGCGGAAAGTGGCGTCGTCGTCCGCGATGTTGGCGGCCATGAACTTGGCCCCGATGGCCAGGGTCAGGCGCGTCCGGGGAATGGCGGCCGTGCTGAAGATGGCCGTGTTCTGGTCGACCCCGAAGGACGTCCCGAGGGGGGCCAGGTAGCCCTCGGCGTACTCCTTGCCGACCTCCTCGATCAGGCCCTGGAAATCGTCCTCGTCAGCGGCTACGACGGCCCGGGGATGGGCCCAGACAGCCGCGCAGAGCAGTGCGGCCAGCAGAAGCCAGGGCCGCCGATCCATACCGGTCCGCATCATGGTATCCCTCCTGTGGTCTGGTTTTTCGCCAAGAGGCCGAAGGGTATCATAAGCACCCAGGGGGGACAACTGGCTTCAGCCGGCACGGACGGGCCGCCATCGGCCGCCGCAACTCCTTGTCAAGCGGCAAGTTCTAAGCAATTCCCGTTCCCGACCATGGCAGGCGGAAACGGCCCGGCAGCGGAATCGCGAGGAGAATCGTCATTCCGCACACGACACCCGTGCCGCCGCGATCCCGGAGAGCGACACTGAATCCGGCGGCTCCTGTCTAGCTGCGAGATTCCCCGCATGACAACTCGCTGCAAGGATTAAGGATATGCCGAATCCCAGCGAAGCTTGCACGGGCTTGTGATCTCCGGCATATTTCTGGATAGGGAGGCGCGATCATGAGCGACAAGCCACGAACCAAGGGGACCGCGGAGCAAGCTGTACTCGATGCTGCGGCCTACACGATTGCCGAGGCGGCTCACCATCTCAGGCTGCCGGAGGCCACCGTGCGCTCATGGATCTTGGGACGCCCCTATCCCACCGCAGGAGGAATGCGGCGATTCGCGCCTGTTATCGCGATCCCTGATCCTCGAGCAGGTCTGCTGTCCTTCCGCAATCTGGTCGAGCTCCATGTCTTGAGCGCCATCCGGCGCAAGCACAAGGTTCGCCTGAGCCAGGTCCGCAGCGCCGTTCTCTTCCTGCAAAGGCACTTCAATGAGGGACATCCTCTGGCGGATCAGCAGATGAGCACGGATGGCAAGGACCTCTTCATCGATGAACTCGGCCGCTTGATCAACGCGTCACGCCTAGGGCAACTCGAGATGAAGGCGCTCCTGGGCGACTACCTCAGGCGTATCGACCGTGATCCCAAGGGTATCGCCGTCAGACTCTACCCTTTCTTCGGGAAGCCGGAGAATCGCGTCGTCGTCATCGATCCGCGCGTCAAGTTCGGCAAGCCATGCATCGCCGGAACGGGCATCAGAACTGACATCATAGCTGAGAGATTCGCTGCCGGGGACACCATCGATGAGATAGCCGACGATTACGGTCGCGAGCGCCGCGAGATCGAAGAAGCCATCCGATTTGAAAAAGCCGCCTGAGAAACTCCCTGTCTTTCTCGACGAGTGCATCGATTGCGAATCTCTGGCCGCCGCCTTGCAGCAATCAGGGGCGCGGGTCGAACGGTTCCGAGAGCATTTTGCCCCTGGTACGCCGGACAGCGCGTGGATTGGATGGGTCTCTCGGAAAGGCTGGATCATCCTGACCGCGGACAGAAGACAGCGTCTGCGGCCCCTCGAAGCGGCGCTCCTCACCAGCTCACGAGCCCGCCAGTTCGTCCTCGTCGGCAAGACCCGCACCGGTTCCGAGATGGCCGAAAGGGCCAAGAAGCACATCCGCCGCATCGTCAACATCGCCAGCAGTCAAGAGCCCCCCTTCATCGCCTGCATTACCAAGGACAAGGTCTACGTCAAGGAGACAGCGCGCTCTCTGCGCAATAAGTTCTGCTGAAGCTGTTGTTGATCCCTGCGTATGGACGATAACGGAGTAGCTCAGAGGGACCGGGCGACCTGGCGGAAGTGATGGCCGTAGATGGCGAGGGTGATGGCGATGCCGAGCTGGTTGGGGTGCTGCATCAGGGTGGCGCCGACGAAGCGCCAGTATGCGCGCCGGCCGCGGTGGACGACCCCCATCAGCCAGAGGGACTTGCCCAAGGCCTGCAGGTCCCGCCAGCTCACGTGGCCGCGCGGGCCGCGGGAGCGGTGCTGATCCAGGAAGGCGCGGATGCGCTGGTAGTAGGCGGAGGGCTCGTAGAGGCGGTTCATGAGCTTGCGGTAGTTGGCGACCAGGAACTCCTTGTCCAGCTTGGGCTCGAAGTTGAAGGCGGCTCGCGTGTTGTCGCCCAGGCTCTCGCTCAGCAGCCGCCCCTCGCGCGCCAGCCGCTGGTAGAGCCGGCTGCGCGGCACGGCCTGCAGCAGGCCCACCATGGCCGTGACCACGCCGGCCTTCTGGATGAACTCGAACTGCCGCTCGAAGATGTCCGGCGTGTCGTGGTCGAAGCCCACGATGAAGCCGCCCATGACCTCCATCCCGGCCTGCTGGATCGTGTGCACGGCCTCGACCATGTCGCCCTTGGTGTTCTGCAGCTTCTGGCACTCCACCAGGCTGTCGGCATCGGGGGTCTCGATGCCCAGGAAGAGCTTCTTGAAACCGGCCGCCACCATGAGCTGCAGCAGCTCCGGATCGTCGGCCACGTTCACCGAGGCCTCGGTGATGAAGGTCATGCATGCGCCCGTATCATGGCGCCAGCCGATCATGGCGCGCAGCAGCTCCTTCACCCGGCGCTTGTTGCCGATGAAGTTGTCGTCGACCAGGAATACCGACCCCCGCCAGCCGCGCAGGCGCAGGGCATCCAGCTCGGCCAGCATCTGCGCGGGGGTCTTCAGGCGCGGGATGCGCCCGTTGAGAGCCACGATGTCGCAGAACTCGCAGTTGTAGGGACAGCCCCTCGAGAATTGCACACCGAGGCTGGCGTATTGGCGCAGGTCGATCAGGTCCCAGCGGGGGATGGGGGTGCGCGTGATGTCCGGGAATCGCTCGGCCCTGTAGATGGACTTCAGGGTCCCGTTCCGCAGATCGGCCACGATCTCCGCCATCAGCTCCTCGGCCTCGCCCAGGACGACGTGGTCGAGGTCGGGATAGGACTCCTCCTCCACGAAGAGGGGCCCACCACCGATGACCGGCTTTCCGAACTCGCGGCAGCGCCGGGCGACGGCAAGCATGGACTTCCAGTGCACCAGCATGCCGCCGGTCAGCACGTAGTCGGCCCAGCCGATGTCGGAGTCCTTGAGTCGAGAGACGTTCAGATCCACCAGCCGGCAAGCCCACTCCCGCGGCAGCATCGCGGCCACCGTCAGCAGGCCCAGGGGCGGAAAGGCCGCGCGCTTGGAGATGAAGGGCAGGGCGTGCCTGAAACTCCAGAACGTATCGGGCGTGCGAGGTGAGACCAGCAATATGTTCACAGCGATCCTCTCGTGGCGTTGACTTTCTCTTGTACAAGTTAAGGCAAGATGCATTCCATGTATGCAAATAATCGCCAGGGGCCTTGCCAGCGTCGCAATCCGGCCTCCGTACCGCTGTTGGCAGTCACGGCGTAGCAGTGTAACTTGGTTCCGATCGGCCGGGAAGAGCAGAAAGGGGAGAGCTGCCTTTCCTGCCCGACCATGACCCGGCCGCAGGGGATGCCGTAATCCCGAGGCAGGAACCATGCCATCATGTCCTTGGCGATTGCAGGCGATTCCCGGCGCCCGGCGCGCCGTCCCGCGATGACGCCGCGGCGAATCAGCACGAGGTGCGGTCTGCCGGCGGTCGTGCTGCTCGTCGGCGGCCTCTCGCTGGCCTTCCTGTTGGCCTTTCTGCCGGCTGGCCGGGCGGTGGCCGCCGAGCCCACCCCCGCAGCGGAACCCTCCACCGGCGAGAGCGCAGCGGACTTCAAGGGCTGGCAGATCAGCTCGTTCGCCGTCCGCGGGCTGGAGGACGGCCTGGCCAGCCAGCTGACCAAGGGGCTGGCCCTGACGGGCCAGAACCACATCTGGGGCACGCGACGTCCTCCCTTCTACCCCAGCACCCTGGAGCAGGATCTCGAGCGCACGCGCCTGTTCCTGGCCCGCCAGGGATACCCCTATGCCCGCGTCACGCCGCGTTTCAAACCGGATCCGCGGCGCCGTCACGTCGGGATCATCCTCGAGGTGGAGCCGGGGCCGCCGGTGCTGGTGGCGTCGGTGAGCTGGCCGGGCCTGCCGCCCTCCTTCGAGAAGCGCGCGGAGACGACCGTTCACCTGCACGCCGGCGTCCGTTTCACGGAGGAGCGACTCGCCCAGGGGATCACGGCGCTGCAGGGCATGTTGAAGAATTCGGGGCACGCTCTGGCGCAGGTCGCCCCGGAGATCGCCAGCGTGGACTCGACCCACGTGAAGGTTACCCTCAAGGTCGAGGCCGGCGACGTCTACCGCTTCGCCGGGGTCAAGGTGTCGGGGATCGGCTCCGACCTGGTTCCCCTGGCGCGCAAGGAGACCGGGATCACCCCGGGCATGCCCTACACGCCGGCCGCCGTGCAGGGCGCCCAGGAGAACCTGCGCCTGCTGGGTCTGTTCCGCCAGATCCGCCTGACGACGCAGGTCGCAGGTCCGGGCGAGCTGGAGCTGAAAGCCTCCCTCGTGGAGCGCATGCAGCGGACCCTCGAGATCAGCACCGGCTACTGGACGGACGAGCAGTTCATCGCCCAGGCCCGCTGGGAGCACCGGAACCTGCTGCGTGCCGGGCGCGGGCTGGCCGCGCTGACCTACTACTCCGTCTTCGACCAAAACGCCAGCCTCTCCTTCTGGTGGCCGGGGCTCCTCGGGGCCCTCACCCGTGGGATCAGCAGCATCTCCATCGAGCACCAGGACGAAGGCAGCTACGAGCTGGTGAACAGCCAGCTCAGCCTCAAGGCCACCTACCGCCGGGACAGCGCGACCACGCTGCAGGGTGGTCTGGCCTTCTCCAACGTGAACGTGAACATCCTGACCGAGGACGTGGCGGCCTTCCAGGGGCGCAGCGGCCAGCTCCTGATCCTCTCGGCTGGCTGGTGGCACGACAGCGCGAACGACAAGCTCTACCCGACCGCCGGCGGCATCTCGACCCTGAACCTGGAGTGGTCGCCGCCGGGCGCCTTCTCGGACAATCCCTACGCCCTATTGGAGACCACGGGCACGATCTACCGGTCTCTCGGGGATCCGGTGGTTATCGCCACCCGCCTGGATCTGGGGCTGGCCAAGCCCCTGGGCCAGGCGAAGGATCTGCTGCCCAACAAGCGGTTCTACGCGGGAGGCGCCACCAGCATGCGCGGCTTCAAGCGGCGCCGGCTGGGGCCCCTGGATGCGGCCGGCGACGCCCTGGGCGGCGAGGTGCTGATGGAGGCCTCGATCGAGCTGCGCTATCACATCCTGGGACGCCTGTTCGGGGCCTGGTTCCTGGACACGGGTCAGGTCTGGTCCCGACCGATCGAGACGAACCTGGGGCAGCTGGAGGTGGCGGTCGGCCCCGGCCTGATGATCCAGACGCCCGTCGGCTACCTGCGAGCGGACGTCGGCCACCGGCTGACCCATCGCCAGCCGGATCAGCCGCTCACGGTCTTCCACCTGGCCATCGGGCAGCCGTACTGAGGAAGCGCCATGGACCAGCGTCCCGACAGCAGTCCCGCTCCGCCGCCCGCGGCCGTGCGCGCCAGCCGCAGGCGCTGGCGCCTCCCGCTGCGGATCGCCGCCTGGCTGGTGGTCGTCCTGGCGGGCATCCTGCTGATCGGCGCGATCGTCTTCCGCATCACGCCGGTGCGGCAGGCCGTGCTGGACATGGTCCTGGCGAAGGCACGGGCGGGCGTGCCCGGGACCCTGACCGTGCAGCACGCCACCTGGCCCGCGCCCGATCGGCTCGAGCTGGCGGGACTGCTCTGGACGGACGCTGGAGACACCCTGCTGGCCTTCCAGCAGCTGCGCCTGACCGTGGCCCTGTGGCCGCTCGTGCACCGCGACCTGGTGGTGAGGCAGCTGGACCTGAGCGGCCTGAGAGCCGACGTTCCGGCCCTGCGCGCACAGCTGGAGCGCAAGCAGCCGGAGTCGACCGCCGCTTCCTCCGGCAAGGGTGGACGCCTGCCGCTGCGTGCGGGCGCGCTGGCTTCCCTGCCCTCGCTGGCCCTCGAGAGCTTCCGGCTCACGGTCGAGCGGCTCCGCCTGAACGCCTCCACCGGTCTTGCTTCCGCCGATCTGGCCGGCGATCTGGACCTCCTCCATGGTCACGCCCCCCGCTTGCAGCTCACCGAGCTGCAGGCCCGCGAGTCGGGCGGGGGCTGGGAGCTGCAGGGCGGCCAGCTGACCTGCGACCTCGCCGTGCCGCGCCTGGCCGGCGAGCTGACCGGCCGTGTGGCGCCGGACTGGCCCTTCCGGCTGCAGATCACGCCCCGCGCTGACGACAGCTTCCAGCTCGTCCTGACACGGAATGCCGGCGAGCCGCCTCCCGTCGGGATCGGGACGGTCCTCGACGGCCGCTTCCGGCGCGAGAAGTCCCGCGTGAGCGGTCTGGATGCCACGGCGCGACTCCTGTTGCCCGGGACCCGCACTCTCTTTCCGGAGCGCGTATCGCCCGGGCGGGCGGCCGCTGGTCCCGGCGGCGCGACCACGACGGCCGCAGCAGGCGGGAGCCTGCCCGATCTGGCCCGCCTGGGCCTGGATCTGCGGCTGGGATGCGACTTCGAGCCAGCCCTCTCCGGCTCGCTCTCGGCGACCATGCAGCCCAACGCCTGGTGCGAGAGCGGCCGGCTGGCTCTCGCCATGCGGCCGGGGAACCTCGATGCGGCGGTCGACCTCCGGCTGCACCACGGGCAGCTGCCCCTCGATGGGCTGGACCTGCGCGTGCGGATGCCGAGCTTCGGCGCGAAGGCCGGCGATCTGGCCTTCGCGGTCCAGGCTCAGGGTCTGAGCCTGAGCGGCGCCGGATACGGCTCCTGGAGGGACGAGCCCGAGCTGCGGCTGGCGCCCCTGCAGCTGGCCGAAGAGGCGCCGGAGCGACCCGGCTTCGCACCGGCCGACTCGCTCACCGGCCTGGTGCGCCGGTCCAGGGCCGATTCGAGCCTGGTGGTGGAGGCGCTCGAGCTGCGCGGGGTGGCCGGCACGGTGCACCTGGACGGCCGGTGGACCCCAGGGCGCGCGGGCGACTTCCGGATCGCGCTCGCCTGGCCGGAGCCGCCGGCCATGCTGGCCGCGAGGATCGGGCTCACGGCCGCCCGGCTGGCCGCTTTGCGCGAGAGCTGGGGCCGGGACGCTCCATACAGCCTGGCGATGACGGTCCGCCTGCGGCCCGGCGGCGCGGGTTCCGAGCTGCAGCTGGGAGGCGACCTCCGGCTGCCGGGACCGCGCGATCTGATCGCCCTGCTGCCGCCGGGAGCGTCGGTCGCGGATCTGGGCCCGCTGGCCGGTTCCTTCACAGGCACGGTCGCCACCGGTCCGGCCGGGAGCCGCTTCGACCTGCAGGCCTCCCTGGCGCGCACGGCCTGGCTGGACACCGCCCGCGTGCACCTGACGGGCGTGGACGGTCGCCTGGCCCTGGACACGCTGCGTCTGGCCCTGCCGGGCCTGCAGGCCGCCCTGAGCGGCGAGGGCGGGCACGGCCCCTGGGATCTGCACGGCACCCTCGACCTGCCCGACCTGGAGCTGGTCCGCCGCTTTGCTCCGGATCTGCCGGCCGATCTGCAGGCAGAGCTGACTGCACAAGTCCGGCTGCAGGGCACGTCCTCCGCCCCGCAGCTCGAGCTGGCCGCGACCGGGCAGGCCCGGGGCCGGGCTTTCCAGGTGCCCAGCCTGGAGCTACAGGGAAGCTGGAGCCGGGAGCTGTTCGCGGCCACGGCCGCGGCCGACTCCGGCCTGATCCTGGGGAGCGTGGCGCTGGACAGCCTTCACCTGGCCGCCCGCGCGGAGAAGCCGGCCGCGGGGCTGCTGCCGGCCCGGATGCGGCTGGCGGCGCAGGGGCCCGAGCTTGGCCTGTGCCTGCGCGCCAGCCTGGCGCGGGATCCCGGCTGGGAGCTGCGGGCCGACACCCTGGCCGTGCGCTGGCGGGAGCGCGACCTGCGCTCGGCGCAGCCCTTTGGGATCGGTCTCGACCCGGCCCGCCGGCGCATCTCCGTGGACGGGCTGGACCTGGCCGGCGGGCTGGGCGGCTTTCTGCGCGCCCAGGGCTTCGCCGAGCCCGACAGCGCGGACTTGACGCTGCAGGCCGCCCTGGTGCTGCCCCCGCAGCCTCCCTCGGCGGTCTGGCCCGACGGCTTCTGGCCCTCCCGCTGCGAGGTGAACCTGCAGGCCAGCGGTCCGCGGACGGTCCACGCCGGGATCCGGATGCTGGGGCTCGACCTCGGACAGAACCTCGACCAAACCGCCAACTTGCTGCTGGAGGGGGCGCCCGGAGCGGTCCGTCTCGTGGCCACGCTGGGCGACAGCATCCGAAGTCAGGCGGTGCTGATGTCAGCCCGCGCGGAGCTGCCCGCCACGCTCCACGTGTACCCCCCGGGCGTCGTGCTGGACGAGGGGCCGCTCTCGCTGGATGTGGCCTGGAACGAAATGCCGCTGCCCATCCCCCTGCACGGCAGCCTGCGCTCGGCTCACCCGAACCAGGTCCTCCTGCTGAACGGCCAGGCCAGCGCCGGCGGGACCACGGGAGCCCCGCGGGCCGACGCCCGGCTGGACGTGCACCTGCAGGACGGGACCCGGCTCTCTCACTACCTGGCGGGTCTGAAGGTGCAGCTCCGCCCGGACAGCAGCTCGGCGCGGAAGGGCCCGGCCGCGGCGCTCCTGACGGCACAGCTGCAGCTCGACCGCGACCGGCAGACCCAGCTGCGAGGGGATCTGAGTCTGCCGCTGCTCTGTGCGCTCACCCCCGCTGTCTGGGCCCTGGCGGGGGATCAGCCGGTGCACCTGTCGCTGGACGCGGACGAGTTCCCCCTGGCGGAGCTGAATCCCCTGTTGCCTCCGGACGTCGGGCTGGAAGGTCCCGTGCGATTCGACCTGCAGGCGAATGGACCGGCCGCCGATCCGCGCCTGGACGGCCAGCTGACCGCGCAGAGCGTCCAGGTCTCGCTGGCGGACGGAACCCGCGTGGCGGGGCGGGGCGACATCACAATCAAGGGCACGGGGCGTCAACCGGTGGTGCGCGGGAAAATCGAGATCCAGAACGGGATCATCCAAATCCCGGAAACCCAGCGCAACCTCCTCCCCGTGGAGGGGAAGGCCATCCTCTGGGAGACCGGCCCCGGTGGTCACGTCATCGCGAGCGCGAAGGCCGGCGAGCCGTCCCGTGCTGCAGCCGATACCGGGTCCGGGCCGGTGTCGGCCCCCCTGGCCACGTCGCCGCCGGTCCCGTCCACACCAGCACCCGAGGCGGGCGCGCGCGTCGCGCCCGACGTGGATCTCAAGCTGACCATACCTTCGGGCCTCTGGCTGCGCGGGCAGAACCTGGACGTGGAGCTAGCCGGGGACCTGCAGATCGCCCTGCGAGCGTCCCAGCCCACACTCACGGGCAGCCTCAAGGCCGTGCAAGGGAACTTCAGCTTCCTCGGACGCACCTTCCTGGTGGAGACCGGCGAAGTGACTTTCTACGGCGAGAACGAGCTGAATCCGACGCTGAACCTGACGCTCACCACCCGGGTGCAGGCCCTGCTCATCCGCGTGGTCTTCCAGGGCACCCTGCAGAAGCCGGTGCTCCAGCTCACCTCCGATCCCGAGATGAGCGAGGGCGACATCATGTCCTACCTGCTGTTCGGCACGCCGCTGGCGCAGCTGGACAACGAGCAGATGGGCCTCATCCAGCGCCGGGCCACGGACATCGTGGCCGCCTACGGGACCGCCCAGCTCGAGGCGCGTCTCTCCCGGGAGCTGGGCGTGGACATGGTGTCGATCCAGCCCACCCGGGGAACGGAGGGCGGCAGCTCGCTGGTGATCGGCAAGTACCTGAGCCGTCGCGCCCTGGTCAAGTACGAGCAGGCCCTCGAGGACCGGACCCACTTCTACCTGAACTTGGAGTACTTCTTGAGCCGACATCTCAAGCTGGAGACCCTCTACGGACAGCAGAGCCAGTCGGGTCTGCAGCTCAGCTGGTCGCAGGAGTACTGAGGCCGAGGCGATCCGCGGCCCCGGACTCGTCGCCTCTCAGAGGCAGCCAGCCCTGGGTCGCGAGCCACTTCTGCAGCTCGTCGGCTCGCTCGCCGAACACCAGCCAGAAGACCACGTCGCCAGCCTTCACCCGGGTCTCGTCGTCCAGGGGCGCAATGTCCTCACCGCGTTGCACGGCCAGCGGCAGCAGGCTGTTGGGCCGGTTCACCGGCAGCGACCAGCCCTTCTCCACCTCGGGAGCCGAGCCGTCCGGTTCCTTGCGCCGCCACCGCTGGACCAGCGCCAGGCCGCGCCGCAGCCGCACCGACCAGAGCTCCAGGTCGACCGGCTCCGCGAACAGCACGCTGGCGCCCGCCTGGTGTACCATGTTCGGCGTGATGGCGCAACGCACGCTGTCCAGGGCCACGCAGGCCCGGGGCGTGCCGTATTCCTCGCGGGTCTTGCGGGCGAACAGCAGGCTGACGGCGCCGTTGCCGAGCAGGCTGAGCACGGCCTTGCGGGACTCGACGCCGGCGGTCATGAGGATCCGCTCCTCCAGGGCGTTGCCGTAGACCACGCGGAGCCGCTCCTCCTGGGCCTCCTGGTAGGCCTCGTCGCTGGAATCGATGAACACCACTTTCTGGCCGCCCGTGGCCAGCACGCGGCCGAGCATGCGCCCCAGCGGGTTGGCCCCCAGGATGGCGAAGCCCTGGCCGGAGGGACGGCGAACCCGCAGCAGCCGGGCCACGAACTCGGCCGTCGCGCCCTGGAAGATCACGGTGGCGGCGATGACGAGGAAGACCATGGCCCGCAGCTCGGCGCCGCCGCTCATCCCCGCCGCGGTCAACCGATCGTCGAAGAGCGAGGCGACGGCCGCCGCCACGATCCCGCGCGGCGCCACCCAGGACAGGAACACCTTGGGGCGCCAGCCCATGCCGGCACCCCAGGTGCAGGCGAAGACCGTCGCGGGGCGAACCACCAGCATCAGGATCAGGACGACGCCCAGTCCTCGCACCCCGAGGGCGGCGATGTCGCGCAGCCGCACGTCGGCGGCCAGGAGCACGAACAGCATGCCGATCAGCAGGACGGTCAGCTGCTCCTTGAACTCGCGCAGCTCCCTCTGCACGGGCGTATGGGCGTTGCCCACGACCATACCGGCCACGATGACGCTGACGATGCCCGTCTCCGCCATCACGGCATTGCTCAGCTGATAGATGGCCAGCGCCAGGGAGAGGGTGAAGATGCTCTCCAGCCCCTCCGGAACGGCGCGTCGCAGGCGCAGCAGCAGGGCCAGGATCGCCCCTCCGACCAGTCCGAAGAGAATCCCGAAGACGAGGCGCGACGGCAGGCCCACTAGCCCGAGGATGCGCGAGGGGCCGCCAGGGCCGAGGACGATCTCCAAGGTCACGATGGCCACGATGGCGCCGATGGCGTCGACGACGACGCCCTCGGTCTCGAGGATCGTCTCCAGCTCCCGCTGGACCCGGATGCGGCGCAGCAGGGGCGTGACCACGGTCGGCCCTGTCACGATCACGAGCGTGCCGAACAGGAGAGCCAGGCGCCCGTCCCAGCCCAGGACCAACCACGCCGCCAGGGCGGCGCCCACGGCCGTGATCACCACGCCCAGGGAAAGGAGCCGGCGGATCGGCACGGCTTCGCGCCGCACGCGGCGCCACTCCAGGTTCAGGCCCCCCTCGAAGAGGACCACGGCCACCGCGAAGCCAATCAGGATGTGCAGGGACTCGCCGAGCACCTCGGGACGGATGATCCCCATACCTTCGGGCCCGAGCAGGGCGCCGGAGGCGAGCAGCAGCACGATGCCGGGGATCCGCAGGTGCCGGGCCAGGGCCTGCGCCACCATGCCGGCCGCCAGGGCCAGGGCGACGATCAGCGCCGGGTTGCCGTTCAGGTGTGCGTCCACTTCTCTCCTGGCGCCATGAGGCTCGGCGGGGTGGATCGCTCTTCTGCAGGTTTCAATGGGACTTCGTGATGCCCAGGATCTTCATGCGCGAGGCCAGGGTGGAGGCCTTGACCCCCAGCAGCTCCGCCGCTCCACCCGGACCGTAGACCTTGCCCCCGCTGCGGCGCAAGGCTTCCTCGATGCTCTCGCGCTCCAGCAGCTTCAGCTGGTCGTAGCGAACCAGCTCCGCACCTGCGGGATGCGGGGCGTTCGCCTCCAGGGCGAGGGTGGATTCGACGGTCCGCAAGGGCAGCGGACGGGACGGGGGAATGTCGAAGTGGAGCGGGCCGCCACGCGCGTAGATCACCGCGCGCTCGATGATGTTCTCCAGCTCGCGGACGTTGCCCGGCCAGGCATAGCTCTTCAGCTGCTGCAGGTGCCGGGGCTCGAGGGCCGGTTGCGGGACGCCGAGGCGCCGGCTGCTGCGCTCGAGGAAGTGCCTGGCCAGCAGGGGGATGTCCTCGACCCGCTCCCGCAGCGGCACGCTCTCGATGGGAAAGACGTTCAGCCGGAAGTACAGGTCCTCGCGAAAGCGTCCGGCGTCGACCTCCCGGGCCAGGTCGCGGTTGGTGGAGGCGATGATCCGCACGTTGACCCGGCGGGTCACGTCCTCGCCGATCCGCTCGAACTCGCCCTCCTGCAGGACGCGCAGCAGCTTGCCCTGCGAGTGCAGCGGGATCTCGCCGACCTCGTCGAGAAAGAGGGTGCCCTTGTGCGCGAGCTGGAAGCGCCCGATCCGGTCGTGCACCGCCCCGGTGAAGGCTCCCCTGACGTGACCGAAGAACTCGCTCTCGAACAGGTCGTGCGGGATCGAGGCGCAGTTCACCTTGATGAGGGGGCGCTGCCGGCGGCGGCTCTTGGCGTGGATGTGGCGGGCGATCAGCTCCTTGCCGGTCCCCGTCTCGCCCACGATGAGCACGCTGGCCCCGGTGGGGGCCACCAGCTCGATCAGCTCCATGATCTTCCGGTGGGCCGGGCCCTGGCCCACGTAGTCGCCGGGCACGACCCCGTCCCAGATCTCCTCGCGCAGGTAGGCGTTCTCCCGGGCGAGACGGCTCTGGAGACGCTTGATCTCGCGCATCGCCCGCGCATTGGCCACGGCCGCCGCCGCGTAGTCGGCCAGGACCTGGATGAGCACGCGCGACTCGCGCCACTGCTCGCGGTTGGGCGCGTCGCTGAAGATCGCGATCGCTCCCAGCACGCTGTCCAGGTGGCAGAGCGGCGCCGCCAGGTAGGACACGATGCCGGCCGCCCGCGCCCACTCCGGGTAGTACGCCCACTCGCTCCTGTCCCGGGGGCCGATCAACCGCCTCTCGCCCGCCACCTTGCCGATGAGCGGCTCGTCCAGGGGCACGACCCGGTAGCGGCCGGTGTGATGGCGCCAGCTCGCGATGCGTTCGATCCCCGCCCGCTCGGCGCTCTCGGCGAGGCGGAGCCGGCGCGGCCCGTCCCGGGGCGAATCCGGTGCCGGATGGGTCAGCCACAGCCCGGCGCAGACCTCGTGAGGGAAGAAATCGAGCGGCTGCTCCACGAGGAAGCGCAGCACGGCCCCCAGGGGCTCGGCCTGCGGGATCGCCAGGAAGGCCTTCTGGAGAGCGATGTACTGGGCCAGGATGGCATCGGGTTCGTTCATGATCTCAAGGTACCCACGATTCGGATCCCGCCATCCACGGATTTCGTGATTCGCGGGATCTCGTGATGGCCGGGCAGCCGGGCTTCTTATATAAAGCATTACATTATAATATGTTATGGAAATGATTCCGTGGTCCGGATCTTGCTGTTGGTGCGTGGAAGCATGTGGGAAGACCCAGCCGGGGGACGGCAGCCGTCCCGCGGCCGGGGTTACATCTGGCCGGCGGCCAGCACCCACTTCCCTGCTCGACATCAGCGTCGCCGGCCTCGATCCCTGGTGTCATGACCGCCAGCCGGAACCGGCGCGGGCCGGTATTCTCGCGGTGGGCGGTGACGCGCATGCACGACTGAGGCGTTTCACGCACTTCCCCTCCCCTCTCGCGTGGACGCCCCGGGGCCCTGCCGTCAACGGCGGGGCCCTTCTTCATCTGGGTCGGCGGAAGTGGTCGTGCAGCGTGGTTTCATCTATGCTGCTGCCGGAGACATGCGAGTGGGGCGGTGCCGGGGCGAGACGGGAGGCGCCGGCGAGGCGGCTCACCGGCTGACGATCATGAGCCCGCAGGGACCATCGGTGCGGAGAAGGGAGGAACACCATGATCGATCGTGTCCCACCCCTGACGGGGCGGCCGGGCGTCGTGAACGTCATCGTGGAGATTCCCCGGGGGCGGCGCAGCAAGTTCGAGTTCGACGAGGCCACCGGAATGTTCAAGCTGAACCGCTACCTCTACGCTTCCAGCCACTACCCCGGGGACTACGGCTTCATCCCCGGCAGCCTGGGCGAGGACGGCGATCCCCTGGACGCCCTGGTGATGGTCAGCGAGCCAACTTTCAGCGGCTGCCTGATCGAGGCCCGCGTCCTGGGCCTCTTCCGCATGCTGGATCGCGGCCTGCCCGACGCGAAGGTCCTGGGTGTTCCCGACTCGGACCCGCTCTTCGCGGAGCTGCAGGACCTGGCCGACGTACCGCACCACTATCTGCGCGAGGTCGAGCACTTCTTCGCCACGTACAAGCAGCTGGAGGGGGCCGAGATCGTCACCCAGGGCTGGGTGACCGCGGCCGAGGCCCAGCAAGAGGTTCTCGCCGCCGTCGAGCGCACCTAGCCGGCCGTTCGCGGCCGCCTCTCACTCGCCCCCGCGGGCGCGAAAGCCGCGCACGCCAGGCCCCGGGGCATGCCGGCTCCTGCGCGCCACTAGGAGGCCCGCCCCAGGCTGCGGAGCGGGCCGGTCACGTCGGGATCGAAGTGCACGTCGACCTGCGGGAAGGCGATCACCACGCCGGCCTCCTTGAGTGCCCACCAGACGGCCTCGTTCAGGTCCGAGCGGGCACTGCGCACCCGCCAGGGATCGTCGATCCAGACCGAGACCTCGAAGTTCACCGAGGAGTCTCCGAAATCCGTCAGCAGCACCACGGGATCTCGCCTCTGGTAGCGCCACTTCAGCGCGGCCGCCGCCGCCTCCAGGACCTCCCGCACCAGCCGCATGTCCGATCCGTAGACCACCCCGACCTTGCTGCGCAGGCGATAGAGGTTGTCCTGCAGGGTGTAGTTCGTGACCATGGCCTGCACGATCGAGGTGTTCGGAATGATGATGTCCTCCTCGTCGAGGGTGCGCGCGATGGTGGCCCGGATGGACATGCTGCGGACCTTGACCATGCGATCGTTGATCTGCAGCACGTCGCCGGGTTTGATGGTACGTTCCACCAGCAGGATGATACCGCTGACGAAGTTCTGCGCGATGTTCTGCATGGCGAAGCCGATGCCGATGGCGAACACGGCGCCGGCGGCGAACAGTGCTCCCATGTTGATACCGATGCTCTCGAGAGCGACGAGCAGACCCACTCCCAGCACCACGTAGTGGAGCAGGCGCCGGGCTACCCCCGTCGTGCCCTCGTCCGTGACGCCGCGCATCTGGAGTCCCTTCACGAGCGCGCGTCTGAGGAGTCGCGAGACGAACAGGGTCAGGGCGACCAGCAGAAAGAAGACGATCAGCTTCTCGAAAGTGATCGGCGTGTCGCCGATCTCGAAGAGATGGGCACGCAGGATCCTGGATCCCCCGCCCAGACGTTCCAGCAGGTTCATGGCGCCCCCTTTGCGGGTGATGATCCGCCGCGATCCGGCCCGGCTCCGGGGCCATTGCGACCGCGCCGGCGGCTGCAGGCCGAATTCTAGTCGAAGAGCCGGCCCTTGCCCAGCCCGGCACTCCGCGCGATGGTTGACGCCGCCCCGCGGCCTGCGAGACTGTAGCCCCCACCGGCGCTGTACCGCGTTGCAGCTCGACGCGGCACGAGGAGGTCGAGCTTGGCTTTCCTGAACGCCCACCCCTGGCTGCTCGCCCTGGCCATCTTCGCGGCCCGCGTCACCGATGTCTCGCTGGGCACCCTGCGCACCATCACCATCTTCCGGGGCTACCGGCTGCCGGCGGTGCTGCTGGCTTTCTGCGAGGTGCTGGTCTGGCTGCTGGCGGCAGCGCAGGTGATCCGTAACCTGGGCGAGTGGTACCTGGTGGTGGCTTACGCCGGCGGCTACGCCACGGGCAACGCCGTGGGCATGTGGCTGGAGACCAAGCTGGCGATCGGTCTCGAGCTGGTGCGCGTGATCTCCCAGGACCGGGCGGTGGAGCTGGCCACGCAGCTACGCGAGCGCGGCTTCGAGGTCACGGAGCTGGCCGGCACCGGCTCGCGGCGCGAGCCGGTCGAGGTGCTCTTGATCGTCGAGCGACGGCGGCGCGTTCCCGCGCTGCTGCGTCTGATCGGAGAGGTCGATTCGGAGGCGTTCTGTACCTTCTCGGACGTCCGGCAGCATCCATTTCCCGGCCCGCGGCGCCAGGCCCGCTTCACCGCACGCCCGGACTGGCTGCGGCTCCCCAAGAAGAAGTGAGCAGGCCACCCGGACGGTGAGCGCCTCAGGCGGACGCCGATCCGGCCGGAATTCTCGCTTCCCCGCGCTCCATCGCCGTCTGGATCATGATGAACTCGCCCACGTTGTCGGAGGTCAGCAATCCGATGAGCTGCCCGTTCCGCACGATGGGAAGGGTCGTGCAGTCGCACTGCTGGAGGCGCTGGAAGGCTGTCTGCAGCATGGCATAGTCGTCGACGACCTGGAAATCGCGACGCATGACGTCTCCCACCCGCTGGCCTTGACGCCCCTGAGCCAAGGCCTTCAGCAGGTCGGCGCGGGTCAGGATGCCGGCCAGCCGTGCCCCGTCCAGGACCGGGAAGTCGTGCTGGGAGCCGCTCAGGATCATGTCCACGGCCGTGGCCAGGGTGTCGTCGATCGCGAGCGTCTGAAAATCGGTGATCATGGCCCGCCGCACCGGGATTCCCTCGAGGGCGGACTTCAGCTGGGCATGACTCGATTCCTGGGCCGCACCGATCCAGACGAAGAGTGCTATGAACACGAGGAAGGGATTGCTGAAGAGCCCCAGGAAGCCGAAGATTAGGGCCATGGCCTGACCGATGCCGGCGGCGACGCGGGTGGCCTGCACGTAGTCGAGGCGCATCGCCAGCAGAGCCCGCAGGACGCGGCCGCCGTCCATGGGGAAGGCCGGCAGCAGGTTGAAGGCCACCAGCCAGATGTTGACCACCATCAGGCGCGAGAGGAGGGAGCCGTGGGTGATGCCCAGCTCCTCCAGGGGGGCCGGTCCGGAACCGAGGGCGAGCACGAGGTAGAGCAGGGCGGCGATGAAGACGTTCACGGCGGGTCCAGCCAGAGCGACCCAGAATTCCTGCCTGGGCTCCTCGGGCATGCTCTCCAGGCGCGCCACCCCACCGATGGGTAGCAGCGTGATGTCCCGCGTGCGGATACCGTAACGCCGGGCCATCAAGGCGTGTCCCAATTCGTGCAAGACCACACAACCGAATAGCAGTAGGATGAAGAAGATTCCCTGCGCCATGGCCTGCGTGGAGTGCGAGTGCTGCCAGTAGATCACGGCGACCCAGCCGAGCAGCAACAGAAAGGTGAGGTGGATGTAGATCCCGATGTCAGCAATCCGGGCGATCTTCACGGACCATTTCATGAGACGCCATCCTTTCGTGGCCGGAGGCAGTCATGAAGAGAACCAAGACCATCGTTCTTGTGGTGCTCGCCGTCCTGGCGGTGATCATCATGCTGCAGAACACTCAGATGATGGAGACCAGGATCCTGTTCATCACGATCAGCATGCCGCGGGCCCTGCTTCTCTTCGTGACGCTCATGGTGGGCTTCGGCCTGGGTATCCTCGTCGCCCTCACCAGCTTCAGGAGGAAGTGACAGGGGCTCAGCGGCCGGGCCGAGCGGATGCTCCCCGCCGCGCCTGGCCCCGGGCCATCATTGCAGGCGGCCGCTGATCCGGAACTTCATGTCCCAGGTGGATCGGACCTGCCAGCTCATCCCCTGGTCCATGCTGAACTGGTTGCTGCCTCCGGCATAGCTGCCGGCCGCGTCCCCGGCCAGATCGTAGTAGTCGAAGTCGCCGCCGCCGGTCGAGCGGACCACCAGGTGCAGCTTGACGTTGGCATGTACATAGTGAGGAACCGTCACAGCGAAGTTCTGCCAGCCCGGTCCCACGACACGGGAGATCGTCTGCGCGGCGATATCGTGTGGCCCTCCGTCGAGATCGTCGCGCAGCTCGACGATCATCTCGCCGGGTGATCCCACGACCTGGTCCACGAGCACGGCGATGGAGTCGATGTCCGCCGCGTGCGGCAGCCTGAAACCCTGGCTGGTCCACTCGGCGCCGCTGGCCTCGATGGCCTGGAACTGCGTGGTAGCCTCGTAGCTGACCAGAACCATGGACAGTACGTAGACCGGGACCGATCCCACGTCCGTACCGCCGCGACCGTCGGACACGGTGCAAAGGATGGTGTACGTGCCCTCCACGTCCGGCGCATGCCAGAGGACCGGGTCGCCGCTCGCGTCGATGGTCCCGGCGGGAGCCTCCCAGGTGTAGGTCAGATAGGGCTGCTCGGGATCGCTGGCCTGGGCCCGCAGCTCGCAGGTTCCGCCCAGCTGGATGGTGTCCGGAACGGCCGTGACGTACTCCATGACGGGGGGCTGATTGTTGCGGGTCTTTGTCGTTGTACAGCCCAGCAGGAGCGGGGCTGCCAGCAGGAGCAGGGCCAGCTTCGCATGAATCCTCATGACCTTTTTCCTTCCCAGGAAGCGTTTCGGGCGTCGCTCACGCGTCCGCCGCATCATCGCCAGCGAACAGCCTCCCGGCCACGCTGGATCCCAGTATCTGCAGGACCTTGCGGACATCCAGGCCGGGCAGGTGGGCCTGTACCAGGGCCTGTACCACCCGGGGCAGCCTGTCCACGCCGGGATGCACCAGGTAGATCCCCTCCCAGCGCGGCTGGAACTTGTCCTTGAACTCGAAGAGGGACTTGAACCGATAATACGTATCGAAGTGATCGTAGACCAGCCCCAGAACCTGCTGCAGCAGCGATGCCTCGCTGTTGCGGTCCAGGTTGGCGAGCGGCGCGGTGGCCAGGCTGGCCTGTGCGTAGCCGCGGTCGCGAAAGGCCAGCAGCGAGCTGGCGATCAGGAACTCCATCGCGCCGCTCATGCTGTCCGCGCGCCGCCGCATCAGGTCGATGACCCAGCCCCGGCGCGCGTGAACCGGCAACCAGTCCGCGAAGGCGTGCACCAGGCCGTCGGCACCCACGGCGGCGGCCACCGCGACGTTGGGATCGTCGACATCCTCGGTGCGCCCCAGGGTGAATTCCATGGGCGGCAGTTTGCGCTGGGCCTGCCACGCGGCGCTGATGGCGAAGAGCTGCTCCCGCACGGGCGCCGGCACCGAGCCTCCCTCGTACAGCTGGAAGGCGAGCTTTTCCCGGCTCGCCCGGTTGATGGCCGAACGGACGGTCTGCCACTCCTTGCCCTTGAATTCCAGCCCGGCCAGGGGAATGACGGCCTCCTCGCCGATCTGCAGAGCCTCGTAGCCGGATCCCCGGTAAATGGGCAGCAGCTCCTCCGTGGCCGCATAGAAGACGGCCTCCCAGCCTTCCGTCAAGGCATGCTCGATGAAGACCTTCACGAGCGCCGCCCCGCTCTCCGGCGGACCGATCGGATCGCCCAGCACGACCGCGACATCGGCGCAGACCCTGTAAGCCAGGTAGCTCTGTTCCCCCGGCCCTAGAAAGAGCGAGTTGCCCGGCCAGAGGGTCATGTAGGCGGTCCCGCTGCGCCCGTGGGCCGCCACGATCCGGCGGGCCGCCTGCTGCTCGGCGCGCAGGGGCACGGCCCCGGTCGCGCCCCGCAACAGCAAGGCCAGCCCGTAGAGAAGGCCCACCCAGCCGAGGAGCGGGATCGAGGCCAGGAATCCCTGCGCGACATCGCTCGTCGGGGCCGAACCACCGGCGGAGAAGAGCAGGCAGGCCGCCGTCCTTTCCAGCGCCCGCAGGGGATGGTAAAGCCCCCCGAAGCGGGTGCGTAGCAGCCAGAATCCCAGCATCCCGTAGAGCGGGAGGAACAGCAGCATCGCCCAGAGCATCCGCCGGCCGCGGCGCAGCGTGACGGCCCCGCTGCCGGCCTGGAACTGACCGGCCCAGGCCAGGAGCAGGAGCAGGAAGCCCAGCGCGAGACCGGTCTCCAGGCGCGGCACCCCGGTCCGCAGGTGAAAGATGAACGAAACGAGCAACGCCACGACCGTTCCCCACCAGGCCAGCCGCCTCCCCCGTGCCAGCGGGGGAGCCAGGAGCAGCAAGGCACAGCCCGTGACCACCATCAGATGGTGTGGCAGCTGCGGGGAGGACAGGGGTAGCATGGACTCCGCCCGGGCCAGGCCCGGTAGGCGCAGCGGCACCAGTCCTCCCAGCACATCCAGGAAACCCATGATGCCCACGGCCCCGGCCATGATCTCCGTGCGCAGCCGCTGCTCGTAGGGCGAACCGAGCCAGGGAATGGGCCAGGCCCGCCCCTGGCGCACGAGCAGGATCCCGCCGAGGACGAACCCGGCCGGGAAGGCCACGGCGTGCTCGAAATCCCACCGCCGCGTGGAGATGATCAGGGCCAGGACCAGGTAGGCGGCGATGACGAGGAAGGCACCGCGCCGCTGGCGCGGCGGCAAGAAGGCCACGGCCGCTCCCGCTGCGCCGAAGGCGCCGGCGGAGGCACCGACGTCGCGCACCATGGCCATGCCGGAAGCCCACTCCAGACCCAGTCGGCCGAGCCCCGCCAGCAACAGAAACCCGCCCAGGTATCCCGCCACGTGGCCCGCGAGGAAAGCGAGAGCCGCCCGCCGTGTGCCCAGCAGGTACTCGCAGGCCCCCACGAAGAGCAGCAGGCTGCCGACGATGCTCAGCAGCATGGAAAGGCGCAAGACATGGAAAGGGCAGGTCAGCAGGCGGAGCAGCCGCCCGCTCTCCAGATCGGCCAGCGAAAAGCCCCAACGTTCCAGGGCGGCCGATCCCAGGGCCTCGTGCAGCGGGGCGCTCGACAGGGTGATCAGCAGCACCGCGGCCACCAGGGCCAGGGTGAAAGGCAGGCGGCGGGCCAGGGCCCAGACGAGGGACCACGCCGAGGGTCCCCTGCTGATGAGTTCCCGGACCAAGCCGATCTCCCCCTGACGGCCGATCGGCCCCGCTCAGGCCTTCAGGGCCTGCAGAATGGCCGCCGCGACCTCCACCTCGGAGCGGGCGCCCACCAGCGGGTGGCCCTCGTTGATGATGGTCAGCGGAACGCCACGGACGTTGTACTTGACCGCCAGGTGCGGGAACTCGGAGATCTCCACCATGTCACCCCGGATGTGCTTGCTGGCCAGGGCGAAGCGGTGGGCGATGCGCACGGCACCGGGACAGTACGGTCAGGTGGGCGTGATCATGACCTGCAGGTGGACAGGCTTGTCCACCCTGGTCAGATCCTCCATCACCACGCCGGGCAGCCCGGCGTCGCCGCGCGCCACGTCCAGGATCGCCTGCAACAGCGATTCGAACTCGTAGCCGGCGGGAATCCCGTAGAAGCGAATGCCCGGATCCTCGTCCGCCTGCACAAGCAGCGCCGGGATCTTGTCCACCCCGTACTGCTCGGCCAGCTCGGCGTCCGCCACGAAGTCGTGCACCTCCGCCGTGAGGTGCTCCGACAGCCCCACCAGCTCCTCCACCAGCTCCCGGGTCACGGCACAGTACTCGCACTCCAGCTCCTGCGTGAACATCACCAGCTTGACGGCGCGGGGCAGATCACGCAGCTCCTTGCGCACGGCTTCCCGCGTCTTTTCGTCCATCACCGACATTGGCCCCTCCTTCCCCGGGCTCGGAACTCCCCGGCGGCGATCATAACCAGTCTCGGCGCCGGAAGAACCTCAGCATGCCCCCGGCCAGGATCAGTATCACGATCCAGAACACAAGATAGCTCCATTTCCAGTGCAGCTCCGGCATGTACTCGAAGTTCATGCCGTACACGCCGGCCACGAAGGTCAGCGGCACGAAGATGGTGGCGGCGATGGTGAGGACCTTCATCACCTCGTTCATCTTGTTGCTGAGGCTCGACAGATAGAGGTCCTGGTAGCCCGAAAGTACGTCGCGGAAGGATTCCACGGCGTCGACCACCTGGATGGTGTGGTCGTACACGTCCCGCAGGAAGTGGGCAATCTCGCGACCCAGCAGGGGGGTATCGGCCCGCTCCAGGCCGCTCACCACCTCGCGGGTGGGCCAGACCGCCTTGCGCAGGATGATCATTTCCCGCTTCAGCCCATGGATATGCTGCATCAGCTCGGGCTTCGGATTCTCCACCAGATCCTCCTCGAGATCCTCGATGGTGTCTCCGATCCGCTCCAGCAGCACGAAGTAGTTGTCCACCACCGCATCCAGGAGAGCATAGGCCAGGTAGGGGGGGCCGGCCGTGCGGATGCGGCCCTTCCCCTGGCGGATGCGCTCCCGCACGGGATCGAAGATGTCGCCCACGCGCTCCTGGAAGGAGAGGACGTAGTTCGGCCCCAGGACCAGGCTGATCTGCTCCACGGTGACGTGGCGCTTCGCCGGGTCGTAATCCAGCATCTTGAGCACGAGGTAGAGATAGTCCTGGTAATCCTCCTGCTTGGGCCGCTGATGGATGTTGACGATGTCCTCGAGCACCAGGGGATGAAGCCCCAGTCGCTCGCCGATGGTCTCGAGGATCCCCGTCTCGTGCAGGCCGTCGATGTTGATCCAAGTCGTCCCGGGCTTCTCGAGGAGGGAGAGGGCCTCGTGGATGTCCGACACCTCGGTCTCCTGGAATCCCCTCGCGTCGTACTGCACGATGGAGATGCGCACGCGCTCGACCTTGGGCTCGCCCATGTACTCCATGGTGCCCGGTGGCAAGGCGACCTGCTTCTGTCCCCCGCGAAAGAGCCGCGTCATCACTCTCCTCCTTGGCTGGTCGTCTGCGGGAGGGAATCCACGGGTGCTCGCCCCCGCTTCCTGCCTGGTTCCGCTGCCGGCTGCCATGATGCCGCCTGGGCCGGGATCCGGTCAACGGCAGCGGCATGGGGGTCCAGAACGAGGTCCAGATCGGGTATTGTGGGGATCGGCGCCCTGGCGTGCAATTCCTCATATCTTAGCCCTGGAATCTTCTCGCCGATAACGTCCGTGATATCGCCCAGAAAGGAGGATCCCTGATGAAGCGCGTGTTTCTCCTCGCGTGTCCCCTCCTGCTGCTCGCGGGCATGGCGGCCGCTCAGATCGACCCGGACCTGGACGGCATCGGCATTTACGCGGACCTGGGCGCGACGCGGACGCGGTGCGACGCGCCGGCACAGCACCCATTCGAGGTCTACCTCATGGTGACCCGGCCCAGTGCTGTCGGCACCATCGCCGGCTGGACGGCCGGCATCGTGGTGCCGGACAACGCCGTCATCTGGGGCTGGAACGAAGCCGGAGATCGCTGGATCAACGTGGGCAGTCCGCCCATCTTCGAGGTGGCCTACCACCTGGAGTCGAGGCTGCCGATCCAGGACGTGATCCTGCTGATGACCTTCATCGTCTACCTGCCGGACGAGAACCCGGCGGAGTTCTACATCGAGCGCTCCTTCGGCACCTACGAATGGCCCCGTTACCTCGACACTTTCGATCTTGGCGCGTTCATCGAGCTGCACCCTTGGCCGCGCGGATCGAACCAGCCCGCGTTCTGCACCAATCCGGGCCCCACGCCGACCCAGGCGGCGACCATGGGGATGGTCAAGAACCTCTATCGCTGATTCGATAACGCACGCATCGAGCAGGCGCCCCTCCCCGGGGGCGGCTTTGTTCAGGATGCAGGAAAGCCGGATCATGCGGCGGATCCTTACTTCCCGCCGGCATCCCCTCTGGTATTCATCCCGGCCCCGGCCTGCTGCCCGGTGGCGGTCTCGCCGCGGGCCTCGAAATCCAGGGCCACCGAGTTGATGCAGTAGCGCAGGCCGGTGGGTGCGGGTCCGTCCGGGAAAACGTGGCCCAGGTGGGCGCCGCAGCGGCTGCAGATCACCTCGGTGCGGTCCATGCCGAGGCTCAGATCGTGGTGCTCCTCGATGCGGCCTGGGGCCAGGGGGCGGGTGAAGCTGGGCCAGCCGGTCCCCGAATCGAACTTGTCGTGCGAGTCGAACAGCGGGTTGCCGCAGCAGACGCAGCGGTAGATCCCGTCGGCGTGGTACTTGTAGTACTTGCCGCTGAAGGCGGGCTCGGTGCCCTTCTCCCGGGTCACGCGGTACTGCCGGGGAGTCAGCTGCGTCCACCACTCCGCGTCGCTTTTGACCACCTTGTCCGAGGCGGCGGCCGGCTGTGTGGACAGGTCCGCAGCTTCGCGGGTAGTATTCATGCCCTCGCTTCCGCGACAGCCAGCGGGGCCGAGCGCCGCGAAAGCGAGGACCAGAGCCAGGGCGATTCCATGATTCCGGGACATCATGACGCCTCCTATCACCGGGGATCTGGTTCCACGCCCGCCACCGATCATGTTCCACATAAGCTATACTATTCTTGTTCTCTATCTGTGACCTCGGACTCTGTTCGCGGGACGGTTCACCCGGCTGAACCCGAGTCTGCAGCGACGACCCGACCATCCCGGCGAGCGACTCGGGCCTCTTGGCCCGAGCGAGGCGCCAGCTCGACTGGCGCCGAGCGTGGAGCGAGACGGGATGGTCGGGTTGTCGCGGCAGGTCGTCGGGTTCAGCGCTGGACCGCGTCGTTGCGCCAGATGTGCAGGAAGGGGAAGGCGTCCCAGGCGATGCCGACCAGATCCAGGTCCCCGTCGCCGTCCAGATCGACGGTCCGCGCGCCCAGATGGTTCTCCACCCCGCGGGAGATCACCCTCTCCCGCCAGGCGGCCCCGTCGCCCAGGTTCTCCCAGATCTGCACCCGCTGCGGGCCCCGGTGCTCCGCGCAGACGATGTCCAGGTCGCCGTCGCGATCCAGGTCGGCCACGTCGAGGCTGTTGGTGGTCCACTGCACGGCGAGCCGGGTGCGCGGCCAGTCCCGTCGGCCGGGATCGTCCGGCTGGGCGAACCAGAAGAGCCCGGCGCCATCGGACCGGGTCTCCTCGCTCACCACCAGATCGAGGCGGCCGTCACCGTTCAAGTCGGCCAGCTCGTAGCGATCGCCGCTGTGCGGAGTGTGGCCGAGACGGTGCACGCCCCAGTCCCCCGCACCGCTCCCGGGATTCTCCCACCAGACGGCATCCGTGCCCCCCTCCTCGCTGACGACGGCGCCCGCCACGTCCGGCAGATCGTCGCCGTTCACGTCGCCCACGGCGATCCCCCCGCCGATGCATTTATCGCAGATGGTCGTGGCGGACCAGGGAGTCTCGCCGGGATCGTCGGGAATGACGAAGTACAGCAGGGTGCGACCGCTCACCAGGACGATCTCCGGGCGTCCGCCGGGGATGATCTGGGCGGCTCGGTAGTCCTGGCTGGTTCCGTGGCGATCCTCCGGCAGGACCCCGACATGGTGCACGCCCCACGTCTCGCCCGCGGCGTCCCGGGCTTCGATCCAGCACAGATCGCGCAGCGTCCGGCCGATCAGGTCGGCCCGCGCATCGCCGTTCACGTCCAGGGCCAGCAGGGCATCGAGCGGCTCGGGAAAGGTCGTCCGCGGCCATAGTCCGGAAAGATCACCTCCGGGATTGCGGTAGAAGTAGCACCCCGAGGCGATGTCGCAGAGCCCGTCCCCCGTCAGATCCGCCAGGGCCAGGCCCATGGCCGTGCGGGGCTTCCTGTCGCCGGGGTAGACGATCCTCTCCCGCGTGCTGTCCGCACAGAGAACGGTCCAGCGTGCCAGGGCCAACCGGTCGTCCAGCAGGTGGTTCTCCCAGATCTCCAGGGGCGGCCGATCGAAGCTGCGGCCGCCGACCAGGTCCAGATCGCCGTCGCCGCCCAGATCGCCCACGGCCAGGATGTAGCTGCCGGTGGTGTCGCTCAGCGTCTGGCGGGACCACTGCCGCCCGGCACCGTCCAGGTTGCGGTACACGAGCACGGGCCAGGGGGCATCGTAACGGGGCATCTCAGCCGCGATCACATCGGTATCCCCGTCATCGTCCATGTCGGCCGCCAGCAGGGAGTGTCCGTAGTCGAGCTGGCCGATCCTGTGTTCGCGCCAGCGATCGGGATGCCGGGGATCGGAGTCGTACCAGCTCACCGGAAAGCCCTTGTATTCGGAGCTGGTGAGCAGCACGTCCTGGCGTCCGTCCCGATCCACGTCGGCCACACAGACCCGGCAGTTGTTGGCCCGCCAGCCTCCCTCGTGCTGAGTGAACCACTTGGCATCGATCACGTGCTCCCGGAACTCGTCGTGCAGGGGATCGGCCGGGGTCTCCAGCCAGTAGCCATTCAGGGCCAGATCCGGATCGCCGTCGCCGTCCAGGTCTCCCGCGTCCATGCCCTCCTTGAGATGCAGGCCTTCGATCAGGCGCTGTACCCAGGTGCCCCCGTCGCGCTGCAACCAGAAGGCGAGGCTGTCGTGCAGGCGAGTCACCAGGTCCGGCCGCCCGTCCCGGTCCAGGTCCACCACCGCCAGGTCCTTGATGGACGAGCCGGGACCCAGATCGGCCACCAGGTGGCGAGGCCAGGGGCCGGCGGCTGGATCTCCCGCAGGCCGGGGATTCTCGTACCAGTAAACGCGCCGGTAGGCCTCCTTGCGGCTGTCGGGCAGGGCCAGGTCCAGATCCCCGTCCCCATCCACGTCCGCCAGCTCGATGTCGGCCACGTAGCCGAGTTCCGCGGCATCTCCGAGCACGTGCTTCGCGAAGTCCGGATAGGCGTACCAGGCCAGCGTACCCCGGTACGTGGAGCCGTCGTCCTCGGCGCCGCCGGCGGCCACGACATCGCCCTTCCCGTCGCCGTCCACGTCGCCGACGGCGCGCAGCGCGATGGCCTTGGCGTCCAGCACGCGATAGCTGAAGGGGATGTCCGGCGGCGGCGTCCGCCGCGTGCAGCCGGAGATCGCCGGCA
>CAZGEC010000017.1:0-77308 GCA_964524645.1 uncultured Fibrobacteraceae bacterium | reverse complement strand
AAGGGGACATTTTCTCATTGCAGTTATGGGGGACAAAGTCTCATTGCTAACACACGAGCCACAGCGAGCCTTGCCCTGCTGACCGCCACTGTGGTATGATCTAACGATCTCGCCCATGTCATCCCACCCATCCTCCTGCTGTGAGGTCATGACATGGTGTCCGTGCGTCTGAACGATCACCTCCCGCGGATCCTCATCTCCATTATCCTGCTCAGCGTCGCTTCGTTCTGCATCGCAGACACGCGTGCGGATCCCTGCTACAGCTACGACGACTGGTCCGGCTGGCAGGAAACCGTGCCACACAACTGCCGGATCCTCGAGCTGGTCAAGTCGGGAGACCACCTGTTCGCCGTCGACGAAGTGAATAGGTTCCTGGTCTACGACTGGACATCCGACGGCATGGCCGAGCTTCTCACGAGCATCTCCTTGGGCGGCTACTACAGCAGCCTGGCCGTCGGGGACACGCTGGCTGTCGCGGTGGGGACCGAGACCGGGATCGCGATCGTCTCGATCGCCGATCCGATGCATCCTGTGTTGAGGGGGACCATGGCCACGCCGGGCGAAGCCCGTGACGTGGAGATCATCGGGAACCGGGCCGTCGTGGCCGATGGCCCGGACGGCGTGCACCTGATCGACATCAGCAATCCGGAAGCCCCGATGATCCTTGACACCTTCGTCCACTGGGACCGGAGTGATTATCTGCGACGCGAGGGAGATCTCCTCTGCGCCTACGAGAAACGCAACGGCGTCGATAGTGCCCGATTGCTCGAGATCGTCGATTCCGACGAGATCGCGCTCCTCAGCGAGATCTATCCCGGATGCCTGGGGGATCTCATCCTCACCGGCACGTCCGTTTACTCGCTCGGTTTCTGGGACGACCCCTACTATGGCATCCACCAATGCTACCTGCGGTGCATCGACATTACCGACCCTTCTCAGCCCGCAAATTGCGGTGGAACTTCACTCCCCACGGACTACCTTGGGCTTTTTCCCATCAGCGAGGGATTGATCGGGCTCTGTGCGTCCCAAACTCTCATCGTAGTGGATGTTACGAATCCATCCTCTCCTGATTTCCTGTATGGTCTAACGTTTCGGGGGTCCTGGTGCCAATCGGACGGAGATTTCATCATCCTGCCGTACTTTCCCGATGCCGGCTTCGTGACCTACCGCCTCACCAGGGCAAGCGATACCCCGGTCCTCGACATGGGATATGCATCCTACTTCGAGGACTCGGTGTGCGGGGGCTCCTTCCTGTTCAGGGCGAGCCCTTATGGTTATGAAGGGTGGGCCTATAGCTGGCGCGCCTTCGCAATCGATCCTGATGGAGGACTGAGCACCAGCAGCCGAATCATCATCGTGGACTGGGCAGGCAGCCAGAAGCCGATCGTCTGGAGCCAGGATCGGGTTGCGCTAAGCATGAACAGCCACAGCACTTGGATCTACAGCTTGCCCGACTTGAGTCACGAATCAGAATACGAGACGCCATGGGACGCCATGTGCACGGCCACTCACGACGGGATCCTCTACTCGGTGTTCGCGGACAGCCTGGGAATCTACGACTTGAACGGGAACATGCATCCCGTTCAGGTCTCTGTCGTGCCGCTTGCCGAAGGGAGCGGCACCAAGCGGATCGACTACTATGACGGATATCTCTACGTGGTCCTGAATGGCCGTCACGAGCTGGTGACGGTCGATGTGCGCGATCCCACGAATCCAATCCCGACCCAGGTCTTGCCGCTCGAGGTCGATGGCGACAGCATACGTCATGTCCAGGACCTGCTGATCATCAATCACTACACGCCGGACGACATGTATTTCCGGATCCAGGACCGTGCCCACCCCGAGCGGATCACCGAGTCAGAATGCGATCCCATCCTGAGACGCAAGATCGCCACGGCATCGGGCCAGACACTCTATTCAGCCGTGGGCTCGAGGCTCCATGTCGACATGGTTCACGCCCTCGATGATATCGAGAGTATCGGGACCTATCCTTACTGCGAGGAGATCGTCGCGCTCCATCTCAGCGATCGCTTCCTCATGGTGGAGGGTGAGTGGACGGTCAGCTGCTTCGCACGCGACTGCGACGATCCTCTCCCGGTCGCCCTGCGGGCCTTCAATGGTGAGGTCCGCCCCGAGGGGGTCCTACTGACCACCGAGCTGGCGATCCCGGATCCCGGCGTGACCTGCCGGATTCTCTTCGCCGGCCCCGATGGCGATCGCCTCGTCGACCGCCGCGGTGTCCCGCACGGACCGTTCCAGATCCTGGACCGGCATGCCGACGCCCTCGCCGCCGGCCGCCTCGCCTACACGCTCCAGACCCGCCGGCCGAATGCCGACTGGCAGACGCTGGGCACGATCAGCCTGTTTCGCCCGACTGGCGTTGTGGCCCGCCGCCCCGCCTCCGCCTGTCCCAATCCCTGCAATCCCGCCACCAGCGTCACGTTCAGCCTCGACCGGCCCTCCCGCGTGGAGGTCTCCGTGTTCGATCTCGCGGGGCGTCGGGTCAGAAGGCTCCTGCAAGGGAACCTGCCGGCGGGGCCGCGGGTGGTGCCCTGGGACGGCAGGGACGACGGAGGCCAGGATGCCGCGTCCGGCCCCTACATGATCCGGATCGAGCAGGAGGGACGCGCCGAGACGGTCAAGGTCACGCTGGTCCGCTGATCTCTGCCTGCGCCGGTCGGGCGGGTGGTCCATGTCACCGGGTGAGCTCAGCGCGTGCCATACCACGCGGCCAGAGCGATCAGGAGAAAGACAATCCACGCGAGGTGACGTCCCCGCGAGCCCACAACCGTGATCAACGCTGAGAGACCGAACACGACGGTCGCCACCGCTCCAATCCCGTTCCAGGCCCGCGACCCGGTTGCAGGCGTCGCCATCACCACGAACAGCGCCCCGAAACCCCACCACGCCACCGTCGTCAGGTGCCAGGCGAAGCGCAGCGTGCGCCGCGTGAACTCGTCGCTGCCGAACAACCTGGGCAAGTCCGTGCGGCGCAGCAGACGTATCAGGATGTAGCGTTCCCCCAGGTACGAGTGCGCGACTCCGATGCCAACCGAGAGCATGCTCGCAGCGATCAAGGCCGGGCTCACGCCAGGCCTCCTGCGGAGTCCACTTGGCTCCCAAGGCCAACGGCCTGACGCCAGCCCGACCCCTGAAGCAGAGAGTTCCGCGATGACGTGCCCACTCTCCTAGTCCTCGTTCCGGAACACAATCGTGCTCTCGCGGATGACCGTCTCCCCTTGGCGGAATTGGAGTCTGATTCGCCGCAGACTCGATGCGTCCACACGCTCCACCCGAATTCGGTAGAATCCCGGCTCCACGCCCCGGAAATACAGCGATTCCAGAAACTCCCCGTCCTGGTCCAGGATGCTGATTTCAAAGTCCGCAATGGCTTTGCAGCAGACGCTCGATGAGAGCCATGAAACAGGATTCGGACCTTTGGGGCCAAACCACGTGGTGCTATCCGGCGCCTGCGTGAATAGATCCGCGACAAGCCAAAACTCGTTCTCGAGTCGCTCGGGCATGGGGACGAGGCGAACGGCCAGATGAGTGCCACGCACTGCGCAGCAGGCCGAGTCCGGCTCGACGGCGCCCCCTATACCCACCCGGCAGCAAAGGATCACTGAACACATGGCGAGCGCCAGTAGGCAATGCGCCATATGATAGTTCCTCCGTAGTCGACAACTCACCTGCCGCTCTCCCCTTGCCCCCTTCGTGTTCGCATGAGGCATCACTGCTCTCCGAACACCCGCCGCAGAAGCACTGTCGTGCGCGCGAGCGGGTCGTCGCGGATCTTCTTCTCCTCCATCGCCAGGACCTTGAAGAGGCCGTCGAGGGCGTGGTCGGTCACGTAGCCGACGAGGTCGAGGTCGGGCGGGTCGACCAGCGGCAGGCTCTGGAGCTTCGCCACGAGCACCTCGTAGTCGCCGTAACCTCCGACCCCCTGCAGGCGGGTCTCGATGATGGGACGGTAGCGCGCGGTGAGCACCGCGCTGGTGCGTGCGCGGAAGTAGTCCGTGGCGGCCGTGTCGCCCCCGCGCAGGATCCCCCAGGCGTCGGCGATCGTCATGCCGCGGATGGCGTCGCCGAAGACGCTCACCGACTCGCCGGCCGCCTGCTCGGCGGCGCGGTTCATCGCCACCTCCAGCTCGTCCACCTTGCCCCCCAGCCCCACGGAACGCAAGGTGCCGGCCAGGTCCTGGACCTGCGGGGGCAGGACGATCTTCAACACCTCGTTCTTCAGGTACCCGTCGACGGCGCCCACCTGGGTCGCGGTGCGCTGGGTGCCCACACTCAGGGCCTCCTTGAGGCCGCGCGCCACGGTCTCCTCGTTCAGCGGCGCGGAACCGCCAAGGATCGTGTCCAGGTCGCTGTTCTGCAGGCCAGCGCAGCCGGCGAGGAACAGGCTGGTGCACGCAACGAGGCCAATCAGCAAGGTCCGCATGGTCCGTCTCCTCGGTGTGGCGGGATGCGATACCGCGGGCATGATATCCGCCAGCCGCTGGCCCGTGATCCCCGTATCCCGTGCCAGGTTTCCCAGCCGGTCTCTGTGCGCTCGCTCGACCTGGGAAGTCGATGGCGGCATTCTGCCACCGGGCCAGGGCCCGATCAACCCTGATCGTCGACGGGGCCGCGGACGCCGCAGTCGCCGCCGCAGGTAGAACTGGAGTTCCCGCAGACCAGAACCGCACGAAAGCACGCCGGGGAAGACGGTGGACGAGAACGGGGCTGTCTTTCCTGCACCCCGGCCTGCGAGTGCGCCCTCGCAGCTTTCCTCTTACAATGGCAGCCGATGACGATCCGCCGGACCCGGCCGCGTTGCACGCCGCACACGCCGCGTCGTCGGGGATCAGCCAGGACGAGGAGTGCCCCATGAGCGCCTGGACCGCCGGGGACATACCGGATCAATCCGGCCGCGAGGTCGTCGTGACCGGGGCCAACACGGGTATCGGCTTCGAGACGGCGCGGGCGCTGGCGCGCAAGAGTGCGCACGTGACTCTGGCCTGCCGCAACGTGGAAAAGGGCCGGGAGGCCGTCAGACGCATCCTGGCCGAGTCGCCGGATTGCGCGGCCTTCTTGATGCAGCTCGACCTGGCCGACCTGCGCAGCGTCGAGGCCTTCGCTGCGCGATACCGGGAGCAACACGAACGGCTCGACCTGCTCATCCTGAATGCGGGCGTCATGATCCCGCCCGCGAGCAAGACGGCGCAGGGGTTCGAGCTGCAGTTCGGGGTGAACCACCTGGGTCACTTCGCGCTCACGGGGGCGCTGCTGCCCCTGGTGCGGGCCACCGAGGGATCGCGCGTGGTCGTCCTGTCAAGCACCGCCGCCACCCGAGCGGTCATGCGCTTCGACGATCTGAACTTCGAGAAGCGAGGCTACAGGGCGTGGCAGGCGTACGGCCAGAGCAAGCTCGCCAACCAGCTCTTCGCCCTTGAGCTGCAACGCCGCCTGCGGGCGGCGGGATCGTCCGTGATCGTCACGGCGGCCCATCCCGGCTGGACGGCGACGGACCTGCAGCGCAACAGCGGCCTGATGAGATTCCTCAACCGTTTGTTGGCGATGCAGCCGCCGCAGGGTGCGTTGCCCACCTTGCGAGCCGCGACCGATCCCGAGGCGGCCGGCGGCGACTACTACGGGCCGGACGGATTCTTCCAGATGCGGGGGTATCCCGAGCGCGTCGACATGGTGAAGCAAGCGCGGAAGGCCGGTGATGCGGCGAGGCTCTGGGAGATCAGCGAGAAGCTGACCGGCGTGCGCTACGACCTGCCAAAGGCATGCAGGTGACGGCCGTTACGGTTGCCCGCAGCCGCTCCCTTGGTTTGACGGGTCACGCCCAGACGGCGGCGGGCCGGCCGCGGCCCGCCTCGATCACGTCCCGAGATAGGCTTCCAGCCGATCGAAGGCCAGGTTGATGGTCTCCTCCGGCACGCAGAAGGACATTCGCAGATGGGCCTCACCACTGGGTCCGAAGGCCACTCCGGGCGTCGTCGAGACCTTGGCCTCCCGCAGCAGGCGCTTGCAGAAGGAAAGGGAGTCGCGCCCCTCCGCCACGAGGATGTGAGGAAACATGAGGTAGGAACCGCCAGGCTTCTGGTACGTGAAGACCGAGGGCAGCCCGTCGAGCCGCTCGCACATCAGATCCCGTGTCCGCTGGTAGTGAGCCCGGTATGATTCCACGCAATCCTGAGGTCCGTGCAGAGCCTCCAGGGCCGCATACTGCGATATCACGGGTGCGCAGATGGCGAAGGGGATGTGGGCCTTGCCGATCTGGGGAATCCAATCATCATGGGCGTGCAGGTACCCGATTCGCCAGCCCGTCATGGCGTAGGTCTTGGTGAAGGTGAAGCAACTGATCGTCCGCTCCCTCATGCCGGGCAGGGTCGCGAAGCTGCAATGCCGGTGCTCGTCGAAGACGAAGTACTCGTAGGCCTCGTCGGTGATCACCACCAGATCGTGATCGGTAGCGACCGCGGCCAGCTGGCGCAGTTCCGCCTCGGCGAACACGGTTCCAGTGGGGTTGCAAGGCGAGCAGAAGAGGATGGCTTTCGTGTGCGGCGTGATCGCCTTCCTGATCGCGTCGATATCCAGATGGAAGCCGGCCTCCTCGCGGCAGGGAACCAGCACCGGCTTGGCCGAGGCCATGACCACCTGCCGGATGTGCGTCGAGTAGGTGGGATCGGGCAGCAGGACCTCGTCTCCGGGGTCCACGACGGCCATGACCGCCGCCGCCAGCCCTTCAATGGCGCCGACGGTCACGATGATCTGCGCAGCCGTGGCTTTGATCCCGTTGTCGCGCTGCAACTTGTCAACGATCGCCTGGCGCAGGGCGGGCAGACCGGTCGTCGGCGAGTAACCGCCCACCAGACCGTCACGAATAGCCTGAACGGCGGCTTCCTTGATGTGTTCGGGGGTATCGACGGTCGGCTTGGCCCAGGAGAGAAATGCGACGTCCTCGACCTGCTGGGACAATCTGGTCATCTCGTGAATCGCCGAGGGAGCGATGCCCGCGACCCGGCGCGAGATCCGATCTTCAATGTTCATGTTACCCTCCCCCTGAATTCGTTCACGGGTATTGCTTCATCAACGTCAACAGCCGCTTGCCCGGGATCTGGCGGAAGGTCGCTCCCTGCCCGACCGCCTGCAGCGCCGCCGGAATATCCTGCACGCGCGTCCCACAGATGGCATCCACTCCGTGCTCGAACAGGAGCGGTGAGAGAGGGGTGCTGGCGCCGACCAGGACGACATAGGCTTCCGGGCGACAGCAACCGATCAGGTCATCGAAGGTGTGGTTGATGAGAGACGTGCCGGTGAGGGCCACGACGTCTGCCCGCGGAAGGACCTTTCCGGCTTCCTCGGCCGGCAAATCCCCCGTCCTGGGTCGGTGTTCCAGCACCCAGCACTCGGCGGCCACGCGCCTTACCGGTTCCACGAAGGGGAAATGACCCACCACGGCCACCCGGCGCCCGGTCCCCCTGGCCAGGATGATCTCTTCCGCGTTGATTTCTTCGCAGGCGGCCTCGTCCACTTCCAGGAGCGCGTTGTAGGCGGCCATTCCGACGCTGGCCTGCTCGGTGCTGGCCGAGCGCAACCAGCCGGCCAGTTCAAAGGCACCATGATCCTCGAGGCGTCCGGCTTGCGCTATCGGCGGTCCGGCAGCATGGGACTCCCCCCGGAGCATCGAGGCCAGACCGCAGCGGGGTGGATCGCTGTCCAGGACCACCGCTGTCCAGAAAGCCCCCACCACAACCTGCTGGACCCCTGCATCGCGTGTCATGCCGCCCAGCAGCGTCTCGATGACGTTCATGCGCTGCCCCCTTTGCACTCCGTCCGCATTTCAGGGAACATGCACTCCGCCGGCGGATCACGCCAGTCCTCATGCCTGAATGTTCAAGAACAGGCGACAGCCGAAGGGCTCCAACTCGAAGGAAGCGAATTCATGCCCACCGGGTGGTGGCAAGGCCCGGTCACGGAAGATCCGGATCAATGTGGGAGGACCGTCCTGAACAACAGCGCTTGGCCACAGATTCGGAATGGTCTACGATCTCATCGATCTGGTATTTGTCGGCTGATCAGCCGAAAGGCTTCCTCATGATTGGGAAGACGCTGGCCCACTACGAGATCCTCTCCAAGATCGGCGAGGGCGGGATGGGCGAGGTCTGGCGGGCTCGCGATACCAGTCTCGATCGTGAAGTGGCCATCAAGATCCTGCCGGAAACGTATGCCGCCGACACCGACCGCCTGAAGCGCTTTGAACGAGAAGCGAAGCTGCTGGCATCTCTCAATCACCCAAACATCGCGACGGTTTACGGCCTGCACGAAGCTGACGGCGTTCATTTCATTGCGATGGAACTCGTGCCCGGCATGAGCCTGGCAGCACGCCTCGTACGCGGCGCCATGCCGGTAGCCGAAGCCCTGAGGATGGCGCGGCAGATCGCCGAGGCGCTCGAAGCCGCCCACGAACGCGGCGTCATCCACCGGGATCTCAAGCCTGCGAACATCATGGTTCGCGACGACGGCACCCTCAAGTTGCTCGACTTCGGGCTGGCCAAGTCTTCGGGTACGCAAACGGCGGCTGCCGACAAATCGAGGGCAGCCACGGTAGCCCTTGCCGGGACGTTCGACGGTGCGATACTGGGCACCGCGACCTACATGAGCCCGGAACAGGCTCGTGGTCAGCCTCTGGACAAGCGAACGGACATCTGGTCCTTCGGCTGCGTGTTGTACGAGCTGTTGACGGCCCGACGTTGCTTCGCCGGAGAGACCTCATCCGACACCCTGGCCAGGATTCTGGAGCGGCAGCCTGACTGGTCCGTTTTGCCAGAGGAGGTTCCGAAGGAGGTCCGACGACTACTAACTCGCTGTCTGCGGAAGGACCCGAAGGAAAGGCTCCGCGATATCGGCGATGCCCGGATCACCATCGAGGATCTCCAGGAAGCCGATGAGACGACAACGACGACGGCACTCAACGGCCGGCGCAATGCGCTCTGGCTGGCCATCGCTGCCTTGGCGGTTGTCTGCGCCGCCGTGGTGGGCTGGATGGCCAGGAAGCCTGCGCCTCCAGGTTCTCCTTCTCCGACCCGGCTGGTCGTCAGTCTCCCAGCGCAACATCACCTGGCGATTGCGCTCGACTTTTCGCTGGCGATCTCACCCGATGGAACGGTTCTCGTCTACGGGGCGTCATCTTCTCCCGGCAACCCACCTCGCCTCTACCTGCGCAGGCTGGATCAATTCGAGGCCGTGCCGATTCCGGGCACCGAGGGAGCGTTTGGACCGTTTTTCTCTCCCGACAGCCGCATGCTGGGTTACATCGCTAATGCCAAGCTGTACACGATTGCGGTGGACGGAGGCACTCCTGTCGAGATCTGTCAGCTCGGGCAGGCGATTCCCGGTGCCTGCTGGGGATCGGATGGTTGGATCTACTTCGTTCAATCACTGGGCCGTGGGCTGTCTCGCGTTCGGGCTGGTGGGGGAACCCCCGAAGTCCTGACCTCTCCGAACGCCGTCGCGGGCGAGACCTGCCACGGGTGGCCGCAATTGCTTCCGGACGGAAAACACCTGCTGTTCACTCTCCAGAGCGTCGGGGGCTCGCAGATCGCCGTGCTTTCTCTGCAAACCGGGCAGTGGCACGCCATCGAGAAGGGAATAGGAGCGGCACGGTATCTTCCCTCGGGCCACCTGCTCTTTGCGCGGCACGAGGGCCTGACGGCCGTCGGCTTCGACATCGAGAAACTGGAAGCGACGAGCGCTCCCGTCGTGGTGCTCGAGGACATCTACACGATGCCCGCCATGTACGGGATCGGTCTGGCGGCGTATTCCGTGGCCGACGACGGGCGGCTCGTGTATCTGGCGGCCGGTGCCGCCGCGAGTCAAAACAAGTTGGTCTGGGTCGACCGCAATGGACAGATCAGCCCTCTGAGCAGCAAACCCAGTGCCTATGAATGGCCTCGTCTTTCTCTCGACGGTGGGCGCGTGGCGGTCACTGCGCGGACAGCGGACGGAAAGTTGGATATCTGGACTCTCGATATCGAGCGCCAGGCTTGGACCAAGCTGACGTTCCAGGGATCGGGCATCCTGCCGTGCTGGACGCCCGACGGAAGCGAGATAGTGTTCGCATCGCCAAAGGCCAATACCAGTGTGAGCGCAATATACCGAGCGGCAGCGGACGGCAGCGGTCAGCCGCAACTCATCCTGGATGGCGCCAATCCTCGCTTTCCCATCGCCTGGTCTCCCGACGGACGACATCTGGCCTTCGTGGAATGGCATCCCCAGAACATGAGGGATATCTGGATCTATTCGGAAGCTGGACACCCCCAGACTGAGTCCATCATCGCCACGCCGTTCGATGAGTATGCTCCCAAGTTCTCGCCCGACGGACGCTGGCTGGCCTATGTGTCCAACGAGTCGGGGCGCTACGAGGTTTATGTGCGGCCCTTCCCGAAGGGTCACGGTCGGTGGCTAGTATCCGTGGGGGGCGGCACAGAGCCGCTGTGGTCTCCGAATGGACAAGCGCTATTCTATCGCACCGGCAACGAGATGATGGAGGTCTCCGTCCGGACGGAGCCGACATTCAGCGTGGAGCCTCCGACCCTAGTGTTCACACACGCCTTCAAGTCGGGTATCTATGGCACACTGTCTTACGACATCACGGCCGACGGTCAGAAGTTCCTAATGATCGAGAGAAATCTCGAGATGATTCCCAACGAGCTGAATGTCGTGCTCAACTGGGGCGAGGAACTACGGAGGAAGGTGCCGGTTCCGCCGCATTGATTGCCTCTGGCCTTGAACGACACGGTATTTGATGACTCCATGGAAGGGGAAGGTCGATGAAATTCAAGATCGCAGTCCTCGGAATGTGGGCTCTCGGAATTCTGGTCATGTGCAGCGGCTGCTCGACGGGATCGACCACCGAGGAGATCGAGCAACAGAACATGGCGATCATCCGCAAGGCCCATGCAGACCTCCAGCGCGGCGACGTCGAGTCATTCAAGGCTGTTATATCACCAGACTATGTCCGCCATTGCCAGGCCATGCCTCCCGACCTGCAAGAGATTCATGGCACGGCCGAGTTCTTCGGCTTCATCGAGGAGTTTCTCAAGGCGGTCCCCTCGTACCAAGATTCGCTCAGCAACATGATTGCTGACGGCGACAAGGTCGCCTATATATCCACGATGACCGGCAAGCAGACCGGCCCCCTGGGCGACCTACCCGCGAGCGGTAGGAATTTCACGCTGGTCAACATCATTATTCAGCGGCTCGAGAACGGCAAGGTCGCCGAGACATGGGTCAGCTGGGATAACGTGGCTTTCCTGTCTCAGCTCGGGTTCATGCCATAGACAGTCTGCAGCAGCAATGGCGGGTCTTGAAGCCCGGAGGAACAGCCATGAGACTCCTGGCCGCTTTTTTCCCTGTCTTGATCTTCGTCGCGATGCCCCAGATCTGTACGGCACTTGATGAGCTGGATTCGAGAGACCTCGAAAACCACATTTGGACCCTGGAAAACGCATATGTGACCGCATACAAGAACGCCGATCACGACGCGATACTAGCTCTCATGCATGAGCGGTTTCTCGGCTGGCCGGATTCCGAGGACATGCCGATTGAATATCTCCAGGTACAGGGATTTCTTAAGGAGAAATACGGTGTACCGGGCGCTTGGGACTTCAAGATCGATAGAGCGGGTATCCGTATTCAGGGTGACGTGGCGATCACGCACTACCTCCTTATCGCGACGGCGAACGATGCCGAGGGCGGTGACCAGGCGCAAGTCACTCGGATAACACATACCTGGATCAGGGTGGGCCCTGACTGGAAGATCCTTGGCGGTATGAGTAGCGTACGGTGAATGTCGGAGAAGTCCGCCCGGCCGCGATCCTGCGATTTCACAATCCTGACTTGCCAACGATGGCCACAATTGCGCATGCTAGAAGCGGCATCGCAAGGTGCGGGCTTGCGAAGGAATGGTTAGATTCGGATAAATGAGCTGGAACGAGCGAAAGTGAGTGAAGGCATGGATTCGGATTCGGGCATTTGGGCGAGCAGGCACGCCGCACCCATTTCGCTTGGTGAACTCGATATCAGTCTTGTCGAGGATCGCCTGGCCGAATTCCTCGAACGGTACGGCGCGCCAATCATCATTGGATCACAGCTGGCTGCTGTCATTGGAGAAGGAAGCGGCGAGGAGCGTCTGGCTCGGCTGATCGCGGCCTGCGGCTTCGAGGGCCAAGCCGAGACCTTCATTCGCGAGGTCCTGGACGAGTTGAGCCGGGCGTCGCCCCGGTCCGTAGCGAGGGTACGTTTCGGGGATATCCAGTTGCCTTCCGAGCTCTTGCTCATGTTCCTGGAAGAAATGATGCCGGGCAACGGCTTCGTCAACATCCGAAGCCTGGAGCAATACGAGGCGCTGTGCAACGTCAAGATCCCCGACGATGAACGCGACAAAATCAGTCAGGTGCTACGTGAGTACCCGGTGCGGCTGTCCCACCATACGCTGCGGATGGTCCGGCTGTCCCAGGGCATCGGCTACCAGTTCCTCCCATTCAGCGACGAGCTCTCGGACAAGGGGCAGGTCCACACCTGGATCGGCCAGTTCCATCAGGGTGTGGTCGAGCAGATGTACGACAACCGCGTCATCCTGGTGCTCCACATGAGCTGTCCGGTCTACTGTCGTTTCTGCTTCCGCAAGCACAAGGAGTGCCGGGAGCAGCCCCCCCCCACGGTGGAGGACGTGAATGCGGCGCTGGACTACCTCGGGAGCAATGATCACATCAGGGAGGTCGTGCTCACCGGGGGCGAGCCGCTGATGAATCGAAAGACGGTGGAACAGACGATCTACGGGCTGGCGCGCATCCCCCACATCGAGACCGTGCGCGTTGCGGCCCGGACGATATCCTATTATCCCCAGATGTTGAGACGTCACAACGAGTTCTGGATGCGCTTCCTGATCAAGGCACGCAGGGACCTGGCGGTTGTCGGCAAGCATCTCGAGGTGGCCGGGCATTTCATCCATCCGGACGAGGCCTCGATCGCGACGCTCGAGGTCATCGCCGAGCTGGCGCGAAACGGCATCCCGGTCTACGTCCAGACGCCCTTCCTCGCCGGATGCAACGACGACGGCGAGGTGCTGGCCCGGCTCTTTCACGAGCTCCGGCTGCGCGGTGCGGAGATGCATTACATCTTCTTCCCCTGCAGCGCGATCAAGGGAAATCGGCGCTACTGGAGCCCGATATCGACGGCCTTGCGCGCCGGCAACGTCCTGCGGGCTCTGCTCTCGGACCGCGCGATTCCTCACATGACCACGGCGACCAGGATCGGGAAGATCGACTGGTTCACCAGCGGCTGGGCGGTGGAGCGCGACGAGGATGACCCCGACTTCCTGTGGATCCGGACTCCGTACACGCGCCAGTACTTCTCCCAGTTTGTCGACGACCTGGAAATGGACGGCCTGCGCGAGAACGAGGATGGCATGCTGGAAGCACGTTTCATGGCCGATATCGGCGACGATTCACTTTTCGTCGCGCCGCGCATCAAGCTCCCGGATGTCGACGACCTCGACGAAGAGGACTTGCCCTTCGATGAGGAGCAGATCAGCGAGCTCTACACATACCTGCCCGATATCGGGCCCGACATCGTCGCCTGCGGGTGCGAGAAGCTCTGTCGCGTGCACCTCACCCGCGTCGAGCTTCGCGCGGACTGCGACGAGAGTCAGCTGATGCAGATCATCGACTACATAGCGTCGCAACCGGAGATCACGGACGCCGTGCTGCGAACCGATACCGGCCTGCCGGATTCCCTGGAGGAGATCGAGCGCGTCGTGGCCGCCCTGCGAGCCGGCACGGACGTGCGGTCCTTTCGGATGCGAAGCCGCATATTTCACGATGAACCCCTGCTCTACGACGCATCCGTGGTGGAGCGCTACTCGGCATTGCAAAACCTCGACGTGGCCGATCCCGTGCGATTCGAGCTGGAGACGCTGGTTCTGAGCCCGGACCAGCTCCAGGATTCCCACCGCCGGATCGTCGAGCTCTTCCATCAGCACGGCGTCACGGTCTATCTCAACTGCTGCCTACTGCACAATATCAACGACAGCCCGGTCGCGATGCGGGCGCTGTCCTCCAAGTGTCGCCGGTTCGGCTTCGAGTTCCACCACCTGTACGTCGCGGGCGCACAGATGCAGCGGCGCTGGAATGCCGGACGATCCCTGGATCTCGACACGATCGTCGGTATAGCCACGGAGCTTCGCCGAAACGGCAGCGGCCGAGAGCTGCCGCGCCTGATCATCTCGACCGAGCTGGGGGAAGTGGACTTCGGGCCGGGCTGTCACATCCGTCCCGGCCCCCACCGGGGAGTGGCGGAGATCACGCTGTGGCCCTACCAGCTGGACTACTTCCGCTCCATGGACCGCTCCTTCGACTGGCCCGAAGAGGTGCGCGAGGAAGAGGGGTGCCCAGTGGTCAGCATGCCTGGACTTCGCTGCCGACATACCTGGGGCCCGCCACGTCGCCCGTAGCGGTCACTGGAAGGGGCCGACGATGTCCACAACCCTGCTGTTCGAGAAGGGGCGTGTCTACCCCATGTCGCGACCGCCGATCGACGACGGCGCGTTGCTCGTCGAAGATGGCAAAATCGTCTATGTCGGCCCGCGCGAGCACCTGGGAACGGTGGGAGGACGAGGGCTTCGGCGTATCGATCTGGGCCCACGGGCGCTGCTGCCGGGGCTCTGCGACAGTCACCTGCATCTGATGGAGACGGCCGAGTGGCAGGATGATCTCGACCTGCTCGGGTGCGAGTGCTTCGATGATGTGCGCAACCGATTGGGCGCGCGTGTACGGCGGGTCCCCGCCGGCCGTTGGATTGTGGGTTTCGGCTGGGAGCGCGAGAAGCTCTTTCGCCACCAACCGCCCACGGTAACATCGCTGGATCAGGCCACCTCCGAGCACCCGGTCTTTCTCGTCAGCAAGGATGCGCACAGCGTCTGGCTCAACAGTCTCGGCCTGCGGGCCTTGCACTCGCTCGACAGGTTGCCGGAAACCTGTGCCATCGACCGGGATGAGCGCGGGGAGACGGGTCTGTGCTTCGAGGCCGTTCTGGATCTTCGCCATCTTCTGGTTCCGCCTCGCACAGCGCAAGCAAAGAAGCGCCTGCTGGGACCCTGCATCCGTGGCCTCTACTCGTGTGGCGTCACGGCCGTGCACAGCTTCGGCGACCTCGAGAGCGCCTGCCTCCTGCGTGAGCACATGCTTCAGGGAGGCGACCGAATCCGTACGCTGTGGAACTTCATCCTGGATCTGGACGAACTCGAAGCGCAGCGCCCGATGCTGGACGAGGTCCTCCCCGGCTGGTTCCACCGGGGCAACGCCAAGCTCTTCCTCGACGGCACCTTCGGCTCCTGGACTGCGGCGCTGAGCCGGCCGTACGTTGGGCGCGAAGACCATGGCCTGCTGAACCTGTCCCGAGAGGAACTGCAGCACGCCCTGCGTCGGTTGCGGAGCCATGGCCTGGAGTCCGCGATCCACGCCATCGGCGATCGTGCCTTCGCAACGGCGCTCGAGGCGCTGATGGCGGTGGGCGGCGGCTTCGACGGCCATCGCATCGAGCACGTCCAGCTTGTCACCCCGGGCATTCTCCAGCGGTTCGACCTGCGAGGCCTCCATCTGGGGATGCAGCCGTCGCACATGTGGGGTGATCGCGAGCTGGTGCGCAGCCACCTACCAGCCGAGCTGCACGACGGCGCTTACATTCTGGCCGATCTGTGGAACTGCGGCGCCAACATCTGCTTCGGCTCCGACGCACCCATCGAGAAGCCCGACCCGCTCAAGGGGATACTCGCCGCGGTTCATCGGCGAGTCGGAGAGGACGAAGCCTGGAACGCGTCCCAGTGTCTTTCGCTGCACCAGGCCCTGGAAGCCCACTCCACGAATCCCGCACGCCTTCCGCGCGCCCCTAGCGCCGGTGAGCTGCGGGTGGGGTTGCCTGCGGATCTCGTCGTGCTCGCCGTGGACCCGCAGGAGTTCGGAGGCTCTCCGGATCAAGAACCCGGCGAAGGGTGGCCGGTCGATCTCACCTTCCTGGATGGGCGCTGCGTGTACCAGCGCTGACGTGCAGGAGAGAGTTGGTGTGCTAGACCTGATCACGCATGCGCCCGTCCTGCTCTGGTAGAGCAATGCCAAGCTTGCGGATTCTGCGTAGTAGTGTGGTGCGGTGCATTCCCAGCTCCCTCGCTGTCTTCCCCCTGTGCCAGCTGTTCTTCCGCAACACCTCGAGGATGAACCGTGCCTCGTTGTCGGCCAAGGTTCGCAGGGGCAGCACCCTGTTGACGCGGGCGGCCTGCAGCAGTTCCGGGGGGAGATCGGAAGGCACGATCTCGGGTCCCTTGCACAAAACGCAGGCACGCTCGATGGCATTCTCGAGCTCCCGCACGTTCCCTGGAAATCCGTAATTCCGCAGGAGGTCCAACGCCTCGTCACTGATGCCGATAACGCGCTTCTCCTGCTGGATGGAGTAGCGGTCGATGAAGTGCTGGGCGAGCAAGGCAATGTCCTCTGGCCGGTCCGCCAGAGGAGGTATTTCAACGCTGAGGACATTGATACGGTAGTAAAGATCGCGGCGGAACGAGCCTGCTTCGATCATGCTCTCCAGGTCCTGATTGGTGGCCGCCAGAACCCGGACGTCCGCCTGCCGGGGCTCCACGTCGCCCAAGCGCTCGTACACCCTGTCCTGCAGGAACCTGAGCAGCTTGACCTGCGTTGTCATGGGCAGATCCCCGATCTCGTCCAGGAATAGCGTGCCCCCGGAAGCGGCCGCGATCCTGCCCGGATGATCCCTCACAGCCCCGGTGAAAGCTCCGGCACGATAGCCGAACAGCTCCGACTCGATCAGCGTCTCCGGTAGAGCTCCGCAATTGACCGTCACCAGGGGTTCATTCCGCCGCTCACTCAGCTTGTGCATGATCTTGGCAAGGAGGGTCTTACCGGTTCCGGTCGCGCCCCGGACGAGAACCGTGGTGTCGCTCTGCGCAATGGTGGGGAGGATCTCGAAAATCTGCCGAATCGCCGGATTGCAGGAGACGAAATCCGAGAAGGGATCGACCTGCTCGACCTGGGCCATGACGCGCTTGACGATGTTCAGGTTGCGGAAGGTCTCGACCCCGCCGACAACCCTACCGGAGGCGTCGCGGATGAGCGCCGTGGAGATCGTGGCAGGAATGCGACGCCCAGAGACGTCCCGCATGTGAATCAGCATATCCACGATGGGTTGACCCGTCTCCATGGTGTACCGCAGGGCGCAGGCGTCGGGACAGATGTTGGCATTGATCACCTCGTGACAAGGGCGACCCAGGGCCTCCTCCCGCGAGATCCCGAGAGTCTCTTCGGCCGCACGGTTGAAGCACGTGAGACGCCACGCGGAATCCACGGCGAAGACACCGTCGCTGACGCTCAAGAGGATCGTTTCGAACCTCGTGGCCGAGCGCGTGATGTCTCCAGGGTCGGGGAAGGGTGACTTGCTTCCCGACTCGCTTGCCACTGTCTGACTCCTGGTTGGCGATTCACTGCCTTGCTAGCAATAAGGCACATACGCATCAATAATATCATATTATCGTAGCAAAATCACATCAATGCATTCAGACAGGGGGCAAGGCTCGACATCCAGCATTTGTGTAACGTATTGGAATTCCTGGTCTTAAGCGTAAAATGAAATCCGTTATCGGAATGGCGTCTTCCATGCTATAGATCGGTCAAGACGGTGAGCCGAAGCGCTGGAGCCTTGACCCGAGGTGAGAGTGATGTGCCAAAAGACGGATGAGGGAGACGATCGGCGGCTGTCCGTGCCGCCGCACAAGCCGGCCCGACCCATGAAGGTGGTCGTCGACAAGGACGGATGTCCATGGCTTTGCGATCTGGACGTTGACGACCGAAGTGATCTGCAGGCTCAGGGCTGCTGGCGCTGCGCTGACGTGCCGTTCACACGGACCACGTAATGGAGGCCGGAGGGGACACGGATCGTTCGGGCGCCTCCCTCGCGCCGCGAGGTCGCGATGACCCAGAATACCGATCATCCAGCCCTGACATGACGGGGGTTCGATAAGATCACCCCATAGAGAGGAGAGAACGATGGAGAGCGACACCAGAATCGAGGCGACGACCGAGACGCACAAGCCGGCCCGCCCGCTCAAGTTCTTCAGGGACAAGAACGGCGACGGCTGGCTCTGCGACAAGGACATCGATCCCCATGGCGACCTCGAGGCACAGGGGTGCTGGCGCTGTGAGGACATGGCGTTCCCGGATGGCGGTCGCTGACGGTCATTGCCCGGGGTGCCGGACCGGACACCACGTCGCCATGCCGGTCCGGCAGCCCATTCATTTGCAAAGATAGGTATTCTGGTCATCCCCAGGCTATTCGGGTGATCGAGACTTCCCGCCCGGGCTCCAATTCCCTTTACTTTCCAGGATCAGCAGGCACTGATAAGATGGTGTTTGTCGCATGATAATGCGGTCCAGCGGGAGGCCATCTAGATGAAACAGCCGGAGCACATTCCCGACGGGCCGGTCTTCCGGTTCCTGATCCCGCCGGAGCCGCGACGATACACCGGGCAACGCTGGGTCAAGATGATCGCGCGATCGACTCACGTCATCCTGGCCGGAATCTATCTCGGCGCCCTCGTCTTCCAGGTCGAACCCGCGATCCGCTGGCCATGGTTCCGGGCCGCGCTGCTTTCCGGCTTCTTGATCGTCTGCCTGGACCTGTACGAGAGCGGCGGGTTCCTTCTGCAGGTACGCGGTCTGGTGACGGCGGCGAAGCTGCTCTTGCTCGCGTTGTTGCCGGTGTTCGGTACGGCGGGAGTTTGGGTCGTCGCCGGCGTGGCGTTCTTGTCCGTGATCTCGAGCCACGCTTCGGCAGACTTCCGCTACTTCTTGATCTGGGGGCGCGGGCGGATCGAGGCGGCGGAGACCAGGGGCTGAATGCGCCGCCGGGCGCTTCGGCGTACACTTCCGGCAGCCTCGCAGCGGTCTCGACTTGCGTGAGTATCCATGGTACGATTCCGGATCTGAGCCGGTGGCACGATCCACGAGGAGGAGATTGTGCGGCGCCTCGATCCCCTGCATGAATCCGCGGAGCGGACAAGACCAGTGACAGGAACCGGCTGGCGTCTAGTCTGCCTGGTCCTGCTGGCCTCGGCCTGGGGGCTCAGCGAGCTGATCGGCGGCCCGACGGTCTTGCTCACGGCCGTGGCCCTGCTCCTGCTCGCCATGGCTCGATCCCTCATCAACCGTCCCGGCTCCTCGACGGCCATGGCTGCGATCGCCGTGCTCTTCAAGTCGGTCAACACCGCACCGTTCCTCTGTCACCTGGCGGGGATCGCCCTGCTTGGCCTCGCATTCGACATCATGGCCTCTCTTCTGTGGCGGGACGATCGCAAACCGTACCTCCGCACGGCCTTCACGGGAATGCTCAGCGCTTATCTGAGCTGCCTCCTCTTCGGCGCCTCGATGATTTGGATCTTCAAGTTCAGGCACTGGGCGGGCGGCGGGATCGAGCGCCTCGGGGAGTACATGCTGTCCTCCGGAAGTCGAGGAGCCCTCACCGCTGTACTCATCGTGCCCGCCGGCCTCTGGCTCGGCCGCCAGCTGGTACATCAAGCCGCAGGCCGTCCGCGTGCGGTCCTGCGCGCGGCCGCGGCGATCTGCCTGGCCCTCTGGGTGCTGGGGCCTTTTGCCGGCTAAACGACATTTTCACAAGTACCTGCTTCATTCTGCCTGTTCACTCTTGACATCGCCATTGAAACGGAATAAGTTTTGCTCAGGTTTTCGAACGAACGTTCGAACGGTAGGATATGATGCCACTCCAGACAGCATGCAATCGACCCTCCGCCTTCGACTTGAAGCGGCTGCAAGTTCTGTCGGCGGCAGCGCGAGTCTTCTGCGCGGTGGGCTACAACAAGGCTTCCATGAGGCGCATCGCGGCGGAGGCCCGGGCCAGCCTGGCCGGGATCTACCATTACGTCGCGAGCAAGGAAGAGCTCCTCTACTCGATCCAGCTCCACACCTTCGACTCGTTGCTCCGGGGTCTGCGGATCAGCCTCGAAGGGATCGTCAATCCCCGTGAGCGCCTCGGTGCGGCCGTGCGCAATCACATCCGTCATTTCGGCGCGAACATGCCCGAACTCAAGGTCTGTGCCCGCGAGCTGGAGACCCTCAAAGGCGAAGCCTACGACGAGGTCCGCGATCTCCGTCGTTCCTACTTCGAGGCCGTTCACGCGGTCGTCAAGGAGCTTCGACCAGAGCCAGACGATTCCCTCCGTTCGTGGCTCGCCACGGCGAACCTGTTTGGCATGCTCAACTGGTTCTTTCAGTGGCACGACGCCGAGCGGACTCGGGTAAGCCTCGACGATCTCGCCGCGCAACAAACGGCCCTCTTTCTGGACGGGTATATCGCATCCGCCTCCCATGAAAACAGCGGAGGAAACGCATGAGATACGCAGAGACAGGATTCAATCTGGAAATCGATCTGAGCCGCGGGAACATCGAGCGGGTGGCCACGGATCCCCAGCTCACCGAGCTTCATCTCGGGGGGTTGGGCACGAACGCCAAGTTGTTCTGGGAGCGGGTTCCCCCGGAGGTCGGGCACTTCGATCCGGAGAACCTGCTCGTCTTCGGCACCGGCCTCCTGGTGGCGACACCCGCACCCGGCTGCAATCGCACCGTGGTTTCCGCCATCTCCCCGCAGACCCGGCTGTTCGGCTTCTCCATGATGGGCGGCTTCTTCGGCCCCGAGCTTAAGCGCGCCGGGTACGACAAGGTGATCTTCTCGGGCAAGTCCCCCACGCCGGTCTACCTGTGGATCCACGATAGCAAGGTGGAGCTGCGGGACGCGAAACATCTCCTGGGTCTGGGCACCCTCGAAAGTGCCGAGGTCATTCGCCAGGAGCTGAATCAACCGGACGCCGCGGTATCTTCCATCGGCCTGGCCGGCGAGAACCGGGTCTTCTATGCCTCCATCGAGCAGGGCAGGTCCAGCGCCAGCCGCCTCGGTCTGGGCGCCGTGATGGGGGACAAGAACCTCAAGGCGGTCGCCGTTCTCGGATCCGGGGACATCCATATCGCGCACCCGGTCGAGTTCATCGAACTCTGCAACGAGTCACTGGCCTACATCAGGGAGCGGGAGAAGAATCCCATCAAGGGCGTGATGCCCATCCTGGCCGGCCTGGGTTCTCCCCAGGAAATGGCCATAGACGACGAGAAGTGGCACACGGAGAACTTCGCCTGGGGCAATGCCCGCGTCCGCCGGAAGGGTTTCTGGACCGAGGAGGTCGGCGACCGGTGGACGAAAACGATGGACTCCATGCGGACCCGGCTTCTGAGCTGCTACAACTGCCCGATGAAGTGCGGCGCCGCCATCTCCGTCGATACGAGAATGTGCTCCTACATGATGAAATGCTTTTCCAAGCTCACCTACACCATGGCCGCGTTCTCGGACCTGGATTTCGGTCTGCGCATCGCTCAGAAGGCCACCGAACACGGTGTGGACGCCTTCTCGGCTCCCCAGACGATGGCCTTCGCCCTCGAGCTGCTGGAGGCCGGCATCCTGACGGACAAGGATTTTCCCGGCATGCCCCCGGACAGCGAGGGCCGGTTCTACTGGCTGCTCGACAGGATCGTCCGTCGCGAAGGCATCGGTGACGTTCTGGCCGATGGCACCTACTGGGCGGCCGAGAGGATCGGCCATGGCGCACAGGAGTACGCGCACAACAACATCAAGAAGACGGAGCAGCTGCCGCTCAAGCTGGGCATGCTGAACCAGATGTACTTCTTGATGTACTGCACCGGCGAGAAGGCCAACATCACGCAGATCGAGGGCAATTTCCCTCAGGCGCCGTTTCCCACGCGAGAAGAACGGGAGGACTTCGCCAAGAACTGGCCCCACGTCCCGGACGAGCGCTTCAAGAAGTGGTTCGAGGACTGGGAGCTCCGCGGAGACAACTCGATCCCCTTCTATCCGTCGGCCGAGGCGAGCTGTGAGATCGTGCACTGGCAGGAGGAGATGCACTACATCGACGACAGCACCGGGATGTGCGCCGGATTGTCGTCCTTCCCGTACAAGCCGCCGTTCCACATCCACAATCTCCCCGCGCTGATCTCGGCGGGAGCCGGTCTCGAGCTGGACGAAGACTCCCTGGCGCATCTCACCCGGCGGAACCGAAATCTGGTCAGGTCCCTCAACATCCGCAGAGGCATGCGGCGAGCGGACGAGGCGCCCCCGGCGGATCACTGGAAGCGGAGATTCCCCGAACTCGAAGAGAAGCTGCTGGACACCTACTACGAGTTCAAGGGATGGAACCGCGAGGGCATACCCACTCGCAAGACCTTGCACGACCTGGACCTGGACTACGTGGCCGAGGACTTCCGGCAGCGGGGAATCTTGACGGAGTGACGAAGAGGCCGCTGATCCCGGCGGCCTCCAGTGATGGAAGTGAGCCTTGAAAGACCCGAAGAAGAAGATCATCAAGCGGATCATCATCGACGTGGACAAGTGCAACGGTTGCCGCGGCTGTGAGGTGATCTGCTCCGCCTTTCACGCCACACCGAGATACAGCAGCAACAACCCGGCGCGATCGCGCATCCGTGTGATTCGCGATCCCCTGTCGGATATCTATCTGCCGGTGTTCGCCGGCGAGTACACCGCCGCCGAATGTGCGGGTAGGGACAAGTATCGGATCGAGGGGAAGGAATACGAGGAGTGTGCCTTCTGCCGGGCCTCCTGCCCCTCCCGTGACCTGTTCAAGGAACCGGACTCCGGTCTCCCGCTGAAGTGCGACATGTGTGAATCCGATCCGTCACTCGCGGAACCCTTGTGTGTTCAGTGGTGCCTGGCGGGCGCGCTGACCTACGAGGAGCGGGAAGAAGAAGTCACGGAAGGAGCGGAAACGGAAACCGGGGAGGAGCTGGAGGCCGGACTGCAGGCCCTGGTTCACAAGCACGGCTGGTCGCAGGTGATCGACGCCGTCGAGCGGATTGCGAAGAAATCCTAGAGATCAGCGGAGAGCGATGAACACCGTGGAAACAGTCAGCCCCCTCGCGGAGATCGTGCAGGCCATCAAAGAGGCCGGCGGAGAGGCCTTCAAGTACTGCTATCAGTGCGGGAAGTGCGATGTCGTCTGTCCCTGGAACAGGGTGACGAACTTCAGCATCCGCAAGATCATCCGGCAGGCGGCCCTCGGACTGCTGGAGATCGAACTCGACGACATGTGGCGCTGCTCGACTTGCGGGAACTGCGTGCTGCAGTGCCCCCGGGGCGTCGGGCAGATCGAGGTGGGGGTCGCGATACGCCGGATCGCCTCGAGCTTCGGGGTGTTCTCCGGCTCCGCGAAGACGCTGACCGCCGTCGCCACGAGCCTGGTCAGTGACGGCAATCCCCTGGGGGAAGCGAGAGAGAAGCGGACGGCCTGGGCGAACGGTCTGTCCGTCAAGCCGTTCACCGAGGGGATGGAGATCCTGTACTTCGTCGGGTGCTACTACAGCTACGACCCCCGGAACATGAAAGTGGCGGCCGCGACTGCCACCATCCTCGACAAGGCAGGGGTGGAATTCGGGATCCTGGGCACCAGGGAGAACTGCTGCGGCGAGAGCATACGCAAGGCGGGCGATGAGGAGAGATTCAAGATCTTGGCCCGGGAGAACATCAAGGCCTTCATCGACAACGGGGTCAAGAGGATCCTCGTTTCCTCCCCCCACTGCTACCACACCTTCAAGAACGAGTACTCCGAGTTCATGATGAACCTCGAGGTCGTTCACATCTCCCAATACCTGAAGGAGCTGATCGAACAAGGCCGGCTCGAGCTCACCGGGCCGTTCGCAAGAAGGGTCGCGTATCACGATCCCTGCTACCTGGGGCGACACAACGGCTGTTTCGACCCACCCCGGAATGTGCTGAAAGCGGTGCCCGGTCTGGAGCTGGTGGAGCTGCCCGATTCGCGACAGAACAGCCTCTGTTGCGGCGGCGGGGGCGGCCGGATCTGGATGCACACGGACAAGGACGAGAGATTCGGCAACATCAGATTGGCTCAGGCACGGGAAGTCGGCGCGGAGGTGCTGGTCACTTGCTGCCCCTACTGCATCAGCAACTTCGAGGAGAGCAAGCTTTCCCTTCTGCTCGATGGAGCACTGCCGGAAGAGGAGGCCTTGCAGATCAAGGACCTCACCGAAGTTGTTCTGGCGTCACTCGAGGGAAGCGAAGAGACAGCATGAGCATTTCTGACGACAGCTTCGGAGACGTGATGGTCGTCGGCGGTGGGATCAGCGGCATTCAGGCCGCGCTCGATCTCGCCACGTCCGGTTACAAGGTCTACCTGGTCGAAAGGGCTCCGACCATCGGCGGGAAGATGGCCCAGCTCGACAAGACCTTCCCCACCAACGACTGCTCGATGTGCATCGAATCGCCGAAGTTCATCGAGTGTGATCGACACCCCAACATCGAGATCCTGACCTACACGGAAGTCGCAACCGTCGAAGGCGAAGCGGGCAGCTTCGAGGTCACCCTGATCCGGAAACCCAGGTACGTCAACGAAGACCTCTGCACGGGCTGCACGGTATGCACCGAGTATTGCCCGATCCAGGTTCCCGATCCCTTCAACCAGGAGCTGTCCGACAACAAGGCCATCCACATCTACTTTTCCCAGGCCATTCCGCTGGTCCCTTACATCGATGGCCGGTGCCGCTACCTCGAAGACCAGAAGTGCACGATCTGCGAGAGCGTCTGCAAGAACAAGGCAATTGATCTGCGTCAGAAGGCCACGAAGCAGGTTGTGAAGGTAGGGGCGATCGTCCTGTCTCCGGGCTACGGGGTGTTCAACCCCAGGCTGAGGAGTGACTACGGTTACGGAACGTACGCAAACGTGGTGACCAGCCTCGATTTCGAGCGGCTGCTGTGCGCCACCGGACCCCACGAGGGTGAGATCTTGCGCCCTTCCGATCACGAGCACCCCCACAAGATCGCCTGGATTCACTGCGTCGGTTCCCGACAGGTCCTCGAGGGCGGGCACAGCTACTGCTCGGCGGTTTGCTGCTCCTACATCCAGAAGCAGGTGATCCTGGCCAAGGACCACGACGCGGATACCGAAGCGGTTATCTTCCACAACGACATCCGCTCCTTCGGCAAGGATTTCGAGCGCTTCTATCAGCGAGCGGCCAACCTCCCCGGAGTCGAGTTCATCCGCAGCTACGTGGATGTCGGTCGCGAGATCCCGGAGACGAAGAACGTGACGATCCGGTACGCCACCGACGCCGACGGCGTGCAGGAACAGGAGTTCGACCTGGTGGTCCTGGGCGTGGGACTGGGCCCGCCCGCCGGCGCCGTGCGACTGGCCGAGCAGTTCGGCATCGAGCTCGACCGGCACGGGTTCTGCAAGACCAACCCGCGAAATCCCCTCGAGACCAGTCGCCCGGGCGTGTTCGTCAGCGGCGCTTTCCAGGGGCCGATGGACATCCCCGAGTCGGTGATGAGCGCCAGCGGGGCCAATGCCCTGGTGGGGGCGCTCTTGAAGTCCAGGCGAGGCAAGCTGGACACCGCCAGGGTGTACCCCGCAGAGCGGGACGTCGCCGGCGAGGAGGTCAAGGTCGGAGTCTTTGCCTGTCACTGCGGCGCGAACATCGGCCGCGTGGTGGACATCCCGTCGCTGGTCGAGTACGCAAAGACCCTCGACCACGTCGCCCACGCCGAGGAGGGCCTGTTCATCTGCTCCACCGACGCCGCCGCGCAGATCGCGAACACGATCCGGGAGAAGGGACTCAATCGCGTGGTGGTGGCCGCCTGCACTCCCCGGACCCACGAACCGCTGTTCCGGGACACGCTGCGCGAGGGCGGAATCAACCAGTACTTCTTCGACATGGCCAACATCCGGGAACACTGTTCCTGGGTTCACTCCAAGCAGAAGGAAGAGGCCACCGCGAAGGCCAAGGACATCGTGCGTATGTCGGTGGCCCGGACCATCGGCCTGGAGCCGCTCGCGGATTTCCAGCTGCCGGTCAACAAGACGGCCCTCGTCGTCGGCGGTGGCGTGGCCGGGATGACCAGCGCGCTGGGTCTCGCCGAACAGGGTTTCGAGGTCCACCTGATCGAGAAGGAGAAGAGCCTCGGCGGCATGGCACGGCGGATCCGCACCACCCTGGAGGGGCTGGACGTCCAGGAACTTCTGGGCGACCTGATCCGCCGGGTCTACCAGCATCCCCTCGTCCACGTGTCGCACGAGGCGAAGATCACCGACGTGTCGGGATACGTGGGCAGCTTCGTGACCACGCTGGTGTCGGAGGGCCGGCAGAAGACGATCCACCACGGCGCGGTCATCCTCGCCACGGGAGCGGAGGAGTACCGGCCCACCGAATACCTCTATGGCCAGGATGAGCGGGTGTGGACCCAGCTCGAGCTCGAGGAGCGGATTCACGAGGAGCACGAAGCGCTCGCTAGCGCCCGGAGCCTGGTGATGATCCAGTGCGTCGGTTGCCGGCAAGAGGGGCGCGATTACTGCGCCCGCGTCTGCTGCAGCCAGGCGGTCAAAAACGCGCTGGCGCTGAAGAAGCAGCACCCCGAACTGGAGATCTTCATCCTGTACCGGGACATGCGGACCTACGGTTTCAAGGAGGACTACTACTTCGAGGCGGCAAGCCTGGGCGTCCAGTTCGTTCGCTGGGAACCGGACGGCAGGCCCGCGGTGGCGGAGGCCAAGGACGTGGAGGGAAAATCCGTCCTGCGCGTCGTCGTGCCCGACCCCGTACTCGGTCAGCGGTTGGCCATCGACGCCGACCTCGTGACCCTGTCGGTCGCCGTGGTTCCGTCGGCCAGCACCCCGGAGGTCACCCGGCTCTTCAAGGTGCCCGTGAACCCGGATGGCTTCTTTCAGGAAGCCCACGTGAAGCTGCGGCCGGTGGACTTCGCCGCGGACGGCGTCTTCCTGTGCGGCGCCGGCCACTACCCCAAGCACCTCACGGAGGCGATCAGCCAGGCCTACGGCGCGGCCGGCCGGGCCGCCACGCTCCTCTCCCACGATACGGTCACCGCTTCGGGGTCCGTCTGCGAGGTCGCGGAGCGGGACTGCGTCTCCTGCGGGGCGTGCATCACGGCCTGCACCTATGGCGCGATCCACTGGCGTGAGACACCGGCGGGAAGGAAGGCGCACGTGAATCCCGCCCTCTGCAAGGGAGACGGCCTCTGCTGCACCAAGTGCCCGACCGACGCCATCGCGCTGAAGCACTACACCAACGAGGAGATCATCAGCCAGATCGACGCGGCGCTTTCGGATTCACGGGATGCCACGGGTGAGAAGGCCGGGACTGAAGCGAGCATATCTGGCGTGACCAGGGAGGTGGGAACATGACAGGACTCGGGCACACGCCGAGGATCGTCGCTTTCCTTTGCAACTGGTGAGCATACTCCGCTGCGGATCTGTCTGGAGTTTCCAGACAAAGCTATGCACCGGAAATCAGGATCGTGCGGGTGATGTGCACCGGCCGGGTGGATCTGGCCTTCGTGCTCCGCGCGTACCAGCAGGGAGCCGATGGAGTGATCATCGGCGGCTGCTGGCCGGGTGAATGCCATTACGTGACGGAGGGAAACTACCACGCCCTGGGCAACATGTTTCTGTGCAGGAAGCTCTTGCAACGCGTCGGCATCGATCCCGGGCGGCTGCGGCTGGAGTGGATCTCCGCCGCCGAGGGGATCCGCTTCGCCGAGATCATGAGCGACTTCGCCGCGCAGTTACGTGTGCTCGGACCGCTCGGCCAAGGAGAGGGGATCGACCAGGCCGACCTGAAGCTCAAGCTCGCTGCCCTGAATCGCCTGATCCCCTACCTGAAGCTGGTGGAACGGGAGAAGCTGCGCGTTCCGGAGCGGTCGGAGGAGGCGTACCGGGCGTTCTACGAGAGTGCCGCGACGAATCAGCTGCTCGATGACCTGATCGCGGACAAGCTCGCCGTCAGCCAGATCCTGACGCTGCTCGAGGAGAGCCCCCTCTCCACCCGGGAGATCTCCGAGCGCCTGGGCCTGGACGCCTCCGACGTTTCGAAACACATGAACGATTCCTCCCGGCGGAGCCTGGTCCGGTACGATCTCGACCGGAAGCGTTACGCCCTCGCGGGAGAATCGAGGCCGGCAGCGGATTGAAAGAAGCCGTCATGGATCACGATCGCGTCGATCAGATCATCGACAAGCACCACGGCGAGGCCAGCTCGCTGATCCAGGTGCTGCTGGACATCCAGGGCGAGAATCACTGGCTGCCCGGTGAGGCCCTCGAAAGGATCAGCGAGCGGCTCGAGGTCCCGCTGTCGTTGGTGCGGCACATCGCCACCTTCTACAAGGCTTTCAGCCTGGTCCCGAAGGGCCGCCACCAGGTCCATGTCTGTCTGGGCACCGCCTGTCACGTCCGGGGCGCGCCGCGGGTCCTGAACACGGTGCAGGACCTGATCGGCATCAAACCCGGTGAAACGGACATGGACCTAAAGTTCAGCCTGGAAACGGTCAACTGTCTCGGCTGCTGCGCGCTGGGACCGGTGATCGAGATCGACGGCAAGACCCACGGCAACGTGTCGACCGCAAAGACGGAAGACGTGCTGAAGAGCTACGAATAGAGGAAAACCATGGTGCGATTCAGCACACCGCTGGCGCTCGCCGAGTACCGGCAGGAACTGGCCGGCCGGAGGGCCTCCGACCGGCCCTGCGTCTCCATCTGCGCCGGGACGGGCTGCCTGGCCCTGGGCGCCAGCGAGGTCATCGCCGCCTTCGCGGCCGAGCTTGCCGTGCAGGGTCTCGAGGCCGACGTCGACGCCAGGGGCACCGGCTGCCCGGGATTCTGCGAGCGGGGACCCGTGGTGGTCCTCCATCCCGAGGGGATCTGCTATCTCCAGGTCAAGCCCGAGGACGTCCCGGAGATCGTCTCAAAGAGCATCAAGGGCAAGCGGGTTGTCGAGCGGCTGCTCTACGAGGACCCGGCGACGGGCGAACGGGTAGTCCACGAGGCTGACATCCCATTCTACAAGTACCAGCAGCGGACCCTGTTATCGAGCAACATCCTGATCGATCCCCGCAGCATCGACGACTACCTGGCCATCGGCGGCTACACGGCGCTGGTCAAGGCGCTGTTCGAGATGGGCCCCGAGGCGGTCCTGGGGGAGATCAAGAAGTCCAGCATCCGGGGTCGCGGTGGGGCCGGCTTCCCCACGGGGCGCAAGTGGGAGGGCTCCCGCAACGCCCCCGACAATCCCAAGTACGTGCTCGTCAACGCCGACGAGGGGGATCCCGGGGCGTTCATGGACCGGGCGCTGCTGGAGGGGAACCCCCACTCCGTCCTCGAGGGGCTGATGATCGGCGGCTTCACCATCGGCGCCAGCGAGGGCTACATCTACGTCCGGCAGGAGTACCCTCTCGCGGTGAAGAACGTGCTCCACGCCATCGCCCAGGCCGAGGAGTCCGGCCTCCTGGGCGAGAACATCCTCGGCTCCGGCTTCGACTTCACGATCAGGGCGCACAAAGGGGCCGGCGCCTTCGTCTGCGGCGAGTCCACGGCACTGATGACGGCCCTGGAGGGCCGGGTCGGCGAGCCCCGGCCGAAGTACGTCCGCTCCAACGTCAAGGGGCTCTGGGGCAAGCCCACCGTGCTGAACAACGTCGAGACCTGGGCCAACGTGCCGCTGATCGTCAATCACGGCGCGGACTGGTTCACACGGATCGGCACCGAGAAGAGCAAGGGCACGAAGATCTTTTCCCTGGTCGGGAAGATCAAGAACACCGGTCTGGTGGAGGTGCCCATGGGTATGCCGCTGCGGGACATCATCTACAAAGTCGGCGGTGGCATCCCGGGCGGGAAGAAGTTCAAGGCCGTGCAGACGGGCGGGCCCTCCGGCGGCTGTCTTCCCGAGGAGCTGCTGCATCTCGAGGTCGGCTTCGACGAGTTGACCGCGGCGGGCTCCATGATGGGATCCGGCGGCATGATCGTCATGGATGAAGACAACTGCATGGTGGATGTCGCCAGGTACTTCATCAACTTCCTGACGGAGGAATCCTGCGGCAAGTGCCTCCCCTGCCGGGAAGGGCTGCGGCAGATGCACAGGATCCTGACGAACATCTGCGAGGGAAGAGGCCGGGAGGGCGACATCGAGACCCTCGAGGAGCTGTCCGAGGTCCTCACCGAGGCCTCGCTGTGCGGCCTGGGGCAGAGCGCCGCCAACCCGTTCCTGAGCACGCTGCGTTACTTCCGCGCGGAATACGAGGCACACATCAGGGAGAAGCGGTGCCCGGCGCTGTCCTGCAAGGGTCTGATCTCGTACTGGATCGACCCGGACAAGTGCAAGGCATGCATGATCTGCTTGAAGAGGTGCCCCTCGCAGGGAATCGAGGGCGGCAAGAAGCAGATCCACGTCATCGACCAGGCCAAGTGCGATCGCTGCGGGGTGTGCTACGAGGTCTGCCCCGACAAGTTCAACGCGGTGAGGAAGTTCTCGGGCGAGCCCGTCCCGCCGCCCTTGCCGGTAGAAGAGCGGATGCTGGCGAAAGGGGCGCGGAAATGAGTGACGTCCGCCTGCAGATCGACGGCCGGGAGGTCCATACGACCGCGGGAAAGACCGTCCTCGAAGCCGCCCGCGAGGCGGGCATCAGGATCCCCACCCTCTGCCATCACGACGCCCTGGAACCTTTCGGCGGCTGCCGGCTGTGCCTCGTCGAGGTGGAGATGAACGGCTGGAGCCGGCTCGTCGTGTCGTGCGTGTATCCGGTGGCCCCTGACCTGATCGTCCGCACCCGCAGCGAGAAGATCGACCGGATCCGCAAGACCCTGCTGGAGCTGTTGCTGGCCCATGCCCCGGATTCCCCCGCGCTGCAGGAAATGGCCGCGGAATACGGTGCGAATCGGGATCGCTTCCCAAAGGAGGCCTCCTTCTGCATTCATTGCGGGCTGTGCGTCCGCTACTGCGCGGAGGTCAAGCGGAAGCACGCCGTCGGCTTCATCGACCGCGGCATCCGGAAAGAGATCAGCTTTCTGCCCGAGATCGCCGCCAAGGAGTGCCAGAGTTGCAAGGAGTGCTTCCCGCTCTGCCCCACGTCGTACCTCCAGGCGGCCTTCGTGCTGGTCGAGGCGTATTCCACTCACCGCTGATCCTGGATGCGGGCGGGCGCCGTCGCTTGACGGTCTTCGTCCCGCCCGGGCCGATACGTCTGGTCCAGGGCGTACCATGAGCCAGGGACGCTCTTCCCGCAAACAGGAGCTGGGGACGTGATCAGCCTCGAGGAAGCCGTCAGGAAGCTGCAGGCCCGGGTCAGGCCCCTGGGGGTCGAGGAGGTTTCGGTGCTCCGGAGCTTCGGGCGGATCCTACGGGAGGACGTGCGCAGTCCCCTGGCGATCCCGCCCTTCGCCAGGTCGGCCATGGACGGGTTCGCGGTGCAGGCGGCCGACATCACCGGCGCTTCCCGGCAGACGCCGGTCACCCTGGAGGTCCTCGAGGACATCCCCGCCGGCCGGATCGGCCAGTACCGCCTGAGGAAGGGCACCGCGGCCCGGATCATGACCGGCGCCGCCCTGCCCGGCGGGGCCGACACGGTCGTCATGGTCGAGGACACCGAGCCGGCCCCGGACGGCGTCCGCATCGGGCGGGCCATCGCCAGGGGCTCCCATGTGGTGTCCGCCGGCGAGGACATCCGCAAGGGGGAGCGGGCCCTTGCCGCCGGCACCCTCATCGGCCCGGCCGAGATGGGGATGATCGCCGCCACCGGCCGCAGCAAGGTGAAGGTGTCGATCAGACCACAGGTTCGGGTCGTATCCACCGGCAGCGAGATCCTCCGGCCAGGAGGCCCGCTGCGCCCCGGCCATATCTACGATACCAACGGCTATTCCCTGACGGGTCTGGCCGCCGGCCGCGGGGCCGAGGCCCGGTTCCTGGGCATCGCTCCCGACCGGAAGGGGGCCCTGGAGCGCAAGATCGCCCGGGCCCGCGATGCCCACCTCCTCATCCTGTCCGGCGGGGTCAGCGTCGGCGATCACGACCTGGTGCAGGACATCCTACTGCAAGCGGGAATCGAGCAGCTATTCCACCGGGTCAGCATCAAGCCGGGCATGCCCACCTTCGCCGGAATGCACGGCAAGCGTTTCGTCCTGGGCCTGCCGGGACATCCGGTTTCCTGCATGATCACCTTCCTGCTCTTCGCGGGGCTCCTCATCGACACCATGCTGGGCAAGAAGGCGGTCGGGCTCCGCCGCGGTCAGGCCACGCTGTCCGTTCCACTCTGCCTGAAGCCGCGGCGCCGGAAGTTCCTGCGCGGGATCCTGCGGGAAAGCGCGGGCCGCCTGATGGTCGAGCCTTATCCCGCCCAGCAGTCGAGCGTTCTGAAGAGCATGGTCGTGTCCGGCGTGCTCATCGATGTTCCGGAAGGCGTCACCGAGCTGAAGGCCAGCACTCTGGTGGACATCCTTTACCTTTGGCCGGGTGGATTCAACCAACGGGTGCAATCGTCACGTTCAGGCCGGGATGGATTGACCCCGTGATCTATGCTACCTGAAGGCAGCGCGTCGAGCCCCTAGCTTCGCCCGGAATGAGGGTGCTCCGGCGCCGCCTGTCCCCACCGCCGCTCCCGCTCGATGGCGAAGCGCAACCCAGCGTAGACCAGCAGGTTGAAGACCAGCTCACCGAGCCCGAACCATTCCACGCGGTAGAATATGAAGACCTGGGTCCAGCAGAGGGAGACAACGATCGAGCGCTGGAACATGTGCAGGGCGCCGAGCCGGTCGCGAAAGACCTGCACCACGCCCAGGGCGACGAAGACGCCCGCCAGCAGGCTGCCTGCCAGCTGCAGCCAGTCGGCGGTCGCGAAGTCGGCCGGATCGGCCGGCAGCGGGCTGACCAGGGGCACGCGCAAGGGCAACGCGGCAGCCGGCGGCAGCCAGTGCACCACCACGGTCAGGCGCAGGAGCTTGAGCAGGAACTGGACCGTGAAGAAGATGATCAGAGCCCTGCCGAACCAGGCATGCGCGGCCAGCCGCCGATACCACTCGATCAGGCGAGCCCCCAGGCGCTTCAGCTTCGGGGGTCGGGGCTCGGCAACCAGCTCGGCTTCCCGGAGGATATGTTCGAGCCCTTGCACCAGCGGTCCCCGATCGCCGCTGGCGGCCAGGTGGGCCAGGGCACGATCGCGTTCCCGCCGGTCCAGGTCGCCGACCGCGATCTCGCCCACCTCGCGCAACGCGTTGGTCAGAAGCTCCGTGGTAGTGGCGTCGCGCCGTCCCAACAGGATGCGACCCGTCAGGTAGAGCAAGAGAAACACCACGTACATCACCGACACGGCCGGCTGATAGAAGTAATCGTTGTCGTGAGTGATGAACTTGCCGACCTCGTCGATGAACAGACCAAAGCCGACACCCCCGAGGATCGCCGCCAGCCGGCGCGGGGCGTGGTCCAGGTAGGCGATCAGCAGGACCAGCGCCGCGAGCATCAGCAGTCCACCCCACAGCATGTGGGCAATATGCAGGAACTCGCTCCCCAGCTGCGGGTAGCCGCTCGCGTGCAGCCAGAAGCGGATCACCAGGACGCTCAACACCGCGGTCAGCAGGACAAGATCGATCAGCGGTCCGGCCTCGAGGTCACGCAGGAAGTTGACGCGGCCGGCCTTCATGATCGTGTGACCCGCTCGGGGCGGGGTTCAGCCTCGCCCACCATCTCGGCCAGCTCCACGAGGTGCCGGTTGTTCTCAGAGGTGGTCACCAGGCCGGTCAGGGCCCGCCAGCGGCCGACGAGGTCCACGCGATCTCCTCCTTTGCCCTGCGAGTTCCGGTGCTCTGCCGGCTCGGCGACCGGTACGCAGGCAACTCCCATACTACAGCAGGGCCCCGCCATCGCCCAGCTGTCGCGCAGGGAGGTATGGGAATTGACGCGGCCCTTCCTGCGCCGGTAGAATCCGCGCGACAACAGGCTGCCCGGAGAACGCTGCATGCGGTTCAACGTCTCATCGTCAAACAAGACCCCGCCGCGACGCGCTATGCGGGCGATCTTCCTGCTGCTCGGGGTAATCGCCGCCGCCGGGGCCTTGTATGCGGTGTACCGCGCCCGCAGCCAGTTCGAGGTGTCGGGACAATCCAAGGAGACCGTGGGGCAGCGCGCGGAGCCGCCGCCCGGGGATCTGCACTTCCAGCCGCGTTCGGTCACCGCGACGTCGGGCAACTTCCTGGTCAATGCCGGCTTCGAGGAAGGCGCCGCGGGCTGGGAGTGGCTCGACTGGTCGCGGGAGTGGGGACCGTTCAGCGTGGAGCCCGGGCGGGCGGCCACCGGCGAGCTGGCCGCCCACCTGGCGGTTCATGGTGGGCCCGCGGATCGTGCGACGAGGGTCTTCGGCGTCGTGCAGGAAATCGCTTCCGTGAGGTTCCCGACGCGGATCAGTGGCCGTTACTTCGTCGAGCGATGGGCTCCGGGCGGCGCGAAGAACGCTTATGTCCAGGTTGTGATCATCGCCATGCTGCCACGGGGCGGTCAGCCGACGATGCAGCTGCGCTACATCCTCGACGGCGTCACCGAACCACCCTACAACATGAGCAACGCCCGCTACGCTTTCGTCCATCGCCGCGCAACGCCCGAGATCAGCCGCTGGATCGAGTTCTCCCTCGACGTGCACGACGATTACGAGCGGCTGTGGGGCGAGGTCCCGCCGGACGGCACCGGCTACCGCGTCCTCTTCGAGGCGCGCTACGACGACAAGCCTGTGGATGGCTCCGTCGACATCGACGTCTGGTACGACGATCTCTTCGTCGGTATCCCGTAGTCCGGTAAGAAGCTCCCAATAGAAGTCATCCCGATTAGCCGACTGTTCCACGGGTCGAGGAGAATGGTCTTGTGCGACGCAGGCAACTCCCCGAGAATAAGAGATGCGCTATACCGGGGGCACGCAGCTCCCGGCGGCGGGAAAGCCCGGGAAGGACTCCATGAACCGAATCGGCCGCAATGACCCCTGTCCGTGCGGCAGCGGTCTCAAGTACAAGCAGTGCTGCCTCGACCGCGAAAGGAGTCCGCAGCGCGTCGAGACGCCGGAATCCCGCCGCATCGAGGATTTGCTGGACGCCGGCTACGATCTTGTCCGGGCGGACCGGCTCAGCGAGGCGTGCGAGGCGTGGGTCGAGGCGTGGCGGATGATCTCCGCGCGCCTCCGCCCCACGATGCGCAGCTGTGACGCGGCGAGAAAGGCCTACTCGGGAAAGCACTTTCTCTCCGACTGGATTCAGGACTACGCGGAAGCCCTGCAGAATGCCACCCTCACGGACCGGCGCCAGGCCCAGGCCGGTATCGCGTTCTGCACGGATGTGCTCGCCCGATTTCCCGACGAGGACGCCCTGACCCTTGAGAACTTCCGCGGCGATCTCGGGATGCTCCACTTCAAGGCCGGTCGACTGGAAGAAGGGAAGAAGGTGCTGCAGGGGCTGATTCGCGACCTCCCGCACAGGTCGATCGGCTATGCCCTTCTCTCAGACATGCTGGGTGAAGACGGCCATCCCTGGACCGATGGAAAGGCCCTGGATCGCCCTCTGGCCATAACCTTGCTGGAACAGGCCCTGGCGAGGCCGGTGGAGGACGCCGGGGACTATGATCTCGAGTTCCGCCTCGAGCATCTGCGACGAGCGGCAGCCGACCAGGACGGTCAAAGCTGATGTTCATCTTCCGATGATCAGATCCGATGATCAGGGCCTTTTAACCACGAGCAATGCCGTGTATGATTGACGATGTCCCTGATCGACCGGTGAGAAGGAGGATCGATCATGTCCAGATGGCTGTCACTGTCGTGCCTGCTGCTATTGGTATTCGCCGGCTGCAACGACGAGGACTGCCCCGATTGCCCGGGCAACGCGGGCGATCCCCTGCCCACGCTCGCGAACATCTGGCCCCATGCGGACGGCACGGGTTGGATCTACGACCTCGAGTACCGCAGCTTCGATGGTCCCGAGATCAGCCCCGAACCGCCTCCCCTGCCGACAATGGAGGAGTTGCACGACGCTCTTCAGCAGCCTGTCGGGTACGACGAGGTCAACCTCGACGAGGGGCTATACCGGATCCGATTTGAAGGAACGGTGACCACGGAAAGCGGTGTGGTCGGGCAGGACCTGGTCGAGACGTTCTACAGCGCAGTCAGTGGAAAGGTCAGCACAACCTCCAACGCCAGGGACTTCGAGCGGCGCTTCTTGCGTGCGCTCGTGCGCGCGCGAGCGGATCTCCGGCCAGCGATAGCCGCGCGTCTCGGCGAGGAGCTGGATGGGGCGAAATCGCTGGAGGATGTCCGCTATCCATTCTTCCTCGGCGCTTACGCGTTCGCTTACGAGGACACAGGCTACTATGGCTACGGCGATCTCGACACCGCCCATGCCTGGACCTACCTGGAGGGCGATCTGACGGTCGGTTCCGGGTTCACGCTGCAGCTCGTGCCTGACCTCGCCAACGACATCTGGCTCTACGGTCGGGTCTGGTCGGTGGGCGATCGCGAGATCGCCGGGGTCACCTGGCCAAACGCGCTCGAGGCCATGTACGTGGTGGACTTCGGGATCCAGATCGTGACCAACGAGATGGGTGAGGAGATCGGCAGCTTCCACTCCTACTTCTACGGCACGACCGTGTTCGCCCCTGCGGTAGGACCGATCGCCTGCCTCGAACGGCACGTGCTCATCGGGGACGGAATCCTGCAAGAGCCTGGGACATGGACCGAGGAGTACCGCTGCATCATCGCCCGGTGATCGGCGGCACAACATCATTCACCGGGCGTACAGATGCTCTCCCCGAGCCGATGTGCGCCCGACCTTCGTGGCCCAGGGATTCCGCTGACGGGCGGCCGGCTCGCGGGCCCTATTTCGACTGCGATGCGCGCCTGTTCCGCGGGATGGGCTGCAGCATGCTCACGCGGTTGCCCTCGGTGTCGGTGAACGAGACGTATTGGCCCACGCCGGGGATTTCCATCGGCTCGCCGAGCAGCTTGCCGCCCCCCTCCGTCACCTTCCGCGCGGATTTCCTGATGTCCTCCACCGCGATGACGAAAGACGGATGCTGCGTGAGCTCACCGGCCTTTCTCGGATACAGGCCGCCGTTGATCGCACCGGGCCGCTTGGGACCGTGCTCGTCGGTTTCGGTGGTGGTGGCCAGGACGTAGTGGCCCATGTCCTCGCCGAGCATCTGCATCTTCCAGCCGAACACGCCCTCGTAGAACTTCGCCATCCGCGCCTTGTCGTCGTAGGGCATCTCGAAGTGAACGACGCTGTCCATGATGTTTCCTCCCTGTGCGTTGCGGGGTGCCTCCCGCCACGACCAGGCTGCACAGTCTAGCTGCGCCGGTCGGCCCCTGCCATGCGCCCACGGATATTCGTCGGCGATGTGGCGGAAATCGCCATTCCGGGAGGATCTCCGCGCTGGAGTTCATGCGGTCTGCCCGGTGTGGAAGGGAGGCAGGAACTGACGAACGGCCGGAGCGGAACTGGATAGAGCTATCCAGAACATGTTACACTGATATTCTAGGACATGATCCGGTGGGATTCTCATGGCTACAGGGGGGTATCGTCATGTTACCCGTGCCGCGAATACCGATCCGTCGCTGTATCCGTCACCACCCCTTGCATCTGGGGGCGGGCATCCTGGCCACCGCCTCGTTGCTCGTTTTCTTGGCACCCCAGGTTGCTGCGCAGATCGATCCCGACCTGGATGGTATCGGCCTGTACTTCGACACTGGTGCCACCACGTACTGCCAGGATGCCCCGATGTACCAGTTTTTTGACCTGTACCTCATCCTGACCAACCCGACATCCGAAATCAGCCGTTGGGAGTGCGCCATCATGGCGGACTGGGCCCGGATCCTCCTTACCGAAATCGATCTGCACGGTGGCCTCAACGTGTGCGATTCGTTCCCAAATCTCTGCGTCGACCTGATGACCCCGTTCCAGCCGGAACCGACGGTCGTGCTGGCAACCCTCACCATGTTTCTCTTGGATCAGGACTGCCAGTACTTGTTCCTGCATCCGGCCGTGAACCCGTCGGTGCCGGGTCAGATGTCCTACTACACGCTCGATAATCAAATCACCCCGATGTATCCGTCGACCGGCAGCTTCGACCTGCCGGTGGCGGGTGTGAACTGCGACTGTCCGCCGCCGGTGCCGGCGAACAAGTCGACCTGGGGCGGCATCAAGGACATGTACCGGCAAGGGAAAATGTGGTCAGGGCGCCGGTCGCAACCGGCGCCGTAACGCGTTGCCTCCCAACGCTCGTCCCGTGACCGCAGGCACGTCGCGTGGCTGCATCCTCCAGCCTCCCCATCGTTTCCTGGCAATCTCCCCGGGTGTTGACTAACCTATCCCGCATCTCGTGCTCCGCGGTGTGGCCCAGATGCATCGGCGGGCAGTCCGATGCCAAGGCTGACCACTGGTCCTTCCGGTTGCTCGAAGGTGGACATGGCGAACAGCGGCACGAATGCGGGGGGAGACCCGCGTCAGGGGGAGGCTCAGCCACCTCCGAACAGCCAGTCGATCGGAAAGGCGGGATCGCAGCGCGAACTCCGCGGCAGGGGCCGCCGGCGCTGGCGGTACATCATCCCCGTCGTCGTCGCGCTCGCGATCGGGGCGGGCTACCTGGCCTACTGGTACACGACCCTGCGCGGCTACGTCTCCACCGACGACGCCTTCGTCGATTCCCATGACATCGTGATCAGCAGCAAGATCCTGGGCCGGGTCGACTCCCTCATGACATTCGAGGGCGACACGGTGAACGCCGGGCAGCTGCTCGTCGTGCTGGACGACAGGGAGTTGCAGGCCCAGCTGGCCCAGGCGCAGGCCGAGGTGGAGGTGGCGCGGCGATCGGTGACGGTGGAACAGGCGGCTCTCACGCTGGCGGAGGAGGATTTCGCCCGGGCGCAGACGCAGTTCGACCAGAGGGTGGTTTCCAGGGAACAGTACCAGCACGCCCAGAACGCGCTGCAGATGGCCCGGGCGCGGCTGGCCATGGCCCAGGCCCAGCTGACGGCCGCGCAGGCCAGGGTGGCGGTGATCCGGAGCCAGATCGACCAGACCCGCCTCTTCGCGCCCAGCTGGGGCGTGATCGCCCAGAAGTGGGTGGTCCCCGGGGACGTCGTCCAGCCGGGTTCGCCCATCCTGACCTACTACAACCTGCGCGACGTCTGGATCACGGCCAACCTCGAGGAGACCAAGGTGCGGAAGCTGCGCCTCGGCAATGCGGCGCGGGTCGATCTGGACGCTTATCCCCAGACCTTCAAGGGGGAGGTCTCGCTGATCGGAGCGGCGGCGGCCTCCGAGTTCGCCCTGATCCCGCCCAACAACGCCTCGGGCAACTTCACCAAGGTGACCCAGAGGATCCCCGTCCGGATTCATCTGCGCCAGCTGGAGAACGGCCCGCCGCCGGACGGGCCCGGTCTGCTTCCGGGCATGTCGGCCACCGTGCGCATCGCCGTGCGCGGGAGGTCGTGATGTCCCCGGCTTCCGCGGATCACTCCGGCGGGCATCCGGTGAAGCTGCGGCTACTGGACCCGCGCAATCCCCGGTACCGGTGGCTGGTGCTGTCGAACGTGATGATCGCCACGTTCATGGCGGTGCTGGACGCGACCATCGTCACGGTCGCGCTGCCCAAGCTCATGGCCCACTTCGGCGTGACCATCGATTCCATCGAGTGGGTCCTGACGGCCTATCTGCTGATCTTCTCCATCATGCTGCCGACCACCGGTTGGCTGGGCGACCGTTTCGGCCACAAGCGCGTATTCATGCTCGGTCTCCTGCTCTTCACCTCCGGATCATTCCTTTGCAGCATCGCCTGGAGCTTCGACGCCTTCATCACCTTCCGCATCCTACAGGGAGCGGGAGCGGGAGCGATCCTGCCGCTCGGCATGGCGATCTTGATGCGCGAATTCCCGCCGGAGAAGCGGGGCATCGCCCTCGGCTTCTGGACTGTTTCGGCCTCCGCGTCCGTATCCCTGGGTCCTACCCTGGGTGGTTATCTCATCGACAACTACTCCTGGCGGATGATCTTCGACGTCAACGTCCCCATCGGGATCACCGGCATCATCGTCTCCGTATTCATCTTGCGTGAGTACATCGTGCCGGAGATCCGCAGGTTCGATGCGGTGGGATTCATCTCCATGGCTGCATTCCTGGGGGGGCTGCTGCTGGCCCTGGCCAACGGCAACGCCGCCTGGAACACCGGCGGCTGGACCTCTCAGTTCATCCTCTCGTGCTTCTTCATCTCCCTTCTGGGCCTGCTGGTCTTCGTGATCACCGAGTCCACCGTCGCCAATCCGCTGATCGACGTCTCCCTGTTTCGCAGCCGCAACTTCACCATCGCCAACCTCGTGCTCTTCATCTTCGGCCTCGGCATGTTCGGCAGCAATTTCCTCCTGCCGATCTACCTGCAGAACTCACTCGGCTACACGCCCTTCCAGGCAGGACTGGTCTTCCTGCCCGTGGGGCTCATCCTGGCCGTCGTCGGACCGCTGGCGGGCGCCTTTTCCGATCGGGTCAGCGCCAAGGCCCCCGCCTTCGTCGGGCTCGTCCTGCTGGCGTATGCGCTCTATCGCTACCGGGCCCTCTCGGCCTATTCCATGCACCACCAGATCATGGTGCCCCTGTACATACGCGGGGTCGCCATGGGAATGATCTTCTCTCCGCTGACGACGCTGGCGATCATGCAGATCAGCCAGCGCAAGATGGCCCAGGCTTCGGGTCTGATCAACGTGATCCGGCAGGTCGGCGGCAGCTTCGGGGTGGCGCTCTTCGGCACTCTTCTCTCGCAGCGCACCATCTTCCACGCGGCCATCTACGGCCAGCAGCTCGATGGGATGTCACCCGCCTTCCAGGCCACGGCGGAGCGCCTGACCCGGTTTGCGCTCGCTCAGACCGGGGGCCCCGCCGCCGAGGCCCGTTCGCGGGCTGGGGCACTCATCGTGCAGTTCGCCCAGAAGGAGGCTTTCATCAGCAGCGTCGACGACGTGTTCCTGGTGGCCTCGGTGGTCGTGCTCATCAGCGCGTTGCCGGTCCTGTTGCTGAAGGGCCGCAAGGCCATTGCCCGCGGGCGGGACGGGTCCGGGCGTCCCGCGGCCTGATGCCGGGAGGATCGACGATGGACGGACATGATCGAGGAGGACGGTGGCGGCTCGCCCTGATCCTGCTGGCGGCCCTGGCGGCGGTGCAGCCTGGCCTCTCGACCGCGGCGGAGGCGGCCGTGCAGCCCGCCGACTCGCTCACCGTGTCCGAGATCGTGCAGCTCGCGCTGCAAAACGCGCCGACCATCAGGCAGGCGCAGGCGGAGTGGGCTGCCGCCAGGGCGAGCATCGGAACGGCCCGGAGCGCCTACTATCCGCAGCTTTCCTTCCAGGGCGACTACACGCGGGTGGGCCCCGTCCCCTCCCTGACCATTCCCGAGCTGGGAGCCTTCGTGCTCGCTCCCCGGAACAACTACGACATGCACCTCGCCCTGGACGCCACGATGCTCGATTTCGGACGCCGGCGCGGCGCGCTGGCCGCGGCGGAGGCCGCAAGCCGGTCCCTGGGGGAAGATCTCGCTCTCGTCCGCCTGCAGGTCGGCCACGGGGCGATCCGTGCCTTCCTGAACGCGCTCCTCTACCAGCAGCAGATCGGCGTGCTCGAAGAGGAGAGGGCCTCGCTGGGTGCCCATGTCGACCAGGTCGCTGCTGAGCTGCGGACGGGGTCGGCGACGGATTTCGAACTCATGACGAGCCGGGTGCGCGTGGCCCAGGCGGAGAGCCGGATCGCCCAGGCCAGGCAAAACCTCGAGCTGCAGCGCATCGAGCTGCGCCGCCTGACCGGTCTGCCGCGCGCGACCATGCTGGCCGTCAGGGGAAGTTTCGCGCTGCACCAGGTCCCCACGAACACGGACTCGCTCGTCACTCTCGCCCTCGGCTCCAGCCCGGAGATCCGCTCCGCGAACGAGCAGGTTGCCGCCGCCCGCGCGAAGCTGCAGCAGGCCGCGGCGGAGCGGCTGCCCACGCTGGGGCTCTTCGCCACCTCGGGCTACAAGAACGGCTACATCCCCGACCTGAACGAGTGGACCGCCAACTTCACGGCCGGCGCGCAGCTGCAGGTGCCGCTCTTCACCGGATTCCGCACCCGGTCCCGGGAGGAGAACGCCCGGGCCTCGCAGCGCGCGGCGCAGGCCATGCTGGACGACGCGAGGCGCAACGTCACGGCTTCCGTCGAGGAGGCCCTGGCGGCCCTCGCCACGAGCCTCGACGTGCTCGCCACCGCCGAGGTGGGTCTGCAGCAGGCACAGCTGGCGGTGGAGGTGGCCCGGGTGCGCTTCGCCGCCGGAGTGGTTTCCAACCTCGATCTCCTGGATGCGGAGACCTCGCTCGCCGAGGCGCAGCAGAGCCGCCTGAGCGCCCTCTACCAGAACGAGATCGCCCGGAACGCGCTCGACCAGGCCATGGGCCGAGAGATCTGGTAGCCGCCGGCACCTAGTGCGGCGCGACCTCCTTGCCGCTCTGCGGCCCGACGAACTGCTCGGCGTAGTAGCGCGGTGTCAGCTCCTCCCCCGTGGCCCGGGCGATCATCTCGTTCCAGGGCAGCGTCATGCCCGGCTTGAAGACCTTCTCCACCAGGAAGCGCCCCACCTCGGGGTGCCCGGCGAAGCTCTGCGCCATCGGCTCGGCGGCGTGCAGCACCTGGCGGCCGATCGTGGCCTGCAGCTGCGAGGCCAGCAGCTCGCCCAGCAGGTAGTTGTGGTAGTACGCGGGGTAGAGGGCGATGTGGATCTTGGCGGCCCAGTCGGGCTCGTGCCGCCCCTCCGGTCGCTGCAGGAGCTGGTAGCGCTCGACCAGGTCCCACCAGAGGGTGTCCAGGTCCTGCTCCGGATCCTCGTACATGGCCTTCTCGAAGCGGAACATGACCTGCGACCAGCGGCTGAAGACGAGCTGCTCCAGGCGCTGGGAGGCGATCAGGGCCGGCGCGATCCGGGCCACCTCCGCGGGCGGAACCCCGACGACCTCCTGGAGCCAGGAAGGCTGGCCGGCGCGGCGGCCGAAGAGATTGGCCACGGCCTCGGTCGTGAAGGCGTGGGCGGCGTCGCGCAGCAGCCAGGGCACCTCCGGATCGTTGAACTTGGCGTAGACCCCGTGGCCGGACTCGTGCAGCAGCGTGTTCATCCAGTACTGGTCGGGCTTCAGGCTGCAGAGGATGCGCACGTCGCCGGCGCGGTCTATGTCGTTGGAGAAGGCGTGCTGGTACTTGCCCGGCCTCTCGTAGAGATCGCTGCGGGCCAGGATGTCGTCGATGGGCAGGCCGATGCCCGCGTAGTAGCTCTCGGCCAAGGTGACGAGGTCCTTGTCCGCGTAGTAGCGGTCCAGGTCGACGTCGTACACGCGGGGGGCTTCCTGGAAGAAGCGATCCTGGTAGTGCCAGGGCCGCAGATCGGCCGAGGCGAGACCCAGGCGCCGGGCCAGGTAGGCGTCGACCTCGCCCTTGACCCCGGCGAAGGCATCGCGCGTCAGCTCGTCCAGCTGGTCGAACAGGCGCTCGATCTGGTCCGGATCCTGTTCGCCCAGGGCGAGCTGCATCACCTGGAAGTTGCGGAAACCGAGGCTGCGCGCCGCCTCGTTGCGCAGCCTGACCAGCTCCAGGATGGCGGGCGCCACCTGCCGGCCGATCTCCTTGCTCGCCAGCCAGGCCTCGCGCAGCCGGTCCGGGTCCTTCGACTCGCGCAGGATCCGGGTCAAGTCGTTGTCGCTGAACTGTTTCCCGTCCAGGGTGGCGCGGAAGGTGTTGAAGGTCTTCTCGATCTCGTTCTGCCGCCGGACCAGCTCGGCCAGCGTCGTGTCCGGGAGCTGGTTGCCCAGGAACGCCCGGTACAAGACGTCGAGCTGGCGGGCGAGCAGCGGATCGGTCACCGCCCCGGACTCCTTCCAGGCCTTCAGGCGGGCGAAGGTGGTCGGGTCGGCGTGGAGCTTGCGCAGCTGCAGCTGGAGGTCGGCCGAGCGCGCGTAGTCCTCCCCCTTGCCACTGAGGGAGGACTCGTACGAGGCCAGGTTGACCTCTCGCGTGAGAGGGGCGACCTGGGCCTCGAACTCCTGCAGGAAAGCGTGAAAATCGGCCTGGGGGGCCGAGTCCGCCTTCCGCGACCGGCTGCAGCCGGAGCCGGACAGCAGCGCCAGGCCGGCCACGGCGCCCGCGGCGGCCAGGATGACGAGGATCGAGAACGTCTTCATGGACTCCTCCTGGAGACGGGATCGAGCGGCGTGGCGGCAGGCGATCGCCGGGATTCGAAGATAGGCTACCGCCGGCCGGATTGCCAGCCGGAGCCCGGATGCACCCGCCCTGTTACGACCTCAGCCATGCAGGAGCCGGGACGACAGACGATCTAGTGCGCGTTCCCTAGGTTCTCGAGGCGGAACTTCTCGGACAGGTCGAGGCTGTCGACCGCGACGCAGTAATCCGGAGCCGCCATCTGCAGCTGATGGAGATGCTCGTGGCAGACCGTGAGGGCCCAGGATGTCGAGGTCTTCCCGGTGGCCTCGGACCTTCCGATGACGATGACGGGAGTCGGACCGAATGCCGGAAAGGTGGCGAGCCGGGCCAGCTCGCGGGCACGCGGAATCCTCTGATTCCGCAAGACCAATGCCGACAATGACATATAAGACAGGACGTTATTATTCGCACCGGTCCTGCGGCTTGATGCTCTGGACGATCTCCGCCAGAGTCAACTTCGTCCAGTGAGGATTCCTGTAGCCTCGCTTGTGGGTCTCGGCATGGCAGTACCAGCGCTCTCCTGAACTCGTGACGATGTATCCCGGACCGAACCCCGCCCCAGGCCGAGCTCGTTCTTGTGGGGCACCTCCAGCCAGGCCTCCGATTCGATGGCCTCCTCTGGAATCTCATCCAGATCCGAAAGCTCGGAACGAAGGAGTACTTCACCGGTTTGCCGGTTGATCATCGCCGTGCGTTCGCCAATGGAGGCACCACCCACGAATATGAAGGCATCTTCCAGGTCGCTCAGCTTCATTCTTCACTTCCCCAGTTCCTCCTGTGAGCAGCAAGCCGGCTCGGCGCTGTCCGGAGGCTTTATCAAGTTCAGCGTGTGGGCAAACCGGTTCCCGAGGACCTTGACGGGCAGCGCCCTGCCCGCCATGCAGGCATCGAGTGTACCCCACGCTTCTGAATTCGGCATTTCAGGACTTAATCCACCTATTTTCTGGCAATTCTCCTTCCTTCTGGTAGTATGTGCTCGAATGCCGTGTGAGCCGCCGTGGCGACCTCCAGGTGATTCCAGCATCGCTCTCACGAATATCAAGGTCCCCCATTGCAAGGAGCTGCCATGTCCCGGCACTTACAGCCGCTTTGCCTGGGAGGGGCTCTCTTACTCGCCCTGACCGGCACCAGCCTCGCCCAGGATTCGCTTCCCGTCATCTGGATGATCCAGGCCCACGACCAGGCGATCGAGAGCGTCTCGTTCTCCGCCGACGGACAGACGATCGTCACCGCTGCAGGTGCTGAGACCAGGACCTGGCGGGCGCTCGATGGTGCTCCCCTGCAGGCGTATCCAGACCACATCGACGGGGTGATCTCGGTCGACATCTCCCCCGGTGGACAGTATCTCGCCATCGGCTACATCGTCAGCGGATACGCCCCGGGCGGCGCGATGGACCTCTGGGACGTTCCGTTCAAGACGATCCTGAACACCCATGGCGGCAGCTACGTGAGCTTCTCGCCCGGAGGGGACATCATCGCCTCCGGCGGCGGGGGAGCGAACCGGTACGCCTACCGGCATCGCGTATCGGACGGTGCTCAGCTCGCCAGCTACTACAACGGACCCGGCTACATCACCGACCTGGCTTACTCACCTGACGGTCAGCTCTTGGCGGTGTCCAACACCCAGAACGAGGTCACGCTCTGGGACACCGGGACCAACACCGTCGCGCGGACTCTCAGCGGACACACCGACGACGTGTCCTGCATCGCCTTCTCCGGCGATGGACAGCTTCTGGCGGCCGGCGCCGGCGGCTTCGATCTGCCGAGCGACTCGACCATCAGGATCTGGCGGGTCGCGGACGGGGAGCTGCTGCGGATCCTGCCGGGACACGGCAGCTGGACCTACACCGTCGCCTTCCACCCCAGCGGTCAGCTCCTGGCCTCGAGCGGTCGGGACAGCCAGACGCCCTACAGTGCCAGCCTGCGCTTGTGGCGCCTCTCCGATGGGGCCATGGTCCGGCAGTTCGACGGCCTGGCGCGGGACATCGCCTTCTCACCGGACGGCGAGAGCTTCTGCTTCGGCAGGAGCGACGGCACGCTGGTGCTGGTTGGTGCCGGTCTGAGCGCGGCCGGAGACGAGGGTCAGCGGCCTGTTGCTCCGGACCCTGTACGACTCTGGCAGAACTACCCGAATCCCTTCAATCCCTCTACGGCCATTCGCTTCGAGCTCGCGGCTGCCAGCCGCGTCGAGCTGCAGGTCTATTCCACCTCCGGCCGCCGGATTGCCTCCCTCGTCGAGGGGACGATGTCGGCCGGCCGCCACGAGGTCACGTGGAGCGGTCGCGACGAGGCCGGGCGACCCGTCGCCTCCGGTATCTACTTCTACCGTCTGCGGGCGGAGGGCTCCAGCGAGACCCGCAGCATGCTGTTGATCAAGTGAGCCGAAGTCCATACGCGGGAAGCATTCGAGAGAAGGGATGGCGGTTTCATCAATCTTAGTGGAGCGACTTTTGACAAACCAACAATGGAGGAGCAGACATGTGGACAAGACGTCATACCCGCTCTATCTCCTCTATACTCTTCTACTCGTTCCTGACCATCGCCGCTTGCGCGCTGATTCCCTCTGCGACCCTGGGCGTCGGATTTGGCGGCTCGCCGGGAGATCCGATACCCTTCCCGAACCACGAGACGGCGCTGCAGAGGCTGGGCGACTGGCCCTTCGGCAGTGCCACGGCGGTCGCGTTCGACGCACCGCGCAACCTCGTCTATCTCGGATCTGGTGGGGGTATCCTCGTCCTGGACGTGAGCGACATCGCGAATCCCCAGTTGCTGTCCGCCGACATCAACACCCACGGCCTGGTGACCGGACTTCGCTACGACGCGGCGAACGAGCGGCTGCTGGTCGCCGCCGGCCTGGAAGGACTCCAGATCTGGGACGTTCAGGTTCCGTCCTCACCCCAGCTGCTGAGCGTGTCCCAGGTGGAGGTCACCGGGGTCAGCCCTCCGATCAGGAACGTGGACCTCTATGACCACTTCGCGCTGGTGGAGTGCAAGTGGATCGGCGCCGCCTCGTTCGACGTGTCCGATCCCTACCACCCCGTCCAGATCGGCCTCAACTCGTCCATGGGCGCCAACGCCACCGACATCCACGTCTCCAGCGACGGCTACCTCCATGCGGTGGGCGCCCAGTACTACGTCAGGATTCCCATCCAACCCGACGGCGGGATCCCCGGTGTGGGGGGCATTCCCCTCGGCAATGCCAGGGTGGTCTTCGGAACGGAGAATGCGGCCTTCGTCGAGCGCTACGGCGAGCTGCTGACCATCGATCTGGGAGGAGGAGGAGGCTACCAGCTCAACTCCACCGACGTCGGGTACTTCTACGACATGGTGGTGGAGGGGAATCTGGCCTACCTCGCCGGCGGTTCCTCGCTGATGATCTACGACGTGTCCGACCTCGCGAACCCCTTCCTGGTCGGTTCGCTGGACATCGGGGCAGACAAGCTGGAGGTGTCCGGAAGCTTCGCCTATCTGGCGAGCGGTTACGACGGCCTGCGCATCGTCGACATCAGCGACCCCAGCCAGCCCGTAGAGGTGGGGTCCTACGACACCTTCGGCATCAGCAGGAACGCCTTCGTGCAGGGTGACCGGTGCTACATCGCCCAGGGTCCGGTTGGCATCGTGACGATCGACCTCGCCGATCTAGCCGATCCTGGCTTTCTCGGACGGTACGACACACCCGGGTCAGCTCACGACATCGTGGTCGCCGACGATCTCGCCTACGTGGCCGACTATGACGGCGGTCTCCGGATCGCCGACCTCTCCGATCCCGCCAACCCGGTCGAGATCGGTGTCGCAGCGCTGGACTACGCCTATGATGTGGCTCTGGCGGGCGACACGGCCTACGTCGTCGACAACGTGCTGAACGAACCGGACTGGATCAGGATCTTCGATGTCTCCGATCCCGCCAGCCCCACCGAGATCGGCTCCATCCTGATGCAGAGCGACATTCGCCAGCTGGAGGTCTCCAACGGCCACCTCTTCGCCGCGGCCGACGACTCCGGCCTTATCGTCCTAGACGTCACCGATCCCACGACGCCCGTGGTGGTCGGCGGGATCCCGGCCGAGAACACCTGGGACCTCTGCGTTCGCGGAGATCGCGTCTACCTCGCCTCGGCCGACTGGCATGGCGGTCTGATGATCGTCGACGCCTCCGACCCGGCCAATCCGGTGCTCCTGAGCAACTACGTGCCCAACGGCGGCTGGTCCCACCCCTTCGACGTGTCGGTATCCGGAGACTTCGCCTATTTGAGCTCTCCCACCAACACCACCGGACAGATCGCCATCGTCTACATCGGAGACCCGCTGGCCCCGGTGGAGGTCGATTCCTACACGGTTCCGGGCGGCGACGTCCGGGACCTCACCGCCGTCGACGACCTCCTCTTCGTCTCCAGCGGGGGGGCGGGCCTGCTCGTGCTGGAGAACCAGCTCTTCTCGGTGCCCGGGGGCGGCGTGGGCTGGCTGGCGCAGGAAAGCGGCACGACCTCGGATCTGCGAGCCGTGCATTTCGCGGATCCGGAGAACGGCTGGGTCGCGGGTGACGAGGGCACCATCTTGAGCACCACCGACGGTGGGAACGAGTGGCAGCCCCAGGTGAGCGGAACGGGCGAGGATCTGTTCACGGTCCACTTCGTGGACGCGAACACGGGATGGGTCGGCGGCCGCGGGGGGATCATCCTCAAGACGACCGACGGCGGCGCGACCTGGCAGCCGCAGGTCAGCGGCACCACGGAGCAGATCCGGGCGATCCAGTTCCTCGACGCCGATCTCGGCTGGGCCGTCGGCGGCGGCGGCGTGATCCTGAAGACGACCGACGGCGGGGCAAGCTGGTTGCCGCAGACCAGCGGGGTCGATACCTACCTGATGTCGGTCTGCTTCGTCGATCCCAATCACGGCTGGATTGCCGGCGGCTCCGGAGCCGATGCGCTGACGCTCAAGACGACGAACGGCGGAGACGACTGGCAGATGGTCTACACCCCACCGCCCGCGGTGAGCCTGGGTTCCATTCATTTCGTCAACCAGGACGTGGGCTGGGTGGTGGGATACGACGCCACGATCTTCAAGTCCGTGGACGGCGGCGACACCTGGTCCCTGCAGTTCACCGACTCGCTGAATTCGTACACCAGCTTCATGTCCGTCTACGCGATCAACGAGAACACCTGCTGGGCCGTCGGCTACCGCGGCGTCGAGGGGCGCAGCATGAAGACGATGAGCCGGGGCGACAGCTGGATGGACATGTACGGCGGGGGCGACGAGATCATGGACGCGGTGTTCTTCACGGACCAGAGCAACGGCTGGGCCGTGGGCCATTACGGGACGATCTATGCGGCCTCGACCAACCAGGTGCCCTCCGACATCGTCATCGGGGTGCCAGACCAGGATTCGACGCCTGCGGGCCGGCCGTTGCTGGCCCAGAACTACCCGAATCCGTTCAACCCCGGCACCACGATCAGCTACGATCTGCCCGGCCCGGCCCGTGTCAGCCTGAAGATCTATGATGTCTCGGGCCGCCTGGTGCGGGTTCTCGAGGATGCGGTCGCGGAGCCGGCCGGGCATCATCAGGTCGGCTGGGAGGGACGCGATCGCTTCGGCCGGGCGGTGGCCGCCGGCGTCTACTTCTACCGCCTGGAAGCCGGCAAGTACGCGGAAACGAGGCGCATGCTGCTCTTGAAATAGCGTCAGCGGTAGCAGCTCTTGACCGCACGCCGGGGCCCGGAGGTCGCTACCCCCGGGTCCCGCACGCCACGGTCCGGATGAGCTGACCCCTGGGGTGCAGGCCCGAGAGCTACTTCTTGGGAGGCGTGCTGATCGGCCCCAGGGCCTCCGGTCGGATCCGGAGCGTATCCTCACCGAAGCAAGCGAACTTGACCCAGCGGAAGGCGAAGCGCAGCAGCTCCTCCTCGTCCTCGCGGATCCGTGCCAGGTCCTCGTCCGACACCTCGAAGCGCCGGAGGAAGGAGCTCTCGAAGACGAAGCGCCGGAAGGTGTCCAGGTCGTAGCAGGCCATGTGGAACATATTCATCTTCTCGGGCGCGAGCGCCTTGTTCTCCTGGAACCAGTCGTGGAGGGTCAGTTCCTTGAACAGACGGCCGAACTCGTCGTACTTCTCCATCCCCTGATCGTCCCGCCACTCCCGCACAGTCCACCGGCGCTTCTGCGGCTGGTCGAAACCGGCGCAGACGTCCTCCTTCATGAGAAAGTAGAACTCCTGCTCGTCGCCGCCCTCCTTGGGCGAGGCCATGCCCAGCGGGTACATGCGGCAGGGCCAGGGCCGGTCCTCGTAGATCGTGCAGCCGTCGGTCCCCACCAGCTGGCAGGGCTTATCCGGCTGGCTCTCGTCCATCTTGAACATCACGACCGGGTACTTCATGTCCCGCTGGATCGGCAGCATGGTGTAGCGATCCAGGAACTCGTCGGATTCCAAGCCCAGGGCGTTCTTCATGCGCAGGACGTCGTACGGGGTCAGAAAGATGTTCACGTCCCCGCAGCACTTGTTGAAGCAGGGCACCCCCGGCTCGCAGCAGAACTCGAAGGTATCGTCCAAACCCATCCGCTCGTAGTCCTTGAGGATCTTCTCCTTCAGGCGGTCGATGGGGGTGCGGTCGTCGCTCACGGGATCTCCTCTTCGGGCAGGGCCTGGTTCTTAAGCGCGGTGGGCGACCAGACCGCCAGAGGACCGGACTCGCCGGTCTCGGGGTCGAGACGGTGCCGGTACGAGGCCACCACATCGTAGTTCTTCTTCATGTGCTCCCACCCCCGCACGTAGTAGGGGCAGTCGTCGTTCATGCAGACCATCTGGATCTTGCCGCCCCAGGTGGTCAGGTCCGGGCTGCGCCAGGGTATCAGCTTGCTGTGGCAGTGCGGACAGGTGTAGCTCTTCTTCTCGCTCATGACGATCCTTGCCGGGTTCGAGAAACCGGATACCACTTGTCCTTGAAAAATAGTCAGCGGGCCGGGCCCGCGCCAGGAGGAAGGACCGCCCTGCAGATCGGCTTCCAGCGGCCTTGCAGGCCGGCGAATCCCCCCTCAGAGCGACAGCCAGCGGCTCACCTTGATCAGGAAGATGTTCTGGGGGTGGGTGTCGAAGACGTCCCGCAGGCCGCGGGCGAAGTCGAAGTTGCGGCGGTCCAGGGCGTAGTCGCCCCGGCCCTGGGCCCAGACCAGGTAGACGAGCGAGCCCGGCTCGTACTCCCAGCGCACCACCAGGTTCGAGTTGAACTCCCGGAAGTCGAAGTCCGGATCGTCGAACTCGTAGTCCATGCCACCGTCCAGGTCCTCGTCCACCTGAAACGTTCCGCCAGCCGCGTCGCGCGCGATTTCCTGACCGCTGAAGACGTGATAGCGGTCGCGATAGCGCTCGGCCCGGGGATCGGTGATCCGCTTGAAGTCGCGGTAGCGGCCGCTGGAAACGAAGGGCATGGCGTAGTACTGCACCGTCAGATCGGGGCTGACGCAGAGGTCCAGCCGGCAGGTGAGCGAGGCGGTTCTCTGGTCCAGAGTGCCGAAGACGTAGCGGTCCGTGCCGGCGAAATCGAGGGTGGCGATGTACTGCAGGTCCGGTCGATTCTGGGAGATCGAGGGGCTCAGCGTGATGCGCAGCGCATTGCTGGGCCGGACGATCAGATCCAGCCAGGCCTCGCGGTAGTTGCCGGCGCCGTCGGCCCGCTGATCCGTGTAGCCGCCGAAGCCGTAGTAGAAGGTGCGCCGCGAGTCGGAGTTCAACCACAAGCTGTACTCGCTGTCGTCCGGCCACCTGGACGAAGGGCCTCCCCTCAGCGCGTTGTTCGAGGTGTACTCCCAGGTGTGGGTCAGGCTGCCGCCCCACTGGTAGTTGTTCCGCAGGTGCATCGACCAGTTTGTGTTCGCGTAGGCGGAGAGGAAGTTCCCGCCGTAGTCCCAGTTGAGCCACTGGTTGCCGTTGATGCTGAAGGAGCGGAAGATCCAGGCGGGATTGCGCCAGCGATAGCCGGCCCACGTGAACTGGTTGATGCCATCGGCGCTGTACAGGTAACCCATGTCGTTCAGATCGAAGCCGGGAGAGCGCCAAGCCACGCCGGTCTGGCCGATGAAGCGGCTGTTGCTGGTGCGCTGGAAGAGCAACGACCCGGCGTGTCCGCTCAGCGCGGTGCGAGTGGGATCGTAATCGACGTGATCGTTGTCGGGCCGCTGGAAGTAGCGCGCCGACGATGTCTGCAGGATGTCGATGGCCTCGGTGCTGCCTCGCAGATGGCTGCCCATCACCCGGGCCTCGAGCCGGTAGTCCCGGTCGTGCAGGTAGTGGTGGAAATCCAGGCCCCCGGAGTAGGCCTGGCGTGGCACGTCGTCGATGCCCGTATCCGCCAGCCTCCGGTGCACCGAGGTGAGCACCGCGCCCACCTGGGTGTTGCCCTCGTCGTAATCCTGGGAGATGCGCCCCACGAAGTAGTTGGTTCGCGGCTCGATCACCTCCTCACGGCGGGCATGACCGGCCGCGATCGCGGCCTTCTCTTCAGCCGTGACGCTCTCCAGCAGGCCGACCGATAGCCCGCCGGCCGAGGTCCCGGATAGCTTGAAAGCCCCCAGGATGGTCGTGTTGTCCGGGCGGTCCACGACCTCCCCGTCGGCCAGATCCGGCGAGAATTGCGGGCGCCGCCCGATGCGCCGCGAATAGAACAGCTTGTCACGCGTGAAGAAGCCCCCGGTGTAGGCCGGCGCCACGGGCAGATTGAGGATGCTGGCCCCCTCGATGAAGAAGGGCCGCTTCTCGCTGTAATAGGTCTCGAACGCGCTCAGGTTGACGACCGAGGGGTCGGCCTCCACCTGGCCGAAATCGGGATTGATGGTGAAGTCCAGGTTCAGGTCGCTGCCGATGCCGACCTTGCCGTCCAGACCACCGGCCACGGCCGTGTCGTGCCCGTCGCGGAAGGGATTGTCCTCCTCCCGCTGGTAGCTCTCGTAGCGGGTCCGAGCGTAGGGCATCAGCTCGATGCGCTGCCGGGGTTGCAGGCCGCGCAGGCCGTGCAGCTCGCCGAAACGGCTCACCCAGCCGGTCTCGTCCTTGGAAATCGGCTGCCAGATGGATCGTTCCTCCTCGCGGAAGATGCGCCGGTGGACCTGCAGACCCCAGGTCTGCTCCTCGGCCCCGTCGAAGCGGAGCTGGCTGAGCGGGATCCGTGTCTCGGCGGTCCAGCCGTCGGCGACGATCCGCGTGGCCCCCCTCCAGACCGGATCCCAGCTGCTGTCCCAGTTGCTGCCGTCCTCGCTGACGTACTCATCGCCGCGGGTGCCGGAGAGACTGAGGGTGAAGGAGTAGGCCGTGGTGAAATCGTGGTAGCTGTCGATGTTCACCTCGATCCAGTCGCCCGGGAACCAGTCGCGCCGGGCCAGCAGGCTGGTGACCAGGGCCGGATCGTCGTGGCAGCGGAAGGCGAAGTAGAGAGCGTCGTCATCGTAGAGGACCTTGAACTCGGTCGGCGCGGTAGGAGGCACCCCTTCGGTGGGCTCGCGCTGCACGAAGTCACCCGACCACTCCACGAGATTCCAGGCCGGATCGTCGAGACGGCCGTCCACCACAACAGGGGCGCCGTTAAGTCGGCGGGTCTCGTAGACGCGGCGAGGCGCTTCCTCGCCGGGTTGGGCCGCCGGGACGCCGGGCCAGACAATCGGACAGATCAGGATTGACAGGCAGAGAACGACCCGCTTCATCGTCGCTCCAGTCCTGCGGGAAATCAAGAGGCCTCGCCGCTGCGCCGTCTGTTTCGCTGGTGCTCTGGTTCGGGGTTCGCGCTCCCGGACATTCCAGTACGAGGGAATTCGTGAGAGGTTTCAGGGGAATCCGAGAATTGCGCAAGTGCTTTCTGAGAGATTGGATAGGGGGCGTGTGTCCCAAGGAAAGCCGCAGGGGTGAGATACCCCTGCGGCCTTTCCCGTCTCTCCATCTGGCGGGGCCGCTCCGGGTCGAAATCCCGGAACAGCGGCCTGACGGATTACTTGTACATCGCCTTCACGTTACCCCAGGTGGCCGGCTCGGTCCCGACCGCGTCGAGGTTCTGGAAGCAGATGGCGCTCCACTCCACCCGCAGCCCGGCGTCGTAGTTGCCGGCCTGCAGGAAGGCCTGCATGTAGCCACCCACGCGTCCGTCGTTCAGCATGCCCCAGAGGCCGTACGGGGGATCCTCGGCCGGATTGCCCTCATCGAACGGCAGCGGGCCGCTGGAGTAGGAGTAATTTTCGTAGACCAGCTCGTAGGTGATGGTCGCCGGATCGGCCATGGACAGTCCGTGAGGATGGTAGAGCAGGCTCAGCCGGATGGCGTCGCCCTTCATGTAGTGGACGCCATTGGCAGCCGTGAAGGAATAGAACGGCAGGCGGCCGCCGAAGCAGGCGACCTCGCCGTCCGTCGTCCTGACGTTGAACCGGCCGTCGACCAGCGGAGACCACCAGGGCGAGACCGAAAGGCCGGCCTCTCCGTCCCCCTCCCCGCTGATCGTCAGGATGGCGCACATCGTGTACGCGCTGTTGTTGTTGAACACCGCCGCGTCGATGTTGTCCGTCGAGAACCGCCAGGCGTGCAGGTTGGCGAACCCGCCGCAGTCCAGATGTTCATCCTCGATGGCCACCAGCGCCGGGTACATGTTCTCGGTCGTGAGAGTCGAAGTCGGGCAGTCGTTGAAGACCCGCTCATAGATCACGACGCCGATGGGATCGGGTGTGGCGTTGGCGCTGACGCTCGCAAGGGCCACGGTCAGCCCAAACAAGACCATGACCAAAGCGACGTGCTTGTGATTCGTTGTTTTCATAACTTCACGTCCCTCCTCGTAAGTGTGCAAAACCAAGATGACACGTTCATGATGATCTGGATGCAACCTCCTTTCGTCGGCCGTCGCGACCGGCCGTGGATCACTTGATCAGAATGCAACGCTTCCATACCTGCTGACCGTTGGATTCCAGCCGGTAGAAGTAGATGCCGCTGGGAAGTCCTGCTCCCTGCAGAGTAACTTCATGTTCGCCCGCCGGCCACTGGCCGTCCGCGATCGTCTCCACGAGACGTCCCCGGACGTCGTAGAGGCGCAGGGACACGTACCCCTCCACGGGCAGCCGGAAGAAGACGAGCGAGGAGCCCTGGAAGGGGTTGGGGGAATTCTGCCCCAGGTACAGGGATGTCGTCGTCCCCTGCGGATGGTCCTCGACCCCGGACATGGCGGCGAAGCCCGCTCGGGCCAGGCCGGCCGTGATGTCGGCATTCTCCCCCATCCGCTGCCAGACGGCCTGCGTCAGGTAGTTCTCGATCATGATGATGATGGGACCCTCGTCGATCCCGATGTAGTCGGTGTCCCACCAGTTCTGCGTCAAGTTGAAGGCGTCGCGGAAGCCGTAGGTCGACCAGAGCTGGGAGTAATAAGTGTCGTAGAGATTGTGGAGCGTCGGGATGACGATCTCGGGCGCGAAGGCGATGGAGGCCGCGGCAGCGGTGGGTGCGATGGTCCCGTCGTCGTTCTGGGCGGGCGGCGCGCCCCGCGCCATGTAGCCGCTCGGTCCGTCGCATGCGGTGAGACCCCACACGTTCTCGCCGTAGCCGACCCAGCCCAGGGGATTGTCGATGCAGTAGGCCTGCGCGGCATAGGCGGCCCGCCGCGAATTCTCGAAGTACGTGATGCCCTTGTTCCGCATGTAGACGTCCTGAATGAACCGGAAGTCGATCCAGCAATGGCTGTACTGGTGCCCGAAGAGTGGCGGGAAAGTCACGTAGGTGTAGGTGTAGTAAGTCTCCCAGTCGTAACCGCTGGTCCAGGTGTACCACGTGCTGGCCGGTATGGGGTGCGTCGGCGAGCCCAGCGCCAGGATGTAGAGGATCATGGCCTCGTTGTACCCGACCCAAGTACCGAAGCCGGCAAAGCCCGAACCCGGCCTCCAGCCCATGCTCAAGCCCACGCCCGAGTTGCGCATGAACTCCCAGTCGGCCCGGTAGTAGATGGAGTCGGCCAGCTCCCGCACCTGCACGTCCAGGGGTTCGTCCGTCGCGAAGTACTGCTTCGCGTCCAGAATACCCGCGAACAGGAGCGCCGTGTCGATGGAGGAGAGCTCGCAGTCCCAGGTCCGGGTCGCCGTCGTCATGTCCAGGAAGTGATAGAAGAACCCCTTGTAGCCGATGAAGCCCGTGGCACCGCTCCCCTGGGGGCCGTTCCAGAGGGTCTCCAGCGCGGTGAGGATGCGGTTGCGTCCTTCTTCCCGCGTGACCCAGCCGTGGTCGATCCCGATGCAGATGGCGGAGAGACCGAATCCCAGCGCCGCGATGCTGCAGGGCGAGCCCGAGGTGCTCCGATCCTTGATCAACCCGTTGGCGGGATTGGCCTCGTTCCAGAAGTAATCGAAGGCGGTCTGCTGGAGGCTGTCCAGCAGCTCTTCCGTGGTCAGGGCGGCGGCGGTCGAGGCGCCCAGGACGCCGCCGAGCAGGACCAGCAGACATAACCACCCGGTGCCTCGTCCGATCCAGCCCGCGGCCATGCCAACTCTCGTGTCCCTCTTTGCTCTCATCGTCTGTTCCCCGCTTGCTGGCCGGTCAGGAGGCTCCGGCTAGAGCCCCAGGACCAGGGTGATGCGATGAACCGTACCCAGATGCTCGTGATCCGCCCAGGCATAGCCGAAGCGGTAGCGGCCATCTGCGATCCGCAGCCCAGCGCCCAGGGTCAGACCCAGCTCCCTGTCCTCCTGGAACAGGGTCTGGTATCCCGCGCGCAAGGATAGCACATTTTGCAGGCTCCATTGGGCCCCAACATTGACACTTTCCGTGTTGTCGTTGGGATGGAGCGCGTCCACCAGGAGCAGAATCTTGCTATTTTCACTGAAATCAACGGGATAGCTGATCCCGAACCGGAACAGGATCGGGACCGGAAAATCGCCCGTCAGCTGCTCTCCGGGCAGGGCGCTGTTGTCCCCGTACTCGTCCGGGTTGTTGTCGTACTGGATCGCCAGGTCGCGCCCCGAGAACCCCGCCTGGGTACCCAGGTTGGAGAGGCTGAACCCGAGCCGCATCCCCCCGTCGGTCAGCAGATAGACCGTTCCGGCGCTGACCGTCAGCGTGCTCAGGGTGCTGTGCCAGATCCGCTCGTGGATGTAGTTGGCCTGCAGCCCGGCTGCGAAGCGCCGGGTGACCTGGCGGCCGTAGCCCAGGGTCAGGGCCAGATCCGCCACGGTGTAGCGCTCGCCCGTCCCGAGCGGCCGATCCACGGTGCGGACGTCGATCTCCCCGGAGTTCAGCGCGGTGACGCTGCCGAACAGGATGCCAAGCCCGTGAACCGGGCTGGCCACGGCGGCGTAGTCGAAGCTGATGTCGGCGAACCAGTTGATGTGGGTGAACTGAACGGCCGGCCGGACCAGCGTCCCGATCACTCCGGGATTGTAGTAGACCCCCTCGATCTCCTCCGCCGCGGCGACCCCGGCGTTGCCCATCGCCGACAGGCGCGCACTGGGTTCGATGCCGAGGAACTGCCCGATCGTGGTCCCGGTCTTGGACTGCGCCCAGGCCGATCCCGGGATCAGGACCGCGCTCGTCAGGACTATCGCCAGCCACCGTTTCATGACGTACTCCACGCTCACTTGATGATGGCGAACTTGCCGGTCTGCGAGCCCAGCTGCGGCCCGCCATCCACGTGGAAGATGTAGAGCCCGGGCGCTACGTCCAGGTTGTCCTTGGTGCGCAGGTCCCAGGCCTCGTAGCCCTCATCGGCTCCCTCGTGCCGCAGGGTCTGCACCAGCTCACCCTTGACGTTGTAGATCCGGATCGTGCAGCGCGCAGGCAGGCCCCGGAACTCGATGCGTCGCTCGCCGCGGCCCGAAACCGCGAAGCGCTCCGGCTCGAAGCTGGCCGATCCGACGTACGGATTCGGCACGACGTAGGGCGAGAAACCCCGCCGGGCCTTGGCCTGGTCGATGTGCGCCGCCTGGGTCGTGAAGACGAAGACATCGTCGGCGCCCAGAGGGCGCGATAGTCGGATGCTGAAGACGTCCCCGCCCGCCGGCGGCTGCTGGGGCGTGACCACCGGCGTCGCGAGCTGGACCCGCCAGGTGGCCTGGGGGACGCCGGGCTCGCTGTCGCTGTAGGTCACGATGTCGATGACCTCGCTGCCGCGGCTGAGGGTGCCGTCGGCATCGAGATCCCGAAAGCGGAAGTCGAGCTTCTGCTCGCCCGTCTCCGTGTAGGCGATCACCTCGAACTTGGCCGGCCGCGCCGGGAACGGGGGCGAGATGATCTCCAGCGAGGTGTCCACCACCGTGTCGTAGAAGAAGATGGAGATGTCTTCGGGGAATCCGGGGCGTATCAGGTTGCTGGGCAGCGAGGTCAGGTAAGAGACGGCCAGCCGCGCGTCCGAGGGACTGCCGGGCTCGAAACCGGTGCGGGCGGTGTCGACCGAGACGGCTGTCGCGGTGGAGATCAGCGGCAGCAGGCCGGCGGCCACGGAGCCGACCCCCTGGGCTCCGAAGTCGCTCCCGGTCTCGAACAGCAGCTCCTGGGTCGTGCTGTCGGTGAGCGCATAGGAGCGCGCGCGGAGGCTGTCCGGCGAAGGGGTGGCGAAGGTGATCTTGAAGACGTGATCGTCCGGAACAATGTCCGAGTTGACGACGCTGATCGCCACGGTGCCCGTGCCGCGGCCGGCGATCTGCGTCGCCGTGTTGGCCGTGGCCGGGACGTAGCCCGCCGCCCGGGGATTCGGCCGCACGGCCACCACGTTGGTCGGCAGGATCAGGCCGCCCCGCGGCGTCCGCGAGACCGTGATCGAGTTCTCGGACGGATAGAAATGGAAGGAATCCGATCCGTGGTCGTAGGCCGTCACGGCATAGTAGTACTCCTTACCGTTGGTGACGCTGTAGTCGGTCCAGGTGTGGGTGAGCCCGTTCTCGGTGCCGAGGTAGTACGCCACGCCCTCCACGGTGATGTCCGAGAAGCCGCTCCGGCCGTTGACGAGGTCGAACTGGGCGATGGGGCGGCCGTTGCCGAGCGGTCCCGAGCCGGTGCCCGTCGAGATCACCTGAGGATCCCGGAACTCCGGGTCCGTCGAACGATAGATCCGATAGCCCTCGAAATCGTACTCCCCGGTCACCGGATCGGCCCCCTGCTCGGCGACATCGTCCCAGGAGAGCCGCACGTAGCCGTCGCCGGTCTCGGCCGTCGCCGTGGGCTCCGGCGGCGGCACCGCGAAGCGGTAGTTCGCGTTGTAGATCTGCTGCACGGTCTGCACCGTCCGCCGCAGCTCGTCCAGGTCGCTGCCGTAGGCCAGGGCCAGGCTGAACCGCTCCCGCTGACCCGCGCGCAGGGCGAAGGGACCGGAGGCGAAGAGGAAGCCGATGTTGTAGTTGGAGGCCAGCGGCGGATCGAAGCGCAGCTCCGGCACCGGATTCGTGAACTGCTCGTACAGCCTCTGCGGCCAGTTGGCGCCGGTGGTGAAGAACAGGATGTCGTCGACTTCCTGGTTGGGATTGCCCTGGCCCGGACGGATGCGGTTGATCTTGAAGCCGGTCAGACCGATCTGGTCCGATTCGTTGAGATCGGTGCGGTCGAAGTTGGGCTCCCCCTCGGTGGGGATCCCGTCGCCCTCCCCCGTGTCACCGGAATCGGGCAGGCCGTCGGCCCCGACGTCCTGCAGATCCGCCGTCCAGTCCATGTCCTCGTCGCCCGTCCACCAGGCCTCGGCTCGGTAGGCCGGGCGATCCTCCAGGGCTCCGTAGGTCGCCACGAATCGCTGCAGGTCGTAGTTGGCCGCCACGTAGGCCTGGATGTTGGGCTGCCCCTCGATGAGCTCGCCGGGGCCGCTGTCCCGCCGTTCGTCCGTGATGCCGTCCTCGTCGTTGTCGATCGCGTCGGTGTGGTTGCCCGGGGTCTCCAGGTAGGCGTAGCCGAGGTAGCCGGTGCGGGCGCACGAGCTGGTGAGATCCTTGCCATGCCCGTAGAGGTCCCAGGTGTAGACGAGGTTGATGACCTGCTCGTTGAAGGTGCGGTCGAAGTAGGCGTTGTCGTCGTCGGACTCGTAGACGCCGTCACAGGAGAGAGCCGAGCCGCCCACGCCGGAGTCCATGTACAGGCCGAAGATGATGTTGTCGTCGTAGTCGGTGGTGCTCTCGTTCGTGATGTCGTAGTGCCAGAAGATCACGTTGCGCGCCTGCGGATTCGCCCACTGGAATCCGCGCACCTCGATCCGCAGGCCGAGCCCCACCCGGGTGGTATCCCGGCTGTCCGGATGGTAGAACCAGGCGTCGTAGAACTGGTCGTCCATGACCATGTAGCTCTCCTGGTCCGCCACGATCTGCTTGCCGAAGTAGCCATTCCAGCTCCCGGCCCAGCCGGGGTCGTCGGGATCGTCCAGCTTGTCGGGCCAGGAATCGGGCCAGGTCCGCGGATCGTTGCTGATGGCCGGCGAGCGGCCCGGGTTGAGGTCGGAGTTCTCCTGGAAGTAGCCGGGTCGCGGCTCGAAGCGCATCTGGCGGTTGTAGAAGGGGCTGATCCCCTGACGCTCGCGGAAGCCGGTCTCCATGATGTAGGCCGTCGAGCCGTCCAGCTGTGTGATTTTGGCGAGCACGAAGGGCGTGATGCCGTCGCTGTAGTTCATCCCGCTGCCCTTGGGGACCTCCACGGAATGGAACACGCTCAGGTCCACGTTGCCGGGATCGGGCGGGTAGTTGCCCACCATGCCGTAGTTCCAGAACTCCGTGCGGATGTTGCTCGCGTCGTGGATGCCGGAGCGCTCCAGGTCGAGACGGCCGCGATCCTCCGGCGGCACCGGCGTCGGGATGTCGGGCAGGGCGTACGACGCCGCCAGGAGCGCACCCATGACCAGTCCGCAGATCGCGATCAGCTTTCTTCTCGCAAGGCTCACCTGATACCGCCTCCGCTCTCCCCCCGGTTCGCTCCCCTGCCGGTCATGGCCCCCCGTACGTCATGCGGATGCCGACCTCGATCCGGCGCGGCGCGTAATAGCGCGTCGGATCCAGCAGGGCCACGTAATCGGCCTCGGGGAAGCGCGAGTAGTCGGGGCTTCCCGTGCTGCTGAAGACCAAGCCGTTGAAATAGCGGCTATCGAACACGTTGAACACCCTGGCGAAGAGGTTTAGGCCCGTGCCCGCGCCGCCGAGGCTCTTCTCCGCCCGCAGGTCGACGATGGTCCCGCTCGGCTTGCGCCCCGAGTTCTCGTCCAGCCCGCGCCCGAAGCCCGCCTCGATCACGGGCGTGTAGGGCTGCCCGCTGGCCACCTTCAGGATGGCGCTGATCGTGTAGTCGGCGGGCTTGGTGATCGTCACCGTCATGTTGAGCGTGTGCCGCTGGTCCCAGTTGAAGGGGATCAGCCGCGGCCGCGGATCGGCGCCCGCCTCGGCTCGGGTCGCGGTCTCGCGGGGATCGCTCGAGTTCCCCTCGGCCTGCTGCCAGGTGTAATCGAGCGAGATGCTGGCCGGGCCGATCTGCCGGTGATCCAGGGCGATGGTCACGCCGAAGATGTTGCCGATGTCGACATTCGTCAGGCGCGCGTACTCGGCGCCGTTGTAGGTCTCGATGAACTCGACACCCAGCAGCTCCCGGACGTCCTTGTAGAAAGCCGTCAGCTCGACCCCGAAATCCTGCGTGAGAGCCTGCTTGTAGCCGATCTCGTACTGCACGGTCTCCTCGGGCTTGACATCCGGATTCCCCAGCACGCCATAGCTGATGCCGCCCGCCTGCAGATTGCGCAGGACGTCGTAGTCGGCGTTCGAGAACATCTGGTTGACCGAGGGGAACTGGAAGAAATGCCCGTAGGCGAAGTGCACGGCCGCCTTGTCCTCGATGGGAAAGGCCATGCCCAAGCGCGGCGAGATCGAGGTCTTCTTGGACGTCGGCACCGGGACCGAGGCTGGCGCGCCGGCGATGGCGTTGGCGGGATTGGCCAGATTGCTGGGGACCGTCGCGCGCGCGTCGAGATAATCCAGCCGGAAGCCGGCCCGCACCGTCAGGTCGGTCAGCTCGATCTGATCCTGCAGGAAGGCCGCCGCCATGACGGGATGGTAGGCCTTCACGCCGGGAAAATCGGGGGGATCGTCCACGTGGCGCACCAGCTGCTCGACCCCGCCGACCGTCGCGTAGGTGAGCTGGCCCGGCGTCCCGAACTCGACGCGCGACCTGTTCAGCTCCCCGCCGACCTTGACCTGATGCTCGGGCGTCACCTGGCTGGTGAGCGAGGCCTTCCAGAGCCGGGTGTCCGTGATCTGCTTGTAGCGGGTGAAATCCACCCCCTGGATGATGGCGCCGCGCTCGAAGTTGGGGTCGCTCTCCGGCCGCCCCGCCGCGTCGTACCGCGGGTCGTAGACGTCCGGGTAGCGGCGGTCCCGGTACTCCAGGTAGTTCTGCCGTCCGCTGAAGTTCAGGAACGTCGAGGCGCCGGTGCTGTAGGTGCAGTCCAGGCCGTGGGAAACCGTGTAGGTCTTCTGGGTCGACAGGCCGTCGGGATTGTAGCGCCAGGCGAAGTCGTTGCGGCGTCCCTCGCTCCAGTTGAAGATGGCCTGGTAGTTGAGGTTCAGGTTCTTGATGGAGGAGTTGGTGAGCTTGGCCACGCCGGACCATTCCCGGCTGTACCCGAGGGGCACCTTGGCGCTGTCCCCGGTCGCAACGTAGATCCCCCGCTCGAAGTCGGACCGGTCCGTGGGCCGGAAGATGCGCGTGGCGTACACGAAGTCGTCGAAGACGTAGCGGCGCCCGCTCAGCAGGAAGGTGGTCTGGGGAAAAGGGGTCGGTCCGCTGAGGGACGCCTGGTAGCTCTGGGTGGAGGTCGGGCGGAAGGTGTCATCGGTCAGACGCTTGCCGTTGCCGGGAAAGAGGAAGCCCCCGGTATAGACCTCCCCGCTCCACTCGAAATCCTCGGTCCCCTGCTTGAGCACGGCGTTGACGACCCCGCTCATGGCCTGCCCGTACTCGGCGTCGAAGGTGCCGCTGATGACCTGGACCTCCTGCAGGAGGGAGCGGTCAACCTTCAGCATGGACTTGTTGTCGTAGGCGTTGTTGACGCTCACGCCGTCGACCTGGTACTGCACCTCCCCGATCCGCCCGCCCCGGAAGTGCCCGTCGACCACACCCGCCTGCAGGTTCACCACGTCCTCGAGATCCTGCACCGGCAGCGACTCGATGTCCTTGCTGGTGAGGGTGGCACGCGTGCTGGTCAGGTTCAGATCGACGGGTGGTCGCTCCGCGGTGACGACCACCTCCTCCATGGTGATGGTGGTCTCGCCCATCTCGATATCCTGCCGGGTTGTCTGGTCCGCCGAGACGATCACGTTCTGGATGCGGACCGTTTCGAGGCCCATGCGGCTGGCGCTCAGATCGTAGGTCCCGGCGGGAACGTTGAAAATCGTGTACTGCCCGTCCTCGTCGGAGTACGCGCCCAGCCGGGTTCCGACCAGGGTGATCGTGGCCGCCACCACGGGCTGCTTCTCCTTGTCGATCACGCGTCCGGTGAGCTTGCCGGTGGTGCCCGCCGGCGACGGGCACGGGGCCAGAAGGACCAGAAGGGCCAGAAGGGCCGACAAGCCCGGGAAAACCGGCAACCCGCCCACAACCGGCCGGCCGAAGCGACGTCTCACGACCGCGAGTCCTCCCTCGCCAGGTTCGGCGCAGCGGCCGGGAGCGGAGCGGCGCCGGGGGCGCCGCTCCGTCCGCCGCGGACGCTGCGGAATATCCGCCTCATTTCAAGATGAGCGTCTTGCCCGTCAGGGTCGACCTCAAGACGCCCGTCTCGGGATCCTGCAGCTTCAGCCGGTACACGTAGACACCGGACCCCATCCTCTTCTGCGAGAAGACCGGGACGTCATGGAATCCGTTCCCGCTCTCGCCCAGCACCCTCCGCTCCACCAGCCGGCCGCGCAGGTCGTAGACCTCGAGGGTGACGCGGTTGGTCTCCGGCAGCCAGTACGAGATCCGCGGCTGCAGCGAGGGATTGGGGTAGCTGAGGGAACGACCGTAGGTCTGGTAGAGAGGCTCGTCGGGCTCCTGCCCCACACCCACCAGGGTCGAGGAGAGCTCGGCCCAGACGGAGCAGCATTCCCCCTCGTACTCCCGGTACCACCAGGTGCGCGTGCCGTAGCTGTCCTCGATGGGATCGATGAACGAGTCGCCGTCGAGCAGGGTGACGCCGAGCCAGACCGGACCCTCCACCAGGCCCGGGGTGTAACCCAGCCCCGTCAGGTCGACCGCCATCTCGGCGGTATACCCCGTGTCGGGAATCCCCAGCGTGTCGACGGCCGTTCCGGGCTTGAGCTGGAGCGCTACCTGGGCCTTGCCCTCGCTCACGAGGGTGGCCAGGTAGTCCTGCGGCGACGCGGTCCCGTCAGCCGCGACCTGGAAGCTCAGACGCCGACCCATCAGCTGGTGGTCGGGCCCTTGCTCCACGCGCTCGTTGATGGTCACCAGGAATCCGTCCCAGCGGTTGAAGTCGGGATGGTACTGGACGAACATGTCGCGGACGTCGAATCCCAGGTAGAGCGTCTCGCCCGCCACGAACATTTCGACCGTGGCATCGCCCGGATCCGCGACGTAGGCCAGGCCGCCGTTGACCGAGGGCTGGTACTGACCGGCCCGGTAGGGCCCCACGGCGGCATAGGTCTGGCGCAGGGCGTCGTCGCCGTAACGGATATCGAAGCTCGCCGCGTAGCGATCGCCCCAGGCCATCTCCGAGAGCGCCCCGTCGACCGTCACGCCCGTGATCAGCCTGGGGATCTCGAACTCGGCCCCGACCGCCGGCACGGGACCCGAGGCGACGGTCACGTCGGGCCGGCCGAAGACACGGACCTCGTTGTACCAGGAGTCGTTGCCCCAGGGGGACTGCCACCAGACCCGGTTGCTGGTGAAGATCGCGGCGTTGAAGGGCCAGAAGCCGTCGCAGTCGTAAATGGAGATGTTCCACTCGACAACGTCGCCTTCCGGCCGTGTGACGTCGTAGCCCATCGGTGTCAGGTTGAAGCGCATCTCCACGGTGTAGCCCTCGTCGAGCACCGTATCGTCGTTCGAGAGACCGTGCACGACGGTGGCGGCGTCCCAGGCATCGATCTGCTCCGGCGTGCGCGGGCTGCCGATCGGCTCTTCCGCCCAGCGTCCCTTGAAGGCGGGGAGCTGACCCGGCGGCTGCGGATCCGGATCGTCACGGTACCACCATGAATATAGGTACTCCGACGGCGGTTTGGGAGCATAGGTGTCCAGATGGTCCTTGAGGGCCATCAGGAGGCCGTCGAAGCGGTTGAACTCCTCCGAGCCGCCCACGTACGCATCCAGCACCCTGGCCCCCATGTAGAGCTGGTTCTCGTAGATCAGGAACTTGAGCGTCGCGTAGGTCGGATCGGTCGGCGTGAAGGCCCCGCTCTCGACCTTCCAGCCGCTGCCGGGGATGCCGGCGTCCTGGCCGTACTGCACGATGGTGGACTCGGCCTGGGCCCAGGCCGCTTCGTCGAGCACACCGTCGAGGGTGATGGGCGCGAGCGCCCGGCGAGCCCAGATGACGTCCTCGCGTGGCAGAACCCCCTGGGCAAGAGCCGGCAGCAATCCCACGACCATGATCCCCGCGATCAATGCTTTGGCCGGTCCTTTCTTCATGATCAGGACCTCCTATCTTGGTTGTAGCCAGGTTCCCTTGCAGGTACCTCCTTTTTCCCTCATCAAGAGCCGATGCCTCCATGCTGCAGAATCGGTTGCTCCCGCTGCCGGGGCGAACCGCACGAACTGCGCACCATGAGCGTCGCGGGCAGCAGCTCGCGGGCGCATCCCTTGTATTCGCTCGCCTCCAGGGACGAGAGCAGGAGCTGGACGGCTCTCGAGCCCAGCTCGTAGGTATCGACATGGACGGTCGTCAGGGGCGGACTGAGATACCGCGCGATCGTCGTGTCGTCGAAGCCGACCACGGCCAGCGCCCCGGGGACCTCGAGACCGGCCCGGTGCAGGGCGCTCAGGAAGCCGACGGCCATGCAGTCGTTCGCGGTGAAGACGGCGGTGGGGCGTGACGAGCTCTGCAGGAGCATGTCGGCCGCCCGCAGACCGGAAAGCTCCGTGAAGTCGCCGGGCCATTCCAGGGCGAGCGACGGCGACAGCCCCGCGCCCTGCATGGCCTCGCGGTAGCCCCGCAGCCTTTCCTCGGCGTCGACGTTTCCCGGCGGCCCCTTGACGATCGCGATCTCGCGGTGACCGAGGTCGAGCAGGTGCTCGACGACTGTCCGGGCGCCCGCGAAGTTGGCGAGTGAGATGGAGCTGCAGCCGTCGACCTGGCGGCAGGGATTCAGAAGAACGACCGGAAAGCGTTCGGCGATCTGCTGGATGCCCTCGGCCGATCCCGTGTCCGACGCCATGATGATCAGTCCGTCGATGCGTCCGCGCATGAACTTGGCGGCGCCCACGATCTCGTCGGCGTTCGCGTGAGAGCTGGAGATCAGGATCTGGTAGTCGTGGCGGCGCGCCGTGTGGTCGATGCCGCGGATCACCTCGGAGAAGAACTCGCCGTAGAGGTCGGGCAGCAGGACACCGAAGGCGTTGGAGGTGTGCGTGGTCAGGCTGCGTGCCGCACTGTTGGGCCAGTAGTCCAGATTCGAAGCCGCGGACCAGACGCGGTTGGCCGTCTGCTCGCTCACCCGCGAGCTGCCATTGAACACGCGCGAGACGGTGGCGATGGAGACGCCCGCCGAGCGGGCCACGTCGCGGATCGTCGCCAAGCTGCTCTCCTGCGGCAAGGGCCTGGTCGGGGAGCCAGCTGGAATCCCCGGATCCAGCGCTGCCCATGGTGCAGGTCGGTTCCTGCTCCAAGCGAATGTAAACGGTTACATAGATCCGCCCTCTTGTCAATACTCAAACTCGCTCTCGTCCACCGGATCCGAAAAGGGGACTAGGCCCGCAAGGTACGCTGTACTAGAATGCGCTCACGGCAGAGGCCGATGGAACCGGTTTCACTGACCCGATCCCGTGTCAATCCCGAGCCGCTGCCCAGATCATTGCCGCATTTTTTATATAATATGCAAATTTACGGGGATGGCGAATCCGCCGCCGGCCGGTGGGTTGATGACGGCAGGAGAGGATGATGACGATCATGGCGAGCCCGCCGGCAGGCGCCTGGCCCGTGCCACCGCTCGACGACCTGGCGGATCAGGCCCCCCCGGCCCGGATCCTCGGCAGCGGCAGCTACACGGTGCTGATCAGTTCCGCGGGCACGGGATTCTCCGCCGCCGCGGGACTGGCACTCACCGACTGGCGCGGGGACCGGATCGAGGACCGGCAGGGATTCCTCGTCCACCTGCGGGATCGCGAGCAGCACGCCGTCTGGTCCCTCGCCCCCCGCACCGTGCCGGCCGCGCCGGGCAGCCACGGCGCCCGGTGGCGACCCGGGGTGTTCGAGATCACCCGGATCGAGGCAGGAATCGTCGCGCAGCTGCAGGTCTGTGTCATTCCCGGCGAGAGCGCCGAGCTGCGCAGCCTGCACGTTCGCAACCTGTCGGGCCGCAGGCGCCGGCTCGACCTGACGACCTGTGCCGAGGTCGTCCTCAACGATGCCGTCGCGCATGCGGCGCACCCGGTTTTCTCCAAGCTGTTCCTGCAGACCGAGAGCGTGCCGGCGGTGCCGGCCATCCTGGTGCGGCGGCGGCCGCGGGCGCAAGGCGAGCGCTACCCCTGGCTGATCCATGCCCTGATCGGTGATGGACGGGGGGACGGGGTGGAGTTCGAGACCGATCGCGCCCGCTTTCTCGGGCGCGGTCCCGCCCGGGGTCTGGCCCGCGCTCTGACCACCGGCGCTCCGCTGGAGGGTACCAGCGGCAACGTGCTGGATCCGGTCGCCAGCCTGCGCGTGGTGCTCACGCTCGAGGCCGGGGAGGAGGCGAAGGTCACCTTCCTGCTGGGCGTGGCCCCGGACCGCGCCGGCGCCCTGAATCTGGCGGCCCGCCTCGCCGGGGATCGCGCGATCCAGGAGAGCTTCGCGCAGGCCGAGGCGCAGGCAGCCGTGGAGCTGGCCGGTCTCGGCCTCTCGCTGCGGCAAGCGGAGTACTGGCAGGCCCTGGCCGGCGCCATGCTCTACGGCCATCCAGCCCTGCGCGCCGCTTCGCAGATCCTCGACCAGGCGCGGGGCGATCCGGAGCAGCTGGCGCGTCACGGGCTCTCGGGGCGCAGGATGCTGGCGGTGCTGCATGCCGAGCAGCCGGCCGGCGCGGCGCACGTGGCAGCTCTCTCCCGGGCTCATCGTTACTGGCAGCGGCTGGGGCTGCCCATCGATCTCGTCGTCCTGACCGGCGATGCAAGCACGGCTCCGCAGCTATCGCCCGCCGCGGGCGAGGTACCGCCCATCGTGCTGCCTCATGGCGATCTCTTCCCCCAGGAGCGCCACCTTCTCGACACCATGGCCCGCCTGGTCGTCACCGGCAGCCTGCCGGATCTCACGGCGAGCGCGCGAGGTCCGGTGGCCGTGCCGGACCCTTCCACGCGGCAAGGGAACGCCGCGCGGCCCGCGGCTCCGGCGGCCTGCTCCGCGGAGCCGCTGCGCTTCTGCAACGGCTACGGGGGCTTCAGCGCCGACGGGCGCGAGTACGTGATCCGCCTTTCGCTGGACGAGGAGGGGAACCTCCGCCATCCCCCCCTGCCCTGGATCAACGTCATCGCCAACGAAGGCTTCGGCACACTGGTCAGCGAGTCCGGGGCGGGCTGCACCTGGCGGGGCAACAGCCGTCAACACCGCCTGACGCCGTGGTTCAACGACCCCGTGCTGGACCCGCACGGCGAGGCGCTCTACGTGCGGGACGACCGGACCGGCGCCTTCTGGTCGCCGCTGCCGGGCCCGGCGCCGGCGGCGGCCGGCTACGAGATGCGGCACGGGTTCGGATTCAGCCGCTGCCTCGTGGACTGTGCGGACCTGGTGCAGGAGACCACCCTCTTCGTGCCGCGGCAGGATCCGGTGCGGCTCGCTGTGATCCGTCTCACCAACCGGAGCGGTCGGGAACGCCGGCTGTCCCTGTTCGCCTGCTCGCAGCTCGTGCTGGCGGCTCCGGAGACCGCGAGCTCCTGCTGCATCGTCACCGCGAACGACGAGGATCCGGGCACCATCCTGGCGCGCAATCACGCCGCCGGGGAGCTTGCCGGCGGTGTGGCCTTCGCCGCGGTGGTGGCGCCGGAGAGGACCCGGGAGATCCACGTCAGCGGCGACCGCGCCACCTTCCTGGGCCGGGGCGGTCATCCGGCCCGGCCGGCCGCGTTGCGCCGGGGCGGCAATCTCGACGGCCGCACGGGCGCCGGCCTGGATCCCTGCTTCGTGCAGCAGGTGGTGCTCGACCTCCCCCCGGACGCGACGACCGAGGTCGTCTTCCTCCTGGGGGAGACCGACGGCGCGGAGCAGGTCCACGACCTGCTGGCGCGCCTGCGCGGGCCCGGTGCGGTGGCGCGGGAGCTGGCGGAGGTGCAAGCGTTCTGGCGGCGGCTGTCCGCGCTCGAGATCGAGACGCCCTCGGCGGCCCTGGACCTCCTGGTGAACGGCTGGCTGACCTACCAGACGCTGAGCTGCCGGCTCTGGGGACGCTCGGCGTTCTACCAGTCCGGTGGCGCCTTCGGCTACCGCGATCAGCTGCAGGACGCCGGCGCCCTGGTCCACCTGTGGCCCGAGCTCACGCGCGCCCAGATCCTCCTGCACGCGGCCCATCAGTTCCGCGAGGGCGACGTGCTCCACTGGTGGCATCCCCCGCGCGCCCGGGGCCTGCGCACGCGCTTCGCGGACGACCTGCTCTGGCTCCCTTACCTGGCGGCCGGCTACGTCCAGACCACCGGCGACCGGGCCATCCTGGACGAGAGCGTGCCCTTCCTGGACGCGGCCCCTCTCGCCCCCGGGCAGGACGAGGCCTTCCTGCAGCCGGTGGACTCGGGGACGGCCGCCGACCTGTACGAGCACTGCTGCCGCGCCTTGGACCGCTCCCTGACCGCGGGGGCCCACGGTCTGCCCCTGTTCGGCACCGGGGACTGGAACGACGGCATGAACCGGGTGGGCCGGGAGGGCCGGGGAGAGAGCGTGTGGCTGGGCTTCTTCCTGCATGCCACTCTGGGGGACTTCCTGCCCTTCTGCGAGGAGCGCGGGGACCGGGAGCGGGCGCGCCGCTACCGCGCCTACCGCGCCGAGCTTGGCGCGGCCCTCAACGATGCGGGCTGGGACGGCGCCTGGTATCGCCGCGGCTACTACGACGACGGGACACCCCTGGGATCCAGCACGAGCGACGAGTGCCGCATCGACGCCCTGGCCCAGGCCTGGGCCGTGCTGTCCGGCGTCGCACCGCCGGAGCGGGCCGCGCAGGCCATGGCCGCAGTCCAGGAGCACCTGATCAGCGAGGAGGAGGGACTGATCCGCCTGCTGACCCCGCCCTTCGACCGGACGCCGCACGATCCCGGCTACATCAAGGGCTACCTGCCCGGCATCCGCGAGAACGGCGGGCAGTACACCCATGCGGCCCTGTGGGTCGTGCGGGCGCTGGCCGTGCTCGGTCGCAACGACCGGGTGGCCGCACTGCTGGACCTGCTCAATCCGATCCACCACGCCAGCACCGCGGAGCAGGTCGCCGTCTACCGAGTGGAGCCCTACGTGATCGCCGCCGACGTGTACGGCACCCCACCCCACGTGGGCCGCGGGGGTTGGACCTGGTACACCGGCGCGGCGGGCTGGATGATCCGGGTGGCGCTGGAGTCGCTGCTGGGCTTCCGGCTGGAGGGCGGCGACACCCTGGTCCTCGCGCCCTGCATCCCGGACGACTGGCCGGAATTCACGCTCCGCTATACCCTGCCCGATCAGCGGACGCGGTACGTGATCCACGCCGCCAATCCCCGCGGAGCGGCGCAGGCGGTGCAGGGCGCCACGGTCGACGGCCGGCCCGCACCGGCCGCGGCGGACGGCTGCCGCATCCCTCTGCAGAAGGACGGCCAGGAGCATCGGGTCGAGCTCGTCCTCGGGCCCGGAAGGAGCGGCGCGCATGGCGGCGAGGCGGGACGACAGGCCGGATGACTCCGCCGCGCAAGACGGCAACATCCGGTTCCCGGATGGTTTCCTCTGGGGCGCCGCGACATCCGCCTACCAGATCGAGGGCTCCCCGCTGGCCGACGGTGCCGGTCCGAGCATCTGGCATCGCTTCGCCCACATGCCCGGGCGGACCTTCGAGGATCAGACCGGCGACGTGGCCTGCGATCACTATCGCCGCTGGCGCGAGGACGTCGGGATCATGCGCGAGCTGGGGTTGACGGCCTATCGCTTCAGCCTCTCCTGGAGCCGCATCCTCCCGGAAGGTCGGGGCGCGATCAACCGGCCCGGCCTCGACTTCTACGCCCGCCTGATCGACCACCTGCTCGCGAATGGGATCCAGCCCCTGGTCACCCTCTACCACTGGGATCTGCCGGCGGCGCTGGACGATCGCGGCGGCTGGTCGAACCGGGACATCGCCTCGTGGTTCGCCGACTACGCCCGGGTGGCCTTCCGCGCCTTCGGTGACCGGGTCCCGCTCTGGGCGACCATCAACGAGCCCTGGGTGGTCATGGATGCCGGGTACCTGCACGGTGTCCACGCCCCCGGCCACAGGGATCTCGCGGAGGCGCCCCTGGTCTCGCACAACCTGCTGCGGGCCCACGGGGCGGCGGTGCAGGCTTGCCGTGCGGAGGCGGGCGGGCAGATCGGTCTGGTGGTGAATCTCGAGCCGAAGTCCCCGGCCTCCACCGCCGTTCCGGACCTGGCCGCCACCGTGCGGGCCGATGCTTACATGAACCGCCAGTTCCTCGATCCGCTGCTGGCCGGCGCCTATCCTGAGGAGATGGAGGAAATCTTCGGCCGGGCCTGGCCCGCGTTTCCGGCCGCGGACTTCCGGCTCATCCAGGAGCCCAGCGACTTCCTGGGCATCAACTACTACACGCGAGCCATCGTGCGGCAGGACGACACCGCTCCCCCCGTCTTTGCCGCTTCCGTGCCCCAGCCGGACAGCCTCTACACGGAGACGGGCTGGGAGGTGCATCCCGACAGCCTGCGGCGCGTGCTGCTCTGGGTACGGCAGCAGTACGGGAACATCCCGTTCTACATCACCGAGAACGGTGCAGCGTTCCCCGATCCCGCGCAGGCCGCGGGTGAGCGGATGCAGGATCCCCTCCGCGTGGCCTACCTGCGCCAGCACCTGCTGGCCGCCCACGCGGCGTTGCACGCGGGCGTCGATCTGCGGGGCTACTTCGTCTGGTCGCTCCTGGACAACTACGAGTGGGCGTGCGGCTACGCCAAGCGCTTCGGGCTGGTCCACGTCGACTACGCGACCCAGAAGCGGACCCTCAAGGCCAGCGCGGATTTCTACCGCGAGGTCATCCGCTCCCGGGGCGGGGAGCTGGTTTCACCCTAGCGCGGAGGCTCTCCCATGAACCTGCTGCAACGTCGTGCCGGTACGAAGACCTTCACGCTGCTGGCGATCCTTGTGCTGCCGGTGGTGCTTTCCCCATACGCCATAGCTCGACCCACGGCGCCTTCCCCTCCACCCTTGCAGGCCGAGGTCTTCCCGGATCCCCAGCGCCTGGCCGGCGAGGTCCAGGCCTTCCTGGCCGAGGACGCAAGAAATCCGCCTCCCCCGGGGGCCGTCGTCTGTCTGGGCAGCTCCAGCATGCGCGCCTGGCACGCGACGATCCGGGCGGACCTGGCGCCGCTGAGCCTCGTCCCGCGCGGCTTTGGCGGCAGCACCATGTACGACGCCTTCCACTTCGCAGACCGCCTCGTCGTTCCCTACCGCCCGCGCGCGGTCCTGCTTTACGAGGGGGACAACGACATCGCCCTGGAGGTCCCACCGGAACAGGTGCTGGCCGCCTTCGCGGCCTTCGAGGCCGAGGTCCGGGCCGCGCTGCCGGATCTGCGCATCTACGTCATCTCCATCAAGCCGAGCCCCTCCCGCTGGGAGCTGTGGCCCGGGATGCAGGAGGCCAACCGGCTGCTGCAGGCCGCCTGCGCCGCGGACTCCCAACTCACCTACATCGACGTGGCCTCACCCATGCTCGGTGAGGATGGCCGGCCCCGGCCGGACATCTTCCTGCCGGACATGCTGCACCTGAACGAAGCGGGATACGCGATCTGGCGCGAGGTCGTGCGCCCCGTGCTGCTGGCGGGCGAACTCCGCCGCGAGTCGCAATCGGCGGAGCAGCCCGCCCTCGAGCATCCCTGAGCGCCGGCCGCCACCGGCCCACATGGCCGGGCCGGGCCAGAAAGAACCGCATTCTCCGTCGGAACTCCGTATAATTATTGTAAGGCATATGCCGAACACACCCATCATGCCCGGCCGGGAGGTGCATCGTGCTTCCCAGATTCCCTCTCCTCATGGTCGTTTTCATCGGGTGCGGTCTCGGCCTCCTGGCTGTGGCCGCCTCCGCCCAGCCTATCAGCCTGCCGGTGACCTCGACATTCGACGGCGATCTGGACGGCTGGACCGAAGAGGACTGCTGCCTGTCTTACGCCTCCAGCGGTGGCCATCCAGGCGGTTACGCCTCCTTCTTCGACGGTTCGTTTGCGACCGATACTCACATCCTCGCGCCCGCGAAGTTCCTGGGGGATTGGTCCGCACTCGATGATGCCGGCGCTCTCTCCTGGGACCACACGGTCGTGGACTTCGGCAGCTTCGTCGAGCTGGCCACCCTGGGTGCCGTCATCTCCGGCCCGGGCGGCCAGGCGGTCTTCGATAGCCGGATTCTTCCCTGGCCGGGTGAATGGCAGACCATCGTGGCGCCGCTGCTCCGCTCCCAGTGGACCATGCGGTCCGGGACCTGGTCGGCCCTGCTGGCCAACGTCACGGAGGTGCGAATCCAGATCGAAGCCGTCGTGTGGGATCAGGACGAATGGCCTCAAGAGCAGACCGGTATCGACAACGTGCGTCTTGCTCTGGGGGAACTGCCCGAGCCCCTCGCCTACCCGGTTCTCTCCGAATTCACGGAGGATCTGGAGGGATGGGTGCTCACTCCCTCCCGTTTCGGCCGCCTCACGCACGCGGAAGGGGGTAATCCCGGCGGCTGCGCTCAATACAACGACGAGTCGCTCCTCCTCGATGCGAACATCATCGCACCCGCTTCTTTCCGCGGCGACTGGTCCGCACTGGACGGTATCGGGGTTCTGACCTGGGATCACCGGCGCATCGAGGGTTACGCAACGAGCACCAAGGAACTGGTCGCCTACCTCGAGGGCCCTGGCGGATCCGCCATCTACTACAGCGGGATCCATCCCGCGATCAGCTCCTGGGTCACCGTGAGTGCTCCTCTGAGGGAGGAGAACTGGAACGTTTATGCTGGCAGCTGGCAAAACCTGCTCGCGAACGTCACTAGCCTTCAGCTGCGGGTCGACCTGCTGAACAACAAGAAGCAGGACGATCCCGCCAAGACATCCGAGATCAGCGCCATCGACAACGTCAGGGTGGATCGAGCGGGGCCGACGGCCGTACCCCTAAGCGAGACAGACGAAACAGTCACTTTCGACCTGTTTCCCAATCCCCTCGGCACGGGAGGCGAGCTGTCCTTCTTGCTGCAGCGGGAGGAAACAGTCGCCTTCGAGCTGTACGACCTGCGGGGGCGCCTGGTGCACGCGGAAGGGCCGCGGCTCTACCCGGCCGGAGCCCACGTGCTCCCCGTCCAGGCCGGGCTCGCGGGGCGGCAGCCTCTGCCCGCCGGCATCTACGTGGCCCGGGTGCGCTGCGGCGATCGCTGTCTGATCGGCAAGCTGACCGTCGTCAAGTGAGCCTGGTTCCGGCTGACGAATCCGTTGATTCTGCGCAGGCGTATCCCTATACTGATGGGCGGGCGCGATCCCGGCAGCCGGCGTACCGGCTTGCGGGCTGGAGGAATGCGCGCCGGCCACAGGCATATGTCCGGCATCAGAATGTGATTTCCTGCTTCCCCTGAGCAGTATGAACCCCACCGACCAGGGGCCGTATCATGAATGCCCGTATCTTGTTACGCTGCTTCTGCTTGATCGGATGGCTCGGGGGCCTGCTCCTGCTCGGACCGCCAGGCTGCAGCGATTCCGATCCGGCGGGGACGCAGGGCGGCGGCGGCGACGTGACCTGGGAGACACACCGCTCGGACCTGCCGCGCGATCTGGCGCCGGACGTCAGCGATGACGACCTGGCGACTCTCGTCCAGGGCAACCAGGCCTTCACGCTGGCCCTGTACGAGCAGCTGCGGGCCGGGAGCGGGAACAACCTGCTTTTCTCGCCGCTGAGCATCCGCATGGCCTTCGCCATGGTTTATGCCGGGGCGCGAGGCCGGACCGACACCCAGATCACGCAGGCCATGCATTACTTGCTCAGCCAGACACGCCTGCATCCCGCCTACAACGCCCTCGACCTGGAACTCGCCCGGCGGAACCTGCCTCCCGGCGACCAGGGCGAGGATCCGGTGGAGCTCTACCTGGCAAACGCCTTCTGGGGCCGGACCGGTCTGAGCTGGCGGCAGGGCTACCTGGATCTGCTGGCGGTCCATTACGGCTCGGAGATCCAGTCCCTCGACTTCGCGGCCGATCCCGACGCGGCGCGGCAGATCATCAACGGCTGGGTGGAGGATCACACGCGGCAGCGCATCCAGGACCTGCTGCCGCCCGGCTCGGTGTCGACCGCGACCGCGGCCGTGCTCAGCAACGCCGCGTACTTCAAGGCGCCCTGGGACCACCGCTTCGACGAGGCCTTCACCAGTAGCGGCGACTTCCATCTCCTGGAAGGCAGCACCGCTTCCGTTCCGCTGATGCATCAGGGTTCGCAGCAGCTCTACGCCGAGGGGCCGGACTACCAGGCCCTGGAGATGAGCTTCCGCGGGTACGAGCTGGCGATGCTCTTCCTGCTGCCCAGGCCGGGGCGGTTCGCCGCCTTCGAGGCCGGTCTGAGCGAGGCGCGGCTGGCCGAGATCGTGGCGGACCTCTCGCTGGCAAGCGTGGAGGTGACGCTGCCGCGGTTCTCCTTCAGCTCCACCTTCCTGCTGAACGACCCGCTGCGCACGCTGGGCATGGTCGTCCCCTTCACCGGCGCGGCGGACCTGTCCGGCATGCTCGACGCTGGGCCCCGACTCTTCATCAGCAAGGCGCTGCACAAGACCTTTATCGACCTGAAGGAGCTGGGCGTGGAGGCGGCCGCGGCCACGGCCATCGTCATCGAGATCGTCGGAGTCCTGCCCGAGGCCACGTTCACCGCCGACCGCCCGTTCCTGTTCCTGATCCGCGACCGGACCACCGGCACGATCCTTTTCTTCGGGCGTGTGCTGAATCCGGCCTGAGCGCATCGCATACGGCCAGAACCGAGCGGCCCGGCTTTCCCGCCAAGGGAGAGCCGGGCCGTTCCCGTCGGGATCGGCGGGAACCGCCGCAGGATCAGAGCAGGTGGCTGAAGAAGCGATGCCAGCGGGGCAGGAACCAGTTGTCGCGATCGAAGCTGAGCACGACCGCGGTGACCTTGCCGGCGATGTCGCGGCGGGCGACGAATCCGAAGTACCGCGAGTCGGCGCTGTTGTCGCGGTTGTCCCCCATGACGAAGTAGCGGCCGGGCGGGATCTCGAGCGGGGCGAAGGTGTTCAGCGAGCGCTGCCGCGGGGTGAGCACGACCAGGTGCTCCTGTCCCGTGAGATCCTCGATCAGGTAGCGGTGCTCGGGCTCGCGCTGCGAACGCCCGCGGATGGCGAGCTGCCCCTCGTCGCCCTCGTAGTCGAGCGGCCGGCCGTTGATGAACAGCCGGTTGTCCTGCATGGCGATGACGTCGCCCGGCAGGCCGATCACGCGCTTCACCAGGCGCGTGCCGTCGGCCGGAGAGAAGCAGACCACGATGTCGCCGCGCTGCGGATCGGCCCAGCGGGCCAGGCGGGCCCTGGTGTATGGCAGCTTCAGGTCGTAGGCCAGCTTGTTGACGAAGATGCGATCGCCCTCGAGGATGGTCGGGCGCATCGAGCCCGTGGGGACGTCGTTCCAGTCCGCCAGGGCCGAGCGGAAGCTCGTCACCGAGACGACCAGGACCACCAGCGTGACCCCGTAGCTGCGCACGAGCCGGCGCAGGCGCATCCACCATTCCGCAGTCCTGCCTTTCGACCTCGTCATGATCAACCTCTATCGTTTT
>CAZGEC010000016.1:0-80419 GCA_964524645.1 uncultured Fibrobacteraceae bacterium | reverse complement strand
CCGATCGCCCGCACATCCGAGAAGTCGGCCCGAGCACGCGCGGCATCGACATAGTGGTGCAGGACTCGCCAGACACGGGTGTCGGGAACCTCGATCAAGCGCGCCACCTGGGCGGCCGTCATCCCATTCTGGATCAGCAGGACGATGAACGATTCCATCAGCAGGGTGAACCCCGATCCAGGGCGCGCCCAGGGCAACGACACGGTCTTGACGCCGTGGTCAGGGCATTTGACGCGAGGCTGCCGGGCATGCAGAAGAGTCTTGTGCTGGAAGAAGTTGAGATGCCGCCAGGTCCGCTCCTCGGTGTCGTGGACCTTGCAGTCAGCGCGCTGACACTCCGGGCAGGTAAAGCCGCTGCCCGGGGCGAAATCGAGCCATAGATCCAGTTGCTGGCCCTCCTCGTTGAACTCGATCCGAATCACCGTCCAGGGCGGAGTCAGGCCCAGGGCCATGCCAAACAGCTGCTGCATCTGAGGATCCATCTCGCTCTGCCTCCTGCGATTGCCTGACCATCGTCCAAGGGATCAGAGGCAGAATATCACGGCGAGGGTGAGCTGGACAGGTGGGGCGGAGATCAGCAGGTCAGGCCACGGCTACCCACAGGAAACAGCGAGGAACCGTAAGTAGCTGTGGCCTTCGGCGAGTTTCTTGCGACCTCTGTTTCCATGTAAACGGAGGGATTGAATCGCTCAGATCTTACGAGTGATCCGGGTGGATGCATGGGCAGCCAGGAGCGCCTGGAAGAGCCGCTGGATGAGCGTCCTTTTGGAAATGAACTTACGCATTTGGCAGAAACACTTACGCAATTAGCGTAAATAGGAACGAATATCGATATGGTGGTGGCGCCGGCATCCCGGCGCCATTCTTGTGGAGATGATAGGGAATGGCGTGGTGCTGGGTGGGGCGGTCAGTGCTGTTGTGGGTGTTAACGGATGCATTAACTCCTAATTTGGCGCGGGATTCGGGATTCTCGGGGGTGGCGAGGTGGCTTGCTGCCCCTGATCTTTGACGGTAAGCTGGGAAACGCCTTCTTGTACAAGGGGAATGCCCCGTTGCAGCATCAGACATCCTCGCCTCCGCTCACCGGGAGCCGGGGCCGGGGTGGAGTGCTACCGGTAGGGCCCGTATTTTTGACAGCCGCCGACATCCAACTTAGAGTGCCTGCGGGGGATCGATGACTCCGAGGACAGGGATGGACTGCGGCCGGCGCTGGCCTGCTCCGGTTTTCCGGGAGCGGGTCGCGGCGCGTGGCGGGGTGGAAAGGAGAGAGCCGACGATGAAGAGACCAAGAGCGAGGGGCCGGTGCGGCCGGCCGGCGCTCGGCCTCGCGGCGATGGTGGTCCTCGCCTGCGGTCGGGGCTGGGCCGCTGAGGCGGAGCCTGGCGAGCGGCTGGACCTGATGCAGGTCCTGCGCCTGGCCACCACGCAGTCGCAGGCGGCCGTGGTGGCGGCCGCCGACCAGGAGGCCGCGCAGGCCGCGGTCCGCAGGGCCCAGGCCGCCTGGTGGCCCTCGGTGAGCTTCGCGGCGGATTACACCGTGCGCGATCACCCCGTGGAGGTCGGCGTCAGCACGTTCCAGTTCGCCCAGACGCCCAAGAGCAACGGGGAGTTCACGCTGTCGGCCCAGCAGCTGCTCTGGAACGGGGGCCAGCGGAGCCTGGCCATCGCGGCGGCTCGCCGGCAGGAGGAAGCCGTGCAGGCGGGCGGCCAGGCGAACGTCCAGCAAGCGCAGCTCGCCGCTCTCGACGCCTTCCTCGGGACGCTCGAGCTGACCGGAGACGGCCACGTGCTAGATCAAAGGCTGGCGGCCCTGAACGCCCACCTGGAGGTCGTCGACAATCTGTTCAGCCAGGGGCTGACCACCCGCAACGACCTGCTGGAGACCCAGGTGCGCGTGCGGCAGGTCGAGGACTCGATCCAGGCCGCCGCCCACAGCCGCGCGACCACCCTGCAGGACCTGAACCGCCAGCTGGGCCGTGCGCCGGATACCCCGGCCGCCCTGCCGGATTCCCTGCCGGCGGCCCCGCCGCTGCGGGAAAGCCGGGATGAGCTGCTGGCGGCTGCCGGACGGGAAAATGCATCGCTGAAAGCCGCCGCCTCGCGGCTCGAGGCCGGCCGGACCTCTGCGCGCCTGGCGCGGCGGGCCTGGTTTCCCAGCCTGTTCGTGGCCGGCATGCACTACTACCAGGAGAACGAGGTTCTCGTTTATCCCCACGTCAACTCGGTCATGGCCGGCGTGAGCTGGGACATCTTCGACGGCGGGGCCCGCGGGGCTGATTCCCGAGCGGCCGCCGCCCGGGTGGCCGCCGCCGCGCGGAACCACCTGGAGGTGGAGCGGGCCGTCACCGTGGCCCTGGACGGTGCCTGGCGCGCGTGGGACCAGGCTCGCCGGGAGGAGCGGACCGCCCACGCCAACGTGGCCGCCACGCTGGAGAACCTGCGCATCGTCGAGGATCAGTACCGCCAGGGCCTGGCGCGTTCCAGCGACGTGCTGGACGCAGAGGCCCTGCTGGCCGCGAGCCGCTTCGAGGTCGTGACGAAGCACTACGCCACCTACCGAGCCCAGGCCAGGCTGCTCGTCGCCGCCGGCCGGGATCTGACCGGATTCTATGCCGCCGGGCGGACCGCAGCAGGGGAGCAGTGAGATGAGCAAGAAGAAGTGGATCGGGCTGGGCATCATCCTCGTCGGCGCGGTGGCGCTCGCCCTGACGGTCTATCTGCACCTGCGTCACGGCAGGATCTATCCGTCCACGGACGATGCCTACGTGCACGGCGACATCGTGCCCATCTCCAGCCGCATCCAGGGCACCCTGGTGGACGTGCCGATCCAGGACAACATGTGGCTGGAGGAGGGGCAGGTCATCGCCAGGATCGATCCGCGGGACTACGACCAGGCCGTGGACGAGGCCAGGGCGAACCTGGACAAGGCCCGGGCGACCCTCCAGCTGGATCGGGCCAACATCGCCGGGGCCGAGGCCCAGGTCACGGTCACCCAGAGCCAGGCCGCCCTGGCCCGCGCCGATCAGACCCGCTACACGAACCTGGAGAGCAAGGGCTCGGTGGCGGAGCGGCAGTACGAGGCGGCCAACACGCAGGCCACGGTGGCCGACGCGCAGGTGACCGCGGCGCAGAAGTCGCTCGGTGCGCTGCAGGCGAAGCTGGGCGTCGACCGCGAAGAGGTGAAGCGCATGCAGGCCAAGTACGATCTGGCCGTGCTGCAGCGCTCCTACTGCACGATCACAGCTCCAGTCGCCGGCATGGTGGCCAACAAGTCGGCCCAGCCGGGGCAGGTCGTGGCGCCGGGGCAGCCACTGTGCCGCCTGGTGCCGCTGAGCGAGGGGCACGTCTGGATCGAGGCCAACTTCAAGGAAACGCAGCTCAGGCGCCTGCGACCCGGCCAGCCCGCCACGGTGACCATCGACGCCCACGGCGGCCGGGAGTACCAGGCGGAGGTCGAAGCGCTGAGCGCGGGCACCGGCGCCGTCTTCTCGCTGCTCCCGCCCCAGAACGCCACCGGCAACTGGGTGAAGATCGTCCAGCGGCTGCCCGTGCGCATCACGCTCGATTTGCCCGAGGAGGCGATGCGGGAGCTGCGGCTGGGCCTCTCGGTCTCGGTCCAGGTGGACACGCGCTCGCTGGAGGAGGGCCGGTGACCGCCGACGAGCGCCCGAACCGCCAGCCGCCCAACAAGTACCTGGTCGCCCTCACGGTGATGATCGGGACCCTGATGGAGGTCGTCGACACCTCGGTGGCCAACGTCTCCCTGCCCCACATCCAGGGTACCTTCTCCGCCGGCGTGGACGAGATCACCTGGGTCATCACCTCGTACCTGGTGGCCAACGCCATCATCCTGCCGCTGAGCGGCTGGGTGGGCAATTACTTCGGGCGCAAGCGGGCCTACCTGACCTGTCTGGCGCTGTTCACGATCGCCTCGGTGGGCTCGGGGGCCGCGTTCTCGCTCCCCATGCTCATCCTCATGCGGGTGCTGCAGGGGTTTGCCGGCGGGGCCATGGTGCCCATGTCCCAGGCGATCCTGCTCGAGTCCTTCCCCAAGGAGGAGCACGGCAAGGCGATGGCCCTGTTCGGCGTGGGAGTGGTCTTCGGTCCCATCATCGGGCCCACCCTGGGCGGGTTCATCACCGATACCATCAGCTGGCGCTGGGTGTTCTACGTCAATGCCCCGCTGGGCGTGATCGGGTTCCTGCTGGGAATGCTCTTCGTCGTGGATCCGCCCTACATGCGGAGGGCGGAAGGCCGCGTCGACTTCCTCAGCTTCCTGTTCATCGCGCTGGGGCTGGGCTGCCTGGAGGTCATGCTCAACCGCGGCCAGCGCTACGACTGGTTCAGCAGCCAGTTCATCCAGACCCTGGCCCTGCTGGCGGCCCTCGGCATCGCGCTGTTCCTGTGGCGCTCGCTCACCGCGAAGCGTCCGCTGGTGGACCTGCGGGTCTTTCGCAGCCGGCCGTTCGCCGTCGGAACCATACTGATGTTCCTGCTCGGCTTCGGCCTCTACGGCTCGTTCACCATGCTGCCCCTGTTCGTGCAGCAGCTGATGGGCTACACGGCGACCTGGGCCGGGCTGGTGCTCTCGCCCGGCGGCGTCATGTCGCTGTTCGCCATGGGCTTCGTGGGGCGCATGGTGGGCCGGGTCGACACCCGCCTGCTGGTCACCTTCGGCGCGCTGATGAACGTCTACGCCATGTGGCTGCTGCAGCACGTCTACCTGGGGGTGGACTTCTGGTACGTGACCCTGGGACGCATCACCCAGGGCTTCGGCCTGGGCTTCCTGTTCGTCCCGCTGACGGCGGTCGCCTTCAGCCGCCTCAAACCCCAGCAGATGGGCCAGGCCACCGGGCTGTTCAACCTGATGCGGAACGAGGGGGGCTCCGTGGGCATCGCACTGAGCGCGACGGTGCTCGCCAGGCAGACGCAGGTGCATCACGCCGACCTGGTGGCGCACATGAACCCGGGCAACCCGATCCTGCAGGAGAGCCTGCACGCCATGGGGCGGGGTCTGGGCGCCGTGAGCGGCCTCGATCCCGTCTCGAACCAGCAGCTGTCCTGGGGACTACTGGGCGGCGAGATCCAGCGCCAGGCCGCGACCATGGCCTACGACGACATCTTCTACATGCTGACCCTCGCCTTCGCATTCTTCATCCCCTTCATCTTCTTCCTCGGCGGCCGGGCGAAACGAGGCGGAGTGGTGGGGCACTAGGGCGGGTTCGACAGGACCGGCCGGATGGACGGCCTCTCGGGAAGGATAAGGTGGAAATGCTGAAGCTCGTCTTGTTGCGCCACGGCCAGAGCCTCTGGAATCTGGAGAACAAATTCACCGGCTGGACAGATGTCGACCTCTCGGATCAGGGAGCGCGGGAGGCCCGGGAGGCCGGCCGTCTGCTGCACGCAGCCGGTTATGCGTTCGATGTCGCCTTCACCTCCGTTCTCAAGCGTGCCATCCGGACCCTGTGGATGGTTCTGGACGAGCTGGACCAGATGTGGATACCCGTTCACCGCGCGTGGCGCCTGAACGAGCGGCACTACGGCGCCCTGCAGGGCCTGGACAAGAAGGCCACGGCGGAGAAGTACGGTGCGCAGCAGGTCCAGATCTGGCGGCGCAGCTACTCAACGTCCCCGCCGGCCCTGGACGAGCAGGATCCGCGCTACCCGGGGCTCGACCCACGCTACAGGGATCTGAGGTCCGAGGAATTGCCCAGGACCGAGTCCCTCCAGGATACGCTTGCCCGCGTGCTGCCTTGCTGGCACGACATCATCGTCCCCCAGCTGCAGCAAGGCCGGCGGGCGATCATCGCCGCCCACGGCAACAGCCTGCGGGCCCTGGTCAAGCACCTGGACGGCATCGCGGACGAGGACATCGTCAAGCTGGAGATCCCGACCGGCCGTCCCCTCGTCTACGAGCTGGACGAGAGCTTGCAAGCGTGCCGCCATTACTACCTGGAAGGGACTGCCTCCACTCCCGCGCCCTAGGATTCTCCTCGTCGGCCGGGCCGCGACGCCCGCGGTCGAGCAGGAGATTCGCCTGCGGGAAGACGATTTTGCCTGCCTTGACTAGTTTGTCTGCGAGGTCGGGGCATTCCCGTATGATCAACCCATGAAGTCGTCCATCCGGCGGAGGTCTGTTGCCATGTCCCTGCGCGAGAAGATTCTGGCCGTCTTTCCGGACGAGAATAACCTGCCGGCGGACCTGCAGGATCGCCTGCCTGTCCTTTGCGATGGCTATCTGGTCGACGGCGAGATTCGGTCCTGGAGCGGTCCCCTGCAGGAGGTCATGTCGCCGATCCAGCTCGCGACGGCGTCCGGTCTGGTTCCCCAATGCGTGGGGTCCTATCCGCTGCTCGGGGAAGCTGAGATCCGGGAGATTCTCGCCGCGGCCGTCATGGCCTACGACAACGGCCGGGGAGAATGGCCGACGCTGTCCGTGGGGGAGCGTATCCAGCACATGGAGGACTTCACCTTCCGCATGATCGAGCAGAAGGAACGGGTCGTGCAGCTACTGATGTGGGAGGTGGGCAAGAGCCAGGCGGACTCCACGAAGGAGTTCGACCGCACCGTCCTGTACATGCATGACACCATCGCCGCCCTCAAGGATCTGGATCGCATCTCATCGCGCTTCGTCAGCGAGGAGGGCATCCTCGGCCAGATTCGCCGCGCCCCCCTGGGCGTCGCGCTCTGCATGGGGCCGTTCAACTATCCGCTCAACGAGACTTTCACCACCCTGATCCCGGCCCTGCTCATGGGCAACAGCGTGATCCTGAAGCCGCCCAAGCATGGTGCCCTGCTGTATGCACCGCTCCTGCCGGCCTTCCGCGAGGCGTTTCCACCGGGGGTGGTGAACATCGTCTTCGGTGAAGGGCGCGTGGTCATTCCACCCCTGATGACCTCGGGCAAGATCGATGTCCTGGCGCTCATCGGCAGCAGCCGCACCGCGGACATCATCAAGAAACAGCATCCCACGCCGCATCGACTGCGATCGGTCCTGGGCCTTGATGCCAAGAACCCCGCCATCATCCTACCCGATGCGGATCTCGACCTGGCGGTGCGCGAGTGCCTCCTCGGCTGTCTATCCTTCAATGGCCAGCGCTGCACGGCCCTGAAGATCCTCTTCGTGCACTCCAAGGTAGTGGACGAATTCCTGGCACGGTTCACGGCCGCCGTGAACGATCTCTCTTTCGGCATGCCCTGGCAGGACGGGGTCTTCGTGACCCCGCTTCCCGAGAAAGGAAAGACCGGCTATCTCGAGGAGCTGGTAGAGGATGCCTTGCGCCAGGGCGCGCGGGTCGTCAACGAGGCCGGCGGTACGGTTCAAGGCAGCTTCTTTTTCCCGGCCATCCTGTATCCCGTCAACGACGGGATGCGAGTCTACCGCGAGGAACAGTTCGGACCGGTCATCCCGGTGCTGCCTTTCGACGACATCGCGACACCCATCAGCTACGTCATCGACTCCAACTACGGGCAGCAGCTGAGCATCTTCGGGCGTGATCCCGACGTCATCGCCGGTCTGATCGATCCCCTGGTCAATCAAGTCTGCCGCCTGAACATCAACTGCCAGTGTCAGCGCGGCCCGGACACTTTCCCGTTCACGGGACGCAAGGACAGCGCCGAGGGTACGCTCTCCGTTTCGGACGCGCTGCGGGTCTTCTCGATCCGCACGCTCGTGGCCGCCAAGGATACGGACATCAACAAGCAGATCATCACCGACATCGTGCGTGGCCACAAATCGAAGTTCCTGGCCACGGACTTCATTCTTTAGCGGAGTCTTTGCTTCCACGGGAGGCTGAGCATGCGCAGGACCAAGATCGTGGCCACCATCGGGCCCGCCACGCGCAGCCCGCAGGTTCTCGAGCAGCTCATCGGCGGCGGTTTGGACGTGGCGCGGCTCAATTTCTCGCACGGCACGCACGCGGAGCACCGCCAGGTCCTGGCCGACATCCGGCAGCTGGCCACGAAGCTGCAGCGGCCGATCGCCGTCCTGCAGGATCTGGCGGGGCCCAAGATCCGCACCGGTCCCATCGCCGACGGGTCGGTCGATCTGATCTCCGGCGCCGAGTTCACCCTGACGAGCCGGGATGTGCCCGGCAACGTCCACGAGGTCTCTCTGACCTACAAAGATCTGCCCCGGCAGATGCTTGCGGGCGATACCCTGCTCCTGAGCGACGGCACCCTCGAACTGACGGTCGAGGCGGTCCGGGGGCAGGACATCCGCTGCCGCGTGGTCGTGGGCGGCAAGCTCTCGTCGCATAAGGGCATCAACCTCCCCAACCGCTCGTTGCAGACCCCCAGCCTGACCGACAAGGACCGGGAGGATCTGCAGTTCGGATTGGAGCAGGGAGTCGACTACGTGGCGCTCTCCTTCGTGCGGACGGCCCAGGATGTTCTCGAGGTGCGCCGGATCATCCAGGAAGCTGGCCGGGACATTCCCTTGGTCGCCAAGATCGAGCAGCGTGAAGCCATCGAGCAGATCGACGCGATCATCGCGAGCGTGGATGGCATCATGATCGCACGGGGCGATCTGGGAGTGGAGATCCCGGCCACGGACGTTCCCCGGGTGCAGAAGAGCATCATCGAGAAGGCCAACCGGGCGGGAAAGCCCGTCATCACGGCGACGCAGATGCTCAAATCCATGGTGGAATCGCCGCACCCGACGCGGGCCGAGGTCTCGGACGTGGCCAACGCGATCCTGGACGGCAGCGACGCCGTCATGCTCTCCGAGGAGACCGCGGTGGGACAGCATCCTCTGGCGGCGGTCCAGACGATGTCCCGTATCGCAGAGAGCATCGAGGAAGTATTTGCCTTCGATACCTGGGAAGCCCGGCTCGATCACGGGCGGACGCTCAGCCCGGAAGAGGCCGTGGCCCGTGCCTCGTGTCGCATCGCCGACAGGATCGGTGCCGGGGCCATCATCACCCTCACCCAGTCTGGTGCGACGACCCGCCTGGTAGCCAAGTGCAGGCCCCGCCTGCCTTTGCTGGCTGTGACGCCGGAGGAGGTCACTTATCGGTGCCTGGCCCTGGTCTGGGGAGCCGTTCCCTTCCTGGGGGAGGCTCGCGATCAGCCCGAGGCGATGGAGCAGCAAGCCATCGGTCTGGCTGGGGGAGCGGGGAGCGTCAGGTCGGGGGACACTGTGGTTATCACAGCGGGCGTGCCGCTGCACGTGCCGGGAACGACCAACTTGATCAAGATCGTCGTCGTTCCCTGATAAGCAGCCGACCATCCCGGAATTCCCGAGATCCGCGCCCACGGCGGCAAGAGCCCGCTTGCCCATCCTGCGGCCCCCTGGGTGGAATGCTGATATATTGAGCCGGATGGGAAATTCTGGAGGCTTTCTCGCGTGGAGGTCTTGCCCCATGACGTACCGCACGGAAACCGACAGCCTCGGCGAGGTGCAGGTGCCCGCGGAGGCCTATTACGGGGCCCAGACCGCCCGCGCGCTGCGCAACTTCCCCATCGGGCGGCAGCGCTTTCCGCGCGCTTTCCTGCGCGCCCTGGGCCTGGTGAAGCTGGCGGCCGTGGAGGCCCATCGCGACCTGGGCACCCTGGAGTCCATGCTCTGCGACCTGATCGCCCGGGCGGCCCACGAGGTCGTCGACGGGCAGCTCGACGACCACTTTCCCCTTGTGGTCTGGCAGACGGGCAGCGGGACCCAGACCAACATGAACGCCAACGAGGTGATCGCCGGGCGCGCCAACGAGCTGGCCGGCCGTCCGCGCGGGGGCAAGAGCCCGGTTCATCCCAACGATCATGTCAACCGGGGCCAGTCCTCCAACGACGTCATCCCGACCGCCATGCACGTCGCGGCGGCCGAGGAGCTGACGCGGACCCTGCTGCCGGCTCTCGACGTCCTGCATGCGGCTCTGGCGGAGCGGGCCCGGACCTTCAGCGACGTGGTCAAGATCGGCCGCACGCACCTGATGGACGCCGTGCCCCTGACCCTGGGCCAGGAACTCTCGGGGTATGCGCACCAGGTCGCCGAGGGCCGGCGGCACCTGGAGCAGACGGGGGAAGGTCTGCAGGAGGTGGCCCTGGGCGGCACCGCCGTGGGCACGGGCCTCAACGCGCCCGCGGGCTTCGCCGACCGCACGGTGGCGCGCCTGGCCGAGTTGACGGGCCTGCCCTTCCGCCGCGCCGCCAATCCCTTCGCGGCGCAGGGCGCGCACGACGCCCTGGTGCAGCTCAGCGGAGCCCTGCGCGGCCTGGCCGTCGCGCTCCTGAAGATCGCCAACGACCTGCGGCTGCTCGCCTCGGGACCCCGCTGCGGCCTGGGGGAGCTGAAGCTGCCGGCCAACGAGCCGGGCAGCTCCATCATGCCCGGAAAGGTGAACCCGACCCAGGCCGAGGCCCTGGTGATGGTCTGCGCCCAGGTGATCGGCCACGACGCCGCCGTCGCCCTCGGGGGCGTATTCGGACAGCTGGAGCTGAACGCCTGCAAGCCGCTCATCATCGCCAACCTGCTAGACTCCTGCGAGCTGCTGGCCGGCGCCGCCCGCTCCTTCGCCGACCGCTGCGTGGCCGGGCTCGAGCCGGATCGCGGGGTCATCGCCCGGCACCTGGAACGCTCGCTCATGTTGGTGACGGCCCTGGCGCCCCGCCTGGGCTACGACGGGGCGGCCGCCGCGGCCCGCAAGGCTCACGCCGAGGGGACCACCCTGCGCGAGGCGGTCGTGGCCCTGGGCCTGCTGAGCGGCGAGGAGTTCGACGCGGCCGTGCAGCCGCGCGCGATGACGGGCCCGTCCCCGGCTCCGGAGTAGAATCCCGCCTCGATCGCCTCCCCGGACCGCTGCGCCGCGTTCGGCTGGCGGCGGGGTAGTATCTCCCTCACTGATCGGGTATAATCAACGAGCGGCACTCTGGTGGGAGGCGCCGCTCGCCGACATCCGACATCGCTCCGAGCTGCTTCCGGGAGTCTTATCATGAATCGTTGCAGAATGAACTCAGCTGCCGCATTGCTCGCGCTGCTCGGACTGGCCCTAGCCGGCTCCGCCGCCGCCGATCCGGGCGACGCCGTGAACGTCACGCTCGAGGGCCGCTGGGCCAACGGTCCGGCCTACGCCGTCCATGCCGACGGCAGCACCATCTACTGCGGCAACGGGGGCACGTTCGAGATCTGGGGCCACGTCCCGCCTTCACCCGCTGTCAAGCGGAGCCGGCTGTCGACGCCCTCGGCCATCATGGACATCGAGGTGGCCGGCGGCTACGCCTACCTGGCGAACTACCAGGCGGGTCTGTTGATCGTCGACGTGAGCGAAATGAACAATCCGGTCATCGTCAGTCGACTGCAGACGGACGGGGACGTCTATCGCGTCACGCTCGACGGCAGCCTCCTGTATGTCTGCGATTTCGAGGAAGGCCTGCGGATCGTCGACGTCTCCGACCCGGCTCACCCGACCGAGATCGGCAGCTTCCTGACCGATTGCTATCCCTCGGACGTGGCCGTCAGCGGCGGGCTGGCCTACGTGGCCGACATGTACAGCGGTGGCCTGAAGATCCTGGACGTGAGCACGCCGGCGAGTCCGACGCTGCGCGGTACCTATGCCGGCCAGGACCCGCCCTGGGCCGTCGACCTGGTCGGCGACCGGGCCTACCTGGTGGGCGATTACGGCGGCTTCGCGGTGGTGGACGTGTCCGATCCGGACAATCCCGCGGAGCTGGCCTTCAGCTGGATGAACGACGTGGGCTACGACATCATCGTGCGCGGCGACTACGCCTACGTGGCCAACGACTGGCGCGGGCTGTACGTCTACGACGTCTCGAGCCTGCCGTCGATCAGCTGGATCGCCAATCGGGACACGGACGGCAAGGCTTGGCGTCTGTCGCTGGAGGGTAACACCGCCTACGTCGCGGACCAGGACGGCGGTCTCTACGCGATGGACGTCGCCGGCCTCCCCGTGATCGGGCTGCAGCTCCACGAGCAGACGCCCGGATTGCTGCGGTGCGTGGACTTCCAGGACGGAATCGCCTACATGAGCGACGAGTCCAACGGTCTGTGGGTCGTCGACTGCCGGCCGCCCCACTTCGCGCGCACGGTGGGGTTCTGCGCCCTGCCCGGCTCGCCCTACCATCTGGACGTCGCGGGCGACTACGCCTACGTGGCGGCCCACTCTGGCTTCCTGCAGATCGTCGACATCAGCGATCCGGCCGAGCCCTTCCAGGCCGGCTACTACGAGACGCCCACCTACCCGCTGGGCAGCGGGGTCGTCTCGGTGGTGGTCCGGGGCGATCGCGCCTACCTGGTGGATCGTTACTGGGGCATGTACATCCTCGACGTCACCGATCCCACCAATCCGGTGGGCATGGGCTCCTGGGGCATGGTCTCCTATCCGATGGACTTGGACGCCCAGGGCGACTTCGTCTACGTGGTGGACCAGAGCAGCGGCTTCCGCATCTTCGACGTGAGCGATCCGAACGTCCCGGTCCAGCGTGACTTCGTCCTCCTGGAGGGGACCGCCTGGGCCGTCGAGGTGGCCGGCGACCTCGCCTACGTCTGCCGGGGCTGGCGCGGCCTGACCGTCTTCGACGTCCACGATCCCGACAACATACTGACCGTCACAAACTACTCCCCGCTCACCAACTGCACGGAGATCGCGATCGCCGGCGGGCTTGGGTACGCCTACGTGGCGGACGGCTCGCACATGCGGATCCTGGACGTCAGCACTCCCTCGGCCATCAGCGAGGTCGGGTCCTACGACACCGGCGGCGGGGCCCTGGGCATTTGCACGGCGCAGAACCGGATCTTCGTCGGCGACTGGGAGGACGGGCTCTACATCTTCAGCAACGACCTGCTGGTGCCGACCTCGGTGGCAGACCTGCTGCCGGCCAGGCCCGAGCTGCGGCCGAACTTCCCGAATCCGTTCAATCCGCGGACCACCATCGCTTTCGACCTGCCGGCCGAGACGCACGTGGAGCTGGCGGTCTACACGGTGGCCGGGCGGCACGTGGCGACCCTGGTCGACGGTTCGCTGCCCGCCGGGAGCCACGCGATCACCTGGGACGGCCGGGACGACCGGGCTCGCCCGCTGCCCTCGGGCGTCTACATCTGCCGGCTCGCGGCCGGCTCCCACCAGGCGACCGAGCGGATGGTTCTCGTGCGTTGAGCGCCGGCGGCGTGGGCTCTGCTGGCCCTGTCTGGACGGATGAGGAGAAGGACCGTGCGTAAGTTGGCGTTCCTGCCGTGGCTCCTGCTCGACCTGCTCCTGGCCGCTCCGGCTCCGGCCCAGGAGGTCTATGGTCACCGCGAGGTGATAGGCGGCAAGAGCGTCGTGTTCGTCTGGGGCTCCCATGCCCAGCGGGGCTACGCCCAGGGCTACCTGTTAGGAGCCGCAGCCAAGGCCCTCTTCGACGACTACTTCGTGGATCATTGCTGCGGCGGCTCGGCGGCCTACTACGCGTACGTGCGCAACCTGTACCTGACCCAGTACACCGTCGACGCCAAATACCAGGTCGAGGCCGAGGCCTTCGTCGCCGGCGCCCGCGACGCGGGCGTCGACATGTACAGCGCGTCCCTCGGGCGGGACATGGACACGACCGACATCCTGGTGGTCAACGCCATCGTCGACATCAGCCAGCGGATCTGGAAAGGCAAGCTGGGCTGCAGCAGCCTGTCCAGCTGGGGCTCCAGCACCGCTGGCGATCCCGGCCTGGCTGAACACCTGATGATCACCCGGCATCTCGACTGGGACAAGCATCCCGCCCTGACGGCCAGCGCGGTGCTCATCGTCCAGATACCGGCCGAGCCGGACGAGCAGCGCTGGCTCTCGGTGGGCTTCGCCGGGTACCTGGGAGCCCTCTCGGCCGTGAACGCCAGCGGTCTGGGTGTCTTCTACAACGTGGGCAACGTGGCGACCATCAGCGGTGGCGCCCCGTACCAGCCCGTCAACTACTCGCTGCGCAGCGGCGTGGAGGCCGCGGACTACGATGGCGACGGCTCGTGCACGGCGGCGGACGTCGCGGCGGCGATCGGCGCGCGAGCGCGCTCGAGCGCCTCCATCGTACACGTGATGCAGGACGCTGGACCGTCTTCCTGGCCGGTGATCGTCGAGTGCAACAACAGCCTGGGGATGGTCCTGCGCGATCCGTCCCAGAACGTGATCGTCCCGGGAGAGCACCTGGTCGCCACCAATCACTTCCGCGCGCTCTACAGCCCCGTCCACTGCAGCCGCTACGCGGCGATCGTCGACTCCCTGACGGTCGACACCGCAATCACGCGCGAGCGGAGCTGGACGCTCATGGCCGGGGCGGCTGGCCAGTACGGCACGAACCTGCAGGCGGTCCAGTACCTGCCCGCGGCGGATCTGCTCTACTGGGCGACGGACACGGCCGGCGGGCCGGCCTACCTGCAGGAGCCCCAGGTTTTCGACGTGAGCGATCTGCTCTACCACCTGACCGATGTGCCCGAGGCGGCGGCGCCCCTGCGCCTGGCGCAGAACGAACCCAACCCGTTCAACCCGCTCACCGTGATCCCGTTCATGCTGACCGCGGACGGGCATTGCTGCGTGACGATCTACGACCTGCGCGGCCGCGCCGTGAGGACGCTGTTCGACGGGCGCTTGGAACGCGGCCCTCACCAGGTGACCTGGGACGGCCGCGACGACGCCGGACGCCCGGCGCCCACCAGCACCTACGTCTACCGGCTGGAATCGGCGAACACGGTGGCATCGCGGAAGATGCTGCTGATCAGGTGACCCGTCGCCCGGTTGCCTGGCCGGCGTCGAGTCCTTACGATCAGTCCGGATGGCTGGAGCCGGTGAGCCCGGAATCGCGGCGGATGCGTCCGCCGTCGGCATTTCCAGAGGGGGCAGGACCATGCTGAGGTTCACGCGTGATATTCGGAGAATGATCGGCTTTCTGGCCGCCGGCACCATCGCGATCTGCGCCGGCCGCGCCGCGGCGCAGAACTGCTGGGACTACCGCACGGGCACGGGCAGCGGGGTTGGCGAGGTCGCAACGACGAAGGCACGCGACGTCGTCGTGCGCGACGGCTACGCCTACCTCGCGGACGGCGGCGCCGGCCTGACGATCGCCGATGTCTCGGCCCCCTCGGCCCCGTTCTTCGTGGCCTCGGAGGACAACGGCCAGGCGACCCGGAGCGCCTGGGGGATCTTCCTCGACGGGGACTACGCTTACGTCGCGGGAGTGCCCGACGGCTACAGCATCTACGACGTGTCCGATCCCCTCGATCCCACCTTCGTCTGGAACATGAGCACCCACGGCACCGACCTCCTCTACTCCTTCTGCGTCGTCAAGGTCGGCAACTACGCCTACTTCGGGGACTGGGGGCAGGGCCTCGACATCATCGACGTGACCGACCCGGAGTCGCCGTCGTTCGTCGGCACCTTCGCGGCGCCCATCGGGGAGGACAACGGGATCATCAAGATGCGCGTCGATGGCAGCCGTTTGTACCTGGCGGCCGACGGCTACGGCTTCCAGATTTTGGACATCTCCAGCCCGACCGCGCCCGAAGTGATCGGATCCCTGCCCACGCCCGAGGAGTGCTACGACGTCGCGGTCCGCGGCTCCTACGCCTACCTGGCCGCCGCCAACAGCGGTCTGGTGGTGGCGGATATCAGCGCCCTCCCCTCCATCACGCGGGTGGCCGCGGTGGATCTGGGCGGGGAGGCCGTGGCGGTGAGTCTGCAGGGGAGCTTCGCCTACCTGCTGATCGCGAGCGAGGGCCTGCGGATCGTGGACGTCACCGATCCGCTCGCACCGGCGGCCATCGGCAACGCCTTCCAGCACGCTGGCGAGCTGCACTCCGTGCTCTGCCAGGGCGATTTCGTCTACATCGCGAACGATACCAGCGGCCTGCAGATCGATCAGCGGCAGTGCGAGCTGGTCGAGCCCGGCTTCCTGGAGCATTACAGCGTGGAGCTGGCGGGCGACTGCGTGCTGGTGCGCTGGGCGGCCCAGGCGTTCAGCGCGCCGTCCACGTTCCGGCTCGTCGCCGACGATGGGACGGGCGAGAGGATCATACCCTTCGCGCAGGATGCCGACGGCGGGTACGAGGCGAGGGACGCCCAGGCTGCAACCGGTGGGGCCGAGGAGATCGCCTACCGTCTCTACCTGCTGGACGGCGACGAAGAGTGGATCCTGCTGGCCCAGGAGAGCGTGCGCCGGCCGCAGCGGCTGGCCTCGCGCCTACTGCCGGCCTGGCCCAATCCCTGCAATCCGGCTGCGACGATCGCCTTCGAGCTGGCGGAGCCCACGCGGGTCGACCTGGGCATCTACGATCTCGGCGGCGCGCTGGTCAGCCGGCTGGTCGCCGGGAGCCTGCCGGGGGGCCGGCACGAGATCGCCTGGCGGGGCGTCGACGGCGCGGGCCGTCCGGTGCCCAGCGGCGTCTACCTGATCCATCTCGCGACGGGCAGCGTGCGCGACGTGCAGAAGCTGATGCTTCTGAAATGAAGGCGGGCCGGCGAGAGCGCGGACGGGAGTTCAGCGATTCGCACAGCCTGTTCAAGGCACGAAGAGCGATATTTTTGCTTTTACTTCGGCACACCAGGCCTGTTTGCCGAGAATTATGCCGTTCATGTGCAATATCCTACCATATTGATCTGATTTTGGACTAAGATAATCCCCTTACGGCTTCGCTGGCCTGCCCTGTCGGCGAGGACCGTTCGGCAGCCGGTTTCCTGTTCAGCAGGAGAGACCCCGCAGAGGGACTCGGGGGAAGGGAACCGGTCTTCGCCAGCCGAATCGCCAACAGACGGGAGGATGGCCATGACACGATCTGCCCACGCCGGTCCTAGTCTGCTGATCGCCAGCTCGCTGCTGGTCCTCGTGTTGCCCGCAACGGTCCGCGCTCAGGGCTCCATTTCCGGTCACATCGAGGCCAATGGCCATTCCTCGCGCCCGGACCTGGGCGCCTGGGAATACATCCTCACCATGGACTGGAGCACGGGATCGGCGCAGGGCCTGCTCGAGTTCTCGCTCTATCTGGACGACCTGAGCCGCGGCTGTTCCTGCAGCCAGCTGCGGTCCGCCGTGGCGCCGGGAGACACCTCCGGCTTCTCGCTCAGCGGCAAGGTGGGCTGCCCCGTCTACTACTACTGCAGCTTCGAGTGCGACGGCGATCCCGACCTGCCCGTGCTGGGCAAGATGCTGACTTTCCATCCATACGGCGATCCGCATTGCCAGGCGGGTTCGAGCGGCACGGGGACCTTCAGGTTCTACTCGGACTCCCCACCGGTGCCCATCCACGCGTCCAATCTGTACCTGAAGGACACTCATGAGAGCTTCGTCGGCGAGGGGCCGGCGCTCGGTGTCTTCCCTGGCCTGGCCTGCGATCCGGCGGGCGAGGAGCCGATGAGCTGGGGCGGCCTCAAGTCGATCTACCAGGAGTAGTCGGTCCGCGGCGGGGATCCCGGACGGAAGGCGCCGTCTGCCTGCGGCCAGGACCCTGCCCCCCTCGGGGAGACGTCCCGAGGGATGCCTTGTGCGGCGTGCCGGCTCCCCTCTATGATGGGCACCCGGCCCGTCCGTTGCGAATTAGCGAGACGACATGGTTCCTCCGGAGTGATCGATGATCGGCCAGATGATCTCCCATTACCGCATCGTGGACAGACTCGGCCAGGGGGGAATGGGGATCGTCTACCGGGCTCACGACACGAGGCTCGATAGGCCGGTGGCGCTGAAGTTCCTCGCACCCGAACTGACCCGCGACGAGTCGGCCCGGCTGCGCTTCGTCCAGGAGGCGAAGGCCGCGGCCGCGCTGAATCATCCGAACATCGTCACCATCTACGAGATCGACGAACTCGACGGCCAGACCTTCATCGCCATGGAGTACATCGCGGGGCCGAGCCTCCGGGAGCGGATCGCCGAGGGCCCCTTGCCGGCCGGCGAGGCCGAGGCGATCACCCTGCAGATCGCCCGGGGACTCGGGCGCGCGCACGAGAAGGGCATCGTGCACCGGGACGTCAAGCCCGGCAACATCCTGCTGTCCCGGGACGGCCAGGTGAAGATCGTGGACTTCGGCCTGGCCATGCTCGCCGGCCAGACACGCCTGACCAGGACCGGCACCACCCTCGGCACCGTGGCCTACATGTCCCCGGAACAGGCTCGCGGCGGGAACGTCACCCACCTGACGGACGTGTGGGCGCTCGGTGTCATCCACTACGAGATGCTGACCGGCCGCCTGCCCTTCGGGGGCGACAACGTGCAGGCCCAGATCTTCTCGATCCTCAACAGCCGGCCGGAGCCGGTTTCACGATACGCACCGGCCGTTCCCCGCTTCCACGACCGGATCATCGAGAGGGCGCTGGCCAAGGAGCCACGGGACCGCTTCCAGAGCGCCCCCGAGCTGGCCCGGTCCCTGCAAAGCCAGGCGGTGGACGAGCTGCCGACCACGCCGATGATCGCGGAGCAGGGCCGCCCCGCCTTCCGCCTTCCCTCCCGACGGCTGCTGACCGGACTGAGCCTGCTCCTGGGCGCTGTTCTCGGTCTGGGCTACCTGGCCCTGCGCCCCCGCAGCGCCGGGGATTTCCGCGAGCGGGACTGGCTGCTGATCACCGAGTTCAAGGATCTCGCGGGCGAAGGTGGTCTGGAGAGCGCCCTGCGCGAGGCCCTCGTCGTGGACATGCAGCAGTCGCGGCACGTGAACGTCCTGGCCGGCCGGCGTCTCTCCGATGCCCTGGCTCGCATGGGCCGCCAGGCGGACGAGCCGATCACCGCCCAGCTGGGCAACGAGCTGGCCCTGCGCGAGGGCATTCCGGTGGTGCTGACAGGGAGCGTGAGCAGCCTGGGAGGCGCCATCCTCATCGCCGCGCAGCTCGTGCGGCCGGCCACCGGCGAGGCCCTGTTCGCCAAGCGGGTCCAGGCCGCGGGCGTGGAAGGTCTGCTACCGGCCCTCGACGAGCTGTCCCGCGCCATCCGCGAAAGGCTGGGCGAATCCCTGCGATCGATCCGCGCGCACGACGAGCCGCTGGCCGCGGTGACCACAGGCTCGCTCGAGGCCCTGCGGCTCTTTTCCCGGGGCAACCAGGCCTTCCTGGCCTCGGACTGGAATCGAGCACGGGCGCTGCTCGGGCAGGCGGTGGCCGAGGACAGCACCTTCGCCATGGCCTATGCCAAGCTGGCGCGCATCCAGTTCTACTCCGCCAACACGCACGACGCCCTCCTCTACAGCGACAAGGCCTACCGCTGGCGGCAGCGGTTGACCGTCCGGGAGCGAACCTATATCGAGGCGGAGTATCACCGGTACCGGGCGGAGTACGGGGAGGCGATCGAGTGCCTGAAGTCCCTGCTCGATGAGTACCCGGACGACCTGGAGAGCCGGATCAACCTCGCCACGACCTACATGTGGACCCTGCAGTACCGCCAGGCCCTGCGGGAGCTGGACCGGTTCGATCCCGGATACCGCGATACCTGGTACTATCATCACACGCGCGGCAACGCCTGCGGCGGTCTGGAGGACTTCCCGGCCGCAGTCGCATCCTTCCGGCGGGCCATCGTCCGCGGGCCGGACCAACCGCGCAGCCGCATGTGTCTGAGCTGGAGCTTCTTCTGCATGGGGGACCTGCCGGCGGCCCGTGCCCAGCTCGATACCCTGCGGTCCATCCACGAGAGCGGCACCCTCGGTACGGACTACCTGCTGGCCGAAACGCTGCCCGCGCTGGGCGAGTTCGCGCGAGCGCTGGATCGCCTGACCGCCGCCCGGAACGACGCCCTGGCGCGGGACAATCCCAACCAGGCGGCCTGGACGCATCTCTACGCGGGCTTCTGCCACGAACGGCTGGGGGACGGGGCCGCCGCCGTGCGGGATGTCCAGGCGGCGGTGGAGATCTGGCCGGGCGACTATCCACTGCTCCATCTCGGCAGGGCCCTCGCCCGGCAGGGCGATGTCCAGGGGGCCGAGGAGATCCGCGATCGGCTCGCAAAGCTGGCACGGGACGAGCCCACCCGCGCCCACCAGCAGTTCCTGTGCAAGCTGGAGGGGGAGATCGCCTTCCAGCGGGGCGATCTGGAGCAAGCGGCGACGCTGCTGCAGGAATGCCTGCCGGACTACATGTTCAACCTGGACGCGCACTACACGCTGGGGAGGATCCATCTGCGGCAGGGCGATCTGGACGCCGCCCGGCGGGAGTTCGCCTTCCTCGTCCACAACCGTTTCTCGACCTTCCACGAGGGCCTCGGCTTCCTCGGTCCCCTCGCGTTCTACAACCTGGGGCTGGTCGAGGAAGCGGCCGGCCGCCCGGAGGCGGCGAGGCCGCAGCTGGAGCGGTTCCTGCAGCTGTGGGCCGGCGCGGATCCCGGCCTGCCCGAGGTGAAGGACGCGTGGCAGCGGCTGGAAGCGCTCCAGCCAGGCCCTTGAATGCCTCGGGCCGCCGCGGCCGTGACGGGGGACTTCGCCGACGGCGGTGAGCCATGCCGGGGCCTGTCGGGCCTCACGCTCCGACGTCCACGCCCAGCAGCTTCTTGACCACCACGCTGATCCCGAAGGAGAGGGCGGCCACGCCCAGGCTGATACCGGCCATCTCCAGGAAGCGGCCGGTGAAGGGAAGATCCTTGGCGATGGACAGGTAGAAGGTGAAGACGAAGATGATCAGGACGGCCATGATCAGGGCCAGGGCGAGGCAAAGCAGGTAGCTGTGCAGAAAGAGGTAGGGTCCCACCAGGAGCAGCACGGTGACGATGTAGGCCATGCCGGTGTAGAAGCTGGACTTGCCCGCGTTCTGGCCCTCCTCGGCGCGCCGCGAGAGGTACTCGCTAGCGGCCATGGAGAGGGCGGCCGCGATCCCGGTGATCAGCCCCGAGAGGGCGATGAGCCGCGTGTTCTGGAACGCGAAGGAGAGGCCGGCCAGGACGCCGGTCAGCTCCACCAGGGCATCGTTGAGCCCCAGGACCACCGAGCCCACGTACTTCAGACGCTCGTCGTCGAGCATGTCGAGCAGGGCGTGCTCGTGCCTCTCCTCGTCCTCGCGGACGAGGTGGAGCTGCGGGAAGGTGGCCTCGAGCCCGGCGTAGACCCCCTGGGCGTGCTCCTCGCCCTTCTCCATCAACTTGACGCCGAAGGTCAGGCCGAAGAGCCGGGAGACCAGCACGTAGAACCCGGCCCGCAGGCGGTCGGGACCGACCTTGCGGCCGCTGATCTCGGTGAAGGCCCGGTAATGGCTCAGCTCGTCGTCGGCGATCTTTTCGAGCGTGTGCCGGTTCTCCGGATCGCGCACCAGGTGCGCCAGGCGCCGGTAGACATGGTGCTCGGTGATCTCGTTGCGCTGGGCGACGCGCAGGCGGGCCAGCGCCGAGGGATCGGTGGTGCTCATGGACCGCTCCGTCCCTCCAGGCGTTCCAGGACGGTCGCCGCACCGGCATCGAGAGGATCCAGCTCCAGGGCCGTCCGGTAGCTGGCCGCGGCCCGCAGCGTGTCGCCCCGGGCCAGGCAGGCCTCGCCGAGGCGGTCGTGGACGCCGGCCGAGGCCGGGAAGGCCGCCGCGTTCTCCGTGAAGACGAGGATGGCGTCGTCGATCCGTCCCTCCGCGAGCAGGTGATCGCCCAGCAGGTCGAGCTTGCTCTCCGAGAAGTCCCAGAGGTGGGGCTGCGCGTCCTTCAGATGGCGGTACTCGCGCAGGGCGGCCGCGGTCCCGTCCCGGCGCAGCGCCGCCACCACCGGTTCGAGCACCGAGGGCCGGACGTGTTCCCCCTCTCCGGACAGGGCGCGGTGGACGGTGGTCGCCCAGTCGCGCGCGCCGACGTAGGGAGAGTTCCAGCGCAGCCAGGGGCCGAGAACCTCGGCGGGGTCCAGCTCCTCCAGCGTCACGCCGGCCTGCCAGGCGTGGCGCACCGCCGCGGCCGACTTCTCCACCATGGCCAGCAGATCGCGCAGCTCTCCCAGGCTGTAGTCCCGGCCGTGCCCGGCGATCAGCCGCGTGCCGTCCGGCAGGCGGTCGAGCAGGGACTGCAATCCCAGCTCGTAACCCACGACGGTGCCGCCGGCGGTCAGATCCACCGCGGGAAAGCTGTCCGAGACCAGCAGGTCGCCCAGGCAGGCGATGCGCGCGTGCCGGAACCAGACCACCAGGTCGCCGTCGGTGTGGGCGGCCGGCACGCGCATGATCCGCACCTCGTCGCCGTTGAACCGCAGCGTGAGCGCGTCGTGCACCAGCAAGCGCGGGATGGCCGCGGCCGGCAGGTCGTAGAGCACGCCGTCGCCGGTCGTCAGGCGGGGTGGGACGTTCTTGTGGGCGATGATCAGGGCGCCCGGCCCGGCCGCGGTGTTGCCGCCGGTGTGATCCAAGTGGTGGTGGGTGTCGATCACGATCCGCTGCGGTCCGGTGCCGGGGCCCAGGCTGTCGAGCACGGCGGCCAGCCTCGCGGCCGTCTCGGGCCGCCCCGTGTCCACCAGCAGGATGCCGTCCTCTCCCGTCGAGATGACGCCGTTGACGGAGAGGCGGGTCGTGCTGACGAACTTGACGAGGCCGGACCGGAGCGGGACCAGCTCGAGCCCGGGAGAGGTCGCCGCCCGGGCCGGGAGCGGCGCGGCGGCGAGAACCAGGGTGAGGGCGAGAAGACGTCCGGCTGGGTGACGTTGCACGGCTGATGGCTCCTTTCCGGGGCGCGGGTCACGGCCCGTCGCAGGCCGCCGGGGCAGGGCGCGCGGCTGTCCTGCAGAGATTAGCGCGAGATGCGCCGCGGCGCGACCCGGATCGTGCCCCCGGGGCCAGCCCGGCTCAACCGCCGGCGCCCAGGTCCTCGACCCTCTCCTGCATCTGCAGCCCGGCGGCCGCCAGCTCCGCCAGCACGGGGCGGTAGATGGCCGGGTGGGTCGGGATGTGGCAGCCGGTCAGCGGCAGCGCATCGGTCAGGATCAGCTCGGCCCCGATGGCGGCGGGCAGGCCGACCGTCCTGGCCATGGCGGTGAACCCGCCCGGCTCGCCGTAGGCGATCAGGGTGGCGGTGATGCGCTCGCGGCGGACGCCCTCGGCCGGGTAGCGGATCTCGAAGGCGTGCTGGAGGATCACCATGTCGTGGGCTCCGGCGGCCAGCCGCAGCTTGCGGCTGAGCAACTCGACCATGGCGTCGGCAACCGTTTCACCCCGGACACCCGTCTTCTCGTCGGCGAAGAGACCCAGCCAGCGCAGGTTCTGCACGAGATGCCCGGTGGGGCTGATGCGCAGGTAGTTGGCCAGGCGGGAGGGCAGGTCGTCGCCCGAGATCTGCGTCGGCAGGAACATGTCCACCAGCTCCGCCCAGGTGCGCTCGGCCAGATCCGGCACGCGCATGGTGTCGTTGGCCAGGCCGAGCCGGGCGATCTGCGACCAAATTTCACTGAAGCCCGGGTAGCGGATCGTGCCGCGGATCATGTTGCGGGCCGTGGGGATCCCGTACAGGTCCCGGTAGGAGAGCGAGTCGCGGTTGGGATAGGCCTCCATGGTGCCGATCCCCGGGACCTCCACCGCCCAGGTATTCTGGAAGAGCTGGTGGTAGGGCACGATCCGGATCTTGCCCCAGTCCAGGAACTGGGCCCCCTTCTCGCCGGCCATCACCACGTTGCGGGGGTTCCAGGTTATCACGTAGGAAAAGGGATTGTCGATGGTCTCGGGCGCAGGCAGGCCGCCGCCGTAGCTCTCCAGGCCGATCACCTCGCCGCCGCGCTCCTTGACGCGGTCGATGACCGCCATGGCGGTCAGGTGGTCGATCCCGGGATCGAGCCCCATCTCGGAGAGGATCAGCACTCCCTTGCGACAGGCCTCGCGATCCAGCTCGCGCAGCCGGACGTCCCGGTAGGAGGCCGACACCATGGGGCGCCCGATCTGGATGCACTGCAGGGCGATCCGCGGCTGGAAAACCGGAGCGAGCAGGTTCACCACCAGGTCGGCCTTCCCGATCTGGGAGGAGAGCAGCTCCAGGTCGTTCACGTCGAACGACAGGGCGGTCCCGCGCTCATGGCCGCCCACCCGCCGCCGGGCGGCATCCAGGTCGCGGTCCCCGACAGTGACGAACCAGTCGTGCTCGCCGGCATGCTCGAGCAGGTGGTGGATCAGGTAGGGCGCACTGGCCCCGGCTCCGAGGACGAGGATCCGTTTCATGTCGCTGCTCCTTGCCTGTGCGGCTCGGCGGAATCTAATATCCTTCTCCGGCAGGGGCCAGAGGCGATCCGTTGGAACCGGCCTCGCCCTGCCAGCAGTGATGGTGCTCGTCCGTGCGGCACGGCGCCGTAGCATCGCCAGGATGACGTGGCACGAAAGAGGACTGCCGTGAACCTGAAAGCGGTCCTGTCGCAGCTGCTGCCGGGGGCCATCGCCTGGGCCGAGGCCCAGGCCGCCCGGATCGGCGGCTCCGGCCGGCCGCTGGACGCCGAGGAGATCCGGCTGGCCAGGAACGTGGGCGTGGCGCAGCCGGAGCGGGTGCGGATCGTGACCGCCGACAGCCTGCCGCTGCCGGAAGATCCCGCCCTGCGGGCGGCGGCGCTCCAGACCGGCCTGCTGGGTCCGGCGATGGCCGGTCTGACCCTGGGCCACGCCATCTTCGTCCGCCGCGGTCACCGGACCAGGCGCCTGCTGTCGCACGAGCTGCGCCACGTGCACCAGTACGAGCAGGCCGGCTCGATCGCGAACTTCCTGCCGGGCTATCTCCAGCAGATCGTGGAGTTCGGCTATGCCGCCGCCCCCCTCGAACAGGACGCGCGCGCGCACGAGGTGGCCGGCCAGGAGCCGGATGTGACGAGGAACCCGTGGCTGGACATCCCGCTGGCCGATTACGAGGGGCACATGGCGTCGCCCGCCATCGGCCAGGCACCGCTCCTTTCCGACATCTTCGCGGAGGTGCTGGGCGCCTGGTCGCCGGAGTCCGTGGCGGTCCTGGGCTGCGCCGGGGGCAACGGATTCGAGCGCATCGATCCGGAGACGACCCGGCGCCTCGTCGGGGTCGACCTCAATCCGGACTACCTGGAGCAGGCCCGGGCGCGCTTTCGAGGACGGATCGCGGGCCTCGAGCTGCATGCCGGCGATCTGCAGACCACCGACTTCGGCTTCGCGCCGGTCGATCTGGTGTATGCGGCGCTCGTCTTCGAGTACGTCGAAGCCGGCACGGCCCTGTCGCGGATCCGGAACATGCTCCGCCGGGGCGGCCCGCTGGTCACGGTCGTCCAGCTGGCGGGCCGGGGGATCCCGGAGATCGGCCCGTCGCCTTATCCCAGCCTCGCCTCGCTCGCGTCGGTCATGCACCTGGTGTCGCCGGAAGAGCTGCGCTCTGCTGCCACGCGCCATGGATTCCGGCAGCTCGGCGAGCGAACCGTCCAGGCGGGCGGGAAGCACTTCCAGGTGCAGACGTTCCGGCGGCATGGCCCGGGCTGACCGGGGCGCCTATCTTGGCTGCGAGGTGCGGTCCGGATGAACCCCCCTCCGGCAGGACCGCCGCGGCGGCTCTCGGTTCGTGCAACGAAAGCCGAGGCTGAAGTGCGAAAGGCGCTGGACAGATCGCGACTCGCGGCGATCTACGATCGCGTCGCTGACCGCTACGATCTGCAGCACGGGCTGCTCACCGCGCGGGCCGACGAACGGGGGCGAAGGATACTGGTCGAGAGGGCGGTCGATGCGGATGACCGCGTGCTCGACTGCGGCGCCGGGACCGGTTCGACCGCGTTGCTGGCGGCTCGCAGGGCCGGGCGATCCGGCCAGGTCGTTCTCTTCGACCTGAGCGCGGGAATGCTGGACGTCGCCAGGAGGCGAACGGCCCGGCTGGGCCTGCAGGGCCGAATCTCCTTCTCGATCGGCGACATGACGGAGCTGCCGTTCGCGGACGACAGCTTCGACATCGCCCTCTCCACCTACAGCATGTGCCCGCTCTACGATCCCGTCAGGGGCGCCTTGGAGATGTACCGCGTGGTCCGGCCCGGCGGACGCCTCGGCATCGCCCACTCGTCCCCTCCCGAGCAGCCGCTCCTGAAATGGCTGGCGGACAGGGTCGAGAGCGCCGTCTGGCGTTTTCCGGCCATCTCGCTCGGCTGCCGCCCGGTATCCGTTCTGCCCGCGCTCGAGAGCGCCGGCTGCTCGGTGGCCTTCAGGAAGCGGATCGGCGTGCCGCTCTGGCCTTTTCTCGTCTTCGTGGTGGAAAAACCGTTCAAGGCGGCCTAGCATGACTGGCCGCTGCAGGATTCCCATCGCGGATCCGGCCGAATCCGGGAGGCCTCACGTGAACCCACCCGCCGAACGCTTCGAGCTGCCCATCGCGATCCAGCCGGGCGACATCGATCAGCTGGGCCACGTCAACAACGTGGTGTACCTACGCTGGGTGCAGGACGCGGCCGTCGCCCACTGGCGGGCCGCCGCTCCGGCCGACGACCAGGCCAGGCTGCGCTGGATCGTCCTGCGTCACGAGATCGACTACAAGCATCCGGCCTTACTGGACGACGAGATCATCGCCCGGACCTGGGTCGGCAACGCCTCGCGGCTGGCCTTCGAGCGCCACACCGAGCTGGTCCGCCGTGCGGACCGGCGCGTGCTGGCCCGGGCGCGCACCGTCTGGTGCCCCATCGACATGCAGACGGGCAAGCCCACGCACGTCAGCGACGAGGTCCGGGCCCGCTTCTCGATCCCGGGCTGATCCTCGACGCGACCCGTCAGGAGCGCGGGCCGCTGGCCACCGGGGGGCGACCCTTCGCGCTCCCGCGGTCGGCACGCACCTGATCCGGCCCATCGCCATGCCGGCTTCCCCGCTTGAACAACCGGCGCAGGGCGCGCGGCAGCGAGAAGAAGCGCGAGCGGCCGGCGCCGAGGCGTCGCAGGAAGACAGGGAGATCAGGGAACGGCGCCTGCGGGTCGCGCAGGACCCGCGTGGCCGCGGTGAAGGTGGGGGCTGGAAGGTAACGCTCGAGCAGCTCGTAGTTCTTGTCGAAGTCGTTGCTCGGCAGGACGCGTCCGGCGAGCCACTCGAAGGCGCGGAGGATCTCCGGGAGCAGCTTGCCCTCGGAGAGCGACACGACCGGTACGGGGTAATCGCTGCCGTAGAGGAAGCGCAGCGGCAGCTCGTGGATCAGGGGCAGGATTTCCTTCACGTAATAAAGCCGGCCGGGAAGGCAGAAGGCCGAGACGTCGCCGTACAGGCGGGGGTAGGCGTCGGGATCGGCAAGCCGCCGGCGGACAGCCGCGTAGACGTCCTGCCAGTGGGCGTCGTCCCGCTCCAGCACCGGACCCAGCGGGGTGGCGCAATGCGCCACGATCACGCTGGCCCCGGCGTCGAGCGCCAGGTCCAGGGCCGTGCCCGGCTCGGCCCCGCCGCGCCCGGCCGCGCTGTTGTACAGGCGCGCATGATCGGGGGAAAGGTCCGACGGGATGGTGGCCTCGCGTCCCACGTGGATGAGCAGGGGCAGGTCCAAAGCAGCCAGAGCGCGGTAGAACCGCACGGCCAGAGGATGGGTCGGATCGACGCCCATGGACGAGGGCAGCCACTTGCAGAGGACGGCGCCCCCACGAGCGCAGCGCCAGAGCCTCTCCAGCGCATCGTGGCAGTAGGGGTGGACCGAGCAGCCATAGAGGAACTCGGGGTAGATCGCGCACATGTGTTCCAGGTACGCATTGGCCACGAAGAGGTTGGTGTGCTCGGGCCGGCGTACGCCGTCCTCGTCGTGGTACATGTCCAGGCCGAGCAGCACGGCCCGGTCCACGTGGCGCGACTGCTGAATCTGCTGGAGCAAAACGCTCAGGTAGCGCAGCCCGGTCACCTGATGTCCGCCCAGCCCGGTCACCAGCTTGATGGCCTCGAACGAGGCGGTTTTCTGGAAGGACTCGGACCAGAAGTACATGGCCTCGTTCTCGCCGGCGGGACCACCCAGGTGGACGTGTACGTCGATCACGTCGGATTCCCTCATCGAGGCCCTCCTCGTCCAAGACCCCAGCTCATGATGAGCGAATCGCCGGCTTCCGCAAATCCCGGTGCAGCCAGACGATACGGGGGATCTGCGTATCCCGTGCATCGACATTGAATTGCCCTTCTCGGCCGGGTTAGAATCCAGGGGTGACAGTTTCGGCGGGCCTCGCCGCGCGGTCCACCGGGAAGGGATGGCCATGCGCAGGAGCAGGCCAGCAGGCCACGAACCGGGTGCGATGGGGATGGCGCGCGCGCTGCCCATCGTCGCGCTGGCCGTGATGATCCCGCTGGCGGCCGATCCCGCGAACGGCTCCTCGCGTGCGGTGCCGCCCTCGTCTCTCGCCGCGCGGCTGGCGGCCTGGAGCCGCGGCGTGGAGCTGATGGACGTGGGAGGCAACACCGAGGCCGCCGCGCACTACGCACAGTTGCTACAGGCGGGCGGGGGGCTCGAGGCGGCCGAGTGGTATTACCAGGCGTGCGCCAGGCTCTGCCGTCCCGACAGCGCGCTGACCATGCTCGCGCGGAACGCACCCGGAACGCGCTACACCTCCGCCTATCTCCATTTCCTCGAAGCGGCGCGCCTGCGCCGGGCCTACAAGTATGCCCAGGCAGGGCCGGAGTTCGTGCAGGCTGGGGACCTGTGTGCCGAGTCGGGAGACACCCTGTCGGCCGCCATTGCCTGGCTGGAGGTGGTGCGCTGCCGCCTGCGCATGGAGGATCTGGGAGGAGCCGAGGTCGCCTGTGCGCGCGTCGAGTCGCTGCTGACGGAGAGGCCCGCCGCAGCGCGCCTACTGGCCGAGGCCGACCTGCTGCGTGCTGGAATCCACAACCTGGCGGGGCGGCTGGTCGAGGCCGACAGCCTCTACGCCGATCTGCTAGCTCTGAGCAACGAGCGAGGATGGCGCCAGGTGAAGAGCGACGTGCTGAACGGGATGGGGACGACCCTGAGCAAGCGACGGCGGATGCAGGAGGCCCTCGACTACTATCGGCGCTCCCTGCGCGAGACCCGCGTGCTCGAGGATCCGTATCGTCTGACCCTCTACCTCACGAACCTGGCCTACGAGGAGACGGAGACGCGCCAGCTGGACCCGGCGCGCAGGCACCTGGAAGAGGCGCGACGGACCGCCGAGGGCTGCGACCTCGTCCAGCTGCTGGGGCTGGTCTTCAACGGCCTTGGGGCGGTGGCCGATTCCCAGGGCGATCGGCCCCAGGCCGCCGATTACTTCCGCCTCGCCTGCGACCACAACAGTCGCACGGATTACGCCCGGGGCGAGCTGGCCTCGCGGCAGCGTCTGGCCTACGACCTGCTGCAGATGGGCGAGTACCGCGAGGCCGTCCAGCACTACGAGCGCTGCCTTGAGATCATGGAGGGCCTGCCGAGCACGTACATCCTGAACTGGGTGCTGGCGGGCCTGGCGATCACGCAGCACTACCTGGGGAATCTGGATCAGGCCGAGAGCTACTACCGCCGCGCCCTGGCCGTGAACGAGGAGTTGGGCGATCGCATGAGCGAGTCCTGGTGCCTCAACTCGATCGGCCTGGTGTACGCGCTACGGGGGGATTACCGGGCCGCTCTGGTCCAGCACCACCAGGCGCGCGAGATCTGCCGCGAGATCGGCGACAGCAGGGGCGAGGGCGAGGCCGAAGCCAGCATCGCCGGGGTGCTCTTCCATCTGGGCGATTACGAGCGGGCCCGCGAGCATGGCGAGCAGGCTCTGGCCCTGGCCGAGCAGAGCGGATCGGAGAACCTGCTGCGGGAGGCGGCCGCGGTCCTGGCGAGCGTTTACGGGGCCGCGGGCCGGCCCGACCTGGCCAAGGCGCTCCACCGTCAGGCCCTGGACATCGCCCGTCGCTGGCGGGACAACATCGCCACCATCTGGGCCCTGGACGACCTGGCGGCCCACGAGCTGGGTCAGGGTCGGCCGGCCGAGGCGCGCAAGCTCCTGGGGGAGGCCGCGGACAAGCTGGCGGCCCAGGGCGAGTACCCGGTGCGGGCGCAGACCATGCTGCTGCTCTCCCGCAGCGAGGAGGATCCGGCCCGGGCCGCGATCTTCGCGCAGCAGGCCCTCGCCGTGGCGCAGGAGGGCTGCCTGCCCGAGATGGAGTGGCAGTCGCTCTCCGAGCTGGGCGTCCGGGCCCTGGCCCTGGGCGACACGGCGCGGGCCGAGCAGAGCCAGCGGCAGGCGCTGGACGTGATCGAGTCCCTGCGGCGCAACGTGGGCGTGGACGAGCTCCGGAGGCACATGCTGCGCCCCGCCCTGCTGCCCTACGAGCGCCTGGTGGATCTGCTGCTGGCCCGGGATCTCGAGGGGCTCGCGGCCACGCGCGCGCTGATCGTCTCCGAGCGCGTGCGAGCCCAGATCCTGGCCAGCCGCCTGCGCGCGGCCTACGCCCATGCCGGCGGCGCCATCGAGCCCACCCGCGCGGCCGAGGAACAGGATCTGCTTTCCCGATTGGGCCACTTGCAGGCCCTTCTGCAGGACGGCAGCCTGGAGCCGGCCGAACGGCAGGCTCTGCGGGCCAAGGTCGACGATCTGGAGCGGGAGTTCGGCCTGTTGCAGCTGCGCCTGGCCGGGAGCGGGGGCGGCCAGGCCGCCGAGCTCTATCCGGAGGTCGAGCTTCCCGACACGCTGCTGGCGGCCCTGCGTCCCGGCGAGCGCTTGCTCTCCTGGTTCCTCGGCGAGCAGTCCTCGTACCTCTTCTCGGCCGCCGGCGGTCGGGTACGGGCTTTCCGGCTGCCGCCGCGGGCGGAGATCGAGTCGGAGGTCCTGCTGTTCCTGCAGCTGTGGCAGGGCGAGAGCGCCGCCACCCTGCCTCCGGATCTCCTGGAGACCGCCGCGCGGGAGCTGTACGACCTCCTGATCGGTCCCGCCGCCGCCGAGCTGCGTCCGGGCGAGATCCTCGTACTGGTGCCCGACGGCCTGATGCACCGTCTGCCCTTCGCCCTGCTGCGCAGCGAGCGGGGCTACCTGATCGAGGAGCACCAGCTGTTCCTGACCCCTTCTCTGCGCACGCTCCGCTATCTGAGAGCCCGCAGTCGGGATCGGCGCCAGGCCGACGGCGAGGCGCAGCTCCCCCTGCTGGCCATCGGCTGCGAGGGAGGGACCGCTGCGCGTGAGAGGGAGGAGGAGCCCGAGGGGGAGGGCCTGCAGCCCGGGGGGGGAAGTCCCGGAGTCGACGACTCCGCCGGCGAGATGGTCGTTCAGCGGCGGGTCTTGCCGTTCACCGGTGCTCCGGTGCCGCGCCTGCCGTACGCGGCGGCCGAGGCCGCGGAGGTGGCCGCCCTCTTCCCGGGCGCCCTGGTGTTCACCGGGAAGCAGGCCGACGAGGCCTCCTTCAAGAGCGGTCCCGTCGCGCGGGCGCAGGTCCTGCACGTGGCGGCCCACGGTCATGCCGATGCGACCGACGTGCGGCGCTCCTTCCTGGTGCTCAATCCCGGGATCCCCCCGGCTGCCGGCTCCGAGCCGGCCGAGGACGGTCTCCTGCAGTGGCACGAGGTGGTGGCCCTGCCCCTGCATGCGTCCCTGGTCACCCTGGCCTCCTGCCGCTCGGCTGGCGGCGTGCTGGCCAGGGGCGAGGGGATCACCGGCCTGACGCAGGCCTTCCTCCACGCCGGTGCGACGAGCGTCCTGGCCGCCCAGGCGGACGTGCCGGACCGCTTCGCCCGCCGCCTCATGCTCGGTTTCTATCGCGAGATGCGGGCCGGGCGCAGCGCCGCCGAGGCGCTGCGGGCGGTGCAGCTGCAGGCCCTCGGCTGGGAGGATGCCGGCGCGGGCCGGGCGGCCTGGGCCGGCTTCGTGCTGGTGGGCGACGGAACCGTGACGCTGACCCTCCCGGAGCGCGCGAGCCGCTTGCCGCTGCTCCCGGCCGGCCTCCTGGCAGCCGGGCTGGTCGTCCTCCTGGCGCTTCGCCTGCGCAGGTCGCGGTTTCCCCGGACACCCCATAGCTGATATCCTGGCCCCGGATGACTGCTGCCCCGCCGGGGCGGGTGCAGATTCCTGTGTCACCCAGACGGACCGAGGAGTCTAGGGAGTGGATCGGGACCTCAGGACAGCCAGCGACGAGGAGCTGGTCGCGATCCTGGCCGCCGCGCCGGCAGAGGCGGGTGGCATGCCGGGCGCGGAAGGAGCCAGCGCGGAGCTGTTCCGGAGGTACCGCCAGAAGGTGTATCTCTGGTGCTTCGGCTACACGCACGACCTGGAGGAAGCCGTTGACTGCACCCAGGAGATTTTCATCAAGCTGTTTCGAAGCGCTGCAGGCTTCGAGGGGCGCGCACGCTTCGCCACCTGGGTGTACCGTGTCGCACGCAATCACTGTCTGGGCCTCCTGGCCCGCCGGAGCGAGCGGTGGCGACAGAAGCTCGTGCCCCTCGACGAGGTGGACGCCGCCGACACGAGCTGGCTCTCCGGGCTGCGGGAGGCGGAGCTGAAGAACGGCCTCGAGAAGGTCCTGCTGGTCGCCCGGCGCTCCATGGAGGAACAGGAGCTGCAGGCCTTCGTCTTGCACTACCGGGACGGCCTGACGGTCAACGAGATCACACGGGTCCTGGGCTGCGAGAACCTCACGGGAGCCCGCACCCTGATCCAGAACGCGCGGCGCAAGTTCCGGCGCCTGGTCGAGCGGAGGGGGTTCAGCCATGACGGAAGCTAGAGGCGGCGAGCACCCAGATCTGGATCGCCTGGCGGATTTCGCCGCCGGCCTGCTGCCGGCGGCGGAGGCCTCCGCGGTCGACGCTCACCTGGAGACCTGCCCGCTGTGCCGGCTCGAGCTGAAGCGGCTGGCGCGGTTCGCGAGCATCGACGGGGACGAGGAGCTGCTGGCGGAGGCAGCGTGGCCGCGGGCGGAGTTCCTGCTGCAGAAGTCCTTTGCCGAGCAGGTGCGTCCCGCCGTGGCCGGGCGTGACGACGGCGCCAGGGCGGTCCCGGCCGCCCGGAAGGCAAAGGACGAACCCGTGTCGGGCTCCCGGCCGCCCGCCCGGTGGTCCGCGAGGCGGCTGCGCTGGCTGGTGCCGGCCGCCGCCGCCGCCGCCGTGCTGGTCCTGCTGGTGGCCAACCTGGAGCAGGGACCGCAATCGCCGCTGGCACCCGAGGGTCCGGATCTCCTGCGAGGCGGCGACTCCGGCGGGACCGGCGGGCAGCGGGCCGCCAGGATCGAGCTGGTCGAACCCCTGGGCGAGATGACCGAGGCGCCGCACCTGTTCACCTGGCAGGCGGACAGCACCTACGACACCTTCACCCTGACCGTCTTCACCTCGCAGCTGGCGACGGCCTTCCAGCAGGAGCACCTGGTCGAGAGCCGTTTCGAGCTGTCCGATTCGCTCCGCGCCCTGCTCGCCCCGGACAGGGTCTATGCCTGGTCCGTCAAGGCCTATGCCGGCCTGGCGCCCGCCGAGGTCTCGCCCAGCGGCTGGTTCCGCATCGTCGTCGAGTAGAGCGAGGCACCTTCCGACCACCAGCTCGTCCAGCCCGCCGCCCGGCGGGCACTTTTTTGTGTCATCCGTGCCGCCAGGCCGGTCCAACGGTCCGGAGCGCCCTCGGGCGCCCTGCAGCGAACGTCGTGAGTTTCATAGCATCACCGACCCGCAAGATGCCCCGGGCCGCCATTCCGAGGAGATCGCCATGAAGACTGCCTTCCTGTCGTTCAGGGTCCTGCCGCTGCTGCTCGCCGTCCTGCTCTTTCCTGGACTGCTCGTTGGCCAGGACAGCGGCCCGGCGGATCAGGCCCAGCCGGCCGCGACCGCCGAGTCGACGTCTCCCGCCGCCACGGATCCCGACGCCGGGATTCCGGCCGAGAACGCACCCGAGGTGATCGCGCCCCTGTCCGGCGACACCCCCCTGTCGCCCATGCTGCAGGACATCAAGGTGCTCTGGGAGGCGCGCCAGGCGGAGCGGGCGGCCCTCGAAGAGCGGTTCCGCACAGCCGGCGACGAGGCGACGGCGCTGGCCATCCAGCGCGAGATCGAGGAGCTGATGGTCCAGACCGAGCTGTCGATCCTGCGCATACAGGCCGATCACGCCCGGCGGGAGGGCCGGATCACCGATGCCGAGAAGATCGAGGCGGCCATCACCGAGATGACCAGCCCGCCGCAGCTGCCACCTCCGCCCGAGCGCCCCGCACCCGCGAATGACGAGCACTGAGAGGAGGAGGGCCATGTCGCTGCGAAAAAGAGTCTTCTGGACGTTGCTCGGCCTGCTCCTCTGCTTCGCCGCCACGGCCCGGGCAGACCGCAAACCGCCCGTGAAGGTGGAATTGCTCGGTGAGCCCCGCGCCGCCGTGGCCGGAGAGGCCTTCGCCGGCCGGCTGCGGATCACCTCCGGCAAGGCCGCCGAGCTGACCGAGTTCCGGCTGGAGGGGGAGGGCTGGCGGCAGTTGCGGCTCGACGTGCCCGCGATCGCCAGCCTGGCCAAGGGGGAGGAGCTGGTCGTGGACTTCACGGCCCTGCCGACCGATCCGGGGCAGTGGCTGGTGGTGCATTTCCTCTGGAACGGCATCCCGTTCGCCAAGCATCTGGATCTGTCCCCGGCGGCCCTGCGCTGGGTCGACCGGGACGTGTCGGTGAAGGATGTCCCTGGCGGGCAGGACGACATCTTCCCCATGGCTTCCAGGCTGGAGCGGCCGGAGCCGGTGATCAGTGCCGAGGCCGCCGCCGCTCAGGAGAAGCGGGACGAGTCCGGCGACGCCGGCGAGGAACCCGGGGCGGTCGGCGCCGCCAAGCTGGAGGTCCGGGTCCGGGGCCGCTTCGTCTACGACCGGCATCCCACCAGCGACGTGATCGGAGCGTACGGTTTGACCGTGGAGATCTGGGACGAGGACACCATGGTCGACGACTATCTCGGTTCCACCACGACCGGAGCCGACGGCCGCTTCGACATCACCGTCAGCTTCAGCGATTCCTGGGAGACCTATCCCGACATCTACGTCAAGTTCCGCTCCGTGAACGCCGAGCACGAGATCCACCACGCCACCTGGGGGAACACCTGGGCCTGGGTGACCGGCGTGACCAGCGACGTCAGCAGCTACCTGAACATCGGGACGATCCGGTCCGGCGACGAGAGCCTGGAAGCGGCGCTGCACATCTTCACCGACGTGACGCGGACCTGGCGCTGGTCCTACATCAAGGGCTACGACCCGCACTACGTGGAGGTGGAGTGGCCCGACGGCGACGAGGGGGCCTGGTACCAGGACTGGAACGAGGAGATCCACATCAGCTCCGGCTCGCAGTGGCGCGACGGCACCATGTCCCACGAGTACGGACATCACTGGATCAACAGCTTCTCCGTCCTGGGGGATCCCGACTACTGCAACGACTACTGCGACGACGATCCCCCCTGGGACTGCGGTCACTGCCTGTGGTGCGAGGAGAACAACCACGACGCCTGGGACGAGGGCTTTGCCGACTACTTCGGCTACGTGATCCCGCTCGAGTACGGAACGCTCTACGGCCTGGACGCCTGGAGCAAGACCGAGGTCGGCGGCCTCGACACCTGCGACGCCGATCACCGCATCCACGACGCGCTTATCACCGAGGGATTCGTGGCCTCCTGCCTGGCGGACATCCAGGACGACACCGTGGACAACCACCCGATCTGCGGCAGCTGGTACGACCGGGTCGCGCTCGGTCCCCTGGCCATCCTCGACGCCGTCCATGAAACGCATCCGTCGACCTTCATGCCGTTCCTGCTCGAGATGAAGTCACGCTTCGGCAGCGAGCACGAGGAGCTGTGGGAAACCGGCATGAACTGCGGCTTCGACATCGACACCGAGAATCCCGGCGCGCCACCCAGCGTCTGGTCCACCACGCACAGCACCGGCATCCCCTCACCCGCGGCCATCGCCCGCTTCCAGTGGACCCCCGCCGACGACGATGCCTCGGGCGTTGACCGCTACTGCGTCCGCATCACCGAGGGGGCACCGGCCCTGCCCAGCAGCGGTTCCTACGTGGAAGGTGAGCGTCGCTGGGAAAGCGGCGTGCTGGATCCGGGAGTCTACTACTTCAATGTGCGCGCCATCGACCGCGCCGGCAACTGGAGCAGCACCTACGCCTACTACGGGCCGTTCGAGGTGCGTGAGCCGTACCCCGCCGACATCGAGTTCGAGCTTCTGCCCGGCTGGGACTACCCGCTGGTGGTCACGTCGTCGAACTCCAGCTCGCACGCCAGCGCCGTGGTCCCGGCCACTCTGCCGGGAGAGACCGGCAGCACCTACTGGAATATCGCCGGGCGGAACGCGGGCGAATCGGACACGGCCGAGAACGTCTACGTGTCCTTCAACATGGACGGCCACGAGGTCTCCACCTATAACTTCGGCACCGTGAGCCACGAGACGTCGTTCTACGCCGTCAACCGCGGGCCGTTCAGCTTCCGGGGCGGGCGGCACACCGTGTACTGCATTCTCGATTACCCCGGCGTGATCGCCGAGGTCGACGAGTACGACAACGAATGGGGTCACCAGTTCGTCTGGACGCCACTGCAGCTCTCACCGTCCGACATCCAGTCGAGGTACGTGCCACGGAACATGCTTTCCGGCTGGGAGCACGTCCACGATGGTTCCCTGTGCTTCTACAACTGCGACGGCCTGCGCTTCGACAACAGCGGCTGGTGGAATGCCGTGGTGGCCTGGACCGAGAACAACGACTACAACGTCGACATGCTCATGCACCTGGCCTCCACGGGCGCGCAGAACGGGTTCACGGCCAGCCTGGAAAGCAGCTACCGGGCTCCCGGCTGCCTGGAAGCGGTCATCGTGAACCGCAACTCCGTGGCCACGGCCCAGTACGACGTCGGCATCATCAATCCCGGGACCAGCATCACCGAGCACTACAAGGTGGTCCACTTGGAGAACGACTGGGTCGATTTCGACGACCCGGTCACGGTCCCCACGGGACCCGACCAGTGGCTGTACCTGTACGAGGTCAGCGTCCTGGCGGAGAACGTCGGCCCGGTGAGCGTCGTGATCACTACCAGCCCCCCCACCGGGGACGTGCATGTGCAGTGGCGCGACTACGACTACGTCCACGGCGGGCTGATGGATTGCGCGGCCCAGGCGACCACCGACGCCGAGGGTCGGGCCATCCTGCAGCATGACGTGGCCGTGGCGGGGTACCATTCCGTGCTGGTCTACCGGGACCCGAAGGACGGCGACCAGGTGGTCGACGTCACGATCCACGTGCGCCAGACGCCGCCGGACTTCGAGCCCTACTGGGCGCAGGGGTGGCACTCCCCCTTCGTGCCCCGGCCGGCCGACGACGGCACCCCCTCCAGCGTGTCCCTGCCCGACACGCTGTACGGGAACGTGGCCTCGACCTACCTGAATCTGGCCATCCAGAACAATAGCCCCGCTCCAGCCGAAAGCCTGCGGGTTAACATCTACCGTGATGAGACCTCGGTCGGCTGGCTCCTCTACATGACCTTCGCCGGCTGGGGGACGAGCCGTGTCAACTGGGGCTACGCCCATACGGTGCCGGGCGGGCGCCACACCCTGTTCTACATCATCGACCGGTACAACGAGATCACGGAGCTGGACGAGTACAACAACTTCTACGGCGAGCAGTATTGCTGGTCGCCCGAGGTTTTGATGCCCGGTGGCACCACCGTTCGCATGGGCCCGCCGGAACGCACCACGGGCTGGCAGTTCGTCGGCAGCGGCGAGCCGCTCTGGTACAACTGCGACGGCGTGCGGATGCGGAACCTCACGACCTACTGGGCCGGCCTGGCGGTGATGCCGGGCGACACCAGCAACGTCGACATCCGCCTGCATCAGCCGCTGACCGGCGCGAAGGATGGATTCGCGGCGAACCTCGCCTACTCCGGCTGGGGCGACAAGCAGTCCGACTTCCTGATCCTGAACTTCAACGTGCTCGCGCACCAGAACTTCGACGTCGGCGTGCTCCAGATCAAGGGCACCCAGCCCTATGCGGCCCACTGCGTGCACGAGATCTGGTTCCCGTCGCCCGCGGGGCCGCACGGTCCCTTCACGATGGAGAACGGCCAGATCCTCCAGCTCTACGAGATGTATCTGGAGCCCGGGCCCTACGCCTACTACCTGGAGGACGTGGATCACAACGTGGACTGGGGATTCAGCCTCCATCCGGCCGACGAAGGGTACATCAGCAAGTCCATGGTGGTGGAAGGCGGCATGTCGTGGATGCGGGGCGTCGGCCAGGACGAGACCTTCGGCGTGGACGTCCCGGCCGCCGGCTACTACTGCCTCGCCGTCTGGAAGGTGAACCACTACGACCTGGCCAAGACCGGCAATTACCGGATCCAGATCGAAGCCGGCATCAGCGGTGTCGGCGATCAGAGCGACCTGCCGCAGGTGACAACCCTGCGCGGCGTCTATCCCAATCCCTTCAATCCCCAGACGACGGTGGCCTTCGACCTGGCGACGCCCGCCGGGGTGGATGTCGCGGTCTACGACCTGGCCGGCGCGCGCGTGCGCACGCTGGTGCGGGAGCAGCGTCCGGCGGGCCGGCACACGGTGGTCTGGGACGGCCGGGACGAGGCCGGCCGGCAGGTGGCCAGCGGTGTCTACGTGGCTCGGATGGTGGCCGGGGAGATACGAGCGCTCCGCAAGATGGTCCTTGTCAAGTGAGCGCATTCGGGGGAAGCCCCATCCGGGCTGCGTGAGCGGGCGGGGCGCCGCCACCAGGGTGGCGCCCCGCCACGGTCGGTGCGGATCGCGGAACTTCCGCGCCGGTTCGCCATTTCAGAGGGCGTTCCCGCACCGCAGGAGGCCGACGGCGAAACCGCTCAGGTGCTTGCCACGAAGTTCCGATGTACGTAAGATCAAGTCCCACTCATTCCCTAGGGACGGTCGCGCGATCCCGTGGCCTCTCCGGTGGAGTGAAGCCGACCCACCGGGAGAGGCACGCTCATGGTGACTTCCGACCACCAGGATAGGACTTGTATCTGCGCTCTCTGCCTGGTCCTGCTCAGCCTGCTGGTCGGCCCCGCACGGTCGAGGGCCCAGGTCGGGCCGGCGGGGGCCTTGGACCCGTCCCCGCTGTCCCTGGACGATCAGCTCAGCCCGCACCCTCCCTCGATATTTGGCATCAGCGGCCTCGTCTCGGGCCGAACGTACACCATCGTCTACGCTGGTGGCCTCGCCGCAGCGCTGCTCTGGAACGTGGGCGATCCCCGGCAAGTGGCGCGGGACCTGGACAATTCCACCCTCGAGCCGCTGATGGATCCCGGCAACATCTACGGCAGCGGCTGGGTGACGGGTGGAGGCTCGCTGGCCGTGCTCGCCACGGGCACCCTGAGCGGCAGCCGGGGCCTGAAGGCCCTCGGCGAGGATCTCTGCAAGTCCTATCTGCTCAGCGGTGCTCTGGCGGGTCTGATCAAGCTGGGCGTGAACCGACGCCGGCCCCTGGGAGGTCCCTACTCCTTCCCCTCGGGTCACGCGACGTCCGCCTTCGCCACCGTGCCGGTTCTCGCGCAGCATCTGGGCTGGTGGGGTGGCGCACCGGCCCTCGGCCTGGCGACCGCTACGGCGCTCGGCCGGCTGGAGGACAGGCGACACTACGTGTCCGATGTTGTCTTCGGGGCGGCGCTGGGTCTGGCCGTGGGCGAGGTGGTGGCCCACCAGCGCGGGGAGAGGAACCTGCTGGAGAGGGTTGCGATCACCCCCGACGGCGTAGGGGTGGCGCTGCAGTTCTGAACGGAATCACGCCGAGCAGCGGAGCATGTGGGGGCGCCGGCCACAAGCCGGCGCCCCTCTTCTTTTCAGGCGCAGGCAGCGGTCGCGGCGCCCTGCCCGGCGAAGCAGGTCCGGTCCATGGGGAAGACGACGGCCTCCTTGATGGACTCCAGGCCCATAACGTACTGCAGCAGCCGCGCCACACCCAGACCGAAGCCGGCCCGCTCGACGGTGCGGTCCGCGAACAGTGCCAGGTACCGCTCGAAGGAATCGCGGATCCCCTGCACATAACGGGCTTCCAGCGCCGCGGTGGTCGCGCCGTCGGTACTGCCGGTGCTGGTGCTGCCCGCGTAGCTCCGCAGCCGCGCGAACTCGCGCGCCCGGTTTATGAGGTGGGCGAACATGGCCCCGCTCTCGAGGCGATGGCGGAGGATCGGCAGGTCCGGTTCGCGCACGGAACCGCCGAAGGTCTCTCCCGCGTGGGGCAGGATGTAGTCCACGCACTCGACCACGGCGGGGTCGCGGCGGTCCAGCTTCATGTTGAAGAACTTCAGGCTCTCGGGGTAATGGGTCACGTGGACCGGCAGGTCGCCGCAGTGCCGGCAGAGGGCGGCCTCGGCCACGCGGTCCAGATCGTCGCCGAAGGCATGCGTGAAGCCCCGGCGGCCCAGCAGGCGGATCGCCTCCCGGTAGCTCAGCCGAGGATGCTCGACCGCGAGGATGCGCTCCAGGCGCCGCGCATTGGCCCCGCCGATCAGCTTGGCCGGCAGGTGGCGGACGACGTCCTTGACCAGTGCCTCCTGAAGGTCGCACAGCTCCGCCAGGCTCATGCCCCGCTTCTCGATCTCGATGAGCTTGAACTCGGTCAGGTGCCGGCCGTCGACCTTCCACTCCTTGCGCAGGCTCTCGCCCTCGCAGTAGACGGCCTCCAGCCCCGCGGCCACCAGCTCCTCGAGGTAGAGCTGGCCCGTCTGGCGGGGGAAAGCCAGCGCCCCGAAGTAGTCCAGGCTGAACATGGAATCGACGACCTCGCAGGAGCCGGTGGCCGCGGTGAGCTCGGGCACGGGGATCTCCACGTAGCCCGCCTCCTGCAGGTACCGGCGGACCCGATGCACTACGGCGTTGTGCACCTGGAGGCGGGCCAACAGGGACGCCGGCCGGGGTGGCGAGGCGAGCCGGACGCGGCCGAGCTTCGCGCCGGCCGTCCGCTGGGACGGGGTGGGTGGTGCAAAGGGTGCCGGCACGGTCGCCGCCGGCTGGGCGGATGGGAGTCGGGTAGCCATGGGGGCCCTCCTTTCGGCGCTCGCGGACGCCGATTTAAAGGTGGTCACCTCTGGCCGGAGGGGGGCAGGCCCGGACCGCCGAGAGCCCCGCGCAAAAGAAGCTGCCGGCCCGCAGGGCGGCAGCGTTCTGTTCACGCAGGCAGTCGCGCACGGTCCACGCCGTTCTCCTTCCGGGCTCACAGGCCTCGGTTAAAGGATCGGGCGAAGGATAACGGCCAGCCGCGCCAAGTCAAGAGCGGAGAGGTCGACCGCGCAAGGTCCCCTTCAGAGCCACTCCTCGGCGAGCACGTCGCCGCGGACGTCGACCACGATGCGCTTGACCGGCACCTTGCGCGTGGCGCGGCCGGCCGCCTCGCGAGCGAGAGCCACCAGGCCCGAGCAGCAGGGAACCTCCATCACGAGCACAGTGAGAGTGTCTATGCCGGCCTCGTCGATGAGAGCCACCAGCTTTCGCAGGTAGATCTCCTGGCCCTGGTCCAGCTTCGGGCAGGCCACGGCCAGGGCCTTGCCCTGCAGGAAGCGGGCGTGGAAGTCGCCCACGGCGAAGGCCGTGCAGTCGGCGGCCAGCAGGACCTCGGCCCCCTGGAAGTACGGGGCGGCCGGCGGCACCAGGTGGAGCTGGACCGGCCACTGGCGCAGGGTCGAGGGTTGCGGAAGCGCTGATTCCCGAGCTTTTGCCCCCGGCGCGTCGGCGGCGGCGGCGAACTGCAGCACGCGCGAACCCGGACAGCCGTCGGCTCCGGGCCCGTGGGGGAGAGGATCCGGCGGGCGGGGAGCGGCCTTGCGTGGTGCGGCTGGTCCCGGCCCGGCGAGATACGCCTGCACCACAGCCTGGTCGAAGGCGTCGGCCTGGCGCTCCTCGATGCTGATCGCCCCCTCGGGACAGTCCCCGAGGCAGGCCCCGAGCCCGTCGCAGAGGTTCTCGGAGACGAGCCGGGCCTTGCCGTCGACGATCCGGATGGCTCCCTCGGCGCAGGCGGGCACGCACTGCCCGCAGCCGTTGCACAGCCTCTCGTCGATCCTGACGATCTTGCGGATGGCCATCGTACGCTCCCCGGACAGACAAGGTCTTTAGTTGGATAATTTGGACCTTTTTGTCCACTTGACAGTCAAGTTAATCGGCTTTAATTTGGATGTCAAGGTCCAGTTAGCGAAATTCCAAGAGGGTCCCACCCATGTTCTCCCAGACCGCCGAGTATGCCCTGCGGACCATCGTCTGGCTCGCCGCCCGTAGCGACACAGCCCAGACCACGCAGCAGATCGCCGAGGCCACGAAGGTCCCTAGGGGCTACCTCTCCAAGATCCTGCAGAGCCTGGGGCGAGCCGGGCTGGTCCGCTCACAGCGCGGTCTGCACGGGGGATTCACTCTGGCCGTCGATCCGGACGAGCTCTCACCGCTGGACGTGATCGAAGCCATCGATCCCATCCGCCGCATCGAACGCTGTCCGCTCGGACTGGCCAGCCACGAAGAGGGGCTCTGTCCGCTGCACAAGAGGTTGGACGACGCCATCGCCCAGGTGCGGGAAGTGCTGGGCGAGGCCCGGATCTCCGAGCTGCTCGGCGAGCCCACCCGCAGCGGTCCGCTCTGCGACTGAATGCTGCCGCGGGAACTCCCCTCATGGCAGACCAGTTTTGCCGGTTCGACCCCGCTGCATCCCTCCTGAAAGCTGGAGGTTCGTCGTGCACCGCGTCCGGTTCACCAGCCCTCGCGTCCAGCGCGTTCTTCTTCGCCCTTTCCTCCTCTTTCTCCTTCCGGTATCCGCCCTTCTGCTGCAGAGGCCCGCGTCCTGCCGCGCCAGCACCAGCGAGCGCATCGCCGAGGTGGTGGCCGGCGATCCGCTGATCGTCTACGGCGCGTCCGCGAGCGAGGCCGCGGCCGTGCAGGCCGGCTACGCTCGGCAGGGTCGGCCGATCCCGCTCGTGGCCGCGGCGGAGGCGACGGACGCGCAGCTGGCCGCGGCGGACGTGCTGGTGTTCGGCGCGCCCGGGACCAATCCCTTCCTCCAGCGCTGCCTCGGCACCTCGCCTCTACGGTTGAGCCCGACCGCGGTCATCGTGGGCGACAGCACGTTCGCCGGCAGCGACGTGCGGCTGGTGGCGGCCCTGCCCAACCCGCTGAATCCCGACCGGCGTTGCGTGGTCTTCGCGGTCCAGGACGAGGAGCTGCTGACCGGCTTCTTCCGCGGCATCGGCGGGGTGGACGGGGCCGGGGACTTCGTGGTCTACCGCAAGTCCGACGGTCTCTACAACCAGGAGGATCACCTGGCCCTGGGGACCTTCCGCCGATCGGCCGAAGGCGTGGCTCTGGACAGCGTCCGCTACTGGAGCAAGCCGCCGCAGGACCTCTCGATCCTCGCGAGCGGACAGGTGCGCTTCCACTACGCCGGCTTCACGCCGGACGAGGCGCGCATCCTCGCGCGCTACGTCGATACCATGTGCGAGGTCACCGAGAACGACTTCGGCCTGCCGATGCCGGATCCCCTGCACGTCTATGCCTACCCGCAGGACATCGATCCGGCGCGCATTCACATCTTCACCGACGCATTCGACACCTTCTGGTGCCTGGTGCCGGGCTCCCGGGAGGATTTCCTGGCCCGCGGGAACTCCTTCGTGGCCTTCGCGCACGAGACGGCCCGCATCGCCTTCCAGCCCGTCATCGCTGATCCCGCCAAGCAGGGCCCCCTGCGCCGCTACGACGACGACTGGAGCCACTACTTCCAGTTCACGGTGCTGATCCCCGCCGTCGCCGAGCGGCTGGGCGCCGCCGCCTGGCCCGCTCCCCTGGATTACGAGCAGGAGTGGGGCCGCGACGCCTTCGCCCGCATCTACCACGGCTGCGCGGACACGTACGCCAGCCTGCTCCTGGAGATCGACCGGAAGTACGGCCGCGGCGTGATCGGCCAGGTGGTCCGGAATGTCGATCCCGATCGCTGGCCGGGAAGAACCGGCATCGAGGATTTCATGGCCCGGCTCGCCGCAGCGACCGGCGACATGGATTTCCAGCAGCGGGTCGCGGCGGCCTTTCCCACGCCCATGGAGCACACCATCGGCCGGCGCATCCAGCCGCTGGGCTTCCAGCCGGACCTGGACCGGATGATGTGGAGGCATCGGTTCGAGATCGTGTCCGTCGAGGCGGGCAGCCCCGCCGAGCGGGCCGGCCTGCGGTCCGGAGATCGCATCGTGCGCGTCAACGGCCACGACCTGGATGCCGCCAAGGCGCGGGCCGCCCGGAGCCTGCAGGCCGCGCTGCGGTCCGGGCAGAAGCTGGATCTGCTGGTGGCGCGAGGCGGAGCCGAGATCCCGGTGCACCTGGAGATGAAGCTTCGCTGAGCCGGCGACACGCCGTGGGCCGGTCGGACCGGGCCTAGCCGGGCAGGAAGTAGAGCAGCCAGCCCAGGGTGGTGGGCAGGGCGACGAGGGTGGTGCCGATGACGATGGCCCCGGCCAGGGCCTCGTCTCCGTTCATCTCGCGGGCCATGATGAAGCTCACGACGGCGGTGGGGGAGGCCATCAGCAGGACCGGCACCGCCAGGTCCTGTCCCGCATAGCCCAGGGCCTTCAGACCCACCAGCACCAGGCCCGGATAGACGATCAGCTTCACGACGGCCACCAGCAGGGCCGGACGCAGCTCCGCACGCAGGCGGCCGAAGTCCAGTTCCGCACCGAGGGCGATCAGCGCCAGGGGCAGCGCGATGCGGCCCACCAGCGCGAGCGCCTGGTCGAGCGCGATCGGCGGAACGAACCCGACCGCCGAAGCCAGGATGCCCAGGCCGCTCCCCAGGATCAGCGGGTTGCGCAGGATGGCCAGGGCGGTGCGGCCCCACACCGCCGCCGAGCGGGCGCTCCGGCTGCGGTGCGGCAGGGTGAGCAGGAACACCGCGAGCAGGTTGTACAGCATCACCATGAAGCCGATCAGCACGGCGGCGGGACCGAGGACCTGCTCGCCGAAGGCGTTGGCGATCACCGGCATGCCGAAGAAGACCATGTTGCTGCGATGCGTTCCCTGGGCCAGGACGCCGCGCCGCGCCGGCGCGGAGCGGACGAGCACCAGGTAGGAAAGGAGCGCCACGACGGCCGAGATGCCGGCCAGCAGGATCAGCACCTCGGGCTGGGTGCTGCGGCCGAGCGGGGTCGTGGCGGCGCCGCGGAACAGGAGCACGGGAGCCGCCACGTGAAAGACCAGCCGCGAGAGGATGGTGGTCGCCGCGGGGCCCAGGAAGCCGCCGCGTCGCAGCCCGTAGCCGAGTCCGATCACCAGGAAGACCGGCAGGACGATGTTCAGGGTCATCATGGGACCAATCTAAGCGGCGGATCCCCCTCGGGAAAAACCCGGAATGACGCCGGCTCAGTCCGCCGTCAGCGAGGCGTGGACCATCTGCGTGAACAGCTTGGGCGGGAACATGGTCCGGCCCCACTTCTCGTCGAGAGCCGCCGTGGGCGGGTCGGCCAGGATCGCCTCGAGATCGTCGCCGGCCGCGATCCGCCGCGCAATCGCGGCGCGGAACTCCTTCAGCATGTCCAGGTGGGCGGCCACATCGCTGCGCGAGAGGAGAGCACCGTGCCCCGGGACCAAACGCGTGGTTTCGCGGCAACGGGCCAGGACGGCCGCCACGGCCGCGATCATGCCGTCGATGCTCCCCCCGTGATCCGTGTCGATGAAGGGGTAGCCGCCGCTGAAGATGATGTCGCCGACGTGGATCACGTCCGCGCCGCGAAAGTGGACGATGGCGTCGCCGCCGGTGTGGGCCGCGGCAAGGTGCACGACCGCGATCTCCTCGCCGCCCCAGTGGAGCACCAGGGAGTCGGTGAACGTGAGCGCGGGCAGGGCCGCCGGCGGCGAGGCGGGCACATCGGTGTCCAGAAGCTCCAGGCGCTGGTCGGCGGACATGCATTCGCGGACCTGCTGGTGAGCCACGATCACCGCACCCTTGCGGGCGAACCCCTCGTTGCCGCCCACGTGATCGAAGTGCCAGTGGGTGTCGACGACCAAGCGCACCGGGCCTGCCTGCAGCTCGTCCACGGCGGCCTGCAGCTTGGCCTGCATCTCCGCGTAGTCCGTGTCCACGAGCAGGATGCCGCCCGCGGCGGTGCGGGCCAGGACGTGACCGCCGGCGCCGGTCAGCAGGAAGAGGCCGTCGCCCAGAGGCTCGGTCGTGACCTCGAAGCGTTCGAAGTCCTGGGCCGGGAGGGAAGAACAGAGGGCCAGGAGCAGGCTGGCCGCCAGGAGAAAAGTGCGTCGCATGGATCGCCTCCGGGAGCGGGTCCGTGCTCGCCGGCGCCGGGGGGGACGCCGGAAGCTGTCGCGATGCTAGCATCCCGCTGCCCGGCTTTCCAGCATCCCGGCGGCGTCTTCCGTACGCGGGACCCGGCGGGAGGCTCCGCGGCGAGGTTTCCCTGTCACAGTGACGGGCCGGGGGAACTATTCTAGTTTGTGGGAATTCTCGATGACCGGGAGGTGCCGAACATGCAACACGGACGTGACAGAGGCCTGGCCTTGGCCGCCACCCTGGCTCTGCTGATGGGAGGAGCGATCTTCATGCAGGATGCACATGCCGCGCAGCCGGACCGGATGGACCGGACGGCTCAGCCGGAGCTGCAGACCATCACCCTGGGCGGCGGCTGCTTCTGGTGCCTGGAGGCAGTCTTCGAGGAGCTGGCCGGCGTGACCAGGGTCGAGTCGGGTTACGCCGGGGGGCACGTCCCCCATCCGACCTACAAGCAGGTTTGCTCGGGCGACACGGGCCATGCCGAGGTGGTGCAGGTCACCTTCGATCCGCACAAGGTGAGCCTGGAGGAGATCCTGACTGTCTTCTTCGGCACCCATGATCCGACCACCCTGAACCGCCAGGGGGCGGACAGCGGCACCCAGTACCGCTCCATCATCCTCTACCAGGACGCCGCGCAGCAGCAGGCGGCCGAGCGGCTGATCCACGAGATGGAGGCGGAGAAGGTCTTCAAGAGGCCGATCGTGACCGAGGTCGAGCCCCTGGCGGCCTTCTATCCGGCCGAGGATTATCACCAGGAGTACTACCGCGAGAATCCGGAGCAGGCCTACTGCCAGTACGTGATCGCGCCCAAGCTGGAGAAGTTCCGCAAGCGCTTTCATGACATGCTGAAGCATTAGCTCATACCCGGACACGATCTCCGCGGCCCGACCCATCCATTCTTGAGAGTTTTCGGCGGGCGTTGTTCCTGGTACGCACCAGGGGGACGTCTCTCGCCGGCGCGCCGGGCGGCTCGGGCGCGCGCCCGTTCCCCCTCGTCCCCACCCATCCGCAAAGGAGGTCTGCCACACCAGGCCGGCGTCCCGTTCCGTCCTTATCCCATCGTTGGTGGAACAAGCCCTACGAGGAGGAAGCCATGAACAAGCGCAGGATAGACCTCTGGATGTCGATCCTCCCCCTGCTGCTGATCCTGCTGGCCCCGGGATCGGCTCTCGCCGATTCCATGGCTCAGGAGGGGGGTGTCCGGTTCGAGCTGACGGACGTCACGGGGATCTTCGTCACCGGGACCAAGGCGGAGCCTACCCCGGAGGAGGCGATCATCCCCTGCAAGTGGCGGTTCACGGGCGAGCAGCTGCCGGACCACAACGTCACCATGATCGGCCTCACGGTCACCTTCGACGCGTCGCTGCTCGAGTTCCAGGATGCATCCCTCGACGATTTCGGCACCGTGACTCCCTACTGGCCCGGGATCCTGACCGTCGACGATCACGTTCCCGGCAAGGTGGTGCTCCTGCTGGAGGACCTGAGCGGCGTCGGCGTGCCCGCCACCCTCGACCTGACCGATTTCGCCTGGCTGAAGTTCACGCCCCTCTGCCAGTCCGAGCTGACGGTCGACCCGGTGATCATCGAGGACGGGCTGAGCATCACCTACATCGTGGCCGGCGAGATGTACTACACGACCGCGGAGGACGTGCAGGGCGGCTCGGTGCAGGTTGCGGAGTACGACGGCTACGTCTCGGTCATCGACCCGGATCCGCTCGACGAGGAGGAGGTGCGGATCACCTTGCAGGGGACGGTCGGCGTACCGACCCAGATCGAGGTCCCGTACTACATCGAGACCAACTACAACGTCAATCGCGTTCGCTGCGTCGCGGAGTACGACACCACGAAGGTTGCGCCGGTGAGCTTCGAGCTGGCGCCCGGCTGGAACTGGACCTACGCCTGGCCCCCCTCGCCGATGGGCGGGTACTTTCTCGTGGATGCGGGGCCTGATGCGGCCTGGCTCGACGACAACGAGGAGCCGCTCCATTTCCTGACCGTCACCTATGAGGTCATCGGGGACTGGCAAGGCCAGGAAACCGACATCGGCTTTCTCGAGGAGTGGGACAACACTGTCATCGTGGGCTACCGCGACGGCGGTATCTGCTACGATCTGACCTATCCGCCCAATGCCGGGTTCTACGGCGGTGTCGTCGAGATCGAGGACTACCTGGCCGCGTACAACACGGTCATCGATGACATGATCTACCCGGCGGACATCGCTGCCGGACACAAGCTGTTCTGGGCCACGACCCAGCTGCAGAACAACTTCATCGCCGGCGGCGGCGATCCGGTGCCGATCGGCGGCGAGGACCCGGAGACGTCCCCGATCCGGATCGACTACGACCTGGGGTACGATTTCGACGTCATCGACGTCGCGCAGCCGGAGGACTTCTGGTTCGAGTACAACACCTCCTCGGCCAAGTCGCTGCCGCAGCACGTCGAGCTGTACATGGTGCCGCGGGGTGGCCTGCTCAACGAGCGGCCCATCAGCCCGGAGTTCGCCGATCTCGTGCGGTTCCAGCTGCTGCTGAGCGGCATCGAGCCGCCGGACACCTACGGGGCCGACGGCTATTCCTTCGCCTACATGTGCGACTTCAGCGAGCGGGAGGCGAGGGTCGTGGACGCCCCGACCGACAGCATCCCGGCCGATTGCGGCAACGGGAACCTGACCTTCGGCGACACGCCCGGGATCCGGTACGCCGTTGGCGAGCTGTACTGCCCCCTGGCCACCAGCACCTCTCCCGCCAACGTGACGCAGACGTACTACATCCGTAACTCTATCGAGGTCAGCGACTTCGAGGTCACCGTCCGCAAGGTCGGCCGCCACGGCATCGTGGACATCAGCCCGGCGGCGGGCGTCGAGGTGCGCGATCACGGCAACGACTTCGTGACCTTCGGCGCCGGTCCGGACTGGGCGCCCTCGGTCAACGACGAGCGGCTGTCGATCGGGACGATCACCTACAGCGCCTTCTACGTGCCCGACGACGAGAACGAGATCACCGGCGGCGAGGACAAGGACAGCCATCCGGGACCGACCTATTGCTGGTGGTGGACCACCATCACCTTCGACGAGAACTCGTACCTGGCGGACGACCAGGGCCGGCGGCCCTACATGTTCGTCCAGCCGGGGAACGTCGGGACCAAGTACCGCTGCGGCGGGCCGATCGACCCCGATCCCCAGCCGCATCCACTGCCCGACGGCCAGCAGGTGACCCAGTACCGGCTCTACGCCAACTGGCCGAACCCGTTCAACCCGCTGACGACCATCTCCTTCGACCTGCCCCACGCGGAACATGTCATGCTGGAGATCCTGAACGTCAAGGGCCAGCGGGTCCGCGTGCTGGTGGACGAGGCCCGGAGCACCGGGCACCACGAGGTGTCCTGGAACGGCACCGATCAGGCCGGGCGCCGCGTGGCCTCGGGAACGTACCTGTACGTCCTGAAGGCCGGCGACTTCCGGCAGACCGCGCGGATGATCCTGCTCAAGTGATGGACATCGTGTCCTGAAGCACAGCTCGGCCGCCGCCCACGCGGGCAGGCGGCCGGGCTGCTTTCTGCCGGCCGGTCGGCTGCACGATCGGCGGTGGGGTCGGTTGTGATGCAGGGAATATGCTTCGCTCCCGCGGCCCTGGCGATCAGCGGCCGGCCGGCGAGGACCGCCGGCTCCACAGCGGCCTCGTGCCGGCAGCCGCCAGGGTGAGCAGGCCGAGCAGGCCGAGGATCTGGATCCAGCGGGGTGCGGCCCCCAGCCGGTAGCCGAGGAAGGCGCCCAGGTCGCCCCTCGCGAAGGAGACGCTGATGCCGCCGGGACCGGCCAGGTCGGCGGGTACCGGAAAGAGGATGGCCCGGTAGTATCCCGCCCGGGGCAGCGCCGCGGTGGCGGGGATCTGCAGGCTCTCGGTGCGGGATTGCCCGCGCCAGTCGTAGTCGCCGCCGACCTCGCTGACCTCCAGCCGGTAGCTGGAGGCGCCGGGAACCGCCGACCAGGCGAGACGCGGGCTGGCGCTCCAGATCACCTCGCCCTCCACCGGGCGGGTGAAGCGGGGGGCACCCGCTGCGCCGCGGTGCAGGCCGCCGCCGGCGGGCGAGGGGGGCACCAGCAGCATCAGGACCAGGCTGGCGGCCAGGGTGCAGGCGCCGCCGAGGGCCAGGACGCGGCCGCGCGGCGGCCCCAGGATCCCGACGAGGAACCGGGACCAGCGGGGGCGTGCGGGCTCGTGCAGGGTGAGCGAACCTGCCTGCAGACCGCGGATCACCCGCTCCTCCGTCGCCAGGGTGAACCGGCAGGCATCGCAGATGGTGAGATGATCGGCGAGCTGCGATTGCAGGGCCGGGTCGCCGCCGGGCAGGCCGTACCGCCAGAGCAGCTTGCCCAGCTCCGGCTCCACGCACTCGAACGGGTTGTCGCGCAGCTCCGCGTCATCCATGGCGCACCTCGCTGGTAGCGTGATCGAGGGAATCCTTCATCTCGCTCCATCCCGATCCGAGGAACAAGCTGTGAACCGCTTTTTCAAGAGCCGGGCCGCCCGCTTCAGGCACTCCGCCCGGCGGTAGTAGATCCCCTGGACCGTGCGCAGCCCCGTGCGCCGGCGCACCTCGTCGACGGACGCCCCCTCGATGAAGAGGGCGTGCAGCAGGGCGCGGCACTTCGCCCCGAGCTGATCGAGGGCCCGCTGCAGCAGATCCTGCACCTCATCGGCGAGGAGCGCCTCGAGCGGGCTGCGGGCGGGATCGGCGAGGGAGGCCGTCAGCGCGTCGATCGCCACGCCGGGATGGCGCCGCTGCCAGATCAGCAGGTTACGGCAGCGGTTGCGGGTCACCGCAATGGTGAAATTGACGAGATCTCCCGTGAAACCGTTCTTTCTCTGCAGGTAGGCCAGGACCGCCAGAACGGCATCCTGGACGATGTCGTGGGCCTCTGGCTGTTCCTCGCCGAGAAAGGACCGCACCGTGAGGGAGGCATGCCGCGTCAAGATCAGCGAGAGACGATCGGCAGCGGCAGGATCGCCGTCCAGGTAGGCGGTAATGGTGGTGGCGAGCTCGTGATCGACCAACCGGGCTGCTTCCTTGTGGGTTGCCATGGGCGAATGACAGGGGCCCCGGACGGAGATCGCGGTCGCTGAGCGATAAACCCCCTTGCGAGCCCGGATCATAGGGGTTTTTAATGCGGCTGTCCATGCGCGAGCCCGGCAGCGGGAGCGCGTCCGGCCGGCTGGAAGGCGAGACGGCGGAGTTCAAGTCCATGAAAACAAAGGTTTTCGAGCTGTCAGTCATCGTCCTGGCGGCGGCCGCGAGCCTGGCTTTCATGCTCGCGGGGTGCAGCGGACGTCACGAGGCCTGGTACGCCGGCATCCACGATCTGAACGGCGTCGTTTCGTCGGCCGACCTCCAGCCGGCCCTGCAGGCGGCGCTCGCCGCGCTCGCCGGCCCCGAGCCCGCGGGCAAGGCGGTCGCGGACCTGGATCTCTACAACGATCTGATGCTGCGGATCCAGCGCCCCGCCACGCGGGAGGAGGCCGGCGACCGGCTCTATGCGCTCTGGGAAGGGGAGTCGACCAACTTCGACTGGATCGAGCTGGCGATCAACTACGACTACCTGCTGCACCGCACGGCCGACCTCGAGCGGATTTGCAGCCGGCCCGAGCTGAGCGACACCACCAGCGCCATCGCCGCCTTCGTGGCGGGCCGCCGGCTCTACGGTCACGGGGAACGGGGCCAGCTCTACCGCCGGGCGGAGGCCGGCGTGGCCGGGCTGGACTCCCTGCAGCGGGTCTGGCTGGCGGTGAAGCTGGCCATCGTGGACAACGACGGCGGGGACAGCCTGGGAGCGGTGCGCAGGCTGCTGGAGGCGGCCCCCCTGGCCAGGGCCGTGGCCGGCAGCCGCCTCGAGGTCATTCTCTGGCGCGGCATCGCCGGCGACCTCTCCCGGGTCGATCGCCAGGACGACGCGCTGCATGCCTCGGTGCTCGCCACGGCCATGGCCCGCAAGGTCGGCTACGACTACCGGGTGCTGCAGGGCCGGATCCAGCTCGCCGGCATCATGCACCGGCGGCGCGAGGTCACGGGAGCCCTGACTCTCTACGAGGAATGCGCAGGGATCGCCGCGGAGCGGGAATATCCCTGGCTGGTCAGCTTCAGCCTGGACCAGGCCGCCGGGGTCGCGGCCGAGCTGGGCGATTACCGGCGGGCACTCGCGCTGGACCTGCGCAACCTGGATCACGGCCTCGCCCTGAACGACTCGCTCAATGTGCCCCGCAGCATGGCCAGCGTGGCTCACGACTACCGAGTCCTGGGCCAGCTCGACTCCTGCCGGGTCTACCTGGAGCGGGCGCGCCCCTGGGTCGAGGCCTTCCCCGACCGGCGCAACAAGGCCCGCCTGCCCGCGCTCGCTGCCCAGCTCTACTGCCAGCTGGGCGACTTCGCGATGGCCGACTCGCTGCTCGCCGTCGCCCGCGGCCTGAGCCCCGGCACGGGCACCGCCGCCGACGAGGCGCGGCTCCTGCTGGAGCTGATCCGGAACGGCCTGGAGATGGGACAGCCCGATCCGGCCTACCGGGCGATCGCGCGGCTGCAGGAGCTGCGCGGCGCGCTGCAGGACCGCGGGCCGGATCAGAACCTGCGCGCCGATTTCGAGATCGCCACGGCCGACCTGCTGGCCCGGCAGGGGGAGTTCCGGCTGGCGGCGGAGGCGCAAGCCCGGGCCGCCGAAGCGGTGCAGGCCGGCGGCGGGGAGGGGAAGGCGTGGGAGCTGGCGCGCAGCCGCGGCGAGCTGGCACTGCTGCGCGAGGATCTCGGAACCGCCCGCGCGGCCTTCGCGACCTGCGTCGAGCTGTCCGAGAAGAGCGGGGATCCCGATCTGCTGGCCACCAGCCGCTTTCACCTCGGCCAAGTCCTGCTGGAGCAGGGCGAGTTCGCGGCGGCGCGGGCCCTCTTCGCGCGGGAAGATCCGGACCCGGCCTTCGGCCCGCGCTTCCGGACGCGGCTCTCGACGCTCCTCTTCCAGGGTGTCTCGTACGCGCGCGAGGGAAGGCATACCGAGGCCATCCCCTGCTACCGCCGGGCGCTCGCTCTCTGCACTCCCAACTCGCCGAGCGATCTCGTGGCCCGCCTGCACATCGAGCTGGGCCGCTCCCTGGCCGCCGCCGGCTCGGCCGCCAAGGCCGAGGCCTCGCTGCTGGAGGCAAAGGAAATGCTCCGGCGCCCGCGCGAGGAGGTGACCAGCGAGCTGCGGGCCTTCAACGACGATGCCCTGCGCGACGCCGCCGAGGTCCTGATCGGCCTGTACGCCGCCCAGCCCGCACTGCTCCAGGGAAAGGCCCTGGGCCGGCACACGCTCCTGCTCGCGCAGGGGAGCCTCGCACCGGACGCCCGACCGGGCGACCTGGCACAGGGGCCTGAGGCCGCCCTGCGGAGGTTGCAGGGCGAGGCGGGATCACCGGCACTGGTCTTCTTCGTCGGACGCGGGACGTCCTTCCGCTGGACGATCTCGGGCCGGAGCTGCGAGGTCCGCCGCCTGCCCGGCCGCGCGGAGCTGAGGCAGCGGCTGGCGACCGTCCTGGCGGACATGGAGCAGCCGGACCGGCCGGTCGATGCGGCCGCCGCCGCGCAGCTCGCCGACACCCTGCTGGGCTCGCTGGACGGGATCTGGGCGGAAGGGCGGGTGCTGCGGATCGTGCCGGACGGGCTGCTCTCCGCGGTGCCCTGGAGCGCCCTGCCCCTGCCGGGTGCGGACCCGAGCCTGGGCCGGCTGGTCGCGGACCAGGGTCCGGTGGTCGAGGCTCCCCGGCTGGCCGCCTTCCGGCTCGCTGCCGCCGGCAAGCCGGCCCGGACATGCACCCTTCTCGCCATCGGCTGCGACGGGCTGCCGGCCGGCCGCCCGCAGGACGACGCGCCGCCGGTGCTGCACAGGGCCGAGGAAGAGGCGAGCCGCATCGCCGCGCTCTGGCCCGACGATCGTGTGGTGCTGCGAACCGGGTCCGCGGCGAGCTGGGGACGGCTGGCCGGCGAGGATCTGCATCGTTTCGGCGTGATCCACATCGCCAGCCATGCGCTGGTCCAGCAGGGGCTGCCCGGGCGGTCGACCTTGCGGCTGGCCTCCGGCGACGCGCAGGACGTCCTGACCATACCCGCCGTGAGCCGCCTGCGGTTGGACGCCCAGCTCGTCTACCTGTCCTGCTGCGAGGCGGCGCGCCGGCTGGCCGTCTCCGGCGGGGGTGTCGCCGATTTCGCCGGCGCCTTCCTGGAGGCGGGAGCGCACACGGTCATCGCCTCGACTATCTGGGTCGATGACGAGGCGGCTGCCTTCCTGGCCGGGCGCTTCTATCGCCACTGGCTGGAGGGGATGAGCAGGGCCGAGGCGCTCCGGGCGGCCCGGCTCGACACGCGCCGGGCCAACGAGCGCTGGCGACATCCCTGCTACTGGGCCTTCTTCCGCCTGATGGGCGACGCGAGCTAGCGGCGGGCCCTGCCGCCGCGTGGGGGGGCTGCCCGGATGACTCCCGAGCCCTCCGGGCTAGGGTGCGAACGGAATCCAGCAGCCGTCTTCTTCGTCGTCGAGCTTGCCGCCTCCACCATCCCCCGTGTTGTCACCGTTGACCAGCTCCCAGCGCGAGAAGTGCGTGATGTTCCGCGTGATCCCAGTTCCCAGGCTCAGGGGGAGGCTCATGACCGGGCTGGAGGGATGAGCTGGACCCGTTGGCAGGACCATCTCGTTGTCGGTGAACGCGTAGTGGGGATGTCCGTCGTGCTGGACCTCCTTGAGGCACAGCACATGATATCCGCTGGTGGATGGGGGGCCTGCCCATTCCGGCCAGCAGATCGTCAGCCGGGCGGGCAGCAGGAATTCCAGGCCGTCGGGCTCGAGGATGTAGGGGACCGATTTCGGCGGGAATCCCGGCCCCGTTTTGGGGACCAGGATCCTGAAGAAGATGCGAGGATATCCCGGAGTGTGGCTGCTGACGGAGCGCGGTTTGATCTCCAGGGCGATCTGGTAATCCGGAGGCCAGCCGGCAGGCACTCCGGCGAGAACGCCGCCCGTTTCGACATCCACGTATCCGGATATCTCCGTCCAGATCGCGTGCTCCCAGGTCTGCCAGAATTCTTCCAGGAAGGCATGCATCTCCGGGTCGCACCAGCCCGAGGGCCCCTTGTCCGGGCCTCTGTGACCGGCGAGGGACGGCGAGGCGGGTGCGAGGGTCGTTTCACTCTCCTGGCAGGACGCACAGACGATCAGCAAGCCCGCCAGCAGCAGAAACCCGCAATAGGCTCTTTTCATTTCCTGCTCCTCGAGTGGAACCTGGCGCCGACAACCATCCGCAAGCCAGGAACAGCGGGCCCCGCCGTTATTCAAGAGCTGAAAAGGGACCTCGCCGGCGGCGATTATAGCATCTCCGCCGGACCCATGGAAATCCACCCTCCGTTTGCGCTACAATACCCCTGCCAGCCGACCGCACAGCCTTGCCCCGCACCCTCCAGCCGGATCGCAGGCCGCCACCTCGAGAGGAGCCGCCATGAACACCGGAACCGCACGCACCGCCGCGGCCCGCCGCGGCCGCCTCCCCGGGACCTCTTCCCGCTCCTGTTGCCTGTTGGCCCTTCTGCTGCCCCTGATCCTCGCCAGCGCGGCCGCTGCCTTCCCGCCCGCGCCCCAGGTGCTGTGGACCTTTCAGGGCATCAACGACATCTGCACCTTCGCCTGGCTGCCGGATGCCAACGGGGACGGCGTGCCCGACGTGCTCGTCGAGACCTACGACGCCGGAGCCGTGGGCGATCACACCTACCTGCTCTCCGGCGGCGACTCCGGCACGCCGGGCGTGATCTGGTCGCAGCGGCCGTCCAGCGGCGTCAGCGACGGGGGCGGCTACGGCGACGACTGCCTGATCAGCTGCCCCGACCTGTCGGGTGACGGTTTCCCCGACGCGTTGCTGGGGACCGCCTGGGGCAATCGCTCCGTGCACGCCTTCGACGGCCGGTCGGGCGAGGTGCTCTGGACCTTCGACACCTACACGGAGTACGAATCGGGCTGGATCTACAGCCTCGCCTGGATCCCCGACCGGACCGGCGACGGGGTGCCGGAGGTGGCCTTCGGGGCCGGCAGCGACAACAACCTGGGCTACCTGGTGAACGGGGCGACAGGCTCGGTCCTGTGGCGCTTCTACGGCTCGTCCGATGCCATCGGCGTGACGCGCGCAATGCCCGACGTCAACGGGGACGGCGTGGCGGACGTGATCTTCGGCGGCATGGATTACGAGTACCATGTCTTCTGCGTCTCCGGCGGCAGCACCAGCTACGGCGCTCAGATCTGGGCCACGGACACCGGCAACAGCACCCACGGTGCCTGCGTGATCGGGGACGTGGACCTCGACGGAATCGCGGACGTCGTCGCCGGCAACTGGGCGGCGAACAATCAGGTCCAGTGCCTCAGCGGCGCCGACGGCCACGTCGTCTGGACGTTCGACAACGGTAGCTACAACTACATCATGCGCCTGGTGAATGTGGGCGACGTCAACCAGGACGACTACGACGACGTGGCCGTCGGCTCCTGGGACCGGGCCGTGCGCGTGGTCAACGGCAAGACCGGCGACCTCGTGTGGCAGTCCTGGGTCGGCACGCTCAACGGCGGGGACTGCTGGTCCGTCGATCGCGTGGACGATCTGACCGGCGACGGCGTCGCGGAGGTGGTGGGCGGTTCGTTCGACTACAACACCTACCTGTTCGACGGCGCCGACGGTGACACGCTGTGGATCTTCAACACGGGTTATCGGCTGTACTCCGTGCGCGGCGTGCCGGACATCTCGGGCAACGGTGCCCCCGACGTGATGGCGGGGACCCAGTACATCTCCGCGGGCGGTCTGGCCTTCGCGCTCGAGGGGAAGGACGTCCTGTCCGCGGTCGGCGACCTGCCGCGGGTGCGCGGGCAGGCCACCATCGCCGGCGGGAGCGTGCCGCAGGTGGAGCTGGCCTGGACCTGCGACCAGGAGCTGGCCTTCCGCATCTACCGCTACAATACGGGTCGCGGGGCAGCGCAGGACAAGTCCGGCGGGCGGTCGCCGGGACGGGCCGACCTGGCCGAGGCCTTCGCCAGCGGGCAGCTGCGCAGCCAGGAGGTGCTGCAGGCCATCCTGTCGGAGGAGTCGCCCCGCGCGGAGCTGATCACGCCGGCCCCGGTGGAGCCCAGCGGCGCGGGCGCCGGGATCTGGCGCTATGCGTTCTCGGACCGGCTACCGGCGGGAGCCGATCCCGCCCGCTATCTCTACCGCCTGACGGCGGTCCTGCCCGGCGGGAGAGAGCTGCCGGCCGGCGACCTGACCCCCGTCGCCGGGTCGGATGCCCGGGCTCTCCCGCAGCCCCTGATCCAGCAGGCGGCCCTGCAGCCCAACCCGTTCAATCCGCGCACGACCGTCTGCTTCACCCTGAACCGCGAGGCGATGGTCTCGCTGACCGTTCACGATCTGCGCGGCCGCCGCGTGGCCTCGTTGCCGCCGGCGCGCTACGCGGCGGGCGAGCACCGGCTGCCGCTGACCGCGGTCGACGCGGACGGTCGCAGCCTGCCGGCCGGCGTCTACATGCTGGTGCTCAGGGCCGGCGGGGAGCGCCGCACGCTGCGCGCTACCCTGGTCCGCTAAGCGGCGCCGGGAAACCAGGATGCAGGAAAGGCATGGCGTGAGCCAGGCCTTTCCTGCTACTTTATGGCTGGAACAGAAACCCCAGCAGCCACGGCCTCACCGATGTGTGGCTTCATGCGTGCCCCCTGCTGATGGGTGATACCTTGCAGGAGAGGAATCGATCTTGATATCCGTGCGGGACCCCAATGTCTTGCTGGTCCAGCCGCGCTTCAATCCCAACAGCTTCTGGAACTACCACGAGACCTGCGCTCTGGTGGGGGCTCGCTATTCGGCGGCGCCCCTGGGGTTGATCACGGTGGCCGCGCTGCTGCCTCCGGAGTGGCCGCTCCGCCTGATCGACCGCAACATCGAGGAGCTGTCCGAGGAGGATCTGGACTGGGCCGATGTGGTCATGCTGGGCGCAATGCTGCCCCAGCAGTTCGACGCCAAACAGATCCTGGCGTGGGCGCATGCCCGGAACAAGCCGACGGTGATCGGCGGGCCGGACGTCTCCTCCAGCCCGGCCGTGTACGCGGAGGCGGATTTCCTGATACGCGGCGAGGCCGAGGACATCATGGCCGATTTCGTGGCCGCCTGGCGTGGCGGCGCCCGGCGCGGCGACTTCGTCGCGACGGAGTTCCCGGACATGAGAAACTCCCCGCTCCCCCGCTTCGATCTGCTCAAGCTAGAGCACTACTTGCACGTGGGCGTGCAGTACTCGCGCGGCTGCCCCTTCAACTGCGAGTTCTGTGACGTCATCGAGCTCAACGGCCGGGTGCCCCGCTGCAAGACCAGCCGGCAGTTGCTGGGGGAGCTGGATGCCCTGCATGCGCTCGGCTACCGGGGGCACATCGACTTCGTGGATGACAATCTGATCGGGAATCCCCGGGCCATCATGCCCTTCCTCGCGGCGCTGGGCGACTGGAGCGAGCGCCGAGGACATCCCTTCGAATTCTCCAGCGAGGTGAGCCTGAACCTGGCCGAGAACGAGGAGCTGCTGGCGCTCATGCAGCGCGCCGGTTTCTTCGCCGTCTTCGTCGGGATCGAGAGCCCCGATCCCGTGGCGCTCCGCAGCGTCAGGAAGCTGCAGAACATGCGGCGGAACATGGCCGAGAGCATTCAGCGCTTCTACCGCGCCGGGATCTTCGTGAATGCGGGCTTCATCATCGGATTCGACGCGGAGACGGAGTCCGTGGCCGGTCCGATGATCCGGTGCATCGAGGATCTGGCGGTCCCGGTCTGCATGGTGGGACTGCTCTATGCCCTGCCCCGGACCCAGCTCTCGCGCCGGCTGATCGCCGAGGGCCGGTTGCACGTCGACTCGGACCGTATTCGGAGCGGCCAGGACGCCGACCAGTGCACGTCGGGCCTGAACTTCCAGACCCGGCGTCCCCGCCGCGAGATCCTCACGGACTACCGCGCGGTCCTGCAGCGGATCTATGCGCCGTCCTCCTTCTTCGGCCGCGTGCAACGCCTGGCCCGGGCTCTCGATCTCTCCCGGCACCGGGTGGTACGTCCCCAGGGTCACATCTGGCGCGACCTGCGCTCCTTCGGCCGCCTCATCTGGCGGCTGGGCTTACGCGACCGCCAGGTGCGGGGCCCGTTCTGGCGGGCAGTGAGCGACTGCTTGCGGCACAATCCCCGGACGCTCAGAACGGTCATGTCCTTCGCCGCGCTCTACCTGCACGTGAAGCCGTTCGCGCTCTTCATGGACGCGCGACTCAAGGCGCAGGTCGAGGGACCGGTTCCGGTGCTGCCCGCGCTGCTCGTCCCGGATCCCCTGGCCCGGACGGCGAGCCAGTCCTGATCGCCGCCGCCAGCATGCTCGCGGCGCCTCCGGTTGCCTCGGGCGCTGCGCCTCCGCATATTCAGGTGAACCCCCCGCCCCCACCTCACCGCCGCGCCCGCCCGCGGCCACCGTCCCCGGGACCCCACGAGCCGGAAGGATGCCGAGCATGATCGCTCAGTTCTGCCCCGGCCTCGCGCCCACGGCCAACGAGCAGTTCAAGCTGCAGTATCCCAGGTATCTGCGCTGGTCGACCCTGGTGGTCCTGGCGCTGACCATTCTCTTTTTCGTCTGCCTGCCGCACCACGCGCCGCACCCCTGCCGGATGCCCGAGCTCCCCCCCATCGAGTGGACTCCCGTGCAGCCGTTCGAGACGCTGCCGGAGCCGCCCCGCCCGCTGCCGCGGCCGTCGGTCATCGAGCCCGTGGACGACGATCTGCTGCCCGAGGAGCTGCCGATCCCCGAGACCCTGTTGCGCTTCCAGGATGTGCTGCGTCCCGTGTCCGAGGCCTGGCGCGGCACGGAGCCGGAGTTCGTGGCCTCTTCCGCGCCGCCGGCCCTGATCCGGCGCGTCATGCCCGATTACCCGGAGCTGGCCCGTCTCGCGCACCTGGAAGGGGAGGTGCTGGTGCACGTCCTGGTGGGCCCGGACGGCTCGGTGCTGGAGGCGGAGGTGGCCGCGGGGGCGCACCCCCTGCTGGATCGGGCGGCCCTGGCGGCCGCCCGTCGCTGTGTCTTCCGACCTGGAATGCAGTGCGAGCGGCCGGTTCCGGTCTGGGTGGCGGTGCCCTTCAACTTCCGGCTGCGCTGAATCACCAGTGCCGGACCCGGTCCGGTTTCAGTCCACGGCGCGATTGACCTGCTCCACGCGCACGCGGAGACGCCCGACCTGGACCGTGAAGTCGAGGCTGGTCACCTTCTGCTCCGGCGTGAAGGTCCGGGTCCAGGTCTCGCCGTCGGCCAGCTCCAGGTGGACGCGGCCGTACTCCTGGGCGGTCGTCTCGTCGTCCGCGGAGATCTGGATGTCGCCCTGGGTGGTTCCTCCTGCGTCGCCCTCCTCGCGGTCTCCGGTGACGGTCACCGTCAGGCTGGCGTAGGGCTCGTTGATGCTGCGGCCCTTGCTGGAGCGGGCACCCAGCGTGTAGGTCTCGATCCTGCCGAGCAGCGGCTGCTCGCCGATCAGCTCCACGTTGAGGGATCCCTCGCCCTGCAGGTCGGTGAGTGCGATGGCGTCGGCCCCGGCGCCGGGCTCCACCGTCACCTCTCCGGCCCCTTGCCGCTGGCAGGCGGCCGCGGGGCGCAGCGCCGCGCCCTCCCTCTGCGGGACCGCACTCCACTGGAAGCCTGGATCGGCACCCTCCCGGCAGGTCACGCCGATCTCCGTCCCGGCGCCGCAGCGCAGGATCAGCTCGTAGCCCGGCGTCATGTACTGGCCGAGGGTGCGCCGCTGGACCGCGGGCGAGGCCGGAGCCGGCTGCTCGGCGCTGGCGTCCCAGAGCAGCTCGCCCAGCTCGTCGAAGGAGAGCTGCCGGAAGCCCTTCGGCATCGCGAAGGCCTGGGGCGGCACGGGGCCCGGCTCGATCTGCGTCAGGGTGACCGAGCGGCTCCCGTCCGGCAGCTCCACGCGCAGGGGAAAGCCCAGCTCCTGCGAGTCCCAGCGGGTCAGCACCACCTTATCCTCGACGCTCACCTGCACCACGTTGCAGGTCTGGCCGGAGACCTCGTCGGTCTCGATGACCTTGCTCACGGCCCCGGGGTAGGCGTGCAGCGCGCTCTGGAAGGGATCGACCATCAGCAGGAGCGGGTCGTCGCTCTGCAGCGCGCAGTAGGCCCGGACGGCCGGGGCCAGCAGCAGGGTGGTGCCGGCCTCGCGATCGGCGAGGACCACCAGGTCGCGGCCGGCCTGCGACAGGTCCAGGCGGTGACGAGGCCCGCTCACGTAGATCTCGCCCTCGACGGTCTGGCCGCCCTCGACCATGTGCAGGCGGGCCGTGAAATCGGCGGCGGCGGGTCGGGCCAGGGCGACCGGTGCCAGCAGCAGCAGCAGGGCCAGTCGGCGGGTCATGGTGACCTCCTCGATCGAGCCAGGGGGGACGTGCGAGATCCGGCGAGTTGAACGTGCGCCTCCAGGATTTCCGTGACTCTAGCGGCCGGCGCTCGCCCGGTCAACGTGCGGACCGGCCGCCGTGATGCACCGCCGTGATGCAACCGCCGTGATGCGCCTTGCAATCCCGGGATAGAATTGGGATAATCGGGCGGCAAACACGGCCGCCACCAGTCGGATCTACATCACGGGCAAGCATATATCAAAACTCGAGGCGGAAACGTGCCAGGCGGGGAAGCCATGCAAAGACGCCTGGGTCGTGATCTTGCTGCGCTGGATGGTCTCTTCGCCCTTCTCGAAGCCTTCTGCGAGCAGCAGGGGCTCGGCGGCGCTTCCGCCCTTGCTTTGAAGCTGGTCACCGAGGAACTGTTCACCAATCTCGTTCGCCATGATGCGGGAGGAGGAGAGCACGTCGTTCTTCGGCTCGAACGCGCGGACGACCGCGTGGTGGTCACCATGGTGGGCGAGGACGCGGCACCCTTCGACGCGGCAGAGGTGCCGCCGGTTGATCCCCGGACCCCCCTGGCCGAGCGCCGGGCCGGGGGGCTGGGCCTGCACCTGGTTCGGAGCCTGGTCGAGGAACTCCGTTATCATCACGAGGATCGCACGCTGACGATCACGGCCATCATGGCGGTGGGGGGGGGACATGTTTGAGATCTGGCAGGAGGCGGACGGCACCGTCAAGGTGTCCGGGAGGCTGGACGCGGCCATGGCCGAGCGGGCCAAGGAGGTCTTCGCCGGCGTCGCCGAGGGCTGCAAGGTGGACCTGAGCGCCCTGGATTACATTTCCAGCGCCGGAATCGGGATCCTGATCGCGACGCAGAAGCGTCTCGCGGAAAACGGGCAGAAGATCGTCCTGGCCCGTCCCAGCCAGCATATCCGGGAACTCTTCGGCATTGCGGGGCTCGACCACGTCTTCGAAATCGTGGACAGCTGATTCGGGCCCAACCTTTCGCGGGATGAGTTGTATTCATGACGGACATGGATGAGCAGTACGTCAGCCGTGTACAGCAAGGGGATCGGAAGGCCTTCGAGATGCTCGTCGCCCGCTACGAAAGACCCGTCTTCAGCGCCGTCTACCGACTGGTCCGGGATTTCGACGATGCGGCGGACATCACCCAGACCGCCTTCCTCAAGGCTTATCACAAGATCGCGACCTGCCAGCCGGCCGCGAAGTTCTTCAGCTGGCTCTACCGCATCGCGGTCAACGAATCGCTCAATCACCTGAAGCGCCAGCGACGGCAGCAGGATTTCCGGGACGATTCCCCGTCCACCTGGCCCACGCCGGAGACCGAATACGATCATGCCGAGGTGAACCAGCACCTGGAGCGGGCGCTCTCGGCCATGAGCCTCGACCAGCGGGTGCCCATCATTCTCAAGCATCTGCTGTTCCTCTCGTACAGCGAGATCGCGGGGATTCTGAACATTCCCGAATCGACCGTGAAGTCGCGGCTCTACACGGCCCGGCAGGTCCTCAAGGAACAGCTCATCAGGCAGGGTTACACGAGATGATAGAGGACAGGATCATCGAGTTGATGAACGGCGAGATCGACGGGATCAACTCGCAGCGCGATTCGGAGTGGCTGCGGGAGTACCTGGCCGGAGACCCGGAGGCCCGGGCCTACTTCGAGGAGCTGCGGGACTCCATCGCGGTGCTGGAGCGGGCGGGGCCGGTACAGCCGCCGCCGGGACTCCGCGGTCGCCTCTTGGCGGCCCTGGCCGACGCGCCCGTGCCCGTGACCGGCGGCCACCGCGCGCGCCTGCAGTTCCTGCGCGACGCCTTCGCGTTCCGCCGCCAGCCGAGCCACGCCCTGGCCTTCGGCGTCGGCGCCGTTCTGGTGGCCATCGTCCTGCTGGCGCTCGGGCTACCGGTGGGGCCGGAACGGAGCGAGGTCAACACGATCTACGGCGTGGCGCTCGATCGCCGGGGAGAGGCGCCGGTCGCCGTGTTGACGGCCGAGGGCGTGCGCTGCGAGATCGACGCCCGCCGGCACGAGCGCAACGTCCTGCTGTGGGTGAGCCTGGCGTCCGACCGCTCCATCCTTGCGGTGCTGGAGGCGGAAGGTCCGGCGCGCTGCGAGGGGGTTCTGGCGCCGGAGGCGCCGGGCACGGACGAGATCAGCATCTCCGGCAGCCGGGTGGAGCTGACCCACAAGGGGGTGGGACGGTACCAGATTTCGTATCACGAGACGGAGGGCGTACCCCTGACCTATCGCATCGAGCTGTACGCGGAGGGAGCCGTGCTCGCGGAACAGTCGTTCACGGCGAGGCGGGAATAGCAACACATTTTGGCTCACCAACTTTTCGCCTCCTGGTTTGTAGTCATTGCTGACCCAGCATGTCGACCCTGATCACGGGAGGTAAACTCATGAAGAGAAGCAGATGGTTGTGGGGAGCCGTGGTGGTGGCGGCCGTGGCCCTCATCGGCTACTTCGCCTTCCTGTATCCGCCGACGCGGAACACCGACGTCCAGGGGACGGTCGGCGCGGTGGAGAAGTACCACGAGGAGCAGATCGCTCCCGAGGACGTGGTGCTGGCCGGGGAGGAGTCCGGCACGGGTGCCGGGACTTTCGCGCAGGCGGATCTCGCCATGCTGCTCGAGCGGGCCACGCCAGCCGAGAAGGCCGACATCTTCCAGCGCACCAGCAAGGACATCCAACTCGCGGTGCTGGGTCGAGCCGGAGCCGAGCTGCAGGCCGACCTGTACGGCCGCCTGCCGGCCGTCGAAAAGGTGGCGGCCTTCGAACGCGTCGACAAGAGCGTGCAGAACGAGTGCCTTGGGCGGATTTCCGTCTCGCCTGAGTCCTGGGGCCGCATGAGCGTGGACCAGAAGGTTGCCGCCCTTGGCAAGATGGCCAAGAACGATCAGGCGGCGATCCTCGGGCGCAACAGCAAGGAATTCCAGGCGCAGGCCCTGGCGCGGGTGAGCCCCGAGCAGGCGGCCAGCCTGCTGGGCCGGGCCAGCATCGAGCAACAGGCCATGATGGTGTCCCTCGCCTCCTCTGCCCAGAAGCAGGCCCTGTTCCAGCGCTGCAGTCTCGAGCAGCAGGCGGGCATGCTCGGCCGGGCCTCGAAGGAGTATCAGATCCAGGCCTTCGAGCGCGCTTCGAAGGACGTGCAGCAGAGCCTGCTGGCCAGAGCCGGCGACAACGAGAAGGCCAACATGTTCGCGCGGGCCTCGCAGGACAAGCAGATCGCCATCTTCGAGCGCGCACCGGCCAAGGAGCAGTGGGCCATGCTGGGGAGAGGCCCCGTGCCCGTGCAGGCCGCGGCCTTCGGTCGTGCCCCGGCCAAGGACCAGGTGGCCTGGTTCGGGCGGCTGGACAAGCAGCAGCAGAGCGAGGTGCTGGGCCGCGTGGCCGTGACCCAGGACGCCTGGGGCCGCATGAGCCTGGAGGACAAGGCCGCGACGCTAGGGAGGGCCTCCGACATGCAGAAGGCCGCCTGCCTGGCCCGGGCCAGCCTCGAGGAGCAGGCTGCTCTGTTGCCGCGGATGGACCGCCAGCTGAAGCTGGAATGTCTCGGGAAGATGACCCCTGCCGACCAGGCGGCGCTCTTCAACCGTGCCACGCTGGACGAGCAGTTCTCGATGCTGGGCCGGGCGCCGGAAGTGAAGGCGGCGTTGCTCGGGAGGGCCCCGGCAGCCCAGCAGGCGGACCTGGCGGGCCGCACCTTCATGAATCTCGATGTCGGCCGGTGAGCTTCGCTCCACGACAAGGGTGACGACGCGCAACCGGTGCACAGCCGAACGGTGCGACTCGGTGGAGTGAACGAGGGGGAGGTGCTGTAGGGGGACTGCAGCACCTCCCGGTTGCCCTCCAGGTTCGGAGGCCGGCATGCCCGTACTGGGAAGACGACGCACCCTGGTTCTGGCGGCATTGACGCTGATGGTCCTGTTCCCCTGGTCCGGCCCGCTCCGCGGCCAGACTCCTTCCCGGCACCTACAGACGGCGCGAACGGAGAACCTGAGACTCGTCTACCTGGGCGGCGAGCATGCCTACGTGGTGCCCCATCTCATCCGCTGCTTCGAGAACTCGCTGAACTTCCACCGGAACCTGTTCGATTACGATCCCAACGAGGACGTCACGGTCATCCTCCAAGATGCGGACGATTTCGGCTACGCCGGCACCACGGCGCTGCCCTTCAACTTCCTGACGATCGGGATCGAGCCCTTCGAGCACGTCTACGAGACCTGCCCCACCAACGAGCGCATCAACTGGGTGATGAACCACGAGCTGGTGCACCTGGTGGCCTCGGACCAGGCCAGCAGCCACGACCGGTTCTGGCGCGACATCTTCTTCGGCAAGGTGACGCCCACGGACGAGGACCCGGTCTCCATTCTTTATAGCTACCTCACGAATCCCCGCCGCTACGCGCCGCGCTGGTACCACGAGGGGCTGGCCGTCTTCATGGAAACCTGGATGGCCGGTGGCATCGGCCGGGCCCAGAACGGCTACGACGAGATGGTGTTCCGCACCATGGTGCGGGACAGCAGCTACTTCTACGACGTGGTTGGCATCGAATCCGAGGGAACCGCCAAGGACTTCCAGACGGGGCAGCTCTCCTACCTCTACGGCACGCGGTTCGTCAGTTATCTGGCCTATCAGTACGGCCCTGAGAAGATCGTGGAGTGGGGACAACGCAGCGACGGCAGCAAGGCCTACTTCTCCTCCCAGTTCCAGCACGTCTTCGAGCGTCCCCTGGACGACGAGTGGCGCCGCTGGGTGGCCTGGGAGCACGCCTGGCAGCAGGTGAACCTGGACTCGATCCGCCAGTATCCGACCACGACCTACCGTGTGATCGCGCCGCGGCCCCTCGGCTCGGTCTCCCGTGCCGTGTACGACCCGCAGCGGGGCTGGCTGGTGGCGGCCGTGCGCTACCCGGGCGAGTTCGCCCACGTCCGGGTGCTCGACCTCGCCAGCGGCGAGAGCCGCAAGGTCTGCGACGTGGCCTCGCCCGCCCTCTACTACGTCACCTCTCTGGCCTACGACGATTCCACCGGCACCGTCTTCTTCACCACCAACAACGCGCGCGGCTGGCGAAACCTGGTGGCCGCCGACGTGATGACGGGTCATTGCTGTACGTTGCTGGCGCCCTGTCGCATCGGCGACCTGGCGTTCAACCGGGCCGACCGTTCCCTCTGGGGGGTCCAGCATCACAACGGAATGGTGCACATCTGCCGCATTCCCGAGCCCTACCAGTACTGGCAGGAGATCTTCACGCTCTCCTACAAGGAAGACCTCTACGACATCGACGTCTCGCCCGACGGCCGCTATCTCAGCGGAATCCTCGTCGGCGTCACCGGGAAGCCCCGCCTGATCCGCATCGAGATCGCGGCCCTTTTGCAGGGTGGAGGCACCTACGAGGTCCTGCACGAGTTCGGCCTGGGCGGGCCAGGCAACTTCGTGTTTTCCCCGGACGGTCAGTATCTGTATGGAACGTCGTACTCCACGGGCACCGCCAACGTCTTCCGCTATGACCTCGCAAGCCGAGAGCTGGCCTGCGTGACCAACACCGAGACGGGATTCTTCCGGCCCGTGCCCGTGTCGAAGGACTCGCTGGCCGTCTTTCGCTACACCGGCAAGGGTTTCGTGCCGGTCATGATCGCCGATGCGACCCTCGAGGATGTCAGCGCCGTCCGGTACCTCGGGACCGCCATTGCCAAGCGCCATCCCCTGGTCGAGAACTGGGTCCTGGGTTCGCCCCTCAAGGTCGACCCCGACTCGGTTATCTTCGAACAGGGGGACTACCACGCCTGGCGCAACGTACGCCTGAACGCCGCCTACCCCATCGCCGAGGGTTACAAGGACTACGCCGCCGTGGGAATCCGCGGTGACTGGTCCGATCCCGTATACCTGCACGCGCTCTCCGCGGCAGCCTCCTACACACCCAACACCCGGCTCCCGGCCGACGAGCGCCTCCACCTGCGCTTCAGCTACCGCCGGAATCCCTGGACCCTCGAGGGCGATTACAACCGTGCCGACTTCTACGATTTTTTCGGCCCGACAAGGGTCAGCCGCAAGGGCTACCAGCTCAAGCTGGGCTACGGCGGGCAGATCCTGGAGCGGCCGCCGCGCATGATGAGCTACACCCTGCAGGTTGCCGGCTACTGGGGCCTGGAGGAGCTGCCCTGGCACCAGGATGTGCGGGTCACCTACGACAACTTCCTCAGCAGTCATCTTGCGCTGCGCTACTCGAACCTCAGCGGCACGATCGGTGGTGTGGAGGCGGAGAAAGGCCTGCTGGCCGCACTCGGTGTGCCCAGTACGCTGGTACGCAGCCATTACTATCCGCGCGTCTACTCGGAGCTGACCTACGGCTTCCTGCTGCCGCTCGACCATTCCTCCTTCTGGCTGCGAGGCGCCGCGGGCTACGGGCACGGTGGACGCGACAATCCCTTCGCCAACTTCTACTTCGGCGGCTACGGGAACAACTGGGTCGATCACGGCAGCGTCAACCGCTATCGCACCGTCACCAGCTTCCCCGGGCTGGAGATCAGCGAAGTGGGGGGTCAGAGCTTTCTAAGGGGAGGCGCCGAGTGGACGCTGCCCCCCGTGCGCTTCAAGCGCTGGGGTGTGTCCGCCTTCTACTGCACCTGGATGCGGCTGGCCCTGTTCGCCAACGCTCTTTTGCCCAACTTCGACAGCGAGCCGAGGCGGCGCACGATCGGCGACGCGGGCTGCCAGCTGAACGCCAGGCTGATCCTGTTCTCGTCCCTGGAGTCCACCCTCTCGTTCGGCTACGCCAGAGCCTTCGAGAAGGGACGCAAGCTGGAAGACGAGTTCATGGCTTCGCTGAAGATCCTGCGATGAGCGATCTGGCCCCGAAGATGGCCCTCGGACTGCTTCCGGCGGCGGTCTTCCTGGGCTGCCTGATGCTGCTGGACAGCTACAAGCTGGTGCGGATGCGCGCGGTCCTGACGGCGCTGGGCGCGGGAATCGTCGCCCTGCTCGTCTGCCGGGTCGTCAACGCCTGGCTCTTCTCCCTCCTGGCGCTGGACCTGACCCACTTCTCGCGCTACGTGGCGCCCCTGACCGAGGAGAGCGCCAAGGCCGTCTACGTCCTGTACCTGGTCCGCACACGTCGGGTCGGTTTCATGGTGGATGCGGCCATCTGCGGGTTCGCCGTGGGGGCGGCGTTCGGGATGGTCGAGAACCTCTTCTACCTGGCGGCGCTGCCGCAGGCCGGCCCTTTCACCTGGGCGCTCCGGGGCTGCGGCACCGCGGTGATGCACGGGAGCACGACGGCCATCTTCGGCATCGTGGCCGCCGGCTGGCGGGAGCGCCGCACCGGAGCCGGGACGGGTGTCTACGCGGCCGGCCTGTTGCTGGCCGTGGTCGTCCATTCGGCCTTCAACCACTTCTTCCTGACGCCCGTGGTCACCGCCCTCGTCCTGATCATCGGGGTTCCCCTGGTCATGCTGGCCGTCTACGAGCGGAGCGAGGCTTCCCTGGGCCACTGGCTCGATCAGGGCTTCGACAGCGATGTCGAGATGCTGCAGAGCATCGGTTCGGGCAGCTTCGCACAGACCCCGCTGGGCAGCTACCTTGCGACCCTGCGCGAGCGGTTTCCGCCGGAGGTGGTGGCCGACATGTTCTGCCTGCTGCGCCTGCAGGTCGAACTGGCCCTGCAGGCCAAGGGGCTGCTTCTGATGCGCCGGGGCGGTTTCGCGCCGCCCCCGCCCCCGGGTGTGAAGCCACGGCTGGCGGAGATGGAGTACCTGCGGCGAAGCATCGGCCGCACCGGCCTGCTGGCCCTCCATCCCCTGCTGCGGAGGCGGTCCCGTTTCCGCTGGGAGACGCACCTGCTGCAGGAGAGGTGAGGGGGCCGCAGCTCAGATAGGCTTCCGGCGCGGGCAAGCCGCGTCCGTGGGCGAACCGTGCGGGGTGCTCGTCTCGTCCAGGAGGCGCCGCAGGATCTCGGGCTCGACCGGCTTGGCCAGGTAGGCATCCATGCCGGCGGCCAGGCAATGCTCGCAGTCCTCGGTCAGGGCGGAGGCGGTCAGGGCCACGATGGGAACGTGCCGATCCTGGCCGGTCTCGCGGCTGCGGATCTCGCGCGCCGCTTCGTAGCCGTCCAGCTCGGGCATCTGCAGATCCATGAGGATCAGGTCGACGTCGCCCGTTTCCCAGCGCGCGAGCACCTCACGGCCGCTGGTCGCCAGGAGCGGCCGGTGTCCCCACTTCTGCAGCAGGACCTCCAGGTACTTCCGGCTCACCACGTTGTCCTCGGCGACCAGCACCCGCAGGCTGCGGGGCGCCGGTGCCGGCGGCCCGCTTGCGGATGCGGCCTGCGTCGCCGGCGCCGGGGCGTCCAGGATGCCGGCCAGCATCTCCATGAGCTGCGGGGCGATCACCGGCTTCGTCAGGCGACCGCGCACGTTGGGCAGCGTTGCCCGGGAGACGCTCTGTGCCTCGGGCGGCGTGGCGAGCATGACGACAGGGACGCGGCCCCAGGCGGGATCGTCACGCAGCCGGGCGGCCAGCTCCAGACCGCTGGCCGGACCCAGATGGACGTCCAGCAGCAGGGCGTCCACCTCGGGGGCCGCCGCGGGATCGCTCGCGAGGTCCCGCAGGAAGTCCTGGGCGCCGGGATAGGCATGGCAGGTCAGCCCGGCGTCCTGCAGCATGCCCTCCAGTGCGCCGCGCGCCGTCGGGTTGTCCTCCACCAGGGCCACGCGGCCGGCCAGCCGCGGCGCCGGCTCGGCGTCGCCGTCCTCCGATGCCGCGTGCCATTCGGTAGTGAAATGGAAGGTGCTGCCCTCGCCGGGTGCGCTCTCGACCCAGATGCGGCCGCCCATCAGCTGGACCAGGTTGGCGCAGATCGACAGGCCGAGACCGGTGCCGCCGTACCGCCGTGACGTGGTGCTGTCGGCCTGGGTGAAGGCATCGAAGATCGCCACCTGCTTGTCGGCCGGGATGCCAATCCCGGTGTCCTTCACCGCACCGTGCAGCAGCAGGCGATCGCCCACGCGCTCCGCCACCCGGAGGCTCAGGATGATCTCGCCGCTCTCGGTGAACTTGACGGCGTTGTTCACCAGGTTGGAGACGATTTGGCGGAACCGCTTGGGATCCCCCAGCAAGCGGTCAGGGATCTCCCTCGCCACGTCGCAGATCAGCTCCACCGGCCGGGCATTGCCGCGAAAGGCCAGCGTGTGCAGCGTGTTGCCGAGCAGCTCGCGCAGCCGGAACTCCTCGCAGAAGAGTTCGAACTTGCCGGCCTCGATCTTGGAGAGATCCAGGACGTCGCTGATCGTGTCCAGCAGGGCCTCGCCCGAGAAGAGCGCCAGCTCGAGGTGCTCCCGCTGCTCGTCGCGGTCGTCGGTCTCCAGGGCCAGCCGGGTCATGCCCAGGATACCGTTCATGGGCGTGCGGATCTCGTGGCTCATGTTGGCCAGAAAGCGGCTCTTGGCCCGGTTGGCCTCGTCGGCCCGATCGCGGGCCCGCTCGAGCTCCTGGCCGTGGCGCTTGAGGGTCTCGCGCGAGCGGAGCAGCTCCAGGTACTGCCGGTTCTGGATGGTACCGGCCAGCAGCAGGTAGGCCAGGTAGGCCAGCATGATGATCGCCATGGTCCGGCCCTCGCCGGTGCCCTCGGCCAGAGCGCCGACGATGGGAGGCGGCAGGATGGCGAAGATGAAGGCGCGGAGGACGACCAGGCTCCCGGCGAGCATGGCGATGCCCGAGGCGGTCACGCCGGCCGTCAGCAGCAGCGCGAGCCAGGCGGTCCACCGGGCGCCGTACTCGTACAGGGTCCAGCCGGTCAGGACCCCGAAGAGACCGGCCGAGACGACGACGTTGCCGAGAAAAAGCGCGAACCAGCGTCGGGGGGAGGCGGCGTGGCTCTTGTCGAAGTGCCAGTGGAGGTAGAGGCGGTGCAGGCCCACCAGCAGCAGCGCGCTGCCGAAGACCGCCACCAGCCGGGGATGCTGGGCCCCCAGAGGGGTCAGCAGGGCCAGCATCAGGAGCGAGAAGGTGTAGTAGGCGGCACCGGGCAGACCTCGCCCCGCGAGGTCCCGGTGAATCTGCCTGTCGAGATCGGACGATTCGCCGGCCCGCTGTGCCGGGGCCGGCAATTCCGGACGCTCCTCCATATCCCCTCCAGCTCGTATATCCAGTGTCGTTATCGGTTTCGGTACGAACGATCTTGAACCCGTATCCACCTTATCTCAGCAGCAGCACCTTGCGGGTCTGCCGCACGTTCTCTCCTCTCAGCTGTAGCAGGTACGGCCCCGAGGCTGCTCCCCGGCCGGTCGCGTCCCGGCCGTCCCAGACCGCCTCGTGCGTGCCGGCCGCCAGGCTTCCCTCCGCGAGGACGGCCACGCGGCGGCCGGCCGGATCGTAGACCGCCACCATCACCCGCTGCGGCCTGTCCGTCGTGAAGGTGACGAGCACGCGCGGGTTGAACGGATTGGGGCAAGCCGACACGATCCGCGTGATGCGGGGCGTGCCCGCGGCCACTTCGCGGCTTTCCAGCAGGATCCAGTCATTCCCCCCCGTGCGGAAGTAGAGATCATAGCGGCAGGTCGCGGCCCCGGCCAGCTCGGGATCGGAATCCGTGGCCGCAAAGACGCCGGGCGCCGTCTGATTCCAGGGCACCTCCCAGGTATGGACTCCGGCCTGCGCCAGGATCCGGAACTCCGCCGCCTCGCTCGCCGGTGTCGTCCGCCAGCTCAGGTGGACCCCGTCCGCTGTCACCTCCACCGCGAAGCGGGCCAGGAACACGGGCGTCTCGGCGCAGCCCTGCCCGGCGGCGCCCATCAGGCCGGTCCCGCAGCCCACGGACAGGCAGGGCGAGTCAGCATGCACCGTGAAATCGTCCTCGTCGACCGGTGACGTGGCGCAGAAGAGCGGATCGCTGGAGATGTTGCCGTCGATGCCCGTGGGATCGGGCAGGCCGCCGTAATCGAGGGTCGCGTTCCCGTGGACGTCGCAGCAGGCGATGGTCACCCCAGCGGGGGCCACGGCATGGATGCCGTTGCCGAAGGAGCTGCCGCCGTCGTTGAAGACCACCAGGTTGCTGTCGAACGCCCGCGGCAGGCCATCGCCGCCCATCAACAGGATGCCCGCACCGCCGCTGCCGGCCGTGTTGAAGGCGACCGTGCTGCTGCTGAAGCTGGCCCCCGGCCCTTCCACCAGGAGGCCGCCCCCGAACATGACGGCGTCGTTGGCGTAGATCGTGTTGAACCGGAACTCCAGATTGTCGGTGTCCGCCTGCATGATCCCGCCGCCGACGTGGGCCGCGTTGTGATGCACGAGGCAGTGGTTGATCTTGTAGGCCGCGGTACCGAGGTAGAGCCCGCCTCCCTGGAAGTAGGTGGCGCCGGCGGCGGCGGCGTTGTGGTGCCACGCCGTGAAGGCCGTCTCGAGGTACCCGTCCTGGAGGTAGAGCCCCCCGCCCTCAGCTCGCGCCCGATTGTCGTGGATGTCGCAGTGGTCCACGGTCAGATCCGTGCTGCCGAGCTGCTCCGCTGCGTAGATCCCGCCGCCGCGCTCCACGCCGTCGTGACCGAACACCTGGCAGGAATCCTGCAACACGACCGTGGCGTCCAGGACGTGCAGGCCGCCGCCCAGGGGCGGATACGACAGGTTGCCGGTGAGGCTGGTGTTGGGGCCGATCGTGCAGCCGCTGAAGACGGGTGCGCCGCCATAGACGAAGACACCGGCGCCGTGGATACCCGTGTTGTCGTGCACCTGGACGTGATCCAGCAGGGATTCCGAGTCGCGCAGGAAGAGACCGCCGCCGCAGCCCAGCGTGGATACATTGCCGACGCCGTTGCCGCTGATGTCGAGGTTGCGCAGGGTGGGCGAGGCCTGGTTCACCACCACGCCGCCGCCGTAGCGGCCGTCGTAGGGCGTGCCGGTGAAGTAGGTGCCGCCCCCACCGGTGCAGCGGAAGCCGTCCACCTCGGTGGTGGCGATGACGCCGGCCAGGAAGCTGAGGGCGGGCTTGGTGGGCGTCCCTGCGAGGATGGTGGGGTTCCCCAGGGGGTCGCGGCCGACGTAGTCGGCAGCATAGCCACCGCGCAGGGTCAGGGGCCTGGTCGGGATGGTCAGTGCGGGATGCGAGGTCCCTCCCCGCACCAGCACGGTGTCCCCCGCGGACGACTCGTTGATCGCGTCGAAGAGCAGCTCGTACTCCGCAGGTACCTTCTGCATCCCGTCGCCCAGGGCCCGCAGCAGGTTGACCCTGCCGCTGCCCAGCTTGCCGGCGTAGCCGGGATTCAGCGCATCGAGCGGGTCGGCGCTGTCCAGGAGCCGGTTGCTCACTTGGGTGGCGCTCCAGCCGGGATGGGCCGACCAGATCAGCGCCAGGGCGCCGGCCGTGATCGGCGACGAGAAGGACGTGCCTGCGGCGATGGCGTAGACGTGGTCGCCGGAGGTGTGATCGTAGTAGGTGGTGACGATGGTCACGCCGGGGGCGCTGATCTCGACCCAGGAGCCGTAGCTGGAGAAGTCTGCCTTCAGGTCGGTCTCGTCGGTGGCCGCCACCGCGATCACGTCAGCGTGCGTGCCGAGGTAGGAGGCGACCTCGTCGTTGGCGTTGCCGGCCGCCGTCACGATGAGGCAGCCGCTGGCGACGCAGTAGGTGACCGCGGAGGAGAGGTAGCTGGTCGAGCCCCAGCTGCAGTTGACGACCTTCGCCCCGTTGGCCGCGGCGTAGACCATGCCCTGGGAGGCGAAGTCCATGCGCACCACGCCCGTGGTCTGGCCTTGCTGCAGCCAACCCACGCGCACCGCCATGATCTTGCAGTTCCAGGCCGTGCCGGCCACGCCCACGCCGTTGTTTGTGATGGCCGCCGCACAGCCCGCGCAGCCGGTGCCGTGCCCCTCGAAGTCGCTCGGATCGTTGTCCGGCGTGTTGACGTCCTGGCCGGGCTCGCCGTCGGTGATGCCCGTCACGAAGTCCCAGCCGCGGATGTCGTCCACGTATCCGTTGCCGTCGTCGTCGACGCCCGGCGTGCCGTGGTACTCGGCCCAGTTGATCCAGATCGCTCCGCGCGCGTAGTCCGGACCATTGCCGCCCAGATCGGGATGATGCCAGTCCACGCCCGAGTCGACGATCGCCACCACCACGCTGGTGTCGCCGGTGGACTCGGCCCAGCCGCCCTGGGCCCGGATGCTGGGCCCGTCCAGCGTGGTGTTGCGCAGGAACCACTGCTGGGAGGCCAGGTAGGGATCGTCGGGCAGGGGGTAGAGGGGGCAGATCTCGACGACCTCGGCCCTCTCAACCTCCGGCAGGGCAGCCCAGGCCGCCCGCACGCTCGCCAGGTCGTGGCTCCCGTCGAAGTCGACAGCCCAGACGCGGCTCAGGTCGGGGCCTTCCGCCGTGGCGGGACCCTTCACGCCGGGGTAGAGCCGTTCCAGGTTGTAGGCTCCGCAGCCGCGGGCCACGGCATTCAGGGCCGGTGGCGCGAGCGACAGGCCGCCGTCCTTCCCGACCGTCACGGCGAGGTCAACACCCTCCTGCAGGGTGACCACGACGCGATCGGGTACGACCCCCACGGCGCCCGGCGAGAGGGCGGCCGCCGGCCCCGCCGCCGCCAGGATCCACCACAGCACTGCCGCCAGGCCGCACAACGTTCCGGGAACGGGCAAAACACGGCTGGGCAACATGTTCCGCATGTCCGGCACCTTTGATTCGAGTTGACGTTCCATCCTCTTGTTTCACAAGGGGTTCAGGCTGGACAGGCAAGCAGCGGGCCAGCGCATCGCGGGGTCCGTCATGGCCGCGCGCATGCCGCCGGCCCTCGGCTGCTCTGGTCTCCAGCCGCGCCAGGATCGCCCGGGCCCCGCAGGAATGGCAGGACGGCGGCATACCCGTCTGCGCATCCACCTCGCCGATGTCGGGGTGGAAGCCACGGGTGGAATCGTGGTTCATGAGGAGCGCTCCCGGCTGGCGTTTCGAGGACGCGCCGTGATGGGGATGAGAATGAACGACTATAGCCCATCCGCGGCAGCCGCGTCCACGCTCAGCTCGCCGGGGGCCGGCCGGGGGCTCGCCGGCCGCTGCCCGCGAGGCTGCCCCGCAGGGGAGGATATGGTATCATCAGGCCGCGCCGGATGCGGCGCTCGGCTCGAGGGAAGGCATGGCCACCGGTGGTTCGGCTCCGCGACCGCCGGCGGTTCCCGGGCGGGGTATCCCTGCTGCCCGTCCGCAAGCGAGGGAGGGCCGTCATGCTTGCAGGATGGCACCGGAAGACTTGCGCCAGGCCGGCGCTGCTGCTGGCCGCCGCAGGTTTCCTGGGCCTGGTCTGCGGAGGCGTGCCGGCCCCGGCGCCGGCCAATCCGCTGCCGGAGGCGATGATGTTCGTCCACGTGCATCCGCCGGACGCTGGCTTCTGCACGGACCACGACATCACGAGCTGCGAGGACATCGTCCAGTACACCTCGCTGAGCGGGGAGCTCGAGTTCGATGTCTTCCTGGTGTTCGCGGTGGGCGATCCCGGCCTGCCGGTCCATCACGTCAGCCTGCCTCTCGAGATGACGACAGGCTGGAGCCTGCTCGGCTGGGAGTTCTGCCAGGAAGGTGTCGGGATGGTCACGGATCTCGGCGACCACCTGCTCATGGAGGCCGACTGGCCCGGCTGTCCGCCGTTCACAGGAGATCCCCTGCTGCTGGTGAGGCTGCGCATCGACGTGGCCGGTTTCGGCCAGCTGGCCCAGGATTACACGCAGGAGACGCACCTGGTCATGGGCTGCCCGCCCGCGTGGGACATGTGGCCCCTGCTGGCCGCGGGCCAGGCCGGCGTCGAGTGCAGCCACTGCTACCAGCCCTGCAGCGGGACCACGCCCTGCCGTCCCGTTCCGGCGACGAACCGGGTGCAGCTGACCGGCGAGGTCGGCGATCTGCTCGAGGCCGATCTGCCCTTCCAGGTCTTCGGCGACGAGTTCTTCTACCAGTGTCCCCTGGTGACGGTCCCGTCGGCGGACTGGCTCCAGGCCGCAGCGGTCCACCTGGACGGGATCGACTGGAACGTGCACCTGACCGTCGACACCGCGCAGCTGGCGCCCGGCTTTCACCGGTGCTGGTTGCGGGGCGAGGCCGACTGCACCGGCTGCGCCGAGGTCTTGCTCCAGCTGCAGCCATCGCTCTCGAGCGTTCCGGATCACCCGGCCGAGAGCCGCCAGAGCTGGGGCGGACTCAAGAATCTCTATCACTGACGCGCCCCTGGACGAAAGGAAGAAACTTGCGAAACCGCCCGGATCCCTGCCTGCTGCGGCGAATGCTGAGGCTCCCGGCGATCCTGGTGTCGATCCTGCTGGCCGCCCCGCCCGGCGGCGTGCCCTCGGCGCACGCTCAGAGCCAGGTCCAGCGCGACTCCCTGCGTGAGGGAGGCGGACACGCCCCGGCACCGGTGCCGGCCCAGGACGTCATGCGCAATCCCCCGACGCGCTTTCCGCTGCAGTTCGCGGAGGAGGACGTGCGTCTCTTCGTGGAAGCGGATTCCGTGAAGGTGGAAGGGCTGTACCGCCTGCGCCGCCGCGCGAGCGGTATGATCCCGGCGCTCTTCTACCCCTATCCCGTGGACAGCCTGCTGGGCGGGGCTCGCACGGTGCTGCTGCGCGTCACGACGCCGGAGGGGGAGTGGTCGCCCCTGCGCTGGCAGGAGTCGTCGCGCCCCCCTGGGGCCCGGTGGCTGCTGCCCTTCTTCCGCGGCGAGATCCTGGACGTGCACACCATCTATCGCCAGGCCCTGCGCGATTCCTACGCGCGCTACATCGTCACCACCACGAAGATCTGGCAGGAACCGCTCGAGCACGCGCGTTTCGAGATCCACCTGCCGCCGGGCGCCGAGCCCCTGCGCTTCAGCTACCCCTTCGTTCGGCAGACGGACGAGCGCGGGGACTACTACCTCTACGAGACCGACGACTTCTGGCCGGACCAGGACATCGAGGTGACGTGGCGGCCCTGATTCACCGGGCGGAGACGTGGACCCGCGCCGAGGATGTTCGTTGCCGAAGATGCTTCGGTTGCTTAGGTTGGGAAGGCAGAAACGAGACGAAGAAGGCCGCGATGGTGTGCCATCGCCGCGGCGCGCGAACGGACAGGGCAGGGGAGGCTGTCGATGTACGAGAAGAGCATTGAGCTGATGAACAAGGCGGTGGGGGACGAGATGTCCGCGGTCCACCAGTACATGTACTTTCATTTCCACTGCGACGATCAGGGCTACGATCCGCTTTCGAATCTGTTCCGGCAAACGGCCATCGAGGAGATGATGCACGTCGAGCATTTGGCCGAACGCATTCTCTTCCTGAAGGGCGAGGTCCAGATGGCCGCCACCGAGGAGGTGACCAGGATTCACGACGTGAGCGGGATGCTCAAGAAGGCCATGGAGATGGAGCAGGGCAGCGTCCGCGACTACAACCTTTGGGCCAACGAGTGCAGCAAGAATGCCGACTCGGCCTCCAAGAAGCTCTTCGAGGACCTGGTCGCGGACGAGGAACGGCACTTCGACCAGTACGATACCCAGCGCGAGCACCTGGAGAAGTTCGGCGAGCAGTTCCTGGCCTTGCAGTCCATCGAGCGCAGCAAGAGAGGTGGGGGGCCGGCAGCTGCGGAAGCCTGAGCCGCGGCCGGGGCGCCCGGCACCGCTCCGCGTGCAGCCGGAGAACGAGGATCGCAGAATGGAGAGAGGGGCCCCCGTACGGGGGCCCCTCGTCCTATCGGAGCCGGATCTCTACTGGTAGAGGTTCTTGATCCGGCCCCAGGAAGCCGCCTCGACCGGGGAGGGTTCTCGCGGCGGCGTGAGCAGGATGTCGAACACGCGGTCGTAGCCGGCGGGCACGATCACGCCCGCGCCCGCGTCCGGATCGGCCAGCGTGCCATTGAAGTTCCAGCCCGTCAGGTCATATCCGGCCGCCTCCATGGCCGCGAGCCGGGTGCCGGCGTCGAAGTCGACGGCGCCGGTGGCGTTTCCCGTGTAATCCCCGTCACCATCGAAGTCGAACAGCTGGGCGATGCAATCCGCCCGCACGCCACCGCCGAGGATCATCTCGCCGTCGGTGAAGGTTGCGGGCAGGGCGAAGTCGGCCGCCGTACCGGTCGCGATCGGTTCGGCGTAGATGTGCAGCTGGCCGGCGCCGTAGCTGATGGTCCGGCGGGACGGGTTCGTCTGATCGAACGCGTCGGTGACGGCCATGCCGGTCACTGCGATGGTGTACTCGTCCGTCTCCAGGTCCACGTCGATCGGGGTGATCGAGCCTGCGGCCGTGCCCAGCACGCCGTAGATCTCCATGACGGCGCCCGCCGCATCCGGGGTCCCGGACACGTACCGGGCGTAGCCACGGAAAACGAGCTCGGTGCCGCCCAGGGCCGGCAGGACCGCGCCGGAGGTGACGGTTAGGGCCGCGCCGAGCATCAGGATCTTCAAGAGCTGCTTCATGCTGTCCTCCATGCCCCAGACCCGGTGTGGCTCAGCGGTAGAGGTTCTTGACCTGACCCCAGGAGGTCTCCTCCGTGGGGACTTCCGCGTCGAAGGTGATGCGGCCCACGGAATTGATGTCGTAGCCCTGGGGCACGGGGGCGCCGGCCGGATCCACCGCGCCGGCGAAGGTGTAGGCCGCTGTGTTCAAGGCCAGCTCGTTGAACTCCGCGCCGCCGATCCAGTGCAGGTTGCCTTCGAAGTGACCCGAGTGATGATTGGGATCGTAGGTCACGTAGAAGTTGTCGAAGGTGCCGTGCAGAAAGACGGTGCCGTCGGTGAAGGTCGCCGGAGCCGTGGCGTTGGGCGGCTCGATCCCGTACTGCCCGTCCGTGAAGGCGGCCCGCAAGTAGCGGTCGGAAACGATGTCCAGCGTGCCGCCGGAGTACATGACGTAGATCATGCCGTTGCCCAGCGGCACCTCGCCCATGGAGACCAGACCGTCGACCACCCAGGTCAGCTGGTAGAGCGCCGGTTGCCAGTCCACCTCGGGGCCGATGGCCTCGATGAAGCCCACTCCCGCCATGACGTCGCCGGCCATGCTGGGAGGAAAGCCCATCACTCCGGGTGTGTTGTCGGCTTCGTACAGGAAACCGGTGATGGTGAGCATCGTGCTCTGTCCCCAGGCGGCGGCTGCCGCCAGCAGGAGACACAGAGCCAGTAGTATGACTCGCTTCATCACACCCTCCCCGGATGCTTTGAGGACGAGTTCCGTCCACCGGGAGCCGCTCGCGAACCTCTGCGAGCGGACTTGCCGGTGATCCCGCGGACCGTCCCGTCGCTTCTGATCGGCGCGCCGACTGGGGAATGCGACCATACGTGATCGCACTCCGCAGCTTTAATTATATTATCATAATTACTTTTGATGCGCAATGCTTCTTCTGATGCTGTGGATCCAGGTGCGGCCGATCCCTCGGCCAGCCGGAGCCGAAGCCATCCCGCTGGCTCCTTCTGGCGGGAAGGTCAACATGGGGCCGCCGAACCGCCAGGATCGGCGGCCCGCCTTGCGGCTGCCATCAAGATGAGTGCCTTTCGGCCCGCTGGCAAGTCCCTAGAAGAGACGAAAATGGGAAAAGGGGGTCCGATCCAGCCTTGGCGAGCTCCGGACGATGGGATTCTGGTAGAAGGAGACCAGAAAAAACGTCCCCGCCAGGCCGAAATTGCAAAAAAAGAGCGGATTGAACGGCAGGCCAGGCGTTTCGCCAGCCAGGATGGCCATGGGGAACTGCAGGACCGGGATCATCACGCTCAGGATCAGCAGGCTGATGTTGAGCGTGGTCTCTACCAGGCTGGCCGCGGCCAGGAAGCTCGCGCTGCGCCGCAGACTGAGCAGTCCCACCAGGAAGCAGCCCCCATAGTAGAGGTACTTCAGGCCTGGATACGCGTTCAGGTAGCCGACCCGCAGATTCAAGCCCAGCCCCAGGTCCCCGAGCAAGAAGGCCGGAGTGGCCAGGTAGTAGAGCGAGAGCAGCCGCGCGCGCCGGGCCCAGCGAGCCGCCCCTTCGAC
>CAZGEC010000015.1:31243-85818 GCA_964524645.1 uncultured Fibrobacteraceae bacterium | reverse complement strand
CGATGCTATGCCCAGCAAGGATTATAATTAGGCCGATAGATATAGCGGCCTTTGCCGCATTTATGGATTTCAGTTCTGATGTCACACGGGGATTCATCCTACCGGACTCCAAGGCTGTGGGCGAGCCGGAGTGCTGGAGCCAGTATAGCATAGGGAAAGGGGCGTGGGGGGAGGACATCTATTCTAGACGCACCACGACAGGTCAAGTCCCTGATTTCGGAATAAGGAGCACGGCACTCCGCTATATTGCCCCCTACACCCCTCTCCCCGCCCGCGATCCGAATTGTCTGGCGCCGTTTGCGAAGGGGTTCTCATACATCAAAGTGACTTCAATTGGAGTTCCGTGAGGGATCTCCCCTTTGAGGCTGGGAGCGACTTCCGGTACCTGACGTCTTTGGCGGCCTGGTCCTCATGTTGTGTTTCCGCGATGGAACGTTGCCGCGGCTTGGCCGGCAAAGAAGGCAGCCGGATTGCGGCGCCCGCTCGCAGCCGCCGCGGTCATCGCACCAGGGCCAGCTTCAGGGTGTGGACCCGCGGGCCGATCCGGGCCCGGGCGAGGTAGATGCCGCTGGGCGCGGGCCGCCCCCGGTCGTCGCGCCCGTCCCAGGTCAGTCCGATCCGCGTCCCGCGGGGAAGCGGCCCCTGCTGCAGGAGGGCCACCCGCTGGCCGCGCAGATCGTAGACCGCCACCGTCACTGGCACCAGGCCGTCGCCGGGCGGCAGGCTCAGCTCCACGGTGGTGCGAGGGTTGCAGGGGTTGGGGAAGCAGCGCAGCGGCGAGCGGCCGGCGGGCGGCATCTCCGCGAGCGGGGCCGCGCCCAGCGCGGAACCGTAGGCCGTCTCGGCATAGCGGAGCGTGGCGGTCGTCGCCGGCGTGGCCCGTCGGACCTGCAGGTAGCGGTGGTTGTTCGGCGCGGGGACGTTGACGGCGGCATCGGCAGCGACCCACGGCTCCCACTCCACGAGGGCCAGGTCGTCGAACCAGGCGTAGCCGGTTCCCGCCGCCGGCGGCTCGCAGCCGCAGCGCAGCTCGAAGTAGGTCGCCCCGGCGGGTGTCCCCAGGTCCTGCCATTGCCGGGTCCAGTCCGTGGTGCCGCCGACGTAGGCCGCCAGGTCGGTGCTGCTCAGGGGGCTCTCGCCGGTGCGGCTGCTGTAGAAGCGCACCATGATGCGCGCGGCGTACGCGTTGTCGGTCATCAGCCAGCCGCAGCCCGTGTGGCGCTTGCCCGGATCGCAGGGCAGATGTCTCTCCAGGTCGGTACCGGTCTGGCCGATGTCGCTGTCGCGGCGACGCAGGACCAGCGAGCGCGCCCCGCCGTGCGACACGGTGTCGTCCAGCCACTCGTCCACGGTGTTGACGTCCCAGAGGGTGGCCCCCTCGTCCTCGAATCCGCCGTGCCAGAGGATCTCCCGGCCCCAGCAGACCTCCCAGCCGCCGGGCGCGTCGCCCGTCACGTCGAGCACCGCCGACAGGTTGCCGGTGCCGGCGAGGACGAGCGGCGGCGAGATCCACCAGCCCCCCTCCTCCGTCAGCTCGAGGGAGACCTCGTGCAGCGTCACGGTCGAGTCCACGGCGGACCGGCTCAGGTGGATGCGGGCCTGGCCGCGGCCCGGGTCCACGGCCACGACGGCGTTCATGGGCCGGGAGTAATCGGCCAGACGATCCATGATCTCCCGCCCGAGCTGGCCGGTGGCCGGCCGGGGGATCATGTCGTCGATCCAGGCCGGCACGAAACGGTAGCCGACGATCCCTTGCTTGGTGATCTCCAGGGTCAGCACCAGGGTGGGCATGGTCTCGGGGTAGTACAGGTCGAAGACGAAGTTGCCCAGGCTGTGGGCGATGAGCTTGCCACCGTAGGATTCGAAGCCCTGCAGGACGTGCGGATGATGATTGATCACCACGTCGGCGCCCAGATCGGCGACCAGCCGGCGCAGGGCGCGATCCCCGGGGCTGGGCTCCACGCAGAAGTGGACGTCGGGATCCGCCGGACCGACGGCATTGGCCTCCACCGGCGGGGGCGCGCCGAGGCCGCCGCCGCGCTCCGGCGGGACCGTCTCGTACTCGTCGCCGCTGTGCAGCTGCACGATCACCACGTCCGCCAGGTCGCGCGTCTCGTCCAGGGCCAGCTCGACGTTGGCGGGGAGCAGGTAGGCGAAGCCGGGCTTGTTGTAGCCCGCGTCCAGGAACGGTTGGTAGTTCCACGTGCGCCCGCAGCGGTTGCAGAAGCCCAGGAACCCGAGGCGGATCCCCTTGGCCGTCAGGAAGGCCGGCTGCCGGGCGAAGTAGGCGTTCACCCCCGCCCCGCTGTAAGGCAGGCCGAGCCCGTCCAGCAGCCCCAGGCACTGGACCATCCCCACCTCGCCGTAGTCGATGATGTGGTTGTTGGCGATGTTCAGCACGTCCAGGCCCGCGTAGACCAGGCCCACCACGTTCTCGGGCCGGCTGCGGAAGACGACCGACTTGGTGGGATGCGGCGTGCCCTGGTCGGTGTAGCAGACCTCCATGTTGCAGCAGCTCAGGTCCGCGGCTTCGCCGAGGATGGGCAGGGTGGGGGCGAAGAGCGCCTCGATGCCCTGGTTGTCGATGATGCCGCCGGAGGCCTCGTAGGCCCGGCCCGTGAAGACGTCGCCCACGAAGTTCATCGTCAGCGGCAGCTCCTCCGGTCCGACCTCGACGCGCACCTGGCACGTGTCGCCCCCGACCAGGCCGTCCGGATCGGTGACCCGCAGGCCCACGGTGTAGGTGTGGTGCGCGGTCACCAGGAACTGATGAACCGGATCGGGCAGGTCGCTCGTCGCTCCGTCGCCGAAGTCCCAGTGGAACTGGTGCGTCTCCGAGTCGGGATCGAACACCTTGGCCAGGAACTGGGCGGTCACGCGGTAGAGCCCCTTCGCCACCCGCTGCGCGCTCCCGGCGCTGTAGAGGATCCGGGCCAGGGGGGCGACCGGCAGATCGTCCGTCACGTCCGCGATCTCGTCCCAGAGGGTCACGCCCGCTGATCCCACGTCGTCGTCGTTGACGTAGATCAGGTGCGTCACGGTCGGCAGGTCGCCGTAGGTCGCCCGCCAGTCGGCGCCGACGGGCAGCAGATAGGCGTACCACTGCCGGCGCGGGAAGGCTCCCTGGTAGACGGTCCACCAGGCGGGACCCTGGGGCAGCTCCTCGCCGGCGAAGGTGTAGATCAGCTCGCGCGTGCCGTCGCTCACGCCGAAGGCCTGCATCTGGCCCAGCGTCTCGACGTAGACCGCCACCCGCCAGACCGTGCTGTCGCTCACCGCCCGCGGCTCGATCTCCTGCAGCTTCCAGGTGTTGCCGTACAGGCGCAGCGCGAGGTTCCCGGCGAAGCAGTTGTCTCCCGTCAGCTCCCAGGCATCCGGCTGGAGATCCTGCTCGGGATAGCTCGCCAGCACGATCTCACCCGACTCGAAGTCCTCGATGACCTCGCCGCGCCCGGCCGCGGCGGGGTAGGCGGCCGGGCCTGCGCCCGCGGCTGCGGCCGCGAGCGCGAGCAGCAGCGCGGCCGGCAAGAGAAGGAGGGCTCCGTGACCCTTGCGGCGGCGGCTCATGATGGACCCCTTTCTCGGCGCCGGGTGCCGGGCGCCAGCTCCGGGGCGTGCAGGAGGATCCCCCCCGCCCGGGCGGCCGATCCGGGCCATCATACCACATTTTGGGGGATCCGGATCAGCACCGGCGAGTGCGGGAAGGCAGGGGGGCACGGCTCACGGGGTGGGTGCCACCTGGCGGACGCCGGCGGCCGCGGCCAGCCAGCGGCGCAGGGTCTTGCCCAGGACGTGCTTGGTGATCGGCTTGGCCAGGTAGTCGTCCATGCCGGAGTCGAGGCAGAGCTCGCGGTCGCCGGCCATGGCCTGGGCGGTCATGGCGATGACGGGCACGCGGCAGCGGTCGCCCGGCAGGCCGCGGATGAGGCGCGTGGCCTCGTAGCCGTCCATCTCGGGCATCTGGCAGTCCATGAGCACGAGGTCGAACTCGCGGTCCGCCAGCATCTCGACGGCCTCCAGGCCGTTGGCCGCCAGCTCCACGCGGCAGCCCATCTTCTGGAGCATGTGCGTCGCCACCGTCTGGTTGAAGGCGTTGTCCTCGGCCAGCAGGACCCGCGGCGTCAGCGCGGTGAAGTCCGCCTCCTGCTCGTCGTCCGGCCTGGCATCCACGACCGCCCCGGCGTGGCGGCGATCCCGCTCCGCCGCGGCGGATTGCGCCTCGCTCCCCGGCGCCGCCGAGGGCAAGGGAATGCGGAAGGTGAAGGTCGAACCCTGGCCCGCGCAGCTGTGCACCGCGATGCTGCCGCCCATCAGCTCGACCAGCTGGCGGCAGATGGCCAGCCCCAGACCGGAGCCGCCGAAGCGACGCGTCGTGGAGGGATCGGCCTGGGTGAACTTCTCGAACAGGTGCGCCAGGCAGTCGTCGTCGATGCCCACGCCGGTATCCTGCACTCGGAAGCAGAACAATCCGACCTGCCCGTCGTGCCGCTCGCAGGCGATCTCCAGCACGACGTGACCCTGCTCGGTGAACTTGATGGCGTTGTTGAGCAGGTTGATGAGGATCTGCCGGATGCGCATGGGGTCGCCGGCGACCCGGCGCGGTGTTCCCGGTGCCCAGTGGAAGACCAGGTCCAGACCCCGGGCGCCAGCCTGATAGGCCAGCGGGGCCATGGCCTCCTCGCAGAGCGTCCGCAGGTCGCAGGACGTCGGCTCGAGCAGGAGCTGTCCGGCCTCGATCCGCGAGAGATCCAGGATGTCGTTGATCAGGGCCAGCAGGCCCTGACCCGCATGCTGGACCATCTCCACGTAGTGCCGCTGCTGCCTCGTCAGCTCCATGTCCATCAGCAGGTCCGAGATGCCGATGATGCAGTTCATGGGGGTGCGGATCTCGTGGCTCATGTTGGCCAGGAAGTCGCTCTTGGCCTGGTTCGCCCGCTCCAGCTCGACGGTGCGCTCGGCCACCCGCTCCTCCAGCTGGAGCGCGCGCCGGCGGATGGCGCGCGTCCGCAGGCGGAAGATGCCCACCAGCAGGGCGAGGAAAGCCAGGGCGGCGCACAGCCGGAACCAGGTCGTCTGCCAGTAGGGCGGCGTGATGACGATCTGCAGAGCGATGCCCTCCTCGTTCCAGAGCCCGTCGCAGTTGGCGGCCTTGACGCGGAAGACATACTTGCCGGCCGGCAGGTTGTTGTACGCCACCATCCGCCGCGTCCCGATGTCGATCCAGTCCTCGTCGATGCCGTCCATGCGATAGGCGTAGCGGTTCTTCTCCGGGATGCCGTAGTGCAGGGCCGCGAACTCGATGGAGAAGACATAGTCGCGGTGCGAGAGAACGATCGCGTCCGTGCGGGAGATGTGCCGGGAAAGCGGCGAGTCGTCGCCGACGGGGACGGAGTGGTTGAAGATCTTGAAATCGGTGAAGGCCAGGGCTGGCACGATGTCGTTGTCCGTGATCTCCTGGGGGAAGAAGGCGTTGATACCCTTGATGTTGCCGAACATGAGCTCGCCAGCGCGGGTATGCAGCCGCGCGCCCAGGTTGAACTCGTTGCTGTTCAGGCCGTCCCAGTGGTCGTAGTTGCGGAAGGTCTCGGTGCGCGGGTCGAAGCGCGACAGTCCCCGGTTCGTGCTCAGCCACAGACGACCGGCGGCGTCCTCCAGGATCGCGTAGACCGTGTCGTTGGCCAGGCCGTCCTTCTCCATGTAGTAGGTGAAGGTCCCCGTGTCCGGCTCGAACCGATTCAGCCCGCTCGGCGTCCCCACCCAGATGGTGCCCTGGCTGTCCTCGAAGACGCACAGGGCCTCGATGTTGCTCAGGCTGGTCGGGTCGTCGGGATCGGCGTAGTAGTTGGTGAAGCGTTCGCGGCGGCTGTCCAGGCAGCTCAGACCGTTCAGGGTGCCGATCCACAGGTTGCCCCGGCGATCCTCGCAGATGGCGTAGACGAAGTCGTCCGTCAACCCGCCCTGGGGATCGCGGATGTCCTTGAAGTAGCGCACGAAACCGCCCGTCCCCGGATCCAGGCGGTTCAGGCCGTAGGTGGTCCCGAGCCAGAAGACACCGTCGCGATCCCGGTACACCACACGGACGACGTCGTCGCTCAGGGAAGCCGGGTCCGCGGGATCGTGACGGTACGCGGTGGAGCGACCGCTGCGGCGGTCGAGGCGGTAGGCCCCTTCCGTGGTGCCGATCCAGAGATCCCCCCGCTCGCCCTCCGCCAGCGAGAATATGTAATCGGATCCCAGGGAGTCGGCCTGCCCGGGCACGGCCCGGTGGTGGTGGAAGCGTCCCGTCTCGCGATCCCAGGCATCGAGTCCGCCACCGGAGGAGCCTACCCAGACGACCCCCGTGTGGTCCTCCAGCAGGGCCCGGACGTAGTTGTCGGAGAGGCTGTAGGGATCCTGGGGATGGGCCTGATAGCCGCGGAAGGCCTTGCCCTCCAGGTCGAGGATGTTGATGCCCGTGTGCGTGCCGACCCACAGCACGTGCGAGCGATCGACGATCAGGGAGTGGATCTGATCGCTGGTCAGTCCGGACGTGGCGAAGGGATCGTGGTGGAAATGGGTGAAGGCGAGACGCGCGCAGTCGAGACGGTCGAGACCCCGTTCCGTACCGACCCAGAGCCAGCCGCGGAAGTCCTCCACCAGCGCGGTGATGCGCTCGTCCACCAGGCTCCGGGAATTGGCCGGATCGGGCCGGTAATTGCGGAACTCCGTGCTGCCGGGGGCGAGGCAGCTCAGTCCCCCGTTGGTCCCCACCCACAGGCAGCCCGCATTGTCGAATGTCAAGCAGGTCACCTCGTCGGACGGCAGGCTGGAGGGTTCGCCCGGCTGATGGCGATAGCACTGGAGCAGGCCCGTGCCGGGCTCGTAGAGACAGAGGCCGCCCCCGCCCGTGCCGATCCAGAGCCGACCCTCCGGGGTCGACGCCACGGCGTGCACGGCGGCAGCACCTGGCTCCACCTCTCCATCACCGAGCCCCGCCACCCTGTGGAAGCGTTCGGTCAACGGATCGTAGCGGTTCAGACCCTCCTGGGTACCGAACCAAAGCGTTCCGCTCGCGTCCTCGTGTATGGACAGCACGGTGTTGTTGCTCAAGCTCGTGCTGTCCTGCGGGTCGGTCAGGAAACGGGTGAACCAGCAAGTGTCGTAATCGAAACGGTTGAGCCCCTGACCGAAGGTCCCGACCCAGAGCGTACCGCTGCGATCCTCGTAGACGACGGAGACGTAGTTGTAGCTGAGCGAGTGGGGATCGGAGGGATCGTTGCGGTAGACGAGGAAGTCGTAGCCGTCGTAGCGGTTCAGACCATCCTCGGTGGTGAACCACAGGAAGCCGTGACTGTCCTGGAAGCAGGAGTAGACGCTGCTCTGGGACAGCCCGTCCTCGATCTGCAGGGAGCGGAAGCGCGCGGCCTCGGGCTGGGCCACGACCGGCCCGCCGCCGGCCAGCACCGCGCCCAGCAGCAGGAAACCGGCGAGGATCCGGCGGCAGCGGCTGCCGTTCCCGGCGGCGGGACCCGTTGGTAAGGTGGAAGATGCGGTGTCCTCTGCCGGTTGTCGACGCAATGGTGTCAGCCGCGGTTTCATGTCCCGATCCAGGTTCGTGTTAGCTCTTCCGGCGCCTTCGCTGGTTGGATCGAAGCACCCGTTACCCATCGGCGAAAACACTCATCCATTTAGCATAAATTCATGGGATGACAGCGAATAGCCAGGTTTCGGCTCGGAGTTCCCACGGCTGAAGAGCCCACCACCTGGGCCGGTATCCCTTCACACCTGTGGCGGAAAGGCACACCACGGACACAGGTCCCAGCAGCCCGGCCGGGCCGGGCAAGCGCGTAAGGCAAACCCTGGCAATGGATTGTGACGGATGGTCCTTCCCTGTGGATTGCAGGGTCAGGCATGTGGCTTGCAAAAGGCGGCGCGGTCCAAGCCGACTACCATCCCTCCGGAGGAGGAACGACATGAGATCCCCAGATCCGCTCACGAGGACTCGCTGGTCCTGGATCGTCCTGGCCGGCTGCGCCCTGGCGCTGGCCGGCTGCAGCGACGACGGCACCAGCCCCCCGGCGACTCCCCCCGACGCCCAGGTGGCCGCGGAGCTGTCTCGAATGGTGCAGGCCCCGGCGACCGTGGGTGCGACGCTCGAGGAGCTCGACCTCTTCCAGAAGCCCATGACCAGCCTGGCCGAGGACGCCGGCATCTACCAGGAGACGCCCATCGACGAGGGTTGGACCGGCGGGGGCCTCGGTTTCCCGGCCAAGAGCGCCCTGCTGGCCGGCTCTTACCGCTCGGCGCGCGACCTCGTCCGGCAGGGCGCGGTGACCGCACCGACCAGGACCCGGCTCCTGGCCGATCCGGCCCTGCTGCGCGACGACGGGGGCAAGGCCGAGGGCGACACCATCAGCGTGGAGTACTTCACCGGGCCGGACAGCACCGGTCTGAACGCGCTGATCGAGACCGCCACGCCCGACCTCGTGCGCTTTGTCATGCTGCGCAGCTACCCGGGGGCCACCCTCGGCGAGGTTTCCCGGCGAGACTCGGAGATCCTGATCGACACCGGCGGAACCCTCGAGGACCTGGGTGACGACGAGTACTACCGCGCGACGTACCTGGTCGAGATGGCGGGCGGGGAGATCAGCACGGGGACACTCGAGCCCGTGTCGGGCAGCGGCCCCATGCTGCCGGACGTGCAGGTCCGGGCCACCCTCCACGTGGACGATCCGCGCTTCAATCCCCTGCAGGAGTGGACCGAGGCGGTGGTGATCCTCGAGGTGGGTGATCTGATGGTCGAGGGCGACGAGACGATCTACTCCCTCGAGGCCACCGTCCACTGGCGCAGCGGCGCCGAGCACCACGCCAGCGTGGCGCCCCAGGGAGGCGGCCCCATCCAGCCCAACACGGCCGTCGTGGCCGTCGGGGATTTCACGGCCTCCCCCCTGAACCCCTGGCTGGAAACGGTCGACGATACTCTCCGGGTGCGCCTGGGCGAGCTCGAGGACGAGAACGACGACCTGCTGCTCGAGGCCAGCCGGGCCGCGGTCTTCGACGGGACCGCCAGCGACGGCGGCTCACCCCGCAGCTACGTCCACCTCGCTCCCGACGAGCCGGTGGCACCGGGCGAGGAGCCTTGCGGCGGCGTCGCAACGCAGGAGGTCTGGTACCCGGCCACCTGGTGGCTCGTGCACCTGGTCCGGGAGGCCGACCTGAACTGCGACGGCAGCGGCAGCCTTCACGAGCTGCTCGAGATGCGCGACGGCACGAGCTACGAGCGCACCATCACCTGGGATGGCAGCGGCGGCGCCACGGTCTCCGAGACGCGCCCGGACGGCACCCAGGTCACCGGCAGCTTCGACGAGGGCAGCGGCGACTACTCCCTGGTGACCACCTTCCCGAGCGGCCACGATCCCGTCTCGCGCTATCAGCACGGCACGGCGCTGGAGGGATCCCTGGACGCCTGGGAGATCGTCACCTGGCAGGACGCCCATCCCGACTCGACCCACTTCACGGCCGCAGAGGCGGGCGGAATCACCACGGTGACAGGCAGCCGCGTCGACGGCGGCCTGCGCGAGGAGTTCAGCCTGGTCCGGCAGCCGGACGGCACCGGCAACGGCGACTGGTCGCGCAACGACGGCGCCAGCGGTCAGTTCGCCCTGGAGATGCTGGACGGCGGCGGGCGGCACCTGAGCTTCTCGGCCGCCAACCCGGCGGAGGAAGGCAGTCCCAGCCTGACGGGCGATGTCTGGTACGCGCCGGACGGCAGCGGCACCGGCACCATCACCTTCACCCAGTACGGCAACACGGTGACCCTCACCATCACCTTCGGTCCCGACGGCAGCGGCACGCTGGACGATGGGAATGGCGGGCAAATCCCCCTCTGATGCGTGGATGGCGTCGCTGGCACCTGTCCTTCGCCTGCAGCGGGGCGGCCACGAGGCCGCCCCGCGGTTCATAGGGAGTGCTCGGCCGGCGGCAGGTCGGCCGGCGGCAGGTCGGCCGGCGGCAGGTCGGCCGGCGGCAGGTCGGACAGCGGCGGGTCGTTGGGCCGTCGGTGCCGAGCGGTCGAGCCGCCGGGTCGATGAGCCGTCGGGTGCCGAGCGACCGAGCGGCCCGGAGATCCGATCGCTGCTGTTCGGGGGAACACCGCCGGCTGCAGCAACCGTATTTTACCCGGGTAAAATTATTATGTTAAGCAGGATCATTCATGAATGACCGTGGCGAGGAAGCGGAAACGGCCATTCGACGGGACGCATTGAGGAGTATGCAGCGGTGGGTGGATCCGCACGCGCGCAGCCGGTCTCGCCGGAGCCGCAGAAGTTTCACCCGGGTAAAAAATGATGTAAGCAGCCGGAGCGGAATGGCGGTGGCGGCGGCCAATCAGCACTCCGGGTGGAGCGGGCACCCGGCCGCGCCATCACCTGCCGTCGGGATCGTCGCGCGACCGCGCTACAGCCGCCTGGGACCCGCCTTGGCCACCTCTTCGGGACAGCCGCTGGCGTACAGCTTGAAGTTCTCGATGAAGCGCGCGGCCAGGCCGTCGTAGCGCTTCCAGTACTCCTGCTCGTCGCCCCAGGTGCTCTCGGGCACCAGCACGTCGGCCGGCACCTCGGGACAGCTCCGCGGCACCTCGAAGCCGAACAGCCGGTCCTTGCGGTACTCCACCGCGTTCAGGCTGCCGTCGAGGGCCGCGTTCAGCAGCGCGCGCGTGTGGTGGATGCTGATGCGCTTGCCGATGCCGAACGGTCCGCCCGTCCAGCCGGTGTTCACCAGCCAGCACTGGGCGTCGTGCTTCTTCATCTTCTGCTTCAGCATGTCGGCGTAGGTGTAGGGGTGGTGCACCATGAACGGCGCGCCGAAGCAGGCGCTGAAGGTGATCTTGGGCTCGATGCCCAGGCCGATCTCCGTGCCGGCGATCTTGCTGGTGTAACCGCTGATGAAGTGGTAGAGCGCTTGATCCGGGGTCAGCCGCGAGATGGGCGGCAGCACCCCCGACGCATCGCAGGTCAGCAGCAGGATGTTCCGGGGGTGCGACTCGGCGCGCCCCGCCTCCAGCACGCCCTCGACGAAGCCCAGCGGGTAGCTGCAACGCGTGTTCTCGGTGTGGCGGTCGTCGTCCAGGTCCAGCTTGCGGGTGACCGGATCGTGGATCACGTTCTCCAGGATCGAACCGAAACGCCGCGTGCAGGCGTGGATCTGCGGCTCGTAGACGGGCGAGAGACGGATCACCTTGGCGTAGCATCCCCCCTCGAGGTTGAACACCCCGGTGTCGGACCAGCCGTGCTCGTCGTCCCCGATGAGCTGCCGGCCGGGATCGGCGGAGAGCGTGGTCTTGCCGGTTCCGCTCAGGCCGAAGAAGAGCGCCACGTCGCCTGCCTTGCCCACGTTGGCGGAGCAGTGCATGGAGAGGATGCCGTCGAGCGGCAGCAGGAAGTTGAGGATCGTGAAGATGGACTTCTTGACCTCGCCGCCGTAGCTCGAGCCCGCCACCAGGGCCAGGCGCTCGGCGAAGCTGATGATGATCGCGGTCTCGCTGCGCGTGCCGTCGATGATCGGATCCGCCTTGAACTTGGGCAGCGCGATCAGGGTGAAATCGGGGACGAAGCGCTGGTACTCGTCGCGCGATTGGGGCAGGATGAACATGTTGCGGGCGAACTGGCTCTGCCAGGCATCCTCGGTGATGACGCGCACGGCCAGCCGATGCTCGGGATCCTGTCCGGCGTAGCAATCCTGGACGAACAGCTCCTCGCCCTGCAGGTAGGCCTGCATGCGGGTGGCCAGTCCCGCGAACTTCTCCGGGGAGATGGGACGGTTGTACTCCCCCCACCACACCCTTTCCTCGGTTCCGTGCTCGCGCACGACGAACTTGTCCTGGGCGGCCCGGGCGCTCCATTTGCCGGTGTTCACGAGCATGGGGCCCTGGTTGACGATGCTCCCCTCGCCTCGGAAGACGAACTCCTCGTAGAGGGCCTCCGTCGTCAGGTTCCAGTAGGCCCGCTTCAGGAACTTCAGGCCGTGGTTGTCCAGGCCGTACTGGCTCTTGAGCTCCTCGGCCTGGGCCTGGGCGGGCGATTTGATCTTCAGGTACTTGGACATGTTCGGCCCCTCCGGTTACCAGTCCCGCACCAGCTTGCGGTCGCCGATGTAGAGCTCGTTGGGCGAGTTGGGATCGAGCGCCCACTTCATGCGCTCGACGCCCTCGGTGATTTCCTTGATCGAGCCGCAGTAGCTCAGCCGCAGGTAGCCCTCCATGCCGAACTCGATGCCCGGTACGGTGACGACCTGGACCTTTTCCAGCAGGAAGTTGCACAGCTTGGTCGAGTCCTTCTCGTAGGCCCGGAAGTCGGCGAAGCAGTAGAAGGTGCCGTCCGGCCTGGTGATCTTCACGCCGTCGAAGCTCTTCAGCTGCTCGATCATGACGTTGCGGTTGTTCTCGAGGGTCAGACGCAGGTTCTCCACGCCGGACTGCACGCCGTTGATCGCCGCCACGGCCGCCCTCTGGAGCACCCCCGCCGGGCCGCTGGTCTCGTGGGACTGGATGTTGGTCATCACCTCGATCAGCTCGGGATTCGCCACGGCCCAGCCGATGCGGAAGCCGGTCATCGCGTACTGCTTGGAGACACCGTTGATGATCACCAGCTTCGATTGGTCCGACAGGTCCTTGGCGTACTCGTAGGCGTTGATGGGCCGCCTGCCGTCGAAGATCAGCCGGTGATAGATGTCGTCCATGATCAGGTAGAGCCCCTCCTTCTCGCAGAACTCCACCACGTCGCGGATGAACTCGGCGGAGTACATCGCCCCCGAGGGGTTGTTGGGGCTGTTGATGATCACGGCCTTCGTGTAGGAGCCGACCCGCTGCGTGATGTCCGCGAGGCGTGGGTAGAAGGTGCCGTCCTCCGGAGGAGCGGGGACCGGCACCGCGCCGCACAGCTTGACCATCTCCGGATAGCTGACCCAGTACGGGGCGGGGAAGATGACCTCCTCCTGGGGATTCAGGATGGCGTGCAGGCAGCTCATGATGGCCTGCTTGGCACCGCCGGAGGCCATGACCATCTCGGGCGAAACCCTGCGACCGTAGAACTCCTCGGTGTAGCGGATGATGGCGGCCTTCATCTCCGGCGTGCCGTCGGCCGGCGTGTAGCGCACCTCGCCCGAGTTCAGCAGGGCGGCCGCGGCGACGATGGCATCCACGGGAGCGCGGCTCTTGGGCTCCCCGCCGCCGAGGTGGATGACCGGATCCCCCTTGGCCCGCAGGATGGCGGCCTTCTCGTTCAGCTTGAGGGTGGCGGACTCGCCGATGGACCTGGCAATCTGGCTGATGCTCATGACCGTTCCTCTGAAGGATGCGCCCGGGGAAAACAGGAACTCGGAAGCCGCTGGGCGACCTCCGGGGAGCTTCCACACCTACGAAAGAGCGGGCGACAAAATCCGTCAAGGTATTTGTCGACGAGGCACAATACATTGCCGCAGAACCAACTAAAAGCCGTCACACTTTCCTGATCGCGCGGCATAAGTGTGCCCGGTCCGGCCCCGGATCCCGGAGTCGGTAACCCGGGCCGGCGCCGGTGCGTATTCTACCGCGGTCTCGCATGGCCCATCCTGCGGCGGGTCGGGTCCGGTCCCGGCCGCCGCCCTGCATCGGGGGAGGAAATCATGTCACGCATGGCTCATCGTTTCCACAGGCAGGCCTCGTTCCGGGGGTTCCCGGCGTTCCCGGCGCTCCTGGCGCTCCTGGTGCTCACGGTCGGCCTCTGGCCGGCGCCGGCCGCCCGGGCGGGCGAGTTCACGCGAGAGTTCAGCCTCGAGGGCGATAGCCTGGAGCTATGGGACCTCATCGGCGCCGTGAACCTCGAGGCCGGCGGCGGCAAGACGTTCGAGGTCGTGGTCCGGGTCCGTGGCGACGACGCCGCGGAGGACCTGATCGGATTCGCGGTGGACAAGGGGGGCAGGGCCCGCCTGGCGATCGAGTTCCCGATAGACGAGCATCGCGAGTACGTGTACCCGGAGCTGGGTCGAGGCTCCCGGTCCACGCTCTCGCTCGACGAGTGGGGACGGGAGAGCCGGGGCGGCTGGCTCTCCAGGATCCTGGGGAGCCGTCGCATCAAGGTCTCGGGCAGCGGCTCCGGCCTGGAGCTGTGGGCGGACGTGACGGTCAAGGTCCCCCGCGGCAAGGAGTCCGAAGTGCGCGTCGGCGTGGGCAGCATCGCGGCCGCCGGCGTGAAGGGTGACCTGGATCTGGACACCCATTCCGGCCCGGTGACCGCCCGTGACATCCAGGGCGATCTGGTCGCGGACACCGGCAGCGGAAGTGTGGAGATCGAGAACGTGACCGGCAGGGTCTCGGCGGACACCGGCAGCGGCCACGTCACGGTGACCCGGCAGTCCGGCGGAGACCTGCTCGTGGACACCGGCAGCGGCGGTGTCGACGTCACCGATGCCGATTGCCGTTCGCTCGAGATCGATACGGGCAGCGGGGGAGTCGAGGCGCGGGGAATCCGGGCCGACCGCGCCAAGATCGACACCGGTTCCGGCGGGGTGACCCTGGAGCTGGCTCGCATGGGCGACGGGCACTTCAAGATCGACACCGGCAGCGGCGGCATCCGCCTCGTCTTGCCGGACGGGGTCTCGGCCCGCGTCACGGCGGACACGGGCTCCGGCTCGGTCAGCGTGGACCTGCCGGGTGTCGAGCTGCCGCGCCGGTCGCGCCAGCACGCCGAGTTCACGGTGGGCCGGGGCGACGCCCGGGTCGTGCTGGACGCCGGCAGCGGATCGATCCGCATCAGCGACTGAGCCGGGCGGCCGTCAGTCCTGTCGCCGCAGCAGCAGCATGGTCACGTCGTCCTGGAGGACGTGCTCGCCCAGGAAGGCCCGCAGGTCGCGCACCACGGCGTCGATGATCTCCTCCAGGGGGCGCGTGGCCATCCCCTCGATGCAAGCCTGCAACCGCTGTTCTCCGTAGAACTCCTCCCGCACCATGGCTTCCGGGATGCCGTCGGTGAAGACGCAGAGCAGCGCGCCCACGGGCAGGTCGATGCGCCTGGTCGAGTAGGTGGCTCCGGGCATCAATCCCATGGGGAGTCCGGTGGAGGGCAGGCTCCGGCAGCCGCGGTCCGCGCAGAGCAGCAGCGGCGGGTTGTGACCCGCGTTGACGTACTCCAGCTGGTGCTGGAAAGGATCCAACTGGCCCAGGAACATGGTGGCGAAGTGGATGTCGTCCGAGGAGCGCAGGATCTGCCGGTGGAGCCGCTCGGCGAGGGTGGCCAGATCCGCACACTCCTGGTAGAGCACCCGCAGGGCCGCGATGATGCTCGACATCAGCATGGCCGCCCCCATGCCCTTGCCGGTGACGTCGCCCACCACGAGCATGGCGCGCCCGTCGGGCAGCTGGGTGACGTCATAGAGGTCCCCCGCCACCTCGAAGCAGGGGATCTGGCGGGCCAGCAGCTGGTAGTCCGGCAGGAAGGGCAGGTGGCTTGCCAGCAGCGTGCGCTGGACCTGGGCCGCAGCCGCCACCTCCTGCTCCATGCGTTCCTGTTCCTGCCGGGCCCGGAGCAGGCGGGTGTTGGAGATCTTCACCGCCACCAGGTTCGCCAGCAGGCTGAAGGCGCGGAGCTGATCGCGATTGTAACGGAAGCGCGGATCGTCGTTGTCGGCGTAGAGCAGGCCGATCACCTGTTCGTTGTCGAACAGCGGGGCCACCATGGCCGAGCGCAGGTTCTGCTGGATGACGCTGTCCTGCGCGGAGAAGCGGGGATCGAGGTTGACGTCGTTCAGCAGGCAGGTCTGCCGCTCGTGCAGGACGTGACCGATGATGGTATGACTGAGCACCAGCTTCTCGCGCGCGGTTCCCCTGGGGCGCGCCGCCCGGATCACGGGTAGCTCCTCGCCCTCCTCGTTCAGCAGCAGCAGGATGCGACGCGCGGGGGCGACCCGTTCCACGATGCCCAGCATCTCGTCGAATATCTCGGGCAGGTCGCGTGGCAGCACCATGAGCTGACCCGCCTCGGTGAGGGCGCGCAGCAGGACCTGGTCGAAGACTCCCGGCAGATCCAGGGCGTCCTGCGAATCGCTCCAGTCGATGCGGATGTCGGCGCTCACCTCTTCCTTGCCGGCCAGGAGCGACAGCGTCATCTCCGGGTGCGTGTCCAGGGTGTCGGACTCCGGGGGCGGGGCGTCGGTGGACAGCAGCTGGAAGCTCCGGCTTCCGAAGCGAAGCTCGTCGCCCGGCTGCAGCTCCTTCATGTCGCGGATGCGCAAGCCGTTGACCCAGGTGCCGTTGCTGCTGCCGAGGTCGAGGACCCGAATCCGTCCCTCCTCGACCACCAGCTCGGCGTGCTCGCGCGAGATAGAGCGGTCCTCGAGATCGATGTCGTTGCGCGAGCCGCGGCCCAGACGGATGCGGCCCCGTCCCAGGGGCAGGTTCAGGTCCTTTCCGGCGATGTTCCCCACCAGCTGGTACATGACCGCCTCGCCGCCTGATCGGCGGCTCTCCGGTGTCGAAGGGCCCCGCCACCGCGCCGCGGCGCCGCCGCCGTGCCAGGGTCCCGGCACCGGGTCACGGCTCCGCTCCTGCAGCATAGCGGCTCACCCGACGCCTTCGCCACCAGGAAGAGGCCTCGCCGGGGAATCGGAGGGAAAAGAGAGGCGCGGGCCGTCACCCGGCGGGGACCCCCGCGCCGGGATCGGGGCGGCGGTGGACAGCGGTTCAGGAGTCCTCGTAGTAATTGGCCAGCTCGGCCATCTTCTGGCGGACGCGCAGCAGGATCTGCGGCAGGATCGCCTCGGTCAAGCCCAGCGTCTCCAGGATCGGCCCGTGATCCTGCGGCCGGATCTCCTCGCCGAGGTTCATCAACTCCTGGCAGCCCACCCCCCAGGTGTTGCAGATGAAGTCGGCCAGATGCACGAGGGCGGCGCCCGGATGCCAGCCGCCGTCCTGGCAGGGATCGTGGTGGAAGCGCACGGTCTCGGTGATGAACTGGGGGATATGCCAGCTCTTCAGGATGTGCTCGGCCAGCTCCGTGTGGTCCAGGCCGCAGATCTGCCTCTCCTCTTCCAGGCTGACGGCGCGCTGCCCCGGCCCGGGATCGAGGAAGTCGTCCAGGATCAGCTTGGCCACATCGTGCAGCAGGCCCGCCACGAAGGCCTCCTCGGCGGCCAGGGGGGGCTTGCGGCTCGGCTCGCAGATCGCCCGACAGGTGATGCCCACCCCGATGGAGTGCATCCAGAAACCCGTGTCCGGATACGGGTAGCTCTTCATGTCCCGTCGCATCAGACCGCTGGCGCTGACCGCATAGACCATGTTCTTCATGTTCTCCAGACCCACGAGCACGACGGCCTCGGGTATGGTGCGGATCTCGCGCGAGGCGCCGAACATGCCGCTGTTGGCGATCTTCAGCAGTCGCGCCACCAGCGCCTGGTCCTTGATGATGACCCGCTCGAAATCCTTGGCGGTGAAGAACTCGCGCCGGGACAGCTCGAGGAACTCGTGCACGACGCTGGAAAGGCTGGGCAGCCTCTCGGCGCGCTCCAGGACCTTGATCTGTATGTTCTTCCAGTCCGCCTGCGATGGCGCCTGCGTTGAGGGAGGCATGGGTTGCTGCTCCTTCCTGGTTCGCGCCCGGATGGGCTCAATAGCCTTCGTAATAGCCTTCCAGCTCCGCCAGCTTCTGGCGGATGCGCAAGAGAATGGGGGGGAGGGCCACCTTGGCGAGGCCCAGTGCGTCCATGGCCTCGCTGTGCGGCTCGCTGTCGATCTCCTCGCCGAGGCTCATCAGCTCGTGCTTGCCGATGCCCCAGGTGGTGCAGATGGAGTCGGCCAGCTCGACCACGGCGCCACCCGGCTGCCACTGCCCGTCCTGCAGCGGCTCGTGGTGGTAGCGCACGGCGTCGACGATGCCCTCGGGGATGTTCCAGCGACGCAGGATGTGCTCGCCCAGCTCGGTGTGATCCATGCCGCAGGCCTGCCGCTCCTCCTCCATGGTCACGATCCTGGGTCCGGACCCCGGCTCCAGGAAGTCATCGATGATCAGCTTGGCCACGTCGTGCAGCAGGCCGGCCACGTAGGCCTCCTCGCTGTGGAGGGTCCCCTTGCGGCTGACCTCGCTCAGGGCGCGGGCGGTCATGCCGACGCCGACCCCGTGAACCCAGAAGCCCTTGGCCGGATAGTCGTAGCACTTCATCTGCCGGCGCATGAGACCGCCCGAGCTGACGGCGTAGACGATGTTCTTGAGGTTCTCCAGGCCGATGAGCACCACGGCTTCGGGGATGGTGTGGATCCGGCGCGAGCGGCCGAAGAGGGCGCTGTTGGCCACCTTCAACAGCCGCGCCACCAGCGCCTGGTCCTTGATGAGGACCCGCTCGAAGTCCTTGGCGGTGAAGAACTCGCGCCGGGAGAGCTCCAGGAACTCGTGCACGACGCTGGAAAGGCTGGGCAGGCTCTCGATCCGGTCGAGAACCTGCATGCGCACCATCTTCCAGTCCGACTTCTTATCGGCCAGGGTGGCGTCCGACATCGATTCAAGCCCCCTCTTGCAGGGTCGGCCCGGGAAGCGCCTGTTATGTCCCGATTTAAGGATCGGCCGGCGAGCCTGCGGCCTTGACTACATTTTCCGGCGGATCAGGGCCTCGGCCTCGGCCGCCATGTTGCCGGCGCGCTCTCCGTCCAGGATGATGGGGGTCAGCAGCATGACCAGCTCCGTCCGGGTCTGCTGCCGCAACGTGCGTGAAAACAAGTACTTGATGAGCGGGATCTGCTTGAGGATCGGAACCCCCGACACCGTTTCCCGGAAGCCCTCCGACATGAGCCCGGCGATGACCAGGGTCTCGCCGTCACCCACCTTGCCCACCGTATCCAGTTCCCGCACGTTGACCACGGGCTGGGTGTCAAGGTTCGGGCTGGTCGCGACGCGGACGATGTTCGAGATCGTCGGGTGGACGTTCAGGGTCACGAGACGGTCCTTGCCGATCTGGGGCGTCACGTCCAGTACCAGACCCACCGGGATGATGCGCGGGGTGTACTCCACGACCGCCGGCGTGATGATGCCGCCCTGCAGGACCACCTGCGGCTCCACCTGCGCCTCGAAGAAGACTTCCTCGGTCACGATGCGGACCACGGCCTTCTGGTTGTTGAGGGTCGTGATGCGCGGAGTGCTGAGCACGCGGACGGTTCCCTGCTCGCTCAGGATCTCCATCAGGCCGGTGGTCTTGGTGTTCTTGAGCACGAAGGTGAGAACGGGAGGGGTCAGGCCCTCGGTGCTGCGGAGATCCACGTCCACGTGCTTGCCGCTGGCGTTGCTCCAGTCGATGCCGGTGCGATCCTCGTCGTTGAGGGTGACCTCGAGCACCTTGACCTCGATGGCCACCTGGCGGCGCAGCGACTCCTCCAGCCGCTTGAGCAGACCCTCGGCACGCTTGACGCGGCTCCATTCGGCCGTCACCTGCACGATGCCCGCCATGGGGTTGACCACCAGGCTGCGGCCCTGGGCATCCGCCAGGCTGACCATCGTCTCCTCGCCGGCGCCCGGGCCGCTGGCTGCGGTCGCCTCGCCCGACGTGAAGATCAGGGTCTGCAGCGCGCCGATCACCTGGGGCCAGACCTTCATGGTCGAGGTGCTGGTGACGTGGCTCTCGTTCTGCTGGCCGCCGCTCTCCTGCCCGCCGGCCGAACCTCCTCCGCTCCCGTTGCCGGACTGCTGGCTGCTCGAGCGGGCCGAGACCAGCAGCTCGCCGCGCCCCTCGCGCTCGGTGACGGGGTAGTCGAAGGTCATCCAGCGGGTCACCATCCCGCGCCGGTAGACGATGAGGGTGTCGTCCACGATCTCGTAGCCCAGCTCGCTGGGCTCCAGGATGGCCGCCAGGGCGGCCTCGAGGCTCACGTTCTCCAGGTGGACGTTCACCTGGCCTTCCACGTCGGGAGCGATCTGCAGGGCGAGCCTGGCATCCTGAGCCAGAGGGCTGAGAATCTCGCGCACGTCCACCCAGCCGTTGGTGACCAGGCTGAACTTCGTCCCCCCGTGCGACTCCGCCGTCGTCACCACGACCTCGGCGGTCCGGCCCGCGGATGCCGATTCCGCCGCGGCGCAGGGCGGCCTCAACGCACCCGGCCAGCCGAAGATCATCAGCATGGCGATGGGCCAGAGGATTCGCTGCTTCATGGCTCCGTCCTTCCCTTGCTCACGGCCGCTCGCGGCGTGCCGCGTCCATGTGCGTGAGTCCTTCGTCCACGGCGCTGGCCGGCTGGGTCGCCACGCTGTAGGGCACGCTGTCGCCGCCCCCGGCCCCGACCGGTAGAAAGAGATGCCTGTCTCCCGCGCGCAGCAGGACGCCCTCCGTCCCGATCCGCAGCACGCGGTAGCTGCGGATCCAGTCCCCGGGGTGCCGGGCCTTGCCGTTGATGATGGCCGTGGGTGCGCCCTCGCCCAGAAGGACGGCCGAGCAGGTCAGCCGGACATTCTGCTGCGATGCGTGCCCTCCCGAGCTCCGGGCGGCCGCGCGTCGTACGGGCCCCATCTGGAACGGATCGCGCGCGACCGCCAGGTCCGCTCCGAGCGCGGCGCGGGCCTGCGGATCGGGCAATCCCGTGCCGCTCCCCAGGCTCGCGGCGACGAGATGGTCGGCCGCGACCGCGGTCATGGCCCTCAGATCCGCCGGAACGGGCGGACCCGCCTCCGGCACCGCCCCGGCGCGGCCCAGGCCGTGGATGCCCGGCAGGAAGGTGCGCAGGTTGAAGAGGGCGACGGCGATCAGGAGCACGGCCACCGCCATGACCAGCTTGCGATCCTGCAGGTTAAGGCGACTGTTGGTCATAGAAGTCCAGCTCCATTTCCACGTCGATGCCCTGGGCGCCCGGCGTCGCCTGCAGGCGGTTCAGCGTCACGGCCCGGGGAATGGTGTCCAGCCCGGCCAGCAGATGCGCCAGCTCGCCGTACGAGGCTCCGAACCGGGCCCGGATCCGGTGCGTGGACAGCGCGCTGCCCGGCAGGCGGGAAAGGTCCGGCGCCATCTCCTCGATGAGCGACTGGAGATCCGGCTCCGTCACCTGGCCCGAGGCGTCCGCGCTTCCGGACCAGTCCTGGTCGGCCTCGATCTCGTAGGAAGGCACTTCCACCAGGTCGATGGGGGTGATCCCGCTGTTCCGCGCGACGCGGGCCAGGTCCAGGAAGAGCTGCTCGCGGTCCTTCTCCGGGGGGAAGAGGCGCTCGTATTCTGCGCCCAGGGCCGGCGCCCAGAGCCGCGCCGCCGCCTCGAACCAGACGCCGGCGGCCGCCCAGCGGGTCAGCGTGCCCGCCTGCCTGTCGAGAGCGGCCAGCCGCCGATCGTTCCGGTAGGAGTGATCCAGGGCCGGCAGCGAGCCGGCCAGGAAGAGCAGGACCCAGACGCCGGCGCCGGCCAGCATCACCAGGCGCCGCCGTCTGTGATCCCGTCGCAGGCGGGCGATCCATGACCTCAAGACGGCTCCTCCCGGACGAAGTACTCCAGGGTGAAGATCACCCGGCTGCGGGGCCGCTGGCTCTCCTCGTCGCCGAGGATCTCCAGGTATGACGGCTCCTGGAAGGTCTCCAGGCGGTCGCAAGCCGCCAGGCTGTCCAGGAAGCGGAGGAACGCCTCCTGGGCCTCGACGCCGTCGATCCCGCTGCTCTCGCCCTCCAGGATCAGCTGATAGCGCCCGCCGGGCTGGTGCTGCAGGCGCAGGTTCGTGAAGCGGACGGCCGCTGGCGCGCGCGAGGCGACGTCCAGCAGCACGGCGGCCAGATCGGGGCGGCCCACGGCGAGGGCCTCCACCTGCTGCTGACGCACGCCGAGAGCCCGGTTGACCAGGTAGGCTGCGGCAGCGTCATCGGCGCGCAGGCGGGCACGGTCCCGCTGCTCGGTCACGCGCGCCAGCTGCTGGTGCTGGACCTGGACGGTCCAGAGACCGCCCAGCAGCAGCAGCGGAACGATGCCGGCGCCCAGGGTCGTGGCCGCCAGGACGGCGTAGTGGCGCGCCGACGCGGTGATGCTCTGGCGCGAGCCGGGCGGCAGCAGGCTGTAGCCCACTCCTTGCAGCCCGGCGGCGGCGGCCGCCAGGAAGATGGTGTGCTGCCAGTCCGCCGTCCCGTTCTTCCAGGCGAACAGCTCCTCGGGCCGCCAGCGCTCCACCTTCAGCTCCGCCGTCCCACCCAGGCGCTCCACCAGCTCGTCCGCGAGCTGGGGCTCGCCGCTGACGACGATCTTCTGGACCTGCAGCGCGCGCTCGGCCTGCTGGGCGAAGTAGTTGGTGCGCTCGATCTCGGTGGCCAGGCGATCCACGTACTCCTCCCGCTCCTGGCCGCCGGAAAGATCCTCCGGCAGGGGACGGGCGAAGAGCAGCCCTCCCTCGTCGCCCACGCAGAGGAAGCGCTCGTCGTGTCCGAGGTGGACGAGGCTCCAGGCCAGGCCTTCCCCGGCATCGGCTCGCTGGCGGCGGTAGAGCAGGTCGAAGGCCAGATAGCCCGGCAGGAGGGCCGTGGGCGCCAGGCCCAGCCCGCGGGCTCCGTCGCAGTGCTCCTCCACCAGCTGGCGCTTGACGAACAGCACCGACACGTCGCGGCGGTCCCGCCGCGGGCCGGCGAGCTGCCGGGGCGGCAGGATCTGGAAATCGAGGACCCAGTCGCTGACCCGGCCCCCCTTCTCGCGCAGCAGATTGCCGAGCAGGGCGGTGCGGATCTGCCGCGCATTGAGCGGGGGCAGGCTCGTGACCAGCATCTGCACCTCGCTGTTCGGCAGGAGCTGGCAGACGCTCTCCCGCCGCCAGGAGAGACCGGTCTGCGGCCGGACGTTGATCCCGCTCTCCCCCCCGAGGCTGCGGATCCACTCCACCCGGAAGGGCCGCTGGCCGCCCCGGCGCAGCTTCGCCAGGCAGGGCTGACCGTTCTCGACGAACAGGCTGTAGGCGAAGCGCTTGCTCAAGGTCCCACTCCCGTCGGCAAGTTGTCGGCCGTCTGGTTCGGGTTGGCGTCCGGTCCGCTGGAGTAGACGAGGCGGCTGCTCGCATGGACGCGGTAGTCATGCCCCCAGCCGTCCTGGTCGAAGACGTCGGCCAGGCCGAGCTGCGCTCGGATACCGCTGCTCCCCGACCACGAGCCGACCAGGGGCAGGCTGGAATTGGCGTTCAGGGCGGCCTGGGCGATCTCCAGCTCGAAGAGGGTGGTCTTGCGGCCGGGCGGGACGCTGCTGACCCAGACCGCGAGATCGTCGTCCGTCCCCTGATCGTCGGCCCGGTCCGGTCCGTAGCTGTAGACCAGGAGCGTGGGCGCCGCCGGCCCGGTCTGGTAGAGCCGCCGCCCGTACGGCGTCTGCCAACCGTCGGTGAGGGCGTCGTTGCCGAGCCCGCCCGCCAGGTAATCGGGCACCAGCACGGCGTAGGCGGCCGGGAACACGGCATGATCCCGGTAGTACTCGGCACAGGCCTGGCCCAGGGCGTTCAGCTCGCGATCGGCCTCCTCCTCGTTCAGGCGCCGCTGGGCCGCCGTCGAGACCAGGGCGAACAGGTCGTCCGCGGCCGACCCGAGGTTCCAGGGATGGTTGCGCGAGCCCGCGTCCTGGATCTTGTTGACGCCCGGGCTGGCCACGAGCAGGTCGTAGCCGCCGCCCGGGACCACGTTGGGATTCAGGTCGTAGACGTAGGCCGATCCGAAGGCGTCCGCGGCCAGCGCCAGGCTCGGATCCTGCTGGCTGTCGCTCACGTAGGGACCCTGCCAGCCCGGGACACCGGGATCCGTGATCAGGGCCTGCAGCCCCTCGGCCTCGCTCGGGAACCTGCCGGTGTCGGCGTAGAAGTCGAGCAGGCCCTTCTCGATGCCCGACAGCTCCCGGGAGGTGGCCTCGCTGCGCGCCGACTGCAGCTCGCGGAAGACGACGGGCGTGATCGCGCCCGCCAGGATGGCGACGATGGCCACGGCCACGACCACCTCCATGAGGGTGAAGCCATCCTTCCCGGGCAACCTCATCTTCCCCTCCTAGACGAGCTGGCTGCGCAGCTCCAGGATCGGCAGCAGCAGCGCCAGCGCAAACAGGGCGATCAGCGCGCCGAGCACCGCGATGATCACGACCTCCAGGACCATGAAGGACTGCTTGAGCGCCCGCGGGATCTCCTTGTCCAGGTACTCGGCGGCCTTCAGCACCGTCTCGTCCAGGCGGCCGGTCTTCTCGCCCACCGCGATCAGCCGCTGGATGAGCGGCGGAAACCACAACGTTTTGGCGAAGCTGGCGGCCAGGGTCTCGCCGGAGGTGACGTGGTCGTGCACCAGCGCCAGCTCGCGCTCCAGCACCGCATTGGCCACCACCTTCTGGAGCAGCGTCAGGACCTGGAGCAGGTTGGTGCCCGAGCCGAACAGCATGGCGAAATGCCGCGCGAAGCGGGAGAGGGCCAGCTTGTGGGCGAAGTCGCCGACCACCGGGATGCGGAGCCAGGCGAGGTCCAGGGCGTAACGACCCTGCGCCGTGCGCCGCAGCAGGTGGCCGCCCAGGGCCAGGACCGCCAGCAGCCCGAGCAGGAAGCTCCACCAGCGGCCGAAGAACTCGCCGGTGGCCAGGACGCGGCGGGTCACGGCCGGCAGCTCGAACGACTGGCCGCCGAACAGGACGCTGAAGCGCGGGATGACGAAGAGGATCAGGAGCAGGAACAGGCCCAGCACGCCCACCATGAGGATGGTGGGGTAGATCATGGCCTGGCGCGTCTGGCTGCGCAGATCCTCGTTCCACTCGATGTACGCGACCAGCTCGCGGAAGCACTCGGCCAGGTTGCCCGACTCCTGACCGGCCGCCGCCAGCGCCACGTAGACCTCGGAGAAGACCTCCGGGTGGCGCGCCAGGGCCTCGGCGATCTGGGCGCCGCTGCTGATCTCCTCGCGAAGATCGGCGATGATGGCCGCGAAGGGACCGGTCCGGTGATCGCTCTCGAAGTCGCGCAGGGCCGCGATCACGGGGATGCCCGCCGACAGGCTGGTGGCCAGGTGCAGGGTGAAGTCCCGCAGCTCGCGCCGCCCCGCCCGACCGGCGAAGGAGAAGGCCTCGCCGAGCGAACCGAGGGTCGCCCGGCTCTCCAGCAGGGTCAGGTTCTGGGTGAAGAGCTGCCGGGCCAGCGTGCCGCTGTCGGAGGCCCGGCGGATGCCCGCCACCATCTCCCCCGTGACCGTCAGGGCCTTGTAGCGGAACTCCCTCATGACGCAACCCTCAGCATCTCGCTCAGCGAGGTCTTGCCGCTCAGCACCTTGTCCAGCGCGTCATCGAAGAGGGTGCGCATGCCCGCCGCGCGAGCCGCCTCCCGTACCGCCTCCGCGTCGGCCCGCTGCGTGATGAGCCTCCGGATGGCGACATCCACCGGTAGGTACTCGTAGACGGCGCAGCGACCGCTGTAGCCGGTCTCCCGGCACGAGGGACAGCCCTTGCCAGTCGTGAAGCGCGGCTTCGCGGTCTCCAGCTCCTCCAGGCGCAGCAGCTCGCGCTGCTCCGACGTGGGATCCTCCGGCACGCGGCAGACCGGACAGACCTTGCGCACCAGGCGCTGCGCCAGCACCGAGACGAGGGTGGCCGCCAGCAGAAAAGGCTCGATGCCCATGTCCACCAGCCGCGGGATCGCCCCCGCGGCGTTGTTGGTGTGCAGGGTGCTGAACACGAGATGACCGGTCAGGGCGGCGCGGATGGCCATCTGCGCCGTCTCCTTGTCGCGGATCTCGCCCACGAGGATGATGTCCGGATCCTGGCGCAGCATGGAGCGCAGGCCCTGCGCGAAGGTGAAGCCCTGCTCGGGGTGGACTTGGGCCTGATTGATGACGGGCAGCTCGTACTCCACCGGGTCTTCCAGCGTGATGATCTTGGTGTCGGGCTGATTCAGGTACGTCAGCGCGGAGTACAGGGTGGTCGTCTTGCCGGAACCGGTGGGCCCCGTCACCAGGATCAGCCCGTGCGGTTTGGAGATGTCCCGGCGGAACAGCTCGCGCATCTCCCTGCTCATGCCCAGCCGGTCCAGCCCGATCGGCGCGTTCTGCTTGTCCAGCACGCGGCAGACCGTGGTCTCGCCGTAGATGGAGGGAAAGGTCGAGACGCGCAGGTCGACCTTGCGCTGCCCCAGGTCGTAGACGATGCGCCCGTCCTGGGGCAGGCGGGTCTGGCTGATGTTCAGCCCGGCCAGGATCTTCACGCGGGTGACGACGATGCTCTGCAGATCCTTGGCCAGGAACGGGCCCTGCACCAGCCGGCCGTCGATGCGATACCGGGTCCGGACGACCTTCTCCTCGGGCTCGATGTGGATGTCGGTGCAGCCCTCCTCGACCCCCTTGCGCAGCAGCAGGTCCACCAGCCGGATGAACGGGGAGTCGGCCTCCTCGAGCTTGACACCGCTGTCCACGGCGGCGCGCGCCCCCTCGATGGCCTCCTGCAGCAGGGCGTCCAGATCGGTCTTGGCCCCGTAGTAGCGCTCGAGAGCCTCCTGGATCTCGCTGTCCGTGGCGTGGACCACCTCGACGTAGTGACCGGTCATGCGACCGATCTCGTCGATGGTGTCCAGGTCCAGGGGATTCGCCATGGCCAGCACGAGCGTCTTGCCGCGCAGGGTCAGGGGCAGGACGCCGTGCTGCTCGGCGTAGGCGCCGGGCAGCAGATCGAGGGCTTCCTGGGCGACCCACTCCTCGTGGAGCGAGACGAAGCTGACCCCGGCCTGGCTGGCCAGCACCCGGGCGATCTCGTGCTCCGAGCAGATGCCGAGCCGCTGCAGGATCTGACCGAGCTTCTCGCCGGTCTGTTTCTGCTCCTTGAGGGCCAGCTCCAGCTGCTCGGACGTGATGGCGCCCGTCTCGATCAGGATCTGGCCGATCTTCTTCGTCCGCGTGACAACCATGGCCTTCCCCGAGCACCCCGATGAGGCCGAGGCCGGGCCCCTCACGGGCCGCCGGCCTCGACCGGGCGGGTTCGGTTGTGCCGCAGCCTACTGCTGGTTCGAGCCCCGGAGGATGTAGCCGATGTCGTCTCCTCCGAACTGCTCGTTCGTGACGGTGTCGCTGAAGGGCGTCTCGAAGATCTCGTTGGGACCGGCCGAGATCACCATCACGTTGTGCTGCGGATAGGTGGCGTTGTCGTTTCGCGTGTAGAGGATGTTCACCACGAAGGGATTGCCCCAGGGATCCAGCGGCACGTTGTCCAAGTAGGGACCGTTCCAGCCGTTCTTCACGTGGGGCGTCTGGCTCTCCGTGTAGAGCGGATCCACGCTCCCGTTGATGTTGGCGTTCCGGATCAGCTGGGCCGAGATCGTCGCCGCGGTGCCGCGGTTCCGCCACTGGCGGCTGGTGTTGTCGACCCCGTCGGGGATGCCGTTGTTGCCCCCGCCCAGGGTTGCGTTGCCGACCAGGCGCGTCAGCTCGGGCGCGGTGTCCGCATCGTTCTGGATGGGCCACTCGCCCGTGTCCTTGTAGAAGCTGAGGATCGACTCGCCGATGACCCGGGCATCGCTCTGAGCCCGCGACATCTTGCCCTCGTTCAGGTTCTTGATCAGCGGCGGCGCGATGGCGACGGCCATGATGGCCACCAGTGCGACGGCGATGATGACCTCGAACAGGGTGAAGCCAGCATTGCGCTTGAGAGAGAACATGACGCTGAGACCTCCAGCGTTGCGTCCGTGGCCGGCTCGGCAGGCCGGCCTCGTCCTCCTGACCCACGGCGTCCGGGTCCTCCCCGGACCTCACAACCGGACCCGCGCGACGCATCGAGCGCGCTGGCCCTCCGATCCATTTGCAAGGCGTGTTCCCTGGATACGGGGGCTGAAACAGCGGTCCACGAGGCGGTGCCGCCCCGGCCTGGAGCCCGGGAGGCCTTGCAAGCGTGTTGATTGCGCGATTTAACGGGGATGGCGGGGCCGCCGGCGGGCCCGCCGGATTCACTGCCGGAGCGGGCAGGATTCACGCAGGCCGGCAAATTATTCTACAGCATGAAGACTGTTCTCGACAGGGCGGCTCAGACGTCCAGGCTCGGCACGTCCTGGCCCTCGTGCCGGGGATCCAGCCAGTAGCTCTCCTCGGGAGGCCGGGCGCGAGGGGTGAACAGGATCAAGGCCAGCAGACCCGCATTGAGGGCGGCGACCAGGACCACCGGCAGCCAGCCGGGGATGGCCCCGATGCCGAACATGCCGTCCAGGCCGCCTTTTGCGGGCTCCCGCAGCACGAAGCTGCGCCCGATCCAGGCCAGCAGCAGGAAGGCGAAGACGTACACGTAGTTGCGCATCAGGCGCGCCTTGAGGGCCTGCAGCATGGTGATCTTGAACTTGGGGTGCAGCAGGTCGTCGGCCACGTGCTCTCCCCAGCGCTCCTGCGAGCTGGCGGGGTCGCGCCGCAGGATCGGGCCGATGAAGTTCTCCTCGATCATGCGCACCCGCGCGCGCCAGACATCAAAGAAGCGAAACCGGCGCGCCTCCAGCAGCAGGAAGACCAGGTTGGCGTACATGCCGGCGATGAGCGTCTCCTGGGAGTAGTCGGGATTGTTGAAGCTGAAGGTGAGGACGCCGAGCGTCGAGATGATGGCCCAGTTGGTGGTCGTGTCGAGCCGCTGGCGCCAGCTCTGGGCCCGGGACATCTCGCCCCGGTAGAAATGGGCGAGCGCCGCAATGTACTCGGCCCTGGTCAGGGGCCCGGATTCGTAGTCCGGGCCGGGGCGCCGGCCGCTCCCGGCCGCCTCGCCACCCGGGGTCTCGGATGGGTTCCGATCGTTCATGCGGGCCAGTCTAGCGCGACAGCGGGGACTCGACAAGCGGAGCGCATTCGGCAGGCGAGCCGGGAAAGAGCGAAATGATGCGATGGCTCTTGCCACGATATGAACATGAACCTATACTTAGAAAATGAATTCATTATCTTAATATGAATTCATTATTCAACACCACCCTTCTCGTGGCATAAGTCATGGTAAACAAAGAAGATGACATTAAGACCCTCACGCGGCGCGAGCGCCGGCGGCAGCGAGATCGCGAGGAGATCGTGGCCGCCGCCGCCACCCTGTTCGCCGACAGCGGCTACCACCGGACCAGCATGCAGGCCATCGCCGAGCAGGCGGACTGCTCGGTCGGCAAGCTCTACACCTTCTTCGCGGGCAAGGAGGCCATCCTCGAGGAGATCCTGGCCCGTTTCGAGGCGGGTCTGCTCACCCTCGTCGACCAGGAGGACGATCCGGCGACCGATCCCCTGGCGCGCCTACGCCGGCGCCTCGTGGCCGTCTTCTCGTTCGCCAACCGGAACCCTCAGCTCGTGCGCGTCGGCATCCTGGAGCGGCGTCAGGCCGCCGGCAGGCCCGATAGCGGCGCTCTCGACGGCCTGGTGGGCAAGCTCGCGGCGATCCTCGAGGAGGCCGTGGCGCGACGGGTCCTGCCCCCGCTGAACGCTCCCCTGCTCGCCCTGATGATCGGCGGGGCCTGCGAAGGCCTCGTCGTCGGTCTGGGCGGGCGCGACGTCACCGACCCGTTCACCCCCATCCCGGAGCTCGTCATGACCTTGATGATCCAGCCGCTGGTACGCCGGCAGGAGGAGATCCACGGGGAGCCGCGGCCATGAACCGGAAGACGCGGGACCAGAACGAACATGGTATGCGGCCTGACGGAGGGGATCGGGGCCGCCTATTTCCAGGAGGTCCCGCGGCGTGGAAACGCTAGGCGTTCTCGCCGCCCGGCGGCTGGCGCTGGCGTGCACCGGGCTGCTCAAGCCCGCCTGGACGGGATTTCCGCAAAGGGCGGCGGGGCGGGGACGGCGCGCCCGCGCGGGGGCCTGCCGGGTCATCCAGCGCCTGGGCTACCTGCAGCTCGACACGGTGTCGATCGCCGGCGCTCGCAGCCACGCCATCGTGCTGCTCTCGCGCCTGGCGGGATTCGCTCCGGGGCTGGCGGAGGAGCTGCTCGGGCCGGGGGAGCCGCTCTTCGAATACTGGGGCCACGAGGCGAGCTGGCTGCCGCTGGATCTGTATCCGGTCTTCGCCTTCCGGCGCCGGGAATTTCGCCGCCATCCCTGGTGGGGCGACCTGGTGGGCCAGCACCCGCAGGTCGCGGCGGAGCTGCTGCAGCGGATCCGCGACGAGGGGCCGCTCCGCTCGGTCGACATGGAGGGGCGCGGCGGCCGCGGCTGGTGGGACCTCAAGCTCACCAAGAAGGTCGCGACCGCGCTTTGGTCGTCCGGAGAGCTCGCCATACGCGAGCGCCAGAGCTTCCAGCGGGTCTACGATCTCGCCGAGAGGGTCATTCCCGAGCCCTGGCGCCGGGCCGACGTGCCGGAGCCCGCCGCGCTCGAGCGGCTGCTCCTGCTGGCGTTGCAGGGCCAGGGCTGGGCGACCACCGGCACGCTCGCCCAGACCTGGCGGCTGCGCAACCGGCGCCCGGACATCCTGGCCGCCCTGGACCGTCTGACCGCGAGGTCCGAGATCGTCCCCTGCTCGCTCGTGCAGGACCGCGGCCGGAAGAGTCCCGGCTGGATCCGGCCCCGGGATCTCCAGCTGGCGGCCAGGCTGGAGCGCGTGCACCCGCGCTGCGAGCAGGGAGTGCTGCTCTCCCCCTTCGACCCGCTGCTCTGGGATCGCCGGCGCGTCCAGCAGCTGTTCGCCTTCGACCAGATCCTGGAGATCTTCAAGCCCGCTCCGCGGCGCCTCTACGGCTACTACTGCCTGCCCGTTCTGGCCGGGGATCGGCTGGTGGCGCGGCTCGATCTCAAGGCCGAGACGAGGACCGGCCGGCTGCGCGTCCTGTCGAGCAGGTTCGAGTCGGCGGGCGGCGGGCGGTCGGCGCTGGCCGCGGACCGCGAGGCGGCCCGCTCGGCGCTCGCGAGATACTCGGAAGCCCTCGGCCTGAGGGTGGTGGGCTGGCGGGCGCGCTGAGGCCGCAGCCGCCGGCGATCGCTCCCTCCCGCCCGGCGCCTCAGAATTCCGTCAGCTCCTTGCCGAAGGCCTTCACCGTAAAGACGGGGCAGGGGCAGTGGCGGACCACCTTCTCGGCCACGCTCCCCAGCAGGAAGTGCTCCAGGCCCGTCAGACCGTGGGTGGCGATGACCACGAAGTCGCTGGCCTGCTCCTCGGCGAAGCGGACGATCTCCCGGGCCGCCTTGCCCTCGGCCACGTGCACGTCGACCTCGACCTCGGGTCCCGCCGCCTCGGCGACCAGGCGTGACATCTCCAGGCGCGCCCGTGAGGCGAGGTCCGGATCCACCTGCAGCAGGGACGTCTTGCCGATGGCGTAGAAGGCGGGGTGGATCTGCTGCTCGAAGACGTGCAGGATCTGCAGGCGGGCCCCGTAGGAGTGCGCCAGGATCTTGCCGTAGGTCACGGCGCGCCGGCTGTGCTCCGAGAAGTCCACCGGCACCAGGATGCGGTCCACCTCGTCCCAGCGAGCCGGCTCCTGGCGCTCGCGTACCGTGACCACGGGGCAGCGCGCCTGCCGCACGACCTCCTCCGCCACGCTGCCCAGCAGCATGTGACTCAGCCCGCGCCGACCGTGGGTGCCCATGACGATCAGGTCCATGTCGTTCCGCTCGGCGTAGTCGAGGATCACCGCCGCGGCCGAAATGCCGCGATCCTCGACGTGCCGCACCACGAGCCCCTCCGCACCGTGGGCCGCGGCCACCGCCCGCATCTTCTCGCCGGCCAGCTCGTTCAGCTGCTGGCGCAGGTCCTCGTCCTCCAGGCTGGGAAACACCATCTCCGGGTTGTTGGGGTCGTAGGCGTGCAGGATCACCGCATGCAGCATGTGCAGCTGGGCTCCGTATTGCTCGGCGAAGTGAACGGCGTGGGTGAGGGCCTGCTCCGCGCAGCGGGAGAAGTCGGTGGGGTAGAGGATCTTCTTGAGCTTGCGCATGGCTCACTCCTTGCGGGGAAAGACGCCGCGCCGGGCGTCACTGGCGATCTGCTTGACCTCGGTGGTGAAGTTCTGCTCGAGGATCCAGTCCAGGTAGCCGGCGTTCGCGCGCGCGACCTCGCGCAACGACTGCCCCTTGTAGCGGCCGAAGCCGAAGACGGCCTCGCCCTGGTCGTTCCAGGCGAACTTGCGCGTGGCGTCCACGAAGCGCTCGTCCCCCTCGTTGCAGAAGCGATGCAGGCCCTCGGCATCGTCGGGCAGGTCGGGATAGCGCGCGATCTGGGCGTCGAGCACCTCGAGGGCGGCCCCGGCGTCGGCCAGGGCGGAATGTGCGTCCTGCAGCTCCTTGTCGCAGTAGAAGCGCAGGGCCGCCTCCAGGTTGCGCGGCTCCTTCCGGTGGAAGATGCGCATGGCGTCGACGTGGCGGCGTCCGGACATGTCCAGGGGATGCCTGGCCCGCGCCAGCTCCTCCAGCAGCAACGGCAGGTCGAAGGACACGGAGTTGTAGCCCGCCACGTCGGCCCCCGCGAAGAAGCGCAGGATCTCCCCCGCGAGCTGGGCGAGCGTGGGCTTGTCCGCCACGTCCGCATCCGTGATGCCGTGCACCGCGGTGGCCTGCTGCGGGATGGGGCGCTGGGGATTCACCAGGGCCTCGAAGCTGCGGCGCGAGCCGTCCGTCTCCACGCGGATCAGCCCGATCTGCACGATGCGGTCCGTGGCGATGTCGGTGCCGGTGGTCTCGAGGTCGAAGCAGACGAGCGGGCGCTCGAGGTGCAGGTTCCGCATGGCCGGGTCCTTTCCGGGAACAGCAGCCGCCGGGATGGCAGGGAGCCATTTCCGGCATGATAACCAGCCTCGCGGTCCAGGGCGACTGCAGAGTTGCTCGCGACCGGGAGGCGGCCCCGGGGCCACAACGAGACGGGGCGGCCGCGGTCGTGCCGCGTGCCGCCCCTGCCGGGGGTGTCGATGCCGGCGGTCGGAGAGCCGTCGCAGCCCCGCTTCTGCCCAGCCGGTCCTGCCGCCTCCAGCCGGCCCCTCGCGAGCCGGTCCGCCGCACCGGATGGCTCCCCTCCTGGCAATCTCCATGCCCTGGGCGGAATGATACCGTAACATGTTGGTCTGCAATGGATTGTCTTAATCGGTCAGCTGGGGGGCCCGGCGGGGCCGCGGACAAAGCAACGGGCGCCGTTACAGTCGACTGTCACGGCGCCCGCAGCCTTGCATCGGCTTGACAGGTGAGCAGGCCTCAGGGGAGGCGGGCGCAGAGGGGGGGACGCCCGCCTCCCGCTCACGCAGGACCTACTGCGGTCCCTCGCCCTCGCCCACCGTGGGATCGGACAGGCTCCAGCGCACGTACGCCTCCTGGGGCGGCTGCACGTCGCCGAGCTTCTGCCGCTCGACGACGCCCTGGCGCACGACGAAGGAGTCACCGATCCTGTATCCCATGAGCGTCAGCTTCTGTCCCTCGCGCGGCATGGCCTTGGCATCGGGCTGCAGGGGATCCATCAGCTGACTATCCGGCCCGAACCAGACGGCCTTGCCGTCGATCTCCCAGCCGCCCATGGCGGTGTGGGTGAGCCGCCCGCTGATGAAGACCATGGGCGGGAGCCTATTCACGTACCGGGCCTTCTCGTGCGTCGTCTTCCCCTTGCCCTTGTCCTTCCCCTTGTCCTTGGCCGCGGCGGTGGTGATCATCAGGGCTCCGGCCAGCAGGATCACCAGCAGCACCAGCGCGGTTCTCGTGAATCGTCTCGTTCGCATGTCACTTCCTCCTCGCCCGCCGCCGGGTCACCCCGGCCGCCGCTGCCGTACCTGCTGTCATTGCAACTCGGTCTGCGAGCCGCTGTCTTCCGGCTCGTAGTTCTCCTGCCAGGAGCGCACCGTCAGGTGGAAGAAGGTGGTTCCCATCTGCTCCACCGTGATGGTCGCGTCGCTGGACTGCACGATCACCGTCTCGTTGACGATGTCCACCACGGGCCGCGAGGCCACGCCCTCGTCCAGGTCCTGGCTCCGGGGCAGATGCTCCCCTTCTTCCTCCTCGTCTTCCATCGCGGATCCGTCGTCGTATTGCATGCGGTACAGCCAGGAGCGGCCGCCCGCCGTGCACGCCTCCGTGCTGGGAGCGTAGGCGGTGAAGTACACGTTTCCGGCCGCCACGACCGCCGTCTCGGTCACCCGCTCGCCGGGCTCGTTCCAGAGGTCCACGAACCAGCCGTCCGCGGAACCCACGTCCTCGACGGTCGTGGTCTGGTCCACCAGATCGAACCGGGTGTGGGTGCCGCCGTCGTGGCTGTCGTAGACGCAGTAGAAGCTCTGCTGGTCCGTGTTGGGGATGTCGTCCGCCGTGAGATACGCCCCGGTGCCCAGGTAGACGTAGATGCGGTTATCCTCGCCGAAGGCCGGCGTCGGCCGCGCCGTGATGGGCTGATCGCAGGCGAAGAGCAGGGTCTGGCCCCAGCTGTCCGGGTCGGCGCTGTCGGCGGCGAAGCGCCAGAGATGGCCCTGCAGGTCGCCGATGTAGACGACGTCCGTCTCGCCGTCCAGATCGAGGTCCACGGCCCGGGGCGCCGTGGCCTTGTTGCGCGCGGTGGCGTCGTTGCTGAGCAGCAGCTCACCCGCCAGCTGTCCGTCCTCCACCTGGTAGACGTACATGTAGGCTTCACCCGCGGTCTCGTCCAGCCCCGAGCCGATCATGACGTACGGCACGTCCCGCACAACGGCGAACTCCACCTCCGAGGCGTAGGACATGCCGCTGGGCAGCGTGACCTGCCACATCACGCTGGGCGCGGTCGGCTCGGTGACGTCGAGCGCGAAGTAGGAGGCGCCGCCCTCGCTGCCACCGACCACCAGCACCGTGCGCCAGGTTCCGCCGACCTTCAGATCGCGCACCGCTGGCGTCTGATCACAGCTGTACATGTGGCAGTAGCTGCTGTCCGCGAGCACCTTGAGCTTGGGCAGGGAGAACTTCGGGACGAAGGCCCACTGTTCCCAGCCGGTGCCAGCATCGAAGGCGTGGAGCATTCCATCGTTGGCACCCACGTAGACCAGCTTCTGCCGATCATGGTGATAGGCCAGGAAGGCCTGGTAATCCGGGTCGATGCTGAAGAGCCGGGGCGCGCCCACGATGACCGGCGTGGAGTGAATGATGTCGCCCAGGGGCCAGCTGTCATGACTCCGCAGACCCGCCACCTCGTTGCCGCGGGCCCACTGGATGATCATGCCGGCGCTGTCCGCGTCGCTGACCTGCATGGCCCCCATCAAGTCGCTCGCCGCGCCCGTGTCGAAGTTGCGCATGTCCGGTCCCAGGGCCGTGAAGATCTGCCGGTCGTTCGGATTGCGCGACTCCAGCTGATATCCCGCCTCCCAGACCGAGGGATCGCCGTTCTCGTACGGCAGCTGGAAGCACTCCAGGTAGCCCTCCCAGGTGCCCGGCATGAACTTGCCCCGGTACAGGCGGTCGTCGTCGCCGCGCTCCGTCGAGACGACGGCCACCGCGGCGCCAGTGGAGATGCGCGAAATGATGTCCAGGAGGATCAACTCCAGGCTGGTCCACAGCTCCGCGGCGTTGTCGGCCATGAAGTAGAGGCCGTCGCCGTTGCGGGCGGTCTCATCCAGCAGGTAGGCGTCGATGCCGAAGCCGATGGTGTAGGTGACCACCGTCTGGCCGTCTTCCGCGGACTCGCCCGGCTCGCCCATGTCCGGCCGTAGGTCCGTGTGACGCATGTAGTAGGCGATGTCGTCCATGTGATCGGAGCAATTATTGCTGTTGGGATCCGGCGAGCCGATGCTCTCACAGTTGCCGGGGTCGTGACCGTCGTGGTCCGCGTCGACGAGGTAGCTGCTCACGTTCAGGTCCATCGTCGGGAACCCGTCGGTCATGACGATCAGGAAGTTGTACTGGCACGGCGCCTGGATGGGCGCGGAGTCGCCGGTGCGCTTGAAGTAGTTGAGGATGTCCTCCAGGGTCTCGCCTAGGGGCGTCCATGTCGTGGCGGCGATGTTGTTCACGGTTTCGACCAGCGTCGCCCTGTCCGCGCCGCACTGGGCGATGATCGTGCCGCCGTCGTTGTCGTTGAACCGGGTCAGGCCGAAGCGCACGTGCCGGGAACGCTCGAGGATGTCCGTGACCACGACCTTGGCCACCCGGATGCGCGTGATTTGCGGCAGGGCCGCGCGCTGCTCGTCGGTGGCGTGGAAAAAGATCCAATTCAGGTAGTTGCCGCGGTAGCGTCCGCTCTGCCCGCTGTCCGAGGCGACCAGGTTCGCCGAGGGTGAGCCGGGCCAGGTGCCATTGAAGTTGCTCGGGGTCTTTGGGCCGCTCGCATTGACGTAGTACGTGGTCGCGGCGTCGAAGTTACCGCTCCATACCACGTCCGGATCGTAATCCGAATGGTACATCGCCTCGTTCATGGATCCGGAGTTGTCGACCAGGAGCATGACGTTGGCCAACACGTTCGTTTCCTGGATGAACAGCGGCACGTCGCAATCCTGGGCCACGCCGGGCAACGGCACGGCAGCGACGAGCAGCAGCACGGCTGCCGCCGCCAGCCTCGCCGCCGGCTTCCCCTTGGTTCTCTGGTCGCACTTGTTCATGACCTTACCTCTGTGCTGGTATCCTCGGGCGATACGGACTTCAGTCCCCAAGGGGCCGGTGGCAGCCCGCCCCGGCCTCGGCTCAGTACCCTTCCTTGAACAGGCGGCTCGCCAGGAGCGCCACGTTCGTGCGGCTGGCCAGCGCGGCGCGCCCCGTCGAGACCACCGTGTAGTCGTAGTCCGCGAACTCGGTCCCCCAGCCCAGCTTGGGCCGCCGGCCCGCCCAGTGAGCGTCGAACTCGTACTCCTGCGCTCCTTGGATCGTGGTGGCGCCCTGGCTGTGCACGGTGGAGTCCGCATAATCGATGATGGGCGGCGGCCCGTCGACCAGGCGCAGGAAGTTGATGCCCGCCTCGCCGCCCGCGTCGGCCGAGAAGATGGAGCTTATGTGCACCGACTCGGCGAAGCTCGTGCGCTTCTCGGTCGACGCCAGCCAGGCCGCGCCCACGGCGAGAACGCTCAGGACGAGGATCATCAGCAGGGTCGTCGCCAGGGCGAACCCTTCCCGGTTCGGTGGAACTCTGCCTCGCTGTCTTGCCATGCCAGCCTCCTCGCCGGGCCAGGCCGCCGCCGGTGTCAGTTGTTGCGGATCAGCACGCGGGTCGCGTAATTGACCGGCTCGCCCCGGTCCGACTCGCCGCTGATGTCGATCTCCACGAAGCGGATCAGCGCCCGGTTGTTGGCCGTCAGCGGCACCGGTCCGAGCGGGTTGCCATCGGCGTCGAAGTACTGGAACACGAGATTGTTGACATTGCGCAGGATCGTCTGCGCACCGCTGCCGGAATCCCGCGTCAGCTCGTCGGTGGCATCCAGAAAGGTGTAGATCACGTCTTCGGCCGGCTCCACGATCTCGATGACGCCGTCGGCGTCCAGGTCCATGCGGCAGCGCAGCTGGCCGGCGTCCGCGACGGGAAAGCGGGTGAAGCCCGTCTCGCGCGGGTCGCAGCCGGCCGAGCGTATCTCCCTGGAGATCAAGGACAGGGCGCCGCGAATGGTCTGCTGGTACTCCACGCGCTCGCTGATGTTCTCGTAGCTGCGCCGGGAATTGACGAGGAAGGTGAAGACCACGCCCATGGCCACCGCGAAGATGGCCAGGGCGACCATCATCTCCACCAGGGTCATTCCGCGGCGGTCGACGCCGCGGCCGCTGGATCGTATCCGGATCACAATGCGCCCCCTGTCGGGCGTCCGGTCAACGCATCGAGAGCAGATCGGACACCACGAGCGACTGGTTGCTGCGCCCGTCGAACCAGTTGACGGTCACCTGGATCCGATCGAGCCCGAACGTGACGTTCTGCACGTGCGTGGCGAACTGGAGCTGACCCACCTGCCCGGAATCGGCCTGGGCGTTGCCGAAACCCGCCCCCTTCATGATCTCGAGCCTGGCCTGCGCCAGGGCGGCGGCCTGGGTCATGCGATCGGAGCGATTCACCTCGGTCCGCGCCCGGGATTGCACCAGGGCCAAGGGCATGATGCCGATGGCCAAGATGAGCAGGACGACCATGATCTCCGTCAGAGTAAAGCCATCACGCCCCGGAGCGGCGCGTCCGGCCCGCCGCCCGATCCACCGGAAAGTGCGTCGTCCCTTCATGCTCAGTGCACCTCCACGACCCCGGTCGGCAGCAGGTTGATGGAGCGATCGCCGACGCGGCTGCTGAGATTGAAGACCTTGGCGTCGGCCATGCCCCAGGGGAAGAACTGCGCCGAATCGGCGGCCTCGAGGGCCACATCGCCGTCGAAGCTGCGATCGCGCAGCACCTCGCCCGAGAACGTGTCGACCAGGCGGTATCCGGCCTCCGTCGTGGTGAGCCGGAAGATCCTGCCGTTGGTTATCGACATCGTGCGCGCCAGGTTGAGGTCGGCGGCCATGCGATCCACCGAGGTGTCCAGCTGATTGCTGCGCACGTAGCTGGCGACGTTGGGGATAGCCAGGGCCACGACCAGCCCGAAGATCCCGACCAGGACCATCATCTCGACCAGTGTGAAGCCCGTCCGACCTCGCATGGGCATACCGATCCTTCCGTTCCGGACAGCACCATGGACGCAATCACACGACGCAACGCCTTGGGGTGCAAAGCCCATGCCAGCACTCCGGATTATAAGATGTTGTGGGATAAGGGATCCCGGGGGGGCCGCCGGTGAGGGAGGGATCAGAATGCAATGCCCACCGCAGGCCCCGCTGCCAAATGCCCGGTGGCCGGAGCGAGCGTGGGTCTCACGCCTCCTCGAGCATCCGATCGGAGCGCTCGGCGCCGGCCTCGCCGGGGCGGGATGCGACCGTGCCGGGACGGGGCAGCGTGAAGCGCCCGATCAGGCCGACGACGATCTCGAACAGCCCCGAAGCAGCCAGGACGACCACCACGCCCACGGCCTCCGCGGACAGGGAACCGGCAAAGACCGAGAGCAGCGACAGGGGGGCCATGAAGGCGCCCAGCCAGCCGAAGACCCGTCCTCGCTGGGCCTCGGGGGTCTCGCGTTGCAAGAAGCTGGCCAGGCTGATCTGGGCCACCGTGCCGATGGCGCCGAAGAGGCCGAACAGCAGCAGCGCGATCCAGAAGGCGTGATTCACCGCGAACAGCATGAGCAGCAGGCCGTCGACGCTCAGCAGCCAGGTCACCACCTTCAGGGGCCGCCGGCCGCTCAGCAGCAGTCCGCCGGCCAGTGCACCCGCGATGCCGCCGAGCCCGGAAGCGCTCAGGACGAGTCCCAGCTCCGCATCCCCCCGCTCCAACACACCCTTGATGAAGAGCACCACGAGGGGGGGCTGCATGGCGGTCACGAAGACCGTGGCGCCCAGGAACAGGAAGGCGAAGCGCAGCCGGGCCGAGCCCCAGAGCACGGCCGCGCCGCTGCGGATCCCCCGCCAGGCCCGGGCCGCGACGGGCTCGCCCGCCGCCAAGGGCTCGCTCCAGCTCGCGGCGAGGGGCTCCCGCCGCGGCAGGTAGGTGAAGCGGTGACCGAGCAGCAGTCCCGCCGAGGCCAGGAAGGTGGCGGCGTCCAGCCAGAAGGCGGGGGCTGTCCCCCAGAGCGCCACCATGGCGCCGCCCACGGCGGGCCCCACCAGCATGACCACGTTCTTGGTCACCATGGCCAGGGCGTTGGCCTTGTCCAGCTGCAGGGGGGGCACCAGGTCCGCGACGAGCGCCAGCCGGGCCGGCCCGCTGAACTGGCGCCCGGCGGCCAGCAGGCCGGCCAGCAGGTAGACCTCGCCCAGGCTGCGGGCGAAGGGGAGGGCGGCCACGAGCAAGGTGCTGACCACGTCGCTGCAGACCATCACCGCCTTGCGGTTGTAACGGTCCAGGATCAGCCCCGAGACGGGCCCCAGCAGCACCGCCGGCAGGATCTGCACCGCCGCCAGCAGGCCGAGGTCCACCGCGCTCCCGGCGATGTGATAGACGAGCAGGTAGAGAGCGATGACGGCGATCTTGTCGCCCAGCCCGGAGACCACGGACGCGGACCAGACCGTCAGGAAGCTGCGGTTGCCGAGCAGGGAGCGCAGCTGACTCATGGCTCCTCCACGAGCTGCACCTCCGGGTGCCGGACGAGCAGGCGCTGCAGCTCGTTCTCGCGCAGGCGAACGGCGGCACGGTAGACGCCGTCCTCGAAGCTCTGCTCCAGGATCGATCCGGTGCGATGATATACCGCCAGCAGCTCCAGGTCCCGCGTGGGCAGCTGCAGGCGGACGATCCGCTCCCGGCCCAGCAGACGCGCCAGCACGGCCTCGCGCACGGCCGCCGCGCCCTCGTCGCTCAGGGCGGAGACGAACAGGGCCTCGGGATAGCGCCGGGAATAGTGATTGTGGAACTCCTCGCCGGGCACGCGATCGCACTTGTTGAAGACCAGGATCATCGGCCGCTCCTCGGGCACGATCTCGGCGAGCACGCGATTCACCGAGGCGATCTGCAGCTCCGGATCCTCGCTGCTCGCATCCACCACGTGCACGAGCAGATCGGCATCGGCCACTTCCTGCAGCGTGGCCCGGAAGCTCTCGATCAGATGATGAGGCAGGCGGCGGATGAAGCCGACGGTGTCGGTCAGCAGGAACAGGCGCCGCTCGTCCATCTCGACGCGGCGCGTGGTGGCGTCCAGGGTGGCGAAGAGCTGATCCGCCACGGTCACGCCGGCGCCGGTCAGGGCGTTGAGCAGCGTGGACTTGCCCGCGTTGGTGTAACCCACCAGGACGGCCCGGAAGATGTCGCGACGGCCCTCGCGCTGGATGGCGCGTCCCGTGGCGATCTCGTCCAGCGCCTTCTCGAGCTGGGCGATGCGCCGGCGGATGATCCGGCGGTCGGTCTCGATCTGCGTTTCACCGGGACCCCGGGTACCGATGCCGCCCGCCTGCCTCTCCAGGTGGGACCACAGGCGGGCCAGGCGCGGCAGGGCGTACTGGAGCTGGGCCAGCTCCACCTGGAGCCGGGCCTGTCGCGTGCGGGCGTGACCGGCGAAGATGTCGAGGATCAGCTCCGTCCGATCGATGACGTTGACCTCGAGCTCCCGCTCCAGATTGCGGCCCTGGGCCGGGGAGAGATCGTTGTCGAAGACGACGAGGTTGGCCGCGCGCTCGGCCACCAGCTCCTTCAGCTCGCGCAGCTTGCCCCGGCCGAGGAAGGTGCCGCTCTCGGGGCGCCGGAGCTGCTGCTCCAGCACGCCCACGACCTCGCCGCCGGCTGTATCGACCAGACGGGCCAGCTCGGCAGTATCGGCAGGCCCGCCGAGATCGCCGCGGAAGCTCGCCGGCAGATGGACGCCGGCCAGGACCGCCCGCTCCTGCGGCACGACCCGGATGCCCGGCTGGCTTCGCTCCGCGGTCGTCATGCCGTGGTCCTTCACCCTCCTACTCATCCTGACCGGTTTCCTCGATCTCCCGGCTCCATTGTTCCCACAGCTCCATCCTCGCGGCAAGCGCACGGTCGATCTCGACGCAGCGGTTACCCATCTCCAGGCGCTCGCTGGCCGGCAGGTCGGGCGCAGCCATGGCCTCCAGCAACCGGCGTCTCTCGGCCTCGAGGGCCGAGATGTCCTCCTCGACCTCGGCGATCCAGCGGCGCCGGCGGGCGCGCTCGTTCTTGCTGAGGGGCCGGGGGCCGGCCGGCCCGGCGGCCTCCTCGCCATCCGCGCGGGAAGCGGAAGCGCGGCCGCGACCGCCCCCCGCAACGCCTGCTGCGGCCGCTCCCGCCGTCCCGCTCTCGTTTCCGGACGCCTGCCGCTCCAGACGATACCGGCGGAACTCCCCGTAGTTTCCGGGGAAGAGCAAGACCCGCCCCTCGGCCTCCTCGGGCGTGAAGACCAGGAGCCGCTCGACGACCCGGTCCAGGAAGCGCCGGTCGTGCGAGACCACGATCAGGGTGCCGTCGTAGGCGGCCAGGCCCTCTTCCAGCGACTCCCGGCAGCGCACGTCGAGGTGGTTGGTGGGCTCGTCCAGGAGCAGGGTGTTGTGACCCTCCAGCATCAGCCGCAGCAGCGCCAGGCGCCCCCGCTCGCCCCCCGAGAGACGTCCCACCAGGCGATCGTAGAGCTCCTCGCCGAACCCGAAGGCCCCCAGCCGCGAGCGCAGTTCGCCGATGGTGGCGCCGGGATCCACCACGGCCAGCTCCTCGATCACCTGGTGTTGATCCGAGACGCCCAGGATCTGCTGGTCGTAGACACCCAGATCCACGTTGTGCCCGAGGCTCACCACCCCGGCGTCCGGGCTCTCCTGGCCGCAGAGTACGCGCAGCAGCGTGGTCTTGCCACAGCCGTTGGGCCCGACGACCCCGATTCTCTGGCCGCGCGCCACCAGGAGTTCCAGGCCGGCGATCAGCAGGCGGCCGCCGTGGCTCTTGCGCAGCCCCTCGACCTGCAGGACCACGCTGCCGCTGGCGCGGGCCGGGTGGAAGGCGAGCCGGTAGCTCGCGGACCTGGCGCCGGGCCTCTCCAGGCGCTTCACCCTGGCGAGCTGCTTGCGACGGGACTGGGCCTGGCGCGTCTTCTGCCCGGCGATGTTGCGGCGGATGTAGTCCTCCGTGCTTGCGATCCACTCCTGCTGCCGCTGCCAGGCCGTCTCCTCCTGCTGGCGCTGCTGGCGCCTCGCGCGCTCGTAGGAGCTGTAGTTGCCGCTGTAGGCGGTCAGGCGCCCGCCCTCCAGCTCGAGGGTCTGCTGGGCGAGGCGGTCCAGGAACTGCCGGTCGTGGGAGACGAGCACGGCCGTACCGGCATGGGACTGCAGGAAGCCCTCCAGCCACTCGCAGCCGGCCAGGTCCAGGTGGTTGGTGGGTTCGTCCAGCAGGAGCAGGTCCGCACCGGCCAGCAGGATGGCGGCCAGGGCGGCGCGCCGCCTTTCGCCACCGGAGAGCGCGGCAAGCGGTCGCTCCCAGCAGGAGGAGGGCAGACCGACGCCGCCGAGGGCCGCTTCGAGCCGCGCATGCCGGGTGTAGCCCTCGCGATGCTCGAACTCGGTCTGCAGGCGCCCCAGCTCCCGGGTCAGGCGCTCGTGCCCGGCCTGCTCGCCGCTGGCCGCCAGCAGGTGGCTCAGGCGGGCCATCTCCGCCTCCAGCGCCAGCTCCGGACCGAACGCCTCCCGCTCGACGCAGGCGAGCAGGGGCTGCTCCTCCTCTCCCGGCGCCGCCAGCACCATGTCCTGGCGCAGCCAGCGGATCCGGACGCCGGCGGAGATCTGGCGCGCGCCGCCGTTCAGGGGCAGCTCCCCGGCCAGGACGGAGAGAAGGGTCGTCTTGCCGGCGCCGTTGGCCCCCACTAGGGCGTACTTGACGCCCGGCAGCAGGTTCAGCTGCACGTGGCACAGGATCGTCTCGCGCCCGTAGTCGAAGTCGGCGTCCAGCAGGGAGAGCAGGGACATCGCCGCTCACCTCGCCCGGGTGCGGTGGCCGGCGGAATCCCTGGCGCGGGAGGCCGCACGGTCGCCGGCGCAGCGAAGAAAACGGCCCTTCCCTGAGGAAGGGCCGCCGGTCGAGAGACGGACCCGGATCACGTGACGCTGTTCGGGCTCTTGCGGTACTTGAGCGGCGAGAGCCCGCAGCGGTCCTTGAAGGTCCGCGAGAAGTGAGCCAGGCTGTTGAAGCCGCACTGCTTGGAGATGGCCTCCACCGAGAGGTCGAAGCGTCGCAGCAGGCGCTTGGCGTTCTCGATGCGCACCTGGATCAGGTAGTCGCTGAAGCTCATTCCCACCTCGGCCCGGAAGAGATTGGAGAAGTATCCCGGGGAGAGATTGACCGTCTCGGCCATCTTGTCTCGGTTGATGTTCTCCTGGTAATGCGCCAGGACGTAGCGACAGGCGTACTCGGCCCGGTAGTCCTGCAGGTCGGTGGCGGCCTTCTGGAGCCGGCCGTCGCCGTTGATCAGCGAGATCTCGGGAAGCACCCCGTGCCAGATCTCGCCGGCCAGCTCGGTCGCGCTCCCGGCGCGGGCGGCCGGAGGGTCCTTCGTCCGGTTCTCCTCGGCCCATTCCGGGGGCGCGTCGGCCGGCCCCAGCGGCCGCGCCAGAAAATCCTGGATGCACTGGGCGGCACGTCGGACGTTGCTCTTGCGGGCCACGAGCACCGGGGCATCCAGGTGGTACAGCACCCGGTCGAGAACCGGTCCGAGGTCGACGGGGATCTCGGAACCGTAGAGAAAGACCAGCCGTGCCCGGGGCAGGGCTGCAGACACCTCGCCCTTCTCGAGCCTGTGGATCAGGATCCGGGACGGGAACAGGCTCAGGCAGAGTTCTGTCGGATTCGCCTCCTGCACCGGGCAGAGAAAGAGAACCCGCTGGTTCTCCTCCCGGCCATGGATGGCCACCTTCGGGTAGCCCGGAAACTCGATGATGAAGCTATTCCATGCTTCCTGTAGCGCTTCCAGCCTTTCTTCCACGGCAAGTCCCCCAAGCGATCGACATTCACCTTGGGCAGAACCACAGATGTGATCGTTCCTAAGAAATCCTGCTCTTTTTGAACAAATACTATGATAGTATGCCGCATGCTATCTTGTCTACGACCAAAAGCAGAAGTTTCGAACTCCTTTTTATTTGCTGAAAACAGGGTTTTGATGGCCATTTCCGCCCTCTTCAACGCAGGAACACCAGGCGCTTCGTCACCGCCCAGTCCTCGATCTGCAGCTTGCAGAAGTAGGCCCCCGAGGCCACCGGCCGGCCGTGGACGTCGGTACCGTCCCACGCTTCCTCGTACTCCCCGATACCCAGCGACCCCGAGAACAGGGTCGCCACCTCCTGCCCGCTGATGCTGTAGATCTTGAGCGTGACGGCGGGCTGGCCGGAGCGGTAGGGAACGGCACTCTCGGGGTCGGCCTTCGGCGCCTCTTCCTCCCCCCAGACGAAGGCCTCGCCGACCGTGGCGGGGATCCGGAAGCTGACGCGCGTCTGTTCCCAGAAGGGGTTCGGATAGTTGTGCAGCAGCTCCGGCGAGAGCGTCGGCGCCTGACCGCCTTTGCGCCCGAGGACGCTGGTGTCGACTCCCGCCGTCGCCTGCGGCGGTCCGGGCAGGACCGGCTGGTCTGCGGGCACCGGCAGGGCCACGCTGAAGACCCGCCCGAGGAGGCAAACCCCGGACAGCTGCCAGGTCGTTCCGGCATCGCCCTTCGGCGGAGGTCCGGCGAAGCTGAACCGCAGCTCTCCCGCGCCGGCGTGATGCCTCAGGGCCGGAGACTGCTCGTAGGGATCGATCTGCTCGGTCGCCTGGCGAGCCGGCGAGGTCTCCGTCTCCTGCCAGGGACAGGACCACTCGGCGGCGGCCGCGCTCGCCGAGTCCGCGTGGGTGTCCGCCAGCCAGGATATGGCCTTCGGTGAGCCCAGGGGCTGCCCGTCGATCTGGAAGCGGTCCGGGTCGAAGAGGGCGTTCTGGCCGACCATGACCGCGAAGATCAGATCCCAGCCCTGTTCCCCGACCTCGGCGCGCACGCCGGGGATCGGCCCGTTGCGGCAGACGGGGCAGAGCGGGGGCACGACCCAGGGAACGCGCCGCTCGCTCAGCCGATCGAGGGCGCCCTGGTGCACCGTGTGGGCCGCGGCCAGCTCGTAGCGCAGTTGCAGCAGGGTCGGGGCCACGCTCACCGCCAGATCCGCGCGACCTTCCAGGAGCGGGATCTCCAGCCGCCCCTTCTCGAGCCGCGGCAGCCCGGCCGAGATCTGACCCTTGACCAGGGGCGTCACCCCCACCCAGACGCGACCAGTTTCACCCTCCGGATCGGGCACTTCGGCCACGAACAGCCGTCCTTCCCGCTCGGGCTCGTCCCGGCCCGCCCCGTGGACGCACCACTTCAGTTCGGTCTCGCGCCAGGCGGCGTCCGGCAGCTCGAACGTCGCCGGACCAGGATGGGCCTGCCCGGTTATGTCCGCGAGGTGGTAGCTCAGCAGGAGATCGGCGCGCAGGTGCGGGTAGGACCAGTGATAGCTCTCCAGGTGCAGGTGCCGCCCGGCCTGCCGGCGATCCACCACGGCCATGGCATCGCCGATGGCGGCAAAATCCTCGTCACAGAGACCGTCGCCGTCGTTGTCCCTGCCGTCGAGAGGATCCTCGTCCACCAGGCCGTCGTCGTCGTCGTCGGCATGACGCGCGAAGCCGCGCAGCCCGCCCGGCGTGCCCTCGGCGACCACCGTGGTGAAGGCCTCGGCGCGCTCGCCCTGGCGCCGTTGATCCGGCAGCGGAAGCTGGGCGCTCAGCAGGAGCTGCTGGCCCGCGTCGGTGTGCAGGCGAAGCTGGACGACGCCGTCCTGGAGGATCACCGCCCTGACATTCGGCAGCAGCTCGTATGTGTGGACGACGTCGCTGCCGGCGGCGGAGGGAACGAGGAAACCCGTGAGGAGCAGGAAGCCGGTCAGGGCGCCGAGCGTTTCCGCCGCCTGGCGCACGGCTCCACCAGGGCACACGAAGCGCCATGGACTCGGGATGGAGATCAGGGGGCGCATGGCTTGCGTCAAACTCTCCCGCCACCGTGGGCCCGCCGACGCGCAGCCAACGGTCTGCTCCTTCGCCACGGATCGTGCCCGGGCTCGACTCCGAGCCCACCCAGGTTTGCGAGTGTAGAAGACGCGGCACCCTCCTGGCGAGTGAAAAATGGCAGCCAGCCGCGAAGAATAAAGATCCGCCCCCGGCTCCGGGAGCGCCTCGGCTCCGTTTCCGGCTGCCTGCGATGGAGGGCAGGGGCCGCTGTTCGCGGCAGGACGAATTCGCCCCGGTCTCAGGCTGGTTGCATGAACTTGCGGGCCAGGTCGTTGTCGATGACGTAGATACAGACTTCCTTGGCGCCCTTCTGGGTGTAACGGAACTTCTCTACGAGGTTGCTCATCAGGAAGGTCACGTCGCTGCGGATCCGCCGGTCGTAGGTGCGGAAGTTCTCCCTGGCGTAATCCTTGATGGCGCGGCGGAAGTTCTCGTTCTCCAGGAACGGATCCAGCACCTTTTCCTTCAGGTTGTAGACGTACCGCTCGTGCAAGGCGTCGTAGAGCTCGGTCTTGGTGACCGGCTTCCCCTCCAGCATGATCTCCTGCGTCAGGGTCCGGGAGGTGTATATCTGCTGCGTGTCCTTGCGGAAGGCCAGTCGCTTCTCCTCGTCCACCTCGGCGCCCAATAACTGCTGCTCGATGCCCGCCAGGAAGTCCTCGTCGATCTCCAGGCGATCCCCCGTGAAGGTGCAGGTCTCGGTGGAGCCCAGCTCGAAGTTGAGGGCGAACAGGTAGTTCTGGATGTCACGGGCGATCTGATCCTCGTTGTAGTAGTAGAGAGACTCCTTGACCTCCTGCAGGATGCTGAAGTCGTACATTCGCAGGAGCGACTCCAGCAGCCCATCCGGAATCAAGTCCCGAACGTCCTTGCTCTGCTTGTAGAAGAAACCGCAAAGAGTGGACATGTTGATGAGGCTGTCCTCCTTGGCGTAGTTGGCGAGCAGCTCGTTGAACAGCCGGATCGCATCGCGGCCGGAAAGGCCCTTTTCCCCCTCGGTCTCTGCCTCGCGGATGATCTGCCGCCGGCGCTTGGCCGTGAACGCCTTGCGGTCCTCCTCGTTCAGCCAGGCCGGAATGACCCCGGCGTAGATCGCCATCTTCAGCAGTTGCAGGTTCTTGTCACAGTACTGGCTGTACTTGTCCGGGTCGCCGATCCACTCCAGCAGCGCTTCGGATCTCGTGGCCATGCGCGTGGCGATGACCACCCGCGCGAAGTTCCCCAGCACCATGGGCAGGAAGTTCTCCTCGATGTGCCGGCCGAAGACGTTGCGGTAGATCGCCACCTCCGTACGGATGTCGAGCACGTAGGGAATGTGCACGTACTCGATGCGGTCGGAGAAGGACTGGAAGCCCTGCACGTTCTTGCGGTCCTCGGGATTCATGACCGCGAGAAACAGGGAATCCACGTTCTCCTCGATGTCCTGCACCTTGTGGATGCCTTCACTGATGATGTTGTGCAGCTCGATGATGCGCTCCGTGTTGTGGGACTTGATGTCCATCAGCGCATAGATACCGCTGTTGGTTCGGGCGTAGTGCGAGAAGGCGTAGCGCACCCGGTTGCTGTCCCCCAGCAGGTTGTCGATGCGACGCTGCAACACGGCGTTGGTGACGCAGGTCCGGCGGATGGGGGGATCCCCGGGATTGAAGACCGTGATACCCTCGCCGAGGCGCCGGTTCACGCGGTACGGCCGGGCGAACAGCATCCGGAACACGGCTCCGGGGCTCTTCAGCTTGCCCAGCAGCGCCTCGTAGAGCGAGGCACAGATGGTGCAGGGCTGGTCGCGGAAGACCCAGTCGTACTCCTTGGCCGACGACAGGATCCACTTGAACTCCACGTTCTCGATCAGGTCGTCCAGGAAACTCTCCCGGTACTGCTTGGGGATGAGCAGGAGCGGATTGTCGTGACTCGGGCAGGCGATCTCGAGGATGTGGTCCTCGCCCAGCGTGCTGGCCGGCCAGTATGCCCCCGTGGCCTCTCCCGGCTGGACGCTCTCCTGGTCGTCCTCCATGGTCTCTTCGTCGCCGCGGCCGTCGTGGTCGAGGTAGCGACGCAGCTTGTCCATCAGCGGCGTCACCTCGGCGTCCACGTAGCTGCCCAGCACGCGCCGATCCAGACGCCAGACCACCTCGTAGCGGAGTCCGCCCTCCGTGTTGGCGTACTCCTCGAACTTCAGGAGCAGGTTGTTCAAGAAGGTGCTCTTCCCGCAGCCCGGTGGCCCGTCGAAGATGTAGATCTTGTTCTGCTGGGCCCCGCTGCGCAGGGCCTCCACCAGGTTGACCAGGCGATTGGCGAAGATGCGGTCGGCGAAGAAGGGATGGTCGGATCCCTCCACGAAGAGGCGGTCGCAGTCGTAGTCCAGGTAACCGATGGACTCGCTGTCTTCCGGGTACTCGTCCACCCCCTCGCCGACGTAGGACTTGACCATGTCGTGAAAGACCTGGAAGACGCTGCGCAGGTGCTTGGCCGGCTCCGCGGCCAGGTAATCCAGAAACTCCGCGAAGGACACGGGGGCATGCTGCTCCAGGTCGCCGACGCTCTGATCCAGGTTCTGCAGTGCTTTCTCTACGCTATCCATCCCCGGCTTCTCCGGCCACGGCTCAGATGGTCTTCTGGCTCAGCTTGCGGTTTTCCATCGTGTAGAGCACGCGGTTCCACTTGGTCTCCGGTGGCTCCTCCTCGCCGGCCCCGCCGCCCTGCACCGGCTCGGGCTCGCTCGTCTCGAGCATCACCTTGTGGCCCCAGAGATACTCGATGCCGAGCATGGTGTTGGCGATGAAGTCCTTCACCAGCGGCTTGCCCTCGAAGTGGTGCACCAGGTAGAGGGCGCCGTCGTCTCCCTTGTCGGGATCGATGGTGATGTGCGGCGGATGGTACAGGGCCTCCAGGAGCATGGCGCGATAGTCTTCGGCCTTGCGGCTCTTGACGTAGTACTCCCAGACCATCCTCTCCTCGTTCAGCCGGCGCCCCACCACGAAGAGCCGGTGCTGGCTGACGAAGTCCTGGTCCAGGAAGATGTTGAGGAAGAGGAAGTCGGTCAGGTTCTCGCGGACATCGAAGATGAAAGCGTGTCCGCGGCCCGTGTGCCGATCGAACTCCTCCCGCTGGTGCGTCCCTCGCAGGCGCCGAAAGGCCTGCGAATGCCGCCCCTTGTCCCCCATCTCCTCCACGTACTGGAAGAGGCGCATGCCCAGCGCGTACGGATTCAGCCCGACTCGCGGCAACGAGGCAACCATGGCGTGAACGCGGGCGAAGTCGACCTCGTGACCGCGAATGCGATCGTCGCGCAGGAACAGCGTTTCGTGCCAGTAGCTGGCCCAGCCCTCGTTCATGATCTTGGTGCGGATCTGCGGCTGAAAGAACAGGGACGTCTTGCGCACGACCTGCAACACGGGCTTCATCCACTTGTTGTCTTCCTTGTTCAGGAAGTCCGAGTTTTCCAGCAGGTACTCGAGCAGGTCCACGCTAACGGGCCGCCGGCGGCGACGGCTCTTCTCGTAGAGTGCCTTGAACTCGGGATACTGTCGCTGCACCTCGACGAAGAAGGCTTCTTCGCCTCGCGACCCGAGGTTTCCCAGGCAGTCGTTGTAGCGCTCGATCTCCTTGATGTACTCCGTCACTCGGACCTTCTTGACCTCCTGCAGGAAGACGTCGAAGTAGTAGTCCACCCGCGGCCGGCCGTTCCTGGCCCGGGCGCGATGCCGCTGCGAGAGCTCCCGGTAGAAGCCGACGATGTTGTCGATCCCGCGGCCGAACTCGATGACGTAGTCCAGCCAGCGGCCCTTCTCCGCGCGCAGCTTGGCGATGAGCCGCTTGTCCGCCAGGGCCTGACCGGTGAAGTCGTAGTCCCAGGTGTGCTGGTAATAGTGGTTGTTCTGGAAGAAGTCGATGTGGGCCAGGACGTGATAGAAGATCATCACGTTCAGCCAGTCGGGATTGTTGTCGTTGTAGAAGGAGATGGCCGGCCGGGTGTTGATCACCGTCTCGTACGGATTGTGCGGGTACAGCTCGTACTTGCCTTTCTCCTTGAGCACCTCGACATCGTGCACCCAGTAGTCGTAGAGGGTCGGGATCATGGCCTTGGGACCCAGTTCCAGCAGGTCCCGGTTGGTGACGATGTACTCGAGCGTCTCGCTCTCGAAGCGCAAACCGGCGTCGCGGGCTCTCTCCTTGCAGCCCTCCATGATTCTCTTGGTGTGCTGATCTATCAGCTCCATGCCCTCTGCGCCCCGTTTCAGCGGTCCGTTGTCAGCTCTGGACCAGCACGGGCTTCTCCGAGATCAGCCGCTTGATGCCGTCGATCAGGCGCGCTTCATCGGCGTCTTCCTTCATGCTGTCGAGACGGACCAGCCGCGCGCGCGTCTTCAGCAGCTCCGATTTGCCCAGGTACTTCTCCAGATCGCTGCCGGCCTCGCTCTCGTGCAGGTGCTGGATGACCGTGATGCCCACGCGTGCCGCATAGGTCAGCATCTTCTCGAGCTGCGGAATCGACTCCTTGCCCTCCGTGTCCCAGTCGTCCCCGTCGGTCCCGTGGAAAACGTAGATGTTGTAGTCGCGGACCAGGTTCTCCTTCTCCACGATCTCGTTCACGAGCCGGTACGCGGAGGCGACCTGTGTCCCGCCGGCCACCTTCGAGTTGTAATAGGTGTGGAAGTCCGGCACCTCGATGGCCTCGGTGTCGTGGAGGATGAAGCGCGATTCCACCTGGCCCTCGTACTGGTAGAGCAGCCAGCTGTAGATCAGCACGTGCTGCGTGACGACCAGCTCCGTGCACTTGCCAGCCATGGAGCCGGAGTAGTCGCGGAGGAAGAAGACCATGGCCTGGGACTCGTAGTCCCTCTCCCGCGAGAGCACGCGATAGATCCTGTCGCGCGGCGCTACGAGGAAGCCGGTGGGGTCGATGGCGTCCGGATCGGGAACGCGGCCCAGGTGGATGTTGGTCTCGAGGATGGCCCGCAACGTCGCTTTCTTGTCCAGGAACTGGCCAAAGCCGCGGTTGCGATCGGTCAGATCGTAGGTGTAGCGGGTCAGCGAGCGCTTCTTGCCCTTGTCCTGGAGGTTGGGCAGCTCGAACTGCTCGGTGAGGATGCGACCGAGATCGTAGGCGCTCGATTCGACCTCGTGGGGCCCCGACTCGCCCTGGCCGGGGCCGGTGCCCTGGCCCTGGCCCTGGGGCTGGCGCACCGGCTCCTCGCCGATGACCTCGCCCTCCTCACCCTCGCCCGAGCCGCCGGCGCCGTCCTCCTCTTCCGGCCTGCGGAAGTTGGGATCGTGGACGAACTTCTCCTCCACGGTGGTCGGCACCACCACGATCTTGTCGCGTCCGCCCTTGCCCGGCTTGATGAGACGCCCCACGCGGATCTTGCGCGGGAAGCCGTCCTGCTCGCGCTTCCGGTCCCGCTCCAGCAGCTCGTCGATGGACTTGACGCGCGCCGTGAAGGAGGTCTGCGGGGCCGTCGCCGACTGCAGCGCGGCCAGATCGCTGGCGGCGTAGAGGCCTTGCCTGTTTAGGGAGCTACTCCGGCCGGCGGCGGGATGCACCGGAAGCTGCGGGCCCTCCTCGCGAGCAGGTCCCTGCAGCTCGTCCAGAATCCTGCGTTCCTGGACCGCAGTAAGACCGCCGGCCTTCAGACGGTGATAGAGCTGCCACGCCTTGCTGTCCATGTCGTCTCCCGCCGCGTGCCTAGCTCTCGTCTTCCTGCGTGCAGAAGTACTCGATTGTCTTCTGCGCACAGGTCTGGCAGTAGCCGAGCTTGTGGATCATGGTGTCGATCATGCGGTCGTAGAGCTTCTGGTTCTCCTCGTTGGTCCGGTTCGCCAGGGCACCGATGAGGCTGCCGGCTCCGGCGATGTCCGACTTGAGCCGCACATCCGTGACGGCCTTGACCAGCTCCAGGTTGTCCATGAAATCGTAGTTGGGATCGACCGAGATCTTCTGCCCGTAGATCTTTCGGATCGAGGTGCGGAACGTCTCGCGCTGTTCGCGCGTCTTCAGCCCCATCCGTTCCTCGATGCTCTCCACGAAGCGCTCGTCGATCTTGAGGGCCTTGAGCTTGCCGGTCTGCGGGTCCTTGTATTTCCACATCTTGTCGGGACCGAGGTTCTCCGCGTCGATGCCGATGATCATGTTGACGTAGTTCATGACGTCCTTGCGGATGGCATAGGGCTCGTCCATGTAGGCGTTGAACATCTCCGTCATCACGCGCTCGCGGTAGAGCCCCTTCGCGATCTTGATGTCCTCGAGGTACTTGGCGCGGTCGTTGGCCTCGGTCACGTAATCGAGCACGATGCGATCGAGGGCCTTGAAGACATCGTAGGCGAACATGCAGCGACCCTCGTTGGTCTCGCTGCTCTCGATGACGAGCTGGATGGCCCGCCCCAGATTGCGCTGGCCGAGTCCTTTCTGGCCGAAGCGCTTGGTGATGTCCGGCTCCTGGCTGAGCGTGTCGATGACCTCGGCCAGGGTCTTGATGCTCTTCTCCCCGGCGACCTCGCCCGCAGCCAGCTTCATGGTCTCGACGGGCGTCAGCTTCTCCGAGCGCGGCAAGCGCGTGAGCACCGTCGCGACGCTGGCGCCGTAGTTCAGGTTGGGGTCCTGGTGCAGCTCTTCCTTGTTGTAGGTGGTCTTGGTCTCGACGCCGACGGCGTAGCGCGTCAGCTCCTCCTGGAGCCGGTAGTTGGTGTTGTGGGACACGTAGCAGATCCGGCAGCGGTCGACGATGGGCGCTTCCTCCTTCTCGGCCAGGAAGCGATTGAACTCGCTGTTGTTGCTGGTGGCGATGATCAGGGTGTCGATCGGCCACTTATAGCCGTCGATCTCGATCACGCGATTCTGGATGACGCCCAGGTAGACCTGCACCAGGTCCTTCTTGTTCTTGTAGATCTCGTCGCTGAAGTGGATGCCGCCGCCGGCCACGCGCGCCAGGGCGCCGCGCCGGAGATCGAAGCGGTAAGGATTGTTGGTGTCAGTGATGTGCAGCAGCCGCTGGATCGACTCCTCGCCCAGCAGGTCCACCGCCGAGGAGGTGATCTTGTCCTTGGCCGGGTACTTGCCCGTCACCGTGCCCAGGCTCTCGGTGAGCGGCACCGGCACGATCTCTATGCTGGCGAGCGCCTTCTCCAGGTCCCCGTCCACGTCGTTCAGGATGTCGTTCCAGATGTAGCCGCTGCAGGCGCCGAGCGGCCGGTAGTTCTCGTAGAACCGCTCCACGTCGGCCTCGCTGAAGCCGATCTTGCTGGTGAGATAGGCGCGGTTCCGGGCGGGGTCCGGCATCAGGTTCATCGTCAGGATCATCGGGTCCTCGTAAGTCTGCGACTCGATGACCTTGATGCGCCCGTAGCTGCCCAGACGGTCGAGGCCCGTGAAGCGGAAGGTGTACTTGCGGTTGCCCTCAAGGGCCAGGAATTCCCGGTAGCGCTGGCTGAGGTACTCGACGAAGAAGGTCTTGCCATTGCCCGGCTCCCCGACCAGCACGTAGGCCATCTCCTTGGAGGAGCCGCCCTCGGAGGCGTCCTTCACGTAGGAGACGAAGCTGTTGATCTCGTCGTACATGCCGATGATGTGCCGGGGACCGCGCCTGAAGATCTTGAAGTCGTAGCCCGATTTGCCGTTGACCACCACCTTCTCGATCTCGTCCTCCAGGATCATCCGCGCCACGCCCTCGAAGGCGTTCTCGAAGCGCCGCCTGCCGCTCTTGACGGCCAGCAAGTGCTGTTGCAACGTGTTGTTTCCGTTCATGTTCGCCATGTCCCCCCCTACCCTGTGGGCTCGGGATAGTCCGTTCTTGCCCCTGACTCAATATATCGTTGAATGGAACCATCGGCTTGACTCAGACGTTCCATCTGATCACCCATGTCATTGCTTTTCATTAGCTTTGTTTGGGTTTGGACACGCCGCGCATCCTCACCTCGTGCCGAACAATGCAAGAACGTGACCAGCGATACGCCGCCCCGTCCATTTTTCCCCCCACCTCCTCCGCCAGTCCGCCACATCCTTCCCGCCAAGGGCCGGGAAACGATCCGCCGCAAGGACCCGCCGGGCGGGAACCCGGGAACGGGCGAGTGCGGGCTGGCACGACGCCAGCTCCTTACCTTAGAATGGCCGGGCATCCCCGCGCCGTCGGCCGGCGCCGCCCGTCATGATGGCCGAAGGAAGGGCCGGATCTTGAGCGACGAGCGACACGTCTGCCCGTACTGGGTGGCCCGCCTCTTCCTGTCCAATCCCCTGCGCAAGCTGCTCG
>CAZGEC010000015.1:0-31143 GCA_964524645.1 uncultured Fibrobacteraceae bacterium | reverse complement strand
AAGCTGCTCGGCCCGCACGTGCAGCCCGGGGCCACCGTGCTCGACCTGGGCTGTGCCCTGGGCTTCTTCACCCTGCCGCTGGCGCGCCTGGTGGGGCCCGCAGGACGGGTGATCGCCCTGGACGTGCAGCGGGAGATGATCGAGGGGCTGCAGCGAAAGGCCAGCCGGGCCGGACTGGTCGGGCGCATCGATGCCCGGCTCTGCGCGCCGGACGATCTCGGGCTGGCCGATCTGGAGGGTGCCATCGACTTCGCCGCCGCCCTGCACGTGCTGCACGAGATGCCCGATGTCGTGGGAGCCTTCCGTCAGCTCGCGGCCGCCCTGAAGCCCGGTGCCGTTCTGCTGGTGGTGGAGCCGGCCGGCCACGTCTCGGCCGAGGAATTCGCGGCGACCCTGAACGCGGCTCTCGGCGCCGGCCTGCGGGTTGCGGGCCCCATCCACACGCGTCGCGGCCGCTCGACCCTGTTGCGGAGGCCCGCCTGATCCGCCGGCGCGGCGGGTTGCGCCCGGCGCGCTGCTTCACTCCTCCGGCGAGTCCCCGGCTGGATCTTCCGCCGCGTCCTCGGCATCCTCCTCGGGCTCGTCCTCCAGCCCGTCCTCTTCCAGGTCTTCCGCCTCGTCGACCGCTGCGTCAGCCAGCTCGTCATCCGGTGACCGCTCCCCCACGCCGGCGCTCTCGACCATGTCCGCGTCGTCGTTGCAGGTGATCTTGGTCATGTCGGCCACGCGGTCGCTTTCCTCGAGGCGGATGATGCGGACGCCCTGCGTGTTGCGGCCGAGCACCGAGATGTCCGCCACCGAAAGGCGGATCAGGATGCCCTGCCGGGTGATCACCATCAGCTCGTCGTCCTCGTTCACGTCGCGGATACCGATCAGACGCCCGTTGCGCTCGCTGCACTTGATGGTGATCAGCCCGCGGCCGCCGCGCCGCTGCTGTCGATAGTCCGCCAGCGCCGTCCGCTTGCCATAGCCGTTCTCCGTCAGGGAGAGGATGTCCTCGTCTCCCTTGACGGTGACCATCCCGATGACCTCCTCGCCCTTGCCGAGCGAGATGCCCCGCACGCCCCGGGCGCTCCGCCCCATGGCCCGGGCGTTCCCCTCGGGAAAGCGGATGGCCATGCCGGCGCTGGTGGCCATGAGGATGTCGCTGTCCCCGTCCGTCACCCTGACGCTGACGAGGCGTTCCCCGTCCAGAAGGTTGATCGCCTTGATTCCGGCGGCCCGCGGGCGGCCGAATTCCACCAAGGGCGTGCGTTTGATGACACCGAGATTGGTGGCCAGCGCCAGGTACTGGTCCTCGCGGAACTCGCGCACCGGCACGATGGCGTGCAGCCTGTCGCGCGGCGAGATGCGAATGAGGTTCACGATGGGCCGGCCGCGGGAGGCGCGGCTCCCCTGCGGTATCTGGTGCACCTTGAGCCAGAAGCAGGTTCCTCTCTCCGTCAGAACGAGCAGGTACTGGTGCGCGGAGGCGACGAAGAGGTAGTCGATGAAGTCGTCATCCTTCGTCCCCATGGCCGTGATGCCCTTGCCGCCGCGTCCCTGCTGCCGGTAGGTGCCCAGCGGTATGCGCTTGGCGTAGCCCTGCTTGCTGATGGTGACGACCATTTCCTCGTCGGCGATCAGGTCCTCGAGATCCAGCCCACCCTCCTCGTCGACGATCTCGGTGCGCCGGTCGTCGCCGTAGGCTTCGCGCACCTCCCGGATCTCGCCATGGATGATCCGCAGCACGAGGTCCCGGCTGTCCAGGATGGCCTTCAGCTCGGCGATCTTCTCGATCAGGTCCCGGTACTCGTCCTCGATCTTCTGCCGCTCGAGACCGGTCAGGCGGGCTAGGCGCAGATCCAGGATGGCCTGCGCCTGGATCTCGCTCAGGCTGAACCGGCTCATCAGCTGCGTCCGAGCCATGTCCGGATTGTCGCTCTTCTTGATGAGGTCCACGATCTCGTCGATGTGGTCCAGCGCCACGATGTAGCCCTCGAGAACGTGCGCCCTTTCCTCGGCCTTGCGCAGCTCGTAGCGCGTGCGGCGAACGACCACCTCCTCCCGGAAGATGAGGAACTCCTGCATGGTCTCCTTCAGGCTCATGACCCGCGGCTGGTTGTCCACCAGGGCCAGGTTGATGACGCCGAAGGTCGACTGCAGGGGCGTGTGCGCGAAGAGCTTGTTGAGCACCACCTGGGGGAAGGCGTCCTTCTTCAGAACGATGACGACCCGCATGCCCTCGCGGTCGGATTCGTCGCGCAGATCGCTGATGCCCTCGATCTGGCCGCCCCGCACGAGCTGGGCGATCTTCTCGATGAGCGCGGCCTTGTTGACCTGATAGGGCAGCTCCGTGACGATGATCTTGGCGCGCCCGCTCTCCTCGACCTCGATATCCGTGCGGGCCCGCACCACGATGCGCCCGCGGCCCGTGGCCACGTAGTCGGCGATGCCCTGGCGGCCCTGGATGATGCCCCCGGTGGGGAAGTCCGGCCCCTTCACGTGGGCCAGCAGATCCACGGGCGCCAGCTCCGGATTGTCCAGCAGCGCGATCAGGCCGTCGCAGATCTCGCGGATGTTGTGCGGCGGGATCTTGGTGGCCATGCCCACGGCGATGCCATCGGCACCGTTGACCAGCAGGTTGGGCACGCGGGCCGGCATGACCGAGGGCATCTGGCGCGAACCGTCGTAGTTGGGGACGTAATCGACCGTCTCCTTCTCCATGTCCCGCATCAGCTCGGTGGCGAAGTGCGTCAGGCGCGCCTCGGTGTACCGTTCGGCCGCCGGGGCGTCGCCGTCCACCGATCCGAAGTTGCCCTGCCCGTCGACCAGGGGGTAGCGCAGGCTGAACTCCTGGGCCATGCGTACCAGCGTGTCGTACACGGCCGTGGTGCCGTGGGGATGATAGTTGCCCGTGGTGTCGCCCGTGATCTTGGCGGACTTGCGGTAGGGCTTGCCGGGCAGCAGGGAGAGATCGTTCATGGCCGTCAGCACGCGCCGGTGTACGGGCTTCAGGCCGTCCCGGACGTCGGGCAGGGCGCGGGATATGATGACGCTCATGGAGTACTCGAGGTACGACTCCCGCATCTTCTCTTCGATGTCGACGTCGATGATCGTCTCGTTGAACTCGGTCATGCCTCGCCTCTAGATGTCAAGGTCCTCCAGGCGAACCAGGTGAGCATTCTCCTCGATGAAGCGGCGCCGCGCCGGCACGTCGTCCCCCATGAGGATCTGGAAGGTCTTCTCGGCCTCCGCCGCCTCGTTCAGGTTGACGCGCGTGATGGTGCGCGACTCGGGGTTCATGGTCGTCTCCCAGAGCTGCTCCGGGTTCATCTCGCCCAGACCCTTGTAGCGCTGCACGTAGACGCCCTTGGCGCCCAGCTCCTCGACCAGCTTGTCCTTCTCCTCCTCCTTGTAGGCATAGATCTCGCGGTTGCCCTTCTTGACGCGGTAGAGCGGGGGTTCCGCGATGTAGACGTGACCCTGCTGGATGATCTCCTTGAACTTGCGGAAGAACAGCGTCAGGATCAGCGTGCGGATGTGGGAGCCGTCGACGTCCGCGTCCGTCATGATGATGATCCGGTGGTAGCGCAGCTTCCCGAGATCGAACGTCTCGCCGATCCCGGCGCCGAGGGCGGCGATGATGGTCTTGATCTCCTCGTTGGCCAGCATCTTGTCCAGCCGCGCCTTCTCCACGTTCAGGATCTTGCCCTTGAGCGGGAGGATCGCCTGGAAGCGCCGATCGCGCCCCTGCTTGGCCGAGCCACCCGCCGAGTCGCCCTCCACCAGGTAGATCTCGCACTCCTCGGGCTTGCGGCTGGAGCAGTCCGCCAGCTTGCCCGGGAGATTGGTGGATTCGAGGGCCGACTTGCGCCGCGTCAGGTCGCGCGCCCGCCGCGCCGCCTCCCGCGACTGCGCGGCTCCCATGCACTTCGTGACGATCTTGCGCGCCTCGGTGGGGTGCTCCTCCAGGTATTCCCACAGAGCCGCGTTGACTAGCTGCTCCACCAGCCCTTTGACTTCGGTGTTGCCCAGCTTGGTCTTGGTCTGGCCCTCGAACTGGGGCTCGGGGATCTTGACCGCCACGATGGCCGTCAATCCCTCGCGCACGTCGTCGCCGGTCAGCGCCTTGATGTCCTTCTTGAGGAAGCTCTCCTTCTGGGCGTAGGCGTTGATCGTGCGGGTCAGGGCCGCCCGGAAACCCGACAGGTGGCTGCCGCCCTCCGTGGTGTTGATCCCGTTGGCGAAGGTGAAGAGGTTCTCGGCGTAGCCATCGTTGTAATCCAGCGCGATCTCGATCTGGACCCCGTCCTTTTCCCCCTCGAAGTAGACCGGCCGCTGGCAGATCGCGTTCCGGTTCTCGTTGAGCCAGCGCACGTACTCCACGATGCCGCCCTGGTAGTGGAAGTGTTCCTCCCGCTCCTTACCCGGGCGGCGATCCCTCAGGTCGATCCTGACGCCCTTGTTGAGGAAGGCCAGCTCGCGCAGCCGGCTGCGCAGGGTCTCGAAGGAGAACACCCTCTCCGGGAAGATCTCGGCATCGGGACGGAAGCTGACGGTCGTACCGGTTTCCTCCGGATCGTTCAGGCCGATCTCGGCCATGGGGGCCGCCGGTATGCCGCGATGGTACTCCTGGAACCAGACCTTCCCCTCCCGGTGCACCTCCACCTTGAGCCACTCGGACAGGGCGTTCACCACGCTCACGCCGACCCCGTGCAGGCCCCCGGAGACCTTGTAGCTGCTCTTGTCGAACTTGCCGCCCGCGTGCAAGCTCGTCATGACGACCTCGAGGGCCGGCTTCCCCTCCGACTTGTGCATGTCCACGGGAATGCCCCGGCCGTTGTCCCGCACCGAGATCGTGTCGTCCTGCCCGATGACTACCTCGATCTCGTCGCAGTAGCCGGCCATGGCCTCGTCGATGGCGTTGTCGACCACCTCGTAGGCCAGGTGGTGGAGACCGCGCAGCCCCGTGTCTCCGATGTACATGGCGGGGCGCTTGCGCACCGCCTCCAGGCCCTTCAGGACCTGGATCCCCTTGGCGGTGTAGGTCTTGGATGCCGAGGCTGCATTCATGATTCCATCCTGTCGGCGATGCGGCGGCCGGCCGGCCCTTCGGCGTCAACCGCGATTGTCGCGGCGCCGGAACCAGGGAGCCTGGCGGTCCCAGCGGACCTCCCGCACCGTTCCCGCACCGAAGCGTTCGTTGTAGAGAGCGATGATCTGCGGCAGCAGCAGCGTCAGCTCCTGCTTCCAGGCCCCGTGGTCGGCCCGCAGGATCAGCACACCGCCGGCCAGATCCACGGCGCGGGAGTGGCGCGCGATCTTCTCCCCGACGATCTGCGGCCACGCCTCCAGCAGTCTGCGCTCCGCCAGCCTTTGCTTCAGCCCGAGCTGTTCCAGCAGGCCGGCCAGGACCCGGCCCACGGGCTCCGGTCTGCCTTTCCGGCCTTCATTTCTCATGCCACGACCTCGCAGCGCCCGTCGCGGATCTCCCAGATCCTGCGGCCTTCCGGCCGCCAGCCGGCGACGTCGTCTGGCCGCGCGGTGGCGATGAAGACCTGGTGCCGCTGGACGGACTCTTCCTGAAGCTGCCGCGCACGCCCTCTATCCAGCTCGCTGAATATGTCGTCGAAGAAGAGAACCGGGCGGATGCGTCTCTTCCGGAAAACGACCTCGCTCTGGGCAAGAATGAGCGCTATGGCCGCCGTCCTGTTTTCGCCCTGGGAGCCGAAGGTCCGCACGTCGTGCCCGGCGAGGCGGATCTCGCAATCGTCGAACTGTGGGCCTCGCAGGGGTCTTCCGTGCCTGATTTCATTCTCTCCAATATAATCAAACTGGGCCAAAATATCCCGTTCCAAATCCGCCGATTCCCTCAGGGAATCCCACCCCTGCAGCCCGGGTCTGTAGCCCAGTTCCAGCGCCCCCGCCCCGCCCGCCAGCCCCCCATGGATCTCCGCCGCGAGGGGCTCCAGGAACCGGCAGTACTCGTCACGCGCGCGGAAGATCGGCGCGCCGTGCAGCGCCAGTTCCCTGTTCCAGGCCTGCAGCTCCCGCCGGCCGGAATCGGGGGCCCGTCGTCCCTGACGCAAGTCCTTGAGAACGATGGCCTTCTGGCGCGAGGCGCGGGCGTAGGCCTGCCAGTGCCGCAGGTAGGCGGGATCCAGGGTGCACAGCCCCTGATCCAGGAAGCGGCGCCGGCGGTCTGGGCCGCTGCGGATCAGTCCGATGCTGTCCGGCGAGAAGACGACCGAACAGAAAAGACCCACCAGGTCGGCGCGCCGGCCGACCGACCGCCCGTCGATCCGGAACCGCCGCTCCCCGCTCCGCTCCAGACCGTACTCGAAGCTGCGGAGCCGGCCGTTCTCGTCCTCCACGCCCACCCGGACGTGGAGGTGCCGGCCGCCGAAGGGGATCAGCTCCTCGGCCCGGCTTCCGCGGTGAGAGCGGCCCAGCGCGATGAAGTTGAGAGCTTCCAGCAGGTTGGTCTTGCCCTGGCCGTTTTCGCCCCGGATGATGTTCACCCGGGGCGAAAACTCGAAGTCCATCTCGGCCAGGTTGCGGAAGCCGTGGATGCCAGCCTTGGCGATGTGCATCCCGTCCGCTCAGTCCCCCGTCAAGCGCAAGGGCATGAGCAGGCAGAGCAGATCGCCTCGCTCCTTGTCCTCGCCCTCGGGCTCGATGACGGCCGCGCTCTGGGAATCACTGAGCAGCATGCAGATGCTGTCGGCGCCGATGTTCTTGAGAATATCCTGCAAGTAGTTGAAGTTGAACCCGATCTCCATCGCGTCGCCCTCGTAGGAGACAGGAATCTCGTCCTCGGCGCGGCTGCCGTCCGTGCCCGTCCCGCTCAGTTCCATGCGGCCACTCTCCACACCCAGGCGGATCTGGCTGGTGATGCGATCGGCCGTGATCGACACGCGCCGGATGGCCTGGCCGAAGGCGTCGCGGTCCACCACCACGCGCTTGTCGTTGCTGGCGGGAATGACCGCATGATAATCGGGGAAAGGGCCTTCCAGGAGCCGCGAGTGCAGGATCGTGGATCCCACCTCGAAGCTGAGCTGATTTTCGGCCATGTGGAGTCGCACGGTTTCCTGGCCCTCGGCCAGCCGCGCCAGTTGGTTCAGTCCCTGCGTGTCCACGATCAAGTCGCGATCGCGGGCCGGCTCCCAGCCGAACAGGCGGTGACTGCGCGACAGGCGATGCGCATCGGTCGCGACCATCGTGAGCCCGTCGGACCGCACTTCCCACAGGATCCCCATCAAGGCCGGCCGCGTCTCGTCACGGGACACTGCGTAGGAGGTTTCCCGCACCATGTCCACCAGGGCCCGCGCGGGCACATCCAGTCCCTTGCCGGCCGCGAGCTTGGGCAACGCCGGGAACTCCTCGGCGTTCATGCTCGGCTCCTCGAGACTGGCCTTGCCGGCGACCACCGTGATCTTCCCGCTCTTCTCCTCGATGCTGACGAGACCCGGGCTCAAGCTGCGCACGAAGGTGACGAACTTGGCCGCCGGCACAGCCACCAGGCCGGTCCGCTTGACTTGGACCTCGCTCGAACTCGTGACCACGCTGATGTCCAGGTTCGTCGCCGACAGTTGCATCTGTCCTTCTTTGGCTTCCAGGAGAATACAGGTCAGGATGGGCATCGTGGTCTTGGCCGGGATGACGTTGGCCACGACCGCAAGGGCCTTTTGAAGATCCTCTTGCTGGATTTCGAGCTTCACGTTCCTGGGCCTCCGCTGGGAAGGGTTGAAGACGCTTCAGGGCTTGCAATGATAGGTCATGCCCCACACCCCATCAAGTCTTTAGAAAAGAGTTTATAGTCGTCGTAGTAGGGCCTGGGGATACTGTGGACACAATGCCGAACGAAGTGCCGGCAGCGCTCCTGTCAGCCGATGGACGAGGTCCGCTTGTGGAGAGTCTGGCGGATAACATGGTGACGACTTCGTCTCTCTTCCACATGTGGATACAGGAGGTCGTTCTTCCGCAGACATGGTCCACGCGATCTGCACAATCAACCTGCCGTGGCTGGCAGGGAGCACAACATGACGACCGGCGGCGAGACAGCCGGTGCACGGGGGAGTTCATGAACCTGGCGGCGGGACGCAGGTCGCGGTCTAGAGCTGATCGGTGATGTTCTTCACCCGCCCGCGCAGGCGGGGATTGCCGGCCATGAGACTGTCGATCTTGCGGCAGGCGTGCATCACGGTCGTGTGGTCGCGCCCGCCGAAGGCCGTGCCGATTTGATTGAGGGAGGCGCCGATCTTTTCGCGGGCCACGTACATCGCAACCTGCCGCGCGAGGGCCAGGTCCTGGGTGCGTCTGTTGGACTTCAACTGATCCACGCTGACATGAAACTCGTCGGCGACGACGCGCATCACGTCGGAGATCAGAATAGGCCCTCTGGATTCGGCCTGGAAATAGGAGGAGAGTACCTCGGAGGCCATTTCCAGGTTGATGTCACGCGCGGTCAAGCTGGAGAACGCCAGCAAGCGGATCAGCGCCCCCTCGAGTCGACGGATATTGTTGGTGACGTGCTCGGCGACGTAATGGATGACGTCGTCGTCGATGTAGATGCTGTTGATCTCGACCTTCTTCTTGAGGATGGCGATGCGCGTCTCGAGGTCGGGAGGCTGGATGTCGACGATCAGTCCCCACTCGAAGCGAGAGCGCAGTCGCTCCTCGAGCGTCGTGATCTCCTTCGGGGAGCGGTCGGAGGTCAGGACGATCTGCTTCTTGTCGTTGTACAGCGTGTTGAAGGTATGAAAGAACTCCTCCTGGGTGGACTCCTTGCCCGCCAGGAAGGCGACGTCGTCCACCAGCAGGACGTCCGCACTGCGGTAGTTGCGCTTGAAGTTGTAGGTCTGGTTCTGCTGGATCGAGAAGATCAGGTCGTTCATGAACTGCTCGGCCGTGATGTAGCAGATGTGCTGGCCCGGCTGACCGGCGGCGATGGCGTTGCCGATGGCGTGCATCAGGTGAGTCTTGCCGAGCCCGACCCCGCCATGGATGAACAGCGGGTTGTAGTACTCGCCGAGCCGCTTGCTGACCGCCACCGAGGCGGCATAGGCCAGATCAGAGCCGGATCCGACGACGAAGCTGTCGAAGGTGTAGTCGGCATTGAGATTGTGACGGTTGTCCCCGTGACGCGGAGATCCCGAGGCACCTGTCCTGCGTTCCACCTTCGCGGCGGGGCTCGCCTCCTGGGGCGGCGGAACGAAGAGATCCTCGTGGGCCTTCTGCAGGCCGTCCTCCACGTAGAGCTGGCAGGTCACGGGGCGGTTGAAGAAGTGGGAAGCGGCCTCGTTCAGGGTCAGCAGATGGTGCTCGCTGAACCAGTCCATGAAGAAGCGGTTGGGGCAGCAGATCTGCAGGACACCGTTCTCCCTGTGGGCGGCCTTTAGGGGCAGGAACCAGGTGTCGAAGGACTGCTGGGGAACCCGCAGGCGGACCACATCCAGGATGTCGGGCCAGTAGGAATCCAGAGTATCCATCGAATGCCGGTAGATCCCTTTCCTAGAAGCAGATACCAGCGCGGACCGCTCAGGTTATCCACAACACAACAAAAAGATATTGCCTTTTAAATAAATAACTTGTAACAGTAACCAACATGACAGGAGTATTTATCCACAAAAAGCACCACTGTGTGGATAACCGCGATTCACAACCCGGAACATTGTACACATCGGTGCGCGAAAACTATCATGGGGCCCTGGGGCCGGCAAGGCTTTTCTTGGAGAGAGAGCAGGTTTCCGGGAACGTATTGCTCCGGGATCAGTTATGGAATGGGAATGGGCCATGGGCCTGGCGGCGCGCCCTCAGCGATCCGGTGGATCTTCCGGGAGGTCCGGACCGGGCTCGAGCGGATTCTGCAGAACCCAGGGAATCGCCTTGACATACACGGCTGTCTTCACTAACGTTGCGCGGCCGAGAAATCAAGGGAGGGTTCCGTGAAGCGCACGTTCCAGCCGAGCAATCTCAAGCGCGCGCGCCGGCACGGCTTCCGCAAGCGCATGGCCACGCGTGGAGGCCGCTACGTGTTGAAAAGGCGACGCGCCCGGGGGCGCAAGCGCCTGTCGGCTTGAGGTTTTCGCGGGGACCGCGGCCGATGACCCGGTCTTTGCGTAGAAAAGAAGATTTCAACGAGATCTACAGGGAAGGGGTCAAGAGGGTCGGTCGACTTCTCGTTCTCTATCTGCTCCAGGCCGCCGAGGATGCCAGGGCGGTGGTGGCCAGCCGCAAGCTGGGCAAGGCCGTGCAAAGAAACCGGGCCAAACGTCTTTTGAGGGAAGCCTTGTCCCTGGAAGTCTTCGAGAAACCCGGCATGAAGGCGCGAATCCACGAGAAGGTCTTCCCGCCCCCCCCGGAAGGAATGGCAAGCAGGGCCGAAGCGTGCGGACTCTGGGTCGTTGCGATCGCCCGACCACCGATTCTCACCGCGAAGTCCGCGGATGTTCGCAACGAGATCGCCGAGCTTCTCCGCTGATCGCACTCTTCGTCGCTTCCTGCCGCTCCTGCTCCCCTCCCTCCAAGCACAGCCGGGTCGGTGGGCGCGTGGTCCTGGAGGCCGCGGACGCCCTCCGCGCCCTGGAAGACCATGTGGCGTCTGCCATATAGCTTGATCTGGCTCTACCGGCGTCTCCTCTCGCCGCTGTTGCCGCCCACCTGCCGCTTCGAGCCGAGCTGCTCGAGTTATGCGGCCGAGTCCTTCCGCCGGCACGGCTGCCTGCGGGGGGGCTGGCTGGCCCTGCGTCGATTGCTGCGCTGCCATCCCTGGCACGCCGGCGGCTACGATCCCGTCCCGCCCCGTCGCTCCGCTTCCCCCTCCGAATCCGCTCCCGGAGACTGCTGTCATGGATAGACGCACCGTCCTGGCCTTTGCCCTCATCTTCGTGGTCTACATGGCATGGTCCCACATCTACAAGAGCATGTATGGGAGCAAGACCGGCGGCGAGCAGGCGGCGGATACGACGCAGGCCCTCGAGAGCATGCTGGCCGAGGAGGACTCCGCGCAGCTGGGCCAGGTGGCCGTGGGCGGAGAAGCCACGCCCCCCGCGGTCCCGGCGCCGGAGAGACGAGCCGTGCCCGCAGGAACCCTCACCTTCGCACCCGCCGGCGAGCCGGCGCGGGTCGTGAAGGTCCGCACGCCTCTCTACGAGCTGGAGATCTCCACGATCGGCGGGCAGATCACCAGCTGGCTGGGCCTGGAGTTCCAGGGTACGGACGGGAGGCCCGTGCAGCTGATACCCGCCGATTACGCCCCGGAGCCCGGCTGGGGCGACGCCCTCATCTTCCGCCGCGACCAGATCGACCTGAGCATGGTCCATTACCGGGTGGAGGGACCGCAGGAGATCCAGCTGCGCTCCTCGGGGGACGAGGCGAGCCTGGTGCTGCAGGCCGAAACCGAGGGTGGCCTCGTCGTGCGGAAGCTCTTCCGCTTCCACGGCGGTCGCTACGACATCGGCCTGGAGCAGGAGATCCGGCCGCAGGACGCGGCCGCCGCGGCTGCGGTCCAGTCCCTGGCCGGCGATCCGCTGCGCGGGCACTTCGCCTGGCCCCAGGGCATCGCCCACACCGAGCAACACAGCCGCCTGGAGGAGGCGTCCTTTCGCTCCTTCGCCATGGTCGGGCAGGACATCACCTTCAAGAATCGATCCGGGCTGGCGAAGGACCGCAGCAAGGTCCAGGAGATCTTCGATGGCAGCGTGCGCTTCGCGGGCCTGCAGAACAAGTACTTCTGCGTGCTGGGCTTCCTGCCACCGGCCCAGGAGGGTGTGGTCGAGGGCCGCATCGGCCTGGACGGCGATCCGGACACCGGGGAGCAGGCCTGGTGGATGGAGGTTCCGCTGCACGGCGAGGAAGGCGGGGGCAGCCTGCTGACCTCGCGCCTGCAGCTCTACGTGGGGCCGGCCGACTACGATCTGCTGCGGTCGTACGGCGAGGGCCTCGAGAAGTGCCTGAACCTAGGCTGGAAGCTCTTCCGTCCGCTGGAGGAGCTGATCCTGGTCTTCATGACCTGGCTCTACAGGTGGATCCCCAACTACGGGGTCATCATCGTCATCCTTTCCGTGCTCACCAAGCTCATGTTCTACCCCCTGACCCGCAAGAGCACGGAGTCCATGCGGAAGATGCAGGAGCTGCAGCCCAAGCTGAAGGCCCTGCAGGAGAAGTACAAGGACAGCCGGGAGAAGCTGAGCCAGGAGACGATGAAGCTCTACAAGGTCGAGAAGGTGAACCCGATGGCGGGTTGCCTGCCCCTCCTCGTCCAGTCGCCGGTCTTCATCGCCCTCTACCAGGTCCTCCGCCAGACCTTCGCGCTGCGGCAGGCCCCCTTCGTCCTGTGGATGCGGGACCTGTCCCAGCCCGACGCTCTCTTCAAGCTACCATTCTCGCTGCCGCTGCTGGGCGACAACTTCAACCTGCTGCCCATCCTCATGGCCGTGGCCATGTACCTGCAGACGAAGTTGACGCCCACCACCGCAGCCGGCGGGCAGATGGCGGCCATCAACACCATGATGCCGCTGATGATGCTCGTCTTCTTCTACAACATGCCATCGGGCCTCGTCCTCTACTGGCTCATCAACACCGTGATGACCATCTACCAGACCTGGCGAATCCACAGGACGGCGCCCGCCCTAGGAGGTGCTAGCTAGATGAGCAACAGCATCGAGAGCCAAGGCAAGACGGTCGAGGAAGCCCTTTCCGAGGCGCTGCTGAAGCTGGGCGCGCGCCGGGACGAGGTGCGCGTGACGGTGCTCGACGAGGGCAAGGCAGGTTTTCTGGGGATGATCGGGGCGCGTCGCGCGCGGGTCCTGGTGGAGCGCAAGGAACCGGCCGGACCGCGTGGAGCCGCAGACCGTCGCCCCCGGGAGCGACGGCAGGGCGAGCCTCCCCGCGGCGGTCGTTCCCGGGGCGGCCAGCGGGCCGCGCGGGGCAAGGAAGGGGTCGAGCGTCCACGTTCGCGCAGATCCACGCAGCCGGGCGATCCGGCGCCGCCTACGGTCTCGCGTGCGGCGAACGGCAACGGCCAGGCCGCCGGAGTCCAGACGCCCCCACCGGTGCCGCGGGCGCAGACCGAGAGCGTCCCGGCCGGCCCCGTCGTGCAGGCCGCCGATCTCGTCCAGCCACTGCGCGGCGTCGCGCAGAAAGACGTGTCCGGGGCCCTGGAACGGCTGACCACGGAGCTGCTGGCCAGAGCGGGTTTTCCTGGCCGTTGCGAGGTGAAGCAGGGGGAGTATCATCTGGTCAAGATCGTCACAGACGACAGCAGTGCCGGCATCCTGATCGGACGGCGGGGATCCACCGTGGATGCGGTGGAGCATCTGGTGGAGAGAATGGGCAGCATGGCCGCCGGCGACCGCGTGCCCATGAACCTGGACATCAACAACTACCGGCGGCGGCGCGAGGAGGCCCTGGTCGAGAGAACGCAGGGTCTGATCGAGAAGGTGGGCAGCACCGGGCGCGAGGTTCACATGGAACCGCTGAGCGCACGCGAGCGGCGCATCGTCCACCTCGAGGTGGTCAAGGTTAAGGGTCTGAGGAGCTACACCATCGCCACGAGCAGCGGCAAGCACGTGGTGATCGCCAGGGACGACCAGCGGAACCGCGAAGGGGGCGAGGGAGTCGAGGGGGTCGAGACGCCGGTGGGTTCGCAACGCGAGGAGCCCGGGGCGGGCGAAGGCGCCGACACCTGAGCCGCGGCACGCACTACGGGAAAGCGCAGGGCGGCGCCGGGGCGCCGCCCTGATACATTCCGGGAGCATGGTATGAGCGAGAAGAGCCGGCAGCCGCCGGCGGAGGAGACGACGATCGTGGCCCGGGCCACGCCCGACGGCGAGGCAGGCCTGGCGGTGGTCCGCCTGAGCGGGCCGCAGGCCATGGGCATCGCCCGGCGCGTCTTCGCCAGCCGGGCCTTCCACGAGGATGGCCGCTCGCACCGCGCCTATCACGGGGTGGCCGTGTGGCCGGAGACGCCGGTATGCGAGGGGTCCGGCGAGGGCCAGGGACTCGCCGGCGACCTTCCGCGGGCCGGCGACGTGCTGGACGAGGTGGTCGTCCTGCCGATGCTGGCCCCGCGCAGCTACACCGGCGAGGACACCGTGGAGTTCTTCTGTCACGGCGGGCGCGTGCCGGCCCGGCGGCTGGTCGAGGCCTGTCTGGCGGCGGGCGCGCTGGCGGCCGGCCCCGGCGAGTTCACGCGGAGGGCCTTTCTGAACGGGCGGCTGAGCCTCGACCAGGCCGAGGCCGTGGCCGACCTGATCCGCGCCCGGGACGGCCTGGCGGCCAGCGCGGCCCTGCAGCAGCTCCGCGGGGGGTTGGACAGGGAGCTGGCCGGGATCGAGGCCCCCCTGCACCGGCTGCTGGTCGAGCTGGAGGGCAGCCTGGAGTTCGGCGAGGACGAGGAGGTGCAGGTCCCGCGCGAGGAGATCCTGGGCGTCCTGACGCTCGCCCGCGGCCGCCTGGAGGAACTGCTGGCGCTGGCCCGGGCCGGCCGCCACCTGCGGGAGGGCGTGCAGGTCGTCCTGGTCGGGGCGCCCAACGTGGGCAAGAGCTCCCTCCTGAACGCGCTGGTGGGTGAGGAGAGGGTCATCGTGGATCACGAGGCCGGCACCACGCGGGATGTCGTCAGCGTGCCCGTGGCCGGGCCGGAAGGTCGTTTCGTGCTTCACGACACGGCCGGCCTCCGCGAGGAAGGGAACCGGGTCGAGAGGCTCGGCATGGAGCGCACGCGCCGGGCCGTCGCGGGCGCGGACATCATCCTGCGGCTGCGCGAGGCTGCAGCGGCGAATGTCGGCGCCGCCCCGCCGGGCCCGGGGACGGAAGCCGTGGCTCCGGTCCAGCTGCCGGCCGGGGCCGTGGTCCTGGATGTTCTGACCAAAGGCGACCTGTTGACGCCGGACGAAAAGGAGCGGTTGCGGGCCGGCGATCGGGCCATCATGACATCCGCCGTTGATGGTTCCGGCCTGCAGGTTCTCTGGAAGAGCCTGGAGGCCGCGGCAGGTCTGGATGACATGAAAAAGGCTGCGGAGATGGGGGTGCTTCTCAATGATAGGCATCAATACAAATTGATGTATTGCCTCGAAGACATCCACGAGCTTCTGCGGGTCGGTGCTGATCCATCGACCGGGGACGAGGTGGTGGCCAGCCTTCTGGCCGGCATCCTGGCCGGCGTGGAGGAGATCTCCGGCCGCGTGTTCACGGAACACCTGCTGGACGAGGTCTTCTCGCGCTTCTGCGTGGGAAAGTAGATCCTGGCCGGGGAGAGGTTCTTGCGCGCGCAGAATGGAAGCTACGACATCGTCGTCGTCGGAGGCGGTCATGCGGGCATCGAGGCCTGCCTGGCGGCGGCCCGACTGGGCGGCCGGGTGCTCCTGCTAACGCATGCACTGGCGGAGATCGGCCGCATGCCCTGCAATCCGGCCATCGGCGGTCTCGGCAAGGGGCATCTGGTGCGGGAGATCGATGCTCTGGGCGGGGAGATGGGTCGCGCCATCGACGCCACGGGCATCCAGTTCCGCATCCTCAACCGGCGCAAGGGACCGGCGGTGCAGGGGCCGCGGGCGCAGGCCGACAAGCATGCCTATCAGCGATACATGCAGCAGGTCGTGTTGAATCAGCCAGGATTGAAGATCATGGAGGGCGATGTCGTCGACATCGACGTTCGTCCAGCTGGAGAGGGTCGCAAGTCCGTCACGGGCGTGCAAGCGGCTGACGGAAGTCGCTTTTCATGTGCGCGTGTTGTTCTGTGTGCTGGGACTTTCCTGCGCGGATTGATGCATTTGGGGAGTCACCGCCGGAGCGGGGGGCGGGAGGGCGCGGCCAGCTCGGAGGGGCTGAGCGGTCGCCTGGCATCGCTGGGCTTCCAGCTGCGGCGGCTGAAGACCGGGACGCCGCCGCGCCTGCGTCGCGACAGCATCGACTTCGGGGTGCTGGAACCGCAGGACGGGGATCGCGAGCCCCGTCCGTTCTCCTTCCTGACGCGAAGCTTCGCGCCGCAGCAGGTCCAGTGTCACCTCGCCCACACCAACGAGAGCGTCCACCGGCTCATCCGCGAGAATCTCGACCGCTCGCCTCTCTACGGGGGCATCATCGAGGGCTGCGGGCCGCGCTACTGCCCTTCCATCGAGGACAAGATCGTGCGGTTCGCCGACAAGCCCCGCCACCTCCTCTTCCTGGAGCCCGAGGGGCTCGGAAGCGAGGAGATCTACGTCAATGGGCTGGCCACGAGCCTGCCCGTGGACGTACAGGAGGGCATCGTTCACGGCATTCCCGGGCTCCAACGGGCCATCCTGGCGCGCTATGGCTACGCCGTGGAATACGACAGCATTCCTTCCTATCAGGTCCATCGCTCGCTGGAATCAAAGATCGTCGATGGTTTGTACCTCGCAGGCCAGATCCTCGGAACGTCCGGCTACGAGGAGGCAGCGTCCCAGGGCATAATTGCAGGAATAAATGCTATAATGAGCATTAACAACCAATATTCATTGATTTTTAAAAGGTCGGAGGCCTATATCGGAGTTCTTGTCGATGATCTCGTGACGAAGGACATCACGGAGCCCTATCGCATGTTCACCTCGCGGGCAGAACATCGACTGGCGCTGCGCTGCGACAATGCCGCCACCCGCCTGCACGGGCATGCCCGGCGGCTGGGCCTGCTCGCAGGAGGGGACCTCGCGCGCCTGGAGGCGCGGATCCTCGCGGCACGCCGGATACGGGATCTGCTGCAACGGGTCCCCCTGCGGGATGGCAACGGTGGCCGGACAGCGGCGGAGGAGCTGCAGCGCGGCACCGCCGGCGGTTTGCGCGAGGGGCTGCTTGCGGGGGCGGCGAGCCCGGGGCTGGTCGAGGCCATCGACGCCCTGCTACACGAGACGGGGGGATTGCGGTCGGCGGATCCGGCCACGGCCGAGATCCTCGAGGAAGTGGAGAACGACAACAGGTATGCCGGCTACATAGCCCGGCAGGATCGTATCATAAAGCGCCAGAATCACTTGGATGAGTGGAGCTTGCCGGCCGGGCTGGATTACCGCAGCGTGCGCGCGCTGAGCCACGAGGCGCGCGAGAAACTGGCCCGGATGCGCCCGTCGACGCTCGGCGAGGCCAGCCGGATCGATGGCGTGAGGGCCGGAGATCTGGCGGTGCTGACGGTCGCGATAAAACGCCTGCAGGAGGGCCGTCCCGGTGCCGGCCGGGTTCCAGCCGGGCCGGAGGAGACCGGCGAGGGTCGCGGATCATGACGGCGGGGCGAGACTTCGGGCCGGGTGGGCCCCCGATGAATGCGGTTTCCGATCCTCTCGATGCGTATCGCCACGAGGTCCTGCGCTGGAACCGGCGGATCAACCTGGTGAGCCGGCTGAATGCCGCCGGCCACCTCGAGGCGCTGATCCGGGAGTGCTCGGCCGCCCTGGCGGCACTCCCGGCGGGCCTCGCGAAGCTGGACGAGGATGTCTCCCGCCGGCTGGCAGGCCATGGCAATGATTCTTCAAGTCATTTGTTAAAAGTTAATTACGTGGACATAGGCTCCGGAGCCGGCCTGCCTGGGATCGTCTGGTGGCTGGAGCTGGCGGATCGCCTGGCCCCACCCGGCAAGCAGCCTGATGCCGGCGGGAATTGCTGGCTGCTGGAGCCGCGAAGCAAGCGCGCCTGGTTCCTGGAGCAGACGCTGCGGAAGCTGGCTTTGCCGCGGATCTGCGTCCTGGAACGCCGCTGGGGCCGGCCGTGCCCGGAGCTGAGCGAAGCAGCAGCCCGGGCCGCAGGGCCGGTCTGCTGGCTGGTCTCCTTCAAGGCGCTTCGCCTGGAGGAGGAGGATGTCCTGCGAGGCTGGCAGGCGGCCACGCGTCTGGCAGGGCTTGGGCGGGGAGACCGCCTCGTCATCGCCAGGTTCCTGTCGCCCGCCGCCGGCTCGCCGCTCGTGGACGGCGGTGGGGAAGCAGGAGGCGGGGCCGGCTGGCCGGTACCGAGGCGCTCGAGGCAGCCCTACGGCCCGCCGGGCGCCCCCCTGGGCCAGCTCGACCTGACCGTCTACTGGGGGTGAACGCGCGGCGGGGGCCGTGCCTTGTTCCACGTGGAACGCCGGCCGGTCCCCGGGCATGCCGGTGTTCCACGTGGAACCGTGACCACCCCCGCGGCCGCCTCCCAGCGAAATTGCTGGACACCTTCTCCTCCCGGGACCTAAGTTAGTTGCCCTTGCTTGGCGAGCCACCACATGTCCCCTGGGAGGGATCGAGCGCGATCATGGGCAAGATCATTGCCATCTCCAACCAGAAGGGGGGCGTGGGGAAGACGACGACCGCGGTCAATCTCTGCGCCAGCCTTGCCGTTGCGGAGCAGCGCGCGCTCCTGGTGGACTTCGACCCCCAGGGCAACGCCACCAGCGGCGTCGGTCTCAGCTGCGGCGACGCCACGGCCTACGAGGTGCTGCTGGGCTCGCTTCCCTTCGCCGATGCGATCCAGCGGACGCAGGTGCCTTACCTGGAAATCCTGCCGACGGATCGCCGGCTCGCGGGCGCGGAGGTGGAGCTCGTGGATCAGGCCGGACGCGAGCGCTTTCTCGGTCGCGTCCTGGAAGCCCAGCGGGCCCGCTACGACTTCATTCTCATCGACACGCCGCCCAGCCTGGGCCTGCTGACGCTGAACGCGCTGACCGCGGCCGATTCCGTGCTGATTCCCATCCAGTGCGAGTACTACGCCCTCGAGGGGTTGAGCCAGCTGCTGAGCACCATCCAGCTCGTGCAGAAGAGCCTCAACCCGCGGCTGCGTCTGGAGGGCGTGCTCCTGACCATGTTCGACCGTCGCCTGAAGCTCTCCAACCAGGTGGCGGACGAGGCGATCGATTACTTCGGCTCCACGGTCTACCAGACCATGATCCCGCGCAACGTTCGCCTGAGCGAGGCGCCATCCTTCGGTCAGCCCATCCTGCTGTACGATGTCGCGTGCGCGGGTGCCAAGAGCTACCTCGATCTGGCTCAGGAAGTGATCGCCGGCAACCGGAAGCCGGCGCCACAGACCACCGGCGACTGATATTCCTCGCGGGAGCGAAGCACCATGAAACCTCAGCGGGTTCTCGGCAAGGGACTCTCGGCCCTCATCCCGGATGCGGACGGGGGCGGACGGCTGGGCGACAAGGAAGTCCGCATGCTGCCCCTGACGGCCATCCTGTCCAACCCGGACCAACCACGCAAATCATTTGATGACAGCAGCTTAACTGGATTGGCGGAGTCCATCGGCCAGGTCGGGGTGCTGCAGCCCGTGCTGGTGCGCCGCCTGAAGCCCGCGGAAGGCGGGGCCGGCGGCGGTCCGGCTGCGGCCCGGCTCCAGGGGACCTCCTATCGGCTGGTGGCCGGCGAGCGCCGCGTCCGGGCTGCCAAGCTGGCCGGGGTGATCGAGATCCCGGCCATCGTCTGCACCTACGAGGAAACCGAGTCCCTGCGCATCGCCCTCCTGGAGAACATCCAGCGCGAGGATCTGGGGCCGCTCGAGGAGGCTGTGGCCTACCGGCGGTTGCTGGAGGCCTACGGGGCGACCCAGGAGGAGCTGGCTGCCATGCTGGGCAAGAGCCGCAGCGGTGTGGCCAACTTATTGAGATTATTGACACTAGAGGAAGAGATTCAGACGATGCTGGCCGCCGGCGAGCTGACGCGAGGGCATGCGAAGGCGTTGCTGGGTCTGCCCGCGGGGCCCGAGAGGATCCGCCTGGCCCGTCTATGCCGCAGCCGGGGGCTCTCCGTCCGCGAATGCGAGCGGCGCGTCCAGGGAGCCGGCTCCGCGCGGAAGGCGCGCCGCCGCCGCCGCCGGGTCGTGACGGAGGACCCGGCCGTGCGCGCGCTGCAGGAGCGCGCGGAGCGGGCTCTCGGTGCACCTGTGCAGATCGAGCGCGACGCGCGGAGCGGTCACGGCGTCCTCAGCATCCGCTTCTTCTCCGACGCCGAGCTGGAGCGCCTGCTTGAGGCGATGGGCGTCGACACGAATCTCTCCTGATCGCCCGCTGGAGTCGGCCGTGAAGATCAGACGACTGCGAAAGAACATGCGCCCCGCGCAGCGGCTGAACCTCTTCTTCGGCCTGCTGATGACGGCCTCGGTGTTGCTGCTGGCCTTCGCCTTCCGCGATCTGCTCCTCGGGATCAGTCGGGCCCCGTCCCTGACCGCGGGCTTGCTGGGGGAATGGCATGCGCGGGCGGCGGTGCTCGCGCTCCTGCGATCACGGTTGTTCCAGGCCCTCGTCGTCGGCCTGGGCTGGTTCCTGTGGCTCGCCGCTCGCCGGCGCCAGCTGGATCAGATCCGCCTGCGTCGCTCGGAGCAGAAGTACCGCACGATCATCAACCATGCGGGGGAAGCGATCTTCCTGCTGGACCGCGCCGGCCACGTGCTGGAGTGGAACAAGGCCGCAGAGGTGCTCTTCGGGGAGCCGCGTCGCGCCGTGCTCGGACGGTTCTTCCGCGACATCCACGTCTGCTACGGTGTCCGCATCGAGGGGGCGATGTCCGACGCCGTCCGCCTGGGACGCAGCTTGACCTTCGAGTTCCCCTTCCCGCGGCAGGAGCGGCGGGGCGGCCAGATCAGCCTGACCATCACGGCCATCGCCGCGCCGACCGGCCAGGACTCCGGGGGAGAGCATGTTTTCGTGATCATCGCCCGCGACATCACCTCGGAGAAGCAGCTCGAGACCAAGATGAGCGAGACCGAGAAGCTCGCCGGCATCGGTCAGCTCGCGGCCGGGATCGCTCACCAGCTCAACACGCCGCTGGGCTCCATCCTGCTCTCGGCCCAGATGCTCGAGGACACGGTGCAGGGGGAGGACCAGGCGGAGGACGTGCGCCGCATCATCCGGCAGACGGAGCAGTGCCGGAACATCATCAAGGGGCTGCTCAACTTCGCCCGCCCCACGGGCAACGAGCGGAAGCGGCTGAACCTGGCCGAGGTGATCCGCGAGACCGCCTATCTCATGGAGAAGAACATCAAGCTGGCCGGCGTGGACGTACGCATCCACGAGCACGGCGAGCCGGAGGTCGTGGGCAATCGCAACGAGCTCGATCAGGTGTTCTTCAACCTCCTCTCCAACTCCCTGGACGCCATGCCGCGCGGCGGAGCCATCGACATCACGCTGGGCGACGGCGCTCCGGGCGAGGTGCTGGTCGAGTTCAGCGACAAGGGCGAGGGCATCCCGGCGGATCAACGGGATCAGGTCTTCCTGCCGTTCTTCACCACGAAGGAGTACGGTAAGGGCACCGGGCTGGGTCTGTCCATCGTCGCGCGCATCGTCCACGAGCACGGCGGTCGCATCGAGATGGAGAGCGAAACGGGCCAGGGGACCCGCTTCTTCCTCTCCTTCCCCAAGCCGCGGTTCGGTCCGGGGAGGGAAGAGACGGGTGCTCTCAGCGGTCCGCGGACCGCTACACCGGAGGAGTGAGTCTTGATACCGCGCCTGCCCCAGCAAACCCGGATTCTCCTGATCCCCGACGACGAGCGGCGCAGCCGCGAGTACGTGATCAGCCGGAGCATGGTGTTCGGCCTGGCCGCGCTTCTCCTGCTGCTGGTAGCCCTGATGGTCCTCGTGCTGATCTCCTACGTGCTGATATCGCGCGAGGCGCGTGCGGCGAGCGGGCTGCGGCAGGATCTGGCGGCGGCCGAGGTCCGGGTGGCAGGGGTGCAGCAGCTGGAGGGCGAGCTGGAGCAGATGCGGTCGCTGCAGGAGCGGCTGCTGGTCATGCTGGGCGTCCAGCCGCTATCGGTCGGAGACGAGGACACCCTGGCCTGGAGCGAGGAGGACTTCTCCCCGGCCCCCACCTCGCTCGAGGAGCTCTCCAGCCGGATCATGACGCCCCCGCCGGATCTCTGGCCGGTGGGCGGATTCGTGACGCAGGAGTTCATCGCGGGCGATGCGGCGCGCGGCGTCCTGCCCCATCAGGGCATCGACATCGCCGCCGCGGAGGACACACCGCTGCGCGCCGCCGGCCCGGGACGCGTCGTGATGGCGGGGCGCGACGATTTCCTGGGAAACTTTGTTGAAATCCAGCACGGTTTCGGTTACGTAACGGTCTATGGTCATTGCAGCCGGCTCGTCGTGCGGGCCGGGGACCGGGTCGACAGGGGACAGGTGATCGGCTACCTTGGCGCCACCGGGGAAGCCAGCGCCCCCCATCTTCATTTCGAGGTCTGGAAGGACGGCGTGGCCGTGGACCCGCGGGGTGTGATCCCCGGGGATCCACCCCGCTGAGAACGCACGGGCAGGATCCAGCCGGGTTTCCCGGGTCGGCGCGGATGGCGCCGGCGGCGATCCATGGAGGCGATGCAGGCCCGAGGAGGTCAACGATGTTCGGCAAAGAGCCGGAGAGCCAGGATGTGGACCGAGGCCAAACCTCGATTCTCGCGCAGGGCAGCAAGTGGGACGGCAAGGTGGAGATCCGCGGCACGCTTCGCGTCGAGGGTGAATTCAAGGGCACCGTCGAGACGCCGGAGAGCCTGATCATCGGCAAGACCGGTGTGATGCACGCGCAGGTCAAGGTGAAGAACGCCATCATCGGCGGCCAGCTGTACGGCAATATCCTCGCCGAGAACAAGATCGAGCTGCAGAGCGGCTCCCACGTCGAGGGGGACATCAAAACTAAGCGCCTGGTCATCGACGAGGGGGTTTTTTTCGAGGGAAACTGCAGCATGGGCAGCGGCAAACCCCGCGCCCAGACCGAGACGCCACCGCCGCCAGTCCCGGCCATGGAAGTCCCGGTAAAGAAATAACGAATCGCGGCGGGCTTCCTGGGGGAGGCCCGCCGCGCAAAGTCCCTTGATGGCCATTTTTATTTGACTTTGGCGGTTCCGCCTATCTCTTTAGGGCGCGGGGCTGTTTATGATATAACAGCCATTTCCGGGATCGTCGCTCTGCAGCGAGGAAGCCGGTTGTTCGACGGTGACCGGGACGAGAGGCGCCGCAAGCAGTTCCGTGACATCGGGACCTACTCGGCGATCCCCATGATGTTGGTCGTGGGCCCCGCCCTGGGCTACTGGCTCGGCCATCTGGCCGAGAAGCGCTGGGGACACGAGCCCTGGTTTTCGGCGGGAGGCTGCATCTTCGGCCTGGTGGCGGCGGCGCGGCAGATCTGGCTCCTGCTGAAACAAGGCGGCAAGCGGAATTGAACGGCGACGTTCTCAAGCGCACCCGACTCTGGACTCTCACCGCTGCGGCCGGCCTGTCCGCCGTGCTGGCCTTCGCCGTTTCCCTGCACTTCGCCGCCGGGCTGTTCCTGACGGCCCTCTGGGCCGTGACCGGATTCTGGTTCCTCGAGAGATTGCTGCGGGCCGCCCTCGTGCCCCCTGGAACCCGGCGCGACGGGCTGGCCATCCTGGGCTGGGCGGCCGGCAAGCTGGCCATCTACGCGCTGGCGATCTGGGCGCTTCTCGAGAGCCCCTTTCCACCCGCGAGCCACCTGATCGGTTTTTCCCTGTTGCTGGTCGTCCTGGTGGCGGCGGGAGCCACGGTCCTGCCGCGGGATCTGAACCAGCCAGCCCGGCGAGGAGACGATGGTTAGTCGGAAGAAGCTTCTGCTGGCGGCAATCCTCGTCCTGGCCGCGAGCGCCCCGGCGGCGAACGGTCTGGCCGGCTCCTCACAGCACACCGAGCCCGCGCCGCACGAGCAGCAGCCCGCGACGCCCGCGGCGCAGGCGGAGAGCCACGAGGCTCCGGCCGGGGAGGCCGTCGCCGCACACGACGAAGCGCGGGGCGAAGTGCACGGCGAGGCCCACGGCGCCGGACACGGCGAAGAGAGCGGCGTGGCTCACCTGGCTAACCTAGTGGGCATCGCCGCCGGCTTCTTCCACGATGCGCAAGGCCAGCCCACGGCGGTCGCCCGCTTCCTGCTGCGCTTTCTGGATCCGATCTTCTCCGGGGTGACGGCGATCCTGCTGCTGATCTTCTTCGCCCGCGTCTACGTGCGGCGCTCGCTGTATCCGGGGCGCTGGCAAATGCTAGCCGAGCTGCTCGTCGGCGGGTTGTTCCGCCTCTTCGAGATCATCCTGGGTCCCGAGGCCCGCCGCTTCGCCCCCTACCTCGGCACCCTCTTTCTCTTCATCCTGGTCAACAACCTGCTGGGGCTGATCCCGCTGCTGCATTCCTCCACCTCGGGCATCAACACCACGGCGGCCCTGGCCATCTGCACCTTCTTCTACGTGCAGGGAATCGGCATCAAGGAAAACGGCCTCCTCGGCTACCTGCACCACATGGCCGGCTCGCCGCGCAACCCGCTGGAGTGGGGTTTCTCGCTTCTGCTCTTCCCCCTGCACGTGCTGGGCGAGTTCATCAAGCCCCTGAGCCTGAGTCTCCGACTGTTCGGGAACATCTTCGGCGAGGACGCCCTCGTCGCCACGATGGTGGTCCTCGGCGCCGGCCTGTTCGCGGGGGCGCACATTCCCTTCGGACTGCCGCTGCAGTTTCCCTTCGTGTTCCTGGCGATGCTGACCAGCACCATCCAGGCGCTGGTCTTCGCCCTGCTGTCCACGGTTTACATTGCCCTGATGCTGCCTCACGAGGACCACGAGGAGGCGCACGGGCACTAGTCCGGACGGAGATCCGGGGTTGGCGGGAGAGTCCCGCGAGGTCAACCACGTGTAAGGAGGATCTGATGGAACTGCTAGGATTGGCTCTTCCCCTCGGCGTCGGTATCGCAGCGATCGGCTCGGGTCTCGGACTCGGCCGGGCGGTGGGCTCCGCCATGGAGGCCATGGGGCGTCAGCCGGAGGCCATCGGCCAGATCCAGACGGCGATGATCATCGGCAGCGCCTTCATCGAGGCTCTGACGATCTACGCGTTGCTGGCCGTCTTCATTCTTCAGGGAAAGCTCGGCTAGGGCCCCCGTAGCGACCCGGACGGACACAGGTTGTTGCGGGGGCGGATCGCCGTCTGCCCCCGCCGAAACCACCTCCGGGCCGGACACGGTCGACCTCGGAAGGGACCGACATGCACATCGATCTGGCGCAGGTACTGACCAACATCATCGGATTCCTGCTGGTCGTGTGGGTGCTCAAGCGGTTCGCCTGGGGCCCCATCCTCGACCTGCTGGACGCCCGCCGCGAGAAGATCCGCAGCGACTTCGCCGAAGCGGAGCAGGCCCTGAGCGACGCCGAGCGGCTCAAGAGCGATTTCAACGCCAAGCTGGGGGACATCAAGGCCATCGAGCGCGAGAAGGTCCAGGATGCTGTCAAGCGCGGAGAGGGTATCGCCGAGGGGATCGTCGACGAAGCGCGCCGGCAGGCCGACACCGTGCGCCAGAAGGCGCAGACCGACATCGCCCTGGAGACGGAGAAGGCCCAGCTCGCCCTGCGGGACAGCGTGGTGAACATGGCCATCATGGCCTCGGAGCAGGTCATCAAGGAGCAGCTCGACGACGAGAAGCACCGGCAGCTGATCCGCGAGTTCATCGACAGTCTCGGGGAGATGCCCCATGCGTGATCATGGCATCGCGACGCGCTACGCCCAGGCCCTGGTCGAGACCACCAAGGTCGCGGGGGTCATGGCGGAGGTCGCAGAGTCCTACGCGACGGTCGTGCAGATCATGCACGACAACCCGACGCTGCCCTCCTTCCTCGAGGGACCGCAGGTCGCCAAGGACGAGAAGCAGGAGCTGATTCACTCCCTGTTCGATGGGCGCGTCGAGCCCGTCCTGGTCCATTTCTTCCTCCTGCTAGTGGACAAGAACCGCATCGAGTACCTCGTGGACATCGGCGAGGTCTACGCGGCGATGGTCGAGAAGGAGCGCGGATACGCGCGGGCGGTCGTGACCACCGCCGTTCCGCTGACCGCCCACCTGGAGCAGGATCTGAGCGAGAAGCTCGGCCGGCTGACCGGTGCCCGGATCCTGCTCGACGTGAAGGTCGATCCCCTGGTGATCGCCGGCGTCAAGGTGACGGTCGGCGACGCCGTCATCGACGGCACGGTCCGGACGCATCTGAACCTGTTGCGGGAGCACCTGTCCCGGGCCGCCCTGCCCGCCTCCTAGCGGAGCGCGGGAGGCGGCGGACCCGCCGGGCGACAGGGGCGCTGCAAGCAAGTGAGGAGACCAGAATTGAAACTGAGGCCTGAGGAGATCAGCTCCATTCTCGCCAAGGAGCTGTCCAAGTACGAGCGCGATCTCGAGGTCGAGAGCGTCGGCACGATCCTCCAGGTGGGCGACGGCATCGCCCGCATCTACGGCCTGCAGGACGTGGCGGCCGGCGAGCTGGTCAAGTTCCCGGGAGACATCTTCGGGCTGGTCCTCAACCTCGAAGAGGACTCGGTCGGCGTCGCCATCTTCGGCGAGGACACGCACATCAAGGAGGGTGATCAGGTCACCCGGACCGGGCGCATCGCCGAGGTGCCGGTGGGAGACGGCGTCGTCGGTCGCGTGCTCAACGCCGTGGGGCAGCCCGTGGACGGCCAGGGTCCCGTGCCTGGCAGCGAGACCCGCCGCATCGAGCTGAAGGCGCCGGGCGTCACGGCGCGGCAACCGGTGAAGGTGCCGCTGATGACCGGCCTGAAGGCCATCGACTCCATGATCCCGATCGGCCGCGGACAGCGCGAGCTGATCATCGGCGATCGCGGGACCGGCAAGACGGCCATCACCATCGACACCATCATCAACCAGAGGGACACCGGCGTTCGGTGTTTCTACGTGGCTGTCGGGCAGAAGCAATCCACCGTGGCCGCCGTGTACAACAAGCTCAAGGAGCGCGGCGCCATGGAGTACACGACGATCATCTCGGCGTGCGCTTCGGAGCCCGCCCCCATGCTCTACATCGCGCCCTACACCGGCTGCACCATGGCCGAGCACCTGATGTGGCAGGGCAAGGACACCCTCGTCATCTACGACGACCTGTCCAAGCAGGCCAATGCGTACCGCCAGCTCTCCCTGCTGCTCCGCCGCCCGCCGGGCCGCGAGGCCTTCCCGGGCGACGTGTTCTACCTGCACAGCCGTCTGCTGGAGCGGGCGGTCAAGCTGAGCGACGAGAACGGCGGCGGTTCGCTGACCGCTCTGCCCATCATCGAGACCCAGGCCAGCGACGTGTCGGCGTACATCCCGACCAACGTGATCTCGATCACCGACGGTCAGATCTTCCTGGAGGGAGACCTCTTCTACTCCGGCGTGCGCCCGGCCATCAACGTGGGCATCTCGGTGAGCCGCGTGGGCGGCAACGCCCAGTCGAAGGCCATGAAGAAGGTTGCCGGTTCGCTGCGCCTGGACCTGGCCCAGTACCGCGAGCTGCAGGCCTTCGCCCAGTTCGGCAGCGACCTGGACAAGGCGACGCAGCGGCAGCTGACGCGGGGGGAGCGGATGGTCGAGATCCTCAAGCAGGATCAGTACGTGCCCATGCCGCTGGAGAAGCAGGTGTCCATCATCTTCGCCGGCACGCAGGGCTACCTGGACGACGTACCCCTCGGCGAGATCGCGGCCTGGGAGGAGGGCTTCCACGCCTTCATGGCGGAGAAGTACTCCGGCATCCTGCAGACGATCCGCCAGCAGGGGAAGCTGGACGAGACCACGACCGAGGGCCTGCACGCCGCGGCGAAGGAATACAAGGCCAGCCGTTCCTAGCGAGCGGCCGGGGGGCGGTCGGCGCCCCGCGGAAACCAGGAGGTGACCCTTGCCGGGAGCCGGGCTGAAGGCGATCAACAAGCGGATCCGCTCCGTCAAGAGCACGCAGCAGATCACCAAGGCCATGAAGATGGTCTCGGCGGCCAAGCTGCAGCGGTCACAGGGACGCATGCTGGCCGCGCGTCCGTACTCCCGCAAGCTCACGGAGCTGCTGCAGCAGCTGGCGGCCGCCTCCACCGAGAGCGAGGCCAGCCATCCCTTGTTCGAGGTGCGCGAGGTGGCGCGCCGGCTCGTCGTCGTCGTCACTTCCGACAAGGGTCTCTGCGGCGGCTACAACATGAACATCCTCCGCCTGGCCCAGCAAGCGGTGAACGAATCGGTGGCCGCGGCGGTGGAGACGGAAGTTTACGCCGTCGGCAAGAAGGCCCGCGATTTTTTCAGGAAGCGCGGCTACACCCTCTTCGCCGCGCACGCCGATTTCGGCGGAGAGGTCAGCGCGGAGCGGGCCCGCGAGGTCGCCGACAGGGCCGTCGGGTCCTTCCTGGACGGGACCTTCGACCAGGTACGGCTGGTGTACTCCCAGTTCTTCAGCCCGGTGAGACAGGTGCCGGTGGACCTGCAGTTCCTGCCCATCGAGCCCGTCGACACCCGGGCAGAGAGGCAAGCGGCACCCGGCGGCAAGGACTATATCTGGGAGCCGAACCAGGAGGCGCTCTACCGGCTGCTGCTGCCGCTGTACCTGAAGAACCGCGTCTTCATGACCCTGAGCGAGGCGTTCACCAGCGAGCATGCCGCACGCATGACCAGCATGAGCGCGGCCACGGAGAACGCCGGCGAGATGATCGATGCCCTGACTCTCAAGCGGAACCGCGAGCGTCAGGCCGCCATCACGTCGGAGCTGAGTGACATCGTGGGCGGGGCGAACGCCCTCTAGGGAATCTGTACGAGGCATCAGCTTCTTGGCATCGAGATCAAGGAGAGCAAAATGGCCGAGAACTACGGGAAAGTGCTGCAGGTCATCGGTCCGACCGTGGATCTGGAGTTTGACTCCGACCACTTGCCGGACATCCTCAACGCCATCCACATCAAGGACGAGCAGAGGAAGATCGATCTGATCACCGAAGTGGCGCAGCACACCGGCAACAACATTGTCCGGACGATTGCCATGGACTCGACCGACGGTCTCGTGCGGGGCATGAGGGGCCTCGACACCGGCGGGCCGATCTCCGTGCCCGTGGGCAAGCAGTGCCTCGGCCGCCTCTTCAACCTGCTCGGCGTGCCGCTGGACAGCAAGGGCCCCCTGCCCGAGCCGGACAAGCGCGCACCCATCCACCACGCCCCGCCCCTGCTCACGGATCAGGGTGCGGCCAACGAGATCTTCGAGACCGGGATCAAGGTCGTGGATCTGCTGGCCCCCTACGCCAAGGGCGGCAAGATCGGCCTGTTCGGCGGCGCCGGCGTGGGCAAGACCGTGATCGTGATGGAGCTGATCGACTCCATCGCCAAGGAGCACGGCGGCTACTCGGTGTTCTCCGGGGTGGGCGAGCGGACGCGCGAGGGCAACGACCTCTGGCTGGAGATGACCGAGTCGGGCGTGATCAACAACACCGCTCTGGTGTTCGGCCAGATGAACGAGCCCCCGGGCGCCCGCCTGCGCGTCGGCCTCTCGGCCCTGACGATGGCCGAGTACTTCCGCGACGAGATGGGTCAGGACGTGCTCCTGTTCATCGACAACATCTTCCGCTTCACGCAGGCCGGTTCCGAGGTCTCGGCCCTCCTCGGCCGCATGCCCTCCGCCGTGGGCTATCAGCCGACCCTGGCCACCGAGATGGGCGAGCTGCAGGAGCGCATCACCTCGACCCGCAAGGGCTCGATCACCTCGGTGCAGGCCATCTACGTGCCGGCGGACGACCTGACCGATCCCGCTCCCGCCACCGCCTTCAGCCACCTGGATGCCACCACCGTGCTCTCGCGGCAGATCGCCGAGCTGGGCATCTATCCCGCCGTGGATCCGCTCGACTCCACGAGCCGCATCCTCGACCCGCGCCTCCTGGGCGACGAGCACTACGGCGTGGCCCGCCAGGTCCAGCAGATCCTGCAGCGTTACAAGGACCTGCAGGACATCATCGCGATCCTCGGTATGGACGAGCTGAGCGACGAGGACAAGCTGATCGTGCAGCGCGCGCGCAAGATCCAGAAGTTCCTGTCCCAGCCATTCAAGGTCGCCGAGGCCTTCACTGGCCGGAAGGGCGTCTACGTGAAGCTGGAGGACACCATCCGCAGCTTCAAGGGCATTATCGAGGGCGAGTACGACCACATCCCCGAGCAGTGCTTCTACATGTGCGCGGCCATCGAGGACGTTCTCGTGAACTACGAGAAGATGCAGGCCGAGGAGTAGCCCATGGCGAAGTCCTTCAAGGTGAGCATCGTCACGCCGGAGAAGACGGCCTTCGAGGCGGACTCCGTGTCGGTCGTCCTGCCGGGCACGGAGGGCTACCTGGGCATCTGGGCGAACCACGCGCCGCTGGTGACCGGGCTGAAGCCGGGCGTGGTGACGCTGCGTGACGAGGAGGGCGGTCGGATCCGCTATCTCGCCATCAGCGGGGGCTTCGCGGAGGTGTCCGAGAACAAGGTCTCCATCCTCTGCGATTCCTGCGAGTCGGCCGGCGAGATCGACCTGCAGCGAGCCAAGGCCGCGCTCGAGCGGGCCAGGAAGCGACTCCTCGCCCCCGATCAGGAGGTGGACCTCGAACGGGCCCAGCAGGCGGCCGAGCGCGCCCAGGCCCGCATCCATGCCGCCTACCTGCTGGAGGGGCACCGGAACTAGGCCGTGAATCCCACCCTGATCTGGATGCTGGCCGCGCCCGCGGTCATGATCGTGGCGCTGATCGGTCTGCACAGCGCCTGGGCGGCGCTACTGTTCTACCACCTGGGACTATGCGTGCTGTCCCCCTGGCTCCAGGCCCGCCGGCGGGGCCGGACCTGGCGGGAGCACGCTGAGGCGCTCGCCTGGCGAAGGCCCCGGACCGCGGGGGGCTGGTGGGTGGGCCTGCTGAGCGGCCTGCTGCTGGGCGGGGCGGCCCTGCTGGCCTTTGCCCTGCTGGACGGGGCGATTCTCGTGCCGCGGATCGTGCGCGACACCCTTGCGGGATGGGGTGTCTCCGTCGGGAACTACCCGGTGCTGGCTTTCCTCCTGCTGCTGGGGACCGGGCCGGCCGAGGAGCTGTTCTGGCGCGGCTTCATCCAGGGCCGGCTGTCCGGCGATCTCGGCGCGCGGCGGGCCATCCTGCCGACGGCCCTCGGCTTCACGGTCTATCACGGTCTCACCCTGGCGGCCCTGACCCGGAACGCGCTCTGGACCGCAGCCGGTGCGCTGCTGGTCTGCGGTGCGGGCATCTTCTGGGGCTGGCTGCGCAAGAAGTACGCGTCGGTCTGGCCCGCCGCCTTCAGCCATGCCGGGGCGGCAGCCGGCTACCTGGGCATCGGCGCGATTCTCCTGGCCCGGGCCGCTTCCTGAGCATGTCTCGCTGCGAGCGATAACCGCCATCACGACCTGAAGTATGCCTACTGAAAGAGGCAAGTAGAACGCAGACAATGGAGCCCTAACCGC
>CAZGEC010000014.1:74538-89208 GCA_964524645.1 uncultured Fibrobacteraceae bacterium | reverse complement strand
GAACCTACAACCCTGCGGTTAACAGCCGCATGCTCTACCATTGAGCTACCGAGGAGCCTGGTCGTATTCGCGATGTGGGGCTCGGGCCGGGGCCGCAGAGGGATGAGATCGGCGGGTGGGGCCGCGGCTTGAGCGGAGGCTGAATATAGCGGGTATGCGGGAAAACGTCAAGGAATGCGGGTGTTTGCGGGGCCTGGCGGCCGAATGGGCGATCAGGGGGGGATACGGATGCCCAGGCGTTCCATCTTCTTGTAGAGGGTGTTGCGGGAGATGCCGAGGGCGCGGGCGGCCTCGGTGCGGTTGCCCTCGCAGTGGGTGAGGGCCTGGACGATGCGGTCGCGCTCGGCCTGCTCGAGGTGGCGGGTGAGGTTGAGGGCGCCGCGGACGCCGGAGGGGCGGTCGAGCCAGCGGGCCACGGCGGGCGAGAGCATCTCGGGCGTGGCGCGGCCCGCGTGACCGGCCAGGAGCGCGAGGCGCCGCACCATGGCCTCCAGCTCGCGCACGTTGCCGGGCCAGGGGTAGCGGCGCATGGCCTCGAGCACCTCGGGGGCGAAGAGATCCACAGGGCGCAGGTCGGGCCCCATCGCGCGGGCGAGGAAGTGGGCCACCAGGGGCATGATGTCCTCGGCGCGGTCGCGCAGAGGCGGTAGCTCGATCTCCAGGACCGCCAGCCGGTAGTAGAGATCCTGGCGGAAGCGGCGCCCGGCGATCAGCTGGGGCAAGTCGGCGTTGCTGGCCGCGATCACCCGCAGGTCGGCGTGGCGCTCGGCGGGATCGCCGAGGCGGCGGAAGGTGCCCTCCTGCAGGAGCCGCAGCAGCTTGACCTGCAGGTAGAGGGGCAGGTCGCCGATCTCGTCCAGCAGGAGCGTTCCCCCCTCGGCCAGCTCCACCAGCCCCGGCCGGTCGCTTTCCGCGCCCGTGAACGCGCCCTTGCGGTGGCCGAAGAACTCGCGCTCGAACAGCGTCTCGGGGATCGCCCCGCAGTTGACCGGCACGAACGGACCCGCCCCGCGCGGGCCGCCGGCGTGGACGAGCCGGGCCATGAGTTCCTTGCCCGTGCCGGTCTCGCCGCGGATCAGCACCGGCTCGGCGCTCGTGGCCGCGACCTGCACCAGGCCCAGCACGCGGCGCATGGCGGGCGAGCTGGCCACGCAGACGATACCGTGGGCAGGCGCCGTCCCGGGGGCCAAGGCCGGGCCGGCCGAATCGGCCGCCCGGGAGGCCGAGTCCAGCGGGGTGACGCTCGCCGCTGATGGGGGCCGGGCCGGGAGCAGCCGCGCCTGGGAGCGCGGCCAGCCCAGCGGGGTGCGGGACTCGGCTCGGAGCTGATCCATCAGCTCGGTACAGGCCTGGCAGCCCTCGGCCCAGGCGAGGTCGGCAAAGCCGTGGAAGGCCTCGACCGCGTAGCTCCAGGCCATCTCCAGATGGCTGCGACCGAACACGGCCTGCTCCTCGGGGCTGGGCGGCGAGGCCGGCTGGCCGGCCTGCAGCCGGCGCCACCAGCCGAGGCGGATGCGGGCAGCCTCCAGACGGCAGCGGGCCAGCTCCAGATCGGCGCCGAACTCGCGGGCGCGGGTCAGGGCCCGGCGGCAGGCGCTGTAGGCGCGGCTCCACTGGCCGAGCTGGCGGCAGGCGACCGCGAGCAGGCGTCCGGCGACGATCTCCTCGTACTTCTCGTGGCAGGCACCGGCGTGGCGCACCGCCCGGCGCAGCAGCGGGACCGCGCTGCAGGCGTCCTCCTCGGCCAGGGCCAGCTCCCCCAGCCGCCGCTCCAGGCCGGCCACCAGGTCCCGCGGATGCCCCAGGCTGCGGGCCACCGCCAGGGCCCGCTCGTGGTAGCGCCGGACCGCGGCCAGGCGGTTTTGCAGGAGCGCCGCGTCGCCCAGGCATTCGAGGGCCAGCTCCTCTTCCCGCGGAAAGCGTCCCGCCACCGCCCGCCCCAGCACCCTGGTGGCCGTCGCCCGCGCCTCGTCGGCTCGGCCGAGCATGAGCAGGGCCTTGGCGCGGCCCAGGTCGATGTTGAGCCGGATCTGGGGACAGCGGCGCTGCTCCTGGACGGCGCGAGCCTCGTCGAAGAGGGGCAGCGCCTCGGCGGGACGGCCGCTCTTGTAGGTGGCGATGGCCAGCATGTGCACGCTCTTGGCCCGCCGGAAGCGGGTGCCGAGCCGCTCGTTCAGGTGCATGGCCTCGCGCAGGATCGCCACGGCCACCGGCAGCCTGCCGGCGACGTACTCCAGGGCGCCGAGCGCGTTGAGGGTCTCGGCCTCGCCGATGGACTGGCCGGCCTGGCGGTAGAGGGCCACCGCGTCGCGCAGATCGCGGCGGGCGCGGTGGACCTGGCCGAGGAAGGTCTCGCAGTGGCCCCGCAGGTGGAGGAAGCAGGCCTCAAGGCTGCCCGGCAGGCGGCCGGTCCGGCCCCGCAGGTGCTGGTTGACGATCTCCAGGGCCGGGCGGATCTGCTGGTGGCGCTCGAGGATCCAGCCGCGCAGCAGCTCGGCGTAGGGCTCGTCGGGCGGCAGGGCCCCGCTCTCGACGGCCCGGCCGCAGTGGGCCAGGCAATCCTCGTAGCGGCCGGACATGTAGAGGGCCTCGGCCAGGAGCAGGCAGGCGTCCCGGAGCGTCGGCACCGGCCCGACCGGGAAGGGCACCGGCACCTGGGCGATCCCCTCGCGACGGACGGCGGGACCAGCCGGCTTGTTGCCGAGGGCCGGCGGGCCGTCACCCTCGATCAGGGCCAGCAGGCGCGCCTCGGCCTCGGTGTAGCTCTCGATCTGGACCGCCAGCTGGGCGAGCGCGAACTGGTCCGGATCGACCGGAGCCTGCCAGCGGGGCGCGGCGCGTTCCATCCCGGTCTCGCCATTCGCCATGGTGCACCACCTGCGGTGGGGAGCAGGATCTCCCGGTTGCGGGCGAGTCTCGTCTCGGTTCCAGGGGACAGCGGGAGCGCGCAGCTCACAGCGCGCACGTTCGGCGCGCGAGGCGGACAGGCTCCGGCTGTCGTGTGGGCAGAAGACTACGGGAGGTGGAGGCGCCCCGGTTCGCGCCCCGCGAGACATCCAGGATGCCAGAAGGCGGCCGCGCTGTCAATGTCAGGCTCGTGCTGGTCCAGCTCGGCGCTCTCGGTGCCTTCGGTGCTCTCAGTTCTCGAAGGCCAGGATGAAGCGCCAGTCATCGTACTTGCTGCCGTGGAGGACGGGGCGCGCGGCGTACAGGCGCAGGTTGCCGCGGTGGCCCGGGAAGCCCAGCAGCTTGCCGAAGCCGAGGCCGGCGTCGGCGCGCCAGCCGTCCTCGCCGGCCGCGGGCAGCGGGCCGTCCAGGGCGATGGCGCGGCCGTACTCCACGAAGCTCAGGGGCTGCAGGCCCAGCTTGCCGAGCACGGGCACCCGCAGGCTGCGCCAGAGGTCGAAGTCCCAGCGCATGTCCAGGGAGGCCCAGCCGGCCTGGTCTCCCACCAGCGCGCCCGCCGGGAAACCGCGCAGGGTGCCGTAGTCGCCCAGCCAGCCCTTCCACTCCAGCGGAGCCTGGCGGTCGTTCGCGAGCCAGTGGCCGCGCAGGACGAACTCGTCGCCCCAGCCGTCGATCACCGTGCCGTGCAGCCCGAGATCCAGGCGCCGCAGGTCCAGCTCGTCCGGGGAGCCGGGCTGCCGGGTCAAGAATCCGCCGCCGTCGATGCGGTGCCAGCTCAGCGTTCCCTCCATGCGCCAGCGGCGCCAGCGGGCGGACATTCCGGCGGCCAGGCCGCGGCTCTCGAGCCCCTCGATGCGCAGGTTCGGCGGCACGTCGTCCCGCCTCTCCTCGGCCAGGGTCCAGGTGGTGACCCGGTCCAGCGGGGCGTGATCCACACGCAGGGCGCGCAGGCGCAGCTCCAGCCAGCGTCGCGGGCGCACCTGCAGCGTGGCCGAGCCTCCCTTGCGCGTGTAGTACTGGTTGGGATCCGCCCCGTAGATCAGGGCCGTCAGGCCGCGGATGCCGCGGTCATCGCCGCCGAACCTCCGGGTGGTCCGCCCGCCCTCCAGCTCGAGACCGAGCCAGGTCCAGGAAGGGCCGCTCGGCAGGCCGTCGCTGTCCAGCGGATGCGCCACCAGGAGCGGCAGCTCGCAGGTCGCGTCGTAGACGGGCTTCTTGCTGGAGAAGCCGTAGCCCGCGCCCACCACCAGCTCGGGGCGGTGCAGGCCCATGACGCGCATCTTCACGGCCGCGCCGGGCCGGAAGCCTTCGACGCGGTTGAAGGTCAGGCGGGCCAGGGGCAGGTACGTGAACTTCACGAAGCCCCCGCGACGCAGCTTCAGCACCGCGCGATTGCCCACGCGCGTGAGCGAGTCGAGCTGCGAGACCGCCAGGCCGGAGCTGCGCAGCTCACCCGGCATGGGGGCCAGCCAGCTCTGGTCCAGACCGCGCCAGAAGGAGTCCAGCGAGTCCTGCGCCGCCTCGGGCGTGATCCAGGCTCCGGTGTCGGGCGGGGCCACCCCCTCGTAGAGCCAGCGCCTGCGCAGCTCCTCGAAGGTCCGCGGGGCGGTCGAGGTGTCGCTCGGAGCGGGAGCGCTCGGGGGAGCGGTCGAGGTGTCGGGCGCGGCGGCGCTCGTGTCGGGCGGGATCGCAACCGTATCGATCGCGGCCGCGTTCGTGTCGGCCGGCGCCTGGCCCGTATCGGCGAGCGCAGCGGTCTGCGCCACGGTCGAGGAGGTCGCGGAAAGCCAACAGAGCAGGGCGGCGAACGCCAGAAGCGGGAAGACCACGCGGGATGGGCGCAGGCAGCGGCTCACGGCGCCACCTCCCCGTTCGGGCCGTCGTCCGGGTAGCGAACGCCGTCGATCACGTGCCGGCTGGTGCGGTAGTACAGCTCCAGGTCGGTGGGGATCTTCAGCAACGGCAGGTCGCGCAGCAGCACCCGGGCGTAGAGATCGGCCACGACCCAGTGCTCGCCCTTCTGCTCGCGGCGCACTTTGAAGACGGGGATCGACTTCAGGAAGATCGGCATGGGCACGGCGCCGGTCAGCTCGGCCTCGATGCGGCGGATGACGAAGTCGCTGAAATCGACCCAGACGGTGCCGCTGGGCAGGGCCTGAAAGCTGCTCCGGGGCGCGAAGTGGATCTTGTAGACCACGTGGTCGCCCACCAGCCGGCGGTCGAGGATCGCGTAGTCGTAAGCGTCGCTCGATTGCAGGGCGAAGGGAACCGCCCCGGTCACCGCGTCGCTCACCTGGCCCCAGTCCATCTCGACCTCGTCGTCGATCTTCTCCTCCTCCAGCTCGTCGCCCTCGTACTTGCGCTCGCGCTGCCAGACCCTCGCGGTCTGGTAGGTGTAATCGCGGCCCAGCCGCTCGCGCGTCACCGATTCGTAGGTATCCCAGCGGCGAGGTTTGCCCGGATGCTCCGGGTAACGGGCCACGACGCGCGTGCTTCCGGTGTAGGAATGATCCCGCAGGCGGGCCCGGTCGCGGGCCATGCGCTCACCGATGCGGCGCACCACCTCGCTCACCTTCATGCGCGGCGCCCCCACCAGGATCGTGTCGAGGGTCCCCTCGGCGAACGGGATCGTGTCCTCGAAGGCCAGCAGCAGTCCCGTGCCCGACAGCAGCAGGCTGTCCACGTTCACGAAGTCGAGCACCACCTCGCTGTCGGGCGGGGCCAGGGCCGGGCCCGTGTCCGGCGGGGGAAAGGCCAGGCTGGAATCGGGCGGCGGGAAGGCCATTGCCGTGTCCGCCGGGGTCAGGGCCAGGCCCGTGTCCGGTGCAGCGGCATGACCGGGCGGGTCGGACAGCGGGAATTCCTGACCGGACGCGGAGACGGTCAGCAGCAGAATGGCGGGCAGGCCGGCGAGCAGGACCGCCCGCAGGGGCGGCGAGGGCCGCGTGCATGTCATGATGGATCCTTTCAGGGCTGGCCGAGGGCACCTGGCTCTCTTACACCACCCGGCCGCGCCTGACAAGGTGGGATCGAGTGGTTCGAGCGCCCGCGCCCGCTGCCGGCTCCGTCGCGGCGGGGAGGCCGGGTCCGGCGCCCGGGCCGCGGTCGGGTTCGCTTTGCATGGCGCCCCTCTCGCCTGACCCTGCGCTCCACATCCCGGGGTGCTGCGCCGCGCCGCCGCCGGCCGGCGCCTGGCCCCGCCTCCGCCGCCGCGATCCCGCCGGTGGGCTGCGCCCGGGGCGGGAATCCCCCGCAGGGGTCGGAGATCCGCGGGCCGGCTCCTGCAAGCCGGGTGCCCCGCGCAGGAGGTGAATACGCGCTGCCAGCCAGGTAAACGGAACCTCCGGCGGCGGCGTCTGGTAGCATGACGACGCGCGGCGGGCGAACCCTCGACCGCCCGCCGCGTTCCTGTCGCCCTGCGGCCGGCCTCCGGTGGACGGCGTCAACGGCGGGCGGCAGGAGAGGCGGACCCGGACCGACCGGACGGCTTCCGGGTCCGCAGCCAGCCACTCCGGCCCCGGAGGACGAGCCATGAATTCCAAGTGCCGATGCCAGGCCTTGCAACGCTCCGCCCCGCCACTCGTTCCGCTCCCTGTCGTCCCGCTCCCGATCGTCCCGCTCGCGCTCAGCCTGGCGCTGCCCGTGCTGGTCCTGGCCGCCCTGATCCTGCTCGTCGCCGGCCCGGCGCTGGGCCAGCCCGACGTCCTGCTGAAGGACGTGCTGGCCGGGACCGCGAAACCGGCGGATGCCGCTGCTCCCGGCACGACCGGCACGGATGCGGCCGGGATGAGTGCGGCCGCCGCGGCCGAGGTCGCCGCGGTCGCCGCCGGCAACAACGCCTTCGCCTGCGATCTCTACCGCAAGCTGGCCGGCGAGCCGGGCAACCTTTTCCTTTCGCCCTTCAGCATCAGCGCCGCCCTGGCCATGACCTGGGGTGGTGCGCGCGGGCAGACCGCCGGGCAGATGGAGGAGGTCCTGCACATCCCGTACGATCAGCAGCGCCTGCCCGCGGTCTGGGCGCACTGGCTGGAATCCCTTAACACCGGTGCGGAGCCTTCCACCGAGCGAGCGCGGCGGGAGGACCAGGGAGCGCCGGGCAAGTCCTACGTGCTGCGCATTGCCGACCGGCTCTGGCCCCGGAAGGGCCTCGAGCTGGTGCCCTCCTTCGTGGAGATGACGCGGCGGGACTACGGCGCGGAGGCCCGGGAGCTGAACTACGGGAGCGACGCGGAGGGATCCCGGCAGATCATCAATGCCTGGGTCGCTGATCAGACGGCCCGGAAGATCCCCGAGCTGATCCCCCAGGGCATGCTCGATCGCGACACCGAGCTCGTCCTGACCAACGCCATCTACTTCCTGGGTGACTGGCAGCGGGCCTTCCCGGCCAAGGCCACCCGGCCCGGCCCTTTCTTCACCGGGTCCGACCGGAGCGTCGAGGCGCAGCTCATGGAGCAGAAGGGCGAGTTCGGCTACGCCCTGCTCCCGGACCTGGCGCTGCTGGAGCTGCCCTACGCCGGCGGCGACCTGTCCATGGTGATCCTGCTGCCGCAGGAGAAGGACGGTCTGCCCGCCCTGGAGCGGAAGCTCACGCCCGCGGACCTGGAGGGCTGGCTGGCCGCGCTGCAGGAGCGATCCGTGCTGGTCACCCTGCCCAAGTTCCGCCTGCGCTCTCACCTCAATCTCGGCAAGACCTTGCAGGCCATGGGCATGGGCCTGGCCTTCACCAGCCGGGCCGACTTCACCGGCATGGTCGCCAGCGGGGGGCCCATCTGGATCAGCGAGGTGGTCCACGAGGCCTACGTGGACGTCTACGAGGAGGGCACCGAGGCGGCCGCGGCCACCGGCGTGCTCATGAAGCGGACCTCGCTAAGCCCAACCGCCGTATTCCAGGCCGATCATCCCTTCCTCTTCCTGATCCGCGATCTGCGCAGCGGCGGCGTTCTCTTCCTGGGCCGCCTGGCGGATCCTTCCGGCGGTTAAGCGCTTCCCAGAACGGCCGATATACCACGGGACGCCAAGGACCACGGGGTCCCTGGCCCCCGTGGCGTCCGCTTCCTGCGGTCGATCCGGAGGGCGGGAGCACGGCGTCACGGCCTGCAAGGGCGGAGGCGCCATGACCCGACGAACGGACGCTCTGCTGGAGACGAAGGACTCCGCCGCTTGCGATCCCCGCATGATCCGGCACGCTCTCGATCTCGCCGCGGACGCCCATTTCTGGGTGGGGCCGGACGGCCGCTACCAGTACGCGAACGAGGCCGCCTGCCGCGGCCTGGGCTACACGCGGGAGGAGCTGCTCCGGCTCGGCGTGTTCGACGTGGACGTCGTGGTGAAGCCGCAGCGCTGGCAAGAGTGGTGGCAGGAGATCAAGCGCCAGGGTCACGCCACGCTCGAGAGCCGGCATCGCCGCAAGGACGGCAGCCAGTTCCCCGTGGAAATCTCGGCCAACCACGTGGAGTTCGAGGGTCAAGAGATCCTCTTCGCGGTGGCCCGGGACATCAGCGACCGTGTGCAGGTCCGTTCCGCGCTCGAGAGGAACCTGGAGGAAAAGAATCTCATCCTCGAGAACGTGCTGCACCTGATGGCCATGCACGACAACGACATGCGCTTGCGCTGGGTGAACCAGGCCGCGGCTGACTCGCTCGGCCGGAGCAAGGAGGAGATGCTGGGCCGCCATTGCTTCCAGCTCTGGGGCCGGCGCGAGGATCCCTGTCCGGACTGCCCGGTGATGGCCGCACGCGAGGCGGGCGAACCCTGCAGCGCGGAGATGAGAACCCCCGACAAGCGGATCTGGGAAATCCGGGCCTGCCCGGTCCGCGACGAGGCGGGCGAGATCGTCGGGATCCTCGAGTTCACCCTCGACGTGACCGAGCGCCAGCTGGCGGCCCAGAACCTGAAGCGGCGCCTGGCCATCGAGCAGCTCGTCACCAGCGTCAGCACCGGCTTTGTCGACACTGCCTTCGAGGAGGTCGACGCGAGCATCGATCACGCCCTGGGCATCCTGGGGGAGTTCGCCGGCATCGACCGCTGCTACGTCTTTCAGATCTCCGAGGACGGCCGGAGCCTGACCAACACCCACGAGTGGTGCGCCGAGGGGGTCGAGTCCATCCGGGCGACCATCCAGGAGGCGCCGACGTCCCTCTGGCCCTGGGTGCTGCCCCGGCTCCGGCAGGCCGAGCCCCTGATCGTCTCCCGCCTGGCCAACCTGCCGGCGGAGGCGGCCGCCGAAAAGGAACGCTGGACCGCGCTGGGCATCCGCTCCCTGCTGGTGGTGCCCCTGACCGGTCCCGAGCCGGGCTTCCTCGGCTTCGAGTCGCTGCGCGAGGAGAAGGCCTGGGACGACGACGACGTCGCCCTGCTGGGATCCGTGGCCGAGATCATCAGCCTGGCGCGGGCGCGCCAGGCCTCCGAGGCGCAGTTCCGCCGCACGTACCGGCACCTGCAGCAGGTCATCGAGTTCCTGCCCGACGCGACGCTCGTCCTGGACCGCAACCGCAAGGTGGTCGCCTGGAATCGCGCCATGGAGGAGATGACCGGGGTCGCCAAAGAGCAGATACTCGGCCGCGACGGCCGGGCCTGCGGGCGGCCCTTCTACGGCGAGGAACGCCCCCTGCTGATCGACCTGGTCTGGGGGCCCGATGCCGCGCTGGAAAGCAAGTACGACTTCGTGCAGACCCGGGGCGACGCCATCTTCGCCGAGGTGCACGCCTCCGGCCTGCGGGACGGCGAGGGGGCCCACATCTGGTCCATCGCCTCGCCCCTGCGGGACGGCGAGGGCCGCGTGGTGGGCGCCATCGAGTCGGTGCGCGACATCACCGATCGCAAGTGCGCCGAGGAAGCCCTCTTCCGGGCCAAGGAGGCCGCCGAGGCCTCCAATCGCGCCAAGAGCGAGTTCCTGGCCAACATGAGCCACGAGATCCGCACCCCCATGAACAGCATCATCGGCATGGCGGGGCTGCTGCGGGATGCGGACCTGTCCGCGGAGCACCGCAGCCACGTGGAGATGATCCTGCGCTCCGGCGAGATGCTGATGGCGACCATCAACGACGTGCTGGACTTCGCGAAGATCGAGGCGGGTCAGCTCGTGCTCGAGCCGATCCCCTTCAACACGCGGCGGATGATCCTCGAGATCCTGCAGCCCCTCGTGCTGCTGGTGGGCGAGAAGGGCCTCGAGCTGGGACTCGATTACTCCGCCGACGCCCCGCGCTGGGTGATCGGCGACCTGACGCGCATCCGCCAGATCCTGATCAACCTGGTCAACAACGCCATCAAGTTCACCGACCGCGGTCAGGTGCGGATCCGGGTCGATTGCCTGCACAAGCAGCGGGAGCAGGTCGGACTGCGCTTCACCGTCAGCGACACGGGCATCGGCATCCCCGCGGAGAAGCAGCCGTTCGTCTTCGAGAGGTTCACCCAGGGCGACACCTCAACTTCCCGCAAGCACGGCGGCTCCGGTCTGGGGCTGGCCATCTGCCGCCAGCTGGTCCAGCTCATGGGCGGGCGCATCGGCCTGGAGAGCACGTCCGGCGAGGGCTCCAGCTTCTGGTTCGAGCTGACGCTGCCGCGGCCGGATCCGGAGACGGTCCGGCGGACGGCACGGGCCCAGCTCGAGAATCGGACCTACCTGAGCAGCCGCGCCAGCCGGAAGGAACGCCCCCGGCAGGCGCGCATCCTGCTGGCCGAGGACAACATCTTCAACCAGAAGGTCGCCGCGCTCATGCTCAGGAAGATGGGCTTCCACATCGACGTGGCGCCGAACGGCCGCGAGGCGCTGCACATGCTGCAGAGCGGGCGCTACAACCTGGTGCTGATGGATTGCCAGATGCCCGAGCTGGACGGCTACGAGGTGACGTCGCGCATCCGGGAACGCGAGCGCGGCAGCGAGCGGATCCCGATCATCGCCCTGACTGCCAACGCCATGTCGGGCGACCGCGAGCGTTGCCTGGCGGCGGGCATGGACGACTACATCAGCAAACCCATCACCAAGGAAGCTCTCGGATCAATCCTGCGCCGCTGGATCAACTAGGGAAGGCCATGGGCGGAAGCAAGCTCCGGAAGTATCGGTTGCCGCACGGCTGGCTGGCCGCGGCCATCGGCGCGTGCTTGCTGCCGCTGTTGCTGGCCATCCTGCCCGGAGGAGGCCGGTCCTTCGGCACCGGCGCCGTCCAGCTCGCCGGCGGGCTGACCTGGCGGATCGACGCGCACCTGCTGATCACCGCGGCCCTGCTCTTCTACCTGTCGCTCGCCCACTTCCACCTGCAGCGCAAGAGCAGCGTGCTGCTGCTGGGCTGGCTGCTCATGCTGACGGCCCTGCCCGACATGGTGCGCTTGCATCCAGGGGCGGTTGAGGGCGGCGGAGCGCTGGGCTCCGGGGTTGCGGTCACCGCGGGGCTGGTGGAGATGACGCTGCGCCTGGCCGCCGCGTCGATCCTGCTGGTAGGATTGAGCTGGCTGGCTCTCGGGGGCGCTTGCCGCCTGCGACGCGATGCCGCCCTGCTCTCCCTGCTGGCTGCCGGCATCCTGCTGGCCGCCTGGCTGGGTGAGCGGGAGGCAGCCGAACGGCTCGCCTCGGCGCCCTCGGCCGCGGTCATCGGCCAGCTGCGCCTCGGTATGCTCCTGACGCTGGTGCCGCTGGCCCTCGCCGGGACGGTCTTCCTGCCCCGACTCAAGGAGCGCGAGCCGAGCCTGCTGGCCTCGGCCGTCACGTTGAGCCTGCTGCCCCGCGCGGCGGCTCAGCTCTACCTGGCCCTGACGCCGGGGCATCCGCTGGGCGGTGCTCCGGCGGCGGGACTCCTGCTCTGGGCGGCCTACCTGCTGGCCACGGCCGCGGTCTGCTGGGACCTCCTGCGGGCCCATCGCGAGCGGAGTCAGGCGGCCGAGAAGAGCTACCTGCGAGCCGTCATCGATCTGATCCCGCACTATGTCTTCACCCGGGACCGGGAAGGACGCATCACCCTGGCCAACCAGGCCGTGGCGGACTTCTACGGTCTGACCGTGGATGAGCTGGAGGGGCGCAACCTCCTGGAGGTCCACCCGGAACGCTGGCAGGCCGAGCAGTATCTCCACGAGGATCACGAGCTGCTGGCCAAGGGCGGCAGCGTGTCGCACGCGCTCGAGGAGATCATCGACGGCAGGGGACGGCATCGCTGGAACCAGATCTACAAGCGGACCCTCGTCCCGGAGGGCGGCGGCGACACGCAGATTCTCTCCGTCTGCATTGACATGACCGACCGCTGCCGCGCCGAGGAGGCCCTGCGCGCCAGCGAGAGCTACCTGCGCACGGCCATCGACGCGAGCCGCGACGCCATCATCTGCATCGACGAGCGCGGGTTGATCACGATCTTCAATCCGGCTGCCGAGAGGATGTTCGTCCGCACGCAGGAGGAGATGCTGGGCCAGCCGCTCGACGCGCTCATGCCGCCGGAGTACCGCGGACGTCACCGCAAGTACATCAGCGGATACTTCCGGGAAGGTCAGCCCAGCGCGGCGATCGACAACGTGGTGGTCCTGCCGGCCGTGCGCAGCGACGGTACGACCTTCCCCATGGAGATATCCCTCTCGACAGGGAAGTCCGGGGACCAGCGGTTCGTCCTGGGCGTCGCCAGAGACGTCGCCCAGCGCGAGCGAAGCGAGGCGGCCCTGCGCGAGAACGAGGAGAAGTACCGCACCATCTTCGAGACCGCCTCCGTCTCCATCTGGGAGCTGGAGATCAGCGAGCTGCGCAGCGCCCTGCAGGAGCTGGTGGACCAGGGCGTGTCCGACTTCCGCGGCTACCTGCGCGAGAATCCGGGATTTGCGGCGACCGCCCTGGAGAAGATCCACACGCTCGACGTGAACGATGCCACCGTCCGCCTCTTCAAGGCGGACCACAAGGGCGATCTCATGCAGGGCTTCGAGGAGATGCTCACCGACGAATCGCAGGCGGCCTTCCCCGAGATGCTGATCGCCGCCGCGGAGGGGCGCATCCACTACCGCGGCGAGGTTGTCTTCCGCACGCTGACCGGCGAGAAGATCCACACGCTCCTGTGGATTCGCTTCCCCTCGCCGCGCTCCGCGTCGGGCCGCGTGCTCGTCTGCATGGTGGACATCACGGATCGGATACGGGCCGAAGCGGCCCTGCGCGAGAGCGAGGGCCGCCAGCAGCTGCTCATGGAGACCATGAACGACGGCCTGGCCATGGTCGATCAGGACGGCCTCTTCACCTACATCAACGAGCCTTTCCTGCGCATGATCGGCCACGAGAGCGAGCAGATGCTCGGCCGTCACGTGCAGGAGTTCCTGACCGAGGAGAGCAAGGCCGTCCACACGCAGCAGATGGCCCGGCGCCGGCTGGGCAGCCGCGATTCCTACGAGCTGACCTGGCAGCGCCGGAGCGGAGGCCAGCTGCCCACGATCATCTCGCCATCTCCCCTCTACGACGGCGAGGGACGCTACATCGGGTCCGTCGCCATCATCGTCGACATCTCGGAGATCCGGCAGACCGAGGAGCAGCTCCGCCGCGCCAAGGAAGCGGCGGAGGCCGCCAGCGCGGCCAAGAGCGACTTCCTGGCCAACGTGAGCCACGAGATCCGCACGCCGATGAACTCGGTGCTGGGCGTCAGCGAGCTGCTGCTCCACATGGATCTGTCCGCCGAGCAGGAGCACTACGTGCGCATGATCCGCGAAAGCGGCGACACGCTCCTGAACATCATCGACGACATCCTGGACGTCTCGCGGATCGAGGCGGGGCAGGTGAGCCTGGATGAGTGCCCCTGCAGCCTGCTGAAGCTGGTGGAGGGCGTGGCCATGATGCAGGCCTACCGCGCAGCGGAAAAGGGCCTGGACCTGATCGTGCGCTTCGAGCCGCACGCCCCGCGGCAGGTCGTGGGCGACGCCGGCCGCATCCGCCAGGTCCTCGTGAACCTGGTCCACAACGCCATCAAGTTCACGGAGCAGGGCTACGTCTACCTCAACGTCACCTGCGTGGACAAGGAGCGCACGCGGGCGCGCTACCGGTTCGAGGTGCGGGACACCGGCATCGGCATCCCGGCCGTCCTGCTGCCTCGCGTGTTCGAGAAGTTCACGCAGGCGGATGCCTCGACCACCCGCCGCTACGGCGGCGCCGGTCTGGGCCTGAACATCTGCAGCCAGCTGGTGGAGCGGATGGACGGCGAGATCGGCGTCGAGAGCGAACCGGATCGGGGCTCGACCTTCTGGTTCGAGCTGGATCTGCCGCTGGCGCCGCACCGTCGCATCCGTGTCCGTCCGGCGGTGGCCCTGGGCGGTGCGCGCGTGCTGCTCTGCAGCAGCAATCCCGTGTGGGGCGAGGTGGTCCGCGAGCAGCTGGTTCAGGAGGGGATCCGCTGCGAGACCGCTCGCTCGGCCGCCGAGGCGCTCCGGCTGCTGCGACGGGCCAAGATCGCGGCCACCCCCTTCCAGCTCGTCATCGTCGACGATAAGCTGCCCGACGATCCCGGCCTGGGTTTCGCCGTCCGGGTGCGTGCGGAGGAGGGCTACCTGGCGGCCGGCATCGTCCTGGCCTCCCAGCCGGATTACTACAGCCTGCCGGAACTGTGGCAGGCGGGGTTCGATGCCCTGCTGCCCAAGCCCGTCTACCCCTCACGACTGCTGCAGCTCATGCAGGAAGCCTGGCAGATCGTCACCTGCACCTACGATGCGAGCGCGCTGGAGAATCTCGGCGAGAACAGCGGAGGAGCGGGAGCGACGGAGGGCCCGGTTGGTGCCGCGGGCAGCCCCGAGGGTGCCGCAGCAGCGCCAGGTGCGGAT
>CAZGEC010000014.1:70228-74438 GCA_964524645.1 uncultured Fibrobacteraceae bacterium | reverse complement strand
GGTGCCGCGGGCAGCCCCGAGGGTGCCGCAGCAGCGCCAGGTGCGGATTCGGAGCGCAGTACGGGCGTGAGTCCCGAGGCGGGCACCGGGTGCGATTCAGGAGCGGGGTCAAAGGCAGGTGCAGAGCCCGACGCCGGCGCGAAGGCGACCGGCGCGACGGTGACGGGCACGACGGCGACGGGCGCGACGGCGACTGGCACGACAGCGACCGGTGCAACGGCGACTGGCACGACAGCGACCGGTGCGACCTCCAGGAGTGCCGGCAAGGGTCGCCGCAAGGGGCGCGGGCGCAAGGGGGTCGGCGGCAAGGGGTCCGGCCGCAAGACGTCAGACTCCAAGGCATCCGGTGGCAAGAGATCCGGCCGCAGGGAACCCAGAGTTCAGGAAGACGTCACCGGGGGACCCGGGGCTCGGGGAACCGTTGCCAGGAAGTCCGGCGTCAGGGGACCCCGGTTCCAGGGAGACGTCACCAGGAAGTCCGGCGCCAGGGAACCCGATCCTCGGGGAGCCGAGCCTCAGGCACCCAACACCCGGGGAATCAGCCGCAGAGGGCCCATCCTTGATGGGGACAGCCGCGAGACGCATGGCCGGCAAGGGCCGGTGGGCCGGAAGCCTACTGTTCTCGGCGAACCGATCTTCGAGGCGAACATCCTCGTGGCGGAGGACAATCCCTTCAACCAGAAGGTGGCAGTTCTCATGCTGGAGATGCTCGGCTGCCGTGTGGACATCGCCCAGAGCGGTACCGAGGCGGTGCGTCTGTTCGCCAGTGCACCGTACGATCTGGTGTTCATGGACTGCCAGATGCCGGAGATGGACGGCTACGAGACCACCGCGGCCATCCTCGAGCTGGAGCAGGGCGGGACACACACGCCCATCATCGCCATGACGGCCCACGCCATGAAGGGCGCCCGCCAGGAATGTCTCAAGGCAGGCATGGACGACTACCTCAGCAAGCCTGTCACCATCGAAGCGCTGCGGGCACTGCTCAGGCGATGGCTCGTACCCGAGGAGGTGGAGGGCGACGCTCCTCCGACGCAGCCAACGCCGGCATGTGAGCAATCGGCGGATGAGCAGCGGGCTGATGCAGCGCCCGCGAACGAGGTGCGATCCGTGAAGGATCCGGCAGCGGCCGATGAGGCGAAGCAGACAGGCGAAACCCGGGCAGCCGACGACGAACCGCTGCCGGCAAATGATGCGCAGCCGGTGGACGAAGAGCCGCTGGCGGATGAGCCACAGCCAACGGACGAAGCGCAGGCGGCGGACGAAGCGCAGGCGGTTCCCGTCCTGTCGGACTGAGCGGTCGGGATCTCCCCTGCGAATCCCCTGAACAAGATCAGCGTCGTCGTGATAGGTAGGTGCGCAGATCCGCGCCGGACATCGTGTTGATGATGCTCCGGCAGCAGATGCCTGCATCCCGGGCCAGCTCCACGCCATGACGGTAATCGACGAGCCGCGCCGCGCGGTGTGCATTGGGATTTATGGAGAGCATGACGCCCAGTTCCTGTGCACGGTTGCAGCAGCTCCAGTCCAGATCCAGGGACTGAGGATTGGCGTCGATTTCCAGGGCCACGGCGGCCTTGGCCGCAGCCTGGAGCACGGACTCCATGTCCACGGGCACGGGCGGCCTGCGCAGCATGAAGTCGCCGATGGGCTTACTCAGGATCGTCGTGTGGGGATTCATGGCGATCTTGACCAGCGCCTCCGTGAGGCGTGTCGGCCCCATCTGGTTCCCGTCGGGTAGGGAAACGATCACGTAGTCGAATCGCTCGAGCATCTCGTCAGCGACGGGAAGGCTTCCGTCCTCGCGTGCATCCACCTCCACACCCTGAAAGATCTCGAAGCCGGAGAACTCCTTCTTGAGCCCGTCGATCTCTTCCCGCTGGCGGGCGATGCTGTTTGCGTCCAGACCCTGCTCGCGCGAGGCACAGCAGTAATGATCGCTGATGCCGAGGTATGACAACCCTATCTCGCGTGCGGTTTCGACCATGGCACGCAGGGAATGGGCGCCATCGCCGTACAGGGTATGGCTGTGCAGGACGCCCTGAATGTCGCAGTGCCGGACCAGCTGCTGGTCGATGCCGCGATCGCCATAGAAGGGAATGGAGGTGTCTGTTGCTGGCTGAGACAAAGTTCTTCCCCTAGTTGGTTTCGGTCCGTGAAAAGCAGGCACCAAAAATCAAGCCTATCATACTGCTGGTCCTAGCAGCCCGCAACCCGCGGGCGCAGATGTCGAGGCCCCGATGGCGGCGGCGCCGGAGAGCGGAGGCTTCATATGGGCACATGCGGACCGCATTCGCGTCGTATGCAAGCTACTCGCGCGGCGCGCCGGGGCCATCCTCCCGGTTCCGCAACAGGTCGATGTAGGCCCTTTCGACCAGATCCGCCTGGCGGATGTCGAGCTTCCTCATGAGATCTCGTGCGATCGTCATGCCCTCGTCCCGGCTCTGATCGTGCCGGAGCACGACCTCCAGCTCGAGAAAGGCGCCGAGCCCCTCGACCGCGTCCAGATGGACTCTTGTCTGGCCGACCATGACGAGGCGACGGTGCTTGCGAACCACACCGCAGGTGCCGAGCGCTGCCGCCAGCGTTTCACGCAGGGCCTGCGGCTCCCGAGTCGTCGTGATGCGATAGAGAGATGGGCGAGGGCCACGGCTGTCGTCGCGCTCGTAATGGATGAGTTCGCCATGGTCAGGATCCAGGACGCGCAGCTTGAGCCTCCCGTGAAGGGCAGGAAAGAAGGTGTCTTCCTGTTGCAGCTCGATGGCCGGCCCCTCGCCGAGGGCCTCGGCAAGCGCGGTCTGATGAGGCAGGTCATTGGCTCGGGCTTTGATCTCGATATTGGTCGGCATGGGAATTCCTCTGCGGCTTCGCGGGGCGGCCCCCGCGGCGGTCCGTGGTCCCGGCTCCGGTGATCGAAGATCGCGGGAAGCCGTGAAGTGGACACTCTTGGTTTGCCGGCTCGATATCGGCCGACCTCGCAGGTTCATGGAGCGCGGAGCTGTCGACCTTGGGGATCGGCTGAACTCGAACCTGACGGGATCAAGATTCGTTCGTACTCCAGCTCGTCCTCCAGGGGTATGCCTTGCAGACCCACCAGAGGGATGCAGGGCTTGAGCCGGCGCGAAACCGCCATGGCACCCTTGTGGATCGCAACGAGGCGGAATCCTCGCCGTTCGTAGAATTGCTGGGCCGCGGCATTGTCGTTGGTGGTGATCAGCCACAGACGCTGACATCCTGCGGCGAGAGCGGCCTCGTGCACGGCAGCGATCAAGGCCGAGCCCACACCGCGCCGTTCCACCAGGCTATCAAGCGAGACCAGCTCGCACTCGCCCCCCTCGATGCGATACGTGGCCAGACCGGCGGGACTCAGTACAGTTTCGGAGTCAGGTAGATCGGGAGGAACAGGCGGCCCGGGCAGGGCAGGCGAAGCAGCCGGAGCGGACACGTTGGGCGCGGTGGGCGGGGCCGACACGTTGGTCCAGGCAGGCGAGGCGGGAACGTTGGGCGGGGTGGGCACGGTGGGCGGGGCCGACACGTTGCGTGAGGCGGGCGGGGCAGTCAAGGTGGACGGGGCAGATAAATGGGGCGGGCAAGGCAGGATAGCCACGAAACCCGACAGCTGGAGGCCGTCGAAGACGCGTCCCCGGCTGACGAGCTCGGGTGATCCCCAGCGGTCGGTCAGCAAGCTGGCGATCCAGGTGCGATCAGCCGCCACGACGGGACGGATTCGTGTCGATGCTGCTGAGGGATTCCGCACGCCTGGCTCCCATGGTTATCGCCGGCTGGCCCGGCTGCTCCGGTTTCCCAATCTGCCGTGGGGCTGCCCGTGTCTTCCGGACTGCACGGACTCCCCTGGCCTGTTCTCTTCGACATTGCAGCGGCTCCCGTTCCACTGCAACTTTACCCCACGCTAATGCGAGCGGCAATCAGGGGTCGACGCGAGACGTGAAGCCAGGGTAGGGCGATATCTGGCCACGCTGTTTCAGAGCGCTTCGGGGTGAGGTAGCTGGCTTCGGATCGCCGCCGGCTTCGGAGCGCAGCCGGCTTCGAGGCATAGCAGCGGGCTTCGGGTTGCGGCCAGTTTCCGGGCGCGGCTGCCGGCTTCAAGATCACCCCAGGGCGCTGCAAGGCGCCGCCTGGGTAGCCGGCGCCTGCTGGCGCCTGCCGTCGCGGCCGGCCGCGAGCCGCAACGGACATTACGCGAGCCGCA
>CAZGEC010000014.1:39145-70128 GCA_964524645.1 uncultured Fibrobacteraceae bacterium | reverse complement strand
CGCGAGCCGCAACGGACATTACGCGAGCCGCAGCGGACATCGTTGGTCTACCGCTGGCCCTGTCACCAGCTACCGGCGGGATTCAGTGCGCCGCCGGGAAGGCCCGGCTCGGTGTCCAGGGATCGGCTGGTGCGGGACGGCAATCTTGGTTCCCCTTTCGTGCAGCAGGCGGTGACAGCCCGAGCACAGAGTCACCAGATTCGCCGGATCGTTCTTGCCGCCGTGCGCTCGCGGCTTGATGTGATGCACCTCCAGAAAGCGCGCCCGGCCGCATCCCGGTGCGCGGCATCGGTGGCCGTCACGCGCCAGGACTGCCTGTCGCAGCGCAGGAGGGATTGTCGAACGGCTGCGTGGGGAGGGTGAGGGGCACCGGCCGGCCGCACGCTTGCTCGCTTCGGTATCCTGGCACTGCGCATCAGGCTCCGGTCTGGTATCTTGCAGGATCCGAGCGTCGCAGCTGGCCGCCGCGAGCGCTGCGGCACTCAGCGTCCGACGCCCCCGACCTGTCACCACCTGGCCACCGCCACAAACCTCACACCTGTAAATGACAATCTGATAAGTGGATGCTGATTTTACCCGGGTAAATTCCCAATCCGGGTTCCGCCTCTCGGGAAGGGTAGAGACGCCGGTCTTCGTCTCATGTTGCGAGGGCAGTGCCGACTGCTGCGTCCCTGCGCGCTCGCGGGCTCGCTCCTGCATCTCCTCCGACAGGAGTGCATCCAGGCCCGCCAGGACGAACTCTTCCCGCCGGAGCGTTGCTGCACCTCTCCGTCGCGTGGAGATCTTCCACAGCTTTTCGAGCAGCGCTTCGAAACGGGCGTAGTCTTCCGGTGCGAAGCGCAACGTGACGTCTTGCGACATGCTGGCTGCCTCATGAATAAGCCGCGAACGGCTCTGCTGGACGTCCGTCTTGCCGCCCTGTTCGGAACCATCCCCATCCATCGTCAGCTGTCCCTGCTGCGGATCGGCCACTCGAGCCGCTCGCTTGTGGGCCCGCACCTGTGCGATCTTGTGCTCCAGGTCCCGCCGGCTCGAGCGCTTCGCCTCGGCAAGCCATCGCTTCTCGTTCCGCGGCGTGGCGATCTTCACCACCTCGCGCGCCTTGGTCCAGCCAATCTGGCCGGATTCGATGGACTCCCGCAAAGCCGGCAGCTCGTCCAGGGCCTCGGCCAGGCGCACGAACTGGGAGGTCTTGCTCGCCGAGAAGCCGAGGGCATCGCTGGCGTACTGATGCAGGGAGGCGTAGCCGAGATCACGGTAAAGCCGGCGACGGCGAATCTCCGCAAACCAGATAAGGGCATTTTGCTCGGCGCGGCGAAGTGCCGCCAGAGCGCTCTGCAGAAGTTCATGCACCTCGGGAGCGGACAGGCCAGCTCGATAGGATTCGCCCGCCATCGGCTCCTTGAGCGCGCCGCTGGCCGCAGGCGCGCCCTGGCTGGAAGGGACGGAAGGGGGCTCGGTTGCGATCGGGAGCGGGGAGCTGTGCTGGGATTCAGGAGCAGCAGCAGACATGAGACACCTCACTGTGATGGTCCTGCGGGAGGCGATCATCCGGGTGCTATCGGGAGCTGGGAGGATGGCAAAAATATAGCGAAAATTGCCGCGCTGCGCAAGGGTTAATTTATTGAAATATAGTCACATATGGGTGCGGAGAACGGCCGGTATCGAGAGGAGCGGCAAGCCAGAGGATCCTCCCGCGACTTGCACTCGTTCCCTGGGCCGACAGGAACCTGAGAGGAGGCCAATGCTGGAACCGTGCCGGCACCAAAAAGAGACGGCCGCCGGTTCTTGCAGCGACCGTCCTGCCCTGCTCTCATCGCGACAGGCTTCGTTGATGCTGGCCCCACCTCGCTGCGCTGCGATTTGATGCGGCCTGTTTACGGAGGCGACGTTTCTCGGACTCCGTTCCTCGCCGCCTGCGTCCGGCTCCGTCCGGCAAATCAGGGCTCCACCCATTACGACAAGGAGCGGGGCTCCGTCCCATCCCATGTTGCGCGCGGCTCCATCCCGCGCGGCCCAGCGCCGGGCTCCGTCCCTGCGCGATCATCGGCCCCTGCATCTCACGCGAATCCCTGGATGCCACCCGGGCCTGGAGGCGATCCCGCGCTAGAACGCACCCCAGCGCTGCTTACCCGGGATGTAGTAGCTGGGCAGCAGGAAGCGGAACAGCCGGGCAAAGCGACGCGCCTTCTGCAGCTTATCCGCGCTCTCTCTGGACATCTTCTCGAGTTCGTCGTCGAACATCGCGGCGAAGCGTTCGCGCGCATCATCGTCACGCTCGACCTCCGAGCCATACTGCTCGCGAATATGCGCCAGCTCGCCATAGTCCAGCCAGAAGCCGCCACACTTGGGGCACTCGTCCACCTCGATCTCGCGCTTGACGCTGAAAAAGTGGCGCATCATGACCACATCCCCGCAGTGAGGACAGTGGCGCCGCTGTTCCGGATTCACTTGGATGGACTCGTCGTGCTCGATGTCCAGAGCCTCTCCCACCTGCTCGAAGGGCTCGTCCATCTTCTTCAGCTCGAACCAATCGAACCAGATGCCACCGCAGCCACCCCGGCAAACATCCACTGTCACCTCGCCCACCTTCAGCTGGGTGAGCTTCCGATCACAAGCCGGACACTTCATGCTGGTGCCTCCTTGGGTCCCGTACCGGAACCCCATCCTCCCCGAATCAGTGTGTCGTCTCTGATTCGACACTTTGTGGGCTCGGCTTTACTGCTCATCCGCGTTCTGGCCGCGCTCCCGGGCTGCCCGCGCGGCTTCCGAGAGGCTCCGAGCGGTCATATGGGGGCGGTCCTGGCCGGCCCCGACCTGCTCGAGCGGGCCAGGCGACCTCGAAAGGGCCCCCAGCCGGCTCAAATAAGCCCCGGTTGCCCCCGCCGGCTGCCTCCCTGCCGGCGCCATTCCCGGGGACGGTTGACAGATCAAGGCTTTGTGCTGACCAATGTTGAGGGCATGAGCAGGCCTGGATGGTGTCGCTGCGGCCTGCTGGTCTCGATGCCGGTTGCCAAAGGTCAGGCCAGGGCAATCGCATCCGGACTGCCGGACATTCCGACTCCGATTTCTAGGGCATGCGGGTTCCGCCGCCCGGCGCGAGGGCAATGTGGATCCCGGCGCCCGGGGCGGGCAGTGTCGTGCTCGGGTTCCGGCGCCCGGCACGAGGGCAATGTGGATCCCGGCGCCCGGGGCGGGCAGCGTCGTGCTCGGGTTCCGGCATCCTGCAGCCCCGAGGCAGCTTTGCGCGGCGAGCATCTACGGTTGCAGCGAGGAAAGGAGGCAACGGGCATGCCCCAGGATCTTCCACTGAAGAGAATCCACCACCTCGAGCTGGTCGTGGGCAATGCCAAGCAGGCAGCCTACTTCTACCGTCGCGCCCTCGGCTTCGACTTGATCGGCTACAAGGGGCCGGAGACGGGTCACCGGGCCCGCGCCTCCTATGCGCTGCGGCAGGGTCGGATCGTCCTGGTCCTGACCACGCCGCTCGAACCGGAGGATCCTTACAACGTCTTCCTCAACCTGCACGGCGACAGTGTGAAGGACATCTGCTTCGAGGTGGAAGACGCCGACCAGGTCTATCGGCTGGCCTGCACGCGCGGCGCACGGGATTTCGAGGAACCGCGCGACGAGACGGATCCGGCGGGTCGCGTGCGCCGGGCCTCGATTCGCGCGTACGGGGACACGATCCATTCCTTCGTCGCCAAGGGCGCCTACGAGGGCCCCTTCCTGCCAGGTTTCGAGAGCCGCGAATTGCCGGGAGACGCCGCGGGGCTGCTGCGCGTCGATCACGTGGTGGGCAACGTCGAGGATCACCAGATGGAGCGCTGGGTCGACTGGTACAACCGTGTCTTCGGCTTCGAGCGCTTCGTCAGCTACGACGACAAGGACATCTCCACCGAGTACAGCGCGCTCCGCAGCACGGTCGTCGCCAGTCCCAACCGGCAGATCAAGTTTCCCATCAACGAGCCGGCCGAGGGACGCATTCGCAGTCAGATCCAGGAGTACATCGACTACCACGTGAAGGCCGGCGTGCAGCACATCGCCATGCTGACCGGCGACATCTGTGCGAGCGTCCAGCAGCTGAGAGACAACGGTGTCGAGTTCCTGGACTTCCCCAAGGGTTACTACGACCGGCTCTGGGATCGCGTCGGCGAGATCAAGGAAGATCCGAAGAGGATCGAGGAGCTGGGCATCCTCGTGGATCGGGACGACAAGGGCTATCTCCTGCAGCTGTTCACCAAGCCGGTGGAGGATCGGCCCACCCTGTTCATCGAGGTCATCCAGCGCCGGGGCAGCGAGAGCTTCGGCAAGGGCAATTTCAGGGCGCTCTTCGAGACCATCGAGCAGGAACAGAGGAAGCGCGGCAACTTGTAGACTGCAGAGCTGCGGCGATGCCGTCGCGGTTCGCGGACGGCATGACCGGGTCTTCACGGAGGGCCCTCTGCCGCGAGCTTCCGCGACGGGCTTCCAAGGTGGCCGTCGGCGGCGGGCTTCCGCGACGGGCCTCCACGGTGGTCTTCGGCGGCGGACCCTCTGCGGCCGGCCTCGTGCATCAGGCCCTCGGCGAAGGAGATCACGCGCCGGATCTGCGGAACCGGAAAGGAAGAGCCAGCAATGCCTTACTATCACAAGCTGGGGGCGATCCCGCACAAGCGGCACACCGTGTTCCGCAAGGCGGACGGCGGTCTCCACTACGAGCACCTGATGGGCAACCTGGGATTCACCGGCCTGCAGTCCCTGCTCTACACGCTGCGACGTCCCACTTCCCTGAAGAGGATCGAGCGGATCAAGGAGCTGTTCTGGGTTCCGGATCCGGACTCCACCCTGCGCATGCGTCACCTGCGGACGCACGGCCTGCCCGCCGCCGGCACCAGTCCCGTTCGTGACCGCTCGCTCCTGCTCTTCAATCGCGACATCGGCATTTCGATCGCCCGTCCACAGGGCACCGACGACTTCTTCTACCGCAGCGCTCAGGGCGACGAGATCGTCTACGTGACCGAGGGCGGCGGCGTGCTCGAGTCCGAGTTCGGAGAGCTGAGCTTCCATCAGGGCGACTACCTGGTGATTCCCCGCGGCATCATCCACCGCTACCGCCTGGACGGGAACAAGGAACAGATCTTCTTCATCGTGGAGAGCCGGGGCCACGTGCGCACGCCGCGCCGCTATCGCAACGAGCACGGGCAGCTGCTGGAGCACAGCCCCTACAGCGAGCGCGACATCCGGCCGCCCGAGCGGCTGGTGGTCCACGACGAGACCGGCGAGTTCCCCATCCTGATCAAGAAGCAGAACGCCCTGCACCGGGCCATCCTCGATCATCACCCTTTCGACGTCGTGGGCTGGGACGGCTATTACTTCCCCTGGGCGCTGAACATCGAGGATTTCGAGCCCATCACCGGTCGCGTCCACCAGCCGCCGCCGGTGCACCAGACCTTCGCCGGCGACGGCTTCGTGCTCTGCTCCTTCGTGCCCCGGCTGTTCGACTACCATCCCGAGGCCGTACCGGTGCCGTACAACCACTCCAATGCGATGTCGGACGAGGTGCTCTACTACTGCAACGACGAGTTTATGAGCCGCAAGGGAATCGCCAAGGGCTCGCTGACCCTGCATCCTGACGGCCTCGTCCACGGCCCCCAGCCGGGCAAGACGGAGGCCTCCCTGGGGGCCAAGCAGACCCGTGAACTGGCGGTGATGATCGACACCCATGCGCCGCTCAACGTGGCGCAGGAAGCCCTGGCCTGCGAGGATCCGGAGTACGGACGCTCCTGGCTGGAGTGAGCCGCCTCTCCAGCCAGCGGCCGCCGCTGCGCTGGACCCGACTGTCGAGGGGAAGGACGCCTTGGCCGGAAACGCCGCACAAGCCTTCCTGGCCGGATTGATCGACTACGCGGGGCTCTTTCCGCCCGCCAGGCTCGATCTGGACGAGGCCATCCGCGCCTACAGCCGGTATCGCCGCGAGAGCGACGCCTGGCTGCTGGGGCGCTTCGTCGTGCCGGCTGCGCGCCTCGTCGAGCTGGCCCCGTATCAGGAGGAGCTGTTCGCGGCCGGGGACGGGGCGGGAACGGCAGCTGGGACCGGACCGGGAGCAGCCGCGGCCGCCGGGCCGAAAGCAGCAATTGCGGCCGGACCGGAAGCTGCAGCCGGAGCCGCAGCCGGTGCTGGCGCGGGAGCTGGAGCCGCCGCGGGAGCCGGAGCCGCCGCACCCGCGCCGTACCGCTATTCCGTGCTGATCGGGGGTGCGAGCACGGTCGACAGCTCGGCCGTGCTGGCCCGGGCCCGTACCGATGCCGGGGCCATCCGGGAGTTCGAGGAGCGCCACGGCGGCGCGGTTCGGGCCGAGGTCCTGGAAACGCGCCTGCCGGACGGCGTCTTCGCCGAGGCCGAGGGCGGTGCGGTGATCCCCTACATCGTCGCGCTGCGCGCCATGCTGGCGGGTGCAGCGCGGGACGATCGCGATCTCTTCGTGGAGCTGCCGGGCGGAGCGGTTCCAGCTGCCGAAGGCCTCTATGCCGCGGCCGTGGCGGCCGTGGCCCAGTGCAGCCGGGCCGGCCGGGCCGAGTCCCGGGGCAAGCTGGGGCGTCTGGGGATCAAGCTCCGCTGCGGGGGCGAGTCGGCTGCAGCCTTCCCGTCGCCTGAGCACGTGGGACGAGTGATCGCTCTCTGCCGTGATCACGGGGTGGCTCTCAAGTGCACGGCCGGACTGCACCATCCGCTGCGCCGGCGTGCCCCGGAGTTCGGGGCCGTCATGCACGGTTTCGTCAACATCTTCGGTGCCGGGCTGCTCGCCGCCGCACGCGCCCTCGATATCGAGCACATCACCGCCTGCGTCGCCGACGAGAATCCGGCGAATTTCAGCCTGGATGCCGCGGGCTTCACCTGGCGTGACGAGCGGCTGGATGCCGCCGAGATCCGGCAGGGCCGGGCTGATCTGATGAACGGCTACGGGAGCTGCAGCTTCGAGGAGCCTCGTGCGGATCTGCGCGAGCTGGGCTGGCTGTAGGAACAGCGGACAAGGGGGTGCCGGGGGGCTGAGCGGAAGGCGGCAACCGACCCGGCGTCGCAGGCCCTGGGCAGAGCGGATTTTACCCGGGTAAAGTCCCGCACGGACCTGGTGACTCGAGCTGGTCAGGGCGTGGATCGCGACACGGACATCGAGATGACGGGTGATGATCCGTCTTACTGAACATGATGAGGATGGCGATCCCGGCCGGCTATCGCGGCTGGACTTGCAAGAAATCTCACCATCAGTAGCAGGAAGGCTGCCATGAACAGCGGGAAAACCGATCGCACTGCAGATCGCGCGGCGCACCGCGCGGCGCACCGGGCAACCGATCCCAAAATGAACCCCAAGGCCGTTTCCAAGGGCGATCCAGCCGGTCATGCCACGGGCGATCCGACGACCGATCCCCGCCTGACCTCTTTCATCCCCGTCGAGACCGGCTCGCATTTTCCGATCCAGAACTTGCCGTATTGCGTCTTCCAGCGGCCGGACGACGACGCGCCACGGGTCGGGGTGCGGATAGGCGACATGGTGCTCGACCTGCAGATGCTGCAAAAGCACGACCTCTGCCTGGGCCCGCAGCTGCCCAAGGGGATCTTTGCCCAGCCGAGCCTCAACCTTTTCATGGGCCTCGGTCCCGATACCTGGCGAGCCGCGCGCGTCGAGATCTCCCGGCTGCTGAGCACCGACGAGTCGCGCCTGCAGGACGACGTCGCTCTGCAGGAGAAGGTCCTCCTCTCCATCGAGCAGGTGCGCGTGCGGATGCCCGTGCGGATCGGCGATTACACGGATTTCTATTCCAGCCGCGAGCACGCCGCCAACGTGGGAACCATGTTTCGCGGCAAGGAGAACGCGCTGCTGCCCAACTGGCTGGAGCTGCCGGTGGCGTATCATGGCCGCGCCAGCACGGTGATCCTGAGCGGCACCGCCTTCCATCGTCCCCGCGGCCAGGTCATGCCCGAGGGCTCGCAGCGACCTGTTTTCAGCCCGTCCCACCTGCTCGATTTCGAGCTGGAGATGGGATTCTTCGTCGGCCCCGGCAACGCCTTCGGCCGGCCGATCCCCGTGGACGAGGCCGCCGAGCACATCTTCGGCATGGTCCTGGTGAACGACTGGTCGGCCCGCGACATCCAGAAGTGGGAGTACCAGCCCCTCGGCCCGTTCAACGCCAAGAACTTCGCCACGTCCATCTCGCCCTGGGTGGTGAGCATGGACGCGCTCGCCCCCTTCCGCTGCGCGGGACCGCCACAGGATCCCGAGCCTCTTGCCTACTTGCGCACGCCCGGCCAGCATGCCTACGACATACAACTGGAGGTCTGGCTCAGGGGAGCCAAGATGGAACGGGGAAGGCGCATCTGCCGCAGCAACTTCAAGCACGTTTACTGGAACCTGGAGCAGCAGCTGGCGCACCACACCATCAGCGGCTGCAACGTGCAGCCCGGCGATCTGATGGCCTCCGGCACTGTCAGCGCGCCCGATCCGGATGGCTACGGCAGCATGCTGGAGCTGACCTGGAACGGGTCCAAGCCGCTCATCTTCGAGAACGGCGAGCAGCGGAAGTTCCTGGCCGACGGTGACACCGTGACCATGACCGGATGGTGCGAGGGTGACGGCTACCGCATCGGCTTCGGGGAGGTGAGCGGCACCGTCCTGCCGGTGCGCGACTAGACGCCATCCCGCTGCCGCGCGGCTGGACGGCGGCTCGCTGCCGCGCGGCTGGACGCGGGCCGGAGACGGAGGACATGAACGAGATTCTCTGGCAGCCCGGCCCCGCTCGGATCGCCAAGGCCAACGTCAGCGATTTCCGGCGTCGGGTGAACGAGCGCTGCGACCTGGACCTGGCCGACTACGCACAGCTCTACGCCTGGTCGGTGGCCGAACCGGCCCGCTTCTGGAAAGAGGTCTGGCGCTTCTGCGACGTCGTCGCTTCCCGGGAATGGGACGCCGTGCTCGAGGACGGCGATCGCCTGCCGGGGGCCCGCTGGTTCCCCGGCGCGCGGCTGAACTTCGCCGAGAACCTGCTCCGCCTGCAGGACGACCGCGAGGCCCTCGTCTTCCGCAGCGAGGACGGCTGCGAGCAGCGCCTCAGCCATGCCGAGCTGTACCACCAGACGGCGCGCCTGGCCCACGCCCTGCGGGCGGCCGGCGTGCAAGCCGGGGACCGCGTGGCCGGCTTCCTGCCCAACCTGCCCGAGACCGTCATCGCCATGCTGGCGACGGCCAGCCTCGGCGCCCTCTGGTCGAGCTGCTCTCCCGACTTCGGGGTGGAGGGGGTGCTGGATCGCTTCGGACAGATCGCGCCCAGGATCCTGTTCGCCGCCGACGGCTACCTCTACCATGGACAGCATCACGATTCCCTGGCGCGCATCCGCCGCATCCAGGGCGAGCTGCCCTCGCTCGAGAGAATCGTGGTGGTGCCGTTCACCAGCGATGCCCCCGACCTGAGCGGTCTGTCCCACGCCACGCTCTGGGCCGATTTCCTGGGCCCCGCCTCGGTGCGGCAGATCGACTTCGCACAGCTGCCCTTCGACCATCCGCTCTACATCATGTTCTCCTCCGGCACCACGGGTCTGCCCAAGTGCATGATCCACGGGGCCGGCGGCACCCTGCTCCAGCACCTCAAGGAGCACGTGCTGCACTGCGACCTGCGGCCAATGGACCGGATCTTCTACTACACGACCTGCGGCTGGATGATGTGGAACTGGCTGGTCTCGGCCCTGGCCTGCGGCGCCACGGTGCTGCTCTACGACGGTTCGCCCATGAAACCTGCGCCCGTGCTCTGGGACTTCGCCGCCGAGGAGCGGATCGACGTCTTCGGCACCAGCGCCAAGTACCTGACCTCCTGCGAGAAGCGCGGACTGACGCCGCGCGTCACCCACGATCTGGCTCCCCTGCGCTGCATCCTCTCCACCGGTTCTCCCCTGGCGCCAGAGTCTTTCGACTACGTGTACCGGGACATCAAGCCGGACGTCCAGCTCAGCTCCATCTCGGGCGGCACGGACATCATCTCCTGCTTCGCCCTCGGCAGCCCGGTGCTGCCGGTGCGGCGCGGCGAGCTGCAGGGCCGCGGGCTCGGCATGAAGGTCGAGGTGTTCGACGACGCCGGTCGGCCGCTCGTCGGCGCCAAGGGCGAGCTGGTCTGCACGGCTCCCTTCCCCTCCATGCCGCTGGGCTTCTGGAACGATCCGGACGGAGCCCGGTACCACGCCGCCTACTTCGCGCGCTACCCGGGTGTCTGGCACCACGCTGACTGGGCCGAGCTGCGGCCCGAGGGGGGCGTGATCATCTACGGTCGCAGCGATGCCGTGCTCAACCCCGGCGGGGTGCGCATCGGTACCGCCGAGATCTACCGCGTCGTCGAGAAGTTCGATGAGGTGCTGGAATGCGTGGCCGTGGGTCAGGAATGGCGGGGCGACGTGCGGGTGGTGCTCTTCGTTCACCTGCGGGACGACCTGGAGCTGACGGACGAGCTGAGGCTGCGGATCCGGCAGGCCATCCGCGAGGAGGAGACGCCGCGCCACGTGCCGGCCAGGATCCTGCAGGTGGCCGACATCCCCCGCACCATCTCCGGCAAGATCGTCGAGCTGGCCGTGCGCGAGGTGATTCACGGCCGGCCGGTCGGGAACCGCGACGCGCTGGCCAATCCCGCCGCTCTCGATCTCTTCAGGGATCTACCCGAGCTATCCGCGGACTGACACCGGCGCGCGGAACGCGCAGATGCCGGCTAGCTGCCTGGCCGATCGCCCGATGCCCGGTCATGAAAAAATATCCTATTGAACAACTCGGCTTTATGGTATTCTTGAAAGTCCTTAATCGATAATGCCTTTCATCTTCGAGCGCCGCGCGATCGGCGCCACATGATCGCTGCCGCGGTAACGTTTCCGCGGAAACGGTTCCGTGGGACCGGTGCCGAAGGTTGGCTGCCGGCGGCCATGAAGCAGGGTTCATGATGGAACCACAGGTGCAGAAATCCCGCTCGGTGACAGAGCTGGCCGAGGTCGTCGCCGCGCTCGAGGCGCGGGTGGCGGCCCTGGAGAAGCAGCTCGGAATCGCCGGCGAGAAGCCTGCGGCTTCCCCACCCGTGGTCCAGACCGAGGCGGTTCCCGGCGAGGTCTCCGTGATCCCCCACGCCGGCCGACATGCGACCCCGCAGCTCCCCTCGCTGGGCGGCGCGATGCTGATGCTGGCGGGAGCCTTCCTGCTGCGCGCGCTCACCGAAGCCGGGCTGCTGAACGCGACGCTCGGCGTCGCCCTGGGTCTCCTCTACATGCTGAGCCTGTTCGGACTGACGGGGCGGGCCGCGGCCGGCGGCTCCCGCACCCGGGCGACCCTGTTCGGGCTGGCCGCCGTGCTGGCAGCCTATCCCTTCGTGTGGGAAACGACGACGAGCCTCGGCCTCCTGCCCGCGCCGCTGGCGGCGACGGTCGTCGCCATGCTGACGGCGCTCGGCCTCGGCATCGCGATGCGCTACCGGTTGCGCGGTCTGGCCTGGGCCGTGCTGCTGGCCGTCCTGAGCACCTGTATCGGACTCTCCTGGGCGACTGGCGCGCACGTGCTCTTCTCGGCTCTCGTCGTGGCGCTGGGCGTGACGACCGTCTGGCTCGGCTACCTGGCGGACTGGCAGGGACCGCAGTGGCTGGTGGCCCTGGCGGCCAATCTCCTGGTTTCACTCACGGTCCTGCTGGCGGCCCAGGCGGAAGGACTGCCGGCGGCGGGCGGTTCGCAACCGGCAGCCCTCGCCGTGCTTCCCCTCGCCCTCGCCCTCACCCTACCGGTGGCCTATCTCGGCAGCTTCTCCCTGCGCACGCTGGGTCACCGCCGGGAGGCCGGCGTGTTCGAGATCGTACAGTCCCTCGGCTGTCTGCTGGCCGGCTACCTCGGTGCCGTCCACCTGCTGCGCGGCTCCGGGAACGACACCCTGGTGCTCGGCCTGGCCACGCTGGCTGCCGCGGCGGCCGGTCACGCCGTGGCCTTCCGCTACGTCCGCCGTCGGCAGGATCAACGACTGAACTTCTTCTACTACGCCTGGCTCGGACTGCTGCTCACCTTGCTGGGCACGGCGCTGACCGTACCGGGGTCGCGGCTTCCCTATCTGTGGGGCGGGCTGGGGGTGGCCGCCGCCGTCGCCGGGGGATACTACGACCGCTGGACGCTGCGCCTGCACTGCGCGGCCTACATGATCGGTGCAGCGATACTGACCGGGTTGCCCGCCATGGTTTACGACGCCTTCAGGGCCCCGGCCGCAGCGGCATGGCGACACCTGGCCACGCCGGGGATGACGTGCTGGCTGCTGGCCATCGCCGGCTACGGGCTCCTGGTGACGACCCAGCACAGGCGCGAGATATCGGCCTGGAGGCGCGTGCCGCGATGCCTGCTCGCGGGGCTCGTCCTGGCAGGCGCCGCCGGCCTGCTCGTGAGCGTCCTGGCGGGCTGGTTGATCCATCGCGTACCGGGTTCCGGGGCGGCGACCGTGGCCGTCGTGCGCACCGCCGTCCTCGCGCTGACAGCCGTGTCGCTGGCCGCCGCCTCGCGCGGCAAGCTCTTCGTCGAGCTCGCCTGGTTCGTCAATCCCCTGCTGATCCTCGCCGGCCTGAAGCTGCTGTTCGAGGATCTCCGGCGAGGCACCTCGTCCTCGCTGTTCTTCGGTTTCACCTTCTTCGGCATCGCCCTGATCATGGCGCCGCTCTTGCGCCGACATAAGGCTCGCGCCGGCACCTGATCCCGTCGATCAAGCACCTCCTGGTAACCGGCACGACCCGCGAAGGAATCCATGGAACACAAGCCCTCCAGCTACCGGCACATCATCCGGCTCTTCGCGCTCATCGGAGCCATCCTGATCGCGGCGCTCGTCACGAGGTCGCTTCTCGTGCCCGAATCCTTCGGGATTCTCGGGCATTACCGGATGAACGCCATCGAGGAGGCCCGGGAACGCGAGCCGCGCCACGTCGGCCAGACGGTCTGCGCGGAATGCCACGACGACGTGGCGGCCCTGCACGCCAAGGACGCCCACGCCGGCGTGTCCTGCGAGACCTGCCACGGACCCGGAGCGACGCATGTGGTCGCCGATGGGGAGGGCGGGATCCGCCGGCCGGCCGGGAAGCGGCTCTGCCTCGTCTGTCACCGGCTGATGCTCGCCCGGCCAGGAGAGTTTCCCCAGATCGATCCGGCGGCTCACTATCGCTTCGTCGGGGTGAAGGATCCGGACACCGACTGCACGGCCTGTCACGACCCCCACGAGCCGCTCTACATGGACCGCGATCTGCGGACCGCCAGGTTGCATCCACTGATTCACAGGTGCCGGGACTGCCACGCCGGCAGGACGGACGAGGCGCTGGCGCGCCCGGCGGATCACCCCGCCATCTTCCAGTGCGATTACTGCCACGCAGAGGTGGCCGCCGACTTCTCCACGCGCCCTCACAAGGACGTCCAGTGCACGACCTGCCACCTCTTCTTCCGCGAGTCCGATTTCGCCGGCCGCATCATCCGGGATGCCGATCCACGCTTCTGTCTGCTCTGTCATCGCGCAGCGGACTTCCGGAGCGACGACTCACCGCCCGGCATCAGCTGGCCCGAGCACCGGGAGGACATGGCCGAGGACGCGAGCGATCGTCGGCAGCGCTGCATCGATTGCCACCAGGACCGCATCCACACGATCCGGACCGCGCATGCCGGTTCCGGCAGCGAGGAGTGAAGCATGACCGTGAAGCACGGGAAGTCGCGTCGCGAGATCTTGAAGCTGCTGGCGGCCGGATCGGGCGTGGTCCTGTTCCCGATCGGAACGCTGAGGGGCAGCGAGACCGAGCCGGCTTCCGCGGACAAGCCGACACCCTACTGGGCCTACGCGGTGGACACGACCCGCTGCATCGGCTGCTGTGCCTGCATGCGCGCCTGCCGGGACGAGAACGACGTACCCGCCGGCGTGTTCCGGACCTGGGTGGAACGTTACCGCGTCGGCCTCGACGGCGAGGTGCGGGTGGACGTGGCGACCGACAACGACTTCGTCTTCGAGCCGATTGCGGAGCCGCTGGCCAAGGGCTTCTTCGTCCCCAAGCTCTGCAATCACTGCGCGAAATCGGTCTGCAACCAGGTCTGTCCGGTGGGGGCGGCCTTCAGCACCCCGGACGGCGTGGTGCTGGTGGACCAGAAGCACTGCATCGGCTGCGGCTACTGCGTCCAGGCGTGCCCTTACGGATCCCGCTTCATCAACCCCGAGACCCACATGGCCGACAAGTGCACCTTCTGCTATCACCGCATCGCGCGGGGCCTGGCACCGGCCTGCGTGCAGTCCTGCCCGCGGGATGCGCGACTGTTCGGAGATCTGAACGATCCCGATAGCCGGCTGAGCATCCTGCTGCGCCAGCGGCGCTACCGCCTGCTCAAGCCGGAGATGGGAACCCACCCAAAGTGCTACTACCTGGGACTGGATCGCGAGGTCGTCTAGGCCGCCGCCACGCCGAGAGGTGAATCGTGGATTTCGTCTTTCCCAACGAGCTGAACGTCACCTGGACGGTGATGATCGTCCTGTACCCCTACATCACCGGACTGGTGGCCGGCGCGTTCATCGTGTCGTCGCTGTATCACGTGTTCGGCCGGTCCGAGCTGGAGCCCGTGGCCCGCTTCTCGCTGGCCTCGGCCTTCGTGTTCCTGCTGTTCGCCCCGCTGCCCCTGCTGGTCCATCTGGGACAGCCCCAGCGGGCCTTCAACATCATGATCACGCCGAACTTCACCTCGGCGATGGCCGGCTTCGGGTTCATCTACGCCGCCTACCTGATCGTGGTCGTCCTGGAGATCTGGTTCGTGATGCGCAGCAGCTTCATCCAGCGTGCCCGGGGCACCGGACCCCTCGCCTTCTTCAGCCGAGCCATCCTGCTGTTCAACCTGCACGAGGACGAGGCCACCCGGCACGCCGACCACAAGATCGCCCGCTTCCTGGCGGGCCTGGGCATTCCCCTGGCCTGCCTCCTGCACGGTTACGTGGGGTTTCTCTTTGGTTCGCTGAAGGCCAATCCCTGGTGGTCCACCCCGCTGATGTTCGTCATCTTCATCTTCTCAGCCATCGTCTCGGGCATCTCGGTGCTCATCTTCCACTACTTCGTGGTCTCGCGGCTCAACGGCTGGCAGGTGGATCAACCCTGTGTCCGCTCCCTGGCGCGGTATCTGTGGGGATTCATGATCGTGGCCGTTTCGCTGGAGCTGCTGGAGCTGCTGTCGATCGCTTACAAGCAGACGGAGGAATGGGAGGTGCTCCGGATGCTGATCCGCGAGAAGCTCTTCATCTCCTACGTCGTGCTGCAATACCTCGTGTTCTCGCTGATCCCCTTCATCCTGCTGGGCGTCCACGCCCTGTTCCGGCTGCGGGACCGCCCGGCCAACGTCATGATCTGGATTGCGAGCACCATGCTGCTGGTTCAGGTGCTGCTCATGCGCTGGAACGTGGTGATCGGGGGTCAGATGGTGTCCAAGTCCATGCGGGGATTCACGTCCTACTTCCCCGGTGTCTGGGAGAAGGAGGGCCTGGCGGTCGCGGTGATGATCTTCACGCTGCCGTTCGGCATCCTGTGGCTCTTTCACCGGATCGTCACGCTCTTCCCGAACGTGGAGCGCCGCCCGCGCTGATGGGTGGTCGTGCTCGATCCGCCAAGGACCAGGGTGACGGGTCCGGGCCGGTCCTGCCTGTCGCTATTTGCCGTAGCGCTTCCATATCTCCTTGCGCACCGGGCAGGTGCAGATGGCCTTGTGGTAGCCGTAGTAATCGCCGTAGCGGCAGGTCAGGCCTTTCGGGCGCTCCACGAAGCAGACCTCGCTGCCGACCGGGGTGCCGATGGCACAGATGTCATCCGTTCCGCCATTGAGACAGGCGAACTCCTTCTGACAGTGCTTCGCACTGTCGAGGATGTCCTGCGCGATCTCGAACTGCATGGTTCGCCCTCCTCTGCATCACATGCTTTCCTCGCTGCACGTGGCCGAGACGGGAGTCGAGACGAACCCGCCCGACCTAGATGGTGATGACCTTCTCGCTCTCCCACTGCGCGGCGATGATGTCCTTCATGCTGCCGACCCGGCCAACCCTCACTTGCTCCGCGACCTGGTAGTGGTTCACGCAGGTCCCGCAGACGATCAACCGCACCCCTTTGGCCTCGAGGGACCGGAGTTCCTCCAGGATCGGCGAGCCCTTGGTCACCAGGCGGATCCCCTCGGCGTAGAAGCAGACCGCCTGGGGCAGGAGATCCTGCAGTTCCAGCAGGTTGAAGTAGGTGCCGGCCAGCTTGTGGGCCAGCTCCGGTTCGGCGGTGCCCATGCCGTCGCGCGTCACGAGGATGGTCACGGGCGCGGGTCGCGGCTTGCTGCTCATGAAGCGATATCTCCAGGTTGACGATGTCCGATCCAGGCCCGGCCCGGCCGCATGCGATCCTGTTCGGGGGCGGCGCCGGATGAGTGACCCGGTCGGACCTCACGTGTCGCGGGTCCCGTCTTCGGGCGGCCCGATGACTTCCCAGCCCTCCTCGGGAGAAGCGTCCCAGTGCTCCTCGGCCTCGTCCTCCTCCCCCTCGGCGAACAGCCGCTGGAGGATGTCACGCGCCTCCGCCGCCAGATCCTCGCGGACCTCGAGGCGTACCGGTCCGGCGATCGGATTGCCGCCGAGCCGGCCCGGGGCCGTCAAGCCGAGGACGGCCCCACCCCGCACGTGCGAGGGGATCCCGGCTCCCTCCAGAAGGGACTGGGCCAGGATCAGGAGGGTCGGATCCGCGGTCTCCAGGATGACCTCCAGCTCGGCGTAGCCGACCGCGACCGGATCCTCCTCTTCCACCGGCGGGGCAGCGGTCAGCTTCACACCGCAGTCGGCGCAGACGTAGACACCCGGCTTGTACTCGGCACCACACTGAGGGCAGTACATGACCAGCCTCCCCCGGCCAGGAGAATTCCCCCTCATCAACATATCACGAGCGGAGAGCCAGGGTCCACTGCCTCGACGACGGCCGGCCGGATCGACCGGGGCGGTGAAGCTGGTCGGGAGGGCCATGAAACGAGAGAGCTGCTAGCCCGGCAAGCGGCAGCCCTCCAGGACCAGCAGGCGATGCTTGAGGTTCAGGCCGCCGGCATAGCCGGTCAGGCGCCCATCGCTGCCGATGACGCGGTGGCAGGGAACGACCACGGGCAAGGGATTGCGACCGTTGGCGGCCCCGACGGCCCGCACGGCGCGCGGCCGACCGACCCGGCGGGCCAGCTCTGCGTAGCTGATCGTCTCGCCGTAGGGGATCCTCTGCAGTTCCCGCCAGACGGCGAGCTGGAAGGCGGTCCCCCGCGGGGCTAGCGGCAGGTCGAACTCCCGCAGCTCTCCCGCAAAGTAGGCCGCGAGCTGCCGCAGGGCCTCGGCCTGGGCGCTCCGGTCCTCGCGCCAGCCGGCGGCTGGAAAAGCGGGGCGGCCGTCGCGGGCGAACTCGACGGCGCTCAGGCCGGCGCCGGTGCCCGACAGGAGCAGCGGGCCGATGGGGCTCTCCAGGACCGCATAGGTGCGCTCTTCCTGCTCTTCACGCTCTTCACGCCTTTCGCTCTCTCTCATCACGTTCTCCTCTGGTTGGGTCCGCGGATTCGGGACGCCGGGCACGCCGCACCCACCTGCTGCCAGAGGTGCATGACCGCGTAGGCGCGCCAGGGACGCCAGGCCTCGGCACGGCTGCGGATGGCCGCGGGCGTGGCGGGCAGGCCGGCCGCCTCGAGGGCGCGGCGCAGTCCCAGATCGGAAGCCGGGAAGGCGTCGGGCTCGTGCAGCGCCCGCAGGGCCAGGTACTGGGCCGTCCAGTCCCCGAGACCCGGCAACGCGGCGGCCCGGCGCACGAACTCCTCGAGATCCAGGGCACCGGAAAGGTCCAGCTCGCCCGCCTGGACGGCCCGGGCCAGGGTCCGCACCGCCGCCGCCCGCTGGCCCGGCAGTCCCAGCGCCGCGAGCCGATTCAGGGAGGAGGCGGCCAGCTTCGCCGGGCCCGGAAAGAGCCGGTCCGGACAGGGCACCGTCCCGCCCGCAGCCACCCCGTCCCTGGCTATCGCGCCATCGGGGGCGGCCAGCGGCTCGCCGAAGACCTCGACGAGGCGGCCGGCCAGCGTGGTGGCCCCGCGCACGGAGACCTGCTGGCCGAGGATCGCCCGCACGGCCACCTCGAAGCGATCGAAGGCACCGGGCACCCTCAGGCCCGGGCGCCGGCGCAGCGAGGCCGCCAGCAGCGGGTCGCGCTTCAGCTGCCGCGCGATCTCCCCGGGATCGGCGTCCAGGTCGAAGAGGCGACGGGTCCGGGCGACCAGCTCGAGCAGATGAGGGGCGAAGCAGGCCGGCGCCTCGAGGATCAACGCATCCGGCGAGCCGGCTGCCGCGGGCCCCACCCGGATCACGCCCCGCTGCCCGTTGCAGCTGACCGCCCGCAGGTAGCTGTCGCCATCGACGCACTCGACGCCGGGGATGGCCCGGGGCCCGAGGTAGGCCAGCAGCCCCGCCCAGTCCAGGGGCGGGCGGAAGGCCAGCCGCAGGCGGAGGCGGTCCCGCGCGGCTCCTTCAGGCCCGGCCCCGCTTCCGCTCCCGCTCCTGCTCCCGCTCCCTGCTCCGCTCCGCGAACCACGCCTCAGCTCCGAAGGGGCGCGGCCGAAGGCCTGTCGCATGGCGGCGTTGAAGCGCCGCAGACTGCCGAAGCCGGCAGCGAGCGCCACCTGCGTCATCGCCAGATCGGTCTCGTCCAGCAGGCGCTTGGCAAAGTGGACACGGCGGGTCAGGGCGACGGCCAGCGGAGAGGCCCCGAGATGTTCCTGGAAGAGCCGGCGCAGGTGGCGGGCGCCCAGACCGAGGCGGGCGGCCAGATCGTCCACACCGCCGCGGTCCAGGGCCCCCTCGGCGATCAAGCGGAGCGCGCGGGACACGCTGGCGGACGTTCCCAGCCACGCCGGGGTGCCCGGCGAGGTCTCGGGCCGGCAGCGACGGCAGGGTCGGAAGCCGGCCTCCGCGGCGGCTGCGGCGCAGGCGAAGAAGCGCACGTTCTCGGGCCTGGGAGTCCGGGCGGGACAGACCGGCCGGCAGTAGACCCCCGTCGTCAGGACGGCTGTGAAGAAACGCCCGTCGAAGCGGGGATCCCGGCTGGCCACGGCCCGGTAGCAGATGTCATGGTCGAGCGTCATGCCGCCAATATACACGGCGACCTGCGGCGCGTCCGGCCGTTTTCGGACATGGCGGTGGGAGGCCGCGGCGGCGTTCCGAGCGTGCTCACTCCCCGATGATCTTCACGAGGACGCGCTTGCGGCGGCGGCCGTCGAACTCCCCGTAGAAGATCTGCTCCCAGGGGCCGAAGTCGAGACGGCCTTCGGTGATGGCGACGACCACCTCCCGCCCCATGATCTGCCGCTTGAGGTGGGCATCGCCGTTGTCCTCGCCCGTGCGGTTGTGACGGTAGCGGCTGACGGGCTCGTGCGGGGCGAGCTGCTCCAGCCAGTCGTCGTAATCCTGGTGCAAGCCGCTCTCGTCGTCGTTGATGAACACCGACGCGGTGATGTGCATGGCGTTGACGAGCACCAGTCCCTCGCGCACCCCGCTCTTCCGCACGCTGCTCTCGACCTGGGGCGTGATGTTGACGAAGGCGCGGCGGGTGGGCACCTCGAACCACAGCTCCTGGCGATAGCTCTTCACGAGATCTCCCTCCTTCTCGGAATGAGACGACCGCAGCCGCGAGATCTCAGGGCCGGAGGTGCTGCCCGGCCTCCAGGTACGGCAGCAGGCGTTCGCTCAGGAAGTGCTTCCAGACGGCGTCCACCGTGGCGGGCCAGCCCTCCTGCAGCTCGCCGGCGGCGTGAATGGAGAGCTTCAGGCGCGTGGAATCGCTGCCGGCGGGCTCGAGCGTGTAGGTCGTGACCATGTGCAGGGCGTTGCCGGCCAGGCCGAGAGGACCCTCGAAGCGAAGCAGCTTGCCCCGGTCGGCCGCGGTGACCACCGCATGCCGGACGCCGTTCCCGTCGGCGTCGAAGATCTCCCAGAAGCCGCCGCCCGGCCGCGGCTCGATGTAGAAGCGGTAGGGATGCTGGGAAAAGGAGTGATCCCACCAGCCGCTGATGTCGCCGGTCACCGCGTCGTAGATCTCCTCCGGCGAACCCGGCAGGACGATCTCCTGCTCCACGGCGAAGGCTCCCGAGGGCAGCTCCCGGTGCGCGGCCGTGGCTCCGTTCGGCGAGGGGAGTGCCAGCGCCAGCAGCAGGGCGGCTGCGGGCCAGATCGTCGTGCGGGCGGACTCGCAGTTCAGGTTCATGTTCATTCTTCTTTCTGGCTTTCCCGGATGGGCGGGGGATTCGGGCCGGCGTCCCGCGCGCAGCGGAAACCCACCGAGAAGTCCACCCAGTTGCCCGGCAGGGCGTTACGGAAGCTGACCCGGGCGCAACCCGGCCCGGTGTGCCAGCCGCCGCCGCGGAAGACGCGGAACTTCCCCTCCGCGGGACCGGGCGGGTTCACGAGCGGGCTGCGGGCGTAGTAATCGGCCGCGTAGCGGTCCGCGACCCACTCGCTGACGTTGCCGATCATGTCGTGCAGGCCATAGCCGTTGGCGGGGTAGCTCCCCACCGGGACCGTCCCGTGGTGCGCCGAGCCGGCGTAGTTGGCGTGCTCGGGCGTCAGCCCGTCCCCCCAGGGGAAGCGTGCGCCCACCAGGCCGCCGCGAGCCGCGAACTCCCACTCCGCCTCGCTGGGCAGCCGTTTCCCGCGCCATTCCGCGTACTCCTGCGCATCCCCCCAGGAGACGCCCACCACCGGATGGTCCGGGAACTCCGGCCCGCAGTGATAGACCTCCATGCCCCAGAACTCGGGAAGGCGGTGACCCGTGGCCTCGCAGAAGGCCTGGTAACGGGCGTTGGTCACCTCGAACTTGTCCAGGTAGTAGGTGTCGAGCTGCACCTCGTGCTCCGGGGCGCAGTCGCCCTCGGCACCGGATCCCATGATGAAGGTGCCGGCCGGGATCAGCACCTCCGCCACGGCCGGCGGTTCCGCACTCCTGCTCCCCGTGGTCTGCGGCGGCGTCGCCGGCGCAGTCACGGCTCGCCCGCGCCCGCTCAGCAGGAGCGCGATCGTCCCCAAGAGCAAGTACCGGTGCTTCATCCCTGTCCTCCCTGGTTCCGCGGCGGAATGGGGGCCCCCACGGGCCGGCTCGGGAGGATAGCACGACTACCGCGTCGGTCTAGGTGCCGAAGTACTGGCGGACCTTCGCCACGAACTGGCGTTCGGTCAGCTTGTCGGATCGCTCGACGGCCACCAGACGGGGCGCCAGGGCCTTGATCTGGGCGATCTCCTTGGCCAGCTGCTGCGGGGCTTCGCCCGGCCCGAAGATGACGATGGCATCGGCGTGCCGGACAGTCTCGATCACGTCCTGCAGGTAGCGCCGCATCTGGTGCTGCAGGCGCTCTTCCAGCCTGCTCTCCGAGGCCACGTCCTGAGGCCCGTACAGCGTGGCCGAGCGGGAGCCGCCGGACAGCCGCGTATGTCTTTCGACCTGCGAGACGATGGTGTGGACAGATGTCTCCTCGTCGGTCAGGGCCACGATCACGGCCTTGCGGCGGTCGATCCAGATTCCGATTCGTGTTTCCATGATCCGCCTCCTCATGCCAGCATCGAAGCTGCATGAACGGTCGGAGTCGCCAGCGAGCGATGAAACGAAGCGATCTTGTCGAGGATGGACACCAGGGGAGCCCCTGCGGGCCGGGCACGGACCGGCGTTCTCCGAGGGAAGCCTCGGGCTCGCATCGTGGATCTCCGGCAGGCAGGGTTCAGCCGCTCAGCTCGGCCTGGAGGCGCTCCCAGCAAGACCACTTGCAGTCCCAGTTGTCGATGTCGGCAAGCCGCGGGTTCTCACAGCTGACGCTGCGCAGCACGGGCTGGCCCCCATCCTCGCCCCACTCGACGAGAAGCTCGGCCATGCCCTCTCCCTCGGGACACTTGACGCGCCGCGTCTCCCACCTCGGTTTCGTGGCCATGACGGCACCTCCCAGACGTGGCCCTGGCCCGCTCGGCGGTCTACCGGACAATCTACCACCATTTGGGCCAGGGGTCCAATCCCCGCCCGCCCGGGCCCGTCGCGGCCCCGCGGTGGTCTTCGCAGTGCCTTCGCCTCTGTGCTAGAATACAGGCCGCGGGGTGAGGGCCATGCCGACCAACGTATCGCCCGAGTACAAGAAGGCCGAGGCGGAGTACCGCAAGGCCCGCGATCCTGCCCTTCGCCTGCAATGCCTCAAGGAGATGCTGAGCACGATCCCCAAGCACAAGGGGACCGAGCACTTGCAGGCCGACATCAAGTCCCGCATCAAGGAGCTGATGGAGGAGCTGGCCGGGCCGCGCAAGGGAGGCGCGCGCACCGGCCCGGTGCACACCGTGCGGCCGGAGGGGGCCGGACAGGTGGCCCTGGTCGGACCGCCCAACTCCGGGAAGTCGTCCCTCCACCGGCTGCTGACCGGCTCCCAGGCCGAGATCGGCCCGTACCCCGGCAGCACCCAGGCGCCGCTGCCCGGCATGCTGAACTACGAGGACGTGCAGTTCCAGCTGGTGGACCTGCCGCCGGTCTCCGCCGAGTTCATGATGCCCTGGATGCCCAACGCCCTGCAGCCGGCCAGCGCCGCCCTGCTCGTGGTGGACCTGACCGTGCCCGGCTGCGTGGAGAACGTGGTCGCCATCCGGGAAAGGCTGGACGCCAGGCGCATCACCTTGATGGACGACTGGGGCGGTCGGCTGGGCCGGGGCTGGCTCGGCGACGATGCGGACCTGGACGCAACCCCGGCGCGGGCGGCCGGCCCCGTTGTCCCCCAGCCGGCCGGCGGCGACGACGAAACGCTGGCCATGGACGATCCCTTCCGGATCCTGCTGCCCACCCTGCTGGTGGCCAACAAGCGCGACCTGGGCTTCGAGCCCGACGAGGTCACGGTGCTCGAGGAGCTGGTGGGGGCCGCCTGGCCCGCGATCGCGGTATCGGCCAGGACCGGCTCCGGCCTGGACCGTCTCGGCCGTCTCCTGTTCCACGGCCTGGCCATCGTGCGGGTCTACACCAAGATACCCGGCAAGCCGCCCGACATGGGGCGTCCCTACACCCTCGCCGAGGGCGGCACAGTGCTGGACGTGGCGAGCCTGATCCACCGCGACATCGCAGCGTCCCTCAAGTACGCCCGCATCTGGGGCAGCGGGAAGTTCGACGGCCAGCAGGTCGGAAGGGAGCATCCCGTCCGCGACGGCGATGTGCTCGAGCTGCACGCCTGAGAGCGGGCCGGGTCGTCTTCCGCCCCGAGCAGCTCGAGGATGCGGCAGCGCTCCTCGCTGGCGAGCTCGTTCCCCGGATCGGTCCGGATCACACCTTGACGCATCTCCCACCTCCTGGCGCTGAACGGAGAGTCGAGGCGTCCGCACGATCATACCCGATCCTCGCACGAAGCGCGGGGTGGTTCTTCGCGTCGAGCGTGTTGCGAGCGTGCCCTGAGCGTGTCCAGCGGGGGAACGCCCCTCAAACCCCCGTCCGCCGGGATCTGCGCTGCCGGACGTAAAGGATGTACGCCACCCCGTTGACCAGCAGGACCAGTGCGCCGAGGGTGAGCTGCACCCCGCGCGTCAGCCCCGTCGGATAGATCAGCGGCAGGAGGTAGTGAGCGACGAAGCTGCCGGCGTATCCGGAGGCTCCTCCAGCCCTGCGCAGCTCGTTCTCGAGCGGGGTGAGCGGGCAGTACCAGCCGGACAGCTCCACGAGCCCGCCCCACACCGCGCTCGGCAGGTGCAGCCAGACCAGCCAGCGCCAGCGCAGCGCCAGGAAGCCGCCTCCGACGACGAACAGGATGAAGAGCAGGTGGAGGATCACCACGAGGTCGGCGAGAGTCCGGTACAGCATGACGGATCCCGGTCAGTCCTCCCCGGGCTGGTCCAGGGAGACGCGGACCAGCGCCACACGGTGGTCGCCCTCCAGCTCCAGGACGAGCCCGACACCACGCACGTAGTACTTGTGCTCGCTGACGGCCGGCTCCAGCGGCGACCAGTCCCTCGTCACCACGACCTCGTCGAACGCGCCGTAGGGCACGTTGACCGTGCCCGCGAGATCCACGATCTCGCCCATGTCCTCGGCCCGCCCGGGGGCGTACTCCTGGCGGTACTTGTCTCCCACCTGCGGGACGCCCGGCATGATGATGCCGGGCAGCGCGCCGTCGCGACCCGCCTCCCAGGAGCCGGCCGTCCCGACCATCCGGCCGTCCCGGTAGGTCCGGGTATCCTCTCCGAAGTACCAGACGGAGCCGTCCGCGGCCTGGGCGTACCAGTCCAGCGTCTGCTCGACGAGCTCGCCGCCCGCGTACTCGCGGCTCTCGACCTCCCGGCAGGTGACGTCCATCACCGGCCGGGTCCGGTCGGTCACGGTCACCTCGACGCGCTCGTCGCCCTCCTCGTCCTCGTACTGCAGATGCGTGCCGGGCGCCAGCGGGAAGAAGGGATTGTCCACCTCGTCCGTGAAGCGCAAGGGGTCGATATGGGGGGCGTAGGTCCCGGGCCCGCGGCCGGCGGAACCGCCGCAGCCGGCGAGCAGGACGAGCCCGGCGAGGGCGAGCAGGGCCGGCCCGGCGAGGGCGATCGGCGAGCAGTCCCGAACATGCCTCATCGTCATCTCCTCCATCCTGGACCTCGTGCCCACACCGGCCAACCGGCTCCGGATGCATCGGTTGCGGCCCGGGACCACCCGCTGATGGAGGCTCAGAAGTCGACGCCCAGACCGAACAGCAGGTGGAAGGCGGCGTGGGTCAGCCTCGATTCACCTTCCACCACCGGTGCCGTGGCGTGAGAGAGGGTGAAACGGCCCTCCAGGGCGCCGAAGAGGCGCCGCTGCAGGTAGAAGCGGCGCCCCAGGCCCGCCGTGGCCACGGGTCCGGACATGAAGTAGTTCCCGCCCAGGAAGCTGTCCTGCGCGCTGTACCGGTGACCGCGCACCGTGCTCTCGGGATTGGTGATCACCAGCCCGCCCCCCGCCGACACCACGAATCCCGACAGGCGCCACAGACGCTGGATCGTGAACATGTTGTAACCGTGGGTGTGCTCGAAGTGCTGCACCTCCGGCGGCTCGTTTTTCAGGTAGATCTTGTGGTGGAAGAAGTCGAGCGCCCATCCCCGGTTGGCGCTCCGCCAGTAGGTGAGCCGGACGTCCCAGTAGTAGGGCATCTCGAAGGGATGGGTCTCCCACTTTGCCGTCAGGTCGATGTCCTCCTGGCCGGCCTGCGTGATCGTCAGGGGGCCGTCGAGGTTGATGGGCTGTCCCATGGACATGTCCAGGGTCCAGCGAGGCGTACCGGCAGCACCGGCGACGGGCGCGAGCAGCCCCAGCAGGAGGATCAGGGCGAACCCTGGCGCTACCGCGGCCGTCCCGAGGGGTGATGTCACTCGCCCTGCCACTGCTCCACCTGCTCCTGGCGCCACTGCTCCACCTGGTCCACCGCGGTTCCATCGTAGCAGAAGGATACGACGCCATCCGGGATCCCGTCCCTTCCGATTTGGAAATGCTCCGGGGAAGCCAGATTCTCGGGCGTGAAGACATCGTAGCCCGCATGGGGATTCACGCCGAACACGAAAAAGTAGTAGCCGGTCACGGCGCCATCCTCGTTGCGCAGAGGAACATAGGTGTAGCCCCCCTCGAGATAGTGGCCCAGCGGCGTCGGCTGCAAGTCGGGGAACTCGTCCAGGTAGCCGTCCGCGACCAGGTCCTGCACGTGCTCCGGGAAGACGCCATCGTGATCGATCCCATAGATCGTCATGGCCGCGTCAATCCCCGCGACGTCCTGGGTGTAGCGCTGGTCCTGGGTCTCGAGGGCGACCTGGGCCGGCATCGCGGCCATCATCGCCCGGTAGATCCGGTACTGCAGACCCAGCGGGCTGCCGTGGTAGTCCAGCTTCAGCTCGATCCGGCCGGGCCGGGCGTTCATGGCGAACTCCGCGGTCCCCACCGGTCCCTCGTCCAGCACCTGCAGCAGCGCGGTCTGCATGGGATCGCCGGATTCCTCGCCATGCTTGCCCAGCTCCCCCAGGGAAACGAGCATGGGCGCCAGCAGATCCCCGTTTACCCAGGTATAGCGCAGGGCCTCGACCACCTTCATATCGCCGGCCGGATGCGCCAGCAGCTCGCGCATGTGTTCGGCGTTGGTGCCCACCACCAGGTAGTCGTCGCTGACAGCGGTGGCCACCCCCATGGGCAGGACACGCAAGGTGAAGTCGCCCGCCATCTCGTCGGGCAGGGAGGCCAGCATCTCCGGGAATTCCGCCCCGATACGATCCGCCAGGATGTCGAGGATCTGATCCTGCAGGACCCTCCCGTCCGTGGCGCCGATCACGAGAAACATGTCCGGCAGGGGGGACCCGGCGTCGAGCTGGGAGGCGAAGACGACCAGGTCCAGTTCGCCGCCCAGCAGGGGCAGGATGTCGTCGCGCACCGGTACGCCGCCGATGACCTCGCGGCCGTCCGCGTCCTCGCTCACCAGCGGGAGGACCTCCTGCAGACGCGGTTCGGTGAGCAGATCGAGCAGGACCTCGACGGTCTCGTGCAGGTTGGTGAACGAGGTCAGCAGGGCGATCTGGTCGCGAACGAGATAGCGGGCGAAGTGGAACCGGCCCGCCTTCATGGTCGTCATGCGCTCCAGCAGGCTGCCCTCGCTATTGGCCAACAGGGTGATGGTGGTCGTCCCGCGCCCCCCCTCCAGGTCGCCGCGGCTCTTGCCGTACATCCGATCCAGGCTGTTGATGCCCGCCAGATCCAGCAGGCCCTGCACCCAGGCCGCTTGCTGCTCGTTCTTGATCGCCATCATGTCGAGGAGAGGAGGAACGAAGTCCTTCACCACCTGCTGGAGATCGATCTCTATCTCCTTGCTGGTGTCCAGCTTCAGGAAGGGGTCGGCGGCGGGGGCGGCCGCAGCGGAGCCGCCGGCCCACAGGAGCAGCAAACCGACCAAGGACCAGGTGTGCCGTCGGAATGGCTTCATGGTATTCATCTCCTCGTGTCACTCGCTACCGGACGTTCGGTCGCTGACCCGCGCAGGATAGCACGACCGCGAGCACGGCAGCAAGCGAGCGGCCCACGGCCGGGCCGCGGACCGGTCCAGGGGTGACGGCGGCTCCCGCGGCATAGTAGAATGGCCGCTTCGCGCCGCGGAAGGCTCGGCCGCCCTCCGCGACATCGCCTCGAGGTCGCGAGCCGCAAGACGGCGGGAACGATGGGCATCCTCGACTCTCCGGACAAACGCGCCGCGCTGCTGGTGTTCACGACCTCCTCGTTCCTGACGCCGTTCATGGCGTCGTCGATCGAGATCGCGCTGCCCAGCATCGGCCGCCAGTTCGCCCTGGACGCCGTGCTCCTGAGCTGGATCGCCACGGCCTTCCTGCTATCGGCCGCCATGTTCCTGGTCCCATTCGGCCGGCTGGCCGACATCCACGGTCGCAAGAAGGTCTTCGTCGTCGGCATCTCGGTTTACACCGCATTCTCCCTCTGCTGCGGAGTGGCGACCTCGGCCACCATGCTGCTGGCCTGCCGGGTCCTGCAGGGCATCGGCAGCGCGATGATCTTCGGAACCGGCATCGCCATCCTGACCTCGGTCTTTCCGGCGCGCGAGCGCGGGAAGGTGCTCGGCATCAACGTCGCCGCGGTGTACGCGGGGCTCTCCGGCGGTCCTTTCCTGGGCGGGATCCTGGTGGGCAACCTCGGCTGGCGGAGCATCTTCTTCGCCAACCTGCCCGTGGGCGTGCTCATCATCGCCATCGTCTCCTGGCGGCTGAAAGGGGAGTGGGCGGAGGCCAGGGACGAGCGCTTCGACGTCCTCGGCTCGATCGTCTACGGCCTGTCGCTGGTTTGCCTGATGTACGGTTTCTCCAGCCTCCCGGATGCGCGGGGCATCTGGCTGATCGCGGTGGGGGTGACCGGCCTGGTCCTCTTCGTAGGCTGGGAGCTCAGGACGGCGAGCCCCGTCTTCCACATGGATCTCTTTCGCCGCAACATCACCTTCGCCTTCTCGAACCTGGCCGCCCTGATCAACTACTCCGCCACCTACGCGATCACCTTCATGCTCAGCCTCTACCTCCAGTACACGCGTGGCTACGGCGCCGAGGCAGCCGGCGTCATCCTGGTGTCGCGCCCCATCGTGATGGTGCTGATTTCCCTCTACGCCGGCCGGCTGTCCGACCGCATCGAGCCGCGCATCGTCGCCTCGTTCGGAATGGGCCTGGTCACGGTGGGCCTGATCCTGCTGATGTTCCTCGGCACCGCCACGCCGATCGGGTACCTGGTGCTCTGCCTGGTGGTCCTGGGCCTCGGCTTCGGATTCTTCTCCTCGCCCAACACGAACGCGGTCATGAGCTCGGTGGAGCGCAGGTTCTACGGGGTGGCTTCGGGCACGGTGGGGACGATGCGGCTGCTCGGACAGATGTTCTCCATGGGCATCGTGACCCTCATCTTCGCCTTGCACCTCGGCCACGTCGAGATCACGCCAGCCACGCTCGGCCGGTTCCAGACGAGCATGCACGTCGCCTTCGCGACCTTCACCGTTCTCTGCTTCGTGGGGATCTTCTTCTCGCTGGCGCGCGGCCGGATCCGCTAGGTGGGGAGAGCGGAACCGCCTCCCCCGCGCTCATCGCGCCGCCGGGGGAGCCGACGCCGGCCGGCCTTCAGTCCTCGAGCCAATCCTCGGCCGCGGATTCCTCCTCGAACAGCTCGCAGCTGTAGCCCGCGTTCTGCACGACGGTCTTCACGAAGTCGCGCGAGCGATCGCCGGGGCTGACCAGCACGGCGATCCGCGAGCCCGCCGCAAAACCCAGCTTGCGGCCCTCGTAATGGGCGATCTGGTAGTGTTCCAGGGTGCTGAATCCGCTTTTTATGCTCCGCACGTCGATGAGAAAGCTGCGCAGGTCCTGGGCGGCGGCGATCTGCGCGGCCTTGGAAAGGTGCTCCACGATGTCCTGCCAGTTGGTGGTTTCGCTCGGACGCAACAGCACGTAGGTGCCTCGTTCTGCAACGCGGACTTCGTACTTCATCCTATCCTGTCTCCGAGTTCGTGACCACCCGCCATCCGGATCGTGCCCGCGCCGGGCTGCCGCCGCTGCGGGGCACCGGCCGATCTCGCACTCAATCTAGCAGGTCATGCCCGGGACCGATACACAATCCTTGCTCGCCCGGCAGGACAGGGCGTTTGCCGGGGCAAGGGCCGCCATCAGAGAACGCCGCTCCGTAGGAGCAGCAGCCCACCCAGCGCCACGATGAGCAGGAATCCCGTCAGGGCGATCGCCCCGCCGATCACCAGCATCTTCAGGCGCGCCCGCTCGCGGGCGTCGTCCAGCAGCCGGCGCTCGGCGCCCGCGGACAGGCGGAAGGGCGGCAGGGCCTGCGTCAGGCGCTCGCTTTCCTGGAGCGTCCGGGCGAAGTTGCTGTCCTGCGCAAGGTAGGTATCGACCAGCGTCCGGCTGTCGGCGCTCGCCTCCCCTGACCGGCACAGCGGCCAGAGATCGTTCACCACGTCACGGGTCACTTCGAGTCTCATGTCGTGCTCCCTTGCTCTGCCAGCGCTCTCGCCAGGCGAACGCGGGCGCGGTGGATCCTGACCTTGACGGCCCCCACCGACGTCCCGAGAGCGGAGGCGATGTCCTCGTAGGGTAGATCGTGGTCCACGTGCAGCAGCAGGGCCGCCCGTTCGCCCTCCGGCAGGCTGCTCAGGCACCGCAGCACCGCCGCCAGGCGCTCCTGGTCGTCCAGGTTGTCGACCGGATCCTGCATCGAGGCCGGGATCTCGGTGGGCAAGGGCACCTCGCGCCGCCGCCGGCGCTGACCGCTGAGGTAGGTGTTCCGAGCGACCGCCAGCAGGTAGGCCAGCGCGGTCCGGGTCTCGATGCGGGGAGCCCTGACCAAAAGGCGCACGAACGTCTCGGAGACGAGGTCCTCGGCCGCGCTGCGATCGCCGCACAGGCCCCAGGCGAAGCGGAAGACGGCCGAAGCATGCTGGCGGTAGAGCGTCTCGAACTCGTTCATGGCTGCCTCCGCCCATGAATACTCGGACGCGGCCCCCAGGTTACATGCCCAAATCAAGATTGGCGTCCGGGAGGGTGCACGGGCCTGTGCGGGGGGACGTCGGGCCACTCCCTCTGCACCCTTGCCCCTTTCTCACCGTATTTCTGTGTCGAATCCCGCCGCAGGCGAGTCCAAGGGCCAGGAGGTGGGATCATGAAATCAGGTAAAGTATCCGTCTATTCTGTGGGTATTCTCGTCACCGTTGCCATTCTCTCCTCGGGGAACGGCTCCTTCGCGGCAGCATCGGCCGCCAGCCGCGATGTCATGAACTACGGCGACACGATTTCCGGCTCCCTGCTCGTCGCGGGACAGGTCGACGAGCACACCTTCGTCGCGGACGCAGGCGACGTGGTGATCATCCGTCTGGCCGAGGTGACCTCCGCCCTGGAGCCGCACGTGCGGCTTGTCGGTCCCGGCGGGCAGGTCGGCAACGACTGGGGTTATTCGCTCGCCGAGATCGTGACGGCTCCGCTGGCCTACTCCGGCGTCTACACGATCTCCGTCTGGGACGACGGGAACGACGAGACGGGAGACTATTACCTGCACCTGCAGGACCTCCACGACCCGGCCGGCGTCACCGTCCTCGATTTCGGCAGCACCCTCACCGGGACCGTCGCCTATCGCGCCCAGACCGTCGCCTACACCCTGAGCGGCCTGGCCGGCGATCGCGTCCTGCTGCGCCTGGCCGAGGCCGCCGGCTCGGACAACTACTACCCCATGCTGCGCGTCTACGCCCGCGACGGCACCCTGCTCGCCCAGCAATCCAACACGACCGTCTCCGAACTCAACACCGTCGAACTGCCCGCCACCGCCGACTACACCGTCCTCGCCCTCGACTACGGCGGCAACTACACCGGCGACTTCTTCCTGCACGCCCAGCGGACCAACAACCCCACCGGCGCCACCGGCATCGCCTACGG
>CAZGEC010000014.1:29185-39045 GCA_964524645.1 uncultured Fibrobacteraceae bacterium | reverse complement strand
TCCTGCACGCCCAGCGGACCAACAACCCCACCGGCGCCACCGGCATCGCCTACGGCCAGACTCTCGCCGGCAGCGTGACCCAGCGCGCCCAGACCGTCCCCTACACCCTGACCGCCACCACCGCGGACGTGCTCCTGGCGCGCCTGACCGAGACGACCACCGGTTCCGAGCCCCAGTTCCGGCTCTACGCTCCGGACGGCAGCCAGGTCGCCGGGGACTGGGCCTACACCACGGCCGAGTTCCTGGTGACCGAGATGCCCGTCACCGGCAGCTACACCCTGCTGGTCATGGACAGCCCCGGCCTCGACGTCTACGACTTCTACCTGCACCTGCAGGACCTCCACGACCCGGCCGGCGTCACCGTCCTCGATTTCGGCAGCACCCTCACCGGGACCGTCGCCTATCGCGCCCAGACCGTCGCCTACACCCTGAGCGGCCTGGCCGGCGATCGCGTCCTGCTGCGCCTGGCCGAGGCCGCCGGCTCGGACAACTACTACCCCATGCTGCGCGTCTACGCCCGCGACGGCACCCTGCTCGCCCAGCAATCCAACACGACCGTCTCCGAACTCAACACCGTCGAACTGCCCGCCACCGCCGACTACACCGTCCTCGCCCTCGACTACGGCGGCAACTACACCGGCGACTTCTTCCTGCACGCCCAGCGGACCAACAACCCCACCGGCGCCACCGGCATCGCCTACGGAGGATCGCTCAGCGGATCGCTCGAGCTACGCACCGAGTGCGATGCGTACACCTTCACGGGCACGATCCACGACACCTTGCGCGTGACGATGCCCGAGATCACGACCGCGCTCGAGCCGCAGCTGCGGCTCTATGGCCCCGACGGCGTGCAGATCGCGGCGGATTGGGATTACAGCGAGGCCCAGATCACCGGGGTGAGCTTGACGGCGACAGGAACCTACACCGTGTTGGCCATGGACAATCCCGGCCTGGACACGGGTGATTACGGCCTCGAGATCGAGGGCGGCCCCAGTATGGTGCCGGTACCAGACGTTCCCGTCACCGGGTTGCAGCTACACGCCTGCACCCCGAACCCCTTCAACCCGGCCACCACCATCCGCTTCGACCTGCCGTACCCGGAGAACGTGAAGCTCACGGTGCACGCGGTGGACGGGCGGCTGGTGGCGACCCTTGTCGAGGGACGGCGAGAAGCCGGTGTTCACGAGATCGTCTGGCGGGGTTGTGACGATGCGGGCCGGCGTGTCGCCTCCGGTGCGTACCTGGTTCGGTTCCAGGCCGGGGATCGGCAGCTGGTCCGGCGCGCAACCCTGGTGAAATGATATGTTTGTCTAGCGGAGCAGCGAAGACGAGAAGAAGTGTCGCTGTGAAACAGTCCGAAGGTCGCAGGCGGCGGGACCCTAGTACCCCGCCGCCTGGCCGTCCTTGCGGGACTCGGAGGCGCCGTAGTACACGTCCTGCTCCGGATCATACATGATCGCCTGGTAGCCACCGAAGTCACCCACATCCACCTGGATGCGGTGACCCATCTCGACCAGATCCCGCACGACCTCGTAGGGGACGCCCGTCTCCAGGTGGACCAGCCCGCCGTCGGTCATGACCTCGCCGGTAGGCTGGCTGGATCCGCTGTGCAGGATGCGCGGGGCGTCGCCCGCTTCCTGCAGGTTCATCCCGAAGTCGATCAGGTTGACGACGATCTGCGCGTGGGCTTGGGGCTGGGTGGCCCCGCCCATCACGCCGAAGCTGATCCAGGGCCGGCCGTCGCGGGTGATGAAGGCCGGGATGATCGTGTGGAAGGGGCGCTTGTCGGGGGCGTAGGTGTTGGCCTCGCCCTCCTGCAGGTTGAACAGCTCGCCGCGATCCTGCAGGCCGAAGCCCAGGCCGGGCGGGCACATGCCCGAGCCCATGCCCCGGTAGTTGCTCTGGATCAGCGAGACCATGTTCCGGTCCTCGTCGGCCACGGTCAGATAGATGGTGTCCCCCTCGTCCAGGGGCGGAAAGCCGGGCTCGACGCGGCGGGCGGCCCGGTGCGGATCGATGAGAGCCCGGCGCTCGGCCGCGTATTCCTTGCTGATCAGGCCCTGGACGGGGATGGCGGCGAAGCTGGGATCGGCATAGTACTTCGCCCGGTCGGCGAAGGCGAGCTTCTTGGCCTCGACGAAGGTGTGGATGTAGTCCTTGCTGCCGAAGCCCCAGCTCGCGATGTCGAAGCCCTCCAGGATGTTGAGGATCTCCAGCGCGGCGATGCCCTGCCCGTTGGGGGGCAGCTCCCAGACCTCGACGCCGCGGTAGGTGGCGCTGACCGGCTCGACCCACTCGCTGGTGTGCGCGGCCAGGTCCTCGTAGCTCAGGAAACCGCCGCTGCTCTGCATGAACTCCGCGATGGTCCGGGCGATGTCCCCCTTGTAGAAGGCGTCGCGGCCGCCGCGGGCGATCTGCTCCAGGGTTCCGGCCAGCGCCGGATTGCGCCAGATCTCCCCCTTGCGGGGGGCGCGGCCGTCGATCGTGAAGGTCTCCAGGAAGCCGGGGTACTGGCGCCGGCTCGGCACGCTGAGACCCCAGTAGTAGGCGATCAGCTCGCTGACCGGAAAACCCTCCCTGGCGTAGCGGATGGCCGGCGCGAGGACCTTTTCCATGGGCAGCTTGCCGAACTTCCGGTGCAGCTCGAACCAGCCGTCCACGCAGCCGGGCACGGTCACGGGCAAAGGGCCGTAGGGCGGCACGTGCTCCAGGCCCCGCCGCTGGAACTCCTCGAGCGTGAGGGAGCGCGGCGAGCGGCCGCTGGCGTTCAGGCCGTAGAGACGTCCCGTCTGCTGATCCCAGACGATGGCGAACAGATCGCCGCCGATGCCGGAGCCGGTGGGCTCCATCAGGCCCAGGCAGGCGTCCGCCGCGATGGCCGCATCGACGGCGCTGCCCCCTTCCCGCAGGATCTCCAGGGCCGCCTGCGTGGCCAGGGGCTGGCTGGTGGCGGCCATGCCGTGACGGGCGATCACCTCGCTGCGGGTGGCGAAGGTCTTGCCGGTGATGCGATCGGCGGCCTGCGCTGGCTGGACCAGGGCCGCCAGGGTGGGGATGAGGAGCAGCACGGCGAGCGGGGTGAAGGGGCTGCGACCGGCCTTCATGTCTGTCCTTTCAACTGCTGTTTCTCGACGACGACCAGGTTCTTGCCGCCCCGCTTGGCCTGGTAGAGGCAGCGATCGGCCCGCTCCATGAGGTTGATCAGCTCCTCCTCGGCATTGTGGTCCAGCCGAGACGCCGCGATGCCGAGGCTGATGGTCACCGGGATCGCCTTCTCGGTCTCCCGTTCTACCATGCGCCGTATCCGCTCGCCAAGCTCGAGGAGCGACTCCTGTTCCGGCGCCGTGAACATGATGATGAACTCCTCGCCCCCGTAGCGGCCCAGCACGTCGGAGGCACGGATGTTCAGGCGCAGGATGTCGGCCACCTTCCGCAGGACCGTATCGCCTCCCTTGTGGCCGAAGGTGTCGTTGACCTGCTTGAAGTCGTCGATGTCGGCCATCATCATGCCGACCATGTGGTTCTCGCGCCGGGCCAGGTGAGCCAGGGGCACGATGGCGTTGAAGAAGCCACGTCGGTTGAAAGCGCCGGTCAGCTCGTCGACGGAACTCTGGCGGGCCAGCCGGCGGTTGTCGCGCCAGAGGCGCTGCAGGGTCTCCCCCAGCAACTCCAGCTCCGGGGTCACCCGACCGTACTCGTTCAGGACCTCGATGAACTGGGTCAGGTGCCGGTAGTAGTCGTCGCCGGGATTGTTCTCCTCTATGAGATTGCTCATGCTGTGGAAGAAGGTCTCGAAGGCCGGGTGCAGCAGGTAGAACTCGATGCGCAGGGCCAGCACGAACGCGTTGTTCACCCCCGGATCGGCCTCGTAGCGCTCCCATAGGGGCCCCAGCTTGGCGCTGAGGGCTTCCAGCTCGGCCTTGATCCGCGCCGGCTCCTGGAAGAGCGGAGGCAGCGCCCTTTGCTCCGCCAGCTCCAGCACCCGTTCCCAGAAGCGGCAGTGCCCCTCCTCCTCCAGGGCCATGCGCTGCCAGAAGTTGCGCAGTTCCTCGAGATCGCAACCGCCGGCCAGCTCCTTGTAGATGGTGACCGCCCGGCGATCCAGCGCCAGACAGAGCCGCGCGATGTCGATCAGGTCCTGGTTCTGCATGAAGGTCCTCCCACTCCCCCATCCCCGTTCCCGGCGTCGTCCGGGGCCGGGATGAACTCCCAGCCCTCTCAAAGGTATTCAATATGCATAACTACGGCCCCTCGGGGCTGCCAGGCCGGGAGGACGGCGGCGGCATCGGGGAGCGGCCCGGGCCCTGTCACGGGCGGCGGGCAGGCAGGGGATGAACTCAGGCGCGAATCAGGCGGTTCCCTTCGAAGGAGAGCCCCGGCTCGCGGATGGCCAGGTCCCGCAGGAAGCGTAGCCGCTCGGCGGGGGAGATGAAAACGCCGCCTCCCTGGCGCGTCTGCACGTGGAGGCGGTTCAAGGCCAGAGCGGCACTGCTGTAGAGGTTACGCGCCGGGACCACCGCCTGGATCTCCTGCAACGGGATGCCGGCGCGGAAGGGCCCGCAGCGGACCAGCAGCCGGTCGCGGGTCAGCACGTAGCGGGTTCCGTAGAGCACCCAGAGCAGGAGCACCGCCGTGCCGCCGACCAAGATCAGGAGCAGGATCCGGGGCAGAACGGCGAGAGGAGACCTCAGGACGTCACCGACGCCCCAGAGGCAGAAGAGGACGCTGAGCCAGATCAAGCCCGTGAACAGGCCGTCCCGCCCCGCTGCGTAGCTGCGCTCCTCGACGGCTCCGCTCAAGGCTCGCAACCGCTCATTCCCTGGAAGCCGAGGATCTCGTCGAGCCAAATGCGGAGCTTGTCGGCGGCCGGGGCCAGGTTCTTCCGCCCCCAGTCGCCGCGCAGGTACAGCAGGACCGGCGCGTAGCAGTCCTCGTCCGCATCGTACGTATAGGCCAGGTAGGACATGCCACCGAAGTCCCGGCAGCCGGTGTCGATGGGCTCGCCGAGGGGCCCCGCAGCCGCAGCCTCCACCAGGGCAACGGCCTTCGCCAGCTCCTGCGGCGACACCCGGCCGACCTGCTCCTGCTGGCGGGTCAGCTTGTCCCGCAGGGCCTCCGCCGGGATGCAGGAGGCGGGCGCCTGCCACTGCTCGCTGCTATGATCGAACTGCCAGATGCGGCCCTCGCGGTCGACGTAATGTCCGGCGAGCTGGTAGCCCCAGGCCTGATTGGCGTGCGAAACCTCGAACAGGACCTCCTGCCCCGCCGGCAGGACCACGTCGTTCGCGGCCTGCTGCGTGCCGGGCTGCTGAGCATCGTCGCTGCAGGCAGCCAGCAGCAGGCAGGTCATCATGAGGCTGGCGATGAGAAACACGATACGCTTGAGCATGATCCGCCTCCTTCGTCCCACCCCGGGAAGCGTTGCAGATCGATCAGAGGCAGCATGATGTATGATAGCGATAATCGGCCTCGTGCTCAAGGACAGCATCGGTGACCGCCGGGACGCCGGGCCATCGGCTCGCCGGTGGCCACCCCGCCCGGCGGCGACCGCCTCGCCCCCGGGTCTTCAGCCGCCGGCCAAGCCGCTGATCAGGATACGCAGGCCGATGAGCGCCAACATCCCGCCGCCGACCACCTCCATGCGGGAGCCGAAGCGGGAACCCAGCCGGCCGCCGAGCCGCAGGCCGGCCAGGCAGAGCCCGCCGGTCACCACGCCGATGACGGCGCTCGGGTACCAGATGCCCACCCCCAGGATGGCCAGGCTCAGGCCGATGGTCAGGGCATCGAGGCTGGTAGCGACGCTCAGGCTCACCAGCGTCCAGCCCCTGGACATGTCGGCCCGCACCCGCGACGGATCCGGGTGCAGACCGGAGCGGATCATCCGCGCTCCCACCCAGACCAACAGGCCGAAGGCGACCCAGTGGTCGATGACGGTGACCTGGTGGGCCACCAGGCTGCCGGCATACCAGCCCAGCACCGGCATCAGGAACTGGAAGAGCCCGAAGTGAAAGGAAAGGCGAAAGGTCGGCCTCAGGCCGGCGGCGTGGCCGGCCGCCCCGGCGGCCAGCGAGACCGCGAAGGCGTCCAGGGCCAGGCCCACCGCGATGGCCAGGATCTCCGGCAGGCTCATGGCGACGCCACGAAGCCCAGGATGGTCCGGGGATACTCGTCCGTCATCAGCAGGAAACCGCGCCCATCCAGCCGGACGATCCCCTCCCAGTTGCGGGAGTGAGCAGTGTCTCCGACCTGGAGCTGGATGACGGGGGTCTTGGTGAAGACGATGGCATCGTCCCGGTACTGCATCTCCACCAGCCGCTCCACGACCTCGCTCTTCTGATGCGTCGGCCCGACCCCGTAGAGCTTGGCGAGAGCGTCCGGAGCCGGCCGGATCTTCTCCCGCTCGCCGGGAAAGAAAAAATTGGACACCCAGAAGCGGCCCTGCGCGTCGGCGTCCGTCGCGTCGGTGATGCGATACTCGAGGGTCGGGCAGGGGATCGTGCCCAGGGGCTGCAGCTCCTCGTCGTAAACGTGGGCTACCGGCCTGGGATTCATGTTGGCGCCGTTGATCTCGTAGAAGCTGATCAGCTTCCCCCCCACCAGCACCAGCGCCTCGTCGGCCATGTTGCCCAGGTCGGCCTGAGCCGGGATCACCACCCGTCGCGAGGTATCCACGGTCAACGCACTAAGATCCGGCGCCATGCTGCCCGCCAGCAGCAGGCCATGCGTGTGCCGGCCCTCCCACACCTCGACCGTCAGGTAGGCACGGTCGCCCTGGAAGGCGATGGACTCGAAGCCGTCGTAGCCGGGTATCCGTTCCCGCAGCCGGGGCGCGACGAAGCTCATGGCGCGGGCCGCCAGCGGTTCGGTACGCCGCCCGTCGAGGTAGTCCAGGATGTCGCCGCGGGGGATCGCGAACAGCGTGCCATCCTCGCCTTGCGGGAAGTCGTGGGGAAGCTGAGGCAGGGCGATGAGATCATCCCCGTACCAGGCCAGGCCGGAAATCTGCGCGTCCTGCCGGGCGATGTCCCCGGTCAGGGGGATCTCCACGACCGGCTCCTCCCGGGCGGACTGCCTGGCGGGCTGCCGTGCGGATTGCTGAGCGGGCTCCCCGGCAAGCTGCGGGCCGTCGCGGGAACCGGCCGTGCTCGTACAGGCCGCAAGCCCGACGATCACGAACGCCAGGAGCAGGGCCGCGGGGCCGCCTGCAAGCTCGCGGAAGCGGCTGCAGTCGCCGGAGGATCGCCGGCGCCGCGGGTCCTTCGCGGAGCTGCAGCCGCCGATCATCATGCCTTCATCCTTCGCGCGGGCGCGACGCGCCGCAGTCGCTGGGGCTGGACTCCCGGGAGGCGCTCGATCTCGCCGCGCGCCTCCAGGTCCAGTTTGACCGTGACCGTGTACCACGTCAACGATCCGAGACGGCGCAGTTGTGCTTGCGGGATGATCCCGCGCAGGGCGGCCGGCAGCTCCCGGAAGGGATAGCCCTCCCTCCGCCGCGGCACCGTGGTCAGGATCGCCCGGCGTACGAGATCGTACTTCCAGCGGTCGATGCGCACGCCCGACTTGGCCGGATCCGGATGCAGGGTCACGATCTTGTCCTGGTCTCGTCGCATCGTTTTCCCCTTCCCGCGTTGCAGGTCGTCATCGTGAGCGAACAGAGAGAGGTAATCAATCCCAATCCGCCGTGATCGGCCAGACCGGATGCGACGGCTCCCGCGGCGGGGCGGGTGGTCGATCGGCGCGCTTTGGCTTAACTTCTCCTGCCCGGGACCATGCCTCCCCTGGGGAGGGGGTTCCGTTTCACCGCATCGGCATCGCCAACGTCGACAAAGGAGTCCATCATGGCGACTTCTTCCGCTCCCGGGCGTTTCGTCTGGTACGACCTTCTGACCAGCGATCGCCGGCAGGCCGCGGCCTTTTACGAGAAGCTTTTCGGCTGGAAGATCAAGGAGCAGCACTACGAGGGTTTCGGGACCTACCTGATGATCTCCGCCGGCGAGGTCGGCATCGGCGGCCTGGTGCCGATCAAGCCCGACGGCCCCATACCGCCTCACTGGGCGGCCTATGTCAGCCATCCCGATCCGGATGCCGCCTGTCGTCGGGCAAAGGAGCTGGGCGGCAAGATTCTCAAGGAGGGAACCGACATTCCCGGCGTCGGACGCTTCGCGGCCGTCTCGGATGGCAGCACCGCCTACCTGATGCCGTTCCGCTTCGACGGCGACCAGCCGCCCGAGGAGGAGGGGCTGCCGCCGGTCGGACGCTTCTGCTGGAACGAGCTGCTGACCGACGACGTGGAAGGGGCCCGCAAGTTCTACACGCAGCTGTTCGGCTGGGAGACGAGCCGCACGGACATGAGCCCCGGGGAGCCCTACCACATGTTCCTGCGGGGCGGCCAGCAGGTGGCGGGCCTGATGAAGCGGCCGGCCAACATGCCGGTCCCGCCGTCCTGGCTCTACTACGTGCGCGTGGAAAACGTGGACAAGAGCTTCGCCAGGGCCAAGGAGCTGGGCGCCGGTATCTGCCTGGAACCGATGGACATACCCGATATCGGGCGCTTCGCCGTGCTGCTCGATCCGGCCAAGGCGGCCTTCGCGATCTTCGCTGCAGCGCGGGGCTAGGGGAGATCCAAAGGAGATATGGATATGAAGATGAAGACCAGAAAGCTGGGACGCCACGGCCCCACCGTGTCGGCCATCGGGCTGGGCTGCATGGGCATGTCCGAGTTTTACGGGCCCCGGGACGATCGCGAGTCGATCGCGACCATTCATCGCGCGCTGGAGCTGGGTATCAACTTCCTCGACACTGCGGACATGTACGGCCCCTATCTCAACGAGGAACTCGTGGGCAAGGCGATCAAGGGCCACCGGGACAGGGTGGTGCTGGCCACGAAGTTCGGCATCGTTCGCGATCCGGCCAATGCCGCGATCCGGGGGGTCCGTGGCAATCCCGCGTACGTGAAGGAGGCCTGCGAGGCGAGCCTGCGCCGCCTCGGCGTCGAGACGATCGACCTGTACTATCAACATCGCGTGGACCCCCAGACGCCGATCGAGGACACCGTGGGGGCCATGGCCGAGCTGGTGCAGCAGGGCAAGGTCCGTTACCTGGGCCTGTCCGAGGCCGCGCCGGAGACGCTGCGGCGGGCGGCCAAGGTGCATCCGATCACGGCCCTGCAGACGGAGTACTCGCTGTGGACGCGGGATCCCGAGCAGGAGATCCTCGCCGCCTGCCAAACCCTGGGTGTGGGCTTCGTCGCGTACAGCCCGCTCGGCCGGGGATTCCTGACCGGGAATATCAAGCGGTTCGAGGATCTGGCTTCCGATGACTATCGCCGGTTCTCCCCGCGGTTCCAGGGCGAGAACTTCGCGAAGAACCTGGACTTGGTCCGCCGCGTGCAGGAGATCGCCGAGGAGAAGCGGTGCAAGCCGTCGCAGCTGGCGCTCGCCTGGGTCCTGGCCCAGGGCGAGGGCATCGTGCCGATCCCCGGCAGCAAGCGGCGCCAGCACCTGGAGGAGAACGTGGCCGCACTCGAGGTCGAGCTGTCGGCTGCCGATCTGCGAGGGCTCGACGAGGCCCTGCCTCCAGGCGCGGCGGCCGGGATGCGATATCCCGAGGAGATCATGAGCTTCGTGAACCGCTAGCCCGAGCCCCGTTGCGCAGGCGCGGTCGGCCCCGCAGGGCCGGCCGCGCTCAGTCGTACGCCAGGCGCGTCGGCTGATCGGCGATGGTCGGCAGGATCCACTCCTGCCACTCGGGCGAGTCCCAGCTGCCGAGCTCCTCGTGGATCCGGCGGTACTTCTCGGGTATGGGGTGGGTGCCCACCACCACTTCCAGTCCGTACTGCATCTCCACGAAGCGCTTCAGGA
>CAZGEC010000014.1:0-29085 GCA_964524645.1 uncultured Fibrobacteraceae bacterium | reverse complement strand
TCGCCCGGGCCGCCTGCAATTGCCCGGGTCCCTCTCAGGCCTCGCCCGGGCCGCCTGCAATGGCCCGGGTCCCTCTCAGGTATCGTCCGGATCGCCTTCAATTCTCGTCCGGGTCATCCTCGTCCTCCTCGTCCTCCTCGTCCTCGTCCGACCCGGCCAGGGAGGCATCGGCGGGTGGGCTCAGGATGTCCTTCGCCGCCTCCAGGTCGACGGGATCCACGAGCACGGCCACGCCCTCGACGAGATCGAGCTGCGGATACATGCCGCCGGCATCATCGGAGTGAATCACCGCCGTGATGCCCGCCGACTCGAGTCTCTCGCGGGCCATCTCGGCCTCCATGGTGGTGTTGTAGGTCGCCGCGACAACGAAGCCCTCTCTCATGTCATTCTCCTTTGTGCCGTCCCTGTTTCAGTCGAGGAAGCGCTGCACCACCTGGGCGCCGCGCAGGCAATCCCAACCCTCGACGACGTGCTCCCGGCGGGTCTGGGTCTGTCCCACGCAGAAACGCAGGGTGTAGCGGCCGTTCAGCTTGGTGTGGGTAATGTACATGCGTCCGGACGCGTTGACCTCATCCAGCAGCTCCTTGTTGAGCCGGTCCAGCTCCTCGCCGGACAGCGCAGCCTCCGTCCCGCGACCGGGATGGAAGCGGAAACAGACCGTGTTGAGCGGTATCGGCGCCAGCAGCTCGAAATCGGGGCTTTCCGTCACCCAGCGCCCGAACTCCTGCGCCAGGGCCATGTGCTCGCGAAGCCGGGCTCGCAGGCCCTCGGCCCCGAAGCTCCGCAGGACGAACCAGAGCTTGAGCGCCCGGAACCGGCGGCCGAGCGGGATCCCCCAGTCGCGGAAATTGCTCACCTCGCGGTCCCGGTCCGTCTTCAGATACTCCGGCAGGATGGCGAGGGTGCGCACCAGGGTCTCGGCGTCGCGGGTGAAGTAGGCCGAGCAGTCGAAGTTGGTGAAGAGCCACTTGTGCGGGTTGAAGACGAAGGAATCGGCCAGCTCGATGCCATCCAGCAGCGACCGCTTCTCGGGCAGGATGGCGGCGCTGCCGGCCAGGGCCGCGTCCACGTGCAGCCAGAGCCCGTGGCGGCGAGCCACCTCTCCCACGGCCCGCAGGGGATCGCACGCCGTGGACGAGGTCGTGCCCACGGTAGCCACCACGCAGCAGGGGCGAAAACCCGCCCGCCGGTCGGCCTGGATGAGCCGCTCCAGGTCGGCCGGATCCATGGCGAAGACATCGTCTACGGCCACCCGCACCACGTTCTCCGCGCCGAACGCGGCGATCTTGGCCCCCTTTTCGATGGAGGAATGCGCCTCGGACGAGGCGTAAACGCGCAGGGTCCCGCCTGTCGAACCAGCCACGAAGCCCTCGCGGTTGACCGCATGGCCGGTCAGGCGCTCCCGGGCGCAGAGCAGGGCGCAGAGGCTGGCGGTCGAGGCGGTGTCCTGGATCACGCCGCGGAAGGCCTCGGGCAGCTCCAGGAGCTGCCGCAGCCAGTCCATGACCACCTCCTCCAGCTCGGTGGCCGCCGGACAGGTCTGCCAGAGCATGCCGTTGACGCCCAGGGCGGCCGAGAGCAGCTCGCCCAGGATGGACGGGCCACTGTTGTTGGCCGGGAAGTAGGCGAAGAAGCGGGGGTGGTTCCAGTGCGTCACCCCCGGCAGGATCTTCTCGCGGAAGTCCTGCAGGATGACATCCATGGGCTCCCCCTCCTGCGGCGGGGAGGCGGGCAGGCTGGCCCGGATCTCGCCGGGCGCGATGGACGAGAGCACGGGGAAGCGACCCGCATTCTCCAGGTAGTCGGCGACCCAATCGATCAGCTCGTGACCGTGCTCGCGGAAGCTGTCCGCGTTCATCGCTCCTCCTCAGGGGCGGTCTGCCGCGGCGGATCGCTGCAGGACCTCCAGCACCTCGCGGTTGTCCGGAATGTCGCGCATGCTGGAACCGTAGCGGGCATGGCTGACCAGGCCATGCCGGTCGATCACGAAGAGGGCCGGCATCCGACCCAGCTTGAACAGACGCCAGCGCTGGCCGTAGAGCTTGCCGAGGCGTCCCGCCGGGTCGGGAATGGCCGTGTAGGGCAAGCCCTGCCGATTCCAGTACCGCCGCATGGCGGCCGCCGATTCGCGGGCCACCACGGCGATCTTCGCCCCGGCGGCGCGGAACTCCGGGTCATCGTCGCGCATCTGGCCCAGATGCCTGCGGGCGTAGGGTCACATGAAGCCCCGCAGGAAGACGAGCACGACGGGACCGTCCGCGATCAGCTCGCCCAGGCTCACCGGATGCCCCAGGGCCGTCAGCACCTCCCGGATCTCCCCGCCCGGAAAGACAGGGGCCGGATCGCCGATCCGTAGCCGCCGGCCGAGATCCATGATCGGCCCTCCCTTCCCTTCACCTCACTTTTCACGCGCCTCGCCGCAGGCCGGTCGCCCCATCCGCCAAGCGGGATCAGGACGCGAGGCTCGACTCGGTGATCCCGCGCAGGGCGCCGTCGGAATGCAGGCCCAGCAGCCTCTTGACAATCACGATGAAGACACCCGTCAGCACAAGGTTCAGGGCCAGGGAGAAGACCGCCACCGTGATCATGCCCGGGTTCACCCCGTAGGAGAGCGAGACCACCAGGATGCCGGCCCCCACCTCCCCGCGGGGAAACATGGCCACGCAGACAGCCAACCGCTCGCGCCAGGTCGCCTCGCGGCGATAGACCAGCAGAGGGAACATCTTGCCCAGATTGGAGATCAGCGTGATCGCCAGGGTGTGGCCGAGGATGGCACCCCAGGCCAGCCGTACCCCGCCGCCCTCACCGGAACCCAGCAAGGAGGGCATGGAGAGCCCCACCAGCACCATGAAGGCCGCCGAGACCAGGGTGCTGACACGCTGCTCCTCGGGGCTCTCGGGCCCCTCCTGATGTCCCTCGCGCAGGTCGTCCGCATGCGGATCGTGCCCCGCCGGTCGCGCCAGCACGCAGCCCAGCACGAAGGCCGGCAGCAGGACCTCGATGTGCACTGGGACCACGTCGTCGAGGAGCGTGCTGGCGAGGTAGATGGCCTCGGAGACCACCGTGATGCCGGCCGCGTAGGCCATCACGTAGGGCCAGCTCACCGGCCACCGCAAGCGGTGCAGGTAGCGCCAGGCCAGCCAGAGCATCACCACCATCACCAGCACGATCACACCCAGCTGCCAGCGCAGGCCCACGATGAGCATCTTCAGAGGGACCATCAGCAGGACGGTGTCCAGATCGTCGAAGATGGCCAGGATCCGCGTCTTGCGGAAGGTCCAGGTGGCCGACAGGCCCGCCGCCGCCAGCATCGAGAAGAGAATGCCGGCGGAGGTGGGAGCGGCGAAGCGACCCGCCAGCAGGGCCTCACGCCAGGAGTCGAAGGATCCGAAACCGCCGGCGGCAAAGACCGCGACGAAGTAGATGCTGCAGAAGATCCAGGGAAACGAGGCCGAGGTGAAGGCAACGCCGTAGTCCACGAGGTAGGGGCCGAGGCGGCTCTTGTTCAGGTCGAACTCGTAGCCGACGTGAATCATGATGAAGCTGAGACAGAACATCGTCAGCAGCTTCACCAGCTCGGAAACAACCTTGGCTCCATCTCCCAGCCAGCCTGGCAGGAACTGCGAGACCGCCAGACCCAGGACCAGCAGCATCGAAAAGACGAGAACGTTCCGCATGGTCACCCCGTCCTGGAACGACTGCAGATCGAGAAGATCACTATTCTCGTCGATTCCGGACGCAGCCGCCACCCGAAACTGCCCCGATTCTCGGTGAGTGATCCACGTGGGAGGTGGGCGTGGAAGGGCGGCGGGCACCGGGCAGCCTGCAGCCCGGTCCGGATCATTCCTGCAGAAATCGGGCTAGGGCTTCATGGTCAGGCCGAAGTGCTCTCCGAGCACCCAGTGGATCGCCCTGCGGATGTCCGGACGCGAGAAGCGGTAGGGATCGAAGCCCCAGACCACGTCCGGCATCCGGCTCGGCTTGTTGGCCACCAGCTTGTGCGAAAAGAAGCCGGTGGTCCGGCCCGTCGTCGGGGTGCGGTGGTCCGGCCAGTCCAGCCCGAACTGGCCGCACTTGGCCAGCAGCTCGTCATCGTCGTCGAAGTAGGGCGAGGGCCAGGTGGTATCGCCTGCAGCCGCATGAAGACCGGCGACCATGTCGAAGCGGCTGTAGATCTGGAACATGGGCTCCACGCAGGGCTCCCCGTCGCAATCCTGGGGATGCCAGGCCGTGCTCCGGCCCACCGTGTTGGCGTCGTAGAACTCGTCGTCGCCCCACGGCCAGCGCTCCAGGGCATCGCGGTACGACGGGACCAGGTCGGCCCAGTCGATGACCGGATCCGTGTAGATCGTGTCCGGGAAGGCGCCGCCCTCGGGAATGTGCCGGGACTTGAAAGCCGGATCCAGGATGAGCCCCTTCATGCCGACGCAGGCCGAAGCCCGCCGCTGCTGCTGCGCCAGCCGCGGGAAGCGGTAGATCGGGTACTTGGGAGAGGTGTGGTCCAGCATGGCGATGCCCATGGCCTGGTAAGGATAGCGTTCGGGACCTCTCTTGACCTCCGTCCCGTCCGGCAGAGTGCGCGTGCCGAAGCCGATGACGAAGGTGCCCGCCGTGCCGGCGTCGTAGGTGGTCTCCCTGGTATCGAAGATCCAGGGCATCATCCAGCTCTGTTCCTCGATGAACTCGTTGAGTATGCGCGAGCCGACCAGGAAGAGGTTACCGACGGTTTCCTGATAGCTGGCCAGCCAGGTGAAGCGCCCGGTGCCGTCGGAGTAGGGTTTGAAGTTCTGCTCGATGTAGTTGTTCTGGGCATAGCGTGAAGTCCAGAGCACGACCCTGTAATTGACGATATCGCGATATCCGAACTGGTCCGTCTCGGCATCGAGGATGTTCGCGGCCCCGAAACCCTCGACGCCGCCCAGCCCGGCCAGCGCGTCCCACCAGAAATCATCGCGGTACACATCGTTGTCCAGGGATCGGTGGTCTGCTCCCTCCCAGCCGTTGCTGGCCCGGTCCCGGATGTCGTCCACCAGAAGCAGGGGGGACTGGACCTCGGGGTCCGGCACGGGCACGACTTCCAGGATCCAGACGAAGCGCGTCAGCTGGCCGGAGTTGTCGGTCGCCTGGATCGTGAGGGTGTGGGTTCCCGTGCCGAAGGAGATCTTCGGCGCCCGTCGATGCTGCGGGCTGTTGCCGGACGGACCCGCCCAGCTGGGATCTTCCTCGTCTTCCGGGTCCGTCAGGTCCCAGCCGTAGCGATAGCTCTCGATAATGCCCGCGTAGTCATCCGCCGTGGCCATCCAGGAGAAATCCAGGACCTGACCCTGCGCGATGTCGATGCGGGTTGAGGAATTGTGGCCCGTGGCGCGGCGTTGGCCCAGAAAGGTTTCCTCCATGATCAGCAACGGCGTCATTCCCTGGGATATGAAGACGTTCTGGACACTGCTGGCGTAGGTTCGGTCCACGCTCACGGCACCGGCCGTATCGGCGGCCTGCATGGCGAACAGGTAGGTGATCTGTCGTCCCGCGTTGTCCCGATCCGGTTGATCCGGGTAGCTCTTCAGGCGATTCTCCGGCAGCGAGTTGTATCTTTGCCAGCCGCTCCAGCCCGAATCGGAGAAGCTGCACAGCTCGTCCACCAGCTGATCGAACTCGTACTTGGTGCGCACGTAGTGATCCTGGTACCAGGCCCGCTTGAAGAGGAAGCGGACTTCGGTGGGCCCACCCGACGAGAAGTCGGGGTCGCTGCCGGTGTAGCCGAAGGTCACCGTCCGCGGGGCGGCCTGGGCATCTCGGTAGTTCCCCAGCCGCTCGGGACGATCGACCGCGATGCGCGGGATGAGAGTCGTGGCGGTGAAGCTGATGTTCGCCGGTGTGGGATCGACGCCCCCCTCGACGTCCATCGTCCGCACGAAGAGCGTGTGCGTCTGCCAGGAGCGCTGGTGGCGCGGCGGCAGATCCTGATCGCCCAGGAAGCCGGGAATGTCGGCGCTGACGATGAAAACGGTGTCCGTGGCGACGGTGAAGCGCCAGGGGTGAAGCACGGCACCGGTGCCGGGATCCACCGTCATGGTATCCTGCACGCCGATGCCGTCCGTTCCGTTCGTGCTCAGCTTCCACTGGAAACCGCGGACCTCGCCGTCCGGATCGCTTCCGGTCCAGTAGAAGTGCACGATGAAGCCCGATTCCAGCAGGGAGGGTGGCGTAGCGGTCACGCGTGTGTCCGGCATGGCGTCGGGGATCGCGGTGCCGCCCAGCTCGCTGCTCGGCCAGCAGCCGCCCAGGCAAACCAGGCAGATCAGGCCGGCCAGGCTGACCAGCGAAGCCAGGCCGGCCCCCGCGGTCACAATCGGGCCCGGGAAGATCAAGAGGCGCGAACTCCCCGAAAGGAGCTTGCCCGGGGAATCGGGAGCTGGGCGTGAACTCATGAAACCACCCGGCAACGGTGGGTGGGGGGATGTCGATGCGTTGCCTGAATATAAGGTCGCACGGTCCCCGCTCCAAGACCTGCTTTGCGGCCGGCCGGCCGCCGGGGCCTGCTTTCCCGACCGGCGGGTTCCTCACGATCCCGAGGTCGGGAGGGCTCCGCTCAGTCCAGGAAAAGGTCCGGCTGGAGAGGCTGCGACGGATCGACGGCGTACCGCTCCAGGTCCGTCACCCCGGCCTCCGCCAGCACTTCCTCGTCGATGAAGAAGCGGCCCGTGCAGCTCCGGCTGTCCCGGATCAGGACGGCGTGGGCGGCATCGGCCATGATGTCGGGCGTCCGGCTGCGGCGGACCATGGTCTCTCCGCCCAGCAAGTTGCGCACCGCGGCGGTGGCGATGGTCGTGCGCGGCCAGAGCGCGTTGACGGCTACCCCGCGGTCCGCGAACTCCGCGGCCATGCCGAGCACCCAGAAGCTCATGGCGTACTTGGCGAGGGTGTAGGCGGCATGGCTCCGGAACCAGCGCGCGGCCAGGTTCAAGGGTGGCGAGATGTTGAGGATGTGCGGGTTGGCGGCCCGGAGCAGGTGGGGCAGGCAGGTGCGGGCGCAGAAGAAGGAACCCCGCGCGTTGACGGCGAACATGAGATCGTAAACCTTGGGTGTCGTCTCGAGCGTGCCGGTCAGGCTTATGGCGCTGGCGTTGTTGACCAGGATGTCGATGCCGCCGAAGGCCTGCACGCCCCTGGCGACCGCCTCCTGCACCTGATCCGCGAAGCGAATGTCCGTCGGGACCGCCAGCGCTCTGCCTCCCGCCGCCTCGATCTCGGCCGCCGTCTCGCCGATGGTGCCGGGCAGCCGGGGATGTGGTTCGCTGGTCTTGGCGGCGATCACCACGTTCGCCCCATCGCGCGCGGCGCGCAGGGCGATGGCCTTGCCGATGCCCCGGCTGGCGCCGGTCACGAAGAGGGTCTTGCCGCGCAGCTCGGACATGGTCGGCTCCTCAATCGAAGGCGGCCGGACGGCCGGGATCCTCGAGGTGGGCCCTCACCTCCGCCAGGTGCCGCTCGTGGGTGCGATTGCGGGAGAGGGGCGGCAGCTCGTCGAAGGAGAAGAAGTCCACGGCCAGGGTCTCGTGGCAAGTGCGGGCCTCGCCGCCGGTGAGGCGGCAGAGCATGACCACCTTGTACGCGTGGTAGAACTGCAGGGGAATGCCACCACGGTTGGCATCGAACACCCCCACCAGCTTGGTGGGCTCCACCTCGAAGCCGCTTTCCTCGCTCGTCTCGCGGACGACCATCACGGCCGGCGCGACCCCGACATCGGCCCAGCCGCCCGGCATGCACCAGCGCCGGTCGCTGCTCTCCTGGACCAGCAGGATGCGGCCGTCGCGCTCCACGGCGGCCCGCACGTCCACTTTGGGAGTCGCGTAGCCGGGCTGGGCGGAGAAGTTGTGCACCAGCGATTCCCGCGCTAGCTCCGCCCGGGCCGCCGTGATCTCCGCGGCCATCTCGGTCAGCCGCCGGGCGTTCTGCAGATCGTACTCGCTGCGCGCGTAGGTGCGGATGATCTGCCCCAGGGACTGCAGCTCCCGCGCGTAGGCCAGCCAGCGCGGGACGGCATCTTCGGCCATGACGTGATCCCTTCCCGGTGGGTCCGGAGGCGATGCGGGGCCGGAACGGCCTGCACACCATCCGTCCCAGTCTAGCCTCGGTCGGCGCAGGTCGGCAACCAGCCAGGCCCCGGCGCCCGGCGTTGCCCGCTCCAGGCCGATCTGATAGGCTGCCGGACCATGAGGGACGATCGCCTGGCCAAGGGCTTCCTGGTGCTGCTGGTGATCGCGATCACGGTGCTCTTCGTCACCATGATCCGCGACTTCCTGATGGTCGTCCTCCTGGCGGCCATCTTCAGCGGCCTCGTGCATCCGTTCTATCGCCGTCTCCAGCGCCTGTTTCGCGGCCGGCGGGCCGTCGCCGCGCTGGCCACGCTCGTGCTGCTCTTCTTCGTCGTGATCATCCCCCTGCTGGGGATCCTGGGGATCGTGGCCGGCGAGGCGCTGCGGATCAGCCAGGCGGTTCGGCCCTGGATCTCCGAGCATCTGAGCGGACCGGTGCCCCTGGCCGGCTACCTGGAGAAGCTGCCCGGCTGGGAGCAACTGGCGCCCTACCGCGAGACCATCATGACCAAGCTGGGCGAGCTGGTGGGCAGTATCGGCTCGTTCCTCTTCAACAGCTTCTCGGCCGCCACGCGCGGCACCGTGACCTTCCTGTTCAAGTTCTTCCTGATGCTCTACGCCATGTTCTTTTTCCTTTTGGACGGCGGACCGCTACTGCAGCGCATCCTCTACTACCTGCCGCTGGGAAGCGCCGACGAGCAGCGCATGGTGGACAAGTTCCTGTCGGTGACCCGCGCCACCCTCAAGGGAACCCTGCTGATCGGCCTGACCCAGGGAACGCTGGCCGGCCTGGCCTTCTGGGTGGTGGGCATCGAGGGGGCGCTGTTCTGGGGTACGCTGATGACCCTGCTGTCCATCATCCCCGGCATCGGCACCGCCCTGGTCTGGGGCCCGGCCGCCCTGGTCCTGCTCATCGGCGGTCACTGGGCCAAGGGGATCGGGCTGGTGCTGTTCTGCACCCTGGTGGTCGGCAGCGTGGACAACCTGCTGCGGCCGCGCCTGGTGGGGCGCGACACGCAGATGCACGAACTGCTGATCCTCTTCGGAACGCTGGGCGGGGTCCTGCTCTTCGGCGTGCTGGGGTTCATCGTGGGCCCCATCATCGCCGCGCTCTTCGTCACCGTATGGGAGATCTACGGGACCGTCTTCCGAGACCTGCTGCCCGGCTCCGCTCCGCGCGATTCGGACGGGGACCAGGCGGGAAAGCGTGAGCGGGCGGCCCCCGGCGGACCGCCCGGCAAGCCCTAGATATGGACGACGGAGTTCTCTCCGTCCCCGAATGGATTGGGCACGTAGCCATCGGCCTGCCAGTCGTTCTCCCAGCTGCCGTCATCCCGCAGGTAACGGAACTGGTACGTCGATCCGGTCGGCAGATCGAGGGTCGCACTGAAGGACCCGTTCTTCATTCTCTGCATGGGAGTGGCCTGCTTGTCCCAGGCATTGAAATCGCCCACCAAGAAGACTGATCCAGCGTAAGGGGCCGCCTCCTTGGGCAGCTTGAAGGTCACCTTGCACAACGGCTTCGACTTCAGATATCGCTTGTTGAGACTCATCACTTCCCCCTTGGCAAGGCCCCGAATTCCCGGTCCGTCGGGACGCTGGGCACATCCTAGCCAAGAGTCAGCGGGACGGCAAGAAGCGAGGCGCCGCAACCGGGCCGGTGTGCATGATTCCAATCATGGCCCAAGGTGCTTATTTTTGGCAAGTTGTGAGGATCGCGCCCAGCCCGCCGGCCACGCTGCCTTCCCTCGCTAGAGATCGGCCTTGGCGGCCATGCGGAAGGTGGGCAGCAGCGTCATGTCGAAGGCCTTGCGGTGGCGCTGCCGCACGGCGCGGATCTCCTCGAGGGCGAGGCGGATGCCGGCCAGGGCGGCGGTGATCTCGAAGTTGCGGTACTGGTAGCCGAAGTTGCGCAGCTTCTCCATGGCGGTCACCAGCTCCGTCTCGGCGCCCTGCAGCTTGCCCGCCATGAGCAGGGCGAAGCCCTCGCAGGCCTCGTGGAGGCCGAACCAGAACAGCTCGTCCCGCCCCTGCACGTCCTGGCAACCCTCGGCGGCGATGGCGGCCGCCTCCCGGAAACGACGATCGTTGAAGGCTGCGATGGTGCGGGACAGGATCTGCTCCATCAGTCGGCTCCTTCCTTGGCCAGCTGCTCGCGGTTGAACTCGTCCAGGGGCAGAAAGCGGGCCGCCTCGTCCTCGAAAGCCAGCAGGCGGGTGTCCTTGAGCCGGTCCACGTACAGGACGCCGTCCAGATGATCGCACTCGTGCTGGGTCACCACGGCCGCGAAACCGCTCAGCTGGAGCGCGACCTCCTCACCCGTCTCGTCGTAGGCCTTCACCGCCACGCCCGCGGGCCGCTCCACGTAGCCGCGCAGTCCCGGCACGCTGAGACAGCCCTCGTACATGCCGAACTTCTCCGCGGTCGTGGGGCTCAGCTCGGGGTTGATGAGAACGCGCACGCGCATGCGCTCGTTCTCGTCCTGCTCGCCGGCGCAAAGGATGAGCCGCTGCGAGGCATGAACCTGCGGAGCCGCCAGGCCGACCCCGTTGTACTCGACCATCGTCTCGAGCATGTCGCGGATCAGCCGCTGCACCTCGGGACCACGGATTTCCTCCGGCGGGATCGGGGCGGCCACGCGCCGCAGTACGGGATGGCCCATGCGTGCAATCTTGAGAATCGCCATTCGATTCGTCCTCCCGGGCCGGAATTCGCCTCCACCAGGAGCCGCCTGCCCTTCCACCATAATTCCTTCAACACGGACTTGCAAAGCTCGCGCCAGGTTTCTTCCGGCGCGTTCCGGCCGCGAGCGGGCCTCTCTAGCCGGGTTCCTCCTCACGGTGGACGTCTTCGCCCCGGATCATCTGCAGGGCGTGAACAAGCGCGGGCAGCAGGAGTGCCAGGTATTCCTCCACCGCCCGCACGCTGCCGGGCAGGTTCAGGATCAGGGTGGAGCCGGCCAGGCCCGCCACCGCGCGGCTGAGCAGGGCGCCCGGCGCCGTGCCGGCCGAGCGGCTCCGCGCCGCCTCGGCGAGGCCGGGAACCTCGCGCTCGAGGATCTCCCGCGTGGCCTCGGGCGTCACGTCCCGCGGCCCAATCCCCGTGCCACCGGTGGTCAGGATCAGGTCAGCCCCGTCCCGGATCGCCTCCCGCAGGGCCTCCGCGATCCGCGGTTGCTCGTCGGGCACCAGCCGCCGCGCGGCCTGGACGGTGAACCCCAGCCCCGTCAGGTGACGGAGGCTCAGCTCCTCCGCGCGGGGACCGCCGCGGTCCGGGTAGATGCCGGCGGCGGCACGGTCGCTCACGGTGATCACGACGAGGCGGACCGGACGCTCCGGGGCACTCATGGCGCTTCCTCCACAAAGGCCCCGAGCCGGAGAGGCCAGAAGGGCAGGAGCGTTCCGCCGGGCACGTGCGCCACGTCCGGCTCCACCCGTACCAGACCCTCGGCCGCCGCCAGGGCCTGCAGGTGGCCCGAGCCGTGGTAGGGCAGGACAGCCGCCTCTCCTGTGGGGGACAGCCGCGCCGGCAGGAGCTGGATCCGCGGGCTGGGCTCGACCGCGAGATCCCCGGCCAGGGGCACCGGCAGGAACCGCAGGCGGCGCCGGGAGCCCTCCAGCAGGGCCAGGGCCGGCAGGAGATAGAGATGGCAGGTGACGAAGACCGAGACCGGATTGCCCGGCAGTCCGAAGACCACGCCCCGCGGGCCGGTGGCGAAGGTGGTCGGCTTGCCGGGCTTGATGGCGACCCGCGAGAAGTGGATCTCGAAGCCGAGGGCCGCCAGCGCCCGCGGCACGTAGTCGTGGGCACCGGCCGAGACGCCGCCCGTGAGCACCACCACGCCGGTCCGGTCCAGCGCCCGCGCCAGGGCCTCGGTCGTGACGGCCGGATCGTCGGGCACCGCCGCCGGATCTGCCACGCTCGCCTCGTAGTCGAAGCTCCCCAGCAGTCCCTGCAGCAGGGGGGTGTTGGCGTCGAGCACGCCGGCCCGGTCCCGCTCCACCAGCTCACGGACGACCTCGTCGCCGGTGGCCAGCAGGGCCGGACGCGGCCTTCTGGTCACCTCGACCTCGGCCACCCCGCAGGCGGCGAGCGCGGCCAGGCGCACGGGGTCGAGCCGCTCGCCGGCTCGGACGACCGGATCCCCGGCCCGCAGGTCCTCGCCCCGCGGCGCCAGGTTGCGGCGGGCGCCGGGGGCCAGGGCGGCCGCATCGAGGATCTCGACGACCCCGTCCCGCTCGCGCGTCAGCTCCACCGGCACCACCCGGGCGGTGCCGGGCGGGGCAGGAGCGCCGGTCATGATCTTGACGGCCGTCCCGGGTCGCACGTTCAGCTCCGAGTCCTGCCCGGCCCGCACCTCGCCGGCCACGGGCAGGACGGAGGCGGTCTCGCCCGCGGCCAGCGCATAGCCGTCCATGGTGACGCGGTCGAAGGGGGGGATGTCGAGCGGGGACGGCACGTCGGCGGCCAGGACCCGGCCGGCGGCCTCCCGCAAGGGCAGCCTTTCCCGGGAAGGCACGCGACCGCCGAGCACGCGATCGACGATGTCCTGCGCGCGGGCCAGCGGTATCATGCCAACCTCCTCGCCCGCCGGGGCCGTTCCGGACCGGACGTGCAAGGACCATGATCGCCTCTCGCCCGGCATTTCTCCATCGGATTTTGACAGCCCGCAGGCCGGCGGTTACAGTCGCGGCTGTTGCTCGCAGCGTTCTCGTCCGGTGCCGAAACGATCCTCGCGGCAGGAACGCCATGCCCGCGTCCGCCACTTCGCCGCCGCGCGCCGTCCGCCGGCTCCACGGGCCCGCGCTGACCGCCGGTCGTATTCTCCTGGTGCTGGCCCTGCTCTACATCTTTCTCTTCGCCATCGCCCTGCTCGGGGCCGCCTTCAAGATCTTCGGCTCCGACTTCAGCCGGGTTCTCATCGCCAAGACGACCAATCCCGTCGTGGGCCTGGTGATCGGGCTGCTGGCGACCTCGATCATCCAGAGCTCGTCGAGCACCACCTCCATCGTGGTGGGCCTGGTGGCGGCCAACGCCCTCACGGTGACCAACGCGATCCCCATCATCATGGGGGCCAACATGGGCACGACGGTGACGAACACCATCGTGGCCATGGCGAGCATCAACCGGCGTTCCGAGTTCGTGCGGGCCTTCGCCGGCGCGACCATGCACGACTTCTTCAACCTGCTGACGATCTGCATCCTGTTCCCGCTGGAGCTGACCACGCACTACCTCCGGTACACCGCGACCTGGCTGGCGACGCACCTGGCGGGATCCAGCGCCCTGGAGTTCCACAGCCCGATCAAGGCGGCCGTCAAGCCGGCCGTCAAGCTGGTCGACCACGTCCTGACCGAAGTGCTGTCGCTGCCCGACTGGGCGGCGGGCACGCTCATGCTGCTGCTGTCGCTGGGCTGCATCTTCCTGGCCCTGGCCATGCTCACGCGGATGCTGCGCGGCATCGTCCTCAGAAGGGCCGAGGGAGCTTTCACCACCTACATCAGCCGGAGCGGGCTGAGCGGGATCTTCCTGGGGACCGTCGTGACGGCCGCCGTGCAGAGCAGCAGCATCACGACCAGCCTGCTCGTGCCGATGATCGGCGCGGGCATCGTATCGCTCGAGTCCGCCTTCGCCGTGACCCTCGGCGCCAACATCGGCACGACGGTCACGGCCCTGCTGGCCTCCCTGGCCGGCAACTTGGCCGGGGTGACGGTGGCGCTCGTGCACGTCATCTTCAACGTCACCGGCATCCTGATCATCTACCCTTTCCGGCCGTTGCGCCGGATCCCCATCAACCTGGCCCGCCTGCTGGCCCACCGCACCGTGAGGCGGAGGATCTACGCCTTCGTCTACATGCTGGGGGTTTTCTTCGTGTTACCCTTGATCTTCGTCCTGGTGACCAAGGCGGTCTAGAACAGCCCGGAGGGCGACATGGGACTCTCTTCCATCCTGGATCTCTTCAAGAAGGACAACTGGAGCAACGAGCTGGTCGCGCGGATCGGGGAGATGCTCGACACGGCGGCCGAGATGTTCGGCTACGTGGTGGGGATCCTGGTCTACGGCGAGGAGAACGACGATCCCCAGGGGGAGGTCTACGACCGCGACATCCACATCAACCACCTCGAGCGCGAGATCCGCCGTCGCGTCATCTCGCGACTCGTGCTGATGACCTCCCGGGCCGAGATCCCCACCGCCCTCATCTTCATGAATGCCGTGAAGGACGTCGAGCGGATCGGCGACTACAACAAGAACCTCTACGAGATCATCAGCTTGCAGCCGGCGAACATCGATCGCGCCCTCTACCAGGAGTACCTGGTGGGACGCTCGCGCACCATCGAGGACCTGTTCGCGCGCACCCTGCAGTCGTTCAGCGAGAGCGATCAGGACAAGGCCCGCGACGTCATCACGCGGGCCAAGGTCTTCGGCAAGCAGGCGGAGCAGATCATCGCCGAGATCACCCGCAGCGATCTGCCGACCCAGGACGCCGTCTGCCTGGTGCTCACCATCCGCTTCTACAAGCGGATCGTCGCCCACATGAGCAACGTGGCCACGACGGTGGTCATGCCGGTGGACCTGCTGGACTTCTACGACGAGCCCGCGGGCGGCGAGCCTCGGGGCGATTGAGGCGCACGCCGGCCCCCGGGGCTCTCACCAGCCCTTGGACCGCAGGATGTCGTCCAGCGATTCGGCGATGCGCTTTTCCCGCAGCTGCTGGCCCGTCTTGCGGGCCTCCCGGATCTTGCCGAGCAACAGGTCGAGGTCGACCGGCTTCTCCAGGAACTCGATGGCGCCCGACTTGACCGCCTCGACCCCCTTCTCCAGGGTGGCGTGGCCGGTCAGGAGCATCACCTGCATGTCCGGGTTCTGGGCCAGCAGGAGTTTCAGCGTGGCGATGCCGTCGAGGCCGGGCATCGCCAGGTCGAGGATCACCGCGTCGTAGGCGGCGCCCTGCGCCCGCCGCACCGCATCGGCCCCGTCGCGGGAGACGTCCACCTCCAGCCCCCGGGCCTGCATGCGTTCCGCCAGGGTCCGGGTGAACTCCTCCTCGTCATCCACCAGCAGCACCTTGGGCTCGCTCATCGCTTCCTTCCTCGCGTTGACGACCGGCGCCCGGGCGGCGGCGCCGGTCTCAGGCCTCCGCCCCCCCGCCCGCGGGCGGCGGCTCCCCGGGAATCCTCAGGACCAGCGTCTCGCGGTCGGCCGCCACGGACCTCTCCAGCCTCCCGCCCAGCCCGGCCAGGAGGCCCTCCAGCTGGGCCCGGCCGGCGTCCTGGTCGGACCCGGCCGCCCCGAGCGGCCCCGTCAGGGTGACGGCGGCCCCGTCCTTCCCGCCGGCCAGGGCGACCGTGATCGTGTCGCCGGACTCGGCGCTGCCCAGCAAGCGCTGCAGGGCCGCGAAGATCGCCTGCTGCAGGCGGAAGGGGTCGCCGACGATCCGCAGCGGAGCCGGGGCCGCCGGCGCTTCGAGCCGCGCCTTGCGCAGATCCACGTAGCGCTGGCCGATGGCCAGCAGATCGGCGAGCAGGACGTCCAGGGAGATCTCCCGCCGGAGTTCGTCGGTGCTGTGCGCGAAGGTGTTCAGGCGCTTGATGATCCCCGCCCCGCGGGTCGTCTGCCGCCTGAGGCGCTCCTGGACGGTCTGCAGCCGCTCCAGGGGTACGGGGCGTCCCGCCTCCGCCCCGGCCACCAGATCGGCCAGCAGGCCGGTCACCTGGTCGATGGTGGAGATCACGTTGTTCAGGTCGTGGGAAATCCCCGCGGTGACGGCCCCGAAGAAGGCCAGCCCCGTGTCCCGGCGCCGTTCCGTATTCGCCTCGTCCACTGCAGCCTCCTGGTTCAGCCGTCCTGCCCGACACCGAGCTTCTCGAGGAGGGCGTCGATGGAGAACGGCTTCAACAGGATAGCATAGGTCCCGTCCAGGATCTCCGGGGTCTCTTCCTGTCCGGAGCCGTGCCCGGTGATCAGCAGGACCCGGATGTCAGGGTGCTCCCGCCGGATGCGGTCGAGGACCTCGGTGCCGCTCATGCCGGGCATCTTCAGATCGGCGACGACGGCGTCGAAGCTCTCCTCGCGCAGGCGGGCCAGGGCCGCCGACCCGCTGGTGACCGCCTCGGCCGCGAGGCCCCGGAACTCCAGCCGGTCCACCAGGGTGGTGATCAGCTCTTCCTCGTCGTCGATGAGCAGGATCCTGAACGCCGCCATGGTTCACTCCGCGAGGGCCGGCCGCTTGACGGGCAGCACGACGGTGAAGCAGGCCCCCTGGCCGTACTCGCTCTCCACCTCGATGTGCCCGCCGAGCTTCTGGACCAGGTTGTAGGTGATCGAGAGACCCAGACCGGTCCCGAACTCTCCCTTCGTGGAGAAGAAGGGCTCGAAGATGTGCTTGAGATCCTCCGGCCGGATCCCGGTGCCGTCGTCGCGGATCGTGACCTTCACCCGGTCGTCGCCGGCCGGCGCCACGCCCAGCTCGATCCGCCCGCCGTCCTGGACCGCGGCGAAGGCGTTGTTGATGATGTTGAGGAAGACCTGCTGCAGCTGTCCCCGGTCGCTCTCGATGGCGGGGGCGTCGGCGGCGAACTGCGTCTGCACCTCGATGTTGCGATGCAGCGCCTCCTTGTCCAGGAAGCTCATCACCTCCAGCAGGAGGCGCGGCAGGAAGATGTGCTCCGTGCGCACCTCGAGCTTCCGCGTGAAGCCCAGCAGGCGGTGCGTCACGGCGCTGCAGCGCTCGACCGACTTGAGGATCGAGGTCACGGCCGCGCCGGTCTTCTCGCGGCGGGGGAAGTCCTCGGTGACCGAGATCAGGTCCTGCAGGAAGCCGGCCTTCTCGTTGATGATGGCCAGGGGATTGTTGATCTCGTGGGCAACGGAGGCCGCCAGGCGGCCGATGGTCGCCATCTTGTTGGTGTACTCGGCGTTGTGCATGACCTGGGCCCGCCGCCGGTCGGCGGCCCTGATGTGCCGGACCATCGCCGTCGAGCTCCAGAAGACCACGATGTGGATCAGGACCAAGCTCGCGAGCAGGAAGACGAACAGCTCGGTGCGCGTCTTCAGCCACTCCTGGACCAGGTCGAGCCGCTTCTCGATCACCATCAGGACGAAGGGTGTGTGCTCGATGTAAATATAGCCCAGGACGAAGGACCCGCCCCGCTCGTCGTAGTCCTCGACGACCTGGGGATTCGCGGCGTAGGGCGGCACCGGGATCGTGCAGGGCCCGAGCAGGTTGCCGTGCGAGCGCGAGGCCGTCTGCATGATCCCCGCGCGGTTGACGATGAAGGCCTCGCCGGCCCGTCCCAGGCCCGGCGCCAGGATCAGCCGGTTGAGCAGCTCCATGTCCACCGTGGCGCGCAGGACGAAGTAGCTCCGCCCGCCCGTCTCCCGCTTGACGGCGATGACGAAGTGCGGGAACTGTCGGAAGCCCATGAAGACGTCGCTGACGTAGACGCCGCGCAGGGTGACCTCGTGGAACCAGTCCTGGTCGCTGTAATTGACGTGCTCGAGGTTGTAGGGTCCGGTGTAATAGTCCTGGTTGCCGTTTACGTCGATCACGCCCAGGTCGACGAAGCCGCCGAAGGACTGCTTGAGGTTCTGGAAGGTCCGCGTCAACCGGTCGTGGTCGCTGAGTTCGGCCTGATCGTGCTCGTGCACCAGCAGCTGCAGCGCGGACAGCCGCTCCTCGATGACGAACTGCAGGGAACGGGCGATGTTGCCGAGCGTGCGCGAGATGTCGTAACGCACCTCGGCCTTCACGGTCTTGCGGAACAGGTAGTGGTTCACGCCGGTCATGATCAGCAGGGGGGCGATGGAGACGAACAGCGTCAGGGTGACCGTGTACCACCAGATGCGCCGGTAGCGGCGCAGATCCTCCGCATCGGCGGTGCCCGGCGCCCAGCGGCGCGGCAGCAACATCTGCAGGAAGAATCTCATGCGCTCCCTCGTCCGCGGCGCAGCCGCCCGGAGCGGGCTCCGGCCGCGGCGGCTATTCCGCTTCCTCCGGCGCCGTTGGCGGCGAGGTGCCGAGCTTGAGGTACGCCGCCTGCATGGTCCGCGTCAGCACGTCGAGATCGACGGGCTTGCGCAGGTACGCGAAGGCCCCCAGCTCCCGGGCCAGCTGCTCCTCCCGCGCGGAGCCGTGGCCGGTGAGGATGATGACCTCCACATCCGGATGGCTCTGCTTGACCTGCCGCAGAACCTCGATGCCGTCGATGCCGGGCATCTTCAGGTCCAGCACCATCACCTCCGGGGGCTCGTTCTCCACGCAGGCCAGGGCCTGCTCGCCGTCGTAGACGATCTCGGTGGGCAGGTTACGCGTCTGCAACCGCTCGGAAAGCGTGTGGACGAACTCGCGCTCGTCGTCCACGAGCAGCACCTTGGTGGGCAGCTCCAGGTCTTTCGGGCCCACCAGCGACGGTGGTATGAAATTCTGGCCCGGCTCGCTGCGCACGCCGGCGACGCCCGGAACCTTGCGAGCCAGGGTCTCCAGCTTCTTCTGGTAGGGCGCCAGCCGCGTCACGTAGCGGTTGATGGCAATGGTGACCTGTCCCTCTTGGGCGCGGACCTCGACCTCGTGCCCGGCCTCGGCCAGCACGACGTTGACCTGCGCCGCCAGCAGGAAATCGACGGCGGCCTGCTGCGCCTCCGGGGTGGTGCGGACGACCTCCTTGCGGGCGTTCTGGCAGATGGCGGTCGCCGCAGCCTCGCTGGAGAGCTCCTGCACGGGCAGCAGCAGGTCGTAGAGCCGCTCCGCGTAGGGATCATCGTGGCCCAGGAACCGCGCCCAGCGCACCCGCTCCGCGTCGTCCCGGCGGACGATCCGCGCCGCCTCCCGGCGCGACAGGCCCTGCTCCCGCATCGCCGCGCTCAGGCGGTGCTCCAGGTTGGCGATCAGGCAGACGCGCAGCGCATGGGTCAGGCTGCGGGGGATCAGCAGCGCGGCGAAGCCGTGGTAGACGACGTTGTCGCCCTGGACCAGCTCAGCCAGCGCGGCCCGCAGGTAAGCCAGGCTCTTCTCGCGCTCGTGGGTCAGGCGGTTGAAGAACGGCGGCGGCCCGTACATGGCCCGGGCGAGCTTCTCCGGCGGCACCCCGTGGCGCAGCGCGGCGAGCGAGACCAGGCGGTCGTCGATCCGCGCGTACCCCAGCTCCCGCGCCACGAGCGCGGCCACCTGCTCGCCCCGGCAGAAGGACCCGCTGAACATGGAAATGATCGCCACGTCGGTATCTCCCGGTCGGGGCCGTGATGCGGCCCATCAAGCGTCGCCGCGACCAACCTCCTGCGGCTGCTGGAGGGCCCGGCGACTGCGCTCCTCCACCTCGGGGCCGATGAACTGGGCCTCGAGCAGCGGGCAGGTGTGCTCCGGAGACTTGAGGCACGATCCCCGGTGGATGCACTGCACGGCGTGCGCCACGCTGCGGTAGAAGTGGTCCTCGCCGATCTTCTCATACAGGTGCGTGCGCTTCATCACATCGATCACGTGGTCGTTGAGCCCGGTGAAGGAGATGTCCAGGCCGGCCGCCCGCAGCTTGCTGACCATGGACGAGAGCATCACCTCGCCCGAGGCATCCAGCTCGTTCATGCCGTTGCAGACCAGCAGCACGTGCCGCAGCTCGGGTAACGAGGCCACCTCCTTCAGGATCTCGACCTCCAGGTAGTTGACGTTGGCGAAGATCAGCGAGCTGTTGAAGCGGATCACCGCGACGTGTTTGCAGGTCGCCAGCCCCCAGCGTTCCGCGTTCCGGTAGTGGCCGTCCGGCGTCCGCGACAGGATCGCCATCTCGGGCCGCATGTTGCGGTAGAGGTAGCTGCCCAGGGATAGCACGACCCCGATCATGATGCCCTTGTCCAAATGGGGCGCGAAGGCCAGCGTGGCGACGAAGCTGATGACGGAGATGACGCCGTCGTACCGCTGCGCTTTCCAGGCGTGCACGAAGCCGCCGATGTTGATCAGGCCGACCACCGCCATCATGATGATCGCCGCCAGCACCGACTGCGGCAGATGGTAGAGCAGCGGCGTGAAGAAGAGCAGGGTGGCCACCACCACCAGGCTGCTGAAGACGCTGGACAGCCCCGTCACCGCGCCGGCCTGGATGTTCACCGCCGAGCGCGAGAAGGAGCCGGAAACCGGGTAGCTGCGGGCGAAGGAGCCCACGATGTTGGCCAGCCCCTGGCCGATCAGCTCCTGGTTGGCGTCCAGCCGCTGTCCCGTGCGGCTCGCCATGGCCTTGGCGATGGAGATCGCCTCCATGAATCCCAGCAGCGAGATGATGATCGCCATGGAGAGCAGATCGCGCATGAGGCCCAGGTCCAGCTGCGGCGCCGTGATTTGCGGCAGGCCGCGCGGGATAATGCCCACCACGGAGCCCCCGCCCACCAGGGTGAGCCGCGCCTCGTCCAGGCGCTGGTTGCCGACCTTCAGTCGCCAAGTGTGGCCTCGTCCCTCCGCCTCCGCGGGCCGCGAGCCCACCGGATAGAGCTGCCGGGCGCCGGCGGGGCCGGTCACGTCCGCCAGCCGGATCTGGCGCAGGGCCGCGCGCAGCTCCGTGCTCTTTTCCTGCAGCTTCTCGGCCATCACGTCCAGCATCGCCCACTGGGCATGCAAGTCGATGGCCGCCAGGGAATGCGGCCCCTCGCTGCTCTCGGCCTCCTTGAGCCGCGCGCCCGCCGCGACCCGCTTCTGCATGGTCCGGGCGATCTCGTCCAGGTTCAGGTTGAAATCATGGACCAGCCCGTGCACCTCCTGGTCCTGGATCTGCGCCAGGGGCACGACCTGGTTGCGCTCGTAGCCGGTCGCGCTGGCGATCACCGTGGTCGCCAGCACGGCGATCAGGACGTGAGGGATGCGCGGATTGACCCGCTTCAGGCCGATCATGATGAAGAAGGCCAGCATGGCCAGCCCCAGCGTCGGCCAGTGGCAGTGGTGCACCGCCGCCATGATCACGCGGGCCACCGTCTCGTAGTGGTGCTCCGCCTTGTCCACGCTCACGCCGAACAGCTTGTCGAGCTGGGAGGTCGCGATGATGATGGCGGCCGCGTTGGTGAACCCGTTGACCACTGGATGGGACAGGAAGTTCACGACCATGCCGAGCCGCAGCACGCCGAGCACGAGCTGGAAGACACCCACCAGGAAGGCCAGCACGATGGCGTAGGCGATGTAGGATTCGCTGCCGGCCGTCGCCAGCGGCGCCAAGGCGGTCGAGGTCATCAGCGAGACCACGGCCACCGGGCCGGTCGCGAGCTGCCGGCTGGAGCCGAAGAGGGCGGCCACCAGCGGCGGCAGGAAGGCCGCGTACAGGCCGTAGTAAGCCGGCAGGTCCGCCAGCTGCGCATAGGCCATCGACTGCGGGATCAGGATCAGCGCCACCGTCAGTCCGGAGACGAAATCCGCCTGGAGCATGCCCGGGTTGTAGGGCCGGAACCAGCTCAGGAAGGGCAGGATGCGCGCCGCCCGGCGCAGAAAGGGCCTGGCCGCGTCGGAGGTCGCGTCGATACCCGCGGCTGCTTTCTTCCGACGGCTCATGCTCACGCCCTTGGACAGGGACGCCTGCTGGACCGGAGCCCGCGCATTCATGAAAAACCGTGGCCCGTGCGGGGGAAGCCGATGGGGATCCCGACGGCGAGCCGCGGCGCCAAGCCTGCGAAAGCCTGGCCTCGAAGTTAGGTCACCACAACGGCTAATTCAAGGGAGGAGAGAAGAGCGGCATCACGCGCCTGCCGATCCGCGGGCGGGTCCTGGATCGATCGGGATGAGAAGCGGGCGGAAGGGTGAGGATGGAGGCTGAAAAATCCGGGAATCACCAGCGGATCAGGCAGTCCTCGAGCGCATCGTGGGCGGCCGCTGCCGAGAAGTGCTCCTCGACGCGGCGGCGACCCGCCTCGCCCCAGCTCCTGCGCAGGGCGGGATCGTCCAGGAGGCGGCCGATCGCGGCGGCCAGGGCCTCCACGTCGTCCAGGGGCACGAGGGCGCCGGTCTCGCCGTCGCTAACCAGCTCCGGGATGCCGTCCACCGCGGTGGCCACCACGGGGCGGCCCAGGGCCATGCCCTCCAGCAGGGTGTTGGGGAAGCCCTCCCGACGGCTGGGCAGGACCAGGACGTCGCAGTCGGCCAGCAGATCCGGCACGTCGTCGCGGAACCCCAGGAAACGCACCGTCCCGTCGTCCAGGACCAGCCCGCGGCTCCGCTGCTCCAGCTCGGCCCGCCCGTCGCCCTCTCCCGCCAGCAGGTAGACCGTCCGGGGATGCGAGGCCCGCAGCCCGGCGGCCGCCTGCAGCAGGATCTCCTGCCCCTTGCGCCAGCCGACCTCGCCGATCAGCGCCACCACCGGCGTATCGGGGGCCAGGCCCAGCTCGGCCCGCACCCGGCCGGGGCGGGCCCGCTCGCCGAGGGCCGCCACGTCGCAGCCGTTGTAGACCACCCGCACCTTGCCGCGGTCGAACCAGGGCGCCCCGGCGCAGACCTTGTCCACGAGAGCCCGGCAGTTCACGATCAGGCGGTCCAGTAGCCGCTGGTAGACCAGCCGGTAATGCCAGTTGTCCTTGATGGGATCCGGGCTGCCGCGGCGGGCCACCAGGCGGAAGCCGCTGCGACCGAAGACGGTCAGGCCGGTCTGCCGGATCTCCTTGTCCAGGTTGACGCAGGCCACCTGGACAGACTGCCGGCCGAGAACGCGTCCCAGATCCCAGAGCGAGGTCGGGTCGAGCCAGCCGCCCAGGCGCACGGGATAGGTGACGAGGCCGGCACCGTAGGCCAGGCGCACGACCTGCGAGCCGGGCTGGCCCACCACGCAGACGCGATGACCCCGGTCCGCCATGGCCCGGGCCGCTTCCAGCAGCCACTTCTCGCCTCCGCCCCAGCCGGGGAGGGAGGTCACGAAGGCCAGGGAGACCGGGGTCGCCATCGTCGCGCGATCCTTCTTCAGCGCGGGATCGCCATGAACAGCTTGCCGCGGCCGCCGACCTTCATGACCCGCAGCAGGATCGGCTTGTCGCCGTCGCGCTCCAGCAGGCGCCGGTAGTCGTCCAGGCCGTGTACCTCGGTCTTGTCGATCTCGAGAATGACGTCCCCGCGCTCCAGGCCCTCCCGCGCCGCGGCGCTCGTCGGTTCCACCTCGAACACGAAGACACCCTCGACGTCGTCCGGGATGTCGGCCATGCGGCGGTACTCGTTCGTCAGCTCGCGCACCGAGACCCCCTCGATGCCGCTGATGTTCTCCTCGCCGCCCCGCCGGTTGCCCTGGGCCAACGCCTCGCTGTCCGGCAGAACGCCCAGCTCGACCGTGACGTCCTTCTCCTTGCCGTCGCGCAGGATGCGCAGCTTGGTCTTGTGGCCGACCGGGCTGAGGCTGATCTTGTTGCGCAGGGCGTTGCGCGAGTTGACCTCGCTGCCGTCCACGGCCAGGATGATGTCGCCTTCCTTGAGGCCGGCCTTCTCGGCCGGGGTCCCGGCGTTCACGTCGGCCACGAGCACGCCGCGGGGCTTCTCCAGCCCGTGGTAGTGCGCCATGCTCTGGTCCACGTCCTGGATCTGGACCCCCAGCCAGGCCCGCTCCACCTTGCCGTGCTCGCGGAGGGACTCCTCCACCATCTGCGCCATGTTGCTGGGGATGGCGAAGCCGATGCCCTGCGAACCACCGCTGCGGCTGAGGATCGCGGTATTCATGCCCACCAGCTCGCCCTTCATGTTCACCAGCGCACCGCCGGAGTTGCCGGGGTTGATGGTGGCGTCGGTCTGGATCAGGTCCTCGTAGTCGATCAAGCCGATGCTGCGGCCGAGGGCGCTGACGATGCCGAGGGTGACGGTCTGTCCCAGCCCGAAGGGATTGCCGACGGCCATCACCTGCTCGCCGATGCGGAGGGCGTCGGAGTCGCCGAAGCGCACGTAAGGCAGGTCCTTGGCGTCGATCTTGATGAGGGCAACGTCGGTCTGCGGATCGGTGCCGACGACTTCGGCCTCGAACTCCTCGTTGTTCTGGAAGCTGACGAGGATGCTCTTGGCCTTCTCGACCACGTGGTTGTTGGTCAGGATGTAGCCGTCGGCGCTGATGACCACGCCCGAGCCCAGGGAGCGCTCGGCCCGCTGCTGCTCGTCGTCGCGAGGCGGACCGAAGAAACGGCGAAAGAAGGGGTCGTCCAGGAAGGGATGCACCCAGCCCTGGTTCTCGACGATCTTGTCCGCCGAGATGTTGACCACGGCCGGCATGGCCAGCTCGGCCACATCGGCGGTGGAGAGGTTCTGCTCGATCAGCGACTGGGCCTGCGCCAGGGCGGGGGTGAGTGCGGCCTGTAGCGGCGTTTCGTCGCGTCCGCTTCCACCGCTGGTGACGGCCACACCGATCACGAAGCCGATGGCCAGCAGCAGGAGCGCGAACGACCAGCGTCGCGGAGCCCGCAGGTAGGACGGAGTCTGCATGAGTCGGCTCCTTTCAGAGTCTCGAAAAGCAGGGGGCGGCCCCTTCAACGCGGGTCCGGTGCGGAAGTTTCCGCCCGGATCGGCGTTCCTGCAGATGATAGTCGCAAAAGATGTAACGGCACGTTGAAAGGCCCAGCGCTGGCGGACCGGGCCGGCGATATGATGGAGCCGCAGGGGGAGAGAGCGTACTAACCGTCGTTGCCGATGGCCTCGACCGGGCACTCCTCCAGGGCGTCCTGCATCGCGGATTCCTCTTCGTCGTTCTCCGGCTGCTTCGAGACGTAGGTGTAGCCCTCTTCCTCGTTGCGGGTGAAGTTCTCCGGAGCCGTCTGACGACAGAGATCGCAGTCTATGCAGTTGGTGTCCACGTACCACTGACCATCGACGTTGTCGGCAACCTTGTCGGTGGGATCGGCCATTGCGCCTTCCTCCTCGAGCGTCCCGTTTTATCGTGGTGCGAGAGGATCTGATTTCACTACGGCCCTAGATACATCAGTTTCGCCGCGTGTCAAAGGCTTTTTCGCCAAGCGGGCCGTGCGCACCGGGAACGGCGCATTCAGCTCCACGGGGCTTCATTGCACGTAACCGAGGGAGCGCAGCCGCTCGCGGGTGGCCGTGTCCATCTCCACCGATGACGGTCCGCGCAGGCGCGCCGGGTCGGAGAGGCGATCCAGGCGGCGTCGCAGCTGCACCAGCTCCCCGGGCCTATCGACGGCGATGTCGTGCTCCTGCCCGGGATCGGCCGCCAGGTCGTGCAGCCGCACCGAGCCGTCGCTGCCCACCGTGACGCGCAGGTCGCCTAGGCGCAGCGTCCGGTAGGCGCTGGCCAGGGGCGTCACGTCGAGCTGCGGATTGATCCTCTGCAGCAGGCGCAGCAGGCCGTCCGGCGGCCCCGCGTATTCGGCCACCAAGGAACGCTCCTGCTGGTCGGGCGGGGCCAGCAGGGAGCGCGTGCGCCAGGCGCTCTCCGTCTCCTCCGCCGGCTCGCCGGCCGGCAGGCCCGCCAGGGCCAGGATCGTCGGGTAGAGATCGGCCAGCATGGCCGGGTCCTCGCGCACGCCCGGCGCCAGCCGATCCGGCGCGCGGATGACCAGCGGAACCCGCAGGAGGGTCTCGCAGACGCTGAACTGGTGCTCGATCAGGTGGTGCTCGCCCAGCAGCTCGCCGTGGTCCGAGGTGACGACGATCGCGGTCCCCCCGTCCACCCCTTCCTGGCGCAACGCTTCCAGCAGCTTGCCCAGCAGGCCATCGGCCGTGTTCACGTCGCCGCCGTACAGGCGCCGCACCTTCGCCCAGTCCACGAAGGCGTCGGGGTGGCGGCCGGCGTTGTACTCGTGACCCCAGTTGACCGAGACCCAGTCGTCGGGGGACAGATCCGCCAGCTCCCGGCGCCGGTAGTCGGCGGGCGGGTCGTAGGGCAGGTGCGCCTCGAGCAGGTTGACGAACAGGAAGAAGGGCCGGCCCCTGCTGCGCTCGCGCAGCCAGCGGCGCACGCTGGCGACGACGGCCTTCCCTCCCTGGTCGCCGTCGGGATAGCGCTTGCCGCCGCCGAAGAAGCCGGGCAGGGGCGTCTCGTCCTTCACGGCGAAGCCGCGCAGCAGGCCGGTGGCCCGGTCGCTCAGCCAGGGATTGCTGTAGAAGGCGGCCGTCTGCCAGCCCGCCGCCGCGAGGCGCGCGGCCAGGGTCGGCAGCTCTTCCGGCAGCCGGGGGCGGCGCGAGGTGCAACCGTGCTGCGAGGGCAGCAGGCCGGTGAAGATCGAGGCGTGGGACGGCACCGTCCAGGGGGCGTTGGACCAGACGTGACGGAAGAGGGTCCCCTCGGCCGCCAGGCGGTCCAGGTACGGGGTGAAGCTCGTGCCGTCGCCGCCGCCGGTGAAGTCGTCCCGCACGGTGTCCAGCACGATCAGCACGATGTTGGGCCCCTGCGGCCCGCGGGCGCAGCCCGGCAGCTGCAGGCCGACCAGCAGCAGGAGGCCCATCGGCAGGAGGACCAGCAGCAGCGCACCGCTCAGGCTCCGCAGTACGGCCGACCGCTCTCTCCGCATCCGCAGCTCCGTTCGCCGTGAACCGCCCTAGCGGTTCTTGAACGGCAGGAAGGTCATGAAGTCGGCATGGTGGACGATGTAGGCCTCCACCGTGCGCCTGACCAGGTTCCCCTCGTCGGCATGGGCGGCGATGACGTGGCACACCTTCGGCGGCACGCCGCAGCTCTGGGCCAGGCTCACGCCAGTGAACGGGTGGCGCAGGTAGCGGCCCATCTCGCTCTGGACCGTCTTGCCGCCCTTCATGGTGTACTCCAGCAGCTTGCCCACGTCCGCCAGGATGGCCCCGGCGACGACCGTGTCCAAGTCCAGCGGCAGCTCGTCGCCGAAGAACTCGCGCATCTTCTCGGCGGCGGCCCGCGCCACGTGCACCACGCAGCGCTTGTGAGCCATGAAGCTGACATCCAGATCGGGCACGAGCAGCGTGAAGGGGATGCGCTCCAGATCGGCGGCGCTCAGGTCGCTCTCGGCCAGGGCCACCTCCCAGGTGCGGCCCGTCGCCTCGCGCAGCTCGGCGTCCTGGATCCAGTCGAGCTCGGGCCAGAGCTTCAGGGTCTCGGCGTTCATGCTCACTCCTGTCCGCAGCGGCCGCAATCGTCCGTGGCCGGCCCGCTCCGACCGGACCGACCCGCTCCTCTTCCCATCCCGGGAATGTGCGCAGCGGGAGACGCACCGTCAACGCCACTGCACCGCTCTGCCCTCAGAAGGACCCCGCCGGCAAGCGGTATATGCCATCATAGGAGGTCTGCACCAGGAGCCCGCCGTCGGGCTCCACGGTCATTTGAGTTATCGGCAGGCCAAGGGGCCCAGCCAGGTAGGTCGCCGGACCGTCCTCCTCGCCTAATCCGAGGCGGTAGACATATCCCTGGTGGCCGAGGGCAAGATAAACCACGTCCTCCCCCTCCGCGAAGGTGTCGCAGCCGCCGAGTTCTCCCAGATCGTAAAAGATCGGCGCGCCTAGGCTGTCGCCGGCGGCTGCACGGTAGACCCGGTAGGAATGATAGCCGAGCAGGTAGAGAGCCTCGGGGTACTTTCCCGAGACATCCTCCAGAACGAAGTCCGAGTAGACGAGAGCCTGCTGCCAGGCCCCATCCTCGTATCGGTAGAGGGTGTCCGGATCATCATGGAGGTTTTGAAAAAGATCGAAGGCGAAGATCTGACCGCTACCAGTCTGGACCATCCGCCACGTTTGGGCCCCAGCCAGGCCCGGCGTCTGCCGCCAGCCGGACCGATCCCCGAGGTAGATCTTCTCCGCCGCGCTGAGGAGCAACCCCCGCGCGGAGAGGACAGCCGGGCGGTACACGTAAGGCTTGTCCTCGATGACATCTTGTTCCTGCCAGGCAACCCCATCGAAATGCCACACCGCCCAGAGTCGGCTGCGGATATCGGTTTGCACCAAGAAGACATCAGACCAGCTCTCTCCGCTAACGGGCCAATTGACGACAAGGGGAATGCCCGGCCCCGGCTCTGGCAGCTCGAGGCGTGGGTTCCAACCTGCGTCCTCGCGGGCCAGAAGAGCCTGGCCCGTCTGGAGGAGAACAGTCCCATCCCGCAAGGAGACCAGGCTCGGATACCGGTCGCTGCGGGGATCGAGGTGCCAGTCGTCCTGATCCCTGCGGTACCAGTAGATATTGCCGTCGATCGTCGCGGCGAGCCCGAGTTCGGGCCCCGCCATGGCCAGCCGGAAATCACCTCCCATGGCCCACCTCTCGACCTCCGGCGGCTCCACGGAAAGGTCCACCCGATAGATCCCGCCGCAGAAGACGGTCTCTCCCACAATAGCCAGGCCAGATGGCATCCAACTTCTCGTCAGCAGGGCGTCCCAGTCGTCCTGCCGGCGTTCGTGAAGACCTCCGCGGTCGCTGCAGATCAGGCGGCCCGAAGCCGTGAAGGCCAGGTCCATGACGCCGCCGGAACCGGGCTCACCCAGCGACGACCAGGCCTCGCCGTTGCGGAGCCAGACCGTTCCCAGGGCATCTCCAACGACCAGAGAATCACCGCGGACGGCGATGCAGGTCAGGTTGAGGTCCGTGGGGGCGACGACCCGGTGCCAGCCGCTCTGGTCCCGCTGCAGCAGGGTGCCGTCGTTTCCCGCCACCCAGACCAAGCCGTCGGCTGCGGCGACGGCCCGCAGAGCGGACCCCGTGGGCGTACGCTCGACCATCCAGTGCTCATCCCGATCCCTCAGGACGGTGCCGCCCGCGCCGACAGCCAGGAGCGTTCCGTCCGCGGCTCTGGTCAGGCCGGCCAGGGTGGCGGCGATGCCGGTCGCCTCGCGCCTCCAGGTGCTGCCGTCGAAATGAAGGATCAAACCCTTGCTGCCGGCGACCCAGGCCTCGCCCGACGTCTCGATCCAAACCGCGAAGATCTGGCTGTCGCCGGCGATCGGCAGCTCGCGGACGAAGCGCTGGTCCAGATCCAGCCCCGGCTGGAATCCGGGGCCCACGATCTCGACGATGTCCTCGTTGCACGAGGCGAGCCATCCCGCCAGTCCGCAGCAGGCGGCCAGCAGAGCGAGGCGACGCGGGTTCAAGGTCCCTCCTCC
>CAZGEC010000013.1:76580-90912 GCA_964524645.1 uncultured Fibrobacteraceae bacterium | reverse complement strand
TGGGGGTGTTGGCGATGGGGTTCATGATGGCGAAGTAGCCCGCGAGGCAGAGACCTGCGAATCCCAGCCAAGTTGTCGTGTCCATGCCTTACATCCTGCCGTCGGTGAGGATTCCGGTGATTTCGTGGAGCATACCACGGATCCGTCGATTCGACGATGGTCCCCCGTCAAGGCGCCGAACCCCGCGGGATTGGTGGACGCCATCCTCGACGGCCTCACCAACGCCCGCCACCTATTCGAACACGGCACCATGGAAGAACGCAAGCGCGTCATCCGCGCCTTCGTCGAGAACCTCACGGTCGATGGGATAGATGGCACCGGCGAGCTCCGAACGAAAAGAATCCCCGATACGCTAGGTATCAGGGACTCTTTCAAAGTGGTAGCGGGGGCAGGATTTGAACCTGCGACCTTTGGGTTATGAGCCCAACGAGCTACCAGACTGCTCCACCCCGCATCCATTTCCGACAAGGACTTGCGCAAGGCCCCACCAATATATTCGCCGCCCAGGGGGGTGTCAAGGCGACCGCTCCGCCTGCTCCTCGTCGTCGACGATCTCGTACACGGTCTCGTCCGACCGGCGCATGTTGTAACGCTCGCGGGCCAGCTCCTCCAGGGCGTTCGGATCGTTCAGCAGGGCCGCGCTGCGTCTCTGCAGCGCCGCGTCGCGGGCGCGCATCTGCTCCACGCGACGCTGCAGATCAGCGCGCCGGCTGCGCAGCCGCAAATAGGTGGGCAGGCCGTTCTCGCCCAGCAGGGGGGAGAGGAAGAAGAGCAGCACCGCCGCACCCACCAGGACGAGCAGCGAACGGCGCGGGGACCAGCGGTGCGGCGGCAGGCGCAGGAACTTGCCGGCCGGCACCGGTGCGGAACGGGGTCGAGGCGCCACGGCTCCCTCCTTGGCGCTCGGTCTTGCGTCGTCAGCCCAGGTTGTAGAAGCAGCCCAGGCCGGGATAGACGGAGAGGTCCTCCAGCTCCTCTTCGATGCGCAGCAGCTCGTTGTATTTGCAGATGCGATCCGACCGGCAGAGCGAGCCGGTCTTGATCTGGCCGGCGTTGGTGGCCACGGCCAGGCTGGCGATGCTGGTGTCCTCGGTCTCGCCGCTGCGATGGCTGATCACGTTCGTGTAGCTCGCCCGCTTGGCGATCTCGACCGTCTCCAGCGTCTCGCTCAGCGTGCCGATCTGGTTCAGCTTGATCAGGATGCTGTTGGCGCAACCCAGCTCGATGCCGCGCCGCAGGCGCTCCGGATTGGTGACGAAGATGTCGTCGCCCATGATCTGGATGCGATGGCCCAGCTTCTCGTAGAGCCGGCTCCAGTTCTCCCAGTCGTTCTCGTCCAGCCCGTCCTCGATGGAGAGGATGGGATACTTGTCCACCAGGCCGGCGTAGTAGGCGATGAGCCGCTCCGCTTCCCAGGGTTCGCCGCCCTCGGCGGCCAGGACGTACTTGCCATCCCGGTAGAACGCGCTGGCGGCGGCATCGATGGCCAGCACGATGTCCTCACCGGGCCGGTAGCCCGCCGCCTCTACGGCCTGCAGCAGCAGGTCCAGAGCCTCCTGGTTGGAGCCCAGGTTGGGAGCGAAGCCGCCCTCGTCGCCGACCGAGGTGGCCAGGCCCTTCTCCTTGAGGATCTTCTTGAGCGTGTGAAAGGTCTCGGCGCCGTAGCGCAGGGCCTCGGCGAAGGTGGGAGCGCCCACCGGCATGATCATGAACTCCTGGATGTCCACGTTGTTGTCGGCATGCTGCCCGCCGTTCAGGACGTTCATCATGGGCACGGGCAGGGTGCGGGCGTGGACGCCGCCGATGTACTGGTAGAAGGGCAGGTCGACGGCGTTGGCGGCGGCCCGCGCCGTGGCCAGGCTGACTCCCAGGATGGCATTGGCACCCAGCTTGGACTTGTTGGGGGTGCCGTCCAGCTCGCAGAGGATCCGGTCCACGAGCACCTGATCGGTGGCGTCGATGCCGGTCAGCTCGTCCTCGATGATCTGCACCACGTTCCTGACGGCCTCCTGGACACCCTTGCCCCCGTAACGGTCGGTGTCGCCGTCGCGCAGCTCGATGGCCTCGTGCTCGCCTGTCGAGGCACCGCTGGGCACGGCGGCTCGCCCGACCGAACCGCCGGCGAGAAAGACTTCCACCTCGATGGTGGGATTGCCGCGGGAATCGAGGATCTCGCGGGCCTGGATCAGCTCGATGGAGGTCATGGCACTCTCTTTCGCGCAAGGCGTGACGTCCGCCGTTCCGGGGGGCGGCCGGCGGGGACGGCAAGACACTTCGGGATGGCGGCAGTCTAGAAGCGAGATGCTGGAGTGTCAAGACCGCGGCGCCGGGAGTAGTGGGGGCGGCAAGCCGAGGTTGACCCTGCGCGGGCGGCGTGCCAAGTTTTCGCATCCGGAAAGGTGGCCCATGTTCGACCGCCGCAGCGATCTCAAGCTCATCCGCAGATGCAAGCGTGGTGAAGAGTCGGCGTTCGCCCAGCTCCTGCAACGCTATCGCGGCGCGATCTACAGCCTCTGTTTCCGCATGACCCACCACCCCGAGGACGCCCGCGACCTGACCCAGGAGATCTTCATCAAGGTCTTCTCCCTGCTGGACCGCTACGACGAGAACTACGCCTTCTCCAGCTGGATCTTCCGCATCGCCACCAACCACTGCATCGATTACCTGCGGCGCAACCGGCTGCGCTTCCTTTCCCTGGAAGGAGGGGTGGGCGCGGAGGGGGAGGAGATGGAGCTGCAGATTCCCGACAGCGGCGCGCGCCCCGACACCGTGCTGCAGCGCAAGGAGGCCATGTCGCGCCTGGAGGAGGTCATCGCCGAGCTACCCCCCCACTACCGGCTCATCACCCTGCTCCGCCACGACCAGCAGCTCTCCTACGAGGAGATCGCGGAAATTCTCGACCTGCCCCTGGGGACGGTGAAAGCCCGTATTCATCGGGCGCGTAACCTCGTGCAACAGATGCTGAAGGCCCGTTCCTACGATATCTGAGCGCCCCTCGACATTCTGGAGATATACCTTGCAACCTTTCCGCACGTCCCGCGTAGAGCCAGGTACCGGTTCGCTCAAGGGCCCTGAATCCGGAGATGTTGAGGCCCCCGGCCCGGCCTCCGCAGCCCGCGAGCGGCACCGGCTCCACGAGGCGACAGGTGCAGGCGGAAAGTCATTGTCGGGGGATAAACCGCCTGCCTGTTGAGGAGCGGGGAGCGAGAGCGGTTCCGATGCCGGGGGCCGTCCTCCTCCCCCTCCTGAGTTGCGCGGCATGGCCGCAGGGGACCGTGAACGGACCTCCCCCGCCGTCGCGATCCCCGGAACCGAAGCAATCCGGTCGGGACCCCACATGACGAAGGGATCTGCGACAATCGATTGCAAACGAGGAACGGAGATACTAACCTCGCCGGAAGGCCGGCGTGATCCGGTGTCTCCGCTCCGCTGGGGAAGGAGCCAGCCATGCCTGGTGGCCGTGACGACGAGCCCCTGAGCGACGTTTGCATGTCCTGTCGTGAGGCGTTCCAGGACTACCTCGACGGAACGCTGTCCAAGCAGCACTCGCTGGAGGTCTTCCTCCACCTGCGCGGGTGCGAGCCATGCCGGCGCGAGCTGGCCGAGGTGGAGCAGCTGCTCGAGATGCTGGGCTCCCTGCCTCCGGTCGAGGCCCCTGCGGATCTCGACGCGGCGGTCCTCGCTGCCGTGCCCTACGAGGCCTATCGTGCGATGGCGCCATTGCGGCGCGAGCGCGTGCCTGTTTACCTCGAGGAGGACTTCCTGCCCGCATCCGTGCGCGCCGGTCGTACGCGAGTCGCCGGCGGCATGGTGGCGGTGCTGGTGGTGGTTGGTCTGGCGACCCGGTGGCTGCCCGACTGGACCGTCACGATCGCCGTGGCCGGTGCATTGCCGGAAGTCCTCGTCCGTCTGCAACGTCTGGCCCGCAGGCTCAGCCTGAGCGGCCAGCGGTCGGAAGGTGGCTGATACTTTGAATCCTGACGGCTCCGGCGAGGCGCCCCCGACGCGCCGGAGCGTTGCCTCCCGCCGCGCCTCGCACTCGAACTCGCTTCTGCCATGGGCAGCCCTGATCGGTTGTCTGATCCCCGCCGCCTTGGGCCGGGCTGCGCCTCCGCGACCCTTGCCCCCGGTCCCGGCCGTCGCTCCGCGGATCGTGAGGGCGGACACCCTCAATGAAGCCGCCCGCGAATCCCTCCTGGTCGAAGTCCGCAAGTACACGCAGCTGCTCACCACGCTGCGGGATTCACTGCGGGACGTCGAGCGGGAGGGGCTGGCCGGCCGCCGGGGCGGCGAGGCCCTGGATCTCGCCTTCGAGGAGCTGGGGGGAGCCATCAGCGAGCTGAGCGACCAGCTGTCGGGCCTGAACCTGGACATCGGTGACCAGTCCATCTCCCTCAGCGATCGCAACGGCGGGGGAATCCAGATCGACATTCCCGAGAATCTGGGCGAGCAGATCAGCAAGGGTCTGAGCTCCATCACCGCGGCGATCCTCAGCGAGCTACCGGATACCCTGGATCTCCAGGCCGAGACGCGCCAGCGGCCGGAGGTCTTCCGAGTGCGCCGGCCGGTTTCACCGCGGCGGGTCCGCAGCGGTGACGCCATCAAGCTATGGGACGACATCCTCGTGGACGAGGACGAGGAGATCCACGGCAACGTGATCGTGGTCTTCGGCAACGCCATGGTAGCCGGACGGGTCGACGGTGACGTCATCGACGTCTTCGGCGACGTGGAGCTGGGAGCGAAGGCCGAGGTGACCGGTCAGGTCTTCGCCCTGGGCCGTCTCTACCAGGACGATGCCGCCAAGGTCGACGGCGATGTCGTGGTCATGAACCCGCCCTTCCTCCCGGGCGAGTTCGAGGGGTTGGGTACCTTCTTCCGCGGCGGCTGGTTCTCCTTCCTGGCGCGGCAGATCGTGTTCCTGCTGGTGGCTATGCTGGTCCTCCTGCTGCTGGTGGTCTTGCCGGAGCGACGCCTCCAGTCCGCGAAGCAGGCCCTGAGCGATCACCCCGGCAGCTGCCTCGGTTACGGCCTGCTGGCCACCTTGCTGGGCCACATCGGTCTGGCCGTGCTCTTCTTCGTCCTGGTGCTGACCGTGATCGGGATTCCCCTGGCCCTGCTGCTGGTCCTGGGCTACATCGCCTTCGCGCTGACCGCGATTACCCTGGCCGCTCTGCAGGTCGGGGAGCGTGTCTGCACGTTCCTCCGCATCTCCTGGCGACAGACCTGGGCCGTGGCGCTCTGCGGTCTCGCGCTCCTGCATGCGGTCAGCTTCCTCGGCTCCGTGCTGGGTCTCTGGCCCCCGCTCCGGACCCTGGCCTTCCTCTTCGGCGTGCTCGGCATCGCGGTGAAGCTTCTGGCCTTCTGCTACGGCCTGGGAGCCATCGTCCTGAGCCGGCTCGGTTCCCGCCAGGCCGGCGAGGCGCCGGTCGAGGGCGTGCCGAGGCCCGCCGAGGTCTGAGACTGCGGCTCACCCTCCGCAGGCGATCCCCCGGATCGTACCTTCTTTTCCCGGCCAGCTGTTGCCAGGATGTGATATAATTTGATCTGATGTGGTTGGGTGATATTGCGCAGGCCATCGCGTGATCTTCCCCACCTCCCTGTGCCCGGCCGGACGATCCCGGGAGCGGACCTGCCCGGACCGGAGGGTCGCCGGCGGCGCCGGCGTTCCAAAATTATGTGAAGCAACGGATTGCGAAGGATATCGTTCTGCGGGGATCGGAGCCCGGCGGGCTGGCGGGGAAGGATCCTCGGCGGCACGCTCCCTGCGCTGGATGCTGGCAGGGAGCTGCCACCTTTCCCCTGAAGTCCAGGAGTTCCACCGGATGCCTCGGGCGGATCCAGGACCGGGTGTTCGTTCCCATCCCGGCATGCTTGCCCGGCTGCTGGCGAGCCTGTGCGGCCTGCTCCTGGCTAGCGCCTTGCCGGCCGCCGCTCCGGCGGCCCTCTCGATCGAGTGCCCGTCCGGTCTCCGGGCGATCGTTCACCCGGCCGAGGAAGTCACGGCGGACATGCTGGTGCGGGCAGGGGGGCGCTCGTGGCTGCGGCATCCCGCCGTGGGGAGGCTGGAGCTGCTGAACGGTGCCGACGATCCCCGCTTGCTGCGTGCGGACGTCGGAGCCTTTCATCCCTTCCCGCTGGAGGAGGTGATCGCCGCCCTCACGGCGGTGCACGATATCGCACCGGTGATGGAGGTGGAGGTCTTCCTGCTGCCGGCGCCGCCGGCGGATCCGCAGAGCAGCCTTACCCTGCGCAACGTCATCCTGCTGGCTCCCGCCTTCGGGCCGCCGGCGGCGAGCACGGTCGCCTACGTGACGACCCACGAACTCGGTCATGTCCTCAGCTGGGCCTATCTCGATCCGGTGCCGTCACGCTGGAACGCCTACAGGCAGCTGCGGGGCCTGGAGCGTCTCGAGGATGCCGCCGGATGTCCGCACGCGGAGCGGCCACGCGAGATCCTGGCCGAGGATCTCCGCTATCTGTTCGGGGGGGCCCTGGCCACGCTCGGCGGCACCATCGAGAATCACGCCCTGCCGACCCCGGACCGGGTCGCCGGCCTGCGGGAGCTGCTGGCCGGCTACCTGCAGGGTCCGCCCGTCCCGGCGTACCTGGCGCGCAGCCGCGCTTTCCCGAATCCCTGCAATCCCGCGACGACGGTGGAGCTGCTCCTGCCGGAGGAAGTGGAGGGGGCGGCAGCCGGCGGGGAGCTGGACCTCTACGACGTCCGCGGCCGTCTGGTGCGCCGCCTGTCCGGCGGCCGCCTGCAGGACGGCTGCCTGCGCATCGACTGGGACGGGCGGGACGGCAGCGGCCGTCCGGCGGCCTCGGGGCGCTACCTGTACGTGATCCGGCAGGGATCCCTGCATTCACGAGGGGCTGTGCTGCTGCTGCGCTGAGGCGGGAGCTACTTGGCCAGGGTGAGCTTGCCTCTTCCGATGGTATGGTCGTTCCAGGCCAGAGCGTAGAGGTAGACACCGGTGGCCGCGGGACGCCCCGCGCCGTCGCTCCCGGGCCAGGCCACAGCATGCTCTCCCGGCGCCACCATCCGTGGCGGGCTGGACCAGACCCGCCGACCGCGCACATCGAACACGTCGAGGCGGACCTCACCCGATTGCCCGGCGACGAAGTGGACCGCCACCAGGGCATTGCCGGGATTGGGGCGGGCGCCGAGCAGCCGGCAGGGGGAGGGTGGCGAGCTGGTGACGGCCGGCAGGCCGGCGAGATCACCCGCCACCTCCTCGATCTCGTCCACGTTGATGTGTCCCATGGGACCGGTCTCGTCGTCCACGATGGTCAGCACCACCAGCCTGCCCTGGTAGGGACGGACGTCCCAGACACGGGGAACCATGGTCTCGTGTCCATGGCCCGTCGCGCGCAGGAGCACGCTGTCGGTCGCCGCATCCAGCAGCGCGATGTAGCAGGTCTCGGGGTAGTGGCCGCCCCCGACGAGCAGGCGGATCACGTCGCCCGTGATCACGAAGGGAGGGGTGACGAGATACCCGGTGGCCTGATCGCCCAGCTGGTGGCCGGGGTAGCCGTGCCCGCTCAGGGGCCCCTGATAGTACTCGCGGCTGCCGAACCAGCTATTGCCCACCAGGCCGCAGGATTCCTCGCCCCGCAGGGCGGTGTTGTCGCCGTAGGTCGGGTTGCCGAGGGTCACGATGCCCTGCCGGATCGCCCAGTCGTGCGCCAGGGGATCATAGAACCGCAGGTGAGGCCGCGCGCCCTCCTCCCAGAATTCCAGCGTGTCGAAGCGCACGACCTGGAACCAGTCGCTCTTCGCCGGGTACTGCCCCTTGCCCAGGCGCGAGAAGAGGCGCACCCCCGGGGCGACCTCGTCCACCTCCGGAGCTCCTCCGATGTCGAACAGCTCGCGATCGGCCATGGTCCAGTCGCCGGGATCGCCGGCCACGAGGTGGGTGGTGCCCGGGACATCGTACTCCGCGCAGAAGAGATGGTGATAGATCCCCTCCCGCCAGTACTGGGAGCTCTCCAGATCCTGCCAGGGGGTGATGCTGTCGTTCTCGTAGAAGACACCTGCGTCGTCCCAGTGCTCCAGATCGGTGGACACTGCGCGGTGGATGATGCCGCGGCGCGTCCCCGGATAGCCGTTGCGACGCACGCCGGCCGTGGACAGCATGTTCCAGACCCCGTCGGCGAAGTAGAGGAAGGGATCGCGAAAGGAACTCCACCTTGTGGTCGGGCTCCAGAAGTACTGCAGGCTGTCCGGTGTGAAGACCGGGTTGGCCTCGCTCTTGGTCCAGGTGTAGAGGTCCGGCGAGAAGGCAGCGCAGGGACGCTGGATCATGAGCGTGTCCACACCCGTATAGAGCATGGCCCAGCGGCTCCGCGCCTCGTCCCATACCACGTCCGGGGCCCAGACGCCCTCGGCCTCCCACCAGCCCGGACCGACGGCCAGGATCGGCCCGCTGCGCTGCCAGTGCGTGAGGTCCGGCGAGGTGGCGTGCCAGAGAGTGTCCGCCTGGGTGGGGCCGGTCTCCGCTTCGGGCAGGGTGTGGTAGAAGATGTGGTACAGGCCCTCGTGGCGCAGGAGGCAGAAATCCCAGACCTGCAGGCCCGGATGCACGTAGTAAGGCTGCTCGAAGTCGATGTGCAGCAAGGCCTGGACCGGGGACGATCGCATCCCGCACAGCAGACCGAGGAGGATCGGCACAAGGGCCGCGCCGTCCCGGCAGCGGCCTCGCGGTGTCCGGAGGTTGCTGGACCATCGAGCCATGCTGTTGTCCTCGCGGTGTCTTCCGGCCGGCCACGGCCCCTGATGGGCACGCCGGCGGGGTCCAGTAGGACACTTGATTGTAGCGGCCCCGGAGCCAGGAAACAACCAGATAGCGAGCACCAGATAGCGAGCAGGGGTGGGCGACCGGCTCTGGCCCACGACCCTGCCGTGGGATATCTTTGGACGCGAGGCGGTAGCATGTTGCCAGGGACTCGCAGGAACCGTTGGGTGCTCTGGGCCTTCCCGCTGGCCCTGATCCTGGTCGCTTCCCCCGCGGCGGCCGATCGGGACCCGCTGGCGGAGGAGAAGGCGGTCGTGCGGCCGGCGCTGGCGATCGTGGACAGCCTGCTGGCGGCCGGCCGGAACGAGGATGCCCTGGACCGGGTTCGCCAGCTGGAGCGTGACCACGGCAGCTCGCTGGTCTACGGCTGGCAGATCGAGGAACGTCTCGGCGTGGCCCTTCTGCGCCTCGGCCGGCCGGAAGAGGCGGTGTCCCACCTCGAGGGGGCCATCCGGATCGCGCCCGATATCGCCTCGCTCCACCAGGATCTGGGAACGGCCCTGATGGCCCTCGATCGCCGCGGACGAGCGCTTTCCGAGTACGAGCAGGCGGTGACGCTGGACCCGGAGAACTGGCGGCTGCATCTGGACTACGGCCAGGTTCTGGCTCTGTTCCGCCAGCGGGAGCCGGCGCTCCGGCAGCTGCAAGAGGCGGACCGGCTCTGCGCCGGCTGTCCGGAAGCGCTGCGCGCGCTGGCCTCGCTGCACCTGGAATACCGTGACTACGAGGCGGCCTTTCCGCTCCTGGAGCGCCTGTTCGCGCGGGAGCCTACACCGCAGGTGCGGAGCCTGCTGGCCGAGGCCGCCCTGCAGACCGGACACAGCCGGCGGGTCCAGGAGCTGCTGGCCCCCCGCTGGGCAGCAGGGATCACCGCCCGCGAGGCGGCGCTGCTGCTCTCCGCCGACCGGGTTCTGGGCGAGTCGAAGCGAGCCCGCGATCTGGCGCAGCATCCCGGACGCCTGACCACGCCCGCCGATGCCTCCCTCTGGGGGCTGGTGGGCTACCTCTGTCTCGAGGCCGGTTTCGACGCCGAGGCCCTGACCGCTTTCGACCAGGCCATCTCCCTCGAACCCGACAACCCCACCTATCGCAACAATCGGGTGGTGGTGCTGAACCGTCTCGGGCGCCGGACGGAGGCGCGCGAGGAATGGGAGCGGGTGCTCAAGCTGACTCCGGCACCGCAGCCGCAGGGAAACTAGCCCGCAGGCGAGAGGACGCGCCGTGAATCGACACTTCCGCTCACCGGCCGCTCGCCGGCGCAGGGCCCGAAGCATGCTCGGCCGGCCGGCCGCCCTCCTGTTGCTGGCGGCGGCCTGCGGCTCGCTCGCCGTCTGGTTGCTCGGGACCGGATGCGCGCCGCCGCCGCAGGTGGTCACGCAACCGCCGGTATCGCCTCCGGCGGTCTGGCAGGAACGCCCCGGGCCCGACGGCCCCTGGCGACCGGCCCTGCTCCAGCGCTGTCCCGCCAGCGCTGCCGCCAGCCTGCCGGCGGAGCGGGCTCTGGCCGTCTCCTTCGACCTGTTCAACGCGCGGGAGGGCTCCGACGCCATCATGACGCTGGAACTCTACCTGCAGGAGCACGACCCGGACGCGCTGGTTCTCCTGGCCCTGGGACAGCTCTACCTCATGGCGGGACAGGGCGAGCCGGAGCTGCTGCCGCGGGAGGGCCCCGCGGCCGACGTGGGCGACTGGGCTCGCAACCGGCGCCGGCTCCTGGGGCGGGCCGGGACGCTCCTGGGAGAGGCCGCTGACCTGCGGCCGGACGACAGCGTGGCGGACTTCCTGCTGGGCGACGTGGCGCGGGCGCGGGGGGACACGGTTGCGGCGCATGCGGCCTGGGATCGCGGCCTCGACAAGTGCAGCCGCCCGCGCAGCTTCGATCTCCTGCGCGATTACCAGTTGCTGCAGCCGAGAGCGGCTCGCCTGACCGGGAGCTTGGCTCCGGACTATCCCCAGGAGGCCCTGCGGCAGGGCATCACGGGCGAGGTGGTCCTCGATCTGCTGATCAGCCCTCGGGGCGAGGTCGTGCAGTTCGTGCCGGTCGCGAGCCCCGATCCGGCGCTGACCGCTGCGGCGGGCCGGGCCCTGCTCCGGGCCAGCTGCGATCCCGCGCGCCTGGGCAAGTACCCGCTCTGGTCCTGGCTGCGTGTCCCCACGCAGTTCTCGCTGGCTCCGTGAACGCGCCGGGGAACGGCGGTGGCCGCACCCGCAACTGCCAGTTGATTTGAGCGGTGCCCGGACCTTATTTTACTACGACTCCTCCGTCTGCGGCGGAGGCCGCGACCCCACCAGTCTTGCGCACCGGTCAGCTGCGATCCGCGGGCGGCGGCCGATCCACGGCACGGGAGGTGCTCGTCTTGAAAGAGGCCCTGAAACCGAGCGCGTTGGCGGTTCTGTACCTGGGGTTGCTGCTGGTGGCTCTGTTCGCCGGGTGCACCAGCAAGGAGGATCCATCGGAGGTGCTCGTCACCTGCGGGAACCACTCCTGCGGAAACCTCATGATGGTGACCACCGACACCTCCTCGAACGGATTCCAGTACCTGGAGCCCAAGCTCTCACCGGACGGGACCACGATCCTGTTCACGGCCGACTTCATGTCGCTGCCGCCCGACCGGCCGCCCGATCCTCCACCGTCCAACCGCATCCTCGCCATGATGCCCATGGGTTACGGCACCGAGCCGCAGAGCAGCCTGGAGGATGAGGGCGCCGAGCTCATCCGGCTGGGCCAGGGTCGGATCTACTATCAAGGTCAACTGCAGAACTTCTGGCCGGACGATAGCTTCAACGACGTCTACGTGGATCGCGGGTCGCCGGGCTGGATCGACATGCAGACGATCTACTGCTGGTTGCAGACCCCTCGCGGGAACCGTCTTTTTCTGATCCACCTCTACACCGGAGATTTCACGGGATTTCTCTGGGACGAGATCTACGCGGAACACGATGATTCCCTGATCAGCGGCGGCTTCTGGGAGCACAACGATCCCGCCCTCTCGCCGGACAAGCAATGGATGGCCTTCACGCGCTTCGGAGCCACCGATGCGGGCGATCTCTCGACCTACACGCAGCAGGCCCTCTGGGTGATATCCATGGCCGATGCCGCCACTCGCCCCGCCCCCCACGTCTTTCCCCTGACCAGGGAAGTGGCCGAGATCGGAGCTCCCTCCTGGTCGCCCGATGGCGGGACCATCGTCTTCCACGCCAGCCTCGACCTGGACCAACAGGCCAGCACCACCGGCACGGAGATCTTCACGATCGACTTCGATACCACCGGCCTGGCGGCGAACGGCGGGGTGCAGCTCGACCGCAACCTGCATCGCCTCACCCACACGGAGGTCGATCCGGGCAGTCCCATCAACGGCGTCGAGAACCGGAAGCCGGTTTACAACAGGGACGGGAGCCGCGTCATCTTCGTCTCCAACCGGCGGGCGCCGTCCATCACCCTGCACGATCGCAACATCTGGTGGATACCGGCCGACGGGCGGCTGGAGCCCGAGATCCTCTTCTTCACCCGTGACGACGACGTGGACCCGTCCGTTCCGGCCGGAACCGACATGCTGCTCTTCAGCAGTTCGCTGGGTTTCCCCACGGAGATGCTGGACCGGCTGGAGGAGGAGGCCTACATTCGCATCACGGAGGCGGATTCCAACATCACACCGACCGAGGCATCGTTGTTGGCCGCTGACGAGCGCCAGCAGCTGGAGTACTTCGAGCGGGTGATGAGCCACATCTACGTCTTCACGGGCTGGTGAGCCCACGGTTGAGCGCGGATCGGGGAGGGACATGTCCGCCGAGACAGCTCTGCGCCGGGAGATGGTCCGCATCGGGCGCCTGCTGTACGACCGCCAGCTCATCGTCGCCGCCGAGGGCAACCTGTCCTGCCGCCTCGGCGGCGACGCCTTTCTGATCACGCCCGCCGGGGCCTGCAAGGGACTCCTGCAGGCCGAGGACCTGCTGGTGGTGGACGCGGAGGGGCGAGCCGTCACCCCTGGTGGCGGACGGGCCACCGCGGCCGCGGGCAGCCTGCCGCAGGCGCAGCGTCCCAGCTCCGAGTGGCTGCTCCACCGGGAGATCTATGCCATCCGTCCCGGTGCGGCCGCCGTCTGCCACGGCCATCCGCCCTGGGCCACCGCCTTCGCCGCGGCGGGTCAGGCCCTGGACGCCTGCCTTCTGCCGGAGATCGTGGCCACCCTCGGCCGGGTGCCGCTGGCGCCCTACGGAACGCCCGGCACCACGGAGGTGCCGCGCGCCGTCCACGACCTGATCGCCGGGCATGACGCCCTGCTCCTGGCCAACCACGGCGTGGTCGCCGTGGGGGACAGCCTGCAGGATGCCTACTTCCGGCTGGAGAGCGTGGAGCGCCTGGCGCAGATCACGCTGCTCGCCCGTCTGGCGGGCGGCGAGAGCCGCCTGACCGCGACCCAGGCGGCCGCGGTCCGCGCCCTGGCGGGGCAAGCGGATCCGGCCGCCACGAGCCCCCCGGTCTGTGTTCCGGCCGAGGAGATACCGCCGCCGGCCGCGCGCTCTCCGCGGTCCGTGCAGGCAGCGGAGACGGACCTGGACGCCCTCGCCGAGCGGCTGGCCGGCGAGATCCTGAGCGAGCTTCGCCGCCTTTCCTAGGCAGCCGGGCTGAGGGAACCCAGCGAGCGACAGCCGAGTAATGCTCGATCCATGACCAAGCGAGGGGAGCCTGTGCTCCCCTCGCTTTTGTCAGAGGTAACCCTGAGCGGGCTCGTGATCTACGGGAAGGCCACCTGGGCGCCCAGCCAGCCGAACATGGCGCTGTCGAAGCTGACGCCCGGTCCGGTGCCGAAGTAGTCACCCGGGCTGAAGATGCCGAGCCCGGCCTCCACGTCCACGCCCTCCTCGACGTTGTAGTTGAGGAAGAAGTCGATCTCGGTGCCGACGGACTTGTCGTACAAGCCGTCCGCATTGAGCTGGCCCGGCCAGGCGGCGAAGGTGTCGCTGTACAGCATGTCGCCCGTGAGGTTGAAATAAGCGGCGTCCTCGTCCTTGGCCAGCTTGAACAGGTAGAAGTCGACCTTGAAGTCCAGCCCCTCGGTCGGGGTCAGGCCGCCGGAGAACCGGAAGCTGGCCGTGTTCGACCAGCCCACGAAGTTCATGCGGCCCATGTAGTTGCTGAAGCTGCCAAAGGGGCTGACGAAGGTCTTGACCTTGTCGTTGTTGAAATCGTCGGCGGTGGTGCCGCTGGCGTAGTTGAACTCCACGCCCAGGAACGGCTCCATCTCGTTGTCCACCGTGTAGAACACGCCGCCGTAGGCGCCCAGGGCCGACCAGTCGGTGTCCGGCGCCGGCGCGAAGTCGTGGATCGTGCCGCTCTCGATGGTGCCCTCGGCGTAGACGTGCAATCCCTTGTCGGACATGTAGTCCAGCAAGGCGCCGAAGAGGAAGAAGCTGTCGGTCTTCAGACCGGCTGTCTCCGTGAGCCCCACGTAGTAGTCGTTGTGGTTCTGGGCCAGCCACAGGATGTAGGGCTCGAAGTAGAACTGCTCGTTCACGTCGTAATGGCCGTAGAGACC
>CAZGEC010000013.1:67927-76480 GCA_964524645.1 uncultured Fibrobacteraceae bacterium | reverse complement strand
GAGCCAGAGGCACAGCAGGTCGAACCAGCCGTCCTCGAACTTGTAGTGGCTCTTGAAGCCGTCGAAGCGGTTCTCGTGGTTCATGGCCCAGTCGTCCGGTCCGATGATGCGCTGGTTGCCGTAGGCCAGGCACATCCGGCCGCCGTAGAGGTCGAGTCCTTCGGTCGCGAAGTCCTTGATGCCCACGATGGCCTCGTTGATGTAGACGTCCTCGCCGAAGCTCGAAGGCTGCGGCTGCTTCTCGTACATGTAGAGGTTGAAGGGGTCATAGCCGTAGTAACCCCAGTCTCCGCCGAGGATGTGGGTGTTCTCCACCGACATCTTGAACAGGCCGTGCTCGCCGATCGTGGTCTTGTACCCGATCCGGCTGCGCAGCAGGTTCTGGCCCCAGGCGTCCTGGACGTCGCTGTTGAAGTCGTAGTTCTTGAAGCCCTCCCAGCGCCAACGCATCTGACCGTAGATCCCATCACCGGCGATCGCAGCGGACGTGGCGAGCCCCATCCCGATCAGCACGGCCAGGGACAGGATCAGAAACATGAGTCGCTTCATCATCTCTAGCTCCTTCGTCAGAGATTCATCGATCTGTCAGCCTTCAAAGGTTCGTCTCTTTGTCAATTCTGCAGGGGAAAACCCCCTTTGAACCGCCCGATCGATCACCTCCCCTCATAGATGAAGGTCAGCACCTCCGTAATTGCTGACCAGCTGAAGCGTTCCTCGATGATCCTGCGAGCCTTGGCAGCCCTGCGCCGGGCCTCGGCTGGCCATTGCAGCGCCTGGATCATCGACTCGGCGAAGGCCGCGTCCGGTTCGGCCAGGAAAACCGCGTCCTCGGCCGGGTCGACGATGCCTTCTGCTCCGATGGGCGTCGTGACCACCGGGATGCCGCGCGCCATCGCCTCCAGGATCTTGATCTTGATCCCGCCGCCCTCGGGCAGAGGGGCGACGAAGAGACGGCATTCCCGGTACAGATCGGTCAAGTCCTCCACGAAGCCTAGGGCCACAATTCCGCTCATCTGCCCACCGAGCTCCCCGAGGAAACCCCGGGATCCGCGCCCGGCGAGGATGAGCTGCCCGGTCGGGGTATATTGGGTGACTCGGGGCCAAACTTTGTCAACCAAAATTTTGGCCGCCAGCCGGTTCGGCCGGTGCTCGAAGCTGCCCACGAATAGGAACTTAAGCGGGCCTTCGGGCCGCCACACCGGCGGCACGTTGTCGAGGTCCATGCCGAGGGGGACGGTTCGCAGGTGGCGCCCCCCCTGGGCGGCCAGCAGCTGGTGATCCTCGGGCGTCACGCAGAGGGTGGTGTCGGCCCACTCGGTGGCCGCGCGCTGCAGCCGCTCCCAGGCGGCGGCCTCGCGGTTGTAGCGCGTGGCCGCCAGGCGCCCGCGGGCGGCCGCGGCCCGGCGGCGGCGTGGGACCGAGCCCAGTTCGTGCGTGTTCAGGACCAGCCGCGGGGCCGGAGCCGGCTCGCCGGCGGCGGCGCGAGCATCCCGCCAGCGGCGCAGAGCGCGGCAGAGGAGGGCCAGCTGCAGGTACTCGATCTGTATGGCGTCGGGCCGCCAGGTCCGGGCGGCGGCCAGCACCCGTCGTTCCAGGTCCGGCGACCAGTACTTCTCGACGTAGAAGGGGTAGCCGGTGCGGCGGCTGCGCAGCCAGGCCCGGAGCCGGGCGTCCGCCAGGCGGAGGCGGGCGGCGCCCCGGGCGCGCCGGTCGAGGAAGGGCAGGGGGATGACCTCGGCGCCCAGCTCGGCCGCTTCGCCGAGCAGGGCCTCCTCCCCGGGGCGGACCAGGCTGGCCAGGCTGACCTGGTGGCGGCGGGCGAGGTGCCGGACGAGGCCGCGCACGGCCGTACCGCCGCCGTGGCCGACGCGCCGGTGGGGCAGGTAGGGGGAAAGCACCATGATCCTCAATCGGCTTTCACTCCCGGACGCGGCTACCGGATGACGTATCCCTTGGCGATCGCCAGGTCCTCCTTGACCCTTTCCATGGCGATCTCCCACTCCGGAGTCCCGTCCTCGAGGTCCGGTCGCTGCTTGCGCAGCCGCGCGGCCGCCTCCTCGTCGATCTGATCCTCGATGCGCAGGTCCTCGAGGATCAGGCTCTCGACCAGGTGGACGAAACGCTCCTCCGTGATCTCGAGGTCCACGAGCTCCTCGTCCAGCAGGGTCTCGCAGATCTCCCGAGCCAGGGCGGCGACTCGTTCCTCGGACAATCGCATGCTGCGCGCAACCTCCGGTGCTCCGCGGCCCGCTCCGGCGGCGGCTAGAGGACGAAACCGCGCTTCTTGGCGATCTCGCGCTTCATCTTGGCCCGCAGCATGCCCCTGTCCATCTCCCTGGCCTCGATCTCGCCCCGGTGCTGCTTGAGGAGAGCGTCGACCTCCTCCTCGATCTCGTCCTCGGCCCTCATGTTGTTGTAGAGGACGTCGGCGATCGACCGGTAGACCAGGTCGTCGTCCACCGGGTGGATCTGGCGATGTTCCTGGAACAGCTTGAGCAGCTTGCCGGTCAGGTGATGGATCTTGTCGCTGGACAGGCGCAAGGCCAACCTCCGTGCCGTCCGGGGAGCCGGGGGCTTCCCCGTGCCACGGTTCGACCAGCCCATGGAACGTCTTTTCCCTTGGCTTGGCAAGCGTTTTTCGCCTAGCTTTCCACGCGTTCGTCCGGCAAGGCCGGTGTCGCGGATGCTCTTATCTCGTGCAGACTTCGGACCCAGACAGCCTGCGGCCCGCGGGCCGGAACCCCCGGCGAGATGAGGCGTAGAAGGGCCCGGTCTGCAGGCCCACGAGATCTCAACGGAAAGGCAGCCATGACCGAGACGCGACCACTGGACAAGACGCGGGCCGAGGAGATCGCCCGCAGGATGGGAGCGATCCTGGCGGAGGTCCAGCAGGTCATCGTGGGCCAGCGCCCGATGCTGGAGGGCCTGCTCCTGGGCCTGGCCACCGGCGGCCACATCCTGCTGGAGGGGGTGCCCGGTCTGGCCAAGACCCTGGCCGTCCGCACGTTGGCGCGGGTCATCAGGACCGGCTTCCGGCGCATCCAGTTCACGCCGGACCTGCTGCCGGCCGACCTGATCGGCACCACCATCTACCGGCGCGAGACGGGGGAGTTCACGGTCAAGAAGGGCCCGGTCTTCAGCAACATCATCCTGGCCGACGAGATCAACCGGGCGCCGGCCAAGGTCCAGAGCGCCCTCCTGGAGGCCATGCAGGAGCGCCAGGTGACCATCGGTGACCAGACCTTTCCGCTGGCCGAGCCGTTCCTGGTCCTGGCCACCCAGAATCCGATCGAGCAGGAGGGCACCTACCCTTTGCCCGAGGCCCAGGTGGATCGCTTCCTGCTGAAGCTGCGCGTCGGGTATCCCAGCCGCGAGGAGGAGCGGCAGATCCTGGAGCGGATGGCGGGACGGGAAATTCCGGCCGTCTCCGAAGTGCTCGGCCCGGCGGAGGTGGCCGAGCTGCAGGCCGCCGTCAACGCGGTGTTCGTGGACGAGAAGATCAAGGACTACATCCTCGACCTCGTATTCGCCTCGCGCGATCCGGAGCGCTACGGCCTCGACCTGGCGCCCTTGATCGCCTACGGGGCCTCGCCGCGGGCCACCCTGGCCCTGACCCAGATGGGACGGGCGCGGGCCCTGCTCTACGGCCGTTCCTACGTGGTTCCGGAGGACATCAAGGCGGTGGGTCACGACGTGCTGCGCCACCGGATCCTGGTGACATACGTGGCCGAAGCGGAGCGGCTGACGAGCGACGACATCGTCACGACGCTCCTCGAGAACATCGAGGTTCCCTAGTCCGGCCGCCCGGCGAGCGGCCGGGGGAGGCGCCATCCGCGTGTGCGCGCTGGAGAACAAGACCACCAGGGCGACGTTCCTGCCGCCCGAGATGCTCGAGGCGGTCCGCCGGATCGAGATCCGGACGCTGCGCCTGGTGGACGAGATGTTCTCGGGGGAGTACCACTCCGTCTTCAAGGGGCGCGGCATCGAGTTCCGCGAGGTCCGCGAGTACGTGCCGGGCGACGACGTGCGCACCATCGACTGGAACGTCACCGCGCGAACGGGCAGCCCGTTCGTGAAGCTCTTCGAGGAGGAGCGCGAACTGACCGTGATGCTGCTGGCGGACGTCAGCCGCTCCGGCCACTTCGGCTCGGGCCCGCGCAGCAAGATGGAGGTCGCCGCGGAGCTGTGCGGCGTGCTGGCGTTCGCGGCCATCGCCAACAAGGACAAGGTCGGCCTCGTGCTCTTCTCGGACCGGGTGGAGAAGTACATCCCGCCGGCCAAGGGCAAGACCCACGTGCTGCGCCTCATCCGCGAGCTGCTGGCCTTCGAACCGACCGGGCGCGGCACGGACCTCAACGCTCCGCTCCAGCTGATCGGCTCGGTGCTCAAGCGCAAGGCGACGGTCTTCCTCGTGTCGGACTTCTGGGCGGGCGACTTCAGCACGTCGCTGCGCGTGGTCAACCGCCGTCACGATTGCGTGGCGGTGCGGATCCGCGATCCGCGCGAGCGCACGCTGCCGGACGTGGGGCTGGTGCGCTGGGTGGATGCGGAGAGCGGCCGGACCGTGCTGGTGGACAGCTCCTCGCCGGCGGTTCGCGAGGCCCTGGCTGCGCGGGTGCGCCGTCACGACACGGCCCTGGAACGCACGCTGCGGAGGCTCAGCGTGGATCTGGTCGACATCGACGCCACCCGCTCCTACGTGGAGCCGCTGCAGGCCTTCTTCGCCCGGCGCACGGGCAGAAGGAGGCGCGGGCGATGAGGTGGCGCCCCGGTGGCTGGGGGATCGGTGTGGTCGCGGCGGCCATCGCCACGGGCTTTCTGGCCCTCCCGGGCTGGATCGGTCCGGTGGAGACCCGTGCCCAGCCGGGCCCGGCCGGCGGCGGTCTGCTGCGTCCCGGAGGAGCGCCGCCGCCCGGTGCGGTGGCGGCTCCGGCGCCGCCCGACACCGCGGTGGCGGTCCTGCGCGGGCCCGGCGGCTGGCCGCGACCCTCGTCCGTGGTCGTCTGGCCCGATACCGTCCGCTTCGGGGAACCGGTGCTGCTCGTCCTCGATTTTCCGGCCGGCGACGGCGAGCTGGCCGCGGATTCGCTGACGACGGCCGCCGCCTGGCTGGCCTGGACCGATGCACACTTCGCGCGGCGGAGCGGACTGCGCGGCTGGCTGGAGGGGCTGCTGGGCAGGCGGAGCGGCCCGACCGCCGACCGGATGCTCGAGGAGGCCGACCTCCCGCCGGCGAGCGGGCGCCGGGTGACCCGCCTGGCGCGGGTCTTCCATCCCGGGCCCTTCCGCGTGAGCTGGGCAGAGGCGGGTCCCGGCTCGCGCGTGGTGCCCCTGGCCAGCCGGCTCGGCGCCAGCGCGGAGCCCCTGCCGGTGCGCACCCCGCGCTCCCTGGGCTGGAACCGGACCGTGCTGGCGGTGCTGATCCTCTTGGCGCTGGCCCTGGTCTACGGGGTGGTGCGCTGGCGCCGCCGTGGCCGTGCTGCGGCCGGGCCGCGGCACCGGCCCATCCCGCCGCCGGCGTATCTCCGGACGGCCCAGGAGTTGTGGGAGCTGCACGCCGCCGGCCTGCCGGCCCGCGGGGAGGGACGCCGCTTCCTGGACGGCCTGGCGGTCGTCCTGCGGCACCATCTGGCGGCCCATTACCGCGTGCGGGCCGGGGAGATGACCTCCGCGGAGGTGGCCGCGGCTCTGCGCGCCCGTGGCTTCGGCGGGCCTGCCGCGGCGATCGCTGCGGACCTGCTGCGAACCTGCGACGAGGAGCGCTACCGCCCCGACGAGCCGGAGGCGGCCTGGTGCCAGGCCCGCTTCGCCGGCGCGCTGGAGCTGGTCGAGCGGACGCGCATTCCGGCCCTGTTCACGCCCGTTCCTCCCGAACTGGCCGTCGAGGGGGAGAAGTGCTGGGCGCGGCTTCGCCGCTGGCTGGCCGAGGGCCAGGCCGTGCCCGCCGGCGCTGCACCGGGGGAGGTCGAGGGTGCTTGAGCTGGCCCATCCCTGGTTGCTCGTGCTGCTGGCCGTGCCGGTGGCCCTGGCCGTGATCCGCCGGCGGCGCGGGGAAGAGGACCCGGCGGCCCTGCGTCACGCGCGGGTCCGCCTCTTCCCGCTGGCTCCCTCGGGGCGGGTGCGGCTACGCCGACTGCTGTTCTGGCTGCCGTCGCTGGCCTTGCTGCTGCTCGTGGTGGCGCTGGCCCGCCCGCGCATCCCGCATCTCAGTGAGGAGGTGCAGGGGGAGGGGATCGACATCGTCGTCGCGCTGGACATCAGCGGCAGCATGCGCGCCCTCGATTTCCAGCCCCAGGACCGCCTGGAAGTGGCCAAGCGGGTGATCCGCGACTTCATCGACGGGCGGCCGCACGATCGGATCGGCCTGGTGCTCTTCGCCGCCAAGTCCTTCACGCAGTGCCCGCTGACCCTGGATCGCTCGGTGCTGGACGGCTTCCTCGACGAGGTGCAGGTGGGGTTGATCGACGACGGTACGGCCATCGGCCTGGGGCTGGCCACGGCCGTCAACCGGCTCAAGCGCTCGCAGGCCGCCAGCAAGATCGTCATCCTGCTGACCGACGGCCTGAACAACGTGCCCACCCTGGAGCCCGAGACGGCGGCCGAGCTGGCCAAGACCCTGGGCGTCCGGGTCTACACGGTGGGTGTCGGGAAAGAAGGGTACGCGCCGTTTCCGGTGGACGATCCGGTCTTCGGTCAGCGTACCCGGCAGATCGAGACGCACATCGACGAGAAGCTGCTCCGGCGCGTGGCCGACCAGACCGGCGGCAGCTTCTTCCGTGCGGAGGATCCGGCGGCGCTGCAGGACATCTTCGCCACCATCGACCGCCTGGAGACCACGCGCTACCAGACGACGGTCAGCACGTACCACCGGGAGCTGATGGCCTGGTTCGCCGGTCCGGCGCTCCTGCTGCTGGTCCTGGACACTTTGCTGCGAGCGACCTGGCTGCGGCGGCTGCCCTGAGCCCCGCCCCGCCGGAGCGCCCGCGGGAAGGAAGAGGAGAGCGGTTCCATGCGTTTTGCGGCGCAGACCTGGCTCCTGCTGCTGCTGGGCTTGCCCTTCCTGGCGGCGCTCCTGCGCTGGAGCGACGGAAGGGCGCGCCGGCGCCTGCGCGAGCTGCTGGGTGCACGCGCGGAGGAGCATGTGGAGAGGGATCACCCGCGGCTGCGGCAATGGCGGCGCTTCCTCCTCTTTTCCTGCCTCTTCTGGCTGATCGTGGCCCTGGCCCGGCCGCAGTGGGGAGCGCACGACGTGACGGTCAAGGAGAAGGGGACCGACATCGTCATCGCCCTGGACGTCTCGAATTCCATGCTCGCGGAAGACGTGCCTCCCAGCCGTCTCGCGCGGGCCGAGTCCGAGCTGAGCGCCTTCCTCGAGCAGCTCCCGCGCGGGCGCGTGGGCCTCGTACTGTTCGCCGGTGCGGCCTTCGTCCAGTGCCCCCTGACCCTCGACTACGGGACCGCCCAGCTGTTCCTGCGTATGGCCGCACCGGACATGATCTCCGAGCAGGGGACGGCCATCGGCGCCGCCCTGGCCACCTCGCGCGAGCTGCTCAAGGGGGGGGGCGGCGGCGGCGATGCCTTCCGCGCCATCGTGCTGGTCACCGACGGCGAAGACCTGGAGGGATCCTGGGAGCAGGAGCTGGAAACGTGTCGGCGCGAGGGGATCGTCGTGCTGCCCGTCGGCGTGGGGCAGGAGACGGGCGGTCTGATCCCGGTGACCGACGACCAGGGGCGATCCGCCGGCTACCTGAAGGACGACGAGGGCAACGTGGTCATGACGCGGCTGGACCTGGCCGCCCTGGAGCGCATGGCGGCCCTGACCGGCGGCAGCCTGTTCCGGCTCGGCCCCACCAGCCTGGTCGGGCAGCCCCTGCAGGATGCGCTGGCCCGGCTGGGCGAGCGGGAGCTGGAGGAGCGGCGCATCTCGGCCCTGGAGGAGCGGTTCGTCTGGCCCCTGGGGCTGGCCTGCCTGGCGCTGCTGGTGCAGATGCTGCTGCGTCCCCGGCAGCGACGCGCCGAGAGCGCCACCGGCTCGCCGCTCGCGGCGCCGCACGGCCTGATCGCGCCGCTCGTCCTGGCGGCCTGTCTGGCCCTGCCCGCCGGGGCGGCACGGGCCGGCGTGGAGATCCGGCCGCCGGGCGCGACCGCCGCGGAGCAGGGCCGCCAGCAGTACGCCGCCCAGCACTACGAGGAGGCGCTGCAGGCCTTCGAGACCGCCCGGGCCCTGAATCCGGACGACCCGCGGCTGAGCCTGGCCCTCGGCGAGACCCTCTACCGCCTGCAGCGGTTCGACGAGGCGGCGACCGAGTTCCAGCGGGCCCTCGCCCTGGGCCGGTCACCGGAGCTGCAGGCGGAGAGCCTCTACAACGCCGGCACCTGCAAGCTGGCCCAGGGGGATCCGGCCGGGGCCGCCGAGCTGCTGCGCCGTGCCCTGGACCTGGATCCTTCGCAGCAGGATGCTCTGCACAACCTGGAGCTGGCCATGCGCCAGCTCCAGCAGAATCCCCGGGACCAGCAGCGGCAGGACCAGCAGAAGGACCAGCAGCAGCAGGA
>CAZGEC010000013.1:0-67827 GCA_964524645.1 uncultured Fibrobacteraceae bacterium | reverse complement strand
CAACAGCAAGAGCAGCAGGATCAACAACAGCAGCAACAGGCCCAGCAGCAACAGAGCCAGCAGCCAGATCAGGATCCGCAGCAAGGGCAGCAGCAGGAGCAGCAAGAAAAGCAGCAGGACCAGCAGCAAGCGCAAGCGGACAAGGAAAAGCAGGAGGGCGAGGAGCAGCAAGCGGCGTCCGAGGCGGCCGAGGAGCAGAAGGGCTCGCCGGACCAGATGTCGAAAGAACGTGCTCTCAGCCTGCTGCGGGCCCTGGATCGCGACGAGGAGCAGCTGAAGCGATCGGTGCAGCGGCGGCTGCACGGTTCGGGCGCCAAGAGCGGAAAGCGATGGTAGGCGGAGCGATGCAGCGGGGAACCGGCAAGTCGATTGCGGGCGCAACCAGAACCCTGGCCCTGGGATTCGTGATCCTGGGCCTTTTGGCCGGATTCCCGGGGGTCGCGGGCGCCGTGACCTGCACCGCCGCCGTGGACCGGCACGAGGTCGCCACCGGCGACCGCATCACCTTGACGGTCACGCTCGAGGGGGCCTTCCAGAACGCCCCGCCGGTCGATCTTCCACCCCTCGACGGGGTGGATGTCTACACCGGCGGCACGAGCCAGAGCTACAGCTTCGTCAACGGCCGGGTCAGCGCCAGCGTCACGACCACCTACTACCTCGAGGTGCGGCGCGACAGCTCCTTCACCATTCCGTCGCTCACCGTGGACATCGACGGCCGCACCTACCGGACCCAGCCCATCCCCATCACCGTGAAGCGGGGTCAGGCCGGTCCCGCCCCGCCCGCTCCCGGCGGTGGCAGCGGGGCCGCCGGCGGGGGCTCCGTCCCCGGCAACGCCGGATCGAGCAACGCCCCGGTCTCCCCTCCGTCCTCGGCCACGGGGAGCACCTACAGCGGCGGCCGGCCCGGCGACGAGGTCTTCATCACCCTGACCACCGACAAGACCGGGGTCTACGTCGGCGAGCAGATGGTCCTCACGTTCCGCTTCCACCGGCGCGTCCAGCTCTGGGACAATCCGCAGTACACGGCTCCCCGCAGCGAGGGATTCTGGCGGGAGGATCTGGGCCCGGAGCGCAGCTACGTGCAGACCATCGGCGGGTACAGCTACCAGGTCACGGAGATCCGCTACGCCCTGTTCCCCACCCGGCCGGGAACCCTGGTCATCGAGCCGGCCGAGGTGGCCTTCTCCGCCGACCTCTTCGATCGCTTCTTCAGCTTCCGCAACCGTCGCACCTCGGGCCCCCAGCGGTTGCGCACCCAGAGCATCCGCGTGGAGGTCCGGCCCCTGCCGGTGCCGCAGCCGGACGATTTCAGCGGCATCGTGGCCGGGCAGCTGTCGCTGTCCGTCTCGCTGGATCGCGAGACCGTGCCCCGGGGCGAGCCCGTCAGCCTGAAGGTGGAGCTGACCGCCGACGGCTTCCTGCAGAGCCTGCAGGAGCTTCCCGTCAGCATGCCTCCCTCGGTGCGCATGCACGACGCGGGGGAGAACCTGACCACGGACAAGAGCGGCGAGAAGCTGCTGAGCCGCTACCGGGTGGAGAAGGTGCTGGTACCCGGCGAGGAGGGATCGCTGCAGCTGGATCCCGTGACGGTGACGTACTTCGATCCGGCCGCCAAGCGGTACCGCACCGCGCGGCGGGCTGGCCCGCACCTGCAGGTCACGGCCAGCGATCTGCCGGTGGCCGGGGACGCTCCGGAGACGCTGGTGCGGGGGGCCATCGAGCGCCTGGGACAGGATCTGGCGTTCATCCACAGCGCCAGCGGGCGTCTGAGCACGCGCGTGCGGCCGTTGCTGGCCACTCCCCTGTGGTGGCTGGCGGCCCTGCTCCCCTTGTTGGGACTGCTGGTGCTGCGCGCGGTGCTGGGGCGCCTGGAACGGGAGAGGCGGGATCCCCTGGGGGTGCGTCGCCGCCGCGCGCTGCCCCGGGCCCGGCGCACCCTGCAAGCCGCCTCGCGCCGGCAGGAGCGTGCCGTGGTGCTCTCCGGCCTGGCGCGCGCGATCACGAGCTACGTGGCCGACCGCACCGGCCGGCCGCCGGCGGCCGTCGGAGCCGACGAGGTCCGGGCCTTCGCGGCGGATCTGGGCGAGCCGGAGAAGGGACGCCGGCTGGCCGCGTTGCTGGATCTCTGCGACGCCGAGCGATTCGATCCCTACGCCCCGCCCGGCGGCCGCGAGGATCCGCAGCCGGTGGCGGCGCCCGCGCTGCTGGCGGAGGCGGGCAGCCTGCTGGCCGCCCTGGAGCGGCGGGCCGCCCGGGGAGTGCAGGCGACGGCCGGAACGGTCACCTCGGCGCTGCTGGCGCTGTGCCTCGTGGCGGGCGCCGCGGGCCTGGTCGCCGCTCAGCCGGAAGCGACCCCCGGCGGCCGTGGGCCGGATCCGCTGCGGCTGCTGGCCGAGGGCAACCAGGCCTACACCGCCGGCGACAACGTCACCGCCCTGAGCCGCTATCGCGAGGCGCTGGCCGCCGGTGTCCACGACCCGGTGCTTTTCTACAACCTGGGCAACGCCTATGCGCGCCAGGGGGAGCTGGGGCGGGCCATTCTCTGCTACCTGCGGGCCCAGCGGCTCGCGCCGCGCGATCCGGACGTGCGGGCGAATCTGAGCTGGCTGCGCACCCTCATCCACGATCAGGAGCTGGCGCCGGGGCGCATGCCGCGCCTGCTGGCCCCGCTGTTCGGCGTGGTGCGCCACTTCTCGCTGGACGAGTGGAGCCTCGCGCTGGTGGCGGTGATCTGGCTGCTCTGCCTGCTGCTGGGCTGGAGCTGGTACCGCGGGGGTGTCTCTGATAGCCTGCGCCGGCTGCTGCTGGGCGGCGGCGGCCTGCTGGTGCTGCTGCTGGCCACGGTCGCCCTGTTCTGGTACGAGCAGGAGGTCCGGGAGCAGGCGGTGGTCGTGGCGTCCGAGGTCGAGGTGCGCAGCGGTCCGGCCACGACCTTCCCCGTGGTCTTCCGCATTCATGACGGCCTGACGCTGACCGTGCGCGGGCAGCGCGAGGACTGGCTGCGGATCGGCCTGGGCGGCGAGTGGGTCGGCTGGGTGCCGGCCGGCAGCGTCGAGAACGTGCGGCCTTCGCGAACCCCCGCGCTGGCACCGGCTCCGGAAGGCCCGGGGCGCGAGAGCGGAGAAGCCTGATGGATCGCGAGCGGGCCCGGCTCTTCTGGGTGGTCGTGGGTGCAGCCTTCGTGGTGAGGGCGGCGCACATCCTCGTCATGACCGACCCGCAGATCAACCCCCTCTTCGCGCGGCCGATCATGGACGAGGCCATGCACGACCTGTGGGCCAAGGGCGTGCTCGCCGGCACCTGGCCCGGTGCCGAGCCCTTCTTCCGCGCCCCCCTCTACGTCTATCTCCTGGCGGGCCTCTACGCGCTGTTCGGTACGGCCCAGCGGCTCCCGATCCAGCTCCTGCACGGCCTGATCTCCGCCGCCGGGGCGGGTCTGGCGGCCCTCTGTGCCGACCGGGTGTGGGGCCGCCGGGCCGGCTGGCTGGCCGGCTTCCTCTTCGCGGGTCTCTGGACCAGCATCTATTTCTCCGGCGAGCTGCTCATCGTCACCCTGGCCACCACCCTCGACCTGCTGCTGATCTGGCTGCTGCTGGGGGGCGAGCAGGAGAAGCGCGAGGAACCGCCCCCGCCCCGCCGCCTGTTCCTGGCCGGCCTGGTCTGGGGGCTGTCCGCCATCGCGCGGCCCAACGTCCTGATCTTCGCGCCGGTGATCTTCTGGTACCTGCTCCGTCAGCGCGGACTGGCCCGGCGGTCCCGCGGCTGGCTGCTGCTGGCGGCCGGGCTGGTGCTGCCGATCCTGCCCGTGACCGCCCACAACGTGCTGCAGGGGCACGACGCCGTGCTCATCTCGAGCCAGGGGGGCGTGAACTTCTACATCGGCAACAACCACTACTCCGACGGCCGCACGGCCTACGTGCCCGGCACGCGCCCGACCTGGCAGGGCGGCTTCGACGACGTCAACGCCCAGGCGGTCCGCGAGGAGGGGCATGCGCTCAAGCCCTCGGGGGTGGATCGCCACTACGTGAAGAAGGGCCTGCAGTTCTGGTTCGACGAGCCCGGCGCGGCCCTGAAGCTGTACGCCCACAAGCTGCGGCTGCTGCTGGCGGCGGGGGAGCGCTCCAACAACAAGAACATCTACTTCTGGCGCGAGCGTTCGCGCGTCCTGCGCTGGCCGATCTGGCTCGGCTGGGCTCCCGTGCTGCTGCTGGCGGTGCTGGGATTCTACCGGCGCGACCTGACGGCCGGCCGGCGCTTCCTCCTGCTGGGAACGGCGGCCCTCTACGCCTTCTCCATCTTCCTGTTCTTCGTGAACGCCAGGTACCGGCTGCCCTTGCTGGCCATGCTCACCATCCCGGCGGGGGGCGGTCTGGAGAGGATCCTCGCCGCCGTGCGCGCGCGGCGCTGGCCGGATGCCCGGGGCGGCCTGGTCGTCGCCGCCGGCCTGCTGCTGTTCTCGGTCGTGCCGGACGGGTTGCATTTCGCCGAGAACAAGATCCAGGCCGACCCGTTCAGCTGGCATACCCTGGGCAACACCTATGCGGCGGCGGGCAAGCTGGACGAGGCGCGGGAGGCGTACGAGCGGGCGCTCGCCATCAACCGGCGCTACCAGCAGCCCTACTTCGTCTGGATCGAGGAGAGCCTCTACACCGGGCTCGGCGACGTCCTGCTGCGCCAGGGGCGCTTGGGCGACGCCCTGAAGCTCTACGGGGAGTGGACGCGGGAGCGCCCCGACAACGTGGAAGCCCGCGTGCGGCTGGGCGACCTGCTGCTGCAGACCGGTCACACGGACGAGGCCGCCGCCCAGTTCGAGGTCGCCCTGCGCAACGATCCTGCGAACTTCGGCGCGCAGCTGGGCCATGCCTGGATCCTGCTCAACAACGGCGATGCCGGCGCGGCCCTGCGGCGCTTCGAGTCGCTGCTGCGCCAGCAGCCCGACAACATGCGGGTGCTCTTCGGCAGCGGTCTGTGTCTCATTCATCTGGAGCGGCTGACCGAGGCGCAGCGGATCTTCGAGCAGATCATGCAGCGGCAGCCCGACTACTGGCAGGCGCTCGGCAACCTCGCCGGCATCTACGAGCGAACCGGCCAGCTGCAGAAGGCCTACGAGGCCTACCGGCGGCTGCTCCTGCTGCGGCCCCAGGACGATACGGCCCGGCGCTGGCTCGCCGAGCACGGCGGCTGAGAAGACGGCGGGCCGCGGGCGGGCTGCCTCCCGCGGTTCGTGGCGGTTCAGGGACGGTAGGTGGCGGCGGAGCTGGGCGTCTCCTGGATGGTCACGTCCGTCAGCTGGGGCAGGGCGGGTTTCAGGCGCGTGTAGATCCAGGCGGCCAGGATCTCGGCCGTGGAGTTCTCGAGACCCTCGATCTCGTTCAGGCAGGCGTGGTCCAGCCGCTCCAGCAGCGGCCGGAAGGCCTGCTTGATCGCGGCGAAGTCGACGACCCAGCCCAGGTCCGGGTCCACCTCTCCCTCCACTCCCAGAACGACCTCGTAGCTGTGCCCGTGCAGGCGGCCGCACTTGTGGCCGGCGGAAACGCGCGGCAGCCAGTGCGCGGCCTCGAAGTGAAAGGACTTGGTCAATCTGGCGCGCATGGAATCTCCTCGAGCTGATGATCGCGGCCCGGCCAAAGAAACCCCTTTTCGTCGGTGACGCCAGGCCAACCTTCGGGGCGGTCGTCCGCGGCCCTCCGCGGCGGCGGGAATAGAGCTTAAATCCCTCCCCGGACGGCCGAAACCTCTAGGGACGTGGATCTGGAATGCCCGGAGCCAGAAAGAGGTGGTTCCTTGGCCAGCACCGTGGACGAATTGCAGCAGATCAGGGAAGCCCTGGCCAGCCTGCAGAAGCAGGTGGAGAACCTGGCGGATCAGGATCGCCCGTCCGCCGTGGAGCCGGTCGCCGAGCCCGCCGCCGAGCCCGCACCGCCGGCGCCGGCCCCTGCGCCCCCGCCGGAGGACGCGGTCGACGCCCGGATCCCGGGGCCCGTCTGGCCGCCCGAGGGGTCCCGCAGCGATGCGGTCGAGCGCGATCCCCTGCCGCTGCTGCGCGTCGGCATGGCCGAGCTGGCCGACCTCGGCGAGGCGAAGCAGGTCCCGGCCTACTTCGCGCGCCTGGCCCAGCGCCTGGGGCTGCGCTACCTCCTGCTCAAGCGCTGGCGCACCGGCCTGCAGGTGCTCAAGGCCGTGAACATCTCGCCGCCCGAGGAAGCCTGCCGCAAGCGGCGCGACGGGCGCGCCCCCATCCCCCTGGAAGAGGACACCTTCTTCCAGGCGATGAACGACGACGGATGCATCTACGCCGGTCCCGTGCCGGCCAAGCACTTCCCCATCGACCTGACCCTCATCCTCGGCCGCGGCAGCCGGGACCGCCAGATCGTGGTCGTGCCGGTCCCCATCCGCGACCACTGGAACACCTACATCTACCTCGATGCCGATCGTGGCAACGAGCGCGGCCTGACCCTCGCCGAGATGCTCGCCCGCTACGCGCTGGCGCGCGTGCTCCTGCTCGCGCACAATGCGGGCGGCAACGGTCGCCGCGTGACGGCCATCCTCAAGGAGGAGCTGGCCCGGCGCCGGGAGCGGCAGGCCCAGCGCCTCCGCGGCGCCGGTCTCGCGGGTTCCGAGCTCGACGAGCCGACCCCGGCCCGGAAGCCGCAGCCGGCCCCCGCGGCCGCGGAGAGAGCGGATGCGGCGCGGGAGGCGCAGCTGGAAGAGCCGCTCGACCCGCCGGCCGGTGCGCCGGCGCAGCGCACGCCGCAGAGCCTCCTGGAACACACCGGCGAGCTACCGGCCCTCCCGCGGGTGGCCTGCCACATCCTGGCGGTCATCGAGGATCCCAAGACCACGGCCACGCGCCTGGAAAAGGCCATCGCCATGGACCAGGCCCTCACCGCCAAGGTCTTGCGGATCGCCAACTCCCCCTTCTACGGGGCCGTTCGCGACATCAAGACCGTGAGCGAGGCCATCGTCCGCCTCGGCTTCGTGACCATCCGCAACTGGACCCTGGTGACGGCCACCAAGTCGGTTTTCTTGACCCCCGGCAGCGCTCCTCTCTACCAGAGGATCTGGCGCCAGTCCCTGCTCTCGGCCCTCTCCAGCCAGCTCGTCGCCCAGGCGGTCCAGCACCTGGAACCGGAGGCGGTCTTCCTGGGCGGGCTGATGCAGAACATCGGACAGCTCGTGCTGGCCCGGGCGGAACCCGAGCTGTTCCAGGAGGTGATCGAGCTCTCGGTCGACCGCGGCTGCGCCTATCACCTCGTGGAGCGGGAGCTGCTGGGCTTCGACCACGGCGAGCTGGGCGCCCACCTGATCCGCGAGTGGAACCTGAGCCGCCAGCTGGAGGAAGCCGTGCGGGTCCACCACCGGCTGGAGGAGGAGAGCGCGGAGCGCCGCGTGGCGGCCATGATCGCCCTGGGCGAGGAGCTGGCCGCCTGCAGCAGCAGCCAGGAGCCCAGCGAGACTCTCTGGGAGGACAGCGAGGCCGCGCGGATCCTCGGCATCAGCTCTGAGCTCTACGCCGAGCTGAAGTCCCAGGCCCAGCAGATCAGCATCGATCCCCAGTTCTTCAGCTGATCCGGCAGCGACCGTCCGGCGGGTTCGCGGCGGCGCCGCGCCGGCCCCGTTCCGGCTTTGCTTGCCTCGGCCCCCCATCCTGGCTAGGATGAAGAGAATTCCGCCAAGGGGATGGAGGTCCACATCGTGAACCGCTGGCTGAAAAGGGCGGTCGTCCTGGCCGCCGTGGTGCTGGTGATCGTCGTGCTGCGGTTGACGGTGTTCAGGCCCAAGCCGGTGCCCGTGACGGTCTTCGACGTCGCACGGGGGCGGGTCGAGGCGACCGTCGTCAACTCCAGGGCCGGCACCATCAAGTCCCGCCACCGCTCGCAGATGAGCCCGGGCGTCTCGGGCCTGGTGGCCAGAATCCCCGTCCGCAAGGGACAGCCCGCCCGGCACGGGCAGGTCCTGCTGCAGCTCGACGACCGCCAGTACCAGGCCCAGGTCACGCTCGCCGAGCGCTCTCTGGACGCAGCCCGGGCGTCGGCGGACGAGGCGTGCCTGAACGCCGATCAGGCCGAGCGCGATCGCCTGCGCAGCGAGGATCTCTTCGCGCAGAACCTGATCTCCGACCAGGATCTCGACACCGCCCGGACCCGGGCCGAGGTGACCCGGGCCGGGTGCGTCGCCGCGCAGGCGCAGATCCGGCAGTCCGCGGCCTCGCTCGACGAGGCCCGCGCCACCCTGGCGCAGACCGTCATCACCGCGCCCTTCGACGGCGTCGTGCTCGACGTGACCACCGAGGTGGGCGAGTGGATCAGCCCCTCGCCGCCGGGGGTCTTCATCCCGCCCGTGGTCGACCTGATCGATCCCACCACCCTCTACGTCGAGGCCCCCCTGGACGAGGCCGACGTGGCGAAGGTCACCCTGGACCTGCCGGTCCGCATCACCATGGATGCCTTCCGCGGGCGGTCCTTTCCGGGAACGCTGACCTATATCTCCTCCTTCGTGGAGACCACCCAGGAGGAGAACCGCACCCTGACCGTCGAGGCCGAGTTCGCGCCGGGCGATCTGCCGGCCAACGTGCTGCCGGGACTGTCGGCCGACATCGAGGTCATCCTCGACGCGCGCGACGACGTGATCCGCATCCCCAGCTACGCCCTGATGGAGGGCGATCGCGTCCTGCTGGTGCGCGACGGCCGGCTCAGGAGCGTCCCCGTCACGCCCGGTCTGCACAACTGGGAGTACACGGAGATCCGTTCCGGCCTGGCGGTGGGCGATCAGGTCGTGGTTTCCCTCGACCGGCAGGATGTCGTGGCCGGGGCCCGCGTCGAGGTGATCAAAGTGCAGACGAAATGATCGAGCTGCGCGGCATCACCCGCTCCTTCCTGGTGGGGGGACGTCCCGTGCACGCCCTGCGGGGGATCGACCTCGCGGTCGCGGCGGGCGAGTACGTGTCGATCATGGGACCCTCGGGGTCCGGCAAGTCCACCCTCCTGAACATCATCGGCTGCCTGGACCGGCCCAGCGCGGGATCGTACCGCCTCGACGGCCGTGAGACCGCCGACCTCTCCGAGATCGAGCTCTCGCGCGTGCGGCGCCACAAGATCGGGTTCGTCTTCCAGTTCTTTCACCTCGTGCCGCGGTTGACGGCCGTGCAGAACGTCGAGCTGCCCATGATCTTCGCCGGCATCGAGCCGCGCGACCGCCAGCGCCGGATCGACGCGGCGCTGGACTCGGTGGGTCTGAGCGAGCGGCGCGACCATCGTCCCGACCAGCTCTCCGGCGGCGAGAGGCAGCGCGTCGCCATCGCCCGCGCCATCGTCATGGAGCCCGCCGTCGTCCTGGCCGACGAGCCCACCGGCAACCTCGACAGCTCCGTCGGCCGCGAGATCATCGAGCTGCTCGAGCGCATGAATGCCGGCGGGCTCACGCTGCTCATCGTGACCCACGACCCGGAGGTGGGCGGACGCTCGCACCGGCAGGTGCGGCTGGCCGACGGCCGCGTCATCTCCGACGGCGCCGGCGCTGCTCGCCCCGTGACGACCGGCCGCGATCCCGCCACGGCGGCGGATCCCGGGGGACGACCATGAGGCTGGCCGACCTGGTGCGCTTCGCCGGCAGGGCCCTGGGAGGGCACGGCCTGCGGACCGGCTTCTCCCTGCTGGGCGTCGCCATCGGCGTCGCCTCGGTCATCACCCTGACCGGGCTGGGCGAGGGGGCGCGGAGCTACATCACCGGCGAGTTCACTTCCCTGGGCACCAACCTGCTGACCTTTGTGCCCGGCAAGACCGAGACCCGCGGCGGGGCCCCGCTGGTGAGCGCGACCACCAACGACCTGACCGTGGCGGACGCCGAGGCCCTGGCCAGACGGGTGCCGCAGCTACGCCGGGTGGCGCCGATCTCCATGGGCACGGCGCCGGCCGGCCACGGCGACCGCAGCCGCAACATCGTGGTGCTGGGGACCACCCCCGCTTACCTGGCGATCCGCCACCTGCGGATGGCCAGCGGGCGCTACCTCCCGCCGGACGAGCCCAACGCGCCGGTCTGCGTCCTGGGCTCCAAGGTGGCCAGCGAGCTGTTCGGCAGCAGCAATCCGCTGGGTCAGATGATCCGCCTGGGGCAGATGCGCTTCCGGGTGCTCGGCGTTCTCGCGCCGCGCGGCCAGTCCGTCGGCATGAACATGGACGACGTCGTGCACATCCCGGTGCGCAGCGGGCTGCGGCTGTTCAACCGCACGGGTCTGTTCCGCATCGTCGCCGAGGTGAGCTCGAGCCAGGCCGTGCCGGCCGCGGAGAAGGAGGCGCTCGCGGTCCTGCAGGAGCGCCACGGCGGCGTCGAGGACGTCACCGCCGTCACCCAGGACGCCGTCATGGCGACCTTCGATCGCATCTTCAACGCGCTCACGCTGGCCCTGGCCGGCATCGCCGCGATCTCGCTGGCCGTCGCGGGCATCGGGATCATGAACGTGATGCTGGTCTCGGTCAGCGAGCGCAGGCCCGAGATCGGCCTCCTGAAGGCCGTCGGCGTCACGCGCGGCCAGATCATCGCCGTGTTCCTCGTGGAGGCGGCGTTCATCTCGACGGCCGGCGGCCTGGCCGGTCTCGCCGGCGGCTTCGGCGCGGGCCGCCTGCTCCAGCACATCGTACCCGAGCTGCCGGCGGCGCCGCCCGGCTGGGCGGTCGTCAGCGCCGTGCTCGTCTCCGTCTCCGTCGGGGTGCTCTTCGGCAGCCTGCCAGCCCGGAAGGCCGCCAACCTGGATCCGGTGGAGGCTCTGATGCGCAGCCGCGCCTGAGTGTACGGCGGCCGCGCCCAGCGAGGTGCCCGGGGTGATCCTCGAGGATGTCATCCGGCAGTCCCTGCTCGCCATACGGGGGCACCGCCTGCGCTCAGCGCTCACCATGCTCGGGATCGCCATCGGCATCACCTCGGTCATCCTGCTCACGTCCATCGGCGAGGGAGCGCGCGTCTACATCGCCGCCGAGTTCACCCAGTTCGGAACGAACCTGGTCGCGGTCAATCCCGGCAAGACGGAGACCGCGGGCTTTCCGGGGGCCATGGGCGGCACCGTGCACCGGCTGACGCTCGGCGACGCCCAGGCCCTGCAGCGCCTGCGCGGGGTCGAGAAGACCGTGCCGGTCGCCATGGGCACGGCGCCGGTGAAGTACGGGCAGAAGGAGCGCGACGTCTTCGTGTACGGGGTGACCTCCGACGTGCCCGAGGTCTGGCGGATGGGCGTGCGTGTGGGACGCTTCCTGCCGGCGGGCGATCCCCACTACGGCTCGCCGCTGGCGGTGCTCGGGCCCAAGCTCAAGCGCGAGCTGTTCGGCAGCGAGAACGCCCTCGGGGAGTACGCCCGCGTCGGCGGCCAGCGTTTCCTGGTGATCGGGGTCATGCAATCGAAGGGGCAGTTCCTGGGCTTCGACATCGACGATTCCGCCTACATTCCGGTGGCCCTGGCTGAGCGCCTGTTCAATCGCGACGAGTTGCAGGAGATCGACGTCCTGGTGGGCAATGCCTCGCTGGTCGACTCGGTCGTGACGCGGATGAAGAGGCTGCTGATCGCGCGTCACGGCGAGGAGGATTTCACCATCACCACGCAGACCAGCATGCTCGAGACCTTCGACCGCGTGCTGCGCATCGTGAGCCTCGCCGTGGGGGGGATCGCCGCCATCTCGCTGCTGGTGGGCGCGATCGGCATCCTCACCATGATGTGGATCTCCGTGAACGAGCGCACGGCGGAGATCGGTCTGGCCAAGGCCCTCGGGGCCATGCCGCGGCAGATCCTGTGGCTCTACCTGAGCGAGGCTGCCGCCATCTCGTGCGTGGGCGGTGGTCTGGGGCTGGCCGTGGGCTTCGGGCTCGCGCAGCTCCTGCACGCCGTCATTCCGGCCCTGCCGGTGCATACGCCCCTGCTCTACGCCCTGCTGGCCCTGCTGGTGAGCCTCGTCGTGGGGCTGGTGAGCGGGATCCTCCCGGCGCGCCGGGCCGCGGGCCTCGATCCCGTGCGGGCGCTGGCGGCGGAGTAGGGGGGCCGCCGGCCGGCGCGCCGGAGATCCGCCCCGGGCGCCGCGATCAGGAACGGGGCGGCGTATCCGCCTGCACGGCGTCCGCCGGCGCTGCGTCGGCGGACTGTGCGGGATCCGGCGCCTCGAAGTGGTGACGGCAGCGGGCCTCGTAGGTGCCGGTGGCGCCGACGACGATCTGATCCCGGCTGGCGGTCAGCCGCTGGGTGAAGTTGGCGGGTCCGCCGCAGACCATGCAGATGGCCAGCTGCTTCGTCACGTACTCGGCCTGGGCCATCAGCTCGGGCATGGGACCGAAAGGGAGCGCCCGGTAATCCAGGTCCAGTCCCGCCACCAGGACGCGCTTGCCCAGGTTGGCCAGCCGGCTGCAGGCCTCCACCAGCCCGGCATCGAAGAACTGGCCCTCGTCGATGGCCACCAGCTCCGTGCGATCCTCGACCTGGGCCAGGATGTCGGAGCTGCCGGCGACGGCCACGCTGGGCAGGCTCTGCTGGCTGTGGGAGACGATCGAGTGGGCGTCGTAGCGAGCGTCGATGGCGTGCTTGAAGATCTGCACCCGCTGGCGCGCGATCTCGGCGCGGCGGATGCGTCGGATCAGCTCCTCGCTCTTGCCGCTGAACATCGGCCCGCAGATGACCTCGATCCAACCCGTCCTGACCGGCATGATCTGCATGGTGACCTCCGGATCCGCTGTCGCCGGCGCCCTGCAAGCGGCCCCGCGGGACTGTACCGTACGGAAAAGAATGTAGCGCACGCGGCGGGGTGCGCCAACCGCAAGCCGCGCCGCCGGCACGGTGACGCGCGGAGAATGCGGGGTTTCCGCTCCGCGGCCCGGGGACTATAATAGCCGGCCATGTGGAACCGAGAGATCTTCGCCGACCTGGTCTCGCCTCCGGTGGTGGGCATGATCCACCTGCCTCCCCTGCCCGGTTCGCCCGGCTGGAACGGGGTCTGGTCCGCGGTCGAGGCGGCTGCGCTGGCCGAAGCCGACGCTCTCGCCGAGGGGGGAGCGGGCGGGATCATGGTGGAGAACTTCCACGATGTTCCCTTTCATCCGGACGAGGTCCCGCCCGTCACGGTGGCCGCGCTCACCGCGGTGCTCGCGGCGCTGCGGCGCCGCCACCCGCGCTTGCCCGCGGGGGTCAACGTCCTGCGCAACGATGCGCGGGCGGCGCTGTCCATCGCGGCGGTGACGGGCGCCGCCTTCGTGCGGATCAACGTCCACGCCGGCAGCGCGGTGACCGATCAGGGGCTTGTGCACGGGCTGGCCCACGAGACGCTGCGGCTGCGGCGGGCCCTGGGGGTCGCGGTCGGCCTGCTGGCCGACGTGCGGGTCAAGCACGCCCGCCCGCTGGCCGAGCGGCCCCTGGCCGAGGAGGCCGGCGATCTGCGCCGGCGTGGCCTGGCCGACGGCCTGATCCTCACCGGTCCGGCCACCGGGGCGCCTGCCTCGCCGGCGGACCTGGTCGCCGTGCGGAGCGCGCTGCCCGATTGCCCGCTGCTGGCGGGGAGCGGCCTGACGGCGGGCAACGTGGCGGCCTTCGCCGGCGTGGCGGACGGCTTCATCGTCGGCACGTCACTCAAACGCGAGCCGGGGGCAGCGCCGCCGGCCATCGATCCGGCGCGGGTCGCCGCCTTCGTGGCCGCCTTCCAGGCGGCGCGCGCCGACCGGGGGAAGGAACGGGCATGAAAGGCGTCGTCCTGGCGGGCGGGCTCGGCACGCGCATGCTGCCGTGCACGCGCATCACCAACAAGCACCTGCTGCCGGTCTACGATCGGCCCATGATCTACTATCCGATCCAGACGCTGGTCGAGGCGGGCATCCTGGACATCCTGCTGGTCACCGGCGGCAACTACGCTGGTCACTTCCTGCAGCTGCTGGGCAACGGGAAGGAGTTCGGACTCAAGGAGCTCCACTACACCTACCAGGAGGGGGAGGGGGGCATCGCCGACGCCCTGCGCCTGGCCGAGGACTTCGCCGACGGCGGCAGGCTCTGCGTCGTCCTGGGCGACAACATCCTCGAGAAGTCGATCCGCGGCGCCGTCGAGGCCTACCGCGCCCAGCCGAGCGGAGCCCGCATCCTGCTCAAGGAGGTTCCCGATCCGGAGCGCTTCGGCGTGCCGGTTATGGACGGCGAGCGGATCGTGCGTATCGAGGAGAAGCCGCGCCGGCCCCGCTCCCGCTACGCCGTCACCGGGGTCTACTTCTACGACCACCAGGTCTTCGAGATGATCTCGCGGCTCGAGCCGTCCGACCGCGGCGAGCTGGAGATCTCCGACGTCAACAACATGTACCTGGAACGGGGCGAGCTGGAGTGGAGCCGCCTGGACGGCTGGTGGACGGACGCGGGCACCTTCGAGAGCCTGCTGCGGGCCTCGACGCTGCTGGCCAGGGACCGCGGGCGCGAGTAGGAGGGGGTGGCGAGATGAACGTCCTGATCACCGGCGGCGCCGGCTTCATCGGCGCCAATCTGGTCCGCTACCTGCTGGAACGGGGCGAGGACCGGATCGTCAACCTCGACCTGCTGACCTATGCCGGCAACCTGGAAAACCTGGCGGGCCTGGAGGAGCACCCGCGCTATCGCTTCGTGCGCGGGGATGTTGGCGACCGCCAGCTGCTGCGCGATCTGTTCCGCACGCACGCCATCGACGCCGTGATCCATCTCGCGGCCGAGAGCCACGTGGACCGGTCGCTGGATGCGCCCCGGACCTTCCTCGAGACCAACGTGCTGGGTACCGAAGCCCTGCTGGGAGCGGCGCGCGAGGCGGACGTCGCGCGCTTCGTGCAGGTGAGCACGGACGAGGTCTACGGCTCGCTGGGCTCCCGGGGCAAGTTCGACGAGTCCTCGCCCGTGGCCCCCAACTCACCCTACGCTGCCTCCAAGGCCGCGGCCGATCTCATCTGCCGTGCCTACCACCGGACCTACGGCTTCCCGGTGATCATCACCCGCTGCAGCAACAACTACGGCCCCTACCAGTTTCCCGAGAAGCTCATACCGCTGATGATCACCAACGCGCTCGAGGAGAAGCCGCTGCCGATCTACGGCGACGGCCAGAACGTGCGGGACTGGCTCTTCGTGACCGATCACTGCGCCGCCTTGGAGCTGGTGCTGCGGCAGGGGCAGCCCGGCGAGATCTACAACATCGGGGGCAACAACGAGCTGATGAACCTCGACCTGGTCCGCCTGCTGCTGCTGGAGCTGGGCCGGAGCGAGGATCTGATCACCTTCGTGCCCGATCGACCCGGACACGACCGGCGCTACGCCATCGACGCCGGCAAGATCCGGCGCGAGCTGGGCTGGCGGCCGGCCCACCGCTTCGCGGACGGTCTGCGGGAAACGGTGCGCTGGTACCTGGAGAACCGGAGCTGGTGGGAGAAGATCCGCAGCGGATCCTATCGGGACTACTACGCGCAGCACTACGGGCCCGGCGGTCGCTATGGGGCCCGGGACCCGGAACCTCCGGCATGAGCACGGCGGTCCGGCTGCCCGACGGCCGCACGGTCGCCCTCGCTCCCGACCTGGCCGCGCGGCTGCGCTGCGGCCTGCTGGTGGCGGACCGGGTGACGGTCGGTCCGGCTCCCGCCCTCGCCGCGGAGATCGCCGACCGCGCCGCGCGGCTGCGCGCCGAGCATGCAGGCCGGCTGCCTTCCGAGATCCCGGGTCTGCAGGAGGCCCGGCGTCTGTACCGCGCCTGCGGCATGGACCCCACGCGGCTGCGGCCCTCCTCGGAGGCCCTGCTGCGGCGCGTGCTGCGGGGACAGGAGCTCTACCGGATCAACGGCGCGGTGGATGCCTGCAACCTGGCCTCGCTCAGCTTCCTGCTGCCCATCGGCCTCTACGACCTGCACCGGCTGGAGGGGGACGTGAGCCTGCGGATCGGACGTTCCGGCGAGCAGTACGTGGGGATCCGCAAGGGACCGGTCCACCTGGAGGGGCGGCTGGGGCTGTTCGATGCCCTGGGCCCCTTCGGCTCGCCCACCTCGGACTCGGCCCGCACCTGCGTGGACGAGACCACCCACCGCCTGCTGGCCGTGGTGATGGCGACCGGCGGCTGCCCGCCCGCGACCATGCTGGCGAACCTGGAGCTGCTGGGGGACCTGTTCGTCCGCCATTGTGCCGCGCGGATCGTGCTGCGCGGCCTCCTGCCGGCGGAGGTGGCCTGATGGCTGCCCGGCGATTCCCGCTGCGGCCCGGGTTGCCCGCTCTCGCCGGGCTCGCGATCTGCCTCGGCTGCCTCGCCGGCTTGCGCGCGACCGGCGCTCCGGCCTCGCCGCTCGCCACGGCCGGCCGCGTGGCGCGGGCCGACTCCGTCATGGTCGTCGCGGCCCAGCCGCTGGCCACCGCGGCCGGGCTGCAGATCCTGCGGGCCGGGGGCAACGCCGTGGACGCCGCGGTGGCCGTCGCCCTGGCCCTGGCGGTGGTCGAGCCCTACAGCTCGGGGCTGGGCGGCGGCGGCTTCGCCCTGAGCTTCACGGCCCGGGACGGCAGCGTGCGCGCCCTGGACTTCCGCGAGACCGCCCCCGCCGCGGCCCGGCGGGACATGTTCCTGGTGGACGGAGAGGCCTCGGGCGCTTTCAGCCGCTACGGGGCCCTGGCGGTGGCCGCGCCGGCCCTGGCCCGCGGCCTGGCGGAGCTGCACCGGGCCGGCGGCCGTCTGCCCTGGCCGCGGCTGGTGGCGCCGGCCGTCGCCCTGGGCCGGGACGGGTTTCCCGTCACCGCGCTGCTGCGGGCGCGCATCGCCGCGGGGGACAGCATCTTCAACGCCCCCGCGCGGGCCGTCTTCCTGCCCGGCGGCCGCGTGCCCGCCGTGGGGGACACCCTGCGCCAGCCGGAGCTGGCGCGCACGCTCGCGGCCCTGGCCCGGGACGGCGGCGAGGCCCTCAACGCGGGGCCGCTCGCCGCGGCGCTGGCCCGCGCCGTCCGGCAGGAAGGCGGGCTGCTGACCGAGGCGGACCTGTCCGCCGTCCGGCCGGTCTGGCGGGAGCCCGTGCACGGGAGCTATCGCGGCCTCGAGGTCTGGTCCATGCCGCCGCCCAGCTCGGGGGGCGTCCACCTGGTCCAGATGCTCAACATCCTGGCGGGGTACCACCTGCCGAACCCGTTCGCCACCTGCGGCGAGGATGAAGGCCCGGCCGAACCGGCCGACCTGGCCTATGCGCGCGACGACGTGGTCCACCTGCTCGTGGAGTCCATGAAGTTCGCGTATGCGGATCGCAGCCGCTACTTGGGGGATCCCGACTTCGTGAGCGTGCCGGTGCGGCGGCTGATCTCGCGGGCCTATGCCGACAGCCTGCGGGCGCGGATCGATCCGGACGCCGCCCTGCCCTGGGATGCCCTGGCCGGGGCGCCGGTGGTCCTGCCCGAGAGCGACCAGACCTCGCACCTGAGCGTGGTCGACGGGGCGGGCGATGCCGTGGCGATGACCCTGACCATAAACCTGAGCTTCGGCAGCGGTCTGCTGGCCGCCGGCACGGGCGTGATCCTCAACGACGAGATGGACGACTTCGTGGCCGCGCCCGGCGTGCCCAACGCCTTCGGCCTGGTGGGGGGCGCGGCCAACGCCATCGCGCCTGGTAAGCGCCCGCTCTCCAGCATGACCCCGACGATCCTGTTGCGGGACGGAAGGGTCTTCCTGGTGAGCGGCAGCCCGGGAGGCTCGCGGATCATCACCACCGTGCTGCAGACGGTGCTGAACGTGGTGGACTTCGGGCTGGACGCCGGCGCCGCGGTGTCGGCGCCGCGGATCCATCACCAGTGGTACCCGCCGGAGGTCTTCTACGAGCCGTTCGGTCTGACCCGCCGCTGCGCGCGGCTGCTGGCCGCCCGTGGCCACGTCCTGCAGCCGCGGGAGGCGCTGGGCAACGCGCAGCTCATCGTCGTGGACCCGGCGACCGGCCGGCGCGCGGGCGCCAGCGATCCCCGGGGCGAGGGGGCGGCCGGCGGCTACTGAGCAGCCGGGTCCGGCGGCGGCCAGTGGGCGCGGACCCAGACGGCGGCCTGGGCGGGGTCCTGCAGCTCCCCCTCCAGCTGGGCGGTCTCCAGGGCGCGCAGGATCTCCCCCAGCAGCGGGCCCTCCGGGTAGCCGAGCGCGAGCAGATCGCGGCCCTGCAGCAGCGGCGCCGGCGCCAGCTCCTCGCGGCCGAGCTGGGCGAGCTGCTGGCGGCAGAACTCGTAGTGCCCGAGGTCGCCGTGGCTGGCCAGGCAGTCGAGGCGGTGCAGCTCCAGGTGCTCGGCGAAGTTCTCCTGGCGCAGGAAGCGCTTCAGGGTGGACCGGCGCATGCGGCGGACGTCCAGGAAGCGCAGGTGCTGGGCCACCAGGTCGCTGGCGCGCGCCACGACCTCGCCGGGCAGCCGCAGGCGGCGGCCGATCTGCTCCGTCAGCTCGGCCCCCAGCTTGGCGTGACCGTCGAAGCGGATCCGCTCGGCGAAGGTGAGGGTGGCCGGCTTGCCGGCGTCGTGCAGCAGGATGGCCAGGCCGAGCGCGAGCGAGCGCTGCGAGGAGAGGCGGAACATGAGCAGGGTATGGGTCCAGACATCACCCTCGGGATGGAACTCGGGCGGCTGGGGGACACCCTGCAGCGCGGCCACCTCGGGCAGGACGATCTCCAGCAGCCGGGCCTGGGCCAGCAGCTCCAGACCCGTCGCCGGATCGGGACCGGTCAGGAGCCGGGCGATCTCCTGGCCCACCCGCTCGGCGGAGATCCGCTCGAGCATCCACCGCTGGGCCGCCGCGGCCGCCAGGGTGTCGGGATCGATCCGCAGGCCGCACTGGGCCGCCAGGCGCGGTGCGCGCAGCAACCGCAGGCCGTCCTCGCCGAAGCGGGAGGCCGGATCGCCCACGGCCCGCAGCAGCCGCGCCGCGCAGTCCTGCAGGCCGCCGCAGGGATCCAGGATGGTGCCGGCCTCGGGATCCAGGTAGAGGGCGTCGACGGTGAAGTCGCGCCGGCGGGCATCCTCGAGCAGGCCGGCCGCGAAGTCCACGGCGTTGGGCCGGCGGCCGTCGCTGTAGCCGGACTCGCTGCGGAACGTGGCCGTCTCGACGGGGACGCCGTCCTGGAGCACGAGCACCACGCCGAAGGCGCGCCCCACCGCCTCGGTCCGGGGAAAGAGTGCCTCGATCGCTTCGGGCGGGGCGCTGGTGGCCACGTCGAAGTCTCCCGGCCGGCAGCCCAGCACGAGGTCGCGGACTGCGCCGCCCACCAGGTAGGCGGTATGGCCGGCCGCCCGCAGCCGGCGGGCGACCGCCACGGCGGGGGCGGCCTCCACGGGCAGGGGGCGGGGCAGGGGAACGCTCCTGAGGCTATCGTCGTTCATGACCTGATCTATACTGTCAGAGCCGGCGCCGGGTGTCCAGCCGGCGCCGGATCCAACCCAGGGAGGAAGCATGCGCTGCCACCAGAGTCCTCGCCGGACGGGCCGACCCGGAAGATCCCGGCGGCCGGCGGTCCTGAGCCTGCTCCTGCTCCTGCTCCTCGCCATGCCGGCCGGTCTCGGTGCAGCTAGCGCCACCACCGCTCCGGATCCCGCCGCCCTGCTGCAGCGTGCGCGGGTGCTGACCAGCCCCGCGCTGGCGGGACGGGCCGCCGGCAGTCCGGGAGCCCGCGCCGCCGCCGATTCCCTCGCGGCCTGGTTTGCGGCTCTGCAGCTGCAGCCCGCCTTCGCGTCCGGCTGGTTCCAGGACTTTCCGCTGTCGGGTGAGGGTCTCGCGGGAGCCACCGGGCGCAACGTGGCGGGCATCCTTCCCGGCCGGGGTGCGCTGGCGGACCGCTGGATCGTGATCGGAGCCCATTACGATCACCTGGGCCGCCTGGAGCCGGGCGAGGGCGAGCCGGCACCGGGCGCCTACTTCCCGGGGGCCAACGACAACGCCTCGGGGGTGACGGTCCTGCTCGAGCTGGCGCGCCTGGCCGCGGCAGAGCAGGCCGGCTCGCTGCGGAGCTGCCTCTTCGTCTCCTTCGACGGCGAGGAGATCGGGCTGCAGGGCTCGGCCCGGCTGATCCGCGACCTGCCGGTGCCGCAGGGAGCGGTGGACGCCATGCTCAACTTCGATTGCGTGGGCCGGCCCGCTGAGGGGCGCCTTTACGTGGGCGGCACGGGTACCGCGGCCGCCTTCCCGGAAATCCTGGCCGGGGCGGACACGGGCGGCCTCGAGCTGATCCTCAACCCCGGAGGCTGGGCCGGCAGTGATCACGTGATCTTCAACGGCGCGGGCATTCCCGTGCTCTTCTTCTTCACGGGACCCTATCCCGAGTACAACCGTCCGGAGGACGACTGGCCGACGCTCGACGGGCCGGGAATGGCGCGGGTGACCGCCTTCGCGGCCCGCGTCCTGGCGGCCCTGCGCGGGTACGCCGGACCGCTGCCCTACGTGGCGGTGAGCACGGCCGAGCTGCTCCCGCCCGCGGGCGACGCGCCGCCGCGCCGGGCCTGGCTCGGCACCATCCCGGACTTCGCCGTGCAGGACAGCGCGGGCGTGCGGCTGGCCGGCGTGATCGATGGCAGCCCTGCGCAGCGGGCCGGCCTGGCCAGGGGGGATCTCCTGCTGCGGATGGCGGGGCGACCGGTCGCGGACCTGGCCGGCCTGACGCAGATCCTGCGGGACTGCGCGCCCCGGCAAACGGTGGACCTGCAGGTCCTGCGCGGAGGACGCCGGCTGGAGTTCCTGGTGGTGCTGGCCGATCGCAGCGAGCGCCGCTAGCCGGCCGGTTCAGGAGGGCCTCTCGTCGGCATTGCGGGCGGTGGCCGGCAGGTCCGGCTCCACGTGGACGAAGACCCTGGTGAGGTTCGGGATCCTTGCCACCAGCTCCTGCTCGACCTCGTGGGCGATGGCGTGGCCCGCCGCCACGGTTTGCCGGGGATCGACGGTGATGCTCACGTCCACGAGGTAGTAGGAGCCGCGCTGGCGCACCCTCAGCTCGGACACCGCCTGGGTTCCCTTCACGCTCAGGATGACCGCGTGGATGCGCTCCAGCAGCTCGGGTTCGGGCATGGTGTCCATGAGAGTCAGGACGTTCTCGCGCACCAGGTCCCAGCCCATCTTCAGGATCATGAGCGCGATGACCAGGGCGGCCACGCTGTCCAGCATGGGGTGGCCGAGCAGGGCGCCCAGGATTCCCACGGCGGCGGCCAGGGAGGACAGCACGTCGGCGCGGTGGTTGGCGGCGTTGGCCCGCAGGGCCGGCGAGTTGTACAGGCGGGCCGCCAGGTAGGTGTAGCGGGCCATCGCCTCCTTGATGACGATGGCCGCCAGCACCGCCACGAGAGCCGGCAGGCGGGGTTGCAGGTGGCTGCCTGCCAGCAGGCGCAGCACCGCGTCGCGGCCCACCAGGACGCCGGTGAGCACGAGGAGCAGGCTCGCGCCCAGGGCGCCCAGCGTCTCGAGGCTGTGGTGCCCGTAGGGATGATCGGCGTCGGGCGGCCGGCGACTGGCGCGCAGAGCCAGCAGGATACCCACGTCGCCCGCCAGGTCGGAGAGGCTGTGGAAGCCGTCGGCCACCAGCGAGGCGGAGCGAGCGACCAGCCCCACGCCGATCTTGCCGACCGTCAGGACCAGGTTTCCCGCCATGCCCACCAGGGTGCACGGCACAGGCTCGAGCCAGCGCGCGGCCCAGGCGGGAACGCGGGACTCCTTCATTCCTCGGCGACGGGATACAGGGTCTCGATCACGGAGGCGTACTTCTTGGCGATGGCCCAGCGCTTGACCTTCAGGGTGGGCGTCAGCTCGCCGGCCTCGATGGTGAACTCGCGCGCCAGCAGGGCCAGCGTCTTCACCTGGTTGAACCCGGGGAGCTTGCTGTTGACCTTCGCCAGCTGCTGGTCGAAGAGGTCGCGCACCCTGGAGTCGCGGATCAGCTCCATCGGCTCGGTGGCGGTGATCCCCTGCTGGGCGGCGAAGTCGCGCAGGGCGTCGAAATCGGGCACGATGAGGCAGCTCAGATAAGGATGCTGGTCGCCGATGACCACGACCTGGCTGATGTACTTGTTGGTCAGCATGGTGTTCTCGATGGGCTGCGGCGCGATGTTCTTGCCCCCCGCCGTGACGATGATGTCCTTCTTGCGATCGGTGATGAAGAGGAAGCCGTCGGCGTCCAGGTGACCGATGTCGCCCGTGGCCAGCCAGCCGTCCTCCGCGAGCACCTCCCGGGTCGCCTCCGGATTGTTGAAGTAACCCTTCATGATCTGGGGTCCGCGGGCCAGGATCTCCCCGTCCTCGGCGATGCGGAGCTCCGTGTTCGGCATGGCGGGTCCCACGCTGCCGATGCGGAAGTGCTCGAAGGTGTTGACGGCCAGCACGGGCGAGGTCTCGGTGAGCCCGTAGCCCTCCAGGATAGTCAGGCCGGCCGCGTAGAAGAACTCGTTGATGGCCGGGGCCAGCGGCGCACCGCCCGAGACGAAGAACCGCAGGCGTCCTCCGGTCCGGGCGCGCAGCTTGCTGAAGACCAGCCGGTCCGCCAGCCGGTAGCGGAACCGCAGCCAGGGAGGAATGGCCTGGCCCTCGCGGCGCCGGCGCCCGTAATCGAGACCGACGGCTCGCGCCCAGAAGAAGATGTTCTTCTTGAGGGCGCTGCCGGCCATGGCCGTGCCCATAACGCGCGCGTAGATCTTCTCGTAGAGACGCGGCACGCTGATCACGACCGTCGGGCGCACGTCGAGCAGATCCTGGGGCACGGTGTCCATGCGCTCGGCGTAGGCGATGCCGACCCCGCGATACAGCATGCAGTAATAACCGGCCGTGCGCTCCAGGACGTGGGAGAGGGGCAGGAAGGAGAGGCAGCGGTCCTCCTGGGTGATTTGGACGACTTCGTGCACCGCCAGGACGTTGGAGATGAAATTCCAGTGCGTCAGCATGACGCCCTTGGGATCCCCGGTGGTGCCCGAGGTGTAGATGATGCTGGCCAGATCGTCCCGGGAGACCGGAGCGAACTCGTCACGGGGCTCGGGCGGATGGTCCGCCACCATGTTGGCGCCGATCTGCAGGAGCTTGGCGAAGGGGAGGATGTTGGGCAGCGGTGCATCGTCGAAGGCGATCACGTCGCGCAGGGAGGGCAGATCCCCGCGCAGCTCGTGGATCTTCTCGGCTTGCTCGGCGGTGGAGACGAACACGGCGACCGGCGCGCAGTCGCGCATGATGAAGCCGATGGCCTCCGTGAGCAGGGTGGGGTAGATGGGGACGGTCACCGCTCCGCTGCAGAGAATGGCCAGATCGGCCAGGGCCCACTCCAGGCGGTTCTCCGAGAGCAAGGCCACGCGATCGCCCGGCTTGACGCCGAGCGACTTGAGCCCCTGGCGCAGGGCGCGCACCCGGCGATAGGCCTCCTCGCTGGAGACGTCGACGTAGCGGCGGTCCGGTCCGCGGTAGGAGAAGCAATCGGGCCGGGGAAGGTTGCGGACGGCGTTCAGGAAGAGCTCGGGGATGGTCTCGATCGGCATGATCGTCTCCCGGTTCGGCGGCGGCCTGCACCTGCGCTGCCTCGGTCGGAGCGGGTCGGAGGCGCCGCCCACCCTGCCGGCTGGACGGCGGGTGAGAACCAGTGGGTCGACAATCAACCGTTGCGAGGCGGAGCGCCTTTGTCGACAATGCGTACCATGCGGTCCGGAAGCGTGTCAACTCGCAGATGGGACGATGCCACTGGCCGAGCCCTGCGGCGCGATCTGCTCCGCTGGTACCACCACCGGCGCCGCGATCTGCCCTGGCGGGTGCGACCGTCGGTCTACGGCACCTGGATCTCCGAGATCATGCTCCAGCAGACCACGGTGCAGGCCGTGATCCCCTACTGGGAGCGGTTCCTGGCCCGCTTCCCGGACGTGACCGCCCTGGCCGCGGCCGCCGAGGAGGAGGTCCTGGCCCTCTGGTCGGGACTGGGCTACTACCGTCGCGCCCGCGCGCTGCATGCGGCCGCACGGTCGGTGATGGAGGAGCGGGGCGGGCGGCTGCCGGACACGCGCCAGGACTGGCGCAAGCTGCCGGGCATCGGTTGCTACACGGCGGGAGCCATCGCGAGCATCGGCTGCGGCGAGCCGGTGCCGGCCGTGGATGCCAACGCCCGGCGCGTGCTGACGCGCTGGCTCTGCCCCGACGGCGCCGCGGCCCGGCGCCTGCCGGCCCGCTCCCTGCAGGACGCGGCCGCCGCTCTCGTGGATCCCCGCGCTCCCGGCCACTGGAACCAGGCGCTCATGGAGCTGGGAGCCCGCGTCTGCCTGCCCCGCGCTCCGCGCTGCGGGGACTGCCCCGTGGCGGAGCACTGCCGGGCGCGGCGCGCGGGGCGCGAGGCCGAGGTGCCGCCCGTACGCCGGCGCCCGCCGCCTACCGAGGTGGTGCTCGCCTCGCTCGCCCTGTGGCACGCGGGAAAGGTGCTGTTGATCCCGGCCGCCGCCGGCCCGGCGGCCCGGATGAGTGGTCTCGGTCGACCCCTGCGCGACGACCTGCAGGGACTGTGGCGCGGACTCTGGAGCGTGCCGCTGACGGCCTGGTACGCGGCCCCGGCAGCCGGGGGAAACGCGGCGGCGGCGGCCGCCCGCCGCGCGTGGCAGGGCTGGCTGCGCCGCCGTCACGGCGCCGCGCCGCCCCCCTGCGAGGTCTGCGGCACGGTGACGCACGGCGTCACCACCTTCCGCCTGCGCGTCCAGGTCGTCCGCGCGGTGCTGGCGCGGGATCTTCCACGGCCGGGGGCAGCGACGCGCTGGTGGGCGCCGGATGACGACCGGGTTCCCGTCTCCACCCTGGCGCGCCGGGTGATCGCGCGGGCACGCCTCGACGGTTCCGGCGGCAGGTGAACATTGCTCCGCGCGGGGGGCGGAGCTTATCTTGGACCCCGGACCGGATCCGAGCGCCGCCCTGCCGTCGCCACGCCGCCACCGCACCAGTGCACGTGGGTGGCCGCCGCTCACCCGCCCGGGAGGACGCCTTGACTGCCCAGATCTCAGACGCCTCGCATCTACGCTACGTGACGGCCGCCGCCCTCTTCGACGGCCACGACGCCTCCATCAACATCATCCGCCGCCTGCTGGTGCAGGCCGGGGCCGAGGTCATCCACCTCGGCCACAATCGCTCCGTGCCGGAGATCGTCAGCGCGGTGCTGCAGGAGGATGCCGACGGGGTGGCCATCAGCAGCTACCAGGGCGGCCACGTCGAGTTCTTCAAGTTCCTCCACGACGAGCTGGCCGCGCGGGACCTCGGACACGTGGCCATCTTCGGCGGCGGCGGGGGGGTGATCATCCCCACCGAGATCCAGGAGCTGCACGGCTACGGGATTTCCCGCATCTACTCGCCCGACGACGGCCGGGAGCTTGGCCTGCTGGGGATCGTGGCCGACATGAACCGGCGCACGGCCGAGGCGCGCGCGCGGCGCCGGCCGCCTCCCGGCGGCCGTGCCGGACAGGCGGCCGCGGCGGAGGACACGGCCTTCGCCTATGCGCTCAGCTGCCTGGAACGCCACGTGCCGCTCCCGGAGGCGCTGCGACCCGCGGGCCGTGCGGACCGCGTCCCGGTGGTCGGCATCACCGGCACCGGCGGCGCCGGCAAGAGCTCGCTCGCCGACGAGCTGCTGCGCCGCCACCTCGCCGCGCATCCCCGGCACCGGGTGGCGATCCTGGCCGTGGATCCCAGCAAGCGCAAGACAGGGGGCGCGCTGCTGGGCGACCGCATCCGCATGAACGCCATCGGCGATCCGCGCTGCTTCCTGCACAGCTTCGCGACGCGCGGGGCCCCCGGCGAGCTGTCCGCCGCCGTGGGGGACGCGGTCCAGCTGGCCCGGGCCTGGGGCTTCGACCTGATCTTCGTCGAGACCAGCGGCATCGGCCAGGGCGACTCCGGCATCTCGGAGATCAGCGACCTGGCGATCTACGTCATGACGAGCGAGTTCGGCTCGCCCATCCAGCTCGAGAAGATCGACATGATCGACTTCGCCGATCTCATCGTCGTCAACAAGTTCGACCGGCCCGGTTCGGAGGACGCCCTGCGCGACGTGCGCAAGCAGTACCGCCGCAGTCGCGGCGACTTCGGTTCCGACGACGAGGCGCTGCCCGTCTTCGGCACGATCGCGAGCCGTTTCAACGATTCCGGCGTCAGCCTGCTGGCCGCCGAGCTCGACCGGCGTCTGGCGGGCCTGCAGGAGGGTGATCCGCCGGCGGCAGCCGGCGTCCAGGGCCGGGTCACGCGGGACATCAGCAGCATCATCCCGCCCGAGCGCGTGCTCTACCTGGGCGAGATCGCCCGCAGCGTGCGCGCGTACCGGCAGCGCGCCGCCGCGGACGCGGACCGGCTGCGCCGCTGGGACGTGTTGCGGCGCGCAACCGAGGAGCTGGCAGCAGGTGAAGGCGATCCGGGACTGCTCGCCGACCTGCAAGCGCGGCTCCAGCAGGCCCGGAGCGAGGTCGGCGAGGAGGCGCTCGCCGAGGTGGAGAGCTGGGACCAGCTGACCGAGCGCTACGCCGCCGACGAGGTGGTGGTGCGGATCCGCGACCGGGAGCTGAGGTTCGCCGCCCAGAGCGAGACCCTGGCCGGCACCCGCATCCCCAAGATCGCCCTGCCACGGCTGAGCGATCCGGGCGACCGCCTGCTCTGGCTGCGCCGCGAGAACGTCCCCGGCATCTTTCCCTTCACCGCCGGCGTCTTTCCCTTCAAGCGCACGGACGAGGAGCCCAAGCGCCAGTTCGCCGGCGAGGGGTCGCCGCAGCGCACCAATCGCCGCTTCCACTATCTCTGCCGGGACGACGACGCCAAGCGCCTGAGTACGGCGTTCGACAGCCTCACCCTCTACGGCGAGGATCCGGCGGAACGACCCGACATCTACGGCAAGATCGGCGAGGGTGGCGTGTCGATCTGCACGCTCGAGGACATGAAGGCCCTCTACGACGGCTTCGATCTCTGTCATCCCAACACCAGCGTGTCCATGACGATCAACGGGCCGGCGGCCATCATCCTGGCGATGTTCTTCAACTCCGCCATCGACCAGCAGCTCGAGCAGCGGGAGCGGGAGCAGGGGCGCCCCCTCACCGCGGCCGAGCGGGAGGAGATCGTCGCCTGCACCTTGGCCACCGTGCGCGGCACGGTCCAGGCCGACATCCTCAAGGAGGACCAGGCCCAGAACACCTGCATCTTCTCCACCGAGTTCGCCCTGCGGCTGATGGGCGACGTCCAGGAGTACTTCGTCCAGCACGACGTGCGGAACTACTACTCCGTCTCCATCAGCGGGTATCACATCGCCGAGGCGGGCGCCAATCCCATCAGCCAGCTGGCCTTCACTCTGGCCAACGGCTTCACCTACGTGGAGTACTACCGGGCGCGCGGCATGGACATCGACGCTTTCGCGCCCAACCTCTCCTTCTTCTTCAGCAACGGCCTGGACGCCGAGTACACGGTCATCGGCCGGGTGGCCCGCCGCATCTGGTCGATCGCGATGCGCGATCTCTACGGGGCCAACGAGCGCAGCCAGAAGCTGAAGTACCACATCCAGACCTCGGGCCGCTCCCTGCACGCCCAGGAGATCGCCTTCAACGACATCCGCACCACGCTGCAGGCCCTCATGGCCATCTACGACAACTGCAATTCGCTGCACACCAATTCCTACGACGAGGCCATCACCACGCCCAGCGAGGAGTCGGTGCGCCGGGCCATGGCCATCCAGATGATCATCAACCGGGAGCTGGGCTGGACCCGTTGCGAGAATCCCCTGCAAGGCGCGGCGATCATCGACCAGCTGACCGAGCTGGTGGAGGAGGCCGTCCTCTGCGAGTTCGAGAACCTGAGCCGGCGCGGCGGCGTGCTGGGGGCCATGGAGACGCAGTATCAGCGGGGGAAGATCCAGGAGGAGAGCCTGCTCTACGAGCAGCGCAAGCACTCCGGCGAGCTGCCGATCATCGGCGTCAACACCTACGTGAAGGAGAGCGACGCGGCCGAGACCGTGGCCCAGCTCACGCTGGCCCGCTGCGACAAGCAGGAGAAGGACCAGCGCCTGGCGGCCCTGCGGGACTTCCAGGCCCGTCACGCCGCTGCGGCACCCGAGGCCCTGGCGCGCCTGCAGCAGGTCGCGGTCGCCGGCGGCAATCTCTTCGCCGAGCTCATGTCCACCGTGCGCACCTGCTCCCTGGGGCAGATCACGCGGGCGCTCTACGAGGTGGGGGGGCAGTACCGCCGCGCCATGTGAGGCCCTTCAGGTCGCGGACCTCCCAAACCGGCATCGTCTCCAGCGGCTGAAATTACAGGACAAGGGAGGTTTGACTTTCCGTTCGCCGTTGTTCATTCTTTAGGCCGAAGGACTTGGGCTTGGAACGTTCTAGGGAAAGGCATGATCATGCTGCAGATCACCCGCCAGACAGAGTATGCGATCCGTGGGCTCCAGGAGCTGGCGCGGCGTGACAACGACCGGCCGGTGCAGCTGAAGTCCATCGCTCAGGCCTGTGACGTTTCCGAGGCTTTCCTGGCCAAGATCTTCCAGATGCTATCCCAGCAGGACATCGTCAAGTCGCACCGCGGGGTGAAGGGGGGCTTCTCCCTCGGGCGCAAGCCGGAGGATATCTCCCTGCGGGACATCGTCGAGGTGTGCGAGGGTGGCATCGCCCTCAACCATTGCCTGCGCAAGGTCGATCCCTGCCAGAATGCCACGACCTGCTTGATCTCCAAGGCCTGGGTCAGGGCGCAGAGCGCCCTCGTCGAGGCCCTGGAGATGACCCGTCTCTCCGACGTGACCTGAACAGCGCGCCGGGCCGGAGGGCCTCAGGAACGGGAGCGAGCCCGTGAACCGTCCGTTCGGTGGCGTTGCCTGAGCTGACCGCAAGCGGCGGCGATGTCCTGGCCGCCGCTGGCGCGGAGCGTGGCCTGCACCCCGGCCTCTCGCAGGATCTGCTGGAAGGGCAGGTGGCGCTCGGCCGGCGAGGGCTGCAGATCGGCGCCGTCCAGCGGATTCAGGGGGATCAGGTTCACCTTGAACGGTCCGCCGGCGGCGAGCCGGGCGAGCTGCCGGGCCTCGGCCGGTCCGTCGTTCAGCCCCGAGACGAGCACGTAGGCGAGGGTCACGCGCCGCCGTGTGCGGCGCGCGTAGCGACCCGCGAGCTGCAGCAGCCGGGGCAGAGAGGTGCGGGCGGCCACGGGAGTCAGCCGCCGGCGCTGCGCCTCGCTGGCCCCGCCCAGCGAGAGGGTCAGACCCACGCCCGCCGCCTCGGCCACGAAGCGCTCGAACCCCGCCGGCGGTCCCGCCGTGGAAACAGTGATCCGGCGCGCGGAGATGCCGGCCCCCTGCGGGCTGGTCAGCGCCCCGATGGCCGCCCGCACCTGCAACCAGTTGTCGAGCGGCTCGCCCATCCCCATGAAGACCACGTTGAACTGGCGGGCACCATGGCCGGGCACGGGCTCGGCGGCGAGATCCCGCTGCAGGTGGACGATCTGTTCCAGGATCTCTCCACAGGAGAGATCGCGCTGCTTGCCGCCCCGAGCGGTGGCGCAGAAGCGGCAGGCCAAGGCGCAGCCGACCTGGGAGGACAGGCAGAAGGTGGGGTGGCGTTCCATGGGAATCAGCACGCTCTCCACGGCGGCGCCGTCGCGCAGGCTGAACAGGTACTTGCGCGTCCCGTCGCGCGAGACGAGCCGCTCCTCGCGATGCAGGCCCTGCAGGTCGTAGCGGGCGGCCAGCTCGGCGCGCAGGGAGGCGGGCAGGTCGGTGAGCTCGTCCCAGTCCAGGGCGCCGCGGCGGTGGAGCCAGCGCGCCAGCTGACGCCCGCGGTAGGGGGGCTGTCCCAGGCTGGCGAGCAGCTCCGGGCAGGCTGCGGGTGGCAGGTCACGGGCCAGCGGCTTGACGGCGTCCATGGCTTCCTTCGGCAGTGGCGAACGGATCCGGCCACTCGGATCTTGACACCCGAGAGAGCGGCCGTTCATGGTAGCGCCCAGGGAAATACGTGTGCAAGAGGCGCTGGCGCAAGGGATCCTGGATGACGCCACCGGAGGACGGCCTGCTGGCCCTGGGCGAGAAGAATCGCCTGCACCTGCTGCGATTGCTCCTGGAGGGTCCCCGGACGGTGAGCGATCTGGCTCACGTCTGCGGCCTCGGGCAGTCCCTGGTTTCGCACCATCTGGCGGTGCTGGTCCGCAGTGGCTGGTTGACGAGCCGGCGCGAGGGACGGCGTCGCCTCTACCTCGTGGACTCGCCGGACGCCGCCCGCCGGGCCCTGGCGCTGTGGCTGCGGCGGCACGTCCCGCTGCCGGAGGGCTGGCGGGACGTGCCGGCGGCCGGTCCGGCGCCGCCGGCCCCCGCCGCCGGCGGCGACCTCGAGGACTACCTGCTCTGAGCGACCGCCCGTGGCCGGAGCCGGGGCGGCGTGGGAAAGGGAAGGCGTGAAGACGGTGTTGGTCGTCGACGACGAGGCGGCGATCCGGGAAACCCTGGAACGGATCCTCAGCTACGAGAAGTACCGGGTGCGCAAGGCGGCCGACGGGCCCGCGGCGCTGCGTCTGCTCGAGGCCGAGCCGGTGGATGTCGTGCTGCTGGACATCAAGATGCCGGACATGGACGGTTTCGAGGTCCTCGATCGCATGGCGCGCATGGAGCACCGACCGCCGGTCATCGTCATCTCCGGACACGGGAACATCGAGACCGCGGTCGAGGCGGTCGGGCGCCGCGGCGCCTACGATTTCCTGGAGAAGCCGCTGGACCGCGCTCGCCTGCTGGTGACCCTCCAGAACTGCCTGGATCACCAGCGTGCCCTCACCGCCCGGGAGAGTCTAGAGGCCAGCACCGGCTATCGCGATCCGCTGATCGGCGATTGCCCGGCCATCCAGAACGTGCGGGCCTTCGTCGAGAAGGTCGCCGCCACCGACACGACGGTGCTCATCACGGGCGAGAACGGCACCGGCAAGGAGCTGGTCGTGCGGGCCCTGCACAGCCGCAGCCCCCGCCGCGAACGGCCGCTGGTGGAGGTCAACTGTGCGGCCATCCCCCGCGAGCTGGTCGAGAGCGAGCTGTTCGGCCACGAGAAGGGCAGCTTCACCGGGGCCGAGAGGATGCGCATCGGCAAGTTCGAGCAGGCCGACGGCGGGACCCTGTTCCTGGACGAGATCGGCGACATGAGCGAGGAGGCGCAGGCCAAGGTCCTCAAGGCCGTGGAAGAAAGCAAGTTCGAACGGGTCGGCGGCACCGAGACCATGCACGTGGACGTGCGGATCGTGGCCGCCACCAATCGCGATCTCTCCGACCCGGCGTCCGGCTTTCGGCAGGATCTGTTCTTCCGGCTCAACGTGCTGTCCGTCCACCTGCCACCCCTGAGGGAACGGGGGAGCGACATCGACCTGCTCCTGGCGTACTTCACGCAGACCCTCGCCGTGGCGCTCAAGAAGGAGCCCCTGCAGTTCGCGACGGAAACCCTCGCCCTGCTGCGGGAGTACAGCTGGCCCGGCAACGTGAGGGAACTGCGGAACCTGGTGGAGCGCCTCCTGATCCTGGTGCCAGGCCGCGTGGTCCGTCCCGGGGACCTGCCCTCCCTGCCAGGCGCGGGGGCTGCCGCACCGGGACGCGAAGTTCCCAATTTCCTGTCTTGCAAGGACTTTCAAGATTTCAAGACGCGATCCGAGAGCTTTTTTCTTCAACACAAGCTGCAGGAAAACCGATACAATGTGAGCAAGACGGCCGAGAGCCTGAACATGCAGCGCAGCAACCTCTACAAGAAGATCACCAAGTACGGTCTGCGCACGCAGCCCGGAGAGTGATCGCGACGTGATCGGGGGGCCAAAGAAAAGCCACCAGGCGATTGACGGGCCTGGCCGCTTGTCATATCATTAGGAGTTGATGGGGCAGGTTCCCGACCCTGCTCACGAGCAGTGCACGGTGGGGTTGCCAAGTTTCCCGGCCGTGCGGGCGCTAATGGTTGAGGAGAGCGTCATGAAGCGGGTCACATGGATCTGCGTTCTCCTGCTAGTGCTTAGTGTGATGCCCGTAACCGGGCTCGCCACGGACTCCTACGACCAGCACAGCACATCGGAGACCGGATCGAATCAGTCACCCGGTTCGCCACCCTCCATCGGCGGTGACCAGATCTTGAATGTCAACGGGTCCGACAACGGGGACCCGGACGACATCATCGATGGCAACAAGTCGGCGCCCTCGCGCCCGGGTACCTCCGGGGTTGACGGCATTGATGATGGTGGCAAGATCCTGATCGACGTCTACCTGCTGATGCAGGGTTGCTGGACGTGGCTGTTCTGAAAGTGTGGGTCACAAATCTGCCCGTAGCTAAAGCGAGGCTATAATCGGTTTCGGTGTCCGCCCACTCGCCAGGGGACGTAACCGATGAATGAATGGTTCGAAGGCCCGGAGCGCCCTGATACCGGTCCGCCGGCGCCGCGGCCCCTACCTGATTCCCTGGACTGGGATCGACTCGAAGAGGTCGGCGATCTCCACTTCCAGGCGTCGTCCTTTTCCTCTGCCCTGGATTACTATCGTCGCTTGCTCGGCCAGGATCATCTGCGAACCATCGCTCCGGAGCGCGCGCTGGACATCCTGCGCAAGTGCACGATCACCGCGCTCAAGATCGGTAATCTGAGGCTGGCGGCGGAGTTCCTCGATCAGACCCCCGCCGTCCTCGAGGCTGAAACCCCGCTCGACCCGGAGGAACGCAAGCGCCTGATGGCCCCGCTCATCGGGTGCCGGGCTTCCCTCCACTTTGCCCGCGGCGATTATGCCCGCGCGCTGCAGCTCGCCAAGCACGCCTTCGCCATCCTGGCGGTCACGGATCGTCACCAGGAAGTGGCGATGCTGCAGATCACCATGGGCGTCAGCCATGGCCGGCTGGGCCGGCCGGAGAAGGCCGAGGAGTTCTACACTGATGCCCTGGCGACCTTCCGGCGCATCGGGGACGAGCTGGGCATGGCCGTCCTCTACAACAACCTGGCGCTGCTCGCCAAGAACGCCTGCCGCTGGGATCGGGCCCTGGAGTTGATGGAGAAGGCCAAGTCTCTGGCCAGGAAGCACGGCGCGACCCACCTGCTGTCCCGCCTGCATCTGAACGAGGGCATCATCCTGGTGAAGCTCGGGCGTCTGGCGGAAGGCCGCACGGCGCTGGAGACCTGCCTGCGGCTGGCTCGCAGCCTGGGCGACCGCGCTCGGCAGACCAAGGCCAGCCTGGGCCTCGGCCGGCTCGAGATCCTGGAGGGACGCCTGGCCCGCGCCGAGGAGCTGATCCTCGCGGGCAAGGTCCAGGCCGAGCAGGAGCACTTCCTGCGGGAAGCGGCCATCGCGGACGAGTATCTCGGCGACATCCTGCTCGCCCGTGGCGAGATCGACAAGGCCCTCTTCAACTACGGGCTGGGGCTGGAGAAGAGCCGGACCATCGGACAGGTCAACGACCTGGAGGGCGAGCTGCTGCGCCGCACGGCGGAGGCCCAGCGGCAGCGCGGCGAGCTCGACCTGGCCGTCGAAACGGCGCAGGCCTCGATCGCGGTCTGCGAGAAGTGCGGCGAGCTGTACGAGCTCGGTTTCTGCCATCTGACCCTCGGGCGGGCCCACGCCAGCCGTAGCCGGTGGCAGGAGGCCGATGCGCACCTGCGCCAGGCCGTGGCCACCTTCCGCAAGCAGAACCTGGTCCAGGACTGGTGCCGGGCCATCCTCGAGTACTTCCGGATCCGCCTGGAGACCGCAGGCCAGCGCGAGCTGCTGATCCTGAGGCGCTACCTGCTGGCCGCCCAGGAGCAGGCCGCTCCGGCGGTCAGCGAGACACTGCTCCTGGAGGTCCTGGCGGCCCTCGCCGAGGTCCAGCTGCGGCTGGGGCAGTTCGACGACGCCCTGCTGACCGCCTACGAGCTGGAGCGCGTCACCCGGGACGCCAAGGACGAGGATCTGGCCGGTTCCGTGGCCTCGCTGCGCGGCCGCATCGAGCGGGGCATGATGGGCGACCTGGAGGAGAAGGGGCACCATCTGCGGACCATCAGCGGCATCTCCGGCCTGTTCGGAGCCGGCGACCGCTCGATCACGCGGAACCTCTCCTCGGTGCTGCAGGCCGGCCTGGAGAAGGTCAGGGCGGACTGCGGCTTCATCGCCATGGAAGGTCGGGGCGAGGACGGCGGCTGGGCCATCGTGGCCCGCGAGCAGCTCTCCGAGAACCTGGCGGAGCAGCTCACGCGCTGGTTCGCGGGCCAGCAGGACAGCGCCGAGCCCAGCGGCTCCTGCCTCTTCTCCCGCCTGAGCGCGGGCGATCCCCTGCTGGAGGCCGTGCCGGCCCTGAAGGGGCACGCGCGCAGCTGCGTCTTCATGCCGATCGCCATGGAAGGCCGCCGCTTCGGCCTGCTGTTCCTCGGCAAGGTCGAGGTGCACGGGTTCGGACGGCCGGCGCTGGACTTCCTCTCCACCTACATGGGCTTTCTGGGCCTCTTCCTGCACGAGAAGGGCAAGGCCCGGCCCTTCCCCACCGCGGAACACATCCCCACCCCCATCGAGGGCGTGGCGAGCTTCGAGAACATCATCACCCGCAACGAGATGATGCTCGAGGTGCTGGGTCTGATCCGCAAGGTGGCCCCCAGCGACCTGACCACCCTGCTGAAGGGCGAAACGGGTACGGGCAAGGGATTGCTGGCCTACGCGATCCATGCCCTCAGCCGCCGCCGGGAACGCAAGTTCCTGGCGATCAACTGCGCGGCGATTCCGGAGACGCTGCTGGAGAGCGAGCTCTTCGGGCACAAGAAGGGCAGCTTCACGGGGGCGCACGAGGACAAGCGCGGCCTGCTGGCCGAGGCCGAGGGCGGGACGGTCTTCCTGGACGAGATAGGCAAGATGCCGCTCAGCATGCAGGGCAAGCTGCTGCACTTCCTCGACACCAAGATCGTCAGACCCGTGGGCTCGCTCCGCGAGCAACGCGTCGACGTGCGCATCATCTGCGCCTCGAAGACCGACCTGCAGGAGCTGGCCCGCCAGGGGCTGTTCCTGGAGGATCTCTACTACCGGTTGCTGGATTTCCCCCTGGAAATCCCTCCCCTCCGCGAGCGTCGCGACGACATCCCGCTGCTGATCCAGCACTTCGTCGAGCGCTTCAGCCAGGAGCTGGGGGTCGACGCCCCGGCCTGCGGCAGCGCCTTCATGGATGCCCTCGTGCAGCACGACTGGCCCGGCAACGTGCGCGAGCTGGAGAAGGCCCTCAAGCGGGCCATCGTGCTGGCCCAGGGCGAGAACCTGCTGCGGCCGGAGCACCTGCCGGCCGACCTGGTGGGCTACGATCCGGGCCGCGCTTCCGGCGACGAGATCCCTCCCCTGAAGGAAACCCTCGCCGCCGTGGAGTGCCGGGAGATCAGCCAGGTGCTCAAGTGCACGCGCGGCAACAAGTCCAAGGCCGCCAGGCTGCTGGGGATCAGCTACCCCAGCCTGCTCAAGAAGATCCGCTTCTACGGCATCCGGACCCGCTGATCCTGCTGTCTCCGACGCCCCTTCCCGGGAGATCCCGAGCTGCTGCAGCGCGGGCCGCCGTCGTGCCGCCAGCCCCGCCGGTGTCCGACCTCGCCAGGCAACGGAAGCTGGAAAGGGAGAACGGCGTGTCAAAAGTTTTTCACCACGTAACACGTTGCGGATAAATTACTTATGTAATACGCCGTGGGGGATTGTAAACGTCGTTTACAATCGGCGTTTTAGCACGAGGCTCGCCTGCCAGGAACCTGATCCTGCAATACTATATTGAATAACGAGTTACAGAATTATCCCGTTTTCGCGAAAGTTGGTACGGCCATTGATGTAGTCCTTCCGCGTGAAGGGGTGAGTTGTAGGGAACGAACACCTTCGCATCGACTGGCGAGAAGCTGTTGGAAGAGTTGAGGGAGGGCCGGGGCAGCGATCCTCAGTTGCTCACCGGCAAAAGTTGAGGAAGTTTTCAACAGATGGGCTCGTAGGGAGATCTTTAAGAGGTGGGGTCTTAAGGATGCATCCTCGCGAGCGTGGGAAAACTGGCTGATCGGCCCTCCCGAATCTCGATGGCGACCCGCAGACGACCGGTTCACGAATTGCGAATGATCTGGGAAGAGCCTCGCGGATCTTGAAGTGGCGAGATTCAAGGTCCGGCGCCTGATAAGGCAGGGGCTCTCCTTTCTTTTTCCGCCCCGCCGCGCCGGGGCCCTCCGTGGCCGCAGCCGTCCCCATTTGGGGAACGGTTGCACTCCCAGGAACACAGGGCCCGGTTCCGGAGAGCTTCCCTGCCCGGAGCTGTCCGGACTCCGGTGCGCCCGTCACGGTGCCCGGCGAGATGAGGCGCCGATCGTGTCAACTTATTCATCGACAATATATTATGATCGACGCGGTGCCGATCGCCGACCACTTCCGGAGCCAGGGCGGGGGCCCTGGAAGCGGTGGGCGGCGGGAAGCGAGGCAGGTGGCACGAAGGCTGCGTAATGCCGAGTGTCTCAGCACGGTACAGGGTGCTTCTCCCAGGGAGGGAAGTCATGAGACAGAGGCGAACGATGAGCGAACGGGCGAACCCGGTCACTGCCGTTCTGGCGTGGTCGCCGGGTCGTGCCTTCGGCGTCCAGCTGCTGGGGGTCGCCGCGGTCCTGCTGGCCTGCGGGCTCCTGGTCCTGAGCGGCTGCGACGACGACAACTGCATCGAGTGCCTCGACCGCACGCCGCCGGCCGTGCCGGCCGGCGTCTTCAGCGTGACGGGGGACGGTATGGTCACGGTGTACTGGGACTACCTGGAGTATCCGGCCCGGCGCGATCTCGTGAAGTACTGGGTCTGGCGGCAGGTCAGCTGCCCCGACGCGGGCGATCCGCCCATCGATCCCTCCGGCCCCTACGATTTCCTGGCCGAGGTCTCGGTCGACGAGCCCTACGACGAGTTCACCTACCGCTTCGTGGACAGGGACCTGACCAACGGCTGCGACTACGCCTATGCGGTCAGCGCGGTGGATGCGGCCGGCAACGAGAGCGCGTTGAGCTACGAGACCGTCATCGACACCCCGCGGCCCGAGGGGTACGACCTGGTCCTTTACGACGTCGACGATAATCCTACCCTGAGCGGGTTGAACTTCAGCGGCCCCTTCGAGAGCGTGCCGACGGCCCAGCGCGTCGACCCGACGACGCCCGGCACCACGGCCGACATCTACGTCGACTTCGAATCGGCCGTGCCCTTCGTCTACACAGCGCGGCCGCAGGTCAGGTTGCAGGACTACGGGACCTTCCTCGACGGCACCACCGTACGCCTGGACTGGGTGGACTGGGCTCCCGAGGGGGGCTACTCGCTCACCGGCAAATCCGAGCTCATTTACGGACACGCCTACATCGTGGAGATCCTCGAACCCGGCAGCGGGGAGCTGCACTACGCCAAGTTCGCCGTGACCGGCATCAACACGGCGGCGGGGACGGTGGTCCTGGACTGGGCCTACCAGATCGTTCCCGGATTGCCGGAGTTGAAGGCGACGACCGGCCCCAAGGCGGTCGTGCTCGACACGGAGCCGATCCGCTTCTAGCCCGCCATGCCGGCGGACGGATGGTCTCCGAGATCAGGAGGTGCGACATGAGGACCACCAACAAGACGAGCCGAGGGAACGGCGAACATGCGTTCCGCGCGCGCGGGCTCGGACGCCGCCTGCGAGACGGTGCGGTCCTGCTCCTCGCCCTCGTCAGCGTGCCCGTCGCCCTGGCCTGGGCCGCACCCAGCGGCACCATGCCGGTGGATGTCGAGAGCGGCGGCTCCCAGGGTCTGCAGCAGCCCCTGCGCGTGAACGTCTGGCAGGACAAGGAGGACGGCGACATCTATCGCCTCGGCGAGCAGCTGCGGGTCTACTTCGAGACCAACCGCGATGCCTATGCCGTGGTCTATCGCATCGATGCCGAGGGCGACGTGACGGTGCTCTGGCCGCGCAGCCGCTTCGACGACGGCTTCGTCTTCGGCCAGCATCGCTACACCCTGCCCAGCTCGGCCGATCGCCCCCTGCGGGTCTCGAACCAGGAGGGCGTCGAGTACGTCGAGGCCGTGGTCTCGGTCTATCCCTTCGACCTGCGTGCCCTGGAGGTGGACTTCTTCAACGAGGATAACGACGAAGGCTATCAGTATCGCGTGGCGGGGGATCCCTTCCTCGCTATGAACGAGGTCAACTACGCGATGACGGGCCTGGAGGATCCGGCCGACTATGTGGTGACCAACTACACCAGCTACTACGTGCACCAGGCGGTGGATCACCCGCGCTACCTCTGCGGGCAGTGCCACGACGACGACCAGAACTACGATCCGTACCACGACACCTGCGTCATCAACATCCACTACGACTACGGCTGGTACAATCGGTGGTGGCTGACCTACGGTTACTACCCCGTCTACTACTACCCCGCGTTCTACTACGTCGATCCATGGTCCTGGAGTCCCTGGGTCAACTACTGGTACACGCCGTGGTACGGCTGGCCCGTCGGGATCGGCTATACCTGGCCGTACCGGTACCACGTCTGGTGCGACTCCCCTTACTGGCACGGCGACGTCTGGTCGCGCTGGAAGGGCGGACACCGGCGCTACGCGCCCCTGGCCAAGGATTACGTCCTGCGCCCCGACGACCGGGACGTTCGCTACCGCCGCGGCAGCCTGATGGTCCGGGCGGAGCGGCCGGGCGAGGACATCACGCGTGCCATGCGCACGCGCACGGCCTTCACCGACAAGGAAGCCCGCCGGGTGCAGGGCGTGCGGGCCGCGGGGGCGGATCACCGCTACGGCAACACCGAGCTGGCCGTGCGGACCCGCACGGAGTTCCGCGGGTCCACGGCGAGGCCGCAGGCCGAGCCGGGCCTGCGCATCCGCGACACGGGAGCCCTGCTGCAGGGCGGCTCGCGCACCGTGCGCACGGTCGAGGACGTCCGCACCGGCAGCGACCGCGTGCGCATCCGCGACCGTTCCGCCGCAGGTCAGGACAGCGGCGAGCGCCGCCTCCGGGCGGAGTCCAGCCAGCTCGACAAGGGGACGTCGGATCGCCGGTCCGGTATCCGTTCCGTGGAGCCGCGCAAGCAGGGCTCCCGGATCTGGTCGGGTGGGCGCACCACGCCGACCGGCGAGAGCAAGGCCCGCCCGCAGCAGGTCCAGCCGCAGGACCGCAACCGGCGCTCCTCCGGGGATGATTCCGGCAGCAAGGTCGAGCCCCGGAGGCGCTCGTCCTCGGGCAGCTCGCGGAAGAGTTCCGGGAGCGTGCAGCCCAAGAAGGGCGCCGCGGGCGGATCCTCGTCCGGTAGCTCGGGCAGGAGCTCCGGGAACGTACGTTCGAGTTCGCAGCCACGCTCGTCCGCAGGAAGTCGCTCCTCCGCGGGTCGCGGGCGCTCCTCCGGGGGATCATCGTCCTCGAGGGGCTCGTCCCGCGGCGGCGGCGGTTCCGGGCGTTCCGGAGGCGGGAGGTCGCGAGGATAAGGAAGACCTTGTCGTTGGTGGAATTCCCCCCATCACCGACGAGCCGGGAAGGGACCGGATTCTGGAAGAGGTTGGCAGCCCGAGGAAACCGGCAACGGACCGCTCAGTCGGAGAGCACCAACGCAAGTGGAAGGGCCCGCTGGGAAGGTATTGTCGATCAGGGGCGGCAGTAGCGGAACAGGGGCCCTTCCTGTTTCTCGGCGGAGTGCCGGATTGACGGTGGGTACACCCCCGCCTATAATCCGGCGCCGCCATGTCGAGGCGGGCCGGTGGCGGCCGGCTCCATTCCCGTCGCCGAGAGGATGACCCTGGATGAGGTTGATTTCCCGCCCGCGTCCGGACGGCCCGCACGCCGGCCTCCCGCTCTTCTCCACTCGTGCGATGTGCATCCGGTTCCTGGCTCCCTGGATTCTGCTGCTGGTTCTGGCCGCCGGAACGGCCGTCGCCGCGAACGGCTGGAGCCCGGGCCCGGAGCCGATGTCGATCCAGGCCCGGCTGCGCGAGAAGGCCGCGCCGCTGCTCGCGGACGGCTCGCCCCGGCTGGCCGAGGCCAGGTTGCTGGGAAAGGCGGCGCCCGAGAGCCTGCAGGCCGTCGTCCTGCTCTGCGAGTTCGCCGACAGCCTGCTCTACGGCCGCGACGACCTCTTCCCGGGCAACTTCCCGCGCTCGCGCCAGACGGATTTCTACTACGCGGCCCACGACTCGCTCTACTACGCCCACTTGCTGCAGGACGTGGCCGACTACTTCGCGGACGTCAGCGGCCACCGCTTCGGCCTCGGCTGCGTGGTGGAGGCCGCGGTCGCCCACCTGGACGAGCCGATGGGCTTCTACGGCAACCATCCCGACCGCGGTGAGCAGCCGATTCGGCTGGCGGCGGACGTGGTGGCGGCCCTGGACGGCGAGGTCGACTTCTCGCGCTTCGACACCGTGATCCTGGTGCACGCCGGGGCCGGCGAGGAGACCGACATCCTGAACAACTCGCCGGAGCAGATCTTCAGCACCTACCTGGGGCCCGAGGACTTCAGCGAGGCCGTCACGGACAGCATCCTCGACGTGCCGTACATCCCCACCGACGACCTGCCGGCCGGGCAGGGCGTCGATCACGTCCTGATCCTGCCCGAGGGGGAGTTCCAGGATCCCATCCCGAGCTTCAACGGCCGCTTCGGCTCGCTGGGCGTCTACTGCTTCGAGGTGGGGCTGCGGCTGGGCATGCTCTCGCTCAGCGACTTCACGCCCCCCGGCTTCCCCGACAGCCAGGGCATCGGCGAGTTCGGGCTGATGGGCTACGGCCTCTTCGTGGGTGTGGGCTACATCCCGGACCAGCCCTGCGCCTTCAACAAGCAGCTGATGGGCTGGCTCGAGCCGTACGCCGTCGATCCGGGGGAGGGGGAGTTCCACGCCCTGACACCGGCCGAGCGCACGGCGGATCCCGGGGCCGCCGCCCGGGTCGCCCTCACCGGCCAGGAGTACTGGCTGCTGGAGTACCGCCTGCAGGATCCGGACGGCAACCGCATCTTCACGCATCCGGACGACCTGAACCACGACCACATTCCGAACTTCTGGGACGTCGATTCCGACTCCGGTGACGGCACGCCCACCGGCTTCTTCGATCCCCTCGGCGCGGACGGCCTGCCCGGCACGGGCGACGAGGATGTGCGCGAGCGTCTGGCCGGTGCCGAGTGGGACTTCTTCATGAGCGAAAACTCCGGCCCTGCACGCCAGGGTGCGAACCCGGTGAAGGGTGCGGGCAGCGGCGTCTACGTCTGGCACGTGGACGAGGGGGTGATCCGGGACGCCTTCGGCGCCGACCGGAACCTCTTCAATGCCGATCCACAGCGCAAGTCGGTGGACTTGGAGGAGGCCGACGGCATCCAGGACCTGGACTCGCCCGAGCCCTCGCCCTACATCCTCGGGGGCGACGACGACAGCTTCCGCGGGGAAGGCTCGCACGTCTACGGCGAGGACCTGGTGGTCGGCACGGTCTTCGGCCCCGACACGGATCCGGGTACGGAGACCGCGGGCGGCGCCCGCAGCGGCATCCTGTTCGACGGGTTCACGAACGTGGTCGTGGACTCCGCGTACGGCGATCCGCCGCGCATCCTCTATGCCGACACCCTGCACTTCCGCTGCGCGCGGACCGCGGCCTCCGGGGCCGCGCCCGTGCAGGTGGCCGAGGTGGTGCTGCCAGGCGTGGACCTGCGCGGCCGGCAGCCGCTGGCCATCGACCTGATCCCCCAGCCGGGCGGGGCCAAGGAGATCGTCCTGGCGGGCCCGGACGGCGCCGTCTACGCCTTCAACGCGGATCTCACCGAGCACGTGGATCACGACGGCGATCCCGGCACCGTGGAGCCGCTGGTCGTGGGCACCGACACCAACGGCATTCCCGTGAGCTGGAGCGGTCCGGCCGCCGCTGGGGACCTGGACGGCGACGGGCTGCCCGAGATCGTGCTCACCGCCGCCGGCGGGCTCTACGCCTTCAACGGCGAGGACGGCAGCGAGGTGGCCGACGGCGACGGCGATCCGGACAGCCGGGGCCTGCTGGCGCCGCTCACGCGCTGCCTGGTGCCGCCGGTCCTGCTGTCCCGGAACGGCGCCGGCTACGCGCCGGAGGTTCCCGTGGTGGCCTGCGTGCTGGACGAGGTCGCCGCCGGCACGAACCTGCGCTTCCTGGACGGGGACGGTCTCGACGCCGTGCCCCCCGTCCTGCTCGACGCCCAGGGCTTTGCGGCGGCGCCGCTCCTGCTCGAGGACACGCTCTTCCTGATCCGGGCGGGCGAGGAAGCGCCCGGCAACGGGCTCTGGCTGGTGCGCTGGGCACCCGCCGCGGATCCGTCCGACCTGGGTTTTGTGCCCCTGGCGGCGGCGCCTGTCGCGTGGTCTCCGGTCGCCGGCCAGCAGGGGGATCGCCTGTTCGTCGCCACGCCCACCACGGCGGGCGTTCAGGTCCTGAGCTGGCCGCAGGGCGGGATCTCCGCGGCGGGGGCCCGGCCGCTGGCCTGGGCGGGACCGGAAACGGTCGTCGGACCGCTCGGGCCGGGCTTGTGCTATGCTGCGGAGGGTCTCTTCGCCCGCGTCACCCTGGAGGGCGCGCCGCAGACGGGCTGGCCGGTGCGGCCGCGGCCGGCCGTGCAGGCTCCAGATTCCGCCGTGAGCTGCACGTCGCTGAATCTCGTGCGGCAAGGCCGGGCCCAGTATCTCTTCCAGTCCCGTGATGGGCGCCTGTATCTTTACGACCAGGACGGGTGCCAGCAGGACGGCTGGCCGGTGGCCGGGCCGGGCGCCGCGGCGGCCACGCCGCTGCTGCTGGACCTGCACCTGCACGCGCAAGCGGATCTGGACCTGGTGGCGGTCGGGACGACCGCCCGCATCACGGGCCTGGGCCCGGGCCAGGACGCGCTCGAGACCGTGGACGAGTCGCGGCTGAGCGTCTGGTCCGGTCTGGGCGCGGCGGAGTCAGGCTGGCCCATGTGGCGGGGCAGCCCGTGGCGAAGCGGGGCCGTCCAGACCCTCGTGCCGCTGCCGGGGCCGCCGTCGGCGCTGCTGTCCGCCGGCAGCCACATCTGCTACCCCAGTCCGCTGCGGCAGGGGCCGCTGCACGTGCGGGCGGAGACCGGGCGGGATGCGGCGGCGAGCGTCGTGATCTACAACCTGGAAGGGGAAGAGGTGTCGGCAGCCGGACCGCAGGCGGTGCGCGCCGGCGAGCCCTTCGAGATCACGCTGCCCCTGGCGGGAATCGCCAGTGGCCTCTATGTCTGCCGCCTGGAGCTCGCGGACGGCAGGGCGTCGGAGACGAGCATCGTCCCCTTCGCCGTCGCCCGCTGACGTTCTCGCGCCGCCGGGCGTGCACGATGCACAGACGAGACGGGAGACGCGGCCGTCGCCGGCGGCGACCGGCTCCCGGCAACAGGAGAGGAATCCCATGCTGCGCTCGTTCCGATTCCCGGTCCTGGTCGCCCTGATCCTGACCGCGACCCTGGCTCTGGTTCCGCAGGCGGGCCTGGCCGCCGGCAAGCCCGGCGAGTCCGGCTTCCTCTCGCTCCGCCTGGGAGTGGGAACACGGGAGACGGCCATGGGCGGGACCGGTGTGGCCGCCACCACCGGGGCCGCAGCGATCTACTGGAACCCGGCCAAGCTGCCCTTCATCGAGCACGACACGGACCTGCTGCTGCAGCATCAGGGCTGGCTGGGCCTCTTCCACAAGGAGGCGGCGGCCCTCGCGCACCGGACGAACTTCGGCGAGCTGGGTTTCTTCTTCTCCGGCTTCTACTCCGACGACATCGAACGTTACGGCAGCGAGCCGGTGGGCGTCCCGGAGGGGACCTTCGCCCCGTATGACGTGGTGCTCGGTGTCAGCTTCGCCCGGAAGGTGTACGAGACGGTCGCGGTCGGGGTGACGATCAAGTCCCTCTACGAGAAGATCGACGTCGATTCGGGAACCGGCCTCGCTTTCGACCTGTTCCTGGCCCACAGGGCAGTGATCGAGGGGCTCTATCTGGCGGCTTCGGTGACCAACATCGGCCAGGACATGACGATCGCGGACGACCCCTTCAACCTGCCCACGGCCGTCCGGCTGGGCGCCGCCTATGATCCGGCGCAGCCCCTGTTCGCCGGGAAGCTGACCCTGGCGGCGGACCTGATCATGCCCAACGACGGCAACGACAAGGCCAGTGTCGGCGCCGAGTTTCGCCTGCTGCCCGAGCTGGCCCTCCGGGTCGGCAGCAAGGTGAACTACGATTCCCAGGGATTGACGGCGGGCTTCGGACTGCGCCGGGGAGCGCTGGAGGTGGGCTACGCTTTCGAGGACATGGACAACGATCTCGACCCGGCCCACAAGTTCAGTCTGGAGCTGCACTACTGACGTCGGACGCGGGGGCCGACAGCGGCCAGGGATCGGCGGCGAAGTCCAGCAGCTGGAAGCGCCCGTCCCGCAGACAGCCGTAGCCCTCGCGACCCAGCCAGCCACCCAAGGCGGCCAGCGTGCGCCGGCCGCACTCCACGCGGAACGGGTGATGGAGGTGGCCGATCACGAGCAGATCCCAGGGGGCCTCGGCCTGCGTGGAGAGCCAGCGTCGCGCCTTGGCCTCGATGACGCTGGCTTCCTCGCGGCTGGCCTTGCGGCTGGCGCCGCTCAACCAGCTGGAGAGAGCGTACAGGATCTCGGGATGGAGGGACTTGGCCAGGAGAATGCCGGGGCGGTGGCGGACGACCCAGCGGAAGCCGCGGTAGGCCCAGTCGTGGCCGAGGATTCCGTCCCCATGCAGCAGCTGGATGCGGAGGTCGCCGGCCGGCAGGGCGAGAGGTCCGCCGTCGCCCGCGATGCCGTAACGCTGGCGCAGGTAGTCGATGGCCCAGATATCGTGATTTCCTCCGACGAAGTGCAGGCGGACCCCGGCGGCGTGGACGCGATCCAGGGCCGCGAGCAGCTCCTCGTAGCCCTTGAGCCGGAAATGGGGATAATCGAACCAGAAGTCGAAGATGTCCCCCAGCAGCACCAGCTCGTCGGCGGCGCGGGCCGCCCCCAGGAAGCTCAGGAACCTTTCCAGGCGGACCCGCTCCTCCGCATCCGGGACGAGATGAAAGTGAGTGTCGGCCGCGAACAGGACCGTGGGATTGCTGCTCTTGCCCATGGATGTACTTTGTAGGAGAATTGTCACCCCCAGGCAACCGGAAACTCCGGGGGGTCCCGTGGCGAAGGAGGAGTCATGCCTCTCTGGGAGCAAGTCAAGTCCAATCTGGTGGAATGGTACTCCGTGGCCGCCGACAAGACCGAGGAGCTGGCCAAGATCGGGGTGCGGAGGTACGACAAGTTCGGGATCAGCCGCGATATCGAGCGCCAGTTCACCGAGCTGGGCAGCTTCGTGTACAACGCCCTGAGCGAGCGGCGGCAGGATTTCCTGGCCGATCCGACCCTGCTGGCCATCGTCGAGCGCATCAAGGTGCTGGAGCAGGACCTGCGGGCCAAGGAGAGCGAGATCGAGGACATCAAGGCCGCGCATCAGCAGCGAACCGCCAGGACCGAGCGAGCGGGCGCCGCCGCCGAGGTCGTCTACCCCGAGCCCGCCGGCGAGCCCCCGGCGGGGGCTCCCGAGCCGGATCCGTCCGCCGGGGGAGGGAATCCGGGGGAGCGTGATTAAGGATTGACATTATCCCGCTTCGTGGATAGAATGGGACTGTTCCCTACAACTGCCTGGGGTGCTGCCACCCCGCCCTACAACTCCCCCTTCGACGTTCTCCCCATGCTTCGGGGCGGTGATGGCTTGCGCTGTCCTCTCGGCTCACGGCTGAAATCCCGCAAACTGCGCGTCCGGGTCGGCGGGGTGCGCCTGTTCCTGTTGCTGGGGGCGGCCTGGCTCGCAGGAGGCGCGGCCGCGACGGCACGGGCGCAGGACCAGGCCGCGGTCCTGCCGCGCTCGCCGTTCGTGGCCGTGGGCGCAAAGGTCAGGAGCGCCGTGGTCAACATCCGCACCGTGCGCTCGGTCACCCGGGGTGGCGTGGACATCAATCCCCTCCAGGAGATGTTCCGCCAGTTCTTCCCCGGTGGGGACGAGAATCGCAAGGAGAGGATGGAGCTACCCAGCAGCGGGTCGGGATTCCTGGTCAGCGAGGACGGAGACGTGCTGACCAATCACCACGTCATCGCCGAGGCCGACGCCGTGTTCGTCCGCTTCACGGGCGAGCAGCGCGAATATGCGGCCACCGTGGTGGGGATCGATCCCAACACGGACCTGGCGCTGCTGCGCATCGAGATGCCTGGAACCCGGCCGCCGCTGGAGTTCGGCGACTCGGACGCCGTCGCGGTGGGGGACTGGGCCGTCGCGATCGGCAATCCCTTCGGTCACCTGGAGGGAAGCCTGACCGTGGGGGTGGTCAGCGCCAAGGGACGCACCGGCCTGGAGATCGCCGGCAACACGATGCGCTACCAGGATTTCATCCAGACCGACGCCTCGATCAACTTCGGCAACAGCGGCGGACCCCTGGTGGACATCCAGGGCCGGGTCATCGGGGTGAACACGGCCGTCAACACGGGGGGCCAGGGGATCGGCTTCGCCATTCCCGGCAACTTCGCCCGGCGGATCTACCAGCAGCTCCGGGAGCACGGGCGCGTCATCCGCGGCTACCTCGGCGTCCGGACCGAAGCGGTCACCGCGCCGGGTCCCGACGTGATGGCGCACGAGGCCGCGGAGGGTGCGCGCATCGTGGCGGTGCTGCCCGACACGCCCGCCGCCCGCGCCGGCCTGCGGGAGGGCGACGTGGTGCTCTCCTTCGCGGGTCAGACGATCACCTCCCCGAACCAGCTGCAGTTCCTGGTGGCCGAGGCGGAGCCGGGACAGGAGCTGAGCTGTCGGGTGGAGCGGGACGGCCGGTCGGTCGATTGCCGGGTGACCGTCGTGGAGATGCCGCCCACGAATCTCCGGGCGGAGACTCAGCAGCGGCAGTGGCTGGGCCTGGAGGTGGTCTCGCTCGTGGACCGGTCCCCGAACGTGGAGCAGCTGAAGGGCACGCTGGGCGTGACGGGCACCATCGGTGTGCTGGTGATGAAGGTGGTGCCCGATAGCCCCGCCGCCACGGCCGGTATCCGGCCGGGAGACGTCCTGGAAGCCGTGGACGATTTCGAGATCACCGACCTGGAGGCTTATCGCCGCCTCCGCGCCCAGCTCGCCGGGCGCAACGAGCCACTGCGGTTCCGGGTGCGCACCGGTTCCGTGGAGAACTACATCTTGGTCCAGCCCGGTCGCCGGGGGCTGGAGCAATGAAGGGGGCACCGGCTCTCAGCAACGGACTGTATCCCCACCACAGGCAGGAGAAGGCCCCATGGCTGGCCGCAGAAGAGACGTACCACCGACCCACGAGCTGAGCCTCGAAGTCTACTTCAAGGATATCAACCGGTACCCGCTGCTCACGCGCGAGCAGGAGATCGAGCTGGCGCGCCGCATCAAGCTGGGCGAAGAGGAGGCCCTGCAGCAGCTGGCGCTCGCCAATCTGCGCTTCGTGGTCTCCGTGGCCAAGCGCTACGTCAACCAGGGTCTTTCCCTGGCCGATCTGGTCAACGAGGGCAACCTGGGCCTGCTGAAGGCGGCGCAGCGCTTCGACGAGACGCGCGGCTTCCGGTTCATCTCCTACGCCGTCTGGTGGATCCGGCAGGCCATCATGCAGGCCCTGCTGGACAAGGCGCGCGTGGTCCGGCTCCCCCAGAACCAGACCGCGCTGCTGATCAAGATCCACAAGGCGCGAACCGCCCTGCAGAACCAGGGCGTGCCCAGCCCCAATCCGGATCAGATCGCCACCCTGATGCAGGTCCCGGTGGCGGATGTGCGCCACGCTCTGCGGGCCGACCGCGTCGAGATGGGTCTGGACGACTGCGGGGACGGCGGAGAGGATCGCCCGCTGGCCGAGATCCTCGAGGACGAGGAGCAGCCGGCTCCCGACGAGCGGGTGCTCCGGCGCGGCCTGGCCGAGGATGTCCGGCGCAGCCTGTCGGTGCTCAGCAGCCGCGAGGCCCACGTGATCACCCTCTACTACGGTCTCGGTCACGAGGAAGCCCTGACCCTGCAGGAGATCGGCGAGCGCATGGGCTTGACGCGGGAGCGCATCCGCCAGATCAAGGAGCGTGCACTCGACAAGATGCGGGGCTCGGTGAGCCGCGAGCTGCTGCACGATTACTACTGATTCGCCGGCCCGGATCCGGCCTTGCGCCGGCGGCCGCCCGGCCGCCGGCCGGGTCCTCGACGGCCCGTGCGGGTCCCGCGGGCTGGCCTGTACCTTGCTCTCCGTGCCCACGAGCCACGTCAGCGCAGCCCCGGGAGTGGCCCCGGGGCCGGACCAGGTTGCATGTTGACATCAGGGTGCGTGGCTGTATCTTGGGAGCCCCCGGTGCGAGATGCCGGCGGCGAGCGTGATTCGCGGCCTTTTCCGGAAGCTTCATGGGCATCAACAAGTCATTCACGTTCCTCTACATGCCGGCGGATCACGCCGAGGTACGCGAACTTCGCGTGTCCCGCCGCCTGTTCCTGCTCAGCAGCGGCGGCCTGGTCGTTATCTTGGCCTTTGCTGCCCTGTATCTGGTCGGTCTTTCCCAGGGGAGCAGCTGGCTGCCCGGCGGTTCCGCGCTGATCCAGGAGAATACGGGGCTGGTGTCCCAGATCGGGCGCCTGGAGGAACAGATCGCCTGCCTGAAGCAGGAGATGGCCGAGGTCTACGACATCCAGGGGACGGTCTCGCAGGCCGTGGGCCTGGATCCGCTGGCCCCCGACGTGTGGGAGGCCGGCGTGGGCGGACGGATGCCGCTGCATCATGCCGATCTGGAGGGATTGCCTTACGTCCGGCAGGACCGCCTGACCATCCTGGAGGGCGAGCTGGACAAGCTCCTGCGGCAGGCGCGCATCCAGCACCAGGGGTACCTGGCGCTGCTCGACACGCTGGACCTGCGCGCGGAGGCGCGGGCGCACATCCCCTCCATCCGTCCCGTGGACACCGGCTGGCTCAGCTCTGGCTTCGGCAAGAGGCCCGATCCCTTCACCGGCCAGCTCGCCTATCATCACGGCATCGACTTCTCCGTGCCCGTGGGCACGCCGATCCGCGCCACGGCGGACGGAGTGGTGACCGCCGTCAAGCACGAGCGGGGCTTCGGCCGCATGATCAAGATCGACCACGGCAACCAGACGGAGACCCTGTACGCGCACCTGTCCAGGCCGCTGGTGAGCAAGGGCCAGCAGGTGCGACGGGGAGAGATCATCGCGGAGAGCGGCAAGACCGGACGCGTCACGGCACCTCACCTGCACTACGAGGTGCATCTCGCCGGCCGGCGCGTGAACCCTCTGCCCTTCATCCTGGACTCCTACGCTTCTCGCTAGGGGCATGCGCCACCGCTGCGCGTCCGCGAGGCTGCAGGACCGGCTCTAGCCCGGGCCGGTTTCGCACTTGCAACGCCGGGGCGCTGTGCTATGGTGGACTGGCCTTTTCCGGAATGGAGGAGGAAGAGGAGCGTCGAGAGGCTCATGAGACCGTTGCGTGAGAAGGAGCGGACCGCGACGGTGGGTGCCGTCGCGCCCGTGGTGGGCTGTGCCGTGCTGGTGGCGCTGCTCGCGTCCGTGGGCTTTGCCCAGAGCAGCACCGAGATCCTGCGCATCCGGCACTGGACCGCTCCCGACCATACCCGCATCGTCGTCGACCTCAGCGGTCCCGCCGGCTACGGGATCCGGCAGGTCGGCGATCCCGAGCGCATCGCCGTCAACATCCGCTCGGCGGTCTTCCACAGCACGTCCACGATACCGGTCGACGACCCCCTGGTGCGGCGCGTCCGCTGCAATGCCCTGCGCGATCGGGCGCAGGTGGTGCTCGACCTGGTGCGGGATGCACCCTTCCGTCACTTCGTGCTCCCGGCCGCCGACGGCAAGACCGATCGCATCGTGATCGACATCTTCCGGAGCGAACCGGAGGAGCCGCCCCCGCCCGTACCGGCCGCCGCGCCTGCCGTGCGTCCCTACACGGTCGTGCTCGATCCCGGGCACGGCGGGCTGGATCCCGGCGCGATGCGGGACGGTGTGCGCGAGAAGGACGTCGTGATGGGCGTGGCCCGGGAGATGGCCCGCCTGCTGGAGCAGCTGCCGGGTTATCGCGCGGTTCTCACGCGCGATCGCGATTGCTCGGTGAGCCTGAGCCGTCGCGTGGGGCTGGCTCGCGAGGAGCACGGGGACCTCTTCATCTCCATCCACTGCAACACGCATCCGCGTCCCGTCACGGCCGGGATGGAGATCTACTTCCTGTCTCTCAAGGGGGCCACCGACCGGCAGTCCCACGATCTGGCGAACCGCGAGAACGCCGCGGACCTCGTGGGGCTCGCGAGTGACGAGCATCCCGACGACGACGTGCTGTCGATCCTCATGGACCTGCGCATGGCGCGGGTGCTGGACCAGTCCAGCAAGCTCGCGGAGCACCTGTTGGGCGCCGTCGACCGTTCCGGGCCGGTCGAGGCCCGGCGGGTCAAGCAGGCCCGCTTCCAGGTCCTGCGCACGCTGGCCATGCCGGCGGTCCTGGTGGAGCTGGCCTACCTGTCGAACCGCGACGATCGCCGGCTCTTGCAGTCCCGCTCCGGCCAGGTCGATCTGGCGCGGACGCTGTTGCTGGGCATCCTGGCCTATCGCGGCGACAGGGACGGCCTCAACCAGCTGGTCGCCGCCGGCGGCTGGACCCGCCAGTATCGCGTCCAGCGCGGGGACACCCTCTGGGATCTGGCGCGCCGCCATCGCACCACCATCGCTCGCATCCGCGAGGAGAACAACCTCCGCTCGCTGCAGATCGAAGCGGGTCAGCTCCTCAGGCTGCCGGAGCTGGACTGAAGCCCATGAACCGCATCGGTCTGAAGATCGCCTGCCTTCTGGTCTCGATCGTGATCTGGATCCAGGTCGCTTCCAATCACGACATGGAGGAGTACCTCTACCTGCCCCTGGAGGTGACCAACCTGCCTCCGGGCACGACGATCGCCGGCAGCGACCTGCCGCATGACGTGCGGGTCCGGTTGCGCGGGAGCAAGCTGAGACTGATGGCGCACCGCTACCTGGGGCGGAACGCGGGCCGGGTGGTGGTCGACCTGACGGGAGAGGAGCCGGGGCCGGCCTTCCAGCGGGAGCTGACCATCAACGACGTCCGCTCCGATCTCGACATCCTGGACATCTCGCCGCCGGTCCGCCTGCGCCTGCGCATCGACCGCGAGAGCGCGCGCCTGGTACCGGTCGTGGTGGCGGTCACGGGCAGGCTGCCGGCGGGGCGCCTGCTGCTGGAACCGCCGCGCGCGGAGCCGGACAGCGTGGTGCTCCGGGGTCCGGAGCGCTTCCTGACCCCGAAGCTGGAGGTCCGTACGGCCGCCGTGGATCTCTCGCGCATCCGGGAAACCTCCCGTCTCACCCGGCGGCTGGAGTCGCCTTCGCCCTACCTGACGCTGGCCGTGCCCGAGGTCGAGGTCTACGTCTCGGTGGCCCGTGCCGAGTCCCGCACGCTTTCGAACGTCCCCATCGTGCCCCTGGTGGACGCCAACCAGCCCCAGGTCTCGGTGTTTCCCCCCGTGGCCGATCTGTCCATCAGCGGACCGGCCGACTCCGTGCAGGCCCTGCTGCCTTCCCGCGTGGCGGTGACGGTGCCTCTGTCCGGCTTGGGGAACGGCGTCCACCATGTCCGCGGCCAGGTGATCCTGCCGGAGGGCTTCACCCTGCTCTCGATGGAACCCGAGGAGTTCATGGTGATCATCGGGAAGGACGGCCGCGCGGAGGGGAAATCCGGCAAGCCATGACCCCTGAACCACTTCCGCCGCCGGCCCGCCGGCGACGGCCTGTTCTTTCGGCGACCGGTCTCGTGGGAGCGGCGGTGGTGCTGCTCGCCCTGGCCGCGCTGCTGGTCCCCCATGCCTCCCGCGAACGGGGCGACGGCTACCTGCTGGTGATCGATCCGCTGGGCGCCGGCCGGCGCGACTCCCTCTACCAGCCGCTCGCCACCTGGCTCAGCCAGGTCACCCCACGGCGGCTGCGCCTGCGCCTGGCGGCCTCGCCGGCGGCCGTGCCGGCGGCGGAGTGGCAGGACGTCGATGTGGTGTTCTGCCCCGACGGGGTGGCCCTGGATCTGGTGCCGGAGGCGTTCCGGGGCGTGGCGGCCGTGCGGCGGCCGGCACCGGACGAGCAGCGGTCCCGGTCGGTGCTCGTCTATCGCCGGTCCGCCGGTCTGCAGGCTCAGCCCTGGCAGGATGAACCCGACCGCACGCTGCTCGGCGATTCCTTGAGCCTGGCCGGCTGCGGGGTCATCTGCCCGCGGGGCCGGCGAGAAGGCCAGGCCGAGCCGGCCTGGCCCGCGGGCTTGCGCTGTGGACCGGATCCCTACGACCATGGGCCGGTCCTGCACGCGCTGCGGCTGGGGGCCGGAGATTATGCCGTCGTGCGCGAGCTGACCGCACGCCGCTTCCTGACGGACGGGCTGCTGGATCCCCTCGTCTGGGGGGTGGAGGAGCTTTCCCCCGCGCTGCCCGACATCGTGGTGCTGGTCACCCGGCGCTGGCCGGCGACCCGGCAGCTGCGCTGCGGCCGGCGGCTGGAGGAACTGGGCAGGTGGCGGCCGCTCGAACGTGGCGACGAGGCGGCCGTCCTGGCGGGCCTGGGCGAGCTGGGGCTGGCCGGATTCGATCAGTTGCAGGAATCCGCATTCATGCAGCTCCGCCGCCGGTATGATCATTGCTGGCCCCCATCCTCGCTTTAGGGCATATTAGAGGGGCCTCGCGGCCGACATCGACCGCGGTTACGGGCGTTCCGGTGCGGCCGGGAGGCGGAGCGGGGGCAAGATGCGGGATGCCGGGCGGAGGCGGGCTCTCCTCTTCGTGGCGTGGACCGCCGTTGTCTTCGCGTTCTCGAGCCTGCCCCGGACGACCCTGGAGCGCTGGAATCCCGGTGTGGCCTCCTGGGCGGGGCATTTCCTGGAATACGCCCTTCTCGGCTGGTTCTGGCACCGCTGGCGGGAGGTTGCGGGTGCCACGGGGTGGACGAGCGCCGGCCGGGGCATGCTGCTCGCGGTCGGCATCGCGGTGGCGGACGAGCTGTACCAGTCCCTGATCCCGGGCCGTGTGCCGGACGTCCTGGACGGTCTGGTCGATCTGGGCGGATTCGCCGGCGGCTGCCGGGTCGCCGCCCTGCTCGCGCGCCGGCGCACCGCCCGGAGGGGCGCTGGTGCGAGCGGAACCGAGGAAACGCGATGAATATCAAGTACCACCGCCTCAAGGGCACCCGGGACATCATGCTCGAGGAGGCCGAACGCTGGCGCTGGTGCGAGGAACGCTGGCGGGAGGTGCTGGATCGGTATGCCTTCGGCGAGATTCACACGCCCATCATCGAACCCACGGAGCTCTTCGTGCGCTCGGTCGGCCAGGACACGGACATCGTGGACAAGGAGATGTACACGTTCCGTACCAAGGGCGACGAGAGCTTGACGCTGCGCCCGGAGGCGACCGCCTCCGTGGTCCGCGCCTACCTGGAGAATGGATTGACGCGTCAGCCGGGCACGCTGAAGTTCTTCTACATCGGGCCCATGTTCCGGCACGATCGCCCCCAGGCCGGGCGGTACCGCCAGTTCCATCAGGTGGGGGTCGAGGCCATCGGCTCCTCCAGTCCCGTGCTGGATGCGGAGATCATCTGTGCCGCCATGGCCCTGTTCGAGGCGGTGGACGCCGAGGGGCTCACGGTGCGGCTCAACAACATCGGGTCGGCGGAGGATCGTCCGGCCTACGTGGCGGCGCTGGGGGAGTGGGCCCGGGCCCACCGCGAGGAGTTCTGCGGCACCTGCCGGCAGCGGATGGACAGCAATCCCCTGCGCCTGTTCGACTGCAAGGTGGAGAGCTGCCACGAGCTGATCAGCAGCTATCCCCCCATCTTCGAGTCGCTCTCGGAGGAGAACCGGGCGCACCACCGGGTGGTCTGCGCGCTGCTGGACGAGCTGGGCGTGCCCTATGTCGAGGATCACACGCTGGTGCGCGGGCTGGAGTACTACACCCGCACGACCTTCGAGATCAGCGCCGAGGTCGAGCGCAAGCAGAGCTCGCTCTGCGGCGGCGGGCGCTACGACGGGCTGGTGGAGCAATGCGGCGGGCCGCCCACGCCCGCCATCGGCTTCTCGCTGGGTATCGAGCGGACGATCCGTCACCTCTACCCCGAGCCCACCGATCCCCAGCGCAGCCGGCAGTCGCCCGTGGACGTGTACGTGGCCTGCATCGGCGAGCCGGCCCAGCAGTACGGCTTCGTCCACGCCGACTTGCTGCGCGAGATCTGCCGCGTCGAGGTGGATACGACGGGGCGGACCCTCAAGGCGCAGCTCAAGTCGGCGGACACGCGGGCCGCCCGGCTCGTGCTCATCGCCGGTGACGAGGAGCTGAAGCAGGGTGTCTTCCAGCTGAAGAACCTCGAGACCCGGGAGCAGCAGACCGTCGCCCGGGAGCAGTTGCTGGCCACCGTGCGGGAGGTGCTGGAGCTTTGAGCAACCAGGGAAGCGGCGGCGACCTGCGTACCCATCGTTGCGGCTTGATCTCGGAGAGCCTGGTCGGCAGGAGCGTGCGCCTGGCGGGCTGGGCGGAGCGCATCCGCGACCTCGGCGGCGTGATCTTCATCGATCTGCGCGATCGCTGGGGAATCGTCCAGGTGGTCTGCGAGGGCGGACTGCCCCTGGAGGCCGCCAAGGAGCTGAAGTTGGAATCCGTGGTGGCGGTGGCGGGAAGCGTGCGGCCGCGGCCGGAGGGCATGGTCAACCGGCAGCGAGCGACCGGGGCCGTGGAGGTGGTCGCGGAGGATCTGCGGATCCTCAATCCCTGCCGGCCTCTGCCTTTCCAGCTCGACCAGGCCGGGAACGCCGAGGAGGAGCTGCGCCTGCGGTACCGCTACATCCACCTGCGGCTGCCCGGCATGCTCCACAATCTGACGGTGCGGCATCGTGCGGCGCAGGCGGCGCGCCGCTTCCTGGCGGACCGGGACTTTTTGGAGATCGAGACGCCCCTGCTCATCAAGACGACGCCCGAGGGCGCCCGCGACTACGTCGTGCCCAGCCGCATCCACCGGGGACGGTTCTATGCCCTGCCGCAGTCGCCCCAGCTCTACAAGCAGATCCTGATGGTTTCCGGCGTGGATCGCTACTTCCAGCTCGCGCGCTGTCTGCGCGACGAGGATCTGCGCAAGGATCGGCAGCCGGAACACACCCAGATCGACCTGGAGATGAGCTTCGTCGGCGAGACGGACGTCTATGCCCTGGTCGAGGAGATGATGGCCGCCGTCTTCGCCGAGGCCGCCGGTGTCCGCCTGCAGATCCCCTTCCCCCGCATCGCCTACGACGAGGCCATCAACTTCTACGGCAGCGACAAGCCGGATCTGCGCTTCGATTGCCGCCTGCACATCCTGGACGATCTGATCCCCGGCTGCGGCTTCGGCGTGTTCGAGAAGGTGATCGCGACGGGGGGCACGGTGCGCTGCCTCTGCGCTCCGGGCCTGGCCGCCTACAGTCGCAAGCAGGTCGGAGAGCTGGAACAGTTCGTGCAGCAGCGCGGCGTGGCCGGACTGGCGACCGCGAAGGCGGCGGGCGGGGGCTGCGAGGGCGGCATCGCCAAGTTCCTGACGCCGGAGTTCCAGCGGTCCCTGCGCGAGCGCGCGGGCGGTCAGGAGGGGGATCTGTTCCTCTTCGCGGCCGGCGAGCCCGCCAGCGTGCTGCCCGCTCTCGGCGGCCTGCGTCTCGTCCTGGCCGCCCGGGAGAACTGGATCCCGGAGGGAAGCTGGGCCCTGGCCTGGGTGCACGGCTTCCCGCTCTTCGAGCGGGACGAGATGACGGGCGGCTGGACGGCCAGCCACCACATGTTCACGATGCCCGTCGCCGGCGACCTGGAACGTCTGGAATCCGCTCCGGGAGCGGTCCGCGCGCAGCTGTACGATCTTGTCTGCAACGGCGTCGAACTGGGTTCCGGCAGCATCCGGATCCACAGCCGCGAGCTCCAGGAGCGGGTGTTTCGCATCTGCGGTCTCGCTCCGGAGGAGTACGAGGCGAAGTTCGGCTTCTTCCTCGAGGCCCTGGGCTACGGCGCCCCCCCGCACGGGGGAATCGCCCTCGGTCTGGACCGGATCGTCATGCTGCTGACCGGCAGCGCGTCGCTGCGCGAGGTCATCGCTTTTCCCAAGACGCACCTGGCCAGTTCGCCGCTCGACGGGGCACCCGGACCCATCTCGGCGGCGCAGCTCGCGGAGCTGGGGCTGGCCGTGCTGGAGGACGGGAAGGCATGAGCGACAAGAAGGCAGCCGCGGGCGCCGAGTCCATCACCGAGGATCGCATCTCGCTCGCCGGCGTCGATCAGCTGGGCCTCCTCGGTGGACGGGATGCGAACCTGCGCCTGCTGGAGGAGCACCTGGACGGCACGATCACCGTCCGGGGCGACACCATGGTCTTGCGGGGCCCGCGCCGGCAGGTGGCCCGGCTGCGGGACGTGGTGGAGGAGCTGGTGATGCGGCTGGAGCGCGGCCAGCCCGTGGACGAGGTGACCCTGGAGTTCCTGCTCTCGAGCCGGCCGCAGACCGGCGAGGCTCCGGTGCCCGAGGGGGCGGAGGCCACCCTCTACTTCAGCGCCAGCACCCGCCGCGCCGTGCGGGCCAAGTCCGCCGGACAGCTGGAGTACGTTGCGGCCATCCGCGACTACGACGTCGTGTTCGCCATCGGACCCGCGGGAACCGGCAAGACCTACCTGGCGGTGGTCATGGCCCTGGACTACCTCAAGCGGCGCCTGGTGGATCGCATCATCCTCGTGCGCCCGGCCGTGGAGGCCGGCGAACAGCTCGGGTTCCTGCCCGGGGATCTGCAGGAGAAGATCAATCCCTACCTGCGGCCGCTCTACGACGCACTCGCGGACCTGATCGGCCCCGGCCGCATCTCCCGCTACATGAGCAACGGGATCATCGAGGCCTCGCCCCTCGCCTACATGCGCGGTCGCACGCTGAACAACGCCTTCGTCATCCTCGACGAGGCGCAGAACACGACCGTGGGCCAGATGAAGATGTTCCTGACACGCCTGGGCTTCCAGTCGAAGGTCGTGGTCACCGGCGACGTGACGCAGATCGACCTGCGCCAGAACGAGAAATCCGGCCTCGTGCACGTCCGGGAGATCCTGGCCGGCACCGATGGTGTGGCCTTCATCGAGCTGGGGACGCGCGACGTGCTGCGCCACCCCCTGGTCTGCCGCATCGTCGATGCCTTCCAGGAGGCCGAGCAGCACGGGAACGGGAGGGCCTGAGACATGCGCTGGTGGTCGATCCTCTGGCCCAGGCTGATGCCGGGCGCCTCCGGCCGGGAAGGCCGCGGCTCCGTCCGCGGCGGCCGTGCCGCCGCCGGCGGGCGCAGCTCGGTTCGCTCGTGGCGGTGGCCGCTGGCCGTGGGTGCGGCGGTGGCGGCGCTGCATTTCCTGCTCTTCCCGCCCCTGCCCCGCATCGCGGCCGAGTTCCCGGCGGCGGGGGAGATCTCCACGCGGGAGATCCGCGCGCCGTTCACTTTCAGCGCGCCGTTGCTGGAGCGGGACGTGGAGATGCGGCGGCTGGAGAAGGTGCTGGTGGAGCCGCCGGTACTGCGCCGCTTGACCACCGCCGCGTCCGGCAACTCCCGCAGCCGCTTCGAGGCCTTCCGCGAGGCTCTGCGCACCCAGCTCGCCCACCCGGAGGTTCCGCTGGCCGAGCGGGTCAGCCTCCTGGCCCTGCGCTTCCCCGCCATCCCCGAGGATGAGCTGCACCGGGCCCTGACCGCGGCGGATCCCGAGCGGGTGCTGGCGCTCATGCGGGAGGCGCTGGTGGAGGTCTGCGACGACGGCGTGACGGACATGCTGCCGCCCGGCAACTACTCCAAGGTGGTGCTGCTGGGGCCGGACAGCGAGATGCTGCAGGACGTCTCCCTGATCACGCCCCAGGCGCGCCTCGGTGAGCGTTTGACCGCCCTGCTGCGCACCAAGGACCTGCCCGCCACCGATACGGTCTGGGCCGCGATGCTCGTGCGGCACTTCATCACGCCCAACCTCATTTACGATCCGGCCGCCACCCGCGCGCGCCAGGACCAGGCGCGCCTCACCGTGCCCACGGAGCGGGAGTTCATCAAGGGCGAGCGCATCGTGGACCAGGGCGTGCGCGTGACCGAGCAGCAGGCCCTGTTCCTGCATCATCTCAACGATCTGATGGTCGCGCGCGGCGGCGCCGCCGGCGGCGGGCGCGGTTTCCTGCGCGTGCTGGGCCGGCTGCTCCTGCTGGCCGTGCTCCTGGGTCTCTACGGCTGGTTGGCGCGCGTCCACTTCCCCGAGCTGCTGGACCGGCCCCGCCTGCTCATCGCCCTGGGCGCCGTCCTGGCCATTTTCCTGGTGGGCGCGGCCTTCGCGATGAGCCGGCCGGGCCTGGGCCCCTTCGCGGTGCCGATCCCGTTGCTGGCCCTGCTGGTCACCGTGCTCTTCAAGGAGCGCGTGGGCTATGCCACGACGCTGCTGGGTGTGGTGCTGCTGGGCATCCTGCCCGAGACGAGCACCGGCTCGCTCTTCGTCTGGCTCGTGCTGGGTCTGGTGACGGTGGTGGCCGTGCGGCGCATCCAGCTGCGCAGCCAGTTCTACCAGACCATCGCGCTGTTGACGGTGCTCTCGCTCTTCCTCATCACGGTGGTCCGCATCGCGGCCGGCGATCCGCTGGCGGATCTGGGCCGCGACTACCTGGTGGGGATCTTCATGCCGATCTTGACGGTGGCCTTCGCCCTCTTCCTGCTGCCCGTGATCGAGCCGGTGGTCGGCGTCTCGAGCGACTTGACGCTCCTGGAGCTGTCGGACCTGAACCATCCGCTGCTCAAGCGCATGGCCCTGGAGGCCCAGGGCACGTACCACCACAGCCAGGTGGTCAGCCAGCTGGCCGAACAGGCGGCCCGCGCCATCGGCGCGAACGCCCTGCTGACGCGCGTCGGTGCCCTCTTCCACGACATCGGCAAGATGCAGAAGCAGGAGTACTTCGTGGAGAATCAGCGCCCGGGCGTCAACAAGCACGACGAGCTGAGCCCCACCATGAGCGCGCTCGTGGTGAGCGCCCACGTCAAGGAAGGGATGGAGCTGGCCCGCCGCTGGCGGCTGCCCCAGGCCGTGATCGACTTCATACCCGAGCACCACGGCACCACGGTCATGGAGTACTTCTATCACAAGGCTCTGGAGAGCGAGAGCAACGAGACCGTCAAGGTGGACGATTTCCGCTACCCCGGTCCGAAGCCGCGCAGCCGCGAGACGGCCATTCTCATGCTGGCCGATGCGGTGGAGGCGGCGACCCGCTCGCTGGCCAAGCCGACTCCGGCCCGGATCAAGGAGCGGACCAAGCAGATCATCGACAAGCGGCTGCTCGACGGCGAGCTGGACGCCTCGGGGCTGTCCGTGAGCGATCTGGCGCGGATCCGCGAGTCCTTCGTGTCGCTCCTGTCGGGCATCCATCACACCCGGATCGCCTATCCGGGGCAGCAGGAGAAGGAGCGGGACAAGGAACCGCCCCGCAACGGCGAGAGGAAAGCGGCCGGATGAGGCTGCGACTCGTGGATCGCCGCCGGGACGATGCCTGGCGGCCCGCCACGGATCTCTGGAAGATCCTGCAGGCCGTCGGCGAGCCCGCCGGCCGCCCGGACTGGCCGCTGGACTGGGTGCTCGTCGACGACGACCAGATGGCGGGCCTCAACGCACGGTACCGTGGGGTGGACGGGATCACCGACGTGCTCTCCTTCTCCTACCTGGTGAGCGCGGGGGCGGGCCGGCCACAGCTGGCGGGCGGCCAGCGCCACGCGGCCGGCGACCTGTGGCGCGATCCCGTCGAGGCCGCGGCCCGGGCCGCGGTGGGCGAGGTCGTGCTGGCGCCCGCCTTCGTGGCGATGCGTTGTCGCGAGCAGGGCTGGTCCTTTGCCCACGAGCTGGCCCTGCTCACCGCGCACGGGATCCTGCACGTCCTCGGCTGGGAGCACGGGGACGAGGCCGCGGCGAAGACCATGCGGGTCCACGAGGTCGAGCTGTTGCGCGCAGCGGGGCTGGCCCATCCCATGCTGGAAGGGGGACGGAACACCGATGGAGAGTGAAATAGGCGGTGCGCCCGGCTCGGGAACGGTGGTCCTGGCGGCGGCGGCCTTCTGCGGCGCAGCGCTGCTGGCCGGATTGATGACGGCCTACCAGCGAATCAGCGGGCTGTACCGGAACGGCCTGCTCGAGGACTCGGGCGTGGGCCAGCCGCTCCTGGAGTACCTCGCCGCCGCGCGGCGATTCCTGGCGACGGTCAGCACGCTGTACCTGGTCCTGACCGTCCTGGGCTGCTACAGCTGGGCGCGCTTGCTGCTCGCCATCTGGACGGGATCTGCGGGGGTGCGCTTCTATTTGGTGCTGGCCTGCATCTTCGTGCCGGCCTGGACCCTGACGGGGATCGCCAGCAAGCGCGTGGCGGCGCGTGCGCCTCTGGGTTATGCGCGCGTTCTCGGTCCCGTGCTCCTGCCCCTCTACTGGTTGCTGAGGCCCTGGAGCGGGTTCGTGCTCTGGCTGACGGGGAGAATGGACGAGGGTCTCTGGAAGGGCGAGGCGCTGCCGCACCTCTCGCCGGGGGAGATCCGGAGCTTGCTGGAAGGTGAGGCCGAGCACCTCACGCTGGAGAAGGACGAGCGCGCGATGATCCACAGCATCTTCGGCTTCCACGAGACCACGGTGCGGGAGATCATGGTGCCGCGCATCGACATGGTCTCGCTGGATGCCTCCGATCCCGTGGAGAGGGTGATCCCCGTGGTCAACGGGGCCCACCACTCGCGGATCCCGGTGTACGACGGGAGCGTGGACAAGGTGGCCGGCATCCTGTACGCCAAGGATCTGCTGGATCTGGTGCAGGGTGACAGGCTGGTGGCCGTGGGCAAGGTGGTCGGCGACTTGATGCGCCCGGCGTACTACATCCCGGAGAGCAAGAAGATCGACGAGGTGCTGGCGGAGTTCCGCACCAAGCGAGTCCACATGGGCATCGTGATCGACGAGTACGGCGGGACCGCGGGCCTGGTGACCCTGGAAGACGTTCTGGAGGAGATCGTCGGGGAGATCGAGGACGAGTTCGACGAGGAGGAGGAACTCGTCCACTGGGTCGACGATCGCCATCTGAGCGTGGATCCCAAGATCGACCTGGAGGATCTCGAGGAGGTGCTGGGCCAGGGCCTGCCCCACGAGGGCAGCGAGACCCTGGGCGGTCTCATCTACGAGGCGGCGGCCAAGGTGCCCGAGGCCGGCGAGCAGGTGCAGGTCGCCGGCTTCACCGTGACCGTGGAGGAGGTGGTCGACCAGCGCATCGTCCGGGTGACCCTGGCGGCGCCCGAGGCCTTCCCCGGTCACGCGCGCCATGCGCGCGAGGAGGAGGACCAGAGTCCATGATGGCCACCTTGCGGCGCTACTTTCTGACGGGCCTGCTGGCGGTCACCCCGCTGCTGGTGACCATCTGGATCCTGTGGCGCTTCTACCTGCTGGTGGACCACACGGTGCGACCCTGGCTGGAGAAGATCCCGGGCCTGGGCAACGTCCTGCCGCCCTTCCTCATCACCCTGAGCGGCGTGGTGGCCTTCCTGCTCCTGATCACCCTCATCGGGCTGTTCACCCGCAACCTGATCGGGGTGGCCTTCTTCGGCCTGGTCGAGCGGTCCTTGAACCACATTCCCATCATCAAGGGCATCTTCACCGCCACCAAGCAGATCAGCGAGGTCTTCCTGAAGGACAAGCGGACCGCCTTCAAGAAGGTGGTGCTCTTCGAGTACCCGCGTCGCGGGCTCTACTCCATCGGCTTCGTGACCCAGGACATCCCGGATCTCCAGCTGGTCAACGTGTTCCTCCCCACGACACCCAACCCGACGTCCGGCTACCTGCTCATGGTGCCGCGCCGCGACACGGTGATCCTGCCCGTCAGCGTGGAGGAGGGCATCCGCATCATCATCTCGGGCGGTGCGGTGATGGAGCCGCAGCACGCCGCCCGTTTCCAGGAGCTGCTGCCGGCGCTGTCCGGCGACGCCCCGGATCCCGCCGGAGAGGAACGGTCGTGAGCCAGTCAGCGGGCGCCAACGACGAGACCACCCGGCAGGAAGAGCGCTTCCTGGACCCCGCCAACCTGGAGGAGGCGCGCCGCCAGTACGTCGAGCGCATCGAAACCCTGCTCGCCGGCGGCCAGGAGGAGGAGCTGGCCCGGGTGGCCGCCGAGCTTTCCCCGGGCGACCTCTCCGAGGTCCTGCGCCCCCTCAGCGTGGACGACACCGCGCGCGTGCTCCGCCTGCTGCCGCCCGACACCGTGGCCGACGTCCTGGCGGAGATCGACAACCGCAGCCTGGGCGCCCTCTTCACCCTGCTGGACATCGACGAGATCGCCGACCTCCTCGAGGAGATGCCGTCGGACGACGCGGCGGACCTGGTCGGCGAGATGGAGGCGGCGCGGGCCCAGGAGATCCTCGCCGCCATGGAGGAGGCGGAGCGCGGCGAGGTCGCCGAACTCCTGCAGTACGGGCCCGAGACCGCCGGCGGTCTGATGGGGAAGGAGTTCGTGGCGGTGGCCGAGGACGGGCGCTGCCGGGACGCCATCACCGCCGTGCGGCAGCTGGACGAGGACGAGCTGGAGGAGATGCACTTCATCTACGTCGTGGACGCGGATCAGCGGCTGGTCGGCAGGGTGCCGCTGGTCAAGCTCCTGCTGGCCACGCCGGAAGCCCCCCTGCGCAGCCTGATGGAGACCGATCCACCGACCGTGCCGGTGGACCTCGACCAGGAGGCCGTCGCCCAGTTCTTCATGACACACGACCTGATCAGCCTGCCGGTGGTGGATCGCCTGGGCCGGATGGTGGGCCGCATCACCGCGGACGACGTCTTCGACGTGCTGGAGGAGGAGGCCACCGAGGACTTCTCGCGTCTGGCCGGCATGAGCGTCGAGGAGTTCGGGGAACCGTCCTCCCTGCGGGTGGCGCGCTCGCGGATCCCCTGGCTGCTGGGCGCCCTGCTGGGCGAGTTCGGCTCGATCATGGTCCTGCGCCACTTCGAGCGGGGCATCGAGAGCATGGTCGCCCTCGCCTTCTTCATTCCGGTGATCATGGCCATGGGAGGCAACACCGGGATCCAGACCTCCTCGGTGGTCGTCCGGGGTCTGGCCACCGGGGAGATGGATCTTTTCCGCATCGGACGCCACCTGCTCCGCGAGATGCTCACGGCCATGCTCACCGGCGGGTTCGTGGCCTGCTGCCTCTTCCTGGTCTGCGGCCTGGTGGTGGGCGACCTGGACCTGGCGGTGGTCCTGGCCGTCTCCATGGTGGTGATCATCTTCTGCGCCGCGATGGTGGGTACGGGGATCCCCATCCTGCTGCACCGTGTCGGCGTGGATCCGGCCGTGGCCACCGGGCCGTTCATCACCACCTTCAACGACGTGATCGGCCTGCTGATCTACCTGGGGCTGGCGACCTGGCTGCTGAGCCTGCACGGTGCGGGGCCATGAGCCTGCTGCCGCAGCCGGTGGCGTCCAGCGATGCCCTCGTCCTGCGCACCTGGCCCACGGGGGAGACGAGCGTCATCGCCTCGCTGCTGTCGCGGGACTGCGGCTACGTACGCGTGATCGCCAAGTCCGCCCGCGGTCCCCGCTCCGCCCTGCGGCCCCTCGTGCAGCCCGGCCGGCTGGTGAACCTGGAGTTCACCCAGGTGCCGGACCGCACCCTGCAGTACCTGCGCGGAGGCAGCCTGCTGCTGGATCCGCTGGCCCGGTCCGGCAGCCTGGAGAAGAGCGCCTTCCTGCTGGCAGCGGTGGAGCTGGTGGACCGCTGCCGGCCCGGTGAGGCCGGCGAGGAGGGCCTGTTCGCGCTTTGCGAGGACTTCCTCCGGATGCTATGTTGCGCCCCTGCCGGGGGGGAGGCGGGGCTGTTCTACGCCTTCGAGCTGGCCCTGCTGGCGCAGCAGGGCATGGCCCCCGCGCTCGCGAGCTGCGCCGCCTGTGGGGCCCCGCTGGCGGCGGAAGAGGGCGGATTGCTGTTCAGCCCGGCCGCCGGCGGCGTCGTCTGCCGCCGCTGCCGCGCCGCTCGGGGTGGCGAGACCGGGCGCTCCCTCGACCGCGAGACCTGGCGCGCGCTGTGCGCGCTGGCCGCCCGCGGACCGGCCGAGCCGGCTCCGGCGCCGCTGCCGCGTCCCGTCGCGCGGGAGCTGGGCATCCTGCTGCATCGGTTTCTCGGCTATCATCTGCCGGGGTACCGGTTGCCGGCCGCCCTGGATCTCCTGCGGCCGCCGGCGGCCGGACCGTCCGCGGGGCAGGATCCCGCGGCCGAGGAGGAGATGTCCTCATGATGGATTATCAGGACATGATCGCCGGCCTGCAGGCTTTCTGGAGCCAGCAGGGCTGCGTGTTGGTGCAGCCCTACAACTCCGAGGTGGGCGCGGGCACGTTCAACCCGGCCACCTTCCTGCGCGTGCTCGGCCCGGAGCCCTGGCGGGTGGCCTACGTCGAGCCCAGCAAGCGGCCCAAGGACGGGCGCTACGGCGAGAATCCGAATCGCGTCCACCAGTTCCTGCAGTACCAGGTGGTGCTGAAACCGAACCCGCCCGACTCGCAGGAACTGTACCTGGAGTCCCTGCGGGCCATCGGCATCGCGCCCGAGCAGCACGACATCCGCTTCGTGGAGGACGACTGGGAGTCGCCGACGCTGGGCGCGTCCGGCATGGGCTGGGAGGTCTGGGTGGACGGCATGGAGGTGTCCCAGTTCACCTACTTCCAGCAGGTGGGAGGCATCCGGCTCAAGCCGGTCTCGGTGGAGCTGACCTACGGCCTGCTGCGACTCTGCATGTTCCTGCAGCGCGTGGACCACGTGAAGAACCTGCGCTGGGGTGGGGGACTGACCTGGGGCGAGCTGCAGGGACAGTTCGAACGGGAGTACTCCGTCTTCAACTTCGAGCTGGCGGACGTCGACATGTACCGGCGTCATTTCGAGGACCGGGAGCGCGAGGCGGCCGCCCTCCTGGATGCCGGGCTGGTCTTCCCCGGGTACGATGCGGTGATCAAGTGTAGCCACATCTTCAACGTGCTCGAGGCCCGCGGCGCGATCTCCGTCACCGAGCGCACGGGCTACATCGCCCGGGTGCGCAACCTGGCACGCCGGGCCGCGCAGGCCTACGTCGCCAGCCGGGAGGAGCTCGGCTTTCCGCTGCTGGCCAGAGGGAAGGCGGACGCATGACCACCCCGCGCGGTCGGCCCTTTCTGCTGGAGGTGGGCAGCGAGGAGCTGCCGGCCCGCTTCGTGCCGCCCGCGCTGGAGCACCTGCATCGCCGCGGTGCCGAGCTGCTGGCCGAGCACGGGCTCGCCGTCGAGGGTTTGCGGGTCTACGGCACCCCCCGTCGGCTCGGCCTGCTCTGCGCGACCCTGGCCCTGCGCCAGCCGGACCGGACGGTCGAGCTGAAGGGGCCGCCCCTGGCCCGGGCCTTCGATGCGGAAGGACGGCCGACGGCGGCGGGCCTGGGCTTCGCGCGCAGGAGCGGCGTGCCGCTGGAGGACTGCGAGAGGCTGGAGGACGCCCGCGGTGCTTACCTGGTGGCCCGCAGGGTCGAACCGGGCCGGCCGGCCGCCGAGGTCCTGGCGGAGCTGATCCCGCGGCTCGTGCTGGGGATTCCCTTCCCCAAGGTCATGCGCTGGGGGGAGAGCGACCTCGAGTATGCGCGACCGCTGCAATGGCTGGTGGTGCTCCACGGCGAGGACGTGGTGCCGGTCCGGCTGGGGGATCTGGACGCGGGGCGCCGCACGCGCGGCCATCGCACGCTGGCAGGCAATCGCTGGCTCGAGCTGCCCGCTGCGGCGACGTACCTGGAGCGGCTGCGCGAGGCGTCCGTCGTCGCGGATCCGGCCGAGCGGACCGATCTGATCCGCCGCGGGATCGCGGACATCCTGGCGGCTTTGCCCGGTGGCGGGCTCTGCCGGGAGGATCCCGAGCTGTTCGAGGAGGTCCTGCACCTCTGCGAGCATCCCACGCCCTTCCTGGGAAGCTTCGACGCGGAGTTCTTCTCCCTGCCGGACGAGGTGATCGTCACGGCCCTGAAGGCCCACCAGAGGTACTTCGCCGTCACCGCTCCCGGGGAATCACGGCTGCTGCCCCACTTCATCAGCGTACGGGACGGCGGGACCGCCGGCCTGGACATCGTGCGGCAGGGCAACGAGAGAGTGCTGCGCGCCCGCCTGGCCGATGCCCTCTTCTACTGGAGGTTCGACCAGCAGCGTTCGCCGGACGAACAGGTGGCCAGGCTGGCCGCCGTGACCTGGCTCGAGGGATTCGGGTCCCTGCGCGACAAGATCGAGCGCCTGGTGCGCCTGGTGGATCGGCTCTGGCTGGGCGGCCTGGGGGACGGCGGACCGTCGCCGCCGGCGCTGGCGCGCGCCGCCTTCCTCTGCAAGAGCGATCTGGTGAGCGAGATGATCCGGGACGGCAAGGAGTTCACCCGCTTGGAGGGCATCATGGGCGCCCACTACGCGCGGCAGGCGGGCGAGCCCGTCGAGGTGTGCCGCGCCATCGAACGGCACACCATGCCCCGCGGCGCCGGCGACGAGTTGCCCGGCGATCGCGTGAGCTCCGTGCTGGCGGCGGCGGATCGGCTCGACAACCTGGCGGGCTGCTGGCTGGCCGGCTTCGCGCCCACCGGCGCCAAGGATCCCTACGCTCTGCGCCGGCAGGCGCTCGCTCTGCTGCGCATCGTGCTGGACCTGCAGGCCCGCATCCACCTGACATCGCTGATCGAGGAGGCCCTGGCGCCCTTCGGGGACCTCGTGCCGGAGGCGAACAGGGCGCTGGTGGCCGGCGAGCTGCGCGAGTTCGTTCTCACGCGTCTGGCCGTCCACCTCGTCGATGGTCTGGGCATCGCCCCCGAGGTCGTGCGGGCGGTGCTGCCCGCCCACGGCGACGACCCGACCGACGCACGGGCCTGGGCCCAGGCCCTGGCCGGATTCCGTGACCGCCGGGACTTCCTGCAGCTGGCCACCGGGTTCAAGCGCTGCAAGAACATCCTGGAGGGGCAGGTCCTGGCGGGAGAGGAGCGCCGGCAGACGGTGGCCCGCTGGCGGCGCGGCGGCGAGGGCGCCGATGGTACCTCGCTGGCGGACCTGGACGAGCCCGCCGAACGGGAACTGCTGGCGCAGGTGGCGGAGGCCGTGCCGGAACTGCTGGCCGCGGAAGAGCGTGGCGACTACGCGGCCGTCTTCGGGCAGCTCTCCGCCTTTGGCCCGGCCATTGACAGATTTTTTGATAATGTGCGCGTCAATGTTGCGGATGATGAGATCCGACGCCGGCGACACGCCTTCCTGCGGGAGATTCACGCTCTCTTCGCCCTCTATGCGGACTTCTCCGAGGTGGCGCCTCTGGAGTGCTGAGATCCGGGAAGCGCGTGGACTCTGCACGGCGGGCAGTGCGCGATCGCAACGGACTCGAAACAGGACCCACGCAAATCCGTTTTCATCTATAGCTATTGACTCCCCCGAGCGAATCCTGTAGCCTTAGCATGCGACTCAGGGGCAAAAGTTCCCTTTTCCCAAGATGAGCGTTGACCTTGGTTTCCACTCGTTCACTGTCCATGAGCACTTGACGCCTTGTTCACTCGTCACCTTTGGTTCGCATTCCAAGGAGGAGGTAGTGCTTCCATCGCTCAGGAAGCTCGCTGATAGCTGTCTTCGGGGAACGATTGCCTGTCTTTCCTAGCGCTGGCCGGTGCCTGCGGCACCGGCGTAGTGACTCTTCGCCTGACCATGTGTTGACCCAGTCAACGATGGGGGGATAAAGCATGAAGAAACTCACGACGTTCGCGTGTCTTTCTCTGGTCCTAGTATTCGCCACGGCCGCCGTCGCCTCAGATGCCAATCGGGATCTGCGGAGCTACGACAAGACCGTTGGCGGCTACTCGACGCTGACGAGCGAAGGCGCCGTCGGCTTCGCAA
>CAZGEC010000012.1:0-99254 GCA_964524645.1 uncultured Fibrobacteraceae bacterium | reverse complement strand
TCTCCGCGGCACAACTCAAGGGCTGCGGCATGGCTGCCGATGCATGGAAGGAGCTGCCCCCGCCCGTGACGATCCGGCGAGGGCCAGCAGAGAACCCCGCTCGCCCACAAGGGGCCGCCACGATGTTGCGGATGGTCCGGCACCCAGGTAGCCGGGCGATAATCTCTCATGCCGCGCGGATCCGCGGGCCTCAGCGACCGTACATCCTGGCTTGCATCGGTGTGCTGGCCTGCGTCGGTCTGCTGGCCGGTGTCGGCAGGCTGGCCCGTCCATGCCGGGCCGAGGTCGCTACGGCCCCGCGATCCGTGCACGAATCGCCCACTTTCCCGGAGATCCTGCGCGTCGAGGTGGGCGGCGGCGACAACTTCGCTCCTTATCATTTCGTCGAGAACGGTCGTGCGACGGGATTCGATGTGGAACTGGCACGGGCCGTCGCGCGCGTCATGGGGCTGGAGCTGGAGCTGGAGCTGGGACCCTGGGCCGAGATGCGCCAGGATATCGCCGAGGGACGCCTCGACATGCTCGTGGGTCTCTCCTTCTCGCAGGAGCGGCAGCAGCTCTATAGCTTCTCGACCCCTTACCTCGCCCTTCATTACAAGATCTTCGTGCGCGACGACGACCGCTCCATTCGCGGCGAGGCGGATCTGCGGGGGCGGCGGATCGGCGTTCAGCTCCATGGTGTTATGGAGGACTACGTGCGCAAGATGGCCGGTGGTGCGGAGATCGTGCTCCACGACTCGGCCGCCGAGGCCCTGCGGTCCGTCGCGGCGGGGGAGACTGCGGCCTGCCTGATGCCGGAGTATCGCGGCCTCTACGTTCTGCGGGAGTTGGGGCTGGACAACCTTCATCCGGTCGGCGGGCCGATCTATCCCACGTCCTATGGATACGCCTTCCGGCCGGATCGGTCGGCTCTCGTTCCCCGCTTCAACCAGGGACTGGCCATTCTCAAGAGCAGCGGCGAGTACGACCGGATCTACCGCGAGTGGTTCGGCATTCTGGATCCCGAGCGGCCGTCGCTCGGCGCGATGATCCGCTTCGCCAGCTGGATCGTGCTGCCCCTGCTGGCGATTCTGCTGCTGGTCTTCCTGTGGTCGCGTTCCCTGGAGAAGCTGGTGGCGCAGCAGACCATCGATCTGCGCCGGGCTCGCGATCAGGCCGAGGCGGCATCCCGCGCCAAGAGCGAGTTCCTGGCCACCATGAGCCACGAGATCCGTACACCCTTGAACGGGGTGATCGGCATGGCCGATATCCTGCTGGACGGCCAGCTGTCTCCCGAACAGCGGGGTGGTCTGGAGACGATCCGCGCCTCGGGCGACGCCCTGCTCTCGATCCTGAGCGACATCCTGGACCTCTCCAAGATCGAAGCCGGTCAGTTCAAGCTGGAACACATTCCGTTCGACCCGCGCGGGGTCGTGGCCGGCACGGTCGAGCTCTTCAGGCACCAGGCCCGGGCCAAGGGGCTGCAGCTGCGCTGCACCTCCGAGGCTGGTTTGCCGTCATGCGTCCTGGGAGATCCGGCCCGGCTGCAGCAGATCCTGATGAACCTGCTGAGCAACGCTCTCAAGTTCACCGCCGCCGGGGCGGTCGAGGTTCGCGTGCATCCGCTGGACCGGGCCTCCGGGGAGATTACCGTTCGCTTCACAGTGCAGGACACGGGCATCGGCATCACCGCGACGCAGCGGGAGCATCTCTTCGAGGCTTTCATGCAGGCCGACGCGTCGACGACGCGCGAGTACGGAGGAACCGGGCTGGGGCTGGCCATCTGCAAGCGGCTGGTGACGCTGATGGGCGGCGAGATCGGCGTCGACTCCTCTTCCGGCAGGGGCGCGGCCTTCTGGTTCGATCTGCCCCTGGCTCGCGCCGCTGCCGGCGACGAGACCGCCGTCATGCCTGGCGAGGAACCGCGCGTGGCCGATCCGGACGCCGCCGGGCCCGCGGATGCGGCCCGCGAGGCCGGCGAGGCGGCGCTCGGGGACGGCCTGCGGGTTCTCCTGGCCGAGGACAATCCGGTCAACTTGCAGGTCGCCCTGCTCATGCTGGAAAGGCTCGGCTTCACGGTGGATGTGGCGGCAAACGGACGGCAGGCTCTCGAAATCTGGGAGAGCGAGCGCCAACCTCTCGTTTTCATGGACTGCCGGATGCCGGAACTGGACGGCTACGAGGTCACGCACGAGATCCGCCGGCGCGAGGGGCCGGGGCGGCACACGATCATCGTGGCCATGACCGCCGAGGCCATTTCGGGCGATCGAGAGCGCTGCCTGCTGGCCGGTATGGATGATTACGTGCCCAAGCCCGTCCGGCGCGAGGTCCTGGCGGCGGTCGTGGCTCGCTGCCTGGAAGCCGAAAGGCGGCGCCCTGCCGGGGAGTCGCTCCCCACCGTCCCCGCCTTCCGGATCTGACCCCCCTTGCCTCGTCCCCCCGCCGCCGGACTCGGTCGTGCCGCGGATATTGTGTCTGACCCTAAGGAGCCCATAATTATTGATCTCTTGATTCATTGTCTTGCATCCGGTGCGCCGCTCCGCCTCCTGAATCGAGGAAACACATTCTCCGCGGCACAATCAAAAGATTTGACTTGGCAAAATACGACTGTTATCTAACCTCTGTTCGCCCAAGCACCGAGATACCCCCCCAGCGCGGAGGGAATCGATGCCTCCCAAGACCGTTTACAGCCGAGAAGACGTGATCGAGGCCGGCTTCGACATCCTGGCCGCGCAGGGCCTGCAAGGCATCAGTGCCCGGGCCGTGGCGCGGCGGCTCGGATGCTCGACGGCCCCGGTCTACAGCCATTTCACCAGCATGGACGAGCTTGTGCGCGCCGTTCTCCTGCGGGCGAAGGATCATCTGCACCGTTACTCCACCGAACCCTACACCGAGGGAATCTTCCTGAACATCGGTGTGGGGATCGCCAACTTCGCCCGCGACCATGCGCCGCTCTTCCGGGCCCTCTTTCTGGAGAGCGATGCCTACCGGGACATCGTCGAGCAGTTCCGCTCCGACATGCTGCAGCAGATGCGCAAGGACGAGAGGCTGCGCGATCTGTCCCTCGCCCAGTGCGACACGCTGCTGACCCACATGTCCATTTTCACTCATGGACTGGCAGCCATGATCTGCGTGGGCCTCATGGAGCAGGCGGATCAGGAATCCATCATCGACGCCCTGCGCGCGGTAGGAGGAGCCGTGCTCGGCTCGGTGTTGAAGGACGCGGGCTGAGGGCCGGCCGCGGGCGCAGAGCTGGAGCAGGTCGGGGAGCAGCGAGGAGCCGGAAGCGAACTGCCGTGACCGCCGCCCGGCAGGGTGTCGGGACGACAAGATGGCCCGGGGATCCGGACCGGCCGGATGCGGGCCTGCGATCGTGCCGGGAACAGGAGCGAGATCACGATGCACGCCGATGCCGAGCGCAACCACTGGAGCTTCCGCAGAACGCCGCGCCTGTTTCTTCTCTGCGGCCTGCTGCTGCTGCTGGCGCCGGCGGCGGTGCGGGCGGACGGGGATGATGGAATGCTGGCCAGCATACCACGCAGCGAGGTCGGCGAGGTGATCACGGCGCGGCCGGGAGGTGGCGAGGTCCTGGACCTGACGGCCTGCGTCGGCATCGTACTCGCGCGGAACGACGCCCTGCGCGCGGTGCGCCTGCGCCGCAAGGAGCTGGACGGACAGATGTACCAGGCCCTCTCCACGGGCCTACCCACCATCGACGCCACCGGCGGGTGGTCGCGCGGCCGCGACCCGACCTTCGCGCTCGACGAGAGCTTCGGCGGCGGCGACGGCGGGCTGTTCGATTTCCCGCCGGAAACCCCCGACTGGTTCCGGGATATCTTCGGGGCCTTCAGCATCCTGCCCGAGCCATCGGCCATTCCGGCGCAGACCTACTACCGGACCAGCCTGAACCTGAACTGGACCCTCAATCCCCTCAAGGTGCTGGGCGCCGTGGGGGCCGCCAACCTGGGCATCCGCCGCCAGGACCTGGCCATCCTCGAGGCCGAGCACCAGACCGCCGAGGCGGCCATCGGGGCCTATCAGGGCATCATCCTGGCCGCGGAGCAGCTCGCCGCCGTGGAGGCGCAGGCAGCCAGTCAGCGCGAGTTCCTGGAGGTCAGCAAGCTCCGCTTCGACCTGGGCATGGCCACCGACCTGGACACCTTGCAGGCCGCCGTGGCCCTGGCGAACACGCAACCGGATCTGCGCCTGGCACGTCAGGGCCTGCGCAACGCCGGGGCGCGGCTGAACGCCCTGATGAGCCGCCCCCCCGAGAGTCCCCTGGCCGTGCGCAATGAGCAGGTGATCGAGCGCGACAGTCTGAACACCGAGCGGGCTCTCGAGCTGGCGGTCCAGCGGCCCGAGCTGGAGCAGGTCGCTCTCTTCAGCGATATCCTGCGCCGCAACCGCCAGGCGCAGAAGGCGGACATGCGACCTTACATCTCCGTCGACGGCGCCTACGGCTACGTCGGTCGCGACCTGAATTCCCTGACCGATAGGGGACACGATTTCTGGCAGGCGGCCGTGGCCGTGAACGTCCCGCTCTTCGACGGCCTGCTCACCAAGGGCAAGGTCGAGGAGACCGAGGCGTCGATCCGCCGCACCGAGGCCGAGCTGTCCGATCGGCGACGGCTGGTCAGGGTCGAGGTGCTCGAGCTGCTCACCAACCTGGAAACCGCCCGGCAGAACCTGCGGGCGGCCGAGCTGAACCTGCAGCGCGCCGAGGAGGCCCTGGAGCGCATGATCATGGAGTACCGTCTCGGTCGCGCCGATTACCTGTCGGCCCTGGACGCGGAAGCCAACCGTTCCCAGGCCCGCAGCAACCTGATCCAGGCGCGTTACGAGGTCCTGACGCTGACCGCTTCGCTCAAGCGCGCCATCGGCTACTCACCGCTGCTGCCCTTGACCGCCATCGAGGGCCTCGTTCAGGGAGATACGGAATGATGCGTGCCCCATCCAAGCCGAGAAGACACCACCGCGCCGCGGGCCTGGTCCTGGGGTGCGTCCCCCTGTCCGTGCTCCTCACCCTGGTACCCGCCTGTGCTCCGCGGGGGGATGCCGAGACGCCCCCGCCGCCTCCGCGCAACGTCCGCGTGATGATGCTCGCCCCCACGACGATCACCGAGTACTTCGAGATGTCCGGTCCGGTCCTGCCGGTTCGGGGCACGGACATCAGCGCCGAGGAGAGCGGGACGGTCCGGGCGATTCCCCACGACAAGGGCGAGCGGGTGAAGGCGGGCGACGTGCTGGTGGAGCTGGACCGTCGCCAGCTGGCGGCCGAGAAGGAATCAGCCCGCTCCAACCTGGAATTGCAGGACTATAGCGTGGACAAGGTGCGCCGCCTGTACGAGGCGGGCAAGGTCAGCCGCCAGGAGCTGCTCGCGGCCGAGACCCTCTACGCGCAGGCCCTGGCGGCGAGCCGCATCGCCGATCTGCGGCATGATCGCGCCGCCGTGAAGGCCCCCTTCGCCGGTCTGGTGGTGGATCGCTATGCGGAGCTGGGCCAGCTGGTGGCGGCGGGGACCCCCGTGGCCCGCGTCATCGATCCCTTCACCCTGAAGCTGCAGGGCTCCCTCACCGAGCAGGAAGTCCGCTGGCTCCGGGAAGGCGCGCCCACCGAGGTCCAGCTCGACGGGTACGACGCGCCGGTGCCCGGCGTCGTCCACTGGGTCGGTTTCGAGGCCGATCCCAAGAGCGGCAAGTTCAAGGTCGAGATCAACATCGACAATCCCGACCTCGCGCTGCGCACGGGCGTGGTCGGTCGCGCCCGGGTCCTCAAGGAGGTGCACCAGGACGTCCTGGCGGTTCCCCGCGATGCGCTCGTGAGCCACCGTCAGAGCCTGTCGGTGTACGTGGTGGAGGGCGATTCGGCGGTAGTGCGGCCGGTCCGGCTGGGGGCGGACCAGGGGCTCATGGTGGTCGTGACCGACGGCTTGCGGAGCGGGGAGAAGCTGGTCGTACGCGGGCAGCGGGACCTGGTGCCGGGCGTGAAGGTCCGGATCACGGAGGAGGCGAGTGCTCCCGACGGCACCAACGACCAGGATCCCCGGATCGTCCGGGCGGCGGCCCCGGAGTCGTGGAACGACGCGGGCCGGGAGGACGGCGAATGAAGATCACCGCGGCCGCCATCCGCAGGTATCCCACGGTCTTCGCGTTCATGCTGATCATCACGATCATGGGGATCGTGTCGTATCTCAGGCTGCCGCGCGAGTCCACACCGGACGTCAAGATCCCCTTCGTGATGGTCATGACGCCCTACAGCGGCACCAGCCCGGCCGACGTGGAGAACCTGATCACGCGCAAGATCGAGCGCGAGCTGAAGGGGCTGCCCGACCTCAAGGAGATGACCAGCACCTCGGTGTACGGGGCCTCGAACATCCTGCTGGAGTTCACGCCCGACGTGGACATGAGCGACGCCCTGCAGCGGGTGCGCGATCGCGTGGAGCTGGCCAAGCCGGATCTGCCGGAGGATCCGCGCGAGGACCTGATGGTCATCGAGATCAGTGCCGACAGCTGGCCCATCATGCAGGTCGTGCTCTCGGGGGAATACGACCTCTCGCGGCTGAAGGACGTCGGCGAGGACCTGCAGGAAGAGATCGAGCAGGTCAGGGGCGTGCTCGGGGTGGACCTGACCGGCGGCGTCGAGCACGAGGTGCGGGTGGACGTCGACCCGGAGCGCCTGCGCTTCTACGATCTGGGCCTGCAGGACGTGCAGGATGCCATCGCCTTCCAGAACATGACCATACCCGGCGGCAAGCTGTCCCTGGGCACCTACGACTACAAGGTGCGGGTTCCCGGCGAGGTGAAGAGCGTCGACGAGATCCTGGACTTCGTGGTCAACCCCGGCGAGGATCCGCCGGTCTACGTGCGCGACGTCGCGGATGTCTCGTTCGGCATCAAGGATCGCGAGACCATCGCCCGCCTCAACGGCCGCGACGCGGTGACCCTCTCGGTCAAGAAGCGGAGCGGCGAGAACATCATCGAGATCGCCGACAAGGTGCGCGACGTCATCGCCCGCATGGCTCCGACCTTCCCGCCCGGAACCGAGGTCCACATCGTGGGCGATCAGTCCGATTTCGTCCGAGACATGGTCAGCGAGCTGGAGAACAACATCCTGAGCGGCCTCGTGCTGGTGATCGTGGTGCTGTTCGCCTTCTTTGGGCTCATGAACGCCGTCTTCGTGGGCGTGGCGATCCCCTTCTCGATGCTCATGTCCTTCATCGTGCTGCGCCTGCTCGGCATCACGCTGAACATGGTGGTGCTGTTCTCGCTGATCCTGGCGCTGGGCATGCTGGTGGACAACGCCATCGTCATCGTGGAGAACATCTACCGCCACCGCAACCAGGGGATGGGACCGACGGTGGCGGCCCGCGTGGGCACCGCCGAGGTATCAGGCGCCGTCGTGGCCTCGACCCTGACGACGCTCTGCGCCTTCGCCCCCCTCATCTTCTGGCCGGGCATCATGGGCGAGTTCATGAAGTACCTGCCCATCACCGTGATCATCACCCTGACGGCATCGCTGGTGGTGGCGCTGATCTTCAATCCCGTGCTCTGCTCGCGCTTCATGCGCCTGCCGCAGGGCACGGGGGAGAAGCCGCGCATCGGCGACCGCCTGATCGCCTTCGGTCTGCACACCTACGAACCGACCCTGCGCTGGGCCCTGCGACACCGCGGTCTGGTGCTGGGGGGAATGACCGGTCTGCTGCTGGTGACCTTCGCGCTGTTCGGCGTGTTCAATGCGGGCGTCGAGCTGTTTCCCGACACGGATCCCACCTACGCCTACGTGAGCATCGAGGCCCCCAGCGGCACGCGAATCGAGCAGAGCGACGTCTACTGCCGGGAGGTCGAGGACGAGGTGGCCAAGATCGGCGACCTGAAGGCCTTCACCGGTCAGGTCGGCGCCGCCGGCGGCGGAGGGCTGGCGGGCAGTGCCGAGGCCCCGAGCAACCAGAGCCTGGTGACCATGGAGTTCGTGAAGATGGAGGAGCGACACCAGAACTCACGCCGGGCGCTGGACGAGCTGCGCGAGCGCCTGACGGACTTCACCGGGGCCCGCATCTCCGTCGACAAGCAGGAAGAGGGCCCCCCCACCGGCAAGCCGGTCAACATCGAGATCAGCGGCGACGACTTCGAGCTACTGGGCGAGCTGGCCGCGCAGGTCAAGGAGAAGATCCGCGGTCTGCCCGGGCTCGTGGACATCCAGGACGACTTCGATCGCGACCTGCCGGAAATCGAGATCCGGCCCGACGTGGACAAGGCCGGTCGCTACGGGTTGCAGACCGCGGACATCGCCGGCACCGTGCGCACGGCGCTGCACGGCAGCGAGACCGCCAAGTTCCGCATCGGCGAGGACGAGTACGACATCGTCGTGCGTTACCAGCAACCGTTCCGGGACAAGGTCGAGGACCTGGAGAACCTGACCGTCTTCTACGAGGGCGAAAACGTGCCCCTGACGGCCTTCGCCGACGCGGAGTTCAAGACCGGCCTGGCCGCCGTCAACCGGATCGACGCCCGGCGCGTCGTCACCGTCAGCGCCGACGTGGCCACCGGGTTCAACGGCAACGCCCTGCTGGCCCAGGTGCAGCGCAAGCTGCGCAATCTGGCCCTGCCCGCGGGCTATCGCCTGGACTACACCGGAGAGAGCGAGGATCAGCAGGAGGCCCAGGCCTTCCTGAGCGACGCCCTCGGCGTGGCCCTCATGCTCATCTTCGTGGTGCTCGTCAGCCAGTTCAGCTCCATCACGGTGCCGCTCGTCATCCTGTCCAGCGTCATCCTCTCGATGATCGGCGTTCTGATGGGACTGATGGTGACACACACCGCCTTCGGCATCATCATGACCGGCGTGGGGGTCATCTCCCTGGCGGGCATCGTGGTCAACAACGCCATCGTGCTGCTGACCTACATCCTGCAGCTGCAGGAGCGCGGCCTGTCCAGGAGCGAGGCCATCGTCAAGGCCGGCTTGACCCGCTTCCGGCCGGTGATCCTGACCGCCGTGACCACGATCCTGGGCCTGATCCCCTTGACCACGGGCCTTAGCCTGGATTTCGAGCGGCTCTTCCACGCGGATTTCGCCCACGCCCTGATCATCGGCGGCGAGTCCAGCCAGTGGTGGGGACCGATGGGCGTGGCCGTCATCTGGGGCCTATCCGTGGCCACCTTCCTCACCCTGGTGGTGGTGCCGGTCATGTACTCGGCTCTGGATCCCTTCAAGCGCGGGCTGTACCTGGTGTTCGTGGACAGCTGGCGGCGGTTCCTGTCCCGGCCTGCGGGCGAGCGGGCGATAGCGCCGAGACGCCCATAACAGCGGGCTCCCCATCGGGTGAACGGATTCAGGAGACGGCGACGCTCCGGCGGCGCACGGCGATGCGGCTGGCGTAGGTCGCCAGCGCGCCCAGGGTCAGCAGGACCAGCAGCGAGGTGCCCGCGTACCAGGCGCTCGTGTCCAGCGTGATCGGAAAGCTCGCCAGGTTCTGTGCGAAGAAGAGCATGGCCACCAGCGCCAGGAATCCCCAGCGGATCAGCACGAAGAGGATCAGCACGCCTTCCAGACCCGCCGCCAACTGGTGGCTCACCTCCGGAGCCCCTGCCGTCTGCAGCAGGCCCAGGACGCCGTTCATCAGCAGGACCAGCAGGAAGGCCGCCACCACCGCCAGCCGCCGTCGTCCGCGGCAGAGCCACAGCATGCCCATCACGACGAAGAGGATCGTCAAGGGCTGCATCAGGAACTGGGGGCCAAAGAAGTCCGCCAGGGCCGTCCGGCCGCCGGCCAGGCCGCTGGCATCCGGGGTCAGCGGTCGCCCGCCGAGCAGGCCGAGCCACCCGGGCGCCGCGATCTGCAGCTTGTCCACGATCACCAGCACCACCCCGGCCAGCGCCCCCAGCAGCACGTCCCGCCCCACCAGCGCATCCTGCAGGCGACCGGTCACGAGGCGGCTCCAGGAGATCAGGATCTGCGGCCAGTGGCAGCGCACGTAGGGTTCCATGCCCAGGTAGCCCAGACCCGCCAGGCCGCCGATCACCAGGGCCAGGGCCAGGCCGCGCGTGAGGAAGATGTTGAAGGACTGGACGGGATTGCCGGGCAGATCGGCTCCCAGGAACCAGCTCAAGAGCATCAGGACCAGGACGAACAGGCCGAACCGGTAGGCACCGCGCCGGTCGCCGCGGCCGCGGCGCAGGTTGTGGCGGGCGACCAGGATCGCCAGCAGGACCGCCGACATGCCGAGGGCCAGCCCCAGGTACTCCACGAGGCGGTCCGCTCCGCTCCGCTGGTGTGCCGGTCCGGCCGTGCGCTCCGGCTCGCGGGCGGGGTCGGCCACGCGGAAGTAGACAGACCGGCCCCGGAAGGTCCCGGCCTCGGCCCGCACGGCCTGCTCCGGATGGTCGGGGTAGTGACCGAGCCAGGCCCGACGTTCGTCGGTGTTCACCAGCGGGGTCCAGATGGGAGCGGCGAGCGCGAAATCGGCCGTGTCCAGCTCCGCCGCGGCGAACAGGGAAGCGAAGCCCGCCGGCCGCGCGGAGGGTGCGCCATCGTCCCGCTCCGGCGGGACCACCTCCAGGAAGAGCAGGCGCCCGGTCCCGTCGAGCTCCAGCGAGACCATGCCGCTCCAGATGCGCGGCGGGTCGTGGGCATGAACGCTGGCGGCCATGTTGCCGGCCACCAGCGGAACGGGGCTCTCGCGGTACTCGAAGACCAGCGGCGAGGGGCGCTCCTGTCCCAGGTGGCTCCAGCGCCCGACCGTCGAGTCGCTCTTCTCGATGCGGTCCAGCAACTCCTGGTCGAAGCGGAAGCGGTAATCCCTGTCCACGGGTTTCTCCGGGTAGCCGAGATCGGCCAGCAATGTGCGGGCCTGGTGGGCCAGGACCTCAGGCGCCAGGGGGGGAGGCACGAGGCGTACCAGATCGGTGGTGCCATCCAGATGGGCCACGACGAGAAAGCCGAGCAGGATCGCCAGCAGACTCCCGACGGCCAGCGGCCGGGACAGGCCCCCGCGACCGCCCGCCGCCGCCACCATCTCCGGCGAGGGCGTCTCGCCGGCGGCCAGCGCGGCGGCCAGGGGATCGCCGCCGGGCAGGGCCGCCGCCACCGCCAAGGCCGAGGCCGGCCGCTGCCGGGGATCGGCCTCCAGGCAGCGGCGGACGATGCGCTCCACCGCGGGATCCAGACCGTCGATATGGCTGGACAAGCTGCTGGGAGTGGTCGATTCCATCTTTTTCAGCAGCTCCGGCACGGAGCCGGCGTCGAAAGCGCGCCGCCCGCTGAACAGCTCGTAGAGCACCAACCCCAGGGAATAGATATCGCTGGCCCGGCTGACCTCGCGACCGGCCAGCTGCTCGGGGGCCATGTAGAGAGGCGTGCCCGAGCGGGCGTCCGTCCGGCCGAGGGCCAGCGCCTCTCCGGCCAGACCGAAGTCCGTGACGCGGGCGCGCCCCCGCCCGTCGATCATGATGTTGGCCGGTTTCAGGTCGCGGTGAATCACCCCGGCATCGTGAGCCGCGGCCAGCCCCGCGCAGATCTGGCGGGCGATCTCCAGCGCCTTTTCCTGGGCGGGGCGGCCGAGACGGCGCAGCACGGAAGCCAGATCCTCCCCGTCCACGTACTCCATGGCCACGAAGGACTCCCCGTCCACCTCGCCCAGATCGTAGACGCGGCAGACGTTCGGGTGCGAGACCTGGCGGGCCAGACGCACCTCGCTGCGCAGGCGATCCAAGGCGCCGGGGTCGTGGGCGAGACCCGGGGGCAGGAGCTTGAGGGCGACGCTTTGGCCCAGGCTCAGATCGTCCGCCCGGTAGACCTCGCCCATCCCGCCCTTGCCCAGCAGGCCGACGATGCGGTATCGCTTGCCAAAGAGGGTTCCGGGCAGGAAACGGCCGTGGGCTGTTCCGGGATCGGATGCCTCGCGGACCGCCTGGCCGGAACCCGGTGAGGCCACCGTCGCGTCCGACCACGGAGGCAGATCCTCCGGAGCGTTTTTATCTTGAACCACCGTGACCTCCGGGATCGGTTGCGCAGCGGACGGCGGTGCCGGTACCATCATCGAGACGGATAGCCTATCATCACAGCTGGACGGCGGCAACGCCGTGCCGCGGGAGGAACCTCGACATGACCGACGCGCCTCTTGCCTTGCTCGGCTTCGTGGCGGGTCGCGAGATCCGCTACCCCCTGACCCCCGGCAGGCACCGGGTCGGACGCTCCGAGGAGAACGAGCTGCGCCTGGAGGACCGTTCCGTCTCGCGCCAGCACGCGGTGATCGAGGTCGGCTCCGGCGGCCTGAAGCTGCAGGACCTCGGGAGCTACAACGGGACCCGCATCAACGGCGCCCGCGTCGAGGGCAGTGCGCCCCTGCACGCCGGCGACCAGGTGAGCTTCGCGCACGTCCTGTTCCGCCTGGCCGATCCCGCCGCTGACATCACCACCGGTCCGGCGGCGGAGAGGGCGGCCGCGGGAGACACCGGTCCGCTCTCCCGGCTCTCCGACGAGACCATGATCCGCCAGAGCGATCAGATTTCCTGGCGGGATCTCCGGGCGACAGGCGCCGGCGCCAGGGACGAGCAGACGCGGCTCTTCCAGGTCCTGGCCGGAGCGGGCGAGCTGCTAGCCGCCCAGCGTGATCTGGACGATATCTGCGAGCCAATCCTCGACCTCGTCGAGCAGGCTTTCGGTCCGGAGCGCACGTTCATACTCCTGCGGGAGGAGGAGGAGGCCGAGCCCGTCATTCGCGCCTCCCGGCTCAAGGGGCGGCGCTCCCAGGACCGCATGGTGCTCAGCCGCACCCTCATGAACCGGGTGCTGGAGGAACGCGCCGCCTTCCTCGTCGACGATGCCCTGAGCGATCCCGATCTGGCGGCCCGCCAGAGCATCATCATGCAGGGTGTCCGCTCGGCCATGGCGGTGCCGCTGGTGGATCGCGAGGAGGTGCTCGGGCTGCTCTACGCCGACAGCTCCGATCCGCACCGCTTCTACTCCACGGACGAGCTGCGGGCCTTCACGCTGCTGGCCAACGTCATCGCCGTGGCCATCACCAACGCCCGCTTCCGGGCCCTGGAAGCGGAGAAGCAACGGCTCGATCTGGAGGTGGGGGCGGCGCGCGAGATCCTGCAGCAGATCCTGCCGGCGGAGCTGCCGGCCTGCGAGGGTTGGCAGCTCGTGGCCCACCAGGAGCCCTGCAGCGAGGTGGGGGGCGACCTCTACGATGCGCGGCTCTTGCCGGACGGCCGACTGGTCGTGCTGCTGGGCGACGTGACCGGACACGGTCTGGGCGCCGCCCTGCTCGTCTCGCACATCATGTCGGTGGTCGGCCTGCTCGTGGACGAAGGCTGGGACGCGGAGCGGCTGGTCCCCAAGCTCAACGTGCGGATCTTCCGCGCGACCGACGCGGTCCGCTTCGCCACGTTCTTCTTCGGGATCCTGGATCCGGCCGCAGGGAGGCTGTCCTACGTGAACGCGGGCCACAACCCGCCCTTGCTGATCGCGGCGGACGGTACGGTCCAGCGCCTGCCGGCGGGCGGCCTGCCTCTGGGCATGTTCGAGGAAGCCACCTACACGGCCGGTGCGGCGCACATCGCGCCGGGCTCCCTGCTGCTGATCTACAGCGACGGCATTCCCGAGGCGATCGACACGAGCGAGACCGAGTACGGCGAGGCCCGCCTGGAGCAGCTGATCGTGCGCGAGCGGGCCAGGTCCGCCGCGGAGATCTCAGCGCGGCTGCTGGAGGACCTGTCCGGCTTCTGCGGGGAGGCGCCGGCGGCCGACGACGTTACCCTGTTGCTGCTGCGTCGCGCCTGAACTCGAGGGCCGGCGCCGGGGGGAGCGACGAATGGTGTTCGGTCTCGTCAAGCGGAAGCGCCGGGAACGCCTGCGGGCGCAGCCCATCCCGCAGGCCTGGCGGGATCTGCTGGGCGTGCAGGTTCCGCTCTACCGCCGCCTGCCGGCCGCCGACCGCGACGAGCTGCACGGCCTGATGCAGATCTTCCTGGGCGAGAAGGGCTTCGAGGGCTGCGCCGGCCTCGAGCTCACCGACGAGATGCGGCTGGTGGTGACGTCCCAGGCCTGCGTGCTTCTGCTGCACCGGGAAACGGACGTCTTCCCCCGGCTCGCCTCCATCCTGCTCTACCCCGAGACCTACGTCGCTCCCCGCAGCCACGAGGAGGACGGTCTGGTCACCGAGGGGGAGGAGGAGCTGGCCGGCGAGTCCTGGGCCGAAGGGGCGCTGGTCCTCTCCTGGTCGGATATCCTGGAGGATCTGGAAAGTCCGCAGGAGGGCTACAACGTGATCCTGCACGAGTTCGCCCACCAGCTCGACGACGAGACCGGCGAGGCCGACGGCACGCCCGTCATGCCCGACCCCCGGCTGGCGGCCGCGTGGGCGGAAGTCATGCAGCAGGAGTTCGAGCAGCTCCGGGACGACCTGCAAGCCGGGCGCCCCATCTTCCTGGACGATTACGGTGCCTCCAGCCCCACCGAGTTCTTCGCCTGCGTCACCGAGCTGTTCTTCGAGCTGCCCCGGGATCTCCGGGAGGAGCACCCCGAACTCTACGACCTGCTGGCCCGCTACTACCGGCAGGATCCGGCGACCTGGCCGGAGACCTGATGAGAGGCCTGGCGGGCGCGCCGGTCTGCCATATATTGAAGGCCAGTAGCGAAACTCGAGGACAGGACCCCCTTGATGGACCGCAGGAAGGATCGCCCAGGGCCCTGTCCTCTCGAAGCGGAGACGAGAAAGAAGGCCCGGCCTGGACGCGCGAGCGTCGGCCGGGCCTTCGTGTGCCGGCCCGAGAGGAGCACTGCATGAAGATCGCCCTCGTCCAGCAAGCCGCCGGCCTGGACCGCCGCGCCAACCTGGAGCGCGGTCTGGTCGCCGCCCGCGAGGCCGCTTCGCGCGGCGCCCGGCTGGTGACCTTTGCCGAGCTGGCCTTCGAGCCGTTCCATCCCCAGCAGCGAGCCGGAAGCGACCCGCTTGCCCTGGCCGAGGCCGTGCCCGGCCCCACCACCGAGGCCTTCTCCGCCCTGGCCAGGGAGCTGCAGGTGGTGGTCGTGCTGAACCTCTACGAGCATGCTGGCGACCTGGCCTATGACAGCTCTCCCGTGATCGACGCCGACGGCCGCCTGCTCGGCGCCACCCGCATGGTGCACATCACCGACTACGAGGGCTTTCACGAGCAGGGCTACTACGCACCGGGCGACCGGGGTGCTCCCGTCTACGAGACAGCCGTGGGGCACGTCGGGGTGGCGATCTGCTACGACCGCCATTATCCGGAGTACATGCGTGCCCTGGCCCTGGCCGGGGCGCAGCTGGTCTGCGTGCCGCAGGCGGGCGCCGTCGGCGAATGGCCCGCGGGGCTCCAGGAGGCGGAGTTGCAGGTGGCGGCCTTCCAGAACGGCTACTTCGCCGCCCTCTGCAACCGCATCGGGCGGGAGGCGCGCCTGACCTTCGCCGGCGAGTCGTTCGTCTGCGATCCCGCCGGCCGGGTGATTGCCCGCGCGGCACAGGGCCGCGAGGAGATCCTGATCTGCGACCTGGACCTGGAGCAGGTGGCCACGTCGCATGCCCGGCGGCTGTTCCTCCGCGACCGGCGGCCGGAACTCTACGCGGACTGGCTCACCTGATCACGATTCCCGGATGGGGCTTCCCGAATACGTGGGGCGCAACCGGATCGCGGCCACCGCGTAGAGAACGCGGTCGCCACGGGGCCTCCATGGCCCCGATCCCGACGTGCAATCGTGACGGTGTCTGACCTGCGTGAAGCGCACGGCTCACAGCCGCGATCATCCCCGCGCGAAGGGCTGCCTGTATCCATCCCGTCTTGGAGGCTCGATCATGAGGAAAACCGCCATTCTGACCGCCATGTCGGCCTTGTTCATCGTTTCCCTCGGAGCGTTGCCGGCCATGCCGGCCATCGATCCGGACCCGGGCATCGAGCGGGCGGCGCGCGACTACCTCGAGGGCTGGTTCGAGGGGAACGCCGAGCGGATAGAGCGCGCCCTGCATCCTGCCCTGGTCAAGCGCGCTTTTCTGCCCGACCGCACCACCGGCGAGATCGCGTTGCGGGAGATGACGAAGGAGCAGCTGGTGGACTACACCCGCCGCGGGGGTGGCAGCAAGACGGGAGTCGCGGCGGCGCAGATCACGGTCCAGATCCTGGACGTGAGCGGGGACATCGCCACGGTCAAGACCACCTGCAAGGACTTCAGCGACTACCTCCACCTGGCCCGGGTCGATGGCCAGTGGAAGATCATGAACGTTCTCTGGCAACTGAACTGAGCGAGCGACCTTCGGCGGGTCGCACCAGTCATGTCCCGCCGGATCCCGTCGGAGCTGGTCGTCAGGCCGGCCTTCCTGGTGGAGACCATGACTTGCTCGACCCGGGAATGAACGCGTGAGTGGCACGCCGGCCGCCGGCGGATTATGCTTTCCAGCGTGAGAGCAACGTGCCCGGATCCGCCGACCAGGAGGTTCCGTCTTGATCCCCGACCCGTCCCGCCTGCGCGAGGCGGCCGGCATCACGACGCCGCTCATCGGCCTCTACGATGCACCCGACCCCGAACCCTTCGCGCCCCTGGTGGCCGCCGGTTCGGGAGCCGAGCGCTGCGTCTTCTCCCGCTACCGGGACTGGTGCGCCGGGCGGACGCTCCACCTGACCAGGGAGCAGTTCGGTTGTGGCGGCGCCGGACGGGCGCTCTGCGGGGTCGAGAGCATGGAGCGCGAGGACTTCGTCCAGTTCCTGGCCGTCACCGAGGGATTGAAGGACTCGCCCGAGCTGATGCAGGCCTGGATCGACGCAACCCCGCTCTACCGGCAGGAACACGAGCATCTGCTGATCGGTCCGCTGAAGAGCGACCAGTACCGCTTCCTGAAGACCATCACCTTCTGGGTGAATCCCGATCAGCTGAGCCTGCTGATGACTGGCGCCCAGTACCGCGCCGCGCCGGGCGATCCGCCGCCGGTCATCGCGCCCTTCGGGGCGGGCTGCATGCAGCTGGTCACGCTGTTTCCGGACCTGGAGCGGCCGCAGGCCATGATCGGCGCCACCGACATCGCCATGCGCAAGCACCTGCCGCCGGAACTGCTGGCCCTGACGGCCACCAGGCCGATGTACGAGCAGCTCTGTGCCCTGGACGAGCGCAGCTTCCTGGCCAAGCCCTTCTGGAAGCAGCTGCGCCAGGCGCGGGGGGCTTGACCCCTCGCCAACGTGGGAGCTGGCAAGATGAGCGAGAGCACCGAGATCGGCGAGCATCGCTGCGCCGACTGCGCCTGGCGCCGCAAGGCCGAGTCGAAGCCCCGGTCCTTCCTGGCCCGGCTCTGGCGCTTCCACACCAGGTTCTGCCCCGGCTGGAAGAGCTACCAGCGCGCGCTGGCGGATGCCGGTGAAGGGCGGCGGGACACCTGAGCGATCCGCGAGGTTCCCTCATGGCCCTGATCGCGGGCCTGTCATGAAGCTCGAGCTGCACGACGGCTTCCTGGTGCGCGACTGGCGGGCCAGCGACGCCGAAGCGCTGCCCCGGCACGCCAACGACCGCCAGATCTGGCTCCGCCTGCGCGACGCCTTCCCGCATCCCTACACGCCGGAGGACGCCCATCGCTTCCTGGCCATGGTCGCCGCCCAGGACCCCCGCACCTACTTCTGCATCGCCACCCCGCAGGACGAGGCCATCGGGTCCATCGGCTTCCTGCGGCACCAGGACGTGGAGCGCTTCAGCGCCGAGATCGGCTACTGGCTGAGCCGCCGCCACTGGGGTCGCGGCCTCGCCACCGCGGCCCTCGTCGCCGTCACCCGTCACGCGATCGAGACCCGCGGTCTGAACCGCCTCTACGCCCTCCCCTTCGCCGGCAATCCCGCGTCGGTCCGCGTCCTCGAGAAGGCCGGCTATGTCCTGGAAGGTCGGCTCCGCCGCAGCTCCTTCAAGGACGGCCGCTTCGTGGACCAGTTCCTCTACGCCTTCGTCCGCGAGGATTGACCGGAGCTCTCAGGGCGGCGTGACCAGGGGCAGCTCGATGAAGCTCGCCCGGTCCGGCGCGTGGTAGATCCGTTGCACGGCCCGGCGATAATCCTCCGGACTGGCCCAGAAGATGCTGGGCACGAATGTCTGCGGATTGCGATCGTACAGCGGGAACCAGCTGGACTGGATCTGCACCATGAGCCGGTGTCCCGGCAGGAAGACGTGGTTGGCCGTGGGCAGGGCGAAGCGATAGGGAAGCGGCTCGTCCGCAGCGATGGGCCTGGCGGTCTCCAGGCTCTCGCGATAGCGGCCGCGGAAGATGTCGGCCGCGACCATCAGCTGATAACCGCCCAGGGCCGGCTGCTCGGCCACCTCGTCGGGATAGACGTCGATCAGCTTGACCACCCAGTCCGCGTCCGTGCCGCTGGTGGAGGCCACCAGGTGAACGACCGGCTCCCCGCTGATCTTCAACGGTTCGGTCAGGACGTCCGAGACGAACACCACGACGTCGGGCCGACCGGAGGCCTCGCGCTGATCGCTCACCAGCCACTCGGACCAGCGCGAACCCTCGGCGCTAACGGGGCGAGGCATGAACGGCACGGGTTTGGCGGGATCGGAGACGTACTCCGCGAAGGCCGCCGCGCCCGGCTCCGGTGCCGCGAAGCTCAGCCCCAGGCCGGCGTGGAGGTAGAGGGGTGTCATGCGGACCTTACAGCCGCTGCGGCAACCGGCGGGCCAGGCGGTCAGGCGCTGCCACCGGTTCGTGCCGCTCTCGAACGCCAGCACGGGCGGCACGTCGGCCTGGGGGGCACCGTCCACCAGGTACTGGTCCAGGAAGGGGCGCAGGATCTCCCGCCGGAAGTAGAGTGCGGTGTCGCTGCCGAAGCGCAGGGCGCCCAGCTCGCTGCCCTCCTCGATCTCCTGGCCGTGGCACCAGGGCCCCATGACCAGGAAGACCTTGTCGTTCCCCCTGTCCTTGGGCTCGAGGGCCTTGTAAACTGCGAGGGCGCCGTAGATGTCCTCCTGGTCCCAGAGGCTGTGGACCAGCATCACGGGCACCTGCAGCGGCCGGCTCGCCAGCACCCGATCCACCGCCTGGTCGCGCCAGTAGGCGTCGTAGTTGGGGTGGGCGAGGATCTTGCGCCAGAAGCCGACCTGTTCGAGCCCGTGGCGACGGCCCAGCTCGCCCGCGGACCCCGCCTCCATGAACATGTCGTAGTCGTCGTGGTGGCTGCGCCACCACTTGATCTCCGAATCGCGAGTCGCCTCCTGCGTGTAGATGTACGGCATCCCCTGCTGGCGGAAAGCGCCGTTGTGGAACCAGTCGTCGCCGATCCAGCCGTCCACCATCGGATTCATCGCCACCGCGACCTGGAGGGCGGGGTGCGGATCGACGAGCGCCATCAGGGGCAGGAAGCCGTCGTAGGAGATGCCCAGGATGCCGACCTTCCCGTTGCTCTCCGGGACGTTCCGGACGAGCCAGTCGATCGTGTCGTAGGTGTCGGTCGCGTGATCGACCGGCGTCGGATTCTGCGGCCCGCGCAGGGGGCGGTTCATCACATAGTCGCCCTCGGAGCCGTGCTTGCCGCGCACGTCCTGGACCACGCGGATGTAGCCGCCCTCGACGATCACGTCGGTGGGGTTGTCGTAACCGTACAGGATCGATCCGAGGTGGGCGCTCTCGGCGTGGTTTGTGAGCTTGGTGGCGTCGTAGGGGGTACGGGTGAGCAGGATCGGCGCGTCCCGGGCGCCCCTCGGCACAAGGATGACCGTGTGCAGCTTCACCCCGTCGCGCATGGGGATCATCACGTCGCGCTTGACGTAATCGAAGCTGTTGGTCACCGGCTCGAAGGTGGCGGGGGTCTCGCTCGGCAGGTCGGGGTACTGAGGCGGGGGCGGCGGCGTCTGGCCCGCGCAGACGACGGCGCCCAGCAAGAGGCCGAGCACGCATACAAAGCCGGCCGGCCGGGGCGGGAGGTCGCGCGACCTCTCGCCTGAAAACTCTTCCGCTCGCGAAATCCGGGCATGCAGCATGGTGACGTCTCCCGCGGTGGGCTGAGCAGCACCGGCCGGCAAGCCGCCGAGGGCGAAGCGCCTTCGCTTTCCCACCGGCACGATCGGGGGCTACTGCTGCTGGTCGGGGGCCGATTCGTGGCAGGCCCTGATCGCGACCAGCAGGTCCTGGATGGGGCCGTCCTTCGTGAGATAGACGCTGGCCCCCGCCTCGCACATCGCCGCGGCCATGTCGTCCCGCTCGTGCATCGAGAGGCCCACCACCCGGATTCCCGGCTGCTCGGCCACGATCGCCCGCGTGGCCTCGATGCCGTTCAGGTGCGGCATGCTCACGTCCATGACGATGACATCTGGACGCAGCTGCCTGGCAATGTCCACGGCCGCCCGGCCGTCGGCGGCCTCGCCCACGACCTCGAGATCGGGCTCGCCGGCGATCAGTCGGGAGAGGCCCTCGCGGGTGACGGCGTGATCGTCGGCCAGGAGGATCCGGATCTTGCCGGCGCCCCCCCTGACAGCGCTCCTGGCCGGGGCCGTGGCCACGGCTCCCGCCGCCTCGTCATCTCCCAGACCGGACCCTTGGTGCGGACCGGGAACCCGCAGCGTGAAGCGGCTGCCGCGCCCCGGGGCACTGGCGATCTCCAGCGATCCCCCCAGGGAACGGAGGCGCTCCCGTATGCTGAAGAGGCCGAAACCGCCACCTGTTCCGGCGGCCGCATCCAGCAGGCTCGGATCGAACCCCGCGCCCTCGTCGGCGACCGTCACGAGAAGCCCGTTCCCCACCCGGTCGACAGAGAGCGAGGCTTGCTTCACTCCGGCGTGCTTGACGATGTTGAACAGCAGCTCCCGCACGGACTCGTAAATGAAGATGCACGCGTGTTCGTCGAGCCCCTCGATGTCCTCGTCGGCGGTGAGCTGGACCTGGAGGCCGTACTTATCGAGCTTCTGGCGCACCAGCCATCTCAGGCCGGGCACCAGCCCCTGCTCGTGGAGGATGGGGGGGCTGAGCTCCGCCGTGAGCGTCCGCGAGGCCCGAATGGCCTCGTCGAGCAGGCTGGAGAGCTGGCCGGTCTTGTGCTCCCTGGACTGGGCGTCGTCCTGATCGCTCAGGGCGCCGAGGACGAACTTGGCGCCCACCAGGAGCTGCTGAAGGTCGTCGTGCAGCAGCCGGGATATGCGCTGGCGTTCGTGCTGTTCGGCCAGGGTCAGCTGAGAGGCCAGAGCCTGGAGCTGGGCGGCCCGCTGCTCGAGAGTGCGTTCCGCCCTGATCCGGTCCGCTTCCCCGCGCAGCGTCGTGATGCCAAAGGCCAGGTCGTCGGCCAGCTCCTCGAGCAAGGAGGCCTGCTCCTCCTCGAAGGCGTGCGGCCGGTCGGCGTAGATGGTCAGGGCGCCGAAGGTCCGGCCCTTTGCGGTCAGGGGCAGCGCGATCGAGGAACGGAAGCCGCGCTGCAGCGCCTCCTGGCGCCAGGGCGCCAGATTGGGATCGCTCTGGAAGTCGTGGTTGATGCAGACGGTGCCGTTCCGGACGGCGGTGCCCGTGGGACCGCGCCCCAGCTCGTCGTTCGCCCAGGTGATGCGGACCCGCTGCAGGTAGCCGTCCTCGGAGCCAATGGAGGCGACGGGGCGGATCGTCCGGCCCGGATCGTTCTCGGCATAGCCGACCCAGACCATGCGGTAGCCGCCCACCTCGTGGATGACGCGGCAGATCTCCTCCATGAGCTGCTGCTCGTCGCCGGCGTGGACCAGGGCGTGGTTGCAGCCGGTGACCATCCGCAGCACCTGGATCGTGCGGCGCAGCTGTTCGGTGCGCTGCTGGACCTTCCGCTCCAGCTCCTCGTGGGACCTCTCCAGCATCTCCTGGGCGGCCTTCAGCGGGGAGATGTCCCAGAACGCGCCGATGGCGCCGCGCGAGCGCCCTTCCTCGTCGAACAGCGGCGTGGCGTTGCCGAAGAACCGGATCAGGCGCCCGTTGTCGTGCACCAGGTCGAAGTCCGCGTTGAAAACCGGAATCCCCTGGGCCGCGGCGACCTGCAGCGGCAGCTCGTCCGGGGGCAGCTCACGGCCGTCCTTCATGGTGCGGAAGTTGGAGGGTGCCTCGCCTTCCGGGGCGCTCTTGGACATGTTCGCGCCTGGAGGCTGGCCCAGCATCTCGGCCAGGACGGCGTTGCCGCGGATCTTGCGGCATGCGGGGTCCTCGGCGATGCCGATGCCGATGGGCACGGTGTCCAGGATGGTCTCCAGCTCCACGACCCGGCGCTGCAGCTCCTGATTCAGACGGGCCAGCTCCTGCTCGGCCTTGCGGCGATCGGTGACGTCCACGAACAGCACCGCGACCTGGCCCGGGGCGGGCCGGGAAGCGAGAACTTCGTAGTGTCTTCCGATCGCGATGGAGTAGTTCTCGAAGTGGGCCGTCCGGCCGGTCAGGGCAACGTCCGCATAGATCGCGGCCCACTCCGGATCCTCGCCGGGCAGGACCTCGCTCCGCAGGCGCCCCACCACGTCCTTGCGCTTGAGACCTGTGAGCCGCTCGAAGGCTGGATTGATCTCCAGGAAGCGGCAGTCGGCCGGCTGCCCCTGCTCGTCCAGGACGATCTCGTGCAGGGCGTAGCCCTCGGTCATGCCGTTGAAGAGGGCCCGGTAACGCTCTTCGCTCCGCTGCAGCGCCTGCTCGGCGTGCCGGTGTGCCGTGATGTCGTTGAAGAGCGTGTAGACCTGGTAGGGCTTGTCTTCGCCTTCGTGGAACACGGGAACGGCGCTGATGCTGATCCAGCGATAGCCGGGATCCCTGGGATTGAACACGCCCATCACCACGTCCCGCAGCTCTCGCCCCGTGCGCAGCGCCACCATGGCCGGATGCTCCTGACCGGGGAACGGCGTGCCGTCCTCCCGCAGGGTGTGTTGCTCCACATCCTCCGAGGTCTGTCCCAGGAATTCCTCGGGGGACTTGCCGAGAATCCGCTCGGCGGCGGGGTTCATCGAGATGATCCAGCCGGCTGCGTCCTGGTAGACCACGCCCTGCAGCATGGTCTCGAACAGCAGCCGATGGTGCCGTTCGGATTCGCTGAGCCGCCTCTCGGCTTCCTTGCGGCCGGTATCGTCCAGCATGGCGCCCACGACCCGCCAGGCCTGGCCCTTCTCGTCGCGCGCGATGTAAGCCCGATCGTGAACGTCCGCCCAGCTCCCGTCCGGCCGCTGGAAGCGGTACTCGTTGACCCAGGTGCTTGACCGGCCGGTGATGGCCTCGCGGAGTCCGGAGGCCGTGCGTTCGCGGTCGTCGGGATGGATGTGATCGATCCACCACTGCCAGGAGCTGCCTGACTCCGGAGGCCTGCCGAAGAGTTCGGCGTAGGTGTCGTTCCACTGCACGGTGCCGGTGCTCAGGTCCAGGTCCCAGATGGCGTCGCGCGTGGCCTTGACTGCCAGCCGGAAGCGCTCCTCGTTCTCCAGCAGCTTGCGTGTCAGGTGCTCGTGCTCCGCGCTCCGGATGAGCTGCCAGCGCCCCTGCCGCTTGATGAGGGCGAACTGGTGGTTGGCGAGCACGTCCATGATCTCGCCGATGCCGCACCGTTCCAGGGAATAGGTGCACAGGGCGATCATCGGATACCGGCCGATCACCTTGTTGATCGACTCCTCGTAATCGGTGAAGCCCTTCCAGTCCTTCTTCTCCAGCCAGAAGGTATTGCCCGTCAGCCGCAGGCCGTCGAAGCCGCGCTCGCGGGCCGCCTGCAGGCGCTCGATCCAGCCGGTCAGCACCTCGTGCGCCTCGAAGGCGCCCCCTCGCAGATACCAGTCGTGGTAGTCGAGAATCTCGATCTGCCCCATCTGCGCCGCCCGTTCCAGGTTGGGCACGGCCGCCCGCAGTGCTTGCCAGGCCTCGTCCGCCCTCAGCGGCTCGGACGTGACCCACATGCAGTACTCGTTGCTGGCCAGCCCCTGCCGGAAATAGGGCACCAGGATGTCGAGGAGATCCTGCTTGGTCTGGTAGAACTGGCAGAAGTGAGAGCCCCAGGGCACCCGTCCCACGACGTCAAGACCGCTCTGTCTCATGCCGACACGCTCGCGTTGAAGCAGCTCACCAGATCCGGCTGTCTCCGGATCGTGAGTGATGCCCGCCCATCCCGTAAACAATAAGCGGTTATGGGAAAAATGCGACTTGTCTGCAGCATTGCGCAGCGGAGATGTCCGCCGCCGATTCACTTGGGTGACGGTCCCTGCGTGACCTGTACCAGATCGTCCGGCCGGATGAACCCGGCGAAGGCGGCCTGGACATCAGCCGGGCCCAGCTCCAGGTACCTGCGGGCCGCCCGCGTCGGCTCGTCCAGGGGCAGGCCGAGATCGATCCGCGAGAGAAATCCGCTGGCGATCTCACCTATGCTCGATTCGGAGAGGGGGATCTCCCGCAGGAGCTGCGCCTTGGCCCGTTGCAGCTCCGGCTCCGGGACCGGCTGCTGCTGCATCTGCACGAGGTTGCGCTGCACGATGGCACGGGCCTTGGACACATTGTCCGGATCGCAGGCGTAGTCCACCGCGTAGATGCCGCGCGTGCGGCCCACATCGAAGGACGAGGACACGTGGTAGACCAGGCCGGCTTCCTCGCGCAGATCCCGGTAGAGGCGCGTGGCGTAGAAGCCGCCGCCCAGCACGTGATTGCCCAGCTCCAGCGCGTAGTACTCCGGATCCGCGCGTGTCAGCTGCAGCGTCTGGGCGAGCGTCACTTTGTCCTGGACGCGGCTGGCGTCGGGCACCACCGAGGCCACGATCCTGTTCGGTGGCACGGACGGCAGCAGCAGGTCCGGCGGGCTGCCGGCGGCCGTCCAGCCGCCGAAGCACTTGCCGACGATCGCCGCGGCCGCCTCCGGCGTGGTCTGGCCGATCACCACGAGCGTTGTCAGGTCCGGTCGGAAGACCTTGCGGTAGTAGTCCTGCACGTCGGCGAGGCTCAGGGAACCCACCGTCTCCGGCGTCGCCTGGCGCAGCGTGGGATCGTGCGGCGGGAACAACCCCGTATCGAGCGCCCGGCCGGCCAGGTAGTCCGGGCTCTGCAGCTGGCCCGCCACGGTCTGGGCCACCTGCCGCTGCACGACCGCAAAGGCCTGCTCCGGCAGGGCGGGCCGCAGCTGGTTGTCCGCCAGAAGCTCCATGCCCCGCGCGAAGTAGGGCGTGAGAACCTGCAGGGAGAAGTCCGTGCCGCCGGACTCGACGGCTCCGATATCGTCCAGGGCCTTCTGGAAGGCCACACGGTCCAGCGTCCGCGTGCCGTAGGAGAAGAGCTGATCCAGGATCTGGTCCACACCCTCCTGGCCCGGCGGAGTCTGCAGGTCCGGCCGGTTCCGGACATGGCCGTACACGCTCACGGTCTCGCTGATGGTTGCGGGCTGGACGATCAGCCGCAGACCGTTGGGCAGCACCGTGTCCACCGGGGCGAGCGTGGACTGCGGGACGGCCAGCTGCTTCAGAGCCGCCTCCGCCCAATCGGGCAGGGTGACCTCGCCCGTGTGCTGCGGCGTGAATGACTCCACGCCGCCGAAGCTGGCCGTAGATGTGGGCGCCCCCGAGGACTCCGGCCTGAGGATTCCCACGACGGCCGCCTCGAGGTCCAGGAACCGCCTCGCCACGCGGTTCACGTCATCCGAGGTCACGCGCTGGATGGCCGCGACATCGTCGTCCGGCGACGACCGGCCCTCCACGGCCAGAGCCTGCGACCAGGCCATCGCCAGGCCGAAGACCGAGTTCTTCCGCAACTGCGCCGCGGTCAGCTCCTGCCGCTTGGCCGCCTCGACCAGGTCCGCCGGGAAGCCGCCCTGCAGGTCCGCGGCGAGGATCCGGCGGACATCGGCGACCAGCGACTGCGCATCGGCCCCCTTCGGGAAGGCGGCGATCGCATAGCCGAGGCCGGTCTGGGGCAAGGTGTCCAGGGAGAAGCCGGCGTACAGCGCCTTGCCCTGGGGCACGAGATCGTAGAGGCTGCCGCGCTGGCTGCTCAGCACGTCGGCCAGCACCACGCTGGCGGCGTAGTCCGGGCTGTCGTAGCCCGGCATGCGCGCGGCGACGAAGCTCAGGCCGTAGGGACGATCAGTCGCGAGCGCGATCGTGTCGGGCCTGACCGGTTCCAGCTCGATCGCCGGCCGCGGCGGCAGCGGCCTGGCGGGAAGCGGGCCGAAGAGCTCCTTCACCTGGCTCAGGGCCTCGGCGGGTTCCACGTCGCCGACGATCACCAGGATCGCGTTGTTGGGGACGTACCAGGTCTCGTGGAACTCCGCGAGCATCGCTCCGGTGGTCTTGTCGAAGGAAGGGACGGTCCCCAGGGCCGTGTGCGCGTAGGGCGATCCGGCGAACATGTCGGCGAGCAGGCGGGTGTAGAACACGTACTCCGGATTGGAGAGGTCCTGGGCGACCTCCTGTTCGATGGCACTCCGCTCCTTCTGCCAGAGCTTCTCGCTGTCCAGCACGCCGCGCATGCGGATCAGCTCGATGTGCAGTGCCACGTCCAGGTTCTGGGACGGCACGGTGAAGAAGTACTGGGTCACGGTCTGCTGGGTGTCCGCGTTGAACATGCCGCCCATGGCCGCGGAGATGTCCGCCAGCTGCCCGGCGCTCAGGCCCGGGCTGCCCCGGAACATCATGTGCTCCTGGGCATGGGCGGTACCCGGGAATCCCGCGGGTGCCTCATTGGAACCCACCAGGTAGTTGACCACCGTGGTGACGACCGGAGCCAGGGGGTTGCGCACGATGACGACCCGCAGGCCGTTGTCGAGGGTCTCGCGCAGGGCCTCGTCGCTCGAGGGGGAGCCTGCCGGATCGGCCCGGATACCGGTCCAGGGGGTCAGCAGAAGGCCGGCGAGGGCGATCGTGCCCACGAGCGGTATCCGCCGGCCTCCTTCCCCGAGACCAGGGATGCGCGCGCGGATCCCTTGGACCACCCGGCAAGCCCGGCGGTCCATCCGCCTCCCATCCGCGACATGCTTCGGCATTTCCCGTCCCCCCACAGGAAACCAGCGCGCGCTCCCTGGCCTCTTTCGCCTTCCACGTGGTCGATCGATCTCCAGGCAAGCTGCAAACAGGACCACTCCCCACCGATTCGACGTCCAAGCATACCTGAATGCATAGACCCGACAGCTCGAAATTGATATAGGGGATTCCCTGATTTGTCGCCGGCGCGCGTCCGCCGGCGCAAGGGCTATTCGATGGTGTACGACACGAACCAGTCGTTGCGGGTCAATCGCGCGTCCAGCTGCTCGATGACGCCCTTTCCGGCCTCGATCGAGAACGTGATCGAGAGCTGGTTGGTGCTCCGATCCACCGCGGTGCCCACGAACCTGTACCTGTTGATGTCGCTCAGCTGGCTTTCGATCTCCTGCCGCGGAACCAGCCGACTCGCCCGGATGGTCAGGTTCTTCTGGTAGGCGCCAACCCCGTGCTTCTCGAGGTAGATGTCGTACAGGGTGACCAGCCAGACCAGGACGTAGATCATGAGGCCCACGACGTAATACCCGACGCCCATGACCATCCCGAAGACCGCGAAGATCCAGATCAGCGACGCGGAGGTGAAGCCGTAGATCTTCTCACCGGACTTGATCAACGCTCCGGCCCCGAGAAAGCCGATGCCGGTGACGATGGAGCCGAGCAGCGGGAGAGGATTGGCAGGGGTCAGGAGCATGGCGACGAACGCGATGCCGCAAGCCCCCGTGGCGACGAAGACGAACGTGCCGAAGCCGATCGGCTTGTGAGCCCGCTGCCTCTCCAGGCCGAACAGGAACGAAAGCACGAACGCCAGCGCGAACCGGATGAAGAACTCGGACCAGGGCATCGGCCGGCTCCCCCCGTTGAACAATGACCGCGGCGATGAAGCGGATGATTCAAGACAGCGGCCAGGATAGCATGGCCGCCCCGCGCGGACAATCGATCGCGAGGTCGGGCCCCGGCGAGAAGCGCGTCGGGCTCGCGGGTGAGCCCGTGCCCGGGAACTCAGCCGCCGGGCCGGTGGAGCTGCCCCTCCAGGAGGTCCCGGAATTCCTGCGAGATCTGGCCGCCCTCCACCAGATCGGCCAGCAGACGGCTGCCGACTGCGGCCGGGGCGAAGACGAGGTCAGCGCGAGCCAGCTTCAGCAGGCGGATCGAGCGCGCGGAGCTGGCCACGGCCAGCACCCGGACCTGCGGATTGAGGTCCTTGGCCACCAGGGCGATGAAAGCGTTCTCACCATCCTCGGCCCGGGCGGCGATCACCATCCGCGCCCTCGCGATGCCCGCCTGGCGCAGGATCGCATCGTCGCTGGCATCTCCATGCAGAACGGGACTTTCAGGCAGTGGCGGCTCGGCATCGACCGGCACCACCTGCACGATGGGGATGCCGCGTCCGGCGAGCTCGAGCGCGGTGTTGCGGGCGATGGGCCCCTCTCCGACCAGGATGACGTGATCCTTGGACTCCATGACGCGGCCTCCTGGATTGAAGATGCGGGAGAGCTCTCCCGTGAGGGCCGGCAGCAGGGTCGAGGCGATGGCCGTGGCAAAGACGCTCACGCCCACGATCAGCAGTGCCGTGACGAACAATCGTGTCTCGTGGGAGATCGGAACGATGTCCCCGTAGCCCACGGTGGAGAGGGTGATGATCGTGTAGTAGAAGGCGCTGGTCAGGTCCGCGATCGGCGGTCTGAAGCCCTGCCCGAGCAGATAGGAGCCGAACGTGCCGAAAGCCAGGATGGCCAGGATCCCCGCCAGGGAGATGAGGTAGTTGCCCAGCGTGCTGATGCGGCGGAAATGGCGGCCGAAGGCCAGCAAGGCCAGCAGCATCAGTGCGGGCAGCAACAGGCTCAAGCCCCGCTGTGCGCGGATGATGTTGATCCCCATGGTGATGGCCAGCAACAGGACCGCGAACACCCATGCCGTCCGCAACCGCCGCAGGAGCCCGATCCCCACCAGCACCAGACCGATCCCCAGGCCGATCTGGGTCCGCCGGCCCAGGACGGCCAGCGAGTCGCCGAGCGTGGCCAGGGTCGGCGAGGTGCCGAGGGTGATGGCCTGGACGCGCAGGCCGTTCAAAATGTTGAAGAGCCCGCTCACCGCCAGGGCGATGGCCAGCGGCCAGTGGGGCCAAGTGGCCCGCACCAGCGCCTGCCAGCGCCGGGAGCGCCGGGCGGGGGGAGGGGGTGTCTCGGTCGGGGTGGAGTCGGCAGCCATGGTACCTCGCGCCGGTCTTCCGGCTCAACGGGCCTGCGGGCGCGTCACCCAATATAGCGCCGTTGGCATCGATTGCCGCAGACGGGGGCTCCGGGTGGGCCGGCCGGCGGCGCTGGCGCGCCCGCCCTGCCGGCGTGGCGCGGCCCTGCGTACCTGCATATCGTGTGTTCTCTAACCTGCTTCGATCAAGACATGCATGCCTCATGGAGGTCGATCATGGCTGCTTTAGCAATTCCCCTGCGACCCGCGAGCGTTGAGGCCTGGAAGGCCTGGATCAAGGAGTGCACCGGCCCGCGCCGGAAGGAGTTCGAGGATTTCAACCGCCGGATGAAGCTGACCGAGCACCGTGTCTGGTACATGGAGCACGCCCCGGGACCGCTGGCCATCGTGGTCCATGAGGGACCGGGCGGGGACACCATGCTCAAGAACCTGGCGAAGTCGGATCATCCCTTCGACACCTGGTTCCGCCAGCGGGTCGCCGAGTTCCACGGCGTCGACTTCTCGGCTCTCACGGACCGCCCGCCGTCTCAGAACATGATGGACTGGCGTTCCAGCGAGGCACAGCGCTCGGCGAAGTCCTGAGCGCGATCGGCGGCGCCCGGATCAGCCCGCGACCCTGCGGGCACGCTCGCGGAGCACGAGGCCGAGCCCGCCCAGGATCGCCGCCGCCGCGACGAGCAGCCGCAGCGACGCAGGCTCGGACAGCAGCATGATGCCAACCAGCGCCGCCAGGACAGGGGCCGAGAGCTGCACGACCGCCGCCTGCGTCGCCTTCAACCCCGGCAGGGCCATGTACCAGGCCACGTAGCCGAGGCCGGAGGCGAGCGCGCCCGAGAGCACGGCAAGCACGATCCCCCAGGTCGTCGGCCGGTGTGCGGCCAGCATGCCGGCCGCGACGGCCAGCCCCGCGATCATCACGTAGGGTAGCGTGCAGGTGAAGTTGGCGGTCGTGGTGACGAGCGGATCGCTGTTCGAGCGCCCGCGCAGCGAGTACACGCCCCAGGCGCAGCCGGCCAGGGCCATGAGGGCGGCTCCCCGCGGAGGGGGAGCCTGCAGCCCCGGCAGAACGAGCAGAACGAGCCCGCCGATGGCGATCGCCACGCCCAGCCACTGCCGGCCATCCGGGCGCTCGCCCAGCCGCAGGCCAGCCAGGATCATCGTCACCTGGACCATGCCGAACAGGATCAGGGCGCCGGTGCCGATCGCCAGGTCGCGATAAGCGTACGAGAAAGCCAGCGCGTAGAGGAAGAGCCAGAAGGCCGAGATCCAGGTGGCGACGAGGGGGCGTCCGGGTGCCGCCGGCCTGCCGGCCCGTCTGCCCCGGAAAACGAGGAGCAACCAGAGCGCCGCGGCGCCGGAAACCAGGCGAATGGCCGTGAATCCGGCCGCGTCGATGTGATCCCCGCGCAGGGCCAGGCGGCAGAGGATCGAGTTCGCGGCGAAGGCCAGCATCGCGAACAGGGTGGCGGCCATGATGCGCACCGACGGCAAGCTCCGCAAGATGGGTCACTCCTGGTGCTGCTGAGGCCGCTGGTCTCTAGGCGAGACCGGCCATGCGCGAGGTGATATCCCACAAGCGGCTGCGGGCGTTCTCGTCGTAGGCCTGTGCGTTCGCCTTTACGCGGGTTTTCTGGTTGAAGTACTCGCCGCTGACGCCCTGCAGCTCGCCGGACAGGGCCAGGTACTCGAGAACCTCCCCGCCCTCGTCCGCCGGCCCCAGGGGAGTGCCGAAATCCTCGCGCACCATCCGTGTGTCCAGCAGCGTGCCCGGATGCAGGGCATTGACCATGATGCCGTACCGGTGCCACTGCAGGGCCATCTCGAAGGAGAGCATCACGAGGGCCAGCTTGCTCTGGCTGTAAGAACCCGGTCCCTCGGCGCCCACGGCATCCGGCAGGCGATCCAGGTCGATCGCCGACTGGGCGATGCTGGCGACGTTGAGCAGGCGTGCCTCGCCGGGAGCCGCCGCGAGCAGGGGCTCCAGCTCGTGGGCCAGCAGGAACGGAGCGAGCACGTTGACCGTCCAGGTGTGCTCCTTGCCGCCGGCCAGTCCCGCGTTGTTGATCAGCACGTCCAGGTGGCGATGACGCTCTTTCAGCTGCCGGCACATGAGCCTGACGGCTGCGAGCGACGACAGATCGGCTGCCGCCGTCTCGAGCCGCGCGTTGCCGCTCTCCTCAGCCAGCTCGTCGCGGGTGCGCCTGGCCTTGTCCTCGCTGCGGGCATGCAGGATCAGCCGGGCGCCGCGGGCGGCGAACCGCCGCGCCGCGGCGAGCCCGATCCCGCTGTTGCTGCCGGTGAGCAGGATGGTGACGGTCTTGCCGGGCTTCATGTGGGCCTCCCGTGTTCGCGATCCCGCAGACACGGAAAGCCCATCCTGGTCGGAGAGCAACACCTTGCCGGGTTGGCTCGGTGGAGACCACGCAAACGCCGGGCCGGCGTCACCGGTACCAGGCCTTGACGCCTCCCCAGGACCGGATCTCGGTGGGCACCACACCCTCGCAGACGCTCAGGTCCAGGATCAGCTCACCCGGCCCGCTGCACTGCGCCAGATCGACGTCGCAGCAGTTCAGCAAGACCGCGCCCCCGACGTAGGAGAAGACGTCCTGGCCCTCGGTGCCGGTGTTGGACCGGATGTCCGTGTTGAATGCGGTCAGGCTGGAATTCCACACATGGAGCCCTCCGCCTTCCTCGCCGGCCGCGTTGCCGTGAATGCTGGAGGCATCGATGCGGCACGTGCCCCCGGCCAGGGAAGCGCCACCTCCGATGAGCGTCACCACGTTGTCCGCGATCGTGCAGTGGTCGAGCTGCACGAGCGACGGATCGCTGGCGACTCCGGTGACGAGACCGCCGCCGCGGGAGGCCTCGTTCCCCGCGAACGTGCAGTAGCTGAAGGTGGCTGGGGAGCCGTAGAAGCAGGCCACCCCGCCGCCCTGCCCGTAGGTGTGGTCGACCCAGTTGTTCCGGAAGCTGCAGCGGACGACGGTCGGAGCCGAGGAGTAGCAGGAGAGCCCCCCGCCCTGCCAGCCGATGTTGTCCGCACAGAGACAGTCCTCGATCAGGGCGTCGGATCCCTCCCGGCAGGATATCCCGCCCCCGCCCATCTCGCAGAGGTTGTCGACGAAGTGGCACCGCGAGATCTGAATGGGGGAGTTCACGCACAGGAGCCCGCCGGCCGTCCGGTCGAAGTCGTTGAGGCGATCCTCGCCGCCGGTGAACGTCAGGCCCTCCAGCCGCGTCGTCGCGTCCGCATCGGTGCAGGTCATCACCCGGCCCAGACCCTGCGCGTCGATGACGACGCAGTCCGGCGAGCCGGTCTCACTCCGCAGGACGATTCCCGACCGCATCTGCAGGTCGTGCTCCTGGTAGTTGCCGCAGGCCACGAAAACCGTGTCCCCGGCGTCGGCCAGGAGGATTCCCGCCTGGATGGTGGCGGCGTCTTCCGGGACCCGCCAGGTGCGGGCGGCGACGGCGCTTGCCGAGAGGAGGAACCCCGTGACGATGAGCAGCATGAGGCGCATGTTCTGACCTTTCGGTGAGGCGGCCTTGCGGCCGAGATCGAGTTCACCACGTGTGCTCGCCGCCTCCGGGCGGTTCCGCGCGCAGCAGCTCGTCGGCCAACGCCTGTGCGTCGTACAACTTCGTGAGGGCCTGCAGGATGGCGCGCACGTCCACACACACGCTGCGGGCGTCCGTCTCGTCGTACACGAACTGATTGGCGTGGCTGGTTGCGTTCCCGTCGAAGACGACCCCGACCAGGCGCCCGTCGCGGTTCACGACCGGGCTGCCGGAGTTGCCGCCGGTGATATCCGCGGTGCAGACGAAGTCGAGGGGGCAGACCAGGTCCAGGCTATCGCGGCGCTCGCTCTCGCGCGGCGTCAGCGCGAAATCGCCCTGATCGCCGAAGGAGTAGGCCCGGTCGTAGAGCCCGTAGAAGGTCGTGAACGGCGGCACGAGGGACGTGGCGAACGGATAGCCGGCCACCCGGCCGTAGGCCAAGCGCAGGGTTCCCGTCGCATCCGGGTAGAGCCTGTCGCCGTACACCGCGAAGCGGGCCTTGGCGATCTGCGTCTCGGCCTCGTCCTCGACCGCTTCCAGGTTCTCGCGGAAGGCCTTCTCGGCGGCCCGCAGGAGGGGATCCACCCGTCGCGCCAGCTCGATGAGCGGATCCGTGCTCTCCAGCACGCCCCGGCCCTCGCCGGCGACCAGCCCGCGGCGGACGGCCGCGTCGTCGAGCCGCGTGCCCTCGAGGTAGAAGGCCGCCGCCGCGGCCGGGGTGCGTCCCTGCAGGGTGGCCTGCACGAGTGGATCGCCGGCGCCCAGGCCGTCGAGCAGGCGCTGGAACGCGTCGGTCGTGAGCACCTCTTCCATGTCCTTGTAGACGGGCGCGGGGCTCTGCAGCCGGCGCAGCATCGAGGGTAGCTCCGCCTCGTGGTAGCCCGGCAGCCGCTCCCCGTCGGGCTTGGTGATCTCGCTCTGGTAGCGCACCAGCTGCAGCGCCGTGCCGCAGAACCGGCTGCCCGGCATCTCGCTCCGGAAGCGCCGGTCCAGGTCGTGAGCGCGGGCCCAGTCGTAGGCCGCCGCGATGCGCTCCCAGGCGGAGCCGTAGGCCTCCGCGAGGTCCTGATCCGCGGCCACCGCATCGCGCAATGCCTGCTCACGGGAGGTCTTCTTCTGCATGAGCGCGGGATTCCGCAGGCCGTTCAGCTCCCCCTGCGTGCGCTTGATGGAGTTGCCCATGAAGAAATCGTAGGTCCGCGCCCGCCGCTTCTGCTCCGGCCCCCGCGCGGCGTACCCGTCCAGCACCTCGCGCTGGTGCTCCAGCCGGGCGAGCCGCTCCGGGTAGACGACATCGCGCCGGTAATCGAGAGCGGCCACCGTCTTGAGCCGCTCGGTGCGGCCCGGGTTGCCCGAGACGAAGATCAGGTCGCCGTCGCTGATGCCGTTCGGATCCACCTGCAGCCAGCTGGCCGGGTGCACGGGCTTGCCGTCGGCGTAGGCACGCAAGAAGGCGAAGTCGAGCGCAAACCGCGGGTAGCAGAAGTTGTCCCAGTCGCCGCCGAAGAACGCCGCCTGCAGCTCGGGAACGCAGACCAGCCGGATGTCCGTGTACTCCCGGTAACGGTAGAGATCGAAGCGCGCCCCGCCGAACAGCGTCACGACCTGGCACTGCAGGTCGGTCTGCTCCCGGCCCTCGGCCTCGACGGCCGCGATCTCGTTGTCGCGCGCCTGCTGCGCCGCCACGGCGCTCAGGCCGGGCTGCACCGCGCCCGCGATGCGATCGGTGACGTCCTCGATCGACACCAGGACCTTGATGCTGCTGCCGGGAATGGGGATCTCCTCGTCCCGGGTGGCGGCGAGGAAGCCGCTCTGCACGTAGTTGTGCTCCGGCGTCGAGAGGCGCTGCACCGAGGACAGCGCCACGTGATGGTTCGTGAGAATCAGCCCGTCGGGCGAGACGAACGCCGCGCTGGCGTGGATGTCGACGCTGGCCGTCATCAGGTGATCCAGCCAGGCCTTGGTGGGCGAGAAGCCGTAGCTCTCCTGCAGCCGCGCCACCGGCACGTGGTTGTAAGGCCACATGCCCTCGTCCGCGCGCGCCGTGCCGATCGTGCCGGGCAAAACCAACATCAGGCCCGCCACCAGGCAGACCGCCGTCGCTTTCAAAACCTTCATGTTGATTGGCTCCTTCGCTCGAGCCGAGCGCTGCCGGACGCGGGGCGAGGGCGGCTGCCAGGCCGGTCGTGCCCCCGTGCCCTTCACAGGGGTTGGATTGCCTTCAATTCTAAACTGCGGGCCGCGGAAATGAAAGACCCACGCTCCAGGGAGGCCGGGCCGGGACGGTCTCAGGCAGGGCTCCGGACCCTGCAGGTCGCCGTTGAAAACCGGAGGTGTCTCGTACTAGAATCGAGCGCCTGCTGCCGGAAGGAGCGGGGAGCGCGTCCCAGGACTTGCCGTTTCCCGCCGCGACCTCCTGGGCCCGTTTCCCGCAGCCTCGGGACGCACGCGCATGACCCGGACCTACCCATCCCTGCTGGTCGTCGCCTTCTTCCTGTCCGGCGCGAGCGCCCTGATCTACGAGATCCTGTGGCAGCGCCAGATGATGCTCTCCTTCGGGGCGAGCGCCCCCGCCGTCACGGCCATCCTGACGGCGATCTTCCTGGGCATCGCCCTGGGCAGCCGGGCCGCGACGTGGCTGAACCGCATCTCCGGCAATCCCCTGCTCCTGTACGCCCTGGTCGAGGCCAGCATCGGGACCTGGGGCTTCTCCGTCCCCTGGCTCCTGCACGCGGCGGACGCGCTCTACATCGGTCTCAACCACGCTCTGGGTCCCACCGACTTCTGGATCAAGCCCCTGCGATTCGTCCTGGTCATCGGCGTCGTGCTGCCGGCGACGCTGTGCATGGGCGCCACCGTCCCCCTGATGGTGCGCCTGGCCGGGGAGATCTCCCGGGGCGAACGCTCGACGGGCGTGGCCTGGGCCTACGGCGTCAACATCCTGGGCGCGGTCAGCGGCTGCCTGGTGGCCGGCTTCCTCTTCATCCGCACCATCGGCCTGTACCACACCCGCGAAGCGGCGGTGGCCCTCAACGGTCTGGTGATGCTGCTCGCCCTGTCGCTGATCAGGGTGCGGCCGCGGCAGGCCGGTGTGCGGATGGAGAGCGCGACCAGAACCGCGCCGGTCGCGAAGGCCGGGATCCGCGGGGCCGAGCTGCCGGCGGACCTGACGCGCTTCGCGATCCTGTACTTCCTGGCGGGATTCGTGGCGCTCGCGCTGGAGGTCATCTGGCTGCGGTTCCTGGGCATCATCAACACGAACTCCAACACCACCTTCTCGCTGGCCCTGGCCGTGTACCTCACGGGGATGGGCATCGGCAGCCTGCTGGTCTACCCCTTGCTGCGCCGGAAGCTGGCGCCCCGGTCCGTCTTCGCGCTGGGCAACCTCGCGACGGCGGCCGGAGCCCTGCTCACCTTTCCCATGATCTACCGGGCGCCCGGCCTGACGCACAGCTGGATACTCAAGGAGGTCTCGGCTGGCACGCTGACGCTGGCGGCCATCATCAAGACCGAGACCGTCCTCAGCCTGGGCCTGATGCTCCTGCCCACCATCTTCATGGGCCTGGCCTACCCGTCGGTCTGCGACATCATTCCCCGCGAGGCGCCCGAGCGAAAGCGGCTGGTGGGGCTGCTCTACTTCTGGGGCACGCTGGGTTCGGTCGTGGGGACCTTGTTCACCGCCACCTGGCTCTTGCCCGCGGCGGGCCTGCACGGCGCCTTCGCCGCCATGGTGGTGCTGCTGGCACTCGTCTTCGTGGCGGCCAGGGTCCTCGATCGCGGCTTCCCGCTGCCCCGCCTGGCCGCGTACGCCGGGGCCGCCGCCGTCGGCCTGGTGGCGGTACTGATCGCCGTCGAGGCCGTGCCCGTCCTGCGCATCGCCCGGGTCGAATCGATCGGTCACCAGTGGTGGGTCGTGCCGGAACAGCGGGGTGCTCCCCCCAGCGTGCGGCTGCTGCACTACAAGGCGGGATCGACCGCCACCGTGATGGTCAAGGAGGCCGTGGATCCGCGGAATCCCGGCGACGAGAGGCGGACTATCCGCTACGTGTACGTGGACGATCAGCTGGTCGCCTCGACGGACGTCGAGGCCAAGGTGGACGCCGTGATGCTCGCCCACCTGCCCCTGCTGCTGCATCCGGCCCCGCACAGCGCCCTGACGGTGGGCTTCGGGAGCGGCGGGACCTCGCACGCGCTGACCACCCATCCCGGGGTCGCGGCGCACTGCGTGGAGATCGAGCCGGAGGTCGTGCGCGCGGCTCACTTCTTCACGCGCCAGAACTTCGGGGTCCTGGCCGACCCGCGGTTTCACCTCGTCATCAACGACGCCCGCGATCTCCTGCACGCCGGCGTCGAGACCTACGACGTCATCTCGACCGACGTCACGAACCTGCAGTACATGCAGAACGGCAATCTCTACTCGGTCGAGTACTTCCAGATGATGAAGGACAAGCTCAATCCCGGCGGCATCGCCTGCGCGTGGATCCCCATGGCCTCGGTCTCGACCCTCGAGCTGAAGATCCTGCTCGCCTCCTTCCAGAAGGTCTTTCCTCACACCTCGCTCTGGCACATGAACCACACCTGGACGACGTTCGGGATCCTGATCGGGACCCCGGACCGGCTGGACATCGATTACGACCGGCTGCGCGCGGGCTTCGACGATCCGGACATCAGCCGGAACCTCGCCCAGATCGGCATGACGGATCCCCTGCAGCTGATCCACTGCCTGCAGCTGGATGAGGACGGGGTCCGCTCCTTCGTGCGCGGCGCACCGCTGCACACCGACGACCTGCCCATCCTGGAGTTCACCTCGCCGCTGAGCTTCTACCAGAAGGACGCGACCTTCTACAGCAACCTGCGGGCCACCACGCAGCTGCGTCCTCTCAGCCACCGGCCGTACGTCGTGAACCTGCCGGAGGACGAGCAGGACCGCTTCGCGGCCTACGGCGCGGCTGCCCGGGCATTCTGCGACTTCATGATCGACGTCTACGCCGAACGGCTCGTCAAGGACAGCGGTCCCTCCGCGCGCCAGCAGCGGATCCAGCTTCTGCGCAGCGCCCTGCAGCACGCCGCCGCGGGCATGCAGGCCCTGCCGTCCGACAAGGTGCGCGAGTACATCTACCGGGGCACCCTGGCCCAGCTGCACCAGATGGAAGGCTCCCCGCACTAGCAACCGGCCGTCATCGCGTGGGATCCAGCACCCGCCCCATGAACAGGATGCATCCGCTGGGTCGGTGCCGGATCATGAACAGGAACGGATGATCCGCCCGGAACACCGGGGGTGAGGATGTCAGTTCGGAGACACCCCACGTCGTCATTCCAACGGCCGTCGCAGCCGCAGCCTCGGTGCCGTGCTCATCGGTACCGATGAACGCCTTGTGCAGAATGGCGCTTATATAAAGATCTTCATCCGCCATACCGGAGAACTCCGCGTCTTGAGAGAATGCCCCTCGCATCCCCAGGGACTGCATGACCTCGTTGAGATTGAATACCTGCGTGATGGAGAACCGCGGCAGGAAGACCTGCACATCGGTTTCCTGCAGGCTCGCGATCCACGCATCGAGGAGATCACCGCTCAGAGAATGCTCCAGTGAAGGCAATCCCTGCAGGTCCCTGGGGAGAGCGAGCAGCATCGCCAGATCGCCATCACCATACGGCAGCTCCATCACCTGCAAGCTATCCAGATCGGCGTAGGGGAAGGCATGCAGTTGCCTCATGAGGGGAGCCGTGACCTGGGCCCCGTCGAGCAGATGAAAGGGCTCGTCGCGGGTCTCCCCTTTCGAGAACCAAGCTAGCCAGGTGCCCTTGAAGTAGATCGCGTTCGCAAGAACCAGCCGGTCCAGGGAGTTCAGGGCGCCTGCAGGAATCAGGTCCTGGATCTTGCCGCGGGTCTTCTTCTCGACCCAGGCGTTGATGGTCGGGCGTGCTTCCTCGGGCCACCCGAAGTCCACCTCGCGCAGCGGCGCCCCGTAGGCGGACTCCATGAGGGCGAGAAAGTCATCCTTGTATGCGAAGCCCTCCTGGCCCCAGAGGGCGTTTGCCACCGCGAACTCGTACCACGGCTCGAGATTGATAGTCTCGAGTTGCCGCTCCAGCCGCCCCATCGCCGCGTGCAGCTCCGCGGGTGGCAGCCCGAAGTGCAGGGCCGCGGCCATCTCGGCCGCCGTCTCGCCGCGCGCCCCCGCATAGGCCATGGCCAGCCCGGACGTGACGCTGTAAGGCGAGAAGATGAGATTGCCGTCATCCTGGCAGAGCTGACGGTATAGATCGACCGCGAACGCGCCGTTGTCCCTCGCCAGCAGCGAGTCGGCATCCGCCTGACCCAGCGCCGCGGCCGGCGTGGTGACCGCGAGCAGCCCTGCGACGCTGGCAACGACCGAGAAGCGAGACGAATTCATACGGCCCCTCCTGGCGAGATTCGTGTGCCGCCGCGGCCGCGATGGGGATCGTCCGGGCAAGAGACAAAACGGGCGAGTTTCTCGCGCCGTTACCGGCAGGTGGCCTCATGTCCCTATCGCACCAGCGTCACCCGTGCAGTTGCAGTGCGGCCGGCGGACTCCAGGCGAAGCTCGTAGACGCCGCTCGGCAGCGGGCGGCCGTTGGCATCGCGGCCGTTCCAGGTCAGATTGCCAGAGCCGGCGGGCAGCGGGCCCGACAGGAGGGTCGCGAGCTTCCGGCCCCGCGGATCGTACACGGTCAGACGTACGCTGCCCGCACGGTCGAGCCGGTAGGCGATCCGCACCTGGGGATTGAACGGGTTCGGCGCGGCCGTCAGCGCCAGCGGAGGCGTGGGCGGGGGCGACTCCAGCTCGACCCGATCCAGCTCGAGCACGTCGCCGTCTCCGGCTCGCGCGAGGAGGCGATAGACGCGCGGCCAGCCGGCTGAGTCTACGTCGGTCAGCTCGGCGCTCAACTCCTCGGTCGCGCTCCCGACGAACAGTTCTTCCCCCGTCCAGACCCGCCGGTCCGCGGGGAGCGGTGCGGTCCGCTCCAGGGTCAGGTCCACCGGAGCGAGATTCCGGGCATCTATCCGCAGCCGCACCGCGGCGCCACCGAGCGGCCCGCCCCCTGGCAGCAGCTCGGCCGCGAGTCGGGCGCTGGCAGCCGGGGTGGGTGCCTGGCTCGGCGGGAGCCAGTGGACCTGGTACTCCCTGCCGTCGGGGCCGGTCAGCGGGTCCCCGTCGCGGTCGTAGGCCCGCCCCAGGTAGACCTGCCGGGCGACGGCCGCGGTCTGGAGCATGTCGTCGAGGCTCGCGCCCGCGACCACCGCTGTCTGAAAGCTGATCGTCTGACCGGGTCCGAGGCTGGGAAAGGGACCCACGCTCAAGAGGAACTTGTAGTCGCTGAGCGGACCGAGGCGGTTCGCATCCCGCCCCGCCTGGGAAAGCGCCTGGTAGACCTCGTCGTCACTCGCCGGCATCCAGGGTCCCCCGACGTCGTCGTAGACTCGGAAGCCGTGGACTCCGACCGCCGCGGGCGCGGTGACCCCGGTGGGGTCGATCGTGTGGTCGAGCAGAACCACTCCCAGACGGGGGCCCGCAGAGGTCTCCCCGCCGTCGTGCATGTAGCCGGCGAACACCGGGATGGTTTCCGAGCCGATGGTGACCGGTCCATCCCAGTAGCGAGCGAGGTCGTTCGTGTACGCTCCGGGTTCCGTGGGGACATCGAAATCGGCGAAGAAGCCGATGTAGGCGTCGTCGATGGTTGCGGGACCGACGTTGCGGATGGCGAAATCGAAACCCACGAAGTCACCGAGCCCCGCGGCGGACCACTGGAACGACCGCTGGATGACCTCGAGATTCAGCGGATGATGGTCGGGGTACTCGGCCTGGGCCTCGGGTGTGTTGTCGAGCATGCGCAGCCGGAACTCCTGGTCCGAGATCGCGGCGAAGTCCTCGTCGATCGCGCCGTCTCCATCATCGTCCACGCCGTTCTTGGGATCCTCGTCTTCCAACCCGTCCCCGTCATCATCGGGGTCGCCGAACGGGTAGCGCGTTCCGCCGGGATCGCCCTGGGCCATCGCGTAGATGACGTCGAGCGGGTCCTCCGTGGAGCGGAGTTCCCCTTCGGTCGAGGCGCCCACCTCACCTTCGAGCAGGCCCCCCACCCAGAGATAGGCCCGGCAGAGGTAGTTGTGTCCGCCCGGGGCCGGCCAGCGCGCCGAGGGAGCGTCCGAGTAGCTCGAAGGGATGAGCGGCTTCGAGCCGATCAGATCGAAGTTCGTGATGTTGAGCCAGAGGTTGCCCACATCGTGGTAGCTGGACCCATCGATGATCAGACTCTGGCTTGACGGAAGGGGCGCTGGCGGGGGTGCGGCGCTGGCCGCGGCAGCCGCGACGGCGCACGCTGTTCCGAGGACGAGCAGACCGAAACGACATTTCATGGGTCAACCCTCCTGCCGGCTTGGTGGTGGGGGACCGAGCTGTTCTGATGCGTCGAGTGAATAATGACCGAGCTGCTCTTCAACCTACGGAGGGCGGCGGGCGGAGGTCAAGCCCAGGCGACTCCGCGGTCAAGGAGACGCTGCGGGACCCGATCTCTACCGCAGGAGGAAGTCATGTTGAAAGTGGATCCGAGAGGCCGGTGGCAAGCGCCGGCTGGATCGCGGCGGCAGCTCCTGAGGATGGGCATCGCGGCCCTGCTGGCGACGGTCGGCGTCGTCGCCGTCGTGCTGACGAGCGGGGGAGGCCTTGGCCTTTCCGGAGGGAGCGCCAGTGCCGTGCTCGGTCGCGACATTGCAGGGGTGTGGGAGGGCACCGGCGTGCTGGAGATCCCGGTGCCGGGTCGCCCGGCCTATCGCGCCGGGTACTCCGTTCGCATCACCGTCGACGACAGGCGGGGCATCACCGCGGCGAGCTGGACACACGGCGAGTTCCTGCTCGAGCGCGTCACCCTGGACTGGCGGTCACCCCGGGATTTCGATCTCCGCATGCTGAGGCGACAGGACTTCGACAGGGAGGCCTTCTCGGATGCGCCGCCCGGCGAGTTCACCATCCTGGAGCGGCGCGGGGACACGCTCCTCGTCGACTATCGACATCCACGCAGCCTCGAGGTCCAGGCCCTGGAGTGCGAGCTGTTGATCCCCGAGGGTGAAGCCTCGATGCCTGCGGATGGCCGCTTCGTATCCAGCCACGAAGCGCGGCACATTGCAATCCGTGCCGCGGGCTTGAACGATCTCGCGGGGAAGCCGGTCGCGGCCGCCGTCGAGGCGCTCCTGCCACCCGCAGGGATCATTCCGTGTCCCGGGACGCTGGTCACACGCTTCGCGGTGGCCCCCCGGGTCGCCTTCCCCGCTGCGGCAGCCGGTCTCGGGCCGGATGTCCGCATGGACGGCAAGGAGTCGTTGCAACCGGCGAGCCTCGACGGGCTGACCGCCCTGCGCGACGTCCCGCTGCCCGGCTGGCCCGGTCGGATGGTCGTTTCTTGTCCGGCGGCGCAGGCCCGGGCGGAGTTCGGGGACGAGCCCACCGCCGTCGTCGAGCCGGACTCGAGCGCGGTCCTGAGGTTCAAGCAGGGAACGCCGCGCATGTACCGGCTCGAGGTGGCCTTCCTGCACGACGGACAGGTCATCGCCTGCATTCCCGATCGCGAGCTGCGGATCCCGCTGCATCGACGCGATGAGGGGCTTCTGGCGCAAGACCACGACTAATCCCGCCGCGCGCGGCTCAACCCTCTGCGGCCAGCTTGGCGGCCTGTGCGCGGAGTCGGGCCTCCCGCTCCCGCAGCTCTGGCGTCATCTCCGGACCGAAGTCCTCGGCCTCGAACATCCGGCGGATCTCGATCTCCTCGCCATCCGCGTGCCGGAAAGGGCTGCGCTTGATCCACTCGATGGCCTCGTCCAGCGACTTCACCCGCCAGATCCAGTATCCCGCGACCAGCTGCCGCGTTTCGGGGAAGGGTCCCTTGCTCACGGTGGCTTTTCCCTGCGCGAACCTGACGCGCGCGCCCTGCGCGCTGGGGTGCAGCCCTTCCCCGGCGAGCATCACGCCGGCTTTCACCAGCTCCTCGTTGAACTTGCTCATCTCGGCGAGGATCTGCTCATCAGGCATCACGCCTGCCTCGGAGTCCTTGTTGGCCTTGACCAGCACCATGAATCGCATCGTTGAACCTCTCCCTTGTTGTCGCGTCCAGCGCGGCCGCTCACGGGGTGTTCGGGGTGTGGGCCGCCAGCAGGTCGACGATCTGATTGGCAATCGGCGGCTCCTCGGGAACATCGCCCACCACGATCAGGTCCGGGGAGATCGCCTGGGCCTCGTAGAAGGCTGCGTCGGCATCGTCGTCGACCTTCAGCTGGGAGCCGTCCAGCGAGATCCCCGCGAACACGCCGCGGCTGCGGGCATAGGAGTAGATCTCGGCCTTGAGCTGCACGTTGGTGGCGGCCCCGGCCTGCCGTCCGATGGGACCGGCGGCGATGGACGCGTCCGCGCCCAGGGTGAACTGGCCGTTCAGCAGCCCATTCACGCTCTGGCGCGTCTTGAACACGAGGATGACGTCCGTGGACTGGGCTCCGATCTGCCAGCCGACGCTGCCGCCCTTCAGCTCGATGAACACGGGCAGGCTCCAGCTGCCGTCGGCTTCACGCACCAGCAGCACGCCCTTGCCGGTCCGGCCGCCGATCACGAACGCCAGCTTGACGACGTCCGGGATGATCGCCACGCCCTGGGCGTTCGCGAGCAGGGACGAAGAGATCCCCTTCTCCGGAATCTTCAGGAAGTCCTGCAGAACGTCCAGGCAGTTCTGCGCCCGGTTCATCACTTCTTCGGCGTGCGCGACCCTGGCGACCGGCAAGACGAGAAGGACCAGGAAGGCGAGGATCGGTATGGTCGCGGGACTTCTTGAACGCATCCACATGATCTGCACCTCCGGGCTTGCGATACTGCCGCGCCACATGCCGGCGGCCAGAGAAGCGCGGGCGCCGGCGGCGGCTGTGGTGGTCGTGGTGTTTGAAACGCGATCAAGGTCGGCGAGAAAGCCGTCGATCGCCACTCGTCGTCCCGTGCCGTTCGCCGCCCGGGTACGGGATTCACCAGCTCGCGGAATCGAAGCTCGCGCACGAATCGGAAGTGAAAGTCACCTTCCGGAATCGGCGACCCCGGGAATCACCGGAGGGGGCTTTGGGACTTCTCCTGATGTCGATCCCTTCCGGCCCCTTCTAGGTTGTTCCTGATTCTGCATTCAAGTCCGCCCTGCCGGAAGCAAGGGTGAATACCTCAAATCAGGAGGATTAGGGACATGAGGAGATACTCAGTACTGATCGTGGCCATGATGGTCCTGCTCGCCTCTTATGGTGTCCTGCAGGCCCAGCAGCCGATGCAGTCCGGAAAGCAGATGACCGAGAAGGTCAATCCCGGCGCGCCCCTCTTCGTGGGGCCACACACGATCGAACAGGTCCAGAAGAAGCTGCAGGAAATGGGCTACAAGGTCACGCCGGACGGCGTGTGGAACCAGGAGACGCGCCAGGCGCTGATGGATTGCCAGCAGGCCCAGGGGCTGGCCGTGACGGGCGTGATCGACCTGCGGACCTTCGACAGGTTGGGATTGCGGGAGGAGATGGCGGCCGATCCACCCGAGGCCTGGGGCAACCAGAGCAGCTCCAAGCAGACCTGGCAGAAGCAGTCCAGCTCCACCGCCTACGGGAATCTGGAGCCTGTCCACCTGTATGCCGGCCCGGAGACGGTGCGTGACGTACTCACCGCCCTGTCGGCCAAGACGTCCGGCAAGGTCAACGCGCAGACGGGATGGGACGATGAGGCGTCCAAGCAGCTGGAGAGCTTCCAGCGGGCCAACGGCCTCGATGTCACGGGCAACCTCAACTTCGAGACCCTGAAGGCCTTGGGCGTGGAGAAAGAGTTCGCACAATCCGGATCGAACTCGGGCCAGCAGACCGAGCAGCAGAACATTCACCAGCAGTCCGGCATGAACAACCAGGGCATGAACCAGGGCATGCACCAGCAGTCCGGCATGAACAACCAGGGCATGAACAATCAAGGCATGAATCAGACCAGCAGCTCCGAGAAGCAGGGCAGCTACCAGGAGAACCGCATGGGGCAGATGTCCAGCAAGGCCAACGAGATGATGTCGCCCAGCTCCGCGGAGAAGAACTACATGTCCAAGGGGATGCTGGTGCCGATCAACATCAGCCCCTCGAGCGTCCGCCAGGTGCAGGAGAAGCTGAAGGCCGTTGGCGACAATCCCGGCGAAGTCAACGGGATGTGGGACTCGCAGACTGGGGTGGCCGTGCGCACCCTGCAGGAGCAGCGCGGGCTCACCGTGACAGGGGACATCGATCTCGAGACGCTCGGCACCCTCGGCCTGGCGCGCAGCTACAGTGATCTCTACATGGCGAGGGCTTCCGGCCAGGCCATGAACCGCTAGTCAACATCTCCCGGGCCTGAGCCGCCTGTCGCGGCGGCCCGTGGAGAATCCAGGCCACCTGGGAGCCCCCTCACCGGGGCTCCTCGTGGTCTGTCTGGCACAATTTCTCTGCCTGCTCCATCGACATCACAGCGGGCGGGGCTCTGCCTCTCCGTATATCCCTTGGAGCGGTTTGGTTGACGGTGGGTTTTCAGCCAGGGTACAATGGAGTGCTCCCACGGACGCGAGTATGGCGCGAGCCGCGGTCGGGTCTCCCGTCTCACGTCCGCGAGTCGTTTAAGGAGCCATCAACCGGCCTGTCCAGATTGCCCTGGAGGAGACATCATGCGGTTCTACTTGGCGGCCCCGCTGCTTCTCGCCTTGCTGGTTGCCTCTGGGCCCAGCTTCGCTCGCGACTGGAACGTGCCCGCTCAGGCTCCGACGATCGCCGCCGCGATCGACTCGGCCGCGAGTGGGGACGTGATCGTCATCGCCTGCGGGACCTACGCCGAGCACGACCTCGAGCTGAAGAACGGCCTCACGCTGCGCAGCGCCACCGGGGCAGCCAACTGCGTCACCGTGGATGCGGAGGGACTCGGCCGGGCCTTCCTGTGCGAGGAGATCAGAGACGTCACCCTGCAGGGGCTGACGATCACCGGCGGAGTTTCGGACTCCGGCGGGGCCATCCTGTGCACCAACGATTTCTCGCTGATCCTGCAGGACTGCGTGCTGACGGGCAACGGCACGCTGGTCGAGTACTGCGAGGGTGGAGCCATCTGGACGATCGGCTCGGGGAGCCTGGTGGCGAACGGCTGCCTCTTCCAGAACAACCGGGCGCAGACCGTCGGCGGCGCCATCGTGATGCAGTACGGCACGACGCTCGACCTGGACCACTGCACCATCGTCGACAATGTCACCGAAGGATCGGTCGCCGGCGCCATCTACGTCTGGGACGCGACCGTGCTGGCGGAATACACCGAGATCGCCAACAACCTGGCCGCCGGCAGCCGCCACGACGTGGAGCTGGCCCAGCCGATATCGCTCGCCCAGCTCCGGTGCTGCGACGTCGATCTCGCCTACTGGGGCGGCGAGGGCACGGTGACCCTGGACAACGAGGGCTGCGGCGTGCCCATCCGTCAGAGCACTTGGGGCCATCTCAAATCGCTTTACCGGTAATCCCTCAGGTAGGATCTGAATTTCAACCGCTGTGCCTGCTGTCGCCGTGCAGGACTACTGGTAGGCCCCCTTCGGTTTCGGCAGCGCCTGATACTCGGGGTGGCTCACAGCCGCAAGCCACATCATATCAACGAGATGCAAGAGCCTCTTCCAGACATCATCGTACTGGCCGCCAACCAGTGGAAGGGTACCCCATGACAGCGTCTTTATCGATTCACCCGCTCTCACGGCTTCCGAACAATCGATTCCGTTTTGTGCTGGAGGGTCAGGACGACGATCAGCGCGCCTATCAAGAAGGTGGGATGCCGGGACTTCCGTCGTGCCTTCATCGACGTGTCGTCCCGGATACGAGGGGCTCCCGTGATTCCGATCGAGGATATGGGCCACTTCATGGTCTACCAGACTCGAGCTAGAATTGGACTCGCTTGACCCCGGCGCGCACTACTTCGATCGCCGTCTCCATTCGCCTATGCAGATAGACTCTTCCGTCGGCTGAAGATCCGACCACATCCTGATAGTCCGGCAGCTCCTGCCGGCCGACGAGACGCGACTCCTTGTCGTAGAGGCAATACAGGGTGCGCACTGCATCGTTGCCGTCAAAGCGATAGCTGGTGACTAGGATCGATCCATCCTGCATGGCCGCGATGCCGGTCGCACTGGAATTGGCGCGAAACGTGACGAGATCGCCGTGCTGTTCCGGCCTTTGTGGCGGCTCGACGAAATCATGGCCGCCCTCCGAGGTCGCTTCCAGCAGGATACCAGTGGGGTCGTATCTGCGGATAAGGTACGGAGCCATCTGCATGAAGTACAGGGAGCCGTCGCTCGAGATGGTGCACTTGCCTCCCGCGAATGTCGACTCCTCGAGGGGAGGAATGTCGCGCCCTGCGGCATAAGTTGCGGAAAACGAATCGATGTGGTGATGGGATGGGTCGTAGCGATCCAGGGCCGTGTGATGCGAGACGTTGACCGCGGCAATGACCACCCCGCCATCCGGGAAGATGGCCATGTCTCTGGCCAGGGAGCCGGGATTCACGCGCTCGAAGGACGCCAGGTAGTTCCAGTCGCCGTCCACAATCTCGACCCGGCGGCCTTGGCCGGCGATGTAGAGGCGGTCCTGCGCGTCGATGGCCAGAACAAAGAGCGGCATGATATCGGCCGGACCATCTCCGGCTCCGATCTCCTGCTGGAAGATTGCTGGTTCCACGAGAACGAGGGTCACTTTGGCGGGATGTGCACCAGCTTCGGGCCGGCTCTCTACGCGCGAGACTCAACGGTGCTGGCGAGCGGTTGCCTGTTCACCAGCAACTACGGCGACGATCAGGCGGCCGTGTACAGCCGCGGAACCTGTAGCGTGAGCTTCTTGCGCTGCACCTTCAGCGGCAACGTGGCGCCGGGGCCCGTCATGGACAGCTGGGGGGATTGCGATTACCGGCTGGAGGATACCATCGTCGCCTTCACGAGGGCCCCCTACGGCGATTGGCCTTCCCCACCGGTGAAAGGCAGCGGCGAAGTGACGCTCACGAGCTGCGACCTCTACGGCAATCATTGGGGCGACTGGATCGCCGAGCTGGCCGGCCTGCGGTACCGCGATGGCAACTTCTCGGCCGATCCCTGCTTCTGCGACACCACCGCGCTGGACTGGCACCTCTGTGCCGATTCCTGGTGTGCCCCGGAGAACCACCCGTGGGGCTGGGATCGCCTGGTCGGGGCGCTGGCGGTCGGGTGCGCGGCCTGTGATTGCCCGCAGCCGGTTGCCGCGGCCGGACCGCCGGGACTCGCCGACGGGCGGCTGGCCGCGTCTCTGGAGGAGGTCAGCCCCAATCCTTTCAATCCCCGTACCGGGATTGTGCTGAGGGTCTTCCGGTCCACCCGGGCGCGAATCGCGGTCCACGATCTCGCGGGAAGGTTGATCGCCGTCCTGGCCGACGAGACGTTCCAGGCCGGTCGCCACCGCCTGACCTGGGATGCGCGGGATCGCGCCGGCCATGCCGTCGCGGCCGGAGTCTACGTGCTGAGGCTGGAGGCGGCGGGTGGCTCGAGCAGCCGGAAGATCGCCGTGCTGAAGTGACAGTCGCCGCGCGCGCCGGACGCCGGGTCAGCTTTCCTGACGTTTCCTGACCAGGCGATGAGCAGGACATCCGACCGCTTGCAAGGGAAGAGGGCCGGGCATCATGCCCGGCCCTCCTGAGCGAGATGAAAGTCCGTCGGGTCAGCCCCTACTTGTACAGGGACTTGACCTCCCCCCAGCTCGCGTTCTCGGTGGGAATGACGGTGTACTGGATGCCGCAGATCTCGAGGCAGTAGTTGAACTCGATGGTACCGGTGATCCAGTCGGCTGGCGCCACGAACACCCAGTAGGTGCCGCCCGGCGTGGTGGGCACCGTCCAGCACAAGTTCTGGCCGGCGGGAATGGCGCTATCCTGGAACGAATAGCTGTAGCCGGCGCAGGAGGGATTCACCGAGGTCATCATGCAACGGGTCAGCGTGTAAGTGTTGTCCGTCCAGATGGTCACGGTGATCTCGGATCCGGCGGCGACGATCTGGTACCAGTCGGTGTCCCGATAGTCGCTGCCCAGGTACGGATACCAGCCGCTGACACCGTTCAGATGCATGCAGCCGGACTGGTCGATCCAGTAGCCTTCCTGGAAGACGTTCGGGGTGGAGTTGCAGCCGCCGTTGTAGTTGTCCACGTAATCCACGCTCAGCGGGGGCTCGTCTTCGGGCAGAGCGTCCGGACTGCACGGGTTGTTGCAGGGGACGTACGGCTGGCCCGTGACGTCCATGACGTAGTCACCGCAGTCGCCGCCGTATCCATCGACGACGATGTAGTAGGTGTTGCCGGCCAACATGGTCACTTCCAGGTAGGAGGAGTAGAGCCAGCACTCCGGCGGATCGCCGAAGTAGTAGTCGTCGTTGCAGCCTACCAGGCTCATGCCGCTGTCGTAGACGAAGACCTTGGTGTCGTAGGTCGAGAGGCAGAGATCGATGGCGACCACTTCATCCATCGTGGGGGTGTAGGAGTAGACGACATCCGGGGAAGTTGAGGAGTAAGGACAAACTTCCTCGTAGTCGTCAAGGTTGTCACAGGTGTTGCCGGTGTCGGTGTAGGGCAGCCCGGGGATGACGACGGCGGTGGCGATGGTCTCGCCGCCCTCCCGGGCATCGGGCGTCCCTGGATTGTTCCCGACGTGGATGCTGGTTTTGATGGGGGTGGTGCGCGCGGGGCCGTCATTGTTGGCGAAGGCCCAGCTGGCCAGACTCAGAGCGAGCAGAACGATTAGCAAGCGATACATAGTTGATGCTCCTCTCTTGGCGGTCCGCCAGGCTGCTGGCAGAACCGGTGCGTGAGATGAACCCAGGGCGGCAAATCTTCTCCCCACAGATCGCCTGCCCCTCGACATGGAGGAAGGATATTCTCGACGGGTCGGGAGCACGCATGCCGGCGCAAAACAGGGTCTAAGTTGTCCGATATTGGTGCCTGAGATGAACCGCTACCGCCAGTGCGGGCGCGATCCCCCCCCATCGATTGGGCGCATCATAACATATCAAGGGCCGGCTTGGGAAGATGACTATTGAGCCGATGCAAGAATTAGCTTGTGGGGGGGCTCGCACTGGTGGGGGATCCCCCAGGAAAGGCCCTCAGGGTCACGCATTCCGTGAAATGGCCGCAATCAGTTCCCGGAGGCGGGGTGGCGGGAGGGACGGCGCAGGAGGGCGTAGGCGGCCTTGAGACCGCGCCCCAGCAGGGCGGTGCCATCCTCGGCGAGGGTCGCGGTGGTCGGCAGGAGCACCGAGGTCAGGAAGGTGGAGACGGCCAGACCGCCCATGATGACCAGGGCCATGGAGTAGTAGTAGACCCCGCCGAGGCTGGGCTTCTGGATCACGATGGGGACGAGGCCGATCAGGGTGGTCAGGGCCGTCATGAGGATGGGCCGCAGCCGCTCCTGGCCGCCCCGGAGCATGGCCTCGTCGCGCGGCATGCCGGCACGGCGATACGTGTTGATGTGCTCGAGCATCACGATGCCGTTGTTGACCACGATGCCGATCAGGAGCAGCAGGCCGATCGCGGCGGGCTGGTCGAAGTCGGTCTTCGTGAGGAAGAGCGTCCAGATGGCACCGCTGATCGCGAAGGGCAGCGCCACCATCAGGGCCACCGCCTGGCGTACCGATTCGAACAGGCTGGCCATGACGGCGAAGACCAGCAAAAGAGCCAGCAGCAAGTTGGTCAGGAACTCGAGAGACTGCTCCCGCCGGCGCTCCTGCCAGTCGCCGAAGGTCCAGGAGTAGCCGTAGGGGAAATCGATGGACTCGAGGGCGGCCGTCACCTTGGGAATGTACTCCTCGCGGGTGCCATTCTCGTAGCGGGCGCCGACCCAGACGCTGGTCAGGCGATCGTCGCGCATGATGTGCTCGGCGCCGGGCACCTCGCGGAAGTCGGCCACCGCGGCCAGCGGCACCTTGCCCCCCTCGGCGGTCCAGATGGGCAGGTGCTGCAGCTGGGAGATACTCTCGTCCTGCTTCTCGTCCAGGGTCAGACGCATCTCGCGCTCGCCGTCGCTGGTCCGGAAGCGCTGCAGGCGCCGGCCGCGGTAAGTCAGGCCCACCACCTCGGCCATCTGGTACGGCGAGACCCCGTAGCGGGTGGCCAGGTCGCGGTCCAGCTCCACGTGCAGCTCCTGCTGGCCCTCCTCGGTGCTCGCGAAGGGATCGAGCAGGCCGTCGATTTCCTCCAGGCGGAGCTTGGCCTGCTCCGCCAGACGGGCCAGCACCTCCGAGTCGTCGCCCACGATCTGGAAGGCCACCTGCTTACCGCGGTCGTGCCGCCACATCTGGCGGTTCTCCTGGACTTCCAGCTTGACGCCGGCGATCTCGGGCAGGATCTCGCGCAGGCGGTCGCGCACCTTGTTGATGTTGGCCTCGTTGGCGTCTCCCTCGCGGAGGTAGATGCGCGTCATGGACCAGCGATCGCTCCAGAAGCTGTAGATCGAGCGCGCCATCAGCTCCTCGCGGTGCGGTTCGAGGGCGGCCTCCACCCGGTCGACCAGCTCCTCCTTGCGCTGCAGGCTCATCTCCTCGCTCGGGTTGTAGTTCAGCTGCACGAACAGCTCGGTCTGGCTGGTGTCGAAGTTCTTGTCCACCTTGATGAACGGGTAGACGGCCGAGACGACGATCGCCAGACCGATCAGCGGCGTCAGCCAGCGATGGCGCAGGTTGTAGCGGAGCAGGACCAGGTAGTGCTCCTCGAGCCAGATCATCACGCGCCCGCGGGGCTGCGGCTTGGGCTTGATGAACCAGGAAGTGGCCAGTGGGATCAGGGTCTGGCTGATGAACAGCGAGGCCAGCAGCGTCAGGCAGACGGTGATGCCCAGCTCCTTCAGGTAGAGGTTCATCTCGCTGGGCTTGTTGAAGATGATAGGGATGAAGACGATCACCGAAGTCAGGGTGGCAGCGGTGACGGCGAGCGCGACCTCCTTGGCCCCCAGCCGGGCCGATTCCTGCTGGTCCTTGCCCTCCTCCTGGTGGCGGAAGATGTTCTCCATCACCACCACCGCGTTGTCCACGAGCATGCCGATGCCCACGATCAGACCGAGCAGGGTCAGGGTGTTGAGCGTGCCCCCGCGGGCCCAGACGATGCCGCAGGTGACGATCAGGGAGAAGGGGATGCAGAGGACGGCCACCAGGGTCGTCGAGATCCGCCGCAGAAACAGGTAGAGGACCAGGCAGGCCAGGACGGCCCCGAAGATGCCGGTGAAGGTCAGGTCGCGCAGGGTGCTCTTGATCTCGTGTCCCTGGCTGAACCAGACCAGGAAGTCGACGCCCCGCAGCTCCGGATCGCTGTCCATGGCGGCGATGCGCGCCTCCAGGGCGTCGCATACCTCCACCGTGTTGGCCTTGGACTCCTGGCTCACGGTGATGCCGATGGCGAAGTTGCCGTCCAGGTGCCGCCCGTATTCCAGGGGCGGCTCCTGGTAGACCACGTCGGCCACGTCGCCCAGCCGGAGGCCGTCGGTCCGGATGGGCAGGGCGCGGATCTCCTCCACGCTGCCGAAGCTGCCCACCGTGCGCAGCGCGTAGCGGGTCCGCCCCTCGGTGATCTTGCCCAGCGACATGTCGAAGTTGCTGGCGCGCAGGGCGTTGGCGACGTCGCGGATGTCCAGCCCGTGAAACTCCAGGTCGGACACCCGCAGGTTGATGCGCACCTCGCGCGGATTGACCCCGTCCAGCCGCACCTGGGCCACGCCGGGGATCCTCTCCAGCGGCTTGACGATGCGCCGCTCGAGCAGATCGTAGCTGGCGCTCAGGTCGCTGCGGGAGCTGAGCCGCCCTTCGAGGATCGGCATGTCCGCGTCGCGCGATTCCCAGTTGGAGCTGACCATGATGTCGCCCAGGTCGTCGGGCAGGTCGCCCCGGATGCGGTCCAGCTTCTCCCAGACCTCCACACGCGCCACGTGCATGTCCGTGGCCCAGTCGAATTCCAGGCGAATGTGGCCGCCGTCGCGATCGCAAGCCGACCACATGCTGCGCAGGCCCTTCAGCGAGCCGAGGGTGTCCTCCACGGGCCGCACCACCATGCGCTCGATCTGCTCCGGCGAGGCGTTCTCGTAGGGCAGGGCCACGAACAGCTCGGGCTCGACGATGTCGGGCATGAAGGCCAGCGGCAGGCGCAGCAGGGCCACCCCGCCGAGCACGACCAGGCTGATGATGATCATCAGCGTGGTCACGTGCCGCTTGATGGCGAGTTCCGGCAGGGTCATCGAGGCCTCTCGTCCTGGGAGGGGGCTGGGGCCCGGGTGCGAATCCCTCTGTAACGCAGGGCTGAACGGCAGGTTTCCGGCCGCGGCCGGTTTTCATGAACAAGATCGCCGCCACCGGTGCGCGGCGCCAGGGCGAAGTGCCGCCCGGGGGGCTTGGCTTGGGTGCGGCTCCGTGCCCGACAGGCTGGTCTCCTAACGGACCAGCGTTCCGCGCACCGTGCGCTGGCTGCCGGCCTCGCGTACGCGGAACAGGTAGACGCCGCTGGCGGCGGGGGCCCCGGCCGCGTCGCTGCCGTCCCAGAACAGCTCGTGGTAACCCGCCGGGAGCGGCTCGCCGGCCAGCAGGTCCCGCACCTTGCGGCCCTGCAGGTCGAAGACGGCCACGTCCACCGCACCGTCGTGCGGCAGGCCGAAGCGGATCCGCACCCGCGGGTTGAACGGATTCGGATGGACCGCGTCCAGCACCAGGGAGCGCGGAACGTCCTGGTAATCGCCAGCGCCGGTAACCGCTTCGTAGATCACCCGCACGTCGGCATTGCCCCCGTCGCTCGCGATCGAGACCTCGCAGGTGTCCGGTCCTTGGATGGTCGGCGTGACACAGACCTGGAACTGCGTCTGGCCGAGCGGCAGGACCTCGCTGTCCAGGCCGCTCAGGTCGAGGGAGAAGGGTGAGGTCTCGCAACCGGTGATGCTCGTGATGTGCAGGAAGCCGTCGCCCTCGTTGTCGATCGTGATCGGCAGGCAGGTGGTCTGGCCGCCCGGAATGATCGGGAAAACCAGTTCGGGTGGCGTCGCCGCGAGCAGCGGCGTCGCCGTGCAGGGGCCGCAGGATAGGGGCAGGCTGCTCACGCGGACGTCGTCCACGAAGAAGCCGGTGCCGCCGGTGGCAATGTCGCTGGACAGTTCGAAGGCGAGCTGGACGGTCTTGCCGGCCAGGCCCGGGAACTGCAGCCGCACGTCGTGAAAGACCGGCAGCACGTCGCCCGACCAGCAGGACAGGTCCTGCAGGGCGGCCGCGCGGGCGCTGCTGCTGCGCTGGATCTGCATGGGATACTGGTACTCGAAGAGCGAGGAGAAGGCGCTGGCCAGCACGTCCGTGCCGTCGACGTTGATCTTCAGCAGGGTGCCGTCGTAGGCCTGGCGGCCGTCGCCGACGTCCTCGAGCTGGTAGGTGATCCGGAAGCTCACCTCGACCAGCTCGGCGTCGCCGGGGATCGCCAGCGGGGGCGAGGTCACCCGGCTCCAGTTGGTGTCGGGCACGTCGTCGCAGAACAGCGAGTGGGTGCCCGAGACGGCGTGGGCGCTCGAAACCTCCCAGGGATTGTCGAAGCCCTGGCGCTGGACGTGGGTCCAGCCCGCCGGCAGGCCGCCGACCGGCGTGCCGTCGAAGTCCTCCAGCAGGAGCAGGGTCTCGTCGCTCAGGCTTCCCGTGGGCAAGCTGAAAGTCAGCACCCAGTCGCCGACGCCGGCGGAGCCGCTGAGGGTGAAGTCGATGTCCTCGCCGCAGGGGTAGGTGTCGTCCAGCCGGATCAGGAACGGCGTCCCGTTGAGGTCGTCGCTCAGGGAGGGGAGGTCGGGAAAGGAGGCTGTGGGCTCGAGCACCAGGACTCCGGAAGTGGCGGTGGCCAGGTTGCCGACGATGCCGCCGGCCGTCTGCAGGCCGTCGTTGTACAGGCGCAGCCGCAGCTCGCCGATCTCGCCGGCCACGAGCCGGCCGTCGGTCACGCAGCCCAGATCCACCAGCTCGACATCCAGCAGACGCAGGGCCGCCTGACCCTGGGTGCCGTCATTGCGGGCCAGGTAGGCGTCGGGGGCGGTCGTCTGGTAGCTGGGTTCGCCCGTGCCGCCGAACGAAGCCAGCTGGGTGCCGGCCCGGGAGGCGCACTGGTTGTAGTCGCCGATGTTGGGCTGCCCGGTGTCCTGACCGTAATCGGCGTGGAATGGCTGGCGGGTCAGAGCCGCCGGGGCCTCCCAGGTCTGGCCGCCGTCGTGGCTGTGGGTGTGGACCAGGCCGGTCAGGTCGCTGCCCCCGGTGCCGGCCCGCTGGTCGTACCAGATGGCGTCGATGCGCTCGCTGGCGACCTCGTTGACCGAGATCCAGGGGAAGAACTGGGCGCGGTCGTGGCCGGGGTTGGTGTTCAGGGTCACCGGCGGCGTCCAGGTGATCCCGAAGTTGGAGCTGCGGGTGTAGTACACGTCGCCGAAGTCGGCGGTCTGCCGGCTGGCGTAGATGACGTGCAGGTCGCCGTCGAGGGGACTGATGGCGAGGGCGGGGAAGCCGTTGATGCGGTCGCTGCCGTAGGGCGGCAGGGGCGTGACCACACCGGTCACGATGTTGCTGGGTGTGCTCCAGGTCTGGCCGTTGTCGGTCGAGCGCACCAGCGAGATCTCGCCGGCGCCGAAGGCGCGCCAGACGATGTAGGCGGCGTCGCTGGTGGGATCGAAGCGGGGGCAGCTCCCCTGCCCGTCTTCCGGGCGCGACGAGAACACGGTGTACGGTGCCCAGTTCAGCCCGAGGTCGTCGCTGTAGATGGAGCGCATCTCCACCGTGGATCCGAAGCTCGTCCAGCTCAGCAGCACGCGACCCGTCTCGGCGTCGACGTCCATGAACTCCTTGTCGGCGAAGACGCTGGCGCTGTTGATGGGGCTCACCTCGCGCGGGCCGTCCCAGGTCTGGCCGCCGTCCGTGGAAACATGGACGCAGAGGCTGTTGTCGCCGCTCACGGTGCGGTAGATGGAGCTGTAGACGAAGGTGACCTCCTGGGTCCCCGGATCGATCCAGGCCTTCACGTCGGGATCGCCCCGCACCGCGTCGCCACCGCCGAGCACCGGTAGCTGGCCGCCGTAGGTGAAGCTCTGGCCCCCGTCACTGGACCAGGCGAAACCGGAGACGCTGATCCCGTCCGGATTGAAGAAGCCGGAGGCGTCGTTGAAGCCGACCACCACCAGGTCGCCGGCCACCGCCACGCTGGTCTCGCTCTGGAAGCGGGGCACGCCGGGCGTCAAGTTGAGGGCGCCCAGGGAGGGGCCCTTCTCCGGCAGGCGCGGGAGAAGCATCGCCGGGGGCGGTCCCGGCGTCGGCTCGGTCACGCTGTCGAGCCAGGGAGGAAGCGGAGTGATCCCCATGAAGAGGGCGCCCATGGCCGAGGGTTCGGGACGCTCGGGGGCCGTGGCCTCGGGGGTGATGGCGCCGACGCCGGCCGCGGCCGAGGCCAACAGCAGGATCACGGCGATGAGGACGCGTCGTGTCCGCATGATATTGGATCCTTTGCATTCGGGTGCGGGCTGCGGGAAGGGGATGGCTCGCCTGGTACCTGAATATAGAAGCAATGGCCCATCTCCGCATTCGCGCGCCGGATTCCCACCCGGCGCCGCGGCCGGCCGGACTCTCCGCTTGCCCTGGCGGCCGGGTCCCCGAATAATCGGGATCGCGGCCGCGTACGTTCCGGCAGCGAGGTCACGCCATGCAGATCCTCATCGTCCTTGTCGCTCTCGCGGTGTTCGGTGTCGTCGCCTACGTGTCTCACCAGATGGCCGAGGCGCGCCGCCGCGAGCTGGCGGCGTACGCCGGCGAGCAGGGCTGGAGCTTCTCCCCGGACCGGGATCGCGACATGGACGATCGCTACCCCGAGTTCGGTTGCCTGAAACACGGCCACAGCCGCTACGCGCACAACTTGATGAGAGGCGAGAAGGACGGGCTGCCGGTTATCGGCTTCGACTACCACTACGTGACCGGCCACGGCAAGAACCGGCAGACGCATCGCTTCTCGGCCCTGATCGTGCAGAGCCCCCTGCCGCTCAGGCCGCTGTTCATCCGGTCCGAGAACTTCCTCGACAAGCTGACCGAGTTCGTGGGCCTGGACGACATCGACTTCGAGTCGGCCGAGTTCAGCCGCGAGTTCTACGTCAAGGCCCAGGACCGGCGCTGGGCCTACGACGTCATCCATCCGCGCATGATGGAGTTCCTCCTGCAGGCGCCCCGGTTCAGCCTCCAGCTGGACCGGGGCCACGTCATCGCCTGGCGAGGCCGCCGGTTCAGCGGTCCGGACTTCGCCGCGGCCGGTGCGGTCGTGCGGGGGATGCTGGATCGCTTGCCGGACTACCTGAAGCAGCAACAGGAAGGAACCTGAGTCGCCGCCGCATCCGGCACCAGGAAAGGGAATGCCATGTCGCCCGTCGTGCTCGGCTTGCTCGCCCTCTTCGTCATCTGGTTCATCGGGACCTACAACTTGCTGGTCCGGCTGCGCCAGCATGTACGGGATTCCTGGGCCGGTATCGACACCGAACTGAGGCGCCGCTACGACCTGATCCCCAACCTGGTCAGCACCGTGCAGGGTTACGCCGCCCACGAGCGGGAGGCCCTGGAGGCGGTGACCGAGGCGCGCAGCCGCGCCGTGGCCGCCACGGGACCGCCGGGGGATCAGGCGATCGAGGAGAACGGGCTGGTGAGCGCGCTGCGGCGGCTCTTCGCCGTCGCGGAGGGCTACCCCCAGCTGAAGGCGAGCGAGAACTTCCTGGCCCTGCAGAAGGAGCTGGCCAACACCGAGGACCGCATCCAGGCCACCCGCCGCTTCTACAACGGCAACGTGCGCGACCTGAACACCCGCATCGAGGTCTTTCCCTCCAACCTCATCGCCTCGCTCTTCCGCTTCCACCCGGCGGAGTTCTTCGAGATCGAGGATGCCGTCGTGCGGGCCGCCCCGCACGTGGACCTGGGTCAGCCCGGGGCGGACTCCTCCAAGTAGCGGGCGGAGGGAGGGATCTCTCCATGCGGTACGTGAGCTGGAACGTGAACGGGTTGCGCGCGGCCCTCGCGAAGGGAGGCCGCGATTTCCTGGTGGAAAGTCGCGCCGATGCGATCCTGCTCCAGGAAGTGCGGGCCCGACCGGACCAGGTGAAGCTGGAGCTGCCGGGCTACACTGCGTTCTGGAATGCGGCGGAGCGCAGGGGCTATGCCGGCACCATGGTGCTGAGCCGCACCAGGCCGGAGCGGGTCTGGTGCGGGATCGGGGTGGCCGAGCATGACCGGGAAGGGCGCGTGATCACGCTGGAGTTCGCGGAACATTTCCTCGTCGACGTCTACACACCCAACGCCCAGCGGGGACTGACCCGCCTGGAATACCGCGTCCAGGCCTGGGATCCCGCCTTCCGGGCCTACCTGCAGCGGCTGCTGAAGAGCAAGCCGGTGGTCTTCGGCGGCGATCTGAACGTGGCCCACGAGGAGATCGACCTGGCCAACCCCCGCAGCAACCGGCGCAACGCGGGCTTCACCGACGAGGAGCGGGCCGGCTTCGGCAAGCTGCTCCGGGCCGGCTTCGTGGACACCTTCCGCGAGCTGAACGCGGAAGGGGGTCATTACACGTGGTGGGCACAGTTCGCCAACGCCCGCGCCCGGAACATCGGCTGGCGGGTGGACTACTTCCTGATCTCCCGCACGCTGCGCCCGCGCCTCAAGGCGGCGGAGATCCTGCCCCAGGTGATGGGCTCGGACCACTGCCCGGTGACGCTGTCGCTGGGTTGATCCCCGCCGGGACCGCCGCGTCCGGAATCGGCTGTCGCCGTCCCGCGATCGTGATTATCGTGGACGGAATTCCCGACTCCGGCCGGCACACCTTTCTCCGTGGAGGCGCGCGTGAATCCCGGTTCGCCCCTGAGCCGTTCCGGTCTGGCTCACCTGGCCGTGGTTTACGGCGTCTGGGGGAGCACCTACCTGGCCATCCGCGTGGCCGTGCGCGCGGGATCAGGCTTCCCGCCCTTCAGCATGGCGGCCATGCGGGTGCTCGTGGCGGCGGCGCTCCTGCTCGGCTGGGGAGCGCTGGCGCGCCACCGGCTGCGGCCGACCCGCGCCGAGCTGGGCGTGCTGGCGGCCACCGGTCTGATGCTCTGGACCGCGGCCAACGGCCTGGTGACCTGGAGCGAGCAGCGGGCCGACTCCGGCCTGGCCGCCCTGCTGGTGGCGACCATGCCGTTGTGGGCCGCCGCCTGCGAGTACCATCTGGAGCGCAAGCCGCCCACCCTCACGCTGGTGGCCTCGCTGCTGACCGGCTTCCTGGGGGTCGCGCTGCTCACCGCACCGGTGCTGCGGCAGGGGATGAGCGCGGACTTCTGGGCCGTGCTGGGCCTGCTCGCCGCGCCGGCCAGCTGGGCTGTCGGCTCGGTCTGGGTGCAGCGCCGGCGGCCGGATCTGAGCCCCCAGGTGGCCTCGGGCTACCAGCAGCTCTGCGGCGGGCTCGGCTTCGTGCTGCTGGCCCTGCTGACCGGAGAGCCGCGCCCGCAGCCGGTGCACGAGGCCTGGCTGGCCTGGGGCTACCTGGTGGTCTTCGGCTCGGTGGTGGCCTTCACCTCCTTCGTCTACGTCCTGCGTCTGTTGCCGGTGAGCGTGGGCATGACCTACGCCTACGCCAATCCCGTCATCGCGGTGCTTCTGGGCTGGCTGATCCTGCACGAGCCGATCACCTGGTGGACGCTGGCGGGCACCGCGCTGGTGGTCGCCGGTGTGGTGGGCGTGTTCCGCGACCGCCGCGAACAGGTCCTCAGGAGCCGCAAGGCGGCGGCCATCGCGAGCTGACTTGCTTTCCAGGCGTGCAAAGTCTTATCGTTCGCGGCGATCCACCCCGTTCCCGGAGAGGTCCGCGATGATTCCCTACCTGGCGCGTGCTCTGCTCTTCCTGATCCTGCTGCTGCCGGGATGCTCGCGGCAGCAGGAATGGCTGCCGCCCCATCCCGACCGGCCCAACCTGCTCCTGATCACACTCGACACCACCCGGGCGGACGAGCTGGGCTGCTACGGCAACCCCGACGTGCAAACACCCCACATCGACGGCCTGGCGACGCAGGGCGTGAAGTTCCTGCACAACGTGGCACCGTCCCAGTGCACGAATCCGTCCCACGCCACCATCCTGACCGGGCTCTACCTGGCGCGCCACCAGGTCTACGACAACCAGACGCCGCTCAGCGACGAGGCGGTCACCCTGGCCGAGATCCTCAAAGCCCACGGGTACGCGACGCTCGCCGCGGTGACCGCGCGGCACCTCAATCCCCCCAACTCCGGCTTCGGGCAGGGATTCGACACCTTCCTCACCTGCAAGCGGATGGAGATGCGGGCCGGCAAGCGGACGGGCAAGTTCCTGAAGAACCTGAGACGGGTGGCGGGACAGCCGTTCTTCGCCTGGCTCCACTACTTCGATCCCCACGGCGACTACAAGCCGCCGCGGCCCTTCAACCGCTGGTACCGGCCGAAGGATGTCTGGGAGGCCGTGCCGCGAACCAAGCGGATGGAGTGCCGGTTCGCGAAGGGCCAGAAGGTGGTCGATCCCGACGACGTCATTCCCCTCTACCAGGGTGAGATCAGCTACGTGGACGCCGAGGTCGGCAAGGTGCTGGCGGCGATCCAGGAGTGGGGGATCGCCGACGACACGCTGATCGTCCTGGTGGGCGACCACGGCGAGAGCCTGGGCGAGCACGGGATTTACTTCTGCCATGCCGGGATGTTCGAGCAGGTCCTGCACGTTCCGCTGCTGATGCGCTGGCCCGGACACCTGCCGGTCGGGCTCGCGGTGGAGACCTGGACCGGTTCGGCCGACATCCTGCCCACGGTCCTGGCCCTGCTGGGGATCGACATCCCGCACGGCGACCTCTCCGGAATCGATCTGGCGCCGACATTCAGCCTCCCCGACACGGTTCTCCACGACGCGCTCTACAGCGAGTCCTACGCCGGCATGATTCGCGCCGTCTACACCGCCGGGGGGCTCAAGTTCATCAAGCTGTACAAGGATGACTGGTCCATGGTGGGGGATCGGCTCTACCGGCCCCTCGCGGATCCGCCGGAGGAGCAGAACCTCCTCGGCGTACAGCCGGAGCAGGCCGCTCGCCTGGAGGCCCAGCTGGACGCCTGGCTGGCTGCGGCGCGCCAGCGGGCGCTGCCGGCGGTGGAGGACTACCAGCTCGACAAGGCGACCGCGAAGGCCCTGCGCTCCCTCGGCTACGTGGAATGAGCCGGATCCGCGACGGCGGCCTTTTCCGTGACCTCGACCCGTGAGGGTACCGCCAGGTAGGCCGCGGGGATCACCACCAGCGTCAACAGGGTGCTCACCAGCAAGCCGCTGGCCACCGTGATGGCCAGGGGGGAGCGCAGCTCCGCCCCCTCGCCCCAGCTCACGGCCATCGGCAGCAGGCCCAGGACGGTGGTCAGGGTGGTCATGAGGATGGGGCGCAGCCGGATGTGACCGGCGCGAATCACCGCCTCGCGCTTCTCCACGCCGGCCCGGCGCAGGCGATTGATGGTGTCGATCAGCACGATGGCGTTGTTCACCACGATGCCGGTGAGCATGATCGCACCGATCAGCACGATCACCGTCACCGTGGTATCGGTGACGAGCAACCCGGCCACGACGCCGACCAGGGCCAGGGGGATGGTGAACATCACGATGAAGGGGTGCAGGAAGGACTCGAAGGTCGACGCCATCACCAGGTAGACCAGGAAGATCGCCAGCAGCATGGCGAAGCGCAGGCTGGCGAAGCTCACCTGCATCTCGCGGTTCTGGCCGCCCAGCTCCGAGGTGATGCCGGGCGGGGGCGGATCCGCCGCCAGGAGACGCTTGACGTCCTCGACGGCGCCGCCCAGGTTGCGGCCCTCAAGGTTGGCCGTCACCACGGCGGCCCGCTGCTGCTGGAGCCGGTGAATCTCGGCGGGGCCGCGATCCAGCCGCACGTCGGCGACCGAGAGCAGCCGCAGGGGCTTGCCGCCGGGCCCCGGTATGACGAGGTTGCGCACGTCCTCGACCGTCTTGCGGTCCGGCTCGCGGTTGCGGATGCGGATGTCGATCTGGCGGTCCTCTTCCTTGAAACGGGTCGGCACCACGCCCTGGACGCGGTTGCGCAGCGTCTCGGAGAGCACCCCCATGTCCAGGCCGAGGCTGGCCAGACGGCGGCGGTCGAAGACGACCTGCACCTCGGGGTTGCCGGCTTCGAGGCTGCTGCGCACGTCGGCCAGCCCGCGCACGCCCTCCAGACGATGGGCCAGGTCCAGGGAGTAGTCGCGCAGCGCCTCCAGATCCTCTCCGTAGAGCACCACCTCCACCGGCGTCTTGAGGCTGAAGTAGGATGGCCGGCCGAACTTGATCTCCAGGTCCGGGATGTTCACGAAGCGATGGCGCAGCCGCTCGATGGTGGCGGTCTCGGCCCGCTCGTCGGTGCGGTTCCGCATGACCAGGTTGAGCTGAGCCAGGTTCTCGGCCTTGGTGTTCAGCGACATGCCGCCGGCCACCAGCCGGCTGCCCACCGTGGCGTAGCTGCGGGCGATGGCCGAGTCCGCCGCGGCCTCCGCTTCCATGCCGCGCACGACCCGGTCGGTGGCCGCCAGCGAGGTCCCCTCGGGCATCTTGACCTCGAAGTAGAACTCCCCCTCGCTCAGCTGCGGGATCAGCTCGGTGCCCAGCAGGCGGATCCCCGCGACGGAGGCGAAGAAGAGACCGAACGCCACGATCAGGGTCAGGAGCCGGTGTTGCAGGGCGCCGCGCAGCAGACGGTCGTAACCCTCGCTGAAGCGTCCCAGGGTCAGGAGCGGTCCCGAGGCGGCGGCCACGGATTCGTCCGCCTGCGGACCGGCCTCGACCTCCCCACCGCCGGCGGCGGAGCCGGCGCCCAGCGCCCCCAGGCGCGCTCCCAGGGCGCTCAGCATGGGGATCATGGTGACCGCCACCACCAGCGAGGCCAGCAGGCTGAAGGTCACCGTCAGGGCCTGGTCCTTGAAGAGCTGGCCGGCGATCCCCTCCACGAAGACGATGGGCAGGAACACGGCCACCGTGGTGAGCGTCGAGGCCACCACGGCCGGACCGACCTCGGTCGTGCCGACCACCGAGGCCCGCGCCAGGGCCAGGCCGGCCTTGCGCTTGCGATAGATGGACTCCAGCACCACGATGGAGTTGTCTACCAGCATGCCGATGCCCAGGGTCAGGCCGCCCAGGGACATGATGTTGAGCGAGATGTTCATGCGGTACATCAGCATGAACGTCGCCACGACGGAGATCGGGATGGAGGTGGCGATGATCATGGTGCTGCGCACGTCGCGCAGGAAGGCGAACAGCACCAGGATGGCCAGGATCCCGCCCAGGATGGCCGCGTTGCGCACCTCGGCCACCGCTTGCTGGATGAAGTGGGACTGATCGAAGAGGATCGCCAGCTCCTGGCCCGGCGGCAGCTTGCCGTGCTGCCAGGCGGCCAGGCGCTCGCGCACGAGGTGGGCGACGGTCACGCTGTTGGCGTCCCCCTCCTTGTAGATGGCGATCTCAACGGATTCGCGGCCGTTGACCCGCGTGATCTCCTCGCGCTCCTTGGCTCCCCAGTAGACGTGTGCCACGTCACCCAGGCGCACCGCTGCTCCCTCGCGCTGGGCCACGATCAGGTCGGCGATCTCGTCCACCGTGTCGAACTCGTTGACGGTCCGCACCAGGTACTGGCTGTCGCGACTACGCAGGGCGCCGCCGGGCAGGTTCACGTTCGAGACGCCGACGATCTGCCGCACGGTGTCGAGGGGGATGTTGAGGGCCGCCAGGCGCTCCTGATCCACCTCGATCTGGATCTCCTCCTCGAGCCCGCCCTTGATCTGCGCCGCGGCCACGCCCTTGATGGTCTCGAAGTCCTGCTTGAGCTGCTTGTCGGCCAGGCGGCGCAGGTCGGTCAGGGGGACGTCGCCGTAGAGGGCCAGCCGCATGATGGGGTCCAGGGAGGGATCGAAGCGCAGGACCAGCGGATCCTTTGCCTCCTCCGGCAGGACGAGGCGGTCCAGCTTCTCGCGCACCTCCATGGACAGCATGTCCATGTCCGTGTTCCAGTCGAATTCCAGGGTGACCTCGGAAAGTCCGGGCCGCGAGACCGAGTGAACCGACTGGAGGCCCCGCAGCACGCCCACCACTTCCTCCACCGGACGGGTCACCAGGTTCTCGACTTCCTGGGGGGCCGTGTCCGGAAACTCGGTCTGAACCGTGAGGGAGGGATAGGTGATGTCGGGAAAGAGTTCGAGGGCGAGACGGTTGTAGCCGACCAGTCCGAAGGCGACCACGGCCAGGGTCACCATGACCACGCTGACACGACGGCGGACCGCCAGGGCGACGAAGCTGCGCATCAAGCGCCCCCGCGGCCGACCGCGCCCGCAGCCGCCGTGTCCACGTCCGCGGACGCGTCGTTCCCGGCGCTTCCCTCGAGGATCTTCAGCGGCGCCCCCTGCTTGAGGGAGCGCTGGCCCTTGACCACCACCAGCTCACCGGGGGTCACCCCGTCCAGGATCTCGGCGTGGGCGTCGTCGGTGAAACCCACCTTGACGACCCGGCGCTCGGCCCGGTCCTCGACGGCCACGTAGACCACGTCCTCGCCCTTGTCGGCGACCACGGCGGGGCGCGGGATGAGCGTGGTGCCGGAGCGGCGCTCGGTGACGATGCTCACCTCGGCGAAGTCGCCGGGACGCGTGTCGCCGGGGTACTCGGGGATCTCGACGGTCAGCTTGATGGTGCCGCTGGTGGGATCGATGACCGGGCTGACCAGCTTGATGGTCCCGTGCATCTCGCGACCGTCGCTGTCCAGACGCAGGGTGACCGGCTGCTCGGCCTCCAGCTTGCGGAACTCCTTGGCCGGAACGTGCACGCGGGCGAGCAGCGGATCGAAATCGGCGATCACGAACAGCGGTGTGCCGACGCTGACGTTCTGCCCCGGGTCGACGAGGCGTTCGGTGATGCGGCCCCGGAAGGGAGCAGCGACGGAGGTGTACTCCACGTCGAGGGCCGCCAGGCCCTCGTCGGCCTCGGCCGTGGCCAGCTCGCTCTTGGCCGCCTCGTACTCCTCCTCCGAGGTCAGCTCCTCGGCCAGCATGCGCTCCATGCGGTCGTAACGGGCCCGCAGGTTGCTGGTGGTCGCCCGCGCCTGATCCAGACGCAGCTGGTACTCGTGGTTGTCGATCTGGACCAGCACCTGCCCCTCCTCCACGAGGTCCCCCTCCTCGCAGCCCAGGGATCCGATGACGCCCTGCACGCGCGCCAGGATCTGGGCCTGCTTCTCCGCCTCCAGGGTGGCGGTGGTTCGATAGTAGCTGGCGATCTCGCCGGTGACGGCCGTCTCCACGGCAACGGGCGTCGGGGGCTGGGCGGGTGGCGAGCCGGGTCCGCTGTTCTCCTCGGCCCGGGCCTGCCGGGCCGGGCCGTCGGCCTGGCCGCCGCAGCCGCCGAGCAGCAAGGCGGCGCCGGCCACGACGAGACCAAGAACCGCACGGCGGAACGGGGGGGACAGGAGCATGTTCGCTCTACTTTCGCGCTTGAAGGCCGAGCGTGGAGCTTCGCTGTGAGGCAAGCTGGTACGCCGGGCCGGCCACAAAGTTTCGTATATCATAGTGCCGTGCTCGGCTCCTGTCATGTCGCGCCGCCGCGGGGCCCGCGCCGCCGGCCCGTGCGAAATCGGGTTGCCAGGCGGCCGGCCGGGCTGTTTCATTGCAGGAACCCCCGAGCCACCGGAACCCTCGATCCGGGCCTTCGGCGATTCACTCGCCGCCCGCTGCGCCCTGCAACGAAACAGGGAGACCGAACCATGAGAATCAAGCTGCTCGTCTGTCTTCCGGTCCTGCTGTCGGCCGGCCTCGCCCTGGCCGACCAGGAGAGCCACCTGATGCGCTACGCCGATGTTCACGGCGATCAGATCGTCTTCACCTACGAGGACGATCTGTGGCTCGTGCCAGCCGCCGGCGGCGACGCTCATCGCATCACAAATCATCCGGGCCGGGAGCAGTACGCCAAGTTCAGCCCGGACGGCAAGCTGCTCGCGTTCACCGCCAATTACGACGGGGGGACGGATGTCTACGTCATGGAGGTCGCGGGCGGCATTCCGCGACGGTTGACCTTTCATCCGGCGGCCGATCAGGTCCTCGGCTGGTATCCCGACGGCCGGTACGTGCTGTTCCGGGCCAACCGGACCGCTCCGGGCTACACCCAGGAGCTGTACCGGATTTCCGTCAACGGCGGCATGCCCGAACCTTTGCCGGTGGACCGGGGTGGGCTGGCGAGCCTCTCTCCCGACGGCCGCAAGCTGGCCTTCAACCGCTTCGTGCGCGAGCACCGCACCTGGAAGCGCTACCAGGGCGGCTGGGCCCAGGACATCTGGATCGCCGATTTCGACGCCGGCACCATCGAGAAGGTGACCGACTGGCCGGGCACCGACAACTTCCCCATGTGGTCCGGCAACACGGTCTACTTCACGAGCGACCGCGAGGACGGCACGCTGAACATCTACGGCTACGACCTGGCCAGCCGGGCTGTCAAGCGGCTGACCCCCTACCAGGACTACGACGTCAAGTACCCCTCCCTGGGGGACGGGCGCATCATCTTCCAGTACGGCGAGACCCTGAACCTGCTCGATCTCGGCTCGGGCCGGGTGACGAAGGTGATGGTCCGCATCCGCAGCGACCAGGTACCGATGCGTCCCGAGCTGGTCGAGGTGGCGCCCCGCACCGGCAGCTTCGGCCTCTCGCCGAGCGGCAAGCGCGTCCTGCTCGAGGCCCGCGGCGAGATCCTGAACCTGCCCGCGGACAAGGGCGACCCGGTGAACCTGACCCACCGCTCCGCCTCGCGCGAGAAGGACGCGGTCTGGTCGCCCGACGGCCGCTGGATCGCCTTCATCAGTGATCGCAGCGGCGAGGAGGAGATCTGGCTTGCCGACCAGCAGGGCGGCGACTGGCGGCGGCTCACCGAGGGAGGCCTGGGCTTCCTGCTGCCGCCGGTCTGGTCGCCGGATTCCCGGCACCTGATCTACAGCGACAAGTTCATGCGGCTCAACCTGGTCGACGTTCCGGCGGGCAAGAAGCGCGTGATCGCCCAGGGCGGATACGACGACGCCTGGGAGCGCTGGGGCATCCAGGACTACGTCTGGTCCCCGTGCAGCCGCTGGATCGCCTACACGCAGATGGAACACAACATGAACGAGTCCATCTACCTGTACGACATGAACACCGGCGAGACCACGCGTGTCACCGACGACATGCAGACCAGCTGGAGCCCTTCGTTCTCGCCGGACGGCCAGTATCTCTACTTCCTCTCCAACCGGACCTTCAACCCGATCATGGGCTTCCAGGATCAGAACCACGTCTTCCTGGACATGACCCGCGCCTACGTCGCCGTCCTGAAGGACGGCGAGCCGTCGCCGTTCATGCCCCCGGAGGTCCTCGAGGAGGAGACCTCCGCGGGGGACGAGCAGAAGGGCGAGGAGAAGAAGAGCGACGAGCAGGACGCGAAGAAGGACAAGAACAAGGCCAAGGACAAGGACGGGAAGGGTGCCGAGGAAGTCCCGGAGACGGTCATCGACCTGCCAGGCCTGCAGGAGCGCATCGTCGTCGTCGAGGAGCTGCCGGCCGGTACCTACTTCCGCCTGACGGCGACGAGCGACGGCTTCCTGCTGCTGCGTCGCGACGAGCCGAAGTTCCTGAAGTACCAGAACGTCGATGACGGCACCACCGACCTTTTCGACCTGATCTCCTACAAGCTGGAGGATCAGGAGCACGAGGCCGTGCTCGAGGGTATCGCCAACTACCATCTCTCGGCGGACGGCAAGAAGCTGATCTACCGTGCCGGATCGCGCTACGGCGTGGTCGATGCGGGCAAGCCGGCCAAGGTCGGCGACGGGGCCGTCGATCTCGCGGCCGTACGCCTCGAGGTCGTGCGCGGCGAGGAGTACCGCCAGCAGTTCGACGAGGCCTGGCGCATCCAGCGCGACTGGTTCTACGACGCGAACATGCACGGGATCGACTGGCCGGCCATGCGGGAGAAGTACGGCCGCTTCGTTCCCAACTGCGGAAATCGCGGGGACCTGACCTACCTGATCGGCGAGATGATCGGCGAGCTGAGCGCCGGCCACACCTACGTCTACGGGGGCGACAACCAGAGCGACTACGAGCGCGTGGGCGTCGGCGTGCTGGGTTGCGACTTCGCCGCCGAGAAGGGGGCGGGCTACTATCGCATCGCCCACATCCTGCCCGGGGTGAGCTGGGATCCCCAGAACCGGTCTCCGCTGAACGAGCCCGGCTGTCCGGTCGAGGAGGGCGACTGGCTGATCGCCATCGACGGGGAGGAGGTGCCGGCCGGCGACAACGTCTTCCGGCACCTGGTGGACAAGGCCGACAAGATGGTGGTCCTGACCTTCAACGACAAACCCCAGGCCAAGGGCGGCCGCACCTGCCGGGTCAAGACACTCAACGGTGATTACGCCCTGCGCTATCGCGAGTGGGTGGAGAACAACCGCGCCCTGGTCGCGCGCCTCAGCGGCGGCAAGATCGGCTACCTGCATCTGCCCGACATGTTCCAGCCGGGCCTGATCGAGTTCGCCCGCTACTTTTACCCCCAGAGCGACAAGCAGGCCCTGATCGTCGATGATCGCTTCAACGGCGGCGGTTTCGTGGGCGACATGATCATCGACCGCCTCGAGCGACGGCTCTGGGGGTTGACCCTGCCCCGCGAGGGGGGCCGGATGCGGGATCCCGAGCGCTGCTTCCACGGCCCGCTGGTCGTGCTGATCAACGAGGAGACCTTCAGCAACGGCGAGTACTTCGCCCAGGCCGTCAAGCTCAAGGGGCTGGCCCCGCTGATCGGCAAGCGCACCTGGGGCGGCGCCGTGGGCATCGAGGCGCACCAGGACCTCGTGGACGGCGGCGGCACCTCGCCGCCGCAGTTCGGGTTGCTGGGGCTGGACGGCAGCTGGCTGATCGAGGGCCACGGGGTCGAGCCGGACATCGAGGTGGAGAACGATCCGGTGGATCTGCTGCAGGGCAAGGACGCCCAGCTCGAGTTCGCGGTCCGGCACCTGCTGGAGCGGCTCCAGCGGGAGGGCGCCGCCTGGGCCCTGCCGGACAAGGTGAGCTATCCCAACAAAAGCCGGCCCGGGGAGGGCAGGAAGTAGTTCCTCGCGCGCGGTCGCGGCACGGGCGGGCAGGTGCTAGATCGGCAACTTGATCTTCAGGTACCCGACCGTCACCGAGACGTAGGCCTCGTCGTCGGCGAAGTAGATCTGCGGGGTCACGTAGAAGACGTCGTTCAGGAGCACGCCCAGACCGCAGCCGAAGCCGGTGACGTCGTCGTCCTGCTTCTCGACGTGCCCCCCCAGGCTCTCCAGCTTCACCGAACCGCGGGTGTGGGCCACCAGGGCGTACGGGACGGCGACCGCGGACTCCCCCCGCAGCTTGCTGCTGAGCGTGGCCGTGACGGCGAAGCTGTTCTCGCTCATGGTCAGGTCGCGCCGGGTCAGCTCGTTGCCGGCGTACCAGACATGGTTGTACTGGAAGCCGAGGTCGAGGCTGACCGCATTCTGCAGGTTCTGCTTCAGGAGACTGAAGCCGAAGAAGGGCGAGATCTGGGTGCCGCGCAGATCGTCGTCCTTGACGTCGATGCGGCTGACGAACATGCCGAACTCGAGCATTCCCCGCTGGGCCAGGCCGAAGCCCGCCCCCAGGCCGCTGTAGGCGTCGGTCGAGGTGTAGGCGAGCGCGGCCGTGGCACCGCTGACGCCGTCCTCCAGGTAGAGGATCTGGGCGTGAACGGAGCCGGCGAACAGGAGCAGACCGATCGCGACGAGGGAACGCACGGTACGGCTGGGTGAAGGCATGATGCTCTCCTGGCTGCAGGCGTCGTGGGGCCGGAGCAGCATAGTGGGGCGGGAGCCGGTGGTCAACCCAGCCCCCAATATATCTTCACGGCCTTTCAAGGGAACCGGCTCGGCGCATCGTGCAGGACGTTCCCGGCGGGATCGGCGACGGCGTACTGGAAGCCGGGCAGGATGCTGAAGGCACCGACGGCGCCGTCGCCCGTCATGGCCAGGCAGCACAGCTGGTCCTCGCGGGCCGCAGGGTAGGTCGACAGGATCCGCGCCACCGCCGCTTCGCAGGCCTCCTGCGGGGCGGCCCCCTCGCGCATCTTCTCCACCATCAGGAAGCTCGACAGGGTCTTCATGGCCAGCTCGCCGAGACCGGTGGTGCAGGCCGCTCCCACGCTGCTGTCCACGAAGAGGCCCGCGCCGATGATGGGCGAATCCCCCACGCGGCCCGGCAGCTTGAAGGCCAGACCGCTGGTGGAGCAGGCTCCGGCGAGACCGCCCGCCATGTCGCGGACGAGCATGCCGATGGTGTCGTGGCGATCGCCGTCGATCCGCGGCTCGTACCGGCTCTCCTGCAGCCATTCCCGCCAGGCCTGCTCCGCGGCGGGGGTGAGCAGGTTCTGCTCGGGGAAACCCTCATCCCTGGCGAACTGCAGGGCGCCCTCGCCGACCAGCATCACGTGGGGCGTCCTCTCCATGATCCGCCGGGCGACCGCCACCGGATGCACGATGTTCTCCAGACAGGCCACCGCACCGCAGCCGCCGTCGCCGTCCATGATGGCGGCGTCGAGGGTCACGCGGCCGTCCCGGTCGGGATAGCCGCCCAATCCCACGGTGGAAATCGTGGGATCGGCCTCGACGACCATGACCCCCTCCTGGACGGCGTCGAGGGCGTGGCCCCCGGCGGCCAGCACCCGCCAGGCGGCGGCGTTGGCGGGCACGCCGTGATTCCAGGTGGCGACCGCGAGCGAGGGGGCGCTGCGGCGGGGCCGGGGAGGGCGGGCCGCGGTGGGGCGCGGGTTCAGGGACGCGGCTCCGGCGCCCACGGCGGCGGCTCCCAGGACCGCGGCACGCAGGAACTGGCGACGGCTGGCCATGCTGTCACTCCTCGGATGCGGTTCATTCGCTGAACATCACCTCGACGGTGACGATCTCGTGCGGGCCCATCTCCAGGCCCAGCTCGCGTGGGCTGAAGGCGATCAGCTCCTCCTGCCGCTCTTCCAGCAGGTTGGTGCGCCAGCCGCTCCGGCAGTCCCGGCCGAATGTCAGGGTCTCGGCCACCTTCTCGCCGGTCAGGTTGTAGACCCGCACGATCAGCGTGTCGCGTTCCTCCTGCCGCTTGACGGCGGTGATCGCCGTGCGCGCGCTGGTCTTGCCGACGAGGCCTGCACCGCCGGGTACGCAACCATCGGCCACGCCCTGCACTACCAGAGGGGCCACGTGGAAGCGCCGGCTGATGCCCAGCACGTCCGCGCCCAGCCAGTCGCCGGCGAAGGGCACCACGGCGTACTGGAAGAGATGACGTCCGGGACACTGGGCGTCCGGCGTGAAGACGGTGGGGCCGGCGTTGGCCTGCCGCCGGCTGGCGAGATCGTCGCGCGAAAGCCAGCCCACGCAGCGCAGCAGCGTCAGCGCCAGGGTCACGTGCCCGTGCTGGTCCGGCAAGGCGGCGATCTCGGGCAGGCCCCGGTTCAGGATCGCCAGGCCGTGGGCGCCGTCCTCCAGGAGACTGAAGTCCTGCTGGGGCAGCGTCTGCGACGGCGGCTGCACCCAGCTCACCCCCGTCGTGCCCGGGGTGATGGGACGCCGGTTCACCAGGAAATGGCCATCGGAGACCAGGGTGTCCGTGATCAGTCCGGTGGGGAAGAGGGCGCGCAGCCGGTGGTCCTGGGCCTGGTTGTCGAACTCCAGCGCGACGTCCACGCGCGGGCAGTGCGCCATCAGGGTCACCCGCACGCACACCTCGCACTCGACCTGCTCCCGTTCGCGACGGGTGCGACGGGTGCGATCGGGCACGACGCCGCGCGGCAGGTCCATGGCCAGGCGCGCCTCGAGGGTCCCCCGCAGCCCCGTGTCCTCGACCACGCGCAGTCCGCCGTCCATGCCCAGGGAGGTGATGATCTCCGGATTGTCCGTGGCGCAGTGATCGTACTCGTCGCCGATGTCCTCGACGTCCTCCAGGACGTTGAGGCCCCGATACAGGTAGTTGCTGGTCTTGTCGAGCACGTCGAAGGTGCCGTCCGGGCGCAGGTGGACCCGGAAGAAGGTGTTCTCCAGCAGGTTCTCCGCCACCAGCACGGAATCGGTCAACTCGGTCGGCGAGGTCGGCACCGGCGCCGCTGTCTCCGGTGGCGCCGGGGGGGCGCCGTCGGTCAGGTGGAAGAGCGCATGCCCCAGCGGGGGCAGATCCCGGGCCGCGAACTGGATTCGCAGGAAGGTATCGTGCCGGCCCGCCTCCTCCTCGCCCTTCAGGATGCGGGGGCCGAAGTGCTCGCGGTATGCGGCAAAGGCGGCCTGCTGCTGCTCCGCGGTCAGCTCGGTCCGGTAGTCCACCCCCCAGAAGCGTTCCACGACCAGGCGCTCGACGACCTTGAACGGTACCGGCCGACCGGCCTCGTCGTAAAGCTGCAGCTTCTCCATGTCGTAGCCGAGAGGCTGCAGGACCACCGTGCGTTCCAAAATCGCCGTGCGCGTGATCGGCAGCGGATTGAAGACGCAGAGCACCGTGCCGCGATCCCCGGCCGGCTCGCGGCCGAAGGTCGGGGCGAGGGAAGTCAGGGCATTGCGGGCCATCTGCTCGCCGGCCGCCGTGATCCCGGCGAAGCGGGCCATCATCTCGCGATGCACCTCGTCGGTGCTGCAACCGCAGATGGAATCGTGGGGGTGGTTCTTCAGCAGGAGCTTCCAGGCGTCCCGGAGCAATCCCTGCGGATAATCGCGACCATGGGCGAAGCGGGCATAGGCCAGCAGCGGCTCCACCTGGTCGGCCAGCAGCGTCTGACAGACGTCGTTCAGCTGCTTGAGCGGCATGCGCGCCGACCAGACGCCCGAGAGGATGGGATGCTCGCGCCCGCCCCGCAGCTCGCCCGTGTAGACCTTTCCCGCGCAGCCCGACGCCCGCACGGCGGTCAGGAACTCGGCCAGGCTGGCGTGCCGGAACTCCTTCTCGGGAAAGGCCTCGCGCAGCGCCTGCATGACGACCGCCAGATCGGCCTGCGGCGGCAGGTGATCGCAGCCGTTGCAGAGGAGCCAGATGTTGCCGTTGCTGCGATCGTACATCTCGGCGAAGATCTCGCGCACGCGGGTCACGGCGCGCTCGGGATCGACCGCCCGCTGCGTGTGGGCGTGCCAGAGTTCCGCGTGGCCCAGGCTCCCGGCGTTGCAGTACCCCTCGCACTGGTGGACGGCCAGCACCTCGCTGCCATCTGGGGCCCGCCAGGTGAACTCCAGGCCCAGCTCCGCGGCCTCGTCCCCGTGGCCGCGGGTGAAGACGAAGCTGTCGATGCCGGCCCGCCGCAGGATCTGCGGCAGCTGCGCGATGTGCCCGAAGGAGTCGGGCAGGTAGCCGACTTTCTGGCAGGCGCCGAAGGCGTTGGCGATCCGGTGGCCGGTGAGCAGGTTGCGCACGGTGGCCTCGCCGCTCACGAGGAACTCGTCCGGCAGCACGTACCAGGGACCGACCGCTAGCTTGCCCGCCTGCACCAGGGCCGCCAGCCGCCGGCGGTCCTCCGGCCGCACGCCGAGATAGTCCTCGAGCAGGACGGCCTGGCCGTCCAGCAGGAAATGCCGGAACTCGGGATCGCTCTCCAGCTCCTCGAGCACCTGGTGAACCACCCGTTCGAGGTTCACCCTGAAGCGACGGAACGGCCAATACCACTCGCGATCCCAGTGTGTGTGGGAGACGATGTAGACGGGGGCGAGATCCTTCGGCAAAGGTGTCCTCCCGGGGCACTTCGATCCATCAAGCCCGACAGGCGGCCAGCAGATCGGCCACGGTCGCCGTGGCCAGGGCCACCACGCTATCGGCTGCACCGTAATAAAGCCAGGCGCGGCTGTCCAGAGGCGCGAAGCCCGCCGCATCGGCGCGGTCGGTGACCAGGCCGCTGGGAAAGACCACGTTGGGCACCTGGCCCACCAGCTCGTAGGTCTCCCGTGGCTCCAGGATGTTGTCCCGCGTGCGGGCCAGCACCCGCAGCGGGTCGTCGAGGTCCAGCAGAACGGCTCCCGCCTGGTAGACGGGGGCGCCCGCGAAGTGAGTCGCGACGCCGTGATAGACGAGCAGCCAGCCCTCGCGGGTCTTCAGCGGCGGCGGTCCCGCGCCGATCAGCTCGTCCCAGAAGTGCGGGCGGCCGCTCATGACCTCGCCGATCCGCCGCCAGCGCTCCAGGTCGCCCGAGGCGGACAGAACGATCCGGTCGCCGGTGAGAGCGCCGCCACCGGGCGGCCGCACGGTGTTGGGGCGGGACAGCAGCAGGTAGCTTCCCCCCACGCGCTCGGGGAAGAGCACGCCGTTGCGGGCGTTCTCCTTGCCGAGCAGGCCCAGGAACTCGAACCGCCGGAAGTCGTCCGTGCGAGCCAGGGCGAGGCGGCCGCCGGCAGCGGTATCCAGGGCGAGGGTGATGTAGTACCTTCCCTCGAGCGCCGTGATGCGGGGATCGTAGACGTGAAAGACCGTGCCCGACACCTTTTCGAGGCCGCGCAGCTCCACGATCTCGGGCAGGATCCGGAAGCGGAGACCCTCGTCGCTCACCGCCTGCAGGAGCAGGCTCTCGCGCCCGCGCGTCTGCACGCGCAGCAGCAGGCGCGTCCGGCCGTCGTGCCGCACCGCGCCCGGATTGAAGACCGAGCTGGCGTCCACGAGCCGAGGCGGCAGTTCCGGCACGTCCTCACGGCTCAGCACGGGATTGTTGAGGTACCGCTTGAGGGTCATCACCAGCGCCTCCAGCCGGCCAGGTATGCGGAGAGCCGCCGGTGGCCTGGCCCTGGAACTCCGGCTGATCCCGCGGCCAAGAGTCTACGTCAAGCCCGCGGACTGGCCAGCCCTTTCTGATGGCCGGCCAGGCCCATATTGATACGCAACGAGGCACGCCATGGCGCGGGGAAGCTGATCGGCATCGTGCACGGGAGGACGCCATCATGGACCAGATCACCCGGCTCGGCGAGCTCGCCCTGGCCACGCGCCTGAAGCGCCTGGGGGATCGCCTGCAGCGGGACGTCTCGCGCGTCTACCGCGCACTGGATTTCGACTTCGAGGCGCGCTGGTTCCCCCTGCTGCGCGCCCTGGCGGATCGTTCGCCGCAAGCGGTCACGGAGCTGGCCCAGACGCTCGGGATGACCCACCCGGCCGTCCGTCAGATCGCCGGCCCGCTGCTGCGCCGCGGCCTGCTGCGCGAGCAGACGGGACCGCGGGATGCGCGCCGGCGCTTGCTGGCCCTCACCCGCCGCGGCCAGCTGCTGGCAGTGCAGCTCGTTCCGGTCTGGCGGGAGATCCAGCTGGCCAATGCGGAGTGGCTGGACGAGGCCGGCGTGGACCTGCTGGCCGTTCTCGAGCGTCTCGAAACGTCGCTCGATGAGCGGTCCATGGAGGAGCGCGTGTGCGAACGGCTGGAGCTGCCCCGGCCGACCAGGCTCCGGATCGTCGACTACCGCCCGGCCTACAAGAAGCACTTCCGTACGCTGAACGAGAGCTGGCTGCGGGAGTACTTCACCGTCGAGCGCGCGGATGCGCTGCTGCTGGCCGATCCCAACGGACGCATCATCCGCAGGGGCGGCCGGGTGCTGTTCGCCCTCTGGGACGGGGAGGTGGTCGGCACGGTCGCCCTGCTGCGACATGGTGCCGACGTCTGGGAGCTGGCCAAGATGGCCGTGGACGCACCCGTTCGCGGCCGCGGGATCGGGCGGGCCCTGGCCCGTTCCGTGCTCGAGCTGGCCCGCGAGGAGGGTGCCGTGCGTCTCTACCTCCAGACGAGCCCTCGCCTCGAGGCCGCGATGCGCCTCTATCGAGCGCTCGGATTCCGGCGCGTGCGAAAGCATCCGCTGCCCGGCGATCCCTACTGTCGCTGCACGATCACCATGAGGCTCGATCTCGTCCCCGGCCCGGATCGCCCCGCGAGACCGGCGGTGTGACGGTCGGGCGCAAATATCTTCATCGGATATATTTTTATCACTATTGTAATAACACATGAACCGGCCATGGCAGCCCTCTCATGGTGGGCTTTTCATATGAGGGGACCCGGACGGGAAAAAGAGACGATTCACTCGAGATTCGGCACAAAAACGGCGACAAGGAGTCCGTTCAGGCTGTATGCTGAACGAAGTGCGTCTCTCGTCCGTCGGGGGACGGGGTCCGGCATGGGGCCGGACTGGTTTCGAGCCCAGGGGTTCTCCTGGAGTAGGCTGGCGTTCCTGCGGGCTCGTGTTGGCCGGCGAGGCCGGCGGTTGGAGTGAGAGGAAATGAAGAAGATCTACGTGGGAAACCTGCCTTTCAGCGCTAGCGACGACGCCGTGCGGGACCTGTTCAGCAAGCACGGCACGGTGCACTCGGTGGCGCTGATCAACGATCGTGAGACCGGTCGTCCCCGCGGCTTCGGCTTCGTGGAGATGGACGACGACGCGGCCATGGCCGCCATCCAGGCCCTCGACGGGCACGAGATGGATGGGCGTGCGCTCCGCGTGAACGAGGCTCAGGATCGTCCGCGCGGTGGCGGTGGTCGCGGCGGCTACGGCGGCGGCGGCGGCGGCGGCGGCCGGGGTGGCCGCGGAGGAGGTCGCGGCTGGTAGGTTGCCCAGGATCAGGTGTCGGCAGAAACCCCGCCTTCCCGAGGAGGCGGGGTTTTCATGGTGCACGTCGCGCTCGCGCGTCGTAACCTGCCAGTTCACTCGCTCCGTGGATGGGGAATAGCATGGCGAGTTCGTGTCCGTTGTGTGGCCAGACGGAATCGCTGCTGGTCGACGAGATCGATGGGAACCTGCTGGGCCGCGCCTACCGGAGGCGGCTGGGCGTCGAGCTGGCCGGCACCGCGGGCCTGCGCATCCGCCTGCTCGAGTGCCGTCACTGCACGCTCAGGTACTACGACCCGGCCCCGGCCGGTGGAGAAGGGCTGTACGAGCAGCTGGGGGTGGTGCCCTGGTACTACCTGCGCGAGAAGGAGGAGTACCGCATCGCTGCCGGGTACATCGGCCAGGGCGACAGCGTCCTGGAGATCGGCGCCGGGGAAGGCGCATTCGCCACGCTCATCGACAGCCGGGACTACCTGGGCCTCGAGCTGAACGCCGCCGCGGCGCAGAGAGCACGGGAGCGGGGGATCGACGTGCGCAAGGGTTCGGTCGAGGATCACGCGCGGAACGCGGGCCGGCAGCATGATCGCGTCTGCTTCTTCCAGGTGCTCGAGCACATCCCCGAGCTGCGCTCCTTCCTGTCGGCCTGCGTGGCCTGCCTGAAGCCGGGCGGGCTGCTCATCCTGTCGGTTCCGAACGAGGATTCCTTCCTGGGTGTCGAGGCGAACAACGTCCTGAACATGCCGCCCCATCACGTCACGCGCTGGAAGGAATCGGCCCTGGCGAAGCTGGGTGAGCTCCACGGGCTCGAGGTGGTCCGGATCTGGCGCGAACATCTGTCCGACGGGCATGTCAAGCCGTACGCGCGGTGCATCGGGCAGGCCGCCACGCGGAGCTGGCTCGGGCGGAGATGGCGTCTGCTCGATCCCCTGTTCGAGAACATCCTCGGCCGCAGCCTGGCCTTCCTGCTCTCCAAGCCGACGGAGTCCAGCCTCGCCGCCGCGACGGCCCTGCGCCCGATCGGCCACACCATCGTGGCCGTCTATCGCCGGTGACACCTGGCTTCCACGCTACACGGGGAATGATCCACGTGAAGTGAGCTCGTTTGAGGACGGCAGCGGATCTTGAATGGACATCCAAGGGTTGCGTCCACCGCTCGCGGGCATCCTGTGCTAGTATGCCAGACATCCGACCTTGCTTGTTCTCGCCCGGTGAGACACAAAGAGGAGGCTGCCATGTTCGGCCGGAAATCCCTGCTTGCGGCCACCTTGCTGGCCGTTCTCGCGCTCGGGTCCGTCGCCGCCGCCCAGTGGCCGGATGATCCGGCCCAGAACCTCGTCATCGCCGATCGGCCTTCCGAGCAGGTGGTGCCCAAGGTCGCCGCCGATGCGGGCGGCTGCTGCTACGTGGGCTGGTTCGATCTCAGCTCCGGCAACTACGACGTGTACCTGCAGCGCCTCGACGGTGAGGGAGTGGAACAGTGGCCGCACGGCGGCATCCTGATCAGCGACCACCCGCAGCTCTCTTCCCTGGTGGACTGGGATTTGATCGCCGATAGCGGCGACAATGCGGTCCTCGTGTTCACCGACGCGCGCGACGGCAGCGATCTGGATGTCTTCGCCTACAAGATCGCTCCCGACGGCTCTTCCGTCTGGGGGCCCGACGGGGTGACACTCTCGAGCAACGACGACTACGAGCCTTCCCCGGTCGTGGCCGAGGCCTCCGACGGGGATCTCGTCTTCGTCTGGGCCCGCCTGCCGGATTCCGGCGGCGGCAGCCTCATGATGCAGCGTCTTTCCCCCGCCGGACAGGAGCGCTTCACGCCCGGCGGGATCCCCGTGGAAGCGCCGCCCGCCGAAAAGCCGGCCTTCGTGGACATCGTGCCGGCGAATGACGGCGATGTGATCGTGTCGTGGGTCCGGGACATCAGCACGTTTCTCAGCTACCGGCACGTGCGGGCCAACAAGTACTCCTCGACGGGCGCCGCGGTCTGGAGCGGCCCGGTGAGCGTCTACGATGCCGCCTCGGTGCCCATCGCCCACCTGCCGCGCCTGACCGCGGACGGCGCCGGCGGGGCCCTGGTCTGCTGGCACAGCAGTCCCGCCAGCATGTTCAACTCCTACGTGCAGCATTTGGACGCCAGCGGAGCGGAGCTGTTCCCGCACAACGGCGTGGTGGTCTCGACCACGGCCAGCATGCATCACCTGGATCCCTCGCTGACCTACAACCCGGACACGGGCGAGGCCATCGTCTTCTGGAACGAGCGCAACAGCAACCAGTCCCAGTGGGGCATCTACGCGCAGAAGCTGACCGCCGCCGGCACGCGCGCCTGGGGGGATGGAGGTCTGACGCTTTTGCCGGTGAGCACCATCTACCGGTCCTTCCCGCGCAGCCTGCCCGCCGGCGCCGGCGCCATGGTCTTCCTGATGGACGAGCCGACCGGCCTCTACGGCGAGGATCGCATCATCGGCATGCGTCTGGACGCCGCCGGGCACCAGGTCTGGCCCGTCTCGCCGCTGATCGTCTCGTCGCACCTGAGCGACAAGGCCCGCCTGCCGGTCGCCCTGGCCGGCAACGGCATGGCGATCCTGGTGTGGGAGGACGATCGGCAGGGCACGGTCGACGTCTACGGGCAGAACGTCAATCCGGACGGTTCGCTGGGCGCCTCGCTGTCCGCCGCCGGGGAGGCGGGAACCGCGCGCAGGTTCCTGCTCGCCGGCAACCACCCCAACCCCTTCAATCCGCGCACGACCATCAGCTACGAGCTGCCCGTCGCGGCCCACGTGACGCTGAGCATCTTCGATCTGGCGGGGAATCTGGTGCAAACGCTCCTGGACGAGAGGCAAGGCCCCGGAGAGCACTCGGCCAGCTGGTCGGGCCTGGACGAAGGCGGCCGGCCGGTTCCCTCCGGCGTCTATGCCTACCGCCTGCAGGCGAACGGCGTCGTGGAGACCAGGAGCATGGTCCTGGTGCGCTAGGGAGTGGATCGCTGAGAGCGGCTAGTCGGCGTAGAGGGCCTTGATCGCCGACCAGGTGGCCTTCTCCACGGGCAGCGAGGGCACCAGGCCCAGCGTCCAGCGAATGCTGTCATCTCCGTTCACGACCTGGACCACCGCCCCGTCCGTCTGGGCCTCGAGAAAGTCGAAGGCCAGACCGCCGTTCAGGTTGCCCGAAGGGGATTCGTCCATCACCGTGCCGACCGGCGGGGGGCAGACCATCAGGAGATGCTCGGAGAAGGTGATGTTCTCGTTCACCTCGATGTGCTGCGGCGGGCCGACCCGGTAGTAGCCGTAGGGCGCGAGGTTCCAGGTCCCGGTTCGGGTGTAGGTGCACTCGCCCGGCTCGGTTCCCCCGTAGTTCATGGTCGCCTCCGAGACGGTCACGATGCCGTCGATGGTGACGTGCACGTCCATCTGGGCGCTGCTCTCGAACTGCGGATGGGAGCAGGTGAAGAGCACGTGCAGGAAGCCCTCGTAGGCCCGGTCCAGCACCGGATCGCGCGAGGGATCGGCCGGCGCGTTGCCGGGGCCGACCGCCAGCAGCGGGAGCGCGCAGAGGAGAACGAGACCGACCGGTCGAATCCGGCGCCAGGAACGTGGATGCAACATGGTGTCCCTCCTGCAGGGCTTTGCCAAGAGATTATCCCTGTTTATTTTAACATGGGAGCGCTCGGCAAATACAGGAGTTTCCCCGGCCGGCCCTGGCCGGGGGCCGGGCGTCCCGGTTGCCAGGGAGTGGGGCCCGAGACCATAATGGAGTCCACCTGATGATGTGGGAGGACATTGCTGCCGTGGAATCTTGGCGGGACGAACTGAAGCATTGCAGCATCTGTCCGCGTGACTGCGGCGCCGACCGGACCGCAGGGCAGCTCGGCTATTGCCGGACCGGTGCCGACTTCCGGATCGGTTCGCTCTGCCTTCATCGGGGCGAGGAGCCGGCGCTCGGCGGCGCCAAGGGTATCTACAACCTCTTCTTCGCGCACTGCAACCTGCAGTGCACCTACTGTCAGAACCACCAGATCAGCCGCAACCGCGGGACGGAAATCGCGGAGCGGCTCGAGCTGCCCGTCCTGATCGATCGCATCGCGGAGATCCTCGCCGGTGGCGTACGGCATCTCGGCTTCGTCTCGCCCGCGCACTGCATCCCCCAGATGAAGGCGATCATCGCGGGCGTCCGCGCGCGGGGCCTGCGGCCGGTGACGGTGATGAACACGAACGCCTACGACCGGCCCGAGACCCTGCGCGCGCTGGCCGAGCTGATCGACGTCTACCTGCCCGACCTGAAGTACCTGGACGGCGCCCTGGCGGCCCGCTGGTCCGACGCCGTCGATTATCCCGTGGTGGCGACCGCGGCCTTGCGGGAGATGCACCGCCAGAAGGGATCCTACCTCTTCTGCGACGCGAGCGGCGACGCCGAGGCGGGGCTGATCGTGCGGCACCTGGTGCTGCCCGGCCAGGTGGCGGACAGCAAGCGCTGCCTGCAGTTCATCGCCGAGGAGCTGTCGCCCTCGGTGCACGTCTCCTTGCTGGCCCAGTACGCTCCGCCGCCGGACGTCGCCGCCGACCCGCTGCTGGGCCGGCGCGTCACCGCCGAGGAGTACGCCGAGGTGGTCGCCGAGCTGCACCGCCTGGGATTCCGGCATGGCTGGGTCCAGGAGCTGACCAGCCCCGGGAACTACGTCCCGGACTTCCGCCGGGCCCACCCCTTCGAGCCGTCCCGGCGGTCGCCGGGAAGCGTGGCCGCAGCTCCCAGATGATGGTATTCTTCTGACGGGAAGACAAGCTGGCCGGGCACCGCTGGGAGGAGGAACACGCACCATGTCGGCCGGAAGACGTCGCATGCGGCGGCCCCGTCCGCCGAAGAAGCCGCTGAGCAAGGAGGACATCGCCAGGAAGGTCAAAGAACTCAAGGCGATGGCCTCGCCGGACTACAACTATCGCGAGCGCTCGCTGGCCATCCACGGGCTGATCTGCGCCAAGTGTGCGCGGGAGTTCAGCTGGCAGGATCGCCACCTGCTGACCGTCCATCACAAGGACGGCAACGACCAGAACAATCCCCCCGACGGCTCGAACTGGGAAAACCTCTGCATCTACTGCCACGAGGCCGAGCACAGCCGCGGCCTGCTGGGCGATTACCTCCGCGACGAGGACGAGTGACCCTCCGGCCACGCCCCGGGCGCGCCGCTGCGAATCCGGCTCAAAATGCCCCCATGCCCTAATTTTTTAACAGATTGTGATATTGGCGGCTGGACTTCGCGGCCCGGCTTGTGGTACAATGCCCCTGGCTACTTCCAACCCTTTTCGCCCACAAGCCGCTGAGAGGAGGTTCCTCCGAGCACCCATCCCGAGCCAAGCTTCCCTGTTCACTCGCCATGGACTGTAAACACCCGAGGGGGATGGATATGAATGGTAAGAGCTACCGCATAGGTGTCGCCCTGCTGAGTCTCGCCCTGATCGCGCTGGCCCTGCCCGTCTTCGCCCAGCCGTCGCCCACGCACCTGGACGTGCAGATCTCGCCCACCAAGGATCTGACCATTCCACCCAATCATTCGTTGTGGCACGAGCTCGCGCCCACCTTCTGCCGCATGCACGAGCAGAGGGGCTACCTGGACAACGGCGACGGCATCATCAGCATCTGCGACTGGTTCAACCTGAAGGATCCCGACACCGGGATCATCTCGGGCTTCCACATCGAATGGGTCGGACCGACCTTCTGGCTGGATGTGGACGGTGACGGCGCCTTCGATCCCGCCTTCGATGCGGTCTACGAGCCTCATAATTACAGCGACTTCGCCTTCGATGAACTGCCGCTGCCCGGGGACGCCTGGGACGAGATCTACCCGATCATGGAGCCGGTGACGGTGGTGGAGTACCAGGACAACGGCAATGGCATTCCCGACTTCTGTGACTACGTCGACGTCGGCACGGGTCTGCTGCATGTTCTAGACGTGACCACGAATGTACGGGTCAGCCCGCCGGGACCGCCCGTGGCCAGCGGGAGCACGACCTGGGGCCGGATCAAGAGCATCTACTAGCAGGGCTATTCCGCGCTGCGGACGCGACACGCAGCCGCCCGGCCGCCTCAGCGGCCGGGCGGTTTGCGTGCGGGAGCAGGTTGTTGCCGCGCGGCCCGCGCCGATCCCTGGACCGGTTCGCCCAGCGCGTGCCAGGCCGGCAGGCCGCCGAGGAACCACTCCAGGTGCAGGAAGCCGCGCCGGGCCAGCTCCGTGGCGGCCGTGCGGCTGCGGATGCAGTCCGGCCCCCAGCAGTAGACCACCACGGCCATGCGGGCCGGGTCCGCCGCAGGCCAGTGGCGCTGCAGCACACCATCCAGGGAGTCCGGCAGCAGGGAGGAGAAGAGGTTCACGGCGCCCGGCAGGTGCTCCTTGGCGAAGGCCGCGGGGTGCCGGACGTCGAGGAGGATGAAGTCGCGCGGCGGGACGTCGGCGGTCAGGCCCGGGTTCTCGGCCTGCAACCGATCGCGCAGCTCGGGCGCGCTCAGGATCCGCACGACCGGCAGGTCGGGCTGAGCGGACCAGGCCGCCCAGCCGCCGGGATAGTAGTGCACGGACTCGTAGCCGGCGCTGCGGAGCAGGAGGTACCCCAGCATGCCTTCCGCGGAGACGCCGTCGTCGTAGATCACGCAATCGACCGGCTGCTGCCGCCGCGAGCGGAAGCGCGGATCCAGCCCGGACAGATCCTCGCGCAGGGCGGCGCTCGTCGGCAGGGTGCCGCCGGGTCCCAGCCAGGAGCGGAAGTCCACCGGCAGTGCGCCCGGCAGATGCCCCGCTCCCCAGGGACCTTCAGCGGCGTCCAGGGGCGCGACCGGATTCCCGCATCCTGTGCTTCGTGCATCCAGGATCACCTGGTCCGGCTGATCCAGGCGGTTCAGGAGCTGCTCGATCGTCGCCAGGACATTGCTGTCCGCGGCGGCGTCCCAGGCCATCGACGGCGGAGACGCCGGTCGGGTCACAAGCGCTTGCCCGCTGCCGGTCCAGGCCTCCAGACCGCCGTCGAGCAGGCGAACCCTCTCCACGCCGGCCAGCTCCAGCAACCAGAACAGGCGCGCCGCGGCCTCCGGCGCACCCGCAGCGGCGTAGCAGACCGGGCGCTGGCGCGGCAGCAGACCATGCCGGCCCAGGGTCGCGCCGAGCCCGGCATCCGGATCCAGCTCCGCGACCGGCAGCGAGATCGCGCCCGGCAGGTGGCCGCGGGCGTAAGCCTCCCGGTCGCGGGCATCGACGGGGATCAGATCGGCCTCGTGCCGGTGCTCGAGCAGCCAGGCCGCCGAGACGATCACCGACGGCGGCGCGGGCGGCGGCGGCGATTCCGCCCTGAACCCGGCGGCCGCGGCACCGGTCCCGGCGCCCGTGGCCAGCTGGACGACGATGCAGAGCAGGATGCTTGCCGGCCGCAGCAGAACTGGTGGAATCGCGAAGCTGGCGGTTGGTTCAGGGAGCATGGTTCGCTCGCAATGTTTCGAGGTGTCGCCCGGGCCACACGGTGCGAGTCGTGGTTTGGCAGGTTCCGAACTCGCGCGTCGTGGCCGGACTCCGGCGGCCTTTGTACCCCCTCCATTCTAGGGAATTCCCGCCGGGGAAGCAGCAGGGACTTGCGCTGGTTCGCCACGAGGGCGAATGCAACCCGCGTTCACCCGAACTCCCCGTGTTCATCCGAGCGGCCGGCGTTCACCCGAATAGCCCGCGTTCACCCGGGTGAACACGGGCCACGGGGCTGCCGGATCTCCGAGCGCCGCACTCAGATCCTGATCCGGCGGGCGAAGAAGGTCTTGCGCAGAGTGTCCACAAAGACCAGGAAGGCTCCCAGGATCATCATGCCGTCGGGTAACAGGCGGAACCACATCCAGCCCTTCACGGGCTCCACGGCGGCTCGCTGGCGCGCCGCCCAGTAGCCGAGGTCATGGGCCACGTGAGCCTGATGGAAGCCGATGATCAGGGTGGGCACGGCGAAGAGCAGCACGCCGCTGGTGACCAGCCAGAAACCCCACACGCTCGGCCGGTCGCTCCAGACCAGGCCCTTGGCCAGGGCGTTGGCCCGGGCCGTCAGGTAGATGAAGGCCAGCGCGATGTAGCCGAAGGCGCCCAGCAGGGCCACGTGGCCGTGGGGCATGATCAGGTAGGTGCCGTGGGCGTAGTAGTCGATGGTGGGGGTGTTGATGACCATGCCCAGCCACCCGGCGCCGAACCAGTTGAGGAAGGCGCTGCCGGCCAGCCAGAGGAAGGGTACCTGGAAGGGGAAATCGGTCCCCTGGCGCTTCAATTCCCGCTGCTGCTTCCAGGCCTCGATCATTAAAACCACCAGGGGTAACGGCTCCAGGGCCGAGAAGATGCCGCCGACGGCGATCCAGTACTCGTCCAATCCCTGCCACCAGAGATGATGGCCCACTCCTAGCGTCCCGCTCATCACTACCAGGGCGATCTCGAACAGCATGATCCGCTCGGCGGTCTTGCGCGGAACCAGTCCCAGCACCACCGTCAGATAGGCCAGTGCGCCGGCTGCAAACAGCTCGAAGGTGAGCTCGACCCACAGGTGCACGACCCACCAGCGGAAATAATCGTCCACGGTGAAGTTGGGCATGATCTTGTGGATGGGCATCATGCCGGCCAGGTACAAGGTGGCGATGCCGAAGGCCGCCCAGATGATGGTGCCGACCAGGACATTGTTTTCCTTGGCCTTGCGGATCGTGCTGAACACCATCAGGAACCAGAGCACGAGACCGACGACAAGACCGATGTCCCACACCCGACCCAGATTCAGGTACTCGCGCCCCTCGTTGCCGAGCCAGAACCAGACATCCCGCAAATGGCCCGTGGCGCCCAGGTAGATGCCGACCAGGCCACCACCCCCGACGATCAGCAGCGCGACCCAGAGCACGTCCACCAGCCAGGGGAACCGCAGATCCTGGCGGCCGACGAGAGGTGCGATGAACATGCCGCCGACCAACCAGCCGATGGCGACCCAGACGATGGCCAGGTTGATGTGCAGCGCGCGCATCACGTTGAAGGGCAGGATGGACTGGGGGATGAGAAAGTTCCTGGCCGGTTCGGTGTAGATATGGGCCAGGTAGCCTCCGAGGATCATCTGGAGAAAGAAGAAGAGTCCCACGACCGGGATGTACCTCATCAGCTTCTGCTGCGAGGGGAAGAGGCTCGTGATCCGGAGCGGGCTCTCCAGGGGCTCGCCGGACGACGGCTTGATCAGGTACTCGTAGGAGAGCACGAGCACCACGATCGTCAGCGTCCACAGCAGGAGCAGCTCCCAGAGGGTGTAGAAGTGGTTGGTCCAGGAGGCATCCTGGTCCACCAGCGGCTCTGGTGGCCAGTCGTTGCTCCAGGTGCGGTCGGTGCCGGGCCGCAACGACGAGGCGACCAGCTGGCTCCAGTCCACGAAGGCCGCGATGGTCCGGGCCTCCTCCGGGCGGATCACGCCGCCGGGCCAGGCCAGTTCCTCGTCGCCACGGGCAAGGAACCGCCCCAGGAAATCGCGATTGGACTTGAAGGCCGCGGCCGACGCATCGGTGTAGGTCACCACGCCCTTGCTCAGCTGGGTCTGGCCGCGGATGTCCTCCTTGGCCCTCTCCTTGACTTGGCCCCTTTCTGCGGCGCTGATCTGCGCATCCGATCGGCCGAAGATCTCGCGGGCATAGTTGTCATAGAGGAAGGTCACGCGCCGGTGGAAGAACTCGGTGCTGAAGTCGGGACCGAGATAGCCTCCCATACCGAGCAGCGTCCCGTAGTCCATAAGATCGAACTGCTGGAAGAGCGCCTTGCCGGCAACAATGTCATCGTGAGTGTAGAGGAGCTCGCCGCTGGCCGAGACCACCTCCCGGGGGATGGGAGGGACCTCCCTGGGCAGATTGGCCGTGAAGATCATCAGGGTGGTCACCATGATGATGCCGACCACCCAGAATGCCGTGTAGAGACCCTTGCGGCTCATCAGCCGGTCGAGCCAGGATCCGTTCATCATCGCCTCCTCGCTCCCGTCGACCTTCCCGGCAGCGGGCTGCCGGGCCTGCGGTGGGCGACCACTAGGTGGTCATCTGGACCCATAGATCCAATTATGGGAGAAAACTAGTCTTGTATAATAAGGATGTCAAGATCCAGTTATCCGATATTGGACCTGAGCGTTCTGCGAGCCGGCTCCTCGTCACTTGCCCCCCGCCCACTCTCCGCCCTCACTGGCTCGCCACTTGGCCTTCACTCGGCCGCCGCGCCGCCGTCCGGTTTCAGGCCGTGGTTGAAGGCCCAGTGGGAGTGGACGATCCGCCAGGCACCATCGATGCGGGCGTAGACCTCCGTGGTGTTCCAGAGGGTGCCGCGGGTCGCCTGTCCCTGATCGTCGCGAACGGTCGAACAGTAGCGATAGGTGAGCACCGCCGTCCGGCCGTAGACGTGGACGCGCGGCTCGAGGTACTCGGAGCCCTGGTAGTGGATCTTGCCGGCCAGCGAGGCCATGTACGCCGTGAAGGCCATGCGGCCCACGATCGGGGCATCGAGGGAGGGATCGAAGTAGGTGATGTCGGGTGCGGCGATCTCGGCCCAGCCCAGGGGATCACCCTGGCGCCAGCGTTCCATGGCGGCGTCCTCGAGGGACATGATCTCCTCGGCGTCCGACTTCCGATCGACCGGGATGGCGGCGACCGTCCAGACGGCGGCCAGGATGGCACCGATCGCCCAGGGGGTCGCTCCCATCGCTAGTCCCCCGCCGCGATCTTGAGGATCAGCTCGTAGTCGACCGCGTCGGCATAGGCCTGCAGATCCTCCTGGCTGACGTCGCTGCCGTTGACCGTGACCAGGACGTTGTTGCCCACGACGATCTGCACCTCGCCGCTATGGTCGCTGGCGTCGTACTGCAGGAGAGCCTTCTGGCCCTTCACCTTGATCAGCTTGTTGCCGCTGCTGGCGGCGATCATGGGATTGTTCATCATCATGGCCAGGCCCTGCATCATGGGGGAGTCGCCCATGATCTGGACCTCCACCGAGGTGTCCCCCTTGGTGTACTCCCGTGCGGCGGTGGAGCCGCCGCCCATGGCCATGCCCGGCATGGCGCTGGTCTCGACGTCCTCGGCCTGCCAGCCCGGCAGCGGCTTCGGCAGGGCGTCGGCGATACGGCCGGCCTGCATCTGGCGGATCTGCATGGCGGCGAACTCCAGCTCCGAGGCGGCGCCGGCATAGTCGCCATCCTCGTACAGCTTGAGGGCGCCCCGGATCTGATCCCCGATGTCGTCCGCCCGGACCGGCAAGGCGGTCGCGACGACCAGGCAGAGCACGACGGCGGCCAATCTCCAGAAGTTCCTCGTCACGGCAACCTCCCGGTTGGAAACCCAGGTCGACCTGCGGCGCAGGCTCACCAGACGAGGTGCAGCATAGCAGATCCGGCCGGCTCCGGAGGAGTCGTTCTTGCGCCCGCCCGGAGCCCGCCGGCCCGGATGTTCCTCCCCGGCTTCACTTGACGAGGGTCAGGCGCCCGACGGCCGATCGGCCATCGCCCTGCAGGTGGGCGAAGTAGACGCCGGAGGGAAGGGGGCGTCCCCGGGCGTCCTCCCCGGCCCAGGTGATGGTGTGGCGGCCGGCGGTGCAGGGCGCGTTGCTCAGCAGCACGCGCACGAGGCGGCCGGAGATGTCGTAGATGCGCAGGTCCACGCGGCAGGGTCGGGTCAGCTCGAAGGAGAGGTCCGTGATCGCGTTGAAGGGATTGGGCGCGCCGGTCAGCAGGAGCGAACCCGCAGCCAGCGGCCGCCCGTTTCCTGCGCCCGGGCCGGGCGGCTCGGTGACGGCCGTGGCTACGGGCATGTAAACCTCGCGGTCGGGCCAGTCTTCCTGCGTGAACTGCGACAGGATCTGGATCTCGGAGATGCTCAGGCCGCGGTCCGGGAGGGGCACGAAGCGGCACTCGACGTAGCGGGCCGTCACCGGGGTCGCCAGGGGCAGCCAGAAGGCGTGTGCCAGGTTGCCGCCGGCGGGCAGCCCGGCGAAATCGGGCGAGATGCCTCTTTCCCAGGGCAGCTCGTCTCCCGGCGGCGACCAGATGTCGTCGTGGAGGATGGTTCCCAGCGGCGTGTACGTCACGCCGTCCGCCGAGCAGGCGACCTCGATGCGCGCCGCATGGCAGTATGTCTGGTCGGGCTGGTGGGTGGTGACGCGCAGGGCCGCCACCGGCTGCAGCTGCGCCAGGTCGAGCGCGACCACTACGTCGGCACCCGGGTCCCAGAGCGCCGTCTGCACCTGGACCCGGTCGCTGTCGAACTCGACCGTGGGCGGGATAACGCAGCCGTTGGTCAGCTCGCGCCCGTCCGTGTCGGGATTGGAAGCCGCCGCCGGCCGGCTCACCACGTAGCTCCTGTCCCGGGCCACGTCGTCCAGCCAGGCGAATCCGTAGCGCCTCTTGTCGTAGCCGGCGCCGGGCCCCACGTCCTGACCGTCGGCGTAGCCGTAGACCGTGTTCTCGCCGTCCGGGCCGTACCGCCGCAGGTTGAGCCGTACCCAGTTCATGGTGGGATCGCGGAAGCCGCCCACGTCGATCGTCCAGCGCTGGTCCACGCCGGTAACGAGCTGGGTATGCTCGCGCACCACGTCTCCCTCCACCCGATGCTCGGTCCAGCAGTAGGTGACCTCCACCGGCTGCCGCATGGGATCGCGCGGCTCCCAGCTCACCTCCATGAGGGCGTCCTGGAGGCCCGTGCTGTTGTAGTAGGCGTTCTGGCTGCAGCCGAACTCGTAGCGCAACCAGGCCGCGCGGGCTCCGGGTGGCGCACCGGACACCGTGGCGTAGAGACGGCCGTCCCGCGTCGGGGCACTGACGCTGGTGAAGACGCCGTCCTCCTCGAACGCGCCGCCGTCCCAGGAATGCAGCAACCGCACCCGGTCGTCCGAGCCGCTCAGGTCGGCGTAGAAGCTGCCTCCGTAGCGCAGTCCGACGATCTCGGCGGGGGCGGTGAATCGCCAGGTGACCTGGGCCGGGATGCCGCCCTGCAGGGGGCGCAGCACCGCGCGCCAGAACTCGTCCGCCAGCGAGCCGGCGAAGACGTTCTCCCAGGAGTCCGCCGAATCCCGGTAGCGGGGCGCGCCGTCGTCGTGGAGCGGCGGCCAGAGCACGTGCGACTCTACCTGCTCGCCCAGGCGCAGGCGGACGCGGTTGGCTCCCCGCACCAGCCGGGGCAGGGCCAGGGCATTGACCTGGGTCACCGTGCGGATCTCGAGAACGTCCAGACCGCAGTCCCGGCGATCGCTCGCCGCCCGGCAGCGCAGGCGCACCAGGTACTCCGGCGCGCCGCCCAGCAGGGTGGAGGATAGCGGCACGTCCGCCACCACCGGCCCCGTGGCCGTGGCGCTCCAGACCTCCTGCCAGTTGATGCCCGCGTCCCGCGAGATGCTCAATCGAAGGTCGTCCGCACCGGCGGTCCGCAGTCCCTCGAGGTGGAGGGCGGCCGAGGTGATCGCGTTGGCCCCGTACACCTGGAAGACGACCTCTCCGGCCACGCCCGCGGCCGCGGGGTGCAGGTTCGGTCCTTGATAGTGATCCTCGCTGCGGTGGAACAGTCCGCTCTCGTCGTACATCACCAGGCGGTAGTCCGTGCTGCTCAGGTCGGGCCGGAAAACCCACAGCCCGTTGCCGCGCATGGCGCCGGTGGGCTCCATGGCGTCCGGATCCATGCCGTAGGTGGTGGGCCGGTAGTAGTCCGCGGTTTCGCCCAGGTGGGTCCAGTAGCGCGTGTAGCTCTCCCAGCGACGCAGGTTCAGGCGGTAGCGGTGCCCGTAACGGATGTGGGTGAAGTCCTCCTGGATGGTGAAGCCGCTGATGTAGGAATCGGCGCCGTTGCGCAGGGTGCGGACGTAGGGGATGGGACGGTCCGGCAGCACGCGATAACCCCAGGGGTAGGCCAGATCGCCGGCATGACTGGGATCGACCGGATTCGAGCTGCATTCCTGGGCCGCGTGGTAGAGGTAGTAGTGCCCGGGCTCGTCGCCCGCCGCCCCCAGGGCCTGGGAAAGGGCGCAGGAGTGAGCGGAGGCGATCTCCGGGACGGAGGCGACGCCGCCGTCGTGCCGCAAACAGTAGACATCCATCGAGGCGTCGAACAGGTGCCAGGAGGCGCCCGCATCCCAGGAGACCTCGCTGACGGTGTGGTCGGCCAGCTCCACGTAGCGGGCCCGCCAGTCGCCGCCGATGGCTTCGTAGAGGGACTGCTGCGCGCCGGCGATGAAGGCGCAGTAGGTGTTGGGGTAGCTGTTGAAGAGCAGGATCGGGTCGTAGATGCCCCGCCCCTCCTCGCGCGTGGTGGAGGTCTGCCGCCGGTGCCGCACTCCCCAGCGCCAGATCGCGATGGCCTGGTCCTGCGGATCGTCCCAGACCGGCAGCACCGTCTCCAGGAAGCTCTGGCGCGTCGTGTAGTCCGGGGTGCTGTCCGTGTAGAGCTGGATGTTGTACGCGCCGGCGCCGGCGTCCGTTGCCGCCAGCAGGGGAAGGGTCAGCAGGCCGGCCAGGACCAGTCCGATCGTCGGATGTCTTCTCCAGGGCATGGTCCACCTCGTTGCGCAGGGTGACAGCGGCCATGATAAGCGATGGGGAGGAGAAATAGAAGGATCGGGCGCGCGCCGGGCCCGCCGAGCCGGCCGTCTCAGCGGCGCACCCGCCCGTCGTCCTGCACGTCCCGCTCCGCCGCCTGCAGGCGGCGGAACATGCCCCGCATGTCGCGGATCCCGCCCACGCAGAACCAGACGATCACGCCCAGGGCCAAGACGGCCTGGATCTCCACGTAGAACCGCCAGAAACGCATCCAGAGGGCGTCCGCCACCGTGTGCGAGAGGTTGTAGACCGTCCCCAGGACGAAGACCAGCGTCCAGAGGCCGGTCCAGATGTAGGTGGCGACGTAGATGAGGCGATCGCCCCGCGAGAACTCGCTGCCCATACCCAGGATGCGCCAGCCGCGGGCCGGCGGGGCCCCCGTCCGCTCGTGGTCCTCGGCCACGCGGTAGGCCCCCCGGCGCAGCAGACGGTCCAGGTCGAAGGCCCGCCGCCGGCCCAGCAGGGAGATCAGCACGTAGGCCGTGACGGAGGCGCCCATGGCGATGGCGAAGAAAACCTGGCCGTTGATGAAGAAGTTGGGCTCGAGCTGCCGGACGACGATGCCGCCCACCGCGACCGCGGCGCCGGTGATCATGGCGGCCCAGGCCGCCGCAGCCGTGCCCCACTTCCAGTAGAGACCGCCGATGATCACCGCTCCCGAGCCGCCGAGAAAGATGGCCCCGGTGATGGCGAAGAAGAGCAGGATGTACTCGCTCTGCCGGAAGAGCAGGCTGAAGCAGAAGATGAAGACGGCCACCCCGCCGATCGCCAGGCGCAGGGCCCGCAGGTGCTGCCGCGGCGCGAGGGGCCGCTTGCGGAAGGGCATGAGCACGTCCTGCACGAAAATGCTGCCCCAGGAGTGGAGATAGCTCTCGTGGGTGCTGAGGAAGGCCGCCAGCATCACGGCGGCGAAGGCGCCCATCAGGCCCACCGGCAGCAGCTGCACGAGCACCAGGGGGATGCGCAGCTGGCTGCGGATCGCCTCCCCTTCCACGCCGGCCAGGCCCTGGTCCACTAGCGCCGCCAGATGGGCGAAGTCCGGGTGATGCATGACCGTGTAGGCCACGATGGGCACGAACATCAGGAAGAGAGCCTGCGACATGCCGCGCCACATGCTCAGGGCACCGCTCATCTTGGCCTCGTGGGCGGTCCGGGCCGAGCTGTTGTAGCCCTGCGTGCCCTGCCAGGACATGGTGCCGTAGATATTCCCGAACACCCCGATCAGGAAGTACCAGAAGTTGAAGTCCTTCACGTGGCTGGTCTTGAAGGGATTGATGAGCGAGGCGTCGGCCGGCGCCGTGCCGAGAGCGGCGAAGATCTGATCCCAGCCGACCAGGGCCAGCAGGAACAGCGTGATCAGCAGGAAGGCGGTCCCCACGAACAGCCCCTGCAGGAAGTTCGTGACGATCACCACGACCTGGCCGCCGGCGAAGACGAAGCAGAGGGCCAGGCCCAGCAGCACGGCCATGACGAGCGGGAAGGTCGGCAGGTCGAGCCCCAGCAGGGAGACGCTGGACGGCAGGCCGCAGAAGTGGATGAAGAAGCGGGTTCCGACCGCGGGGAAGATCCCGAAGTTGATCAGGCCGGAGAGAAAGGCCAGCAGCCCCGCGAAGACCCGGAACGGGCGGCTGTAGCGCCGCTCGAAGAACTCGGCCAGCGTCAGGCAGCGCGTCTCGCGGAAGCGGTAGATCACCCAGCCCGAGACCGCGATCAGCATCATCACCAGGTTCATGGTGAAGCCCCACCAGGACATGCTGAAGCCGGCGACGTAGTTCATCTCGAGGAAGGCGATGATGGAGATGGCGCCCAGGCCGGCCGCCCACTGGGAGAGGCTGAGGATGTACCGTCCGGCGCTGCGCCCGGCGGACAGGAAGTCGGCCACGCTGCGCATGTAGCCGCGGCTCAGCAGGACGCCGGTCGTCATCACGGCCAGGATCGCCAGAACGATGGCCCAGTCGACGGCGGTCAGGTTCAAGCCGTGTCACCTCGCGTTGCGGATCTCAGGGCCGGGTCGTCCAGAACCTGCCTGCGTGATCGACGTGAGCGGTGAAGCCGGGTCCCGGCAAGGTGGCTTCCCAGAAGCTGGGGGTGGTCTGCAGCCGGAAGCCGGGCCCGAGATCCAGCCCGCCCAGATCCAGGTCCTTCGCCTCGCGGGCGAACGTGCCGTGGGCCGCGGCTTGCTGCTTCTGGCGGTAGTAGACCTGCATGAGCTGGCTGCGGGCCGCCAGCTCGGCCGGCGCAGGCCAGGCGGGCGCCGGCCCGGCGCCGGCGGCGGTGGCAGGCGAGAACCAGACGAGCCCCCACATCTCCGGGTAGTGCATGGCGACCAGGCCCTGGGGCGACCAGACCCAGTTGTCCTCCGGCAGAGGCTCGCCGGTTTCGCGGTTCCGGAGCTTGACGTAGCCCCCGTCCCGCTCCTCCAGGCGCCATTCCACGCGCGAGAAGTTCAGGTGCCAGAGCCGGTGGTCGCCGCCGGGCGGAACCGCCCCTCGCGCGCAGGCGGCCAGGGCGGCCCAGGGGATGGCGATCTCCAGGCTCCAGCCGCTGTCGGTGTCCCAGGGCTGGTTCAGCGTGCCCTCGAGAGCGACGGCGCTGCGCAGCCCGGCGATGTCCCAGCCGTGCAGAGCCGGGCCGCCGTCCCGGTAGGGCCGGACTAGAAACAGGTCCCAGACGGTGTTCAGCGCGTTGATCTCCAGCTCGGCGTACTGGTGGTGGTCGCCGTCCGGGTCGAGGAAGATCTCGAAGTCGTGGTCGTGGTAAACGACGGCGTCGCGTAGCGTGAGGGTGGCCCAGAGGTCGGGTTCCTCGAGGAGGGCGGCGACGTAGAGATGGTCCTCGTCCCAGAGCAGCTTGACCCGCGTGCGGAGGCGTGGGCTGCGCGCGGCGTCGCCCGTGATGTCCACGAAGTCCTCGGTCCAGGGAGCGGCCTCCCAGCCGGGATCGTCCAGGCGGCCGTCCAGGCGCGGGGCATCCTCGGTGCGATAGCAGACGTACCGGCGGGGATGCCAGGGAATGCCCGGCCGGGGAAAGTCCGCAGCGCTGCGGGCCGGCTGCGCGCCGACCGGCCCTGCCGCCACGAGAGCCGGACCGAGCAGGAGCGCGACGGCCCTGCGGATCACCTGGAGTCTGCCAGCCACCGGATTCGCCTCGTGCGGGAGCAGCTATCGATTCCAGTCGCCCCCCTGTGCAGGAGGGCGGGATTCTGGTATAGTAACCTCATCCATTAACTCGACATAGATCGAAATCGACATCGTGGAGAACTGCTGCCCGGCCCGCAACCCGGGAGCGCAGTGTGATCGGCAAGACCGTATCGCATTTTCGCATCGTCTCCGAGCTCGGCCGGGGGGCCATGGGCGTGGTCTACCGGGCCGAGGACCCGCAGCTCGATGTCTGCCGCGCCCTCAAGTTCCTGCCGGAACATACCCTGCATGACCGGAAGGTCCGCCTGCGCTTCCTGCGCGAGGCCCGGGCGGCCGCCGCGCTGAGCCACCCTGCCATCTGCCGGGTCTTCGAGATCCACGAGTCCGAGGACTGCACGTTCATCGCCATGGAGTGCCTGGAGGGGCCGAGCCTGAAGGAGCGCATCGCCGCGGGGCCGTTGACCCTGGCCGAGGCGCTGCTGATCGCCATCCAGGTGGCCGAGGGGCTCGAGGCGGCGCACGCCCGGGGCATCGTGCACCGCGACATCAAGCCGGCGAACATCGTGCTCACGGATCGGCAGGCCAAGATCACCGACTTCGGCCTCGCCCTGCTGCCCGAGGTCACGCGGGTGACCGAGACGAACCGGGCCGTGGGCACCCTGGCCTACATGTCTCCCGAGCAGCTGGGCGGCCGCGAGGTGGACCACCGTACCGATCTGTGGGCGCTGGGCGTGGTGCTCTACGAGCTGGTCACGGGCCGGCTGCCGTTCCCCGGCGACGATCCCCGGCACGTGGCCATCGCCGCCTCGACCCGCGATCCCGAGCGTGCCAGCTCCCTGAGGCCGGACCTTCCGCAGGAGCTGGACTGGATCCTCGGGCGCGCCCTGGCCCGCGACCCCGCGAAGCGCTACGCCTCCGCGGCCGAGATGCTAGACGACCTGCGGGCCCTCCGCCAGCAGTTCACCTCCAGCACGGCGGGGCAGCGGACCGTGCGCCCACCGCACCGCCTTGTCGTCCAGCGGCTGATGCTCTCGACGGCCCTGGCCCTGGCCATCGGGCTCGCAGCCTGGTCCATCTTCCGCTCCCACGCTCGGAACGATCTGCCGCAGATGGGACAGCCCGTGCAGATCACCAGCGCCGAGGCCTGGGAGGGGGAGCCCGCCATCTCGCCCGACGGGAAGCAGGTGGCCTATGCCTCGGACGAGAGCGGGAATCTCGAGATCTACGTGGTCGACGCCCAGGGCGGCCAGCCCCTGCGGCTGACGGACCGGCCGGCCACGGATAAGGAGCCGGTCTGGTTTCCGGACGGCCGGAGCCTGGCCTTCTCTTCCGACGAGGGCGGACGTTTCGGCATCTGGAAGATCGGCCAGCTGGGCGGCGACCCCATCCTGCTGGTCAAGGATGCGGAACAGGCGGTCATTTCCCCGGATGGTCTCAGGATCGCCTTCTGCCGGACCCCGCCGGGCGGCCTGGCCCGCATCGCCGTGGCGCCGCTCCTGGATCCGGAACAGGTGCGCTGGCTGACCGGCGGTGATGCCGGTCTCTGGTCCCATCGCTACCCGGCCTGGTCTCCCGACGGCCAGCAGCTCTGCTACGCCACCCAGTACGATATCCACGTCATTTCCCGTGAAGGAGAGAACCTGCGCCAGCTGACGGTCGGTGGCATCTACGATTCGCATCCGGCGTGGTCGGCCGACGGGCGGTACATCTATTTCTCCAGCTTGCGCGAGGAGACGCTGGCCCTCTGGCGGGTTGGCGTCGACGGAGGCAAGCCCCAGCGCCTGACCCCGGGCAGCGGGCCCGAATGTCACCCCAGCATCTGCCGCGATGGTTCGCGACTGGCCTATTCCACGCAGATCGAGAACGAGAATCTGGTCCTGGTGAACCTGGAAGACGGCAGCGAGACCCGCATCCCTGGGCTGCATGACGACACCATGCCGTCGCTGGCCCGCGACGGCAGCTGGATGGTCTTCGTTTCGACCCGGTGGGGAGGCAAGCGGCAGCTGTGGGCCCAGGACCTGGCGGAGGGGAAGCCCGTGGGGCCGGCGCGGTGTCTCACCGAGCAACCGGTGGGCATCTCCCATCCCGCCCTCTCGCCGGATGGGCGCTGGGTCGCCTTCTATGAGAAGCTGGAGGACCAGCGGCACATCTACATCTTGCCCGTCGCCGGAGGTGTCCCGGTGCGCTTCACGGAGGATTCAGCCGACGAAATCCATCCGGCCTGGTCGCCCCGCGGCGACCGGCTGGCCTTCGTCTCGGACAGGGAGGGGGCTCCCGCCATCTACATCGCCCCGTTCGCGGAGGGCCGGCGCGCGGGACCGACGCGCCGTCTCACCGACGCCGAGATCGGCGCCTTTGCCCCTTCCTGGTCGCCCGACGGGACGCGCATCGCCTTCATGGCACTCCGGGATGAACGCTCCGAGGTCTGGGTCACGCTGGTCGACGGTTCTGCGGAACCTACTTGCCTGACTCTTGGGGCCGATGCCTTCCGCGTACGCTGGGGCGGGACGAACGAAGAGCTCTGGGTGAGCGGTCGCTGGGGCGAATGCTTCCATCGGCTGCGCCGCCTGTCTCTCGGGGATGGGAGGGTGAGCGATCCCACCCCGCCGCTGCGTTTCGGCGACATGACCCAGTTCGCGTTTTTCGACCTGAGCGCCGACGGGCGGCTGGCTGTTCTCGCACGCATCCGATCCGCGGGAAACATCTGGGTGGTGGAGGCAAGGAAAGGTACGTTCTGAAGCCCGAAGGAGGCATGAACATGGCGGACATGACGCTTGCAGAAATCTCCAGCGCGATGCAGAAGAACATCCTGTGCTTGGAAGGGCTCAACCTGACGATGAGCGATCACAAGGGAGCAACCCAGGATCTTTACAAGGCCACGCTGCCCGTGCCCTCGGACGAGCTCCCGGCCACGAAGTACTGCAGCAAGGCGACCGCTCCCGAGAGCTACACGTTCCACTGGGCCTTCGAGGCCACGCTGCACAACCTGTCGGAGTGCCGAAAGCAGATCGCGGAGATCGCAGCTGTCCTGGGGACTCTCGTGACGAAGGGCGGCACGGAATCGCTGCAGGTTGACGAGGGCAAGATGTGAGCCGCCCGATCGGAAGGACGAAGCGCTGGGATGGAGACCACTGACGGACTGCGCAGCCTGTCGCTGATGTTGACGGCGCGCTGCAACCTCACATGCGCCTACTGCTACCAGAACGCCCGCAATGGCCTGAGCATGTCCTGGTCCGTGGCCCGCGCGGCTCTCGACCACCTGCTCGCGTCCCCGCAGCCGATCGTCGAGGTGTCGTTCACGGGTGGCGAGCCGCTCCTGGAATGGTCCCTGCTGCGCCGCGCCGTGGCCTACGCCATCCGGCGGCGGCCCCTGTCCTCGATCCGCTTCCACGTGGCCACCAACGGGCTCGGCCTGATGCCGGCGATCGTGGATTTCCTGGCCGGGCATCGCTTCGACCTGCAGATCAGCCACGACGGGATCGCCGAGGTCCAGGCGCTGCGCAGCCCGGACAGCGGCGCGGTGCTCGACCGTCACCTGGCCGCCGCCAGGCGGCGACATCCCGCCTGGTTTCATCAGCACGTGAGCCTTTCCGCCACCGTCGTTCCGGCGACCATTCCGCAGCTGGCCGCCTCCTGCGCGCACCTGCTGGCGACCGGAGTGCAGCGGTTCGCGCTGGCGCCCGCGAGCACTCCCGTCCCGGGCTGGCATCCCGCGCTCGTGCCGGAGCTGACGCGGCAGTTCGACCGGATCCGGCAGCTCTGCCTCGCTCATCTCGAGCGAACCGAGGAGATACCGCTCCTGCTCTTTCGCGACCGTGAGGCGGGCGCGGACAGCGGGCCGGACGACGGGGCGCTCTGCGGGGCCCTGCGGCGGGATGGCTTCACCATCGACGTGGACGGCCGGGCCTACGGCTGTGGAGCCCTGACCCGCTCCGTGCGCACGGTCCAGGATCCGCGTCTTCGGGCCTGCCAGGACGAACTGAGCCCGGGGAACGTGTGCGATCCGGACTTCCTGGAGCGATGCCGGCGCTATCCAGACCTGCAGCAAGCTGATGCCCTCTTCCAGCACCGCGAGCGCAAGTTCTCCACGTACCGGCGCTGCCGGGATTGTCCTCACGTGGCGAGCTGCCACGTCTGTCCCCTGGCCATCGGCTGCCGGGAGGGAGATCCGGATCCCGACCGCGTGCCCGACTTCATCTGCGCGTTCCGTTTCGCGGCCCTGTCGGCCCGTGCTGGATTCCTCGCGGCGGCGGGGATCCGACGGGCCGACCAGGATTCACCTCTCTTCGACGAACGGCTGCGCCCCTGGCGGGAACTGGGTCGCGCCCTTCGCCGGGACGGCGCGAGCGAGCCGGGCGGGCGAATAGACAGCCGTGCGAGAGGGTAGTCGAGGGCGAGGCCCCGGAGCGATCAACCGGCCGGAAGAGAACGGGGCTGGCAGCAGGGGGCCGAATCAGGGGAGGTCGTCATGTTCTGGGTGCCCGTGGCAATCTTCGTGGTCCTGGTGTTCCTGGTCGGGATCCGCATCGTCCGGCCCACGCACCGGGGTCTGGTCGAGAGGCTGGGCCGCTACAATCGCTTTGCCAACCCGGGCTTCACCTGGGTGATTCCCGTCATCGAGCGCATGGTCCAGGTCAACGTCACCGAGCAGATGGTGGATGCGCAGCCGCAGGAGATCATCACCAACGACAACCTGAACGCCAGCGTCGATGCCCAGGTGTACTTCAAGGTGAAGTCGGACGAGGAGAGCGTGAAGAGCTCGCAGTACAACGTGTACAATTACGAGCTGCAGATCGTCAACCTCGCCCGCACGACCCTGCGCAACATCATCGGCACGCTCACGCTCAAGTCCGCCAACAGCGAGCGTGATCGCATCAACCAGGAGCTGCTGCTGACCCTCAGCAAGGAGACCAAGAACTGGGGGATGGAGATCGTCCGCACCGAGCTGAAGGAGATCGATCCGCCCAAGGACGTGCAGGAGACCATGAACAAGGTGGTCAAGGCCGAGAACGAGAAGATCGCGGCGCTCGACTTCGCCAACGCGCGCGAACGCGAGGCGGATGGCATGAAGCGGGCCGAGATCAAGAAGGCCGAGGGCGTCAGGCAGGCCCGGATCCTCGAGGCGGAGGGGCAGGCCGAGGCGATCCGGCTGGTCAACGAGGCGGCCGACAAGTACTTCGTCGGCAACGCGCAGCTGCTGCGC